>CAWAJB010000014.1:0-28084 GCA_963782185.1 uncultured Actinomycetes bacterium
GCCGCGATGCGGCGCATGTGGGGCAGCCGCATGCGGCGCAGCAGCTGTTCCAGCCCGTCGTCGAGCGGCGGCGGGGCCGGGGCGGCGGCGGTCACCGGGTGCTCCTGACGGGCGCCGGGAAGTCGATGTGGTCGACGGCGAGGCAGACGTCGTAGTGCACTGCGGCCAGGGGACGCCCGCCTTCCGGGGCTTCCAGCGCCGCATCCTGCAGGGCCTGGTATCCGGGTCCGCCGATGTCCTTGGCCTGGGCGAAGACCGCTGATGCGGCGATGAGGGCCTGCCGGATGAACGCCGCGTCCTGCGCGGACAGGACGACGGCCTGCCCGTCGCTGCCCCGGGCGGTCACTGGCCTGCCTCCTGCCTGCCGTCGCGGGGCGCCCAGCCGCCGGTGCCCTGGGCGAGGGTGCGGGACTCGCCGGCCCGGGTGGTCTCGCCGGGAGCGGCGGACGCCTGGTGGGCGAGGAGCGCGGCGAGGTCGCCGTCGGCGAACCGGCCTGCCGCGGCGGCCTGCCCGAGTGCCCGGTTGACCGGTTCGGTCCCGTGCAGGGCGGCAAGCTGGACTGCGCGGGCCATCTTGGACCGGACCCGGGAGGCGCCGGCCGCGGCGGCCTCGGCCAGCCAGAGCCCGGCGCCGTCACCAAGGGCGAGGAACTCCGCCTCGGCCGCGGTGCGGGGCTTCGGCTCCCGGTTCAGCGCCCCGGGCGGGGCGGGCGGGTAGTGCGACTCGTCCAGCCGCGGGCTGCCCGGCGAGGTGGCGAGGTGGCGTGCCACCTCGGCCGGCCCCTGCGGGCCGGCGCAGGCGATGACGACCTGGCTGCCGTGCCGGCGGACGTGCACGACCTGCCCGGCCAGCCGGTGCGGGACCGAGTACTGGCCGCCCTCGAACGCGACCAGCGACATCGCGTCCGCCCGCCGCGTCACGCCCAGCGCCGCGGTGAACGGGAAAGCCGGGACCGGGTGCAGCCGGGGCCGCTCGTCGGCCAGCATCTCCGCCGGGGCCCGGCGGGTGACCCGGTGCGGGCGGGCGTTGACCTGCTCGCAGAAGACGGCGCACGCAGCCTCAAGAGCCGCGAAGCTGCCGTACTCCCCGAGCAGGTTCGCGGCCGCAGGCACCAGGTCGGCCTTGGCCAGCTTGACCGTGGACTCCGAGCCGCCCTTGGACGCCGGGTCATACGGCACGCAGGTCGCGACCGTCAGCCCGTAATGCCGGCCGAACTCCACCGCCCCGGGGTTCCGCACCGGCATCCCGGCCACGTGCTCGACCGTGACCGTCTTCTCGTTGTCGGTCAGCAGGTAGGCCGGCACCCCGCCGGCCCGCCGCAGCGCGACGTCGGCGGCGGCCCACACCGACGCCTGGGTCTTGCCCAGGATCGGGAGCACGACCCGGAACCGCGACCAGGCCAGCCACAGGCAGAACAGCACCGTCGCCGCCCCGGCGACCTCCGGGCCATCCCCGAAGTCGTACTGCGCCCACATCCCCGGCTCCGGGACCCACGGGCGGAACACCCGCCGCCGGCCCGAGTGCCAGGACTTCTTCAGCCGCGCGACTGCCCGCCGCGTCGTGCGCTCCGACCCCGCGAAACCCATCGCGGTGATCTTCTCGTGCACCACGTCGGCCCGGACCCTGCCCTTGCTCCGCTCGACGAGCTCTTCGAGCTTGGGCAGGAACTCGTCGATCACCCCGGGCCGGGGCGCTGACGCGCCCGGCACGAGCCGTCCTTCCTCCCTCGCCCGAACGTAGCGGGCTACCGTGTGATGCGAGCAGCCAGCGAGCTCGCCCGCGTCGCGGAACGACCCCGTCAGGTCGTACGCCTCCAGGATGTTCATGATCTCCTCGGCACTCTTCACGCGTCCCCTTCCCGGGAAGCTGGTGTCAGTTGGCACTGACCAGCCAAACGGGAAAGGGACCCCCAGCCCGGCAACCGGGCGGGAATGATCAGTTCGTGTCGGGCAGAACCATGGCCGTCACCGGGCAGAACTCATGTCCGCCAGCGGGCCGTCATCTGGCCGTCTGCGGGCAGTCTCTCGTGGCCGCCGTCAACCTCGTCAGGCAATCGGCTGGTGCTGGCATCGGCGCTGAGGCGGGCAGTTCATGCTAGCCAGGCCGTTCGCGCGTCGTTCGCGGCGGTGGCTGCTTGCCTCAGCCCGGCTCCGAAACTGGCCGTCCACCGGGTCTCGTCGGCAAGGTCGGGGCCGAAGGTCCCGATGCTGCCGGCATCGGCTGTGATCTGCACAACCCGCGATGGCCCGGCAGGGACGACGGTGGGGAATATGTGTCCCAGCGGCTCGGCGATGAGGAGCACCTTCGCGTCTGCGGCGAGATCGGCGTTGGACCCATTGCGCAACGCGCCATCGAGGTAATAGCGGTTTGTGATGGTGATCGGGGCTGACTGTCCGGGGAATGCGGTGCTCGCCGTGACCGCGAGGTACACGGGTATGTTGTCGTCGGTGGCCCAGATCCTGGGCTGGCCGGATTCGGCGTTAACGGTAGGGATCACCAGGCCGGGGTGCGGCCAGTGTTCCGTGCCGACGAGGGCTCGCATGCGGTCGATGCGGGCAGCCTGCGGGCTCGTCGTCGCGGTGCGGGCCAGCCGGCCGGCGCGCTGGCGCGCACCCACTGGGTCCTGGCCTGCCTCTCGCATCACCGCGAATGCCTGGTCGGTGACGGTGGTGGGATCGGTGACCAGCGCAGCGCCGGGCGAGATGCCGGCCAGCGCAGTCAGATCCCGGCCGCCGGCCGCCAGCGCCGCCGCGATCGCTCCGGCGGAGGTGCCGACGATGAGGTCGGCCCCGGCGAGATCGGCACCCGCGCGGCGCAGCCCCTCGGCGAGACCGATCAGCCAGGCCGTGCCGACCACGCCGCCGGGTCCGAGCACCGCGGCGCGTGCACCGGCCGCGCCGTTCGCGGATGCTGGATTGGGCACCATCCCACGCACTCTAGCGACGGCTCCACCAGTCACGTACTGGCCCGCGGTGCTCCTTACCGGAGCCGGGCTGTCGCTGTCGCCGGGCCCGGCGAACCTCGCTACCCTCGGCGCCGCGCAGCGCGAGTCCGGGGTCGCCAGCGCGGTCTTCAACACCGCCGAACGGGCCGGCGTGTCGGTGGGGGCCGCGGCGCTGAACACCATCGCGGCCACCAGCACCGCCGCATACCTGGCCGCTCACCTGCATCACCGGGAGGAATGGCTTGCCGCAGTGGTTCATGATTACGGCGGGAGCACGCTTGAAAGGCGATGGCTGGACCAGCGGCCGGCCCGCAGAGCAAACCAGCGCGCTGCCCGCCCGGCCCGTGGTTATCTGGGCCAGCCGGCGCCCCCGCCCGCGTCGCTGTAATCTCACTGGTGGCCCGTGCCCCGCGCGGGGGAGCCGTGCTGTGAGTGCGGTGGTCCTGGCTGAAGCTCACCGCAGCAGGCCGCCGGGCGCGTTGCCGTGCTCGGCGCCGCGCACTGCCGGGTGCCGCGGCGTGGCCGGCCCGCGGCCCCTGCTTTGGCAACGGACTCGGCGTGGCCCTCACATCCTGCGGAGATGAGCATTCATGACTTCGAAGACCAGCAGATCGTGACCGCGGCTGCCGACGCTGGCGTGGCCGGGTCCCCCGCCGTCGCCCCGGGATTTGAGCCTGTCGGCGAGGAGTTCGCGAGGCTGCTGGCCGAAAACGCCACCTTCGCCGGCCAGTTCTGTGCCTATGCCGGTGGCCGGCGGGTGGCCGACATGTGGGGTGGTGAGGGCGTCGCCCCCGATGACCTGCAGGCAGTTTTCTCCGCCACCAAGGGCCCCGCTGCGGTGTGCGTCGCGCTGCTCGTGCAGCGTGGCGCCCTTGACCTGGACGCCCCGGTCAGCCGTTACTGGCCCGAGTTCGCCGGCGCGGGCAAGGAGGCGGTGACGGTCAGGCTGGCGCTGTCGCACCAGGCCGGGCTGGCCGGTGTGGAACCTCAGCTGAGGCTGGAGGAATGGCTGGACCACCCGGGGATGGCCGCGCGGCTGGCGGCGCAGCGGCCGCACTGGCGTCCCGGTGCGGCGCATGGCTACCATGCGCTGACCATCGGCACGCTGATGGATGAGCTGGTCCGCCGCATCAGCGGCGTGCCGGCCGCCCAGTTCTTCCGGGACGAGGTCGCCGCGCCGCGAGGCATCGACTTCCACATCGCCACCGCCGAGGAGGACGAACCACGCGTCAGGCCCGTCCTGCCGGCGCGCCTGCCTGCCGGGCAGCAGGCCGGACCGGGCGCGCGCGGGCCTGGGCCCGACAGCCTGGTCGGCATGGCTTTCAATGCCGCTGCTGCCCGGGCCGCTGCCGGGCCGCTGCCGAACCGGCGTATCGTCCGGGCCGCGGCCAGCGGTGCCGGCTCGGCCCGCGGCCTGGCCCGGCTGTATGCGATGTGCATCGCGGAAGTGGACGGCTTCCCCCGGCTGCTGTCGCAGGAGACGGTCGAGACGATGACGCAGATCCAGGCGGCCGGGCCCGACCTGGTGCTGGGGTTTCCCACCCGGTTCGCCATCGTGTTCCAGAAAGCCGATGACCGGTTCTGGATGGGAAGCCACCAGGCGTTCGGGCACGACGGCGCCGGCGGCGCGATCGGTGTCGCCGACCCATGGCATGACCTGGCCTACGCCTGGATCCCGCGGCAGATGACCGTCCCCGGCGGCGCTGACCAGAGGGGGCTCGGCCTCGCGAAGACCGCCCGGGCGTGCATCACCACGGGCACCGCGGAATCCTGACCCGCCCGCGAACCTGCCAGCAACCAAGAACTGGTCCCGGTGGGACGATCCGGTTCATCGACGGCGCCGGGTACGCATTCGTGCTCAGCTAGCGGGCGGAGCTGGCGTTGAGCGGCGCCAGACCGGGCGACGCCCGACGCGAGGCTTCCGCGCCGCGGACCTAACCGCCAGCTGCGGGGTCTGTGGGCTTACAGTTCCTGCGCGTCAGCCAGGGCGCGCCGACGGCGTTGATGAGGGCCAGGTGCGGCAAGCCCTGCGGCACGTTGCTGCGCAACTAGCCCGTGGCCTGCTGGCCTTATCAATCAGATCCCGGTCCCGCGTACCCTGCCGGGCGCTCACTTCAACGTGCAGGCGCACCGGCCTGGCAAGTGCTCCAAGCCGTTACCCGCGTGCTGGCCGGGATAGCCACCGCGGCCACCGCCATGCCCGGCGGCACCGCCGCTCGCGGTGCCCAGGAAAACCCGCAGCGCTGTCCGCAGATTCCGCGCCCACGCCGTCCGCCCGGAAACGGGTGCACCGCATCAGCCACGGCTCTCCTCACGGCCAGGGACGGCCCGCACTGTGCCGGTAAGTGTCGCTGAGGTTACCTGCTAGTGCCCGCCGTGTCCTGCTGCCGCTGCCGTGCCTTCCGGCGCACCGGGCCGGGGCGCCGGTGCGGGCGGGCTGGCGGGTGGCGTGCGGGCGACGGCGGCGAAGACGATGGCAGCCAGCGGCAGGACGGTCAGGGCCAGGAGGACGGGCCGGTAGGAGCCGGCCCAGCTGTGCCCGAGCGAGAGCAGCAGGGGCCCGAACGCGCTGCCGGCGACGGTGAGGGTGTGCACGACACCGCGGATCGCGCCGATGTGGGTGAGCCCGAAGCAGCTGGGGAAGGCGGTCGCCTCGATGATGCGGAAGCTGTTCCCGGCCACGCCGATGGCCATGCCGTAGCCGATGGCGCTCCAGCCGGGGCTGACGTATCCGGCCGCGGTCAGCGCCCCGGTCAAGATGGCCAGGGAGGCGATGATGAGCACTCGGTCGGGGACGCGGTCGGCGAGGTAGCCGGTCGCCAGGGTGGCGGCCAGGCCGGCTGCCATCTGCGGGATGAAGTTCGCGGCGGCCTGGGCTGGGGTCAGGCCGCGTTCGCCGAGCAGCGAGATCTGGTTGAAGGTCAGCGCGGTGCCCAGCAGGGCGACCACCGCGACCCCGCTGGCGATGACCCAGAACATGGCGGTGCGCATGGCCTGGCTGCGGGTCCAATCTGCCGGCGGCAGCGTGCGCGGGCGGGCTGGCACAGCGGGGCAGCGGGCGGGCGGCGGGCCGGGCTGGGGGTGGCGGGGCAGGCCGAGCAGTGCGAGGGGGATGACAGAGGCCCAGATGATGAGGCCTTCGGCCAGCCATACGGTCCGGAACCCGTGCCGGGCGACGAGGCTTTCCAGCACGACCGGGGCCAGGGAGATCCCGGCGGTGCCGATGGCGGCGGTGATCCCCTGGGCCAGGCCGCGGCGCCGTTCGATGTAGACGGCGACAGCGGTGGTGGCGGTGAGGTTCAGCGCCCCCTGGCCCAGCATGCGTATGCCTGCGAAGCCGGCGGTGAGCCCGGCGATCCCGCTGACCGCCGACAGCCCGATCAGCACCGCGCCGAAGCCCAGCGCGATCAGGGCCATGAGCCGCCGCGCGCCGAAACGGTCGATGCCCCGCCCGAACAGCGGCATGGCAGCGGCCCCGGCCAGGGTGCCGGCCAGGTAGGCGGCTGAGATGCCCGTGCGGGAGATATGCAGGCCGTGCACCAGCGGGTCCACGAACGCGGAAATCGCCGCGGTCTGGCCGGGGGCGGTCAGCGCGAGGACCAGGGAACTGGCGGTGACCACGCGGGGGCCATACCAGCGGCTGGCAGGCGGCGGGCCAGGGATACAGGCGGTGACAGCGGTGGCCTCAGCGGGCACGCGGGAACGTCTCCATTCTGCTGACGCACACAGCGGTGCGGGCCGTGCCCGCCCGGCCAGGGCGGGCACGTAGTGCAATCCGGCGTGCCCGCGGCCTATTGCCGGGTTGGCGGGGATGGGATGGTGCCGGGACTACTGTGTGCCGGCGGGGAGCGGCTCCAGGAGGATGCCCGGGTGATCCTGCTGGATCGCCCGCAGCCGCCACTTGTCCTCAAACAGCGCGAGCGCCACGCCGTCGAGGCGGCGGGTGAGAACCTCGGTGCCCCGCAGCCCCGCCAGGGCGGCGGCACCGCCGGCGTCGGTGCGCCGGGCCAGGCTGTAGCCGAGATGGTCCAGCTGGGCAGGAGCGGCGAATTCGTGTTCGAGCCGGTGCAGGACCACGTCGAACTGCAGCGGGCCGACCGCGGCGAGCACAGGCGCCTGGTCGCCGCGCAGGTCAGAGGACAGGACCTGGATGGCGCCTTCGGTGTCGAGCTGGCTGATCCCCTTGCGGAACTGCTTGGCCTTGCTCGCATCCCGGGAGCGCACCACCGCGAAGTGCTCGGGGGCGAACGCCGGGATCGGCGGGAACTGCACCGCCGTGCCGTCATGCAGCGTGTCTCCGGGCCGCAGCGACGCCGCGTTGACCAGGCCGACCACATCGCCGGGGTAGGCAACATCCAGGGTGACGCGGTCGCGGCCGAACATGGCCTGGGCGTACTTGGTGGCGAACGGCCGCCCGGTCGCGGCGTGAGTGAGCACCATGCCGCGGTCGAACCGCCCGGCGCACACCCGCACGAACGCGACCCGGTCGCGGTGCGCGGGGTTCATCCCGGACTGCACCTTGAACACCAGGCCCGCGAAACCACCATCCACCGGATGCTCCACCCCCGCCGCGGTGCGGCGCGGTGCGGGCGGCGGCGCCAGCTCGCACAGCGCATCCAGCAGCCGGGCCACCCCGAAGTTAGGCAGCGCGGCGCCGAACAGCACCGGCGTTGACTCACCGGCCAGGAACGAGGCCAGGTCCACATCCGCGCCGATCTCCGCCAGCAGCGCCAGTTCCTCACCCGCCACCTCATACGCATGGCCGTCGCGTGCGGCCGCCTGCGCGGGGGTGAGGGCCTGCCCGGCGGCGCGGCCCGCACCACCCGGCGCGCGGGTGAACACCGTGTACTCACCGGTGGCCCGCTCGATCAGCCCCCGGAAGTCACCCGCGATTCCGACCGGCCAGGTCACCGGGGTAGGGCGCAGCCGGATCTGCTGCTCGATCTCATCGAGCAGCTCCAGCGGCTCGCGGCCGGGCCGGTCCCACTTGTTCACGAACGTGATGACCGGGATGCGGCGGGCCCGGCACACGTCGAACAGCTTGAGCGTCTGCGGTTCCAGGCCCTTGGCCGAATCCAGCAGCATGACTGCGCAGTCCACCGCCTCCAGCACCCGGTAGGTGTCCTCAGAGAAATCAGCGTGGCCGGGAGTGTCCAGCAGGTTCAGCACCATGCCCTGGTAGGTGAAGCGCAGCACCGCGGAGGTGATCGAGATGCCCCGGTCGCGTTCCATCTCCATCCAGTCCGACGTGACCCCCCGCCGCCCGGTCTTGCCGTGCACCGCGCCGGCCTCGCTGATCGCTGAGGCGTGCAGCGCCAGCGCCTCGGTCAGCGTGGACTTCCCCGCGTCCGGGTGGCTGATCACCGCGAACGCCCGCCGTCGCGCCGCCTCCGCGGGCACCCCGCCGGCCTGGGTTCGTTCTTCCGTGCCAGCCGCCGTCATCTGCGGTTCTTCTCCCTCCCGCTCCCGCTCCCGCGCGGAACCTCCTGTGCCCTGGCCAGCCGCGCGGCGAAGTCCTCAGCCGCCTCCAGCTGCTCCCGCAGCGCGGCGCAGCGCGCCATGGCCGCCTGCTCATACATGGCCAGCCGGTCACGCAGCTCCGCCCGCTGTCCCGGTCCCGCCTCCGCCAACCGGTCCAGGACCCCCAGCAGGCCGGCCATCTCCTCCAGCGAGAACTCCAGCGGCTTCATCCGCTTGACCAGCAGCAGCCGCTCCACATCCGCGCGGGTGTACAAGCGGAACCCGCCGCGCGACCGCCCCGACGGCGTGACCAGCCCGACCTCGCCGTAATAACGGATCGTCCGCAGCGACAGCCCGGTCCGCTCCGCCACCTCACCGATCTGCATCCGCTCCCCAGCCACCATCTCGCCCACCTCCCGGGCCTCAGCATCACTCTACCGTGACGTTAAAGTAGGCTACCGGCGGGCGCAGCCACCACGCACGGCTCCGCACACCCGCCAGCGTCCCCGCGGCGCCGGGCCGGACCACTCCCCCGGTGCCGCGGGACGCCAGCCCCTGTGGGCATCGTGGACCCGCGCACAGCCCGCACGATCGGGAGAACACTCACCTCACTGGTGGTACACGCACGCCAGCCCGCGGCGGTGTGCATCACACCGCTACCTTCCCCTGACGTCAGGGTAGCGTTCCGGCGGCGGCATCCCCGGTCATCCGGCGAACCCGTGCCCAGCCCAGAACCGGGCTCAGCGGTTTATCCGGCTGACCAGGAGCAGTCGCTCCGCATCAATCGCCGGTGCACTGCCGGAACCCGCCGTGCGTCCGCCCGGCGGCGTGACCAGGCCCGCCTCGCCGGTCCGCATCTGCCGGTCACCCACCGCCACTTATATCCCGGGAGACGGCACCACAATTTACCGTCACGTTAGAGTAGCTTCCGGCGCCCTCCCGGCGCGGGGACTGTAATCCCGGCATCGGGGCGGGGCCTGTGCCGCCGTTCCGCGCCGGCACACAGCCTCAGGGACACCCCGGCGATAAGCGAGGGAATGGACGGTATGTCACGCGAGATCGCCTGTCCCGCCTGCGGAGAGGCCCACGACCTCACCGGGCAGCGCAGGGACGAGGGCATCCAGATCACCTGCGGCACCTGCGGCACCTCATGGCGGCGTGAGGCCAGGCGGGCCTGCGCCACCTGCGGCGGCGATCAGCTTCACGAGCGCGCCCAGCCGCTCACCCAGTACTCCCGGGGCACCCAGCTGTCCATCACCGGCTGGCACCAGGTTCTGCTCTGCGCCAGCTGCGATGCCCTCATGCTCGGCCGGTCCAGCCAGGGCAAGCCCATCCCGCCCGGCTACCGGCCCGCCGCGACCGCGCCCCGCGGTCCGGGCGACAGCGGCGGAGGCACGCAGATCCTGCCCCCGTGACCGTTCACGGCAGCATTCGTTGACTCTACTCTCACGTGAGGGTAATGTGCATCCGGGCACTGCGTCTCGTCCTTCCGCGCTCCGTTACAGGCCGGGCCGGGCGGCCCGCGCGTGCGTTACCGGCCCCGGGTGCCCCGGCTGGCCGGGCGGCCGGCTGCCGCAACCGCCTCCCCGGTGACGTCAGGGCCGGCGCCCGGGCAGTGACGTCACAGACCTGCGCAGAAAAGAGGACATGTGCTTCCGGTCACCCGAAGCGAGATCGCCCGCCACACGGCGGCTGCCTTCGACCATCCCCCGGCCACGCCCGGCGACCTGGTCGAGGCGGTGATCGCCAGCCGGGGGCGCCCCGAGATGATCGCACTTCTCCAGCGGCTGCCCGAGGGCAAGTACACTCACCTGCGGCAACTATGGCCACACCTGCCAGAAGTCCCCGTCAATGCCTGAGGCGGCACCTTTCCTCCGCTACGCGGCCCGCTCTGAGGCCGGCCTGGTCCGCGAGGGCAATGAGGACTCTGCCTACGGCGGCCCCTGCCTTCTCGCCGTCGCGGAGGGAATGGGCGGTCACGCCGGCGGCGGGACCGCCAGCGCTGCGGTCATCGCCGCGCTGGCTCCCCTTGACGGGCCCGCGCCGCCCAGCGGCCTGCCGTTGGCGCTCGCGGCGGCGGCCTCGAGTGCCAACGCGCGCCTGCGTGACATGAGCGCCGCCGATCCCGCGCTGACCGGCATGGGCACCACGCTCACCGCGATGCTCTGGTCCCGTACCCGGCTGGCGCTGTGCCACATCGGTGATTCCCGCGCATACCTGCTCCGCAGCGGCGCGCTCCGCCAGCTCATCCGCAGCGGTCAGTGATCATTCGGGTACTGGACGGCACTCCTGGCGCGGAACCAGACCTGCTGACGGGCCAGGCGAAACCCGGCGACCGGTACCTGCTCTGCTCCGACGGCTTGTCCGGGATGGTCAGCGACCGGGCCCTGCATACCGTCCTCGCGGCATCTCCCGGCCCGGGCTTGGCGACCGCCCGGCTCACCGAACTCGCCAACATGGCAGGCAGCCCCGACAACGTCACCTGTGTCGTCGCCGACCTGGCCGGCGGCGAGGCGGGGCCGGCTGCCCATGTCCCGGTCCTGGCCGGGGCGGCATCCGGTGCCGGCGTCCGCGCGTGAGGCGGTCCCGCGGCCCGGCCAGGATCAGGAGACGTCGTGGCGCATTACCGGATCCGGCTGATCGGCGGCCCGGTGCTGCACTTCACGGCGGCCCGGTGCCGGTACGAAGGTGACGTGCTGATCTTCGAGGACGGGCAGCCCGGCGGCGGATGGAAGGCCGTCTGGGAGATCCACACGGCGAACGTGGACCAGGTGATCGACGGAGCCGTCCCGCTTCCGCGCCAGTGGCCAGGCCGCGGCCGTGCCCCGGGCGCCCAGCCTGGGGCACGGCCCCGCGGGGCCGTGCCCCAGCGGCGGGGGAGGAGCTGAGCTGTGCCGTGCGCCAGCATGCTGACTGACCAGCACGACTACCATGCTGGGCGCTGCCCTGCGCAGCGGGGCGGGACACCGGCGGGTGGTGTTCGAGGTCTTCGCCCCGGCGCTCCCGCACGCCGGCGTTACCGCAATGGCTGGCCGGCGGGACCGGATGGCTTGTGGGCTCCCACTTCAGCGACTCCGCGCTGGACATCCCCGGCCGGTCCCGGATCGTTGGCCACGTCACGCTGCGGCGCCTGGCCCGCTACCGGTTCACGGGCGACATCTGGGGCTGCCCCGAGGGCGAATGCCACTTCGCGGCTCACTACTGCTGGTCGTCGAGTCGACGTTCGCCGGGGCCGTCATGCTGGAGACGCTGATCCTGTCGATCCTCAACCACGACTGGGCCGTCGCCACGGCTGCATCCCGGATCACGGCGGCCGCCGGGCACGACCGCTGGCCCGCAGCGCCGGCTCCTGATTCCCCTCGTCCACCGCAGCGAGGTCCTGGCCGGCGATGACCCCGCCCGGGCCCGCCGCCACCTCGAGGCTTCCCGGGCGGAACTGCCGGCACATGCCCACCGCCTGCCGCACGGCGGCCCCGCCATCCCCATGGTCTACGAACGCCGTTCCGGCCACACTCTACTCTCACGTAACGTATGAGTGTGACTTCTGCAGCCCGGCCCGTGGCTTTCCCCCCCGCCCCTCCCCCCGGGCGCCCTGCGTGTCACCGCGCTGGGCGGCCTCGGCGAGATCGGCCGGAACATGACCGTCTTTGAGCATGAAGGCCGGCTGCTCATCGTGGACTGCGGGGTGCTGTTCCCCGAGGAGCACCAGCCCGGCGTGGACCTGATCCTGCCTGACTGGGCCACGATCCGGGACCGGCTGCCCGACGTGGTAGCGGTCGTGCTCACCCACGGCCACGAAGACCACATCGGCGGCGTGCCGTACCTGCTGCGAGAGCGGCCTGACATCCCGGTCGTAGGCTCGCGGCTGACCCTGAGCTTCGTGTCCGCCAAGCTGGCCGAGCACCGCATCAAGCCCGCGACGATCGAGGTCCATGAAGGCGGGAAGCTCAGCCTCGGGCCGTTCGGGCTGGAGTTTCTCGCCGTCAACCACTCCATCCCGGACGGTCTCGCGATCGCGATCCGCACCGCAGCTGGCCTGGTGCTGCACACGGGTGACTTCAAGATGGACCAGTTCCCGCTGGACGGGCGGCTGACCGACCTGCGCGGCTTCGCCCGATTCGAGGAGGTCGGTGTCAACCTGCTGCTGATCGATTCCACCAACGCTGACGTCCCCGGCTTCACCACCGCTGAACGCGACCTGATCCCCGCCATCGAAGCGGTGTTCCGCGACACCCCGCGCCGGGTGATCGTGTCCAGCTTCGCCAGCCACGTGCACCGCATCCAGCAGGTTCTCGACGCCGCGCATGCCCACGGCCGCAAGGCCGCCTTCGTAGGCCGGTCCATGGTCCGCAACATGGGCCTGGCCGCCGAGATGGGCTACCTCAGGATCCCCAAAGGCCTCCTCGTCCAGGCCAGCGACACGGACCGCCTCCCCGCCCGCAAGGTGACGCTGATCTGCACCGGGTCACAGGGCGAGCCCATGGCCGCCCTGTCCCGCATGGCCGCCGGCACCCACGCCATCAGCGTGGGCGAGGGAGACACCGTGCTGCTGGCCAGCTCACTCATCCCGGGCAACGAGAACGCCATCTACCGGGTCATCAACGGCCTGACCAGCCTCGGCGCCAACGTCGTGCACAAGGGCAACGCCAAGGTGCACGTGTCCGGGCACGCCAGCGCCGGGGAACTCGTCTACTGCTACAACCTTATCCAGGCCGCCGCAGTACTGCCCGTGCACGGCGAGGCCCGCCACCTGCGGGCCAACGCCGGGCTCGCCGTCAGCACCGGGGTCGACCGCGGCCGGGTGCTCGTGGCCGCCAACGGCGACGCCGTCAACCTCGCCGGCAGGCGCGCCGCGATCACAGGCAGGGTGGACGTCCACAACGTCTACGTCGACGGCCACACGGTCGGCCGGGTCACCGAGGCATCGCTCGCCGAGCGGCGCGCGCTGGGCGAGGAGGGCGTGCTCACCGTCATCGCGCTCATCGACGCCGGCACCGGCCAGCTCACCGAGGAACCCGATGTCCTCACCCGCGGCTTCGAGCACGACCCCACCACCTTCGAGCCCCTGATCCCGGTCATCGAGAAAGCCCTCGCCCAGGCCGCCGAGCAGGGCATCACGGCCACCGGGCGGCTGGAGCAGCTGATCGCCCGCGAAACGCAGGCCTGGGCGCGCAAGACATTCGGCCGCCAGCCGGCGGTCATCCCGGTCATCATCGACGCTTAGCGTGCCCACCCGGCGCCGCCGCGAGGAGGAGGAGGAGGAGGAGCAGGAGCAGCAGCAGCAGCAGCAGCAGCAGCAGCAGCAGCAGCAGCAGGCGGTCGGCTGCCGACTATTCTCTTCCTCGCAGTGCTGGGCACGGTGGTCGCGGCCTCCGCAGGGCGGCTGCGCGTCCCGGCCCCGTCCCTGCTGGTGATCGCGGGCCTGGCAGTCGGCCTGCTGCCGGGCGTGCCGACGGTCCGGGTGGCACCTGACGCGGTGAGCACGGTCGCGCTAACGCGACTTAAGCGGCTATATGTCCGCACTTGGTCCGTCCAGATGTCCACATCATAATCGACCATCTGTCCGCATAGTATGCGGCTATCCGACCACACCGGCGACCGGATCGCGCCATACTGGTGCGATGGATCACCGCCAGAGCCTAGTGCCGCGCAGGGCGGAGAGCCTTGTGGCGGAAGCCCTGACCGATACGCGGGTTGTCACGCTGAACGGTGCCCGGCAGGCAGGAAAGAGCACCCTGGCCAGGATCGCTGCCCGGGCGCATGCGAACGCCGTGATCCGCCTGCTGGATGATCCGGCTACGCTGCGCGCTGCACGAGATGATCCGGCTGGCTTCGTCGAGCACGACGGCC
The DNA here is from genome assembly GCA_963782185.1 of uncultured Actinomycetes bacterium. Classification (GTDB taxonomy): domain Bacteria; phylum Actinomycetota; class Actinomycetes; order Streptosporangiales; family Streptosporangiaceae; genus RYN-230. Next base: position 14,256 of record CAWAJB010000014.1, read on the forward strand.
TCATGGTGATCGACGAGATCCAGCTGGCCCCGGAGCTGTTTCGCTCGATCAAGGTAACCGTTGACACCGACCCGCGTCCCGGGCAGTTCCTGCTGACCGGGTCCGCCCAGGTGCTGGCGCTGCGCGAACTCCCCGACGCGCTGCCCGGCCGGATGGAAATCGTCGAGCTATGGCCATTTTCCCAGGGGGAGCTGGACCAGTCCCCTGACACCTTCATCGACGCCGCATTCACCCATGGGCCCGGCCTGTCCCGCGTCTCCGCCCTGCGCAAGCGCGACTATCTCGACCGTGTCACGCGCGGCGGCTTCCCGGAGGCGATCCACCGCTCACCCCGCCGCCGCACGGCCTTCTTCGACTCCTACCTGACCAGCCTCATCGAACGCGACGTGCAAGAACTCGCAGCAATCGAACGCCGTGGCGATCTTCGCCGCCTGCTCGCGCTGCTGGCCGGCCGCTCAGGCGGCTTGCTGGTCCCCGCCACGCTCGCAACCGCGTCCGGCATCCCCCGCACCACACTGAACCGATACCTCGAACTGCTCTCAGCCGTATTCCTCATCAAGCAGATCCCCGCCTGGGCGGCTGGCCAGGCGCAGCGCGCCATCGGCACCCCCAAACTCGCCTTCGTCGACACCGGCATCGCCGCGCACCTACTCGGCCAGGACGCCTCCCGCCTCGGCGAGCCCGACGGAGCAGCGGGACCCATGATCGAAACCTTTGTGCTGATGGAACTTGCCCGCCAGCTCACCTGGTCCGCGGAACGCGCCCGGCTCTACCACTACCGCACCAAGGACAAGACCGAGGTGGACGCCCTCCTGGAAACCCCCGATGGCCGGGTGATCGCCATCGAGGTGAAGGCCGGAGCGACCGTCCGCAGCGAGGACCTGGCCGGCCTGCGCCACCTCAGCCGCCGGCTGGGCCACCGGCTGATCGCCGGGTATGTGCTCTACACCGGACAGCAGACCCTTCCCTTCGGAGACGCCCTCCGCGCTCTCCCCATCGATGCGCTATGGAACACCGCCCCCTAACCGCGGGCCAATGCCACCATGAGGCGCACGCAACGATGCAGCCGCGCGAATACACGACTTGCCAGCGCACGACAATGGCTGGCTTTATGCGAAGCCCGCATCCGGGAAGCAGACTATGCCCCCGTGGCTGTCGCAGCCCCACACGAGATTGACACGCACGAGCATTAGCCCGCTATCCTGACCTTATGATTTTCCCCAATCCGGGGAAATTGCCCGTGGTTGCGTGTTCAAGTCCCCCTCGGACACGACCCGTATCCCCACATTGCTGCGCATGCTCTACATAGTTCTCCGGGCCGATGGTGACTTCGGCCCGGATTTTTGCTTGTCCGGGCTTGAAGGTGACCTTGAGGCTGAGCTGGTCGTAGATGGCTGCTTTCTCAGCGGGCCCGGCATTGCGGATGACGTCGCGCAGGCTGCCGAGGGCGGCAATAAGAGCGCGTTCGGCGCGCATTAGCCCGGTTAACGACCATGTGATCGATCACTGCGCGTGATCACTGGTCCAGGGGGTTCCAAGTCGGTTTCATGCAGGTCAGCAAGAGGCCGACGGAACTGGTGCAGCACCACCCGGCTGGAAGCACATTTATCAGTGGCGGGTCGTGGCATTCTGAAGCCCATGCTCAGACAAGGCAGGCGCGGCCTGCTGCCCGGCGCGGTCAGTCCAACGCGATATCCCGACATCCGCTGGGCTCTCACGACTGGCCCACGGATCCCGTGGGCCATGCTTGGGCCAGACCCTCGATCATCAGTGATCTCCTGGGAACCTGGCAGGCTCTTCACCGCGGCCAGCGGGCCGTCGAAATCTCGGAGCAAGCAGTGCGGTGAACCGCTTGCTGATCTGGAACCAGTCCCACCTCCTGCACGCCCTGCGGGAGTTCCAGCTTTTCTACAACGGGCACCGGCCGCATCAGGGCATCGCGAACGCCCGCCCGCTCCAGCCACTGCCCGTGCCACTGGTGATTCCTGAGCAAATCAGCAGCCTCGACATACGACGACACGACCGACTCGGCGGAGTGCTCCATGAGTACCAACATGCCGCATGAGCTGCACGGTGCCAGAAGTCTGCCTGGCCTGTGAGCTGCTGCGATGCACCGGGGTCAGCGGTCGGTCATGATGATCAGCTGTGTCCGTTCGTTTGCTCTATCTGATCTTCATCCGGCTGTGCGGCTGGCTGGTCCTGCTCAGTCGTTCATCAGCCTCCAAGAACGCGGAGTTGCTGGTGCTGCGGCACGAGGTCGCCGTGCTGCGCCGCACCATTCCGCGGCCCCGCTTGGACTGGGCCGACCGCGCTGTGCTCGCCGCGCTGATCCGCCTCCTGCCGCGAAGGCTGCGGATGCGTCGGCTGGTCACTCCAGGTACCGTCCTGCCGTGGCACCGCCGCCTGGTCACCTCCTGGTCACCCGGGAGTGGACCTACCCGAACCAGAGAGGCCGGCCGCCGGTCAGCACCGAGATCGCAGCGCTCATCGAGCGGCTCGCCACCGAGAATCCCCGCTGGGGGTACAAGCGGATCCAAGGTGAACTGCTCAAACTAGGCCACCGGGTCGGCGCGTCCACGATCCGCCGGGTCCTCAAGGCCCGGAAGATCCCTCCGGCGCCGAAGCGGCACACCGATACAACCTGGCGGCAGTTCCTCCGCGCGCAAGCCGCGACCATGCTGGCCATCGACTTCTTCCATGTGGACTGCGCCGTGACGCTCCAGCGGCTGTACTGCTTGTTCGTGATCGAAGTGGGTGGCCGCTGCGTCCACATCCTCGGGGTCACCGCCTACCCGGACGGGCCGTGGACCACGCAGCAGATCCGCAACCTGCTGATGGACCTCGGCGATCACGCCACCGACTTCCGGTTCCTCGTCCGCGACCGGGCCGGGCAGTTCACCGCATCCTTCGACGCTGCCCTGGCCGGCGCCGGTATCGAGGCCGTGAAGATCCCGCCCCGAAGCCCCACGGCGAACGCCTATGCCGAAAGGTTCGTACTCACCGCCCGGACGGAGGTCACCGACCGGATGCTGATCTTCAGCGAACGACACCTGCGGCTGGTCCTGGCCGAGTACGAGGGGCACTACAACGGACGGCGCCCCATCGCAGCCGCCAGCTCCGCCCGCCCCGGCCGGACCACCCCATCGCCGACCTCTCCCAGAAGCAGATCAAGCGCCGACCCGTCCTCGGCGGGCTCATCAACGAATACGAGCGAGCCGCGTAGAAGCCCAGATCAAGGCCATTGGCCGAGTTCTGGAACCCCACAGCCCAGCAAGATCGGCACAGCGCCCTTAAGCCCGTTCCTGGCTTTGGTGAGGGCCGGGCTGGCAGGAAGGCGGCCCGGTTGGGATGCGTGGCTGGCGGTGCGCCGGGGCGGTCAGGACGCTCTGACGCCGGACATCGAGTCCGGCTGCCCCAAAGCCGGTGTTCGGCACCGGCTGCGTTGGTGATGTCCAGACCAGCGCCACATGAGCTGCGGTGGTCAGCGCGGTGTGCCAGCGAGAGGACGTCCACCGCAGCGAGCGTGACCAAGGCCAGAACCAGCGCAGTCACCTGACCCGGGCAGGGATCCGCAAGACACGCCCTACCGGCCCAGGCGGGTGCGGAGCCCCGAGGTCAGCTCGGTCACCTCGGTGATGCTGAGCGCCTTGGCGAACAGGAGGTAGAGCAGCAGCGCCCCACTGCCACCGATGGCCAGGGTGACGATGCCGAACGCAGGCCCGGGGGCGAGGATGACGCCGACCATCAGCGAGGCCACGAGCGCGAAAAACAGGCCGGGAATGGCGGCCAGGTGCATCCGGATAAGGCTGCCCGCGATCTGCTTTCCGGCCAGCCCGTGCAGGCGGCGGGACAGGATGCGCCACGATATGACGGTGCCGACGACGTTGGCCAGCCCGAACGCCGCCGCCACGCCCTCGACCACGTGACCGGCCGGCAGCACGGCGAGCGCCAGCAGGCTGGCGGCGATGTTGGTGGCCATCACGCCCACCCCGATGTACATCGGGGTGCGGCTGTCGTGCATGGCGTAGAACACGCGCAGCATGAGCTGGAACATCATGTACGGCACCAGCCCGAGCGAGAAGACGCCGAACACCAGGCCGATGTAACGCGCCTCGGCCACGGTGGTGCTGCCGTAGCCGAACAGCGCCTCCGCCAGCGCGGGGCCGAGCACGGCCAGGATGAGAGCGGCCGGCACGACGATGACCGACGACAGCCGGACGCCACCCGAAAAGTCGCTCTTCACCAGCGAGTAATTCTTCTGTGACGCGTGGGCGCTCATCCGCGGCAGCAGGGCGGTGATCACCGAGATGCCCACGATGGCGTACGGCATCTGGAACAGCTGCCAGGCATAGCTGTAGGCGGGGAATCCGTCGTAGCTGGCGTGGTTCGAAGCCGCGTTCGCGACGTTCTGCACGACCAGGAAGGCCACCTGGGTGGTGAGGATGTAGCCGAACAGCGGGCCCGCCATCCGCCGGATCTCGGCGACTTCGGCCCGCCGGAAGTCGAACCGGGGGTGCCACCGGAAGCCGGCCCGCCGCAGGAAGGGGATGAGCGCGGCGGTCTGCGCGATGATGCCGAGGGTGGTGCCGAACCCGAGCAGCTGCACCTGGCCGGCCGTGATCGCAGACGCGGACGTGCCGATGCCACCGGTGACGATGAACAGCACGAGCACCGCGATCACCACGATGTTGTTGATCACCGGCGTCCACATCGGTGCCGCGAAGTGGCCCCGGGCGTTGAGCACGGCCCCCGCCAGCGAGCTCATCCCGTAGAAGAAGATCTGCGGGATGAAGTAGTACGCGAAGATCACCATGAGGTGGCGCTCGGGCCCGCTGATCGAGTGTGCGTACAGGCTGACCAGCAGGCTCGCCACGAGCGTGGCGACCACGGTCAGCACGAACAGTGCCAGCGTGGCCAGCGTGAACGTCCGCTGGTCGTACGCCTCGCCGCGGTCGGCGTCGCGCCTGGCCGCGTTGACGAGCAGCGGCACCATGATGCTGGTGAGGATGCCACCGAGCATCAGGTCATAGAACGTGTTCGGCAGCGTGTTGGCGTTGTTGTAGGCGATCGACACCGACCCCACGCCGAGCGCGTAGGCCAGGACCAGGGTCCGCAGGAAGCCCGTGCCGCGCGAGGCCAGGGTCCCCAGCGCCATGACGCCGCTGGACCGGACAACGCTCGCGCCGTCCGTTCCCTCCGCCGCCGGGCCCGGCGGGATCCCCCCCGCGGTGGGGAACTCTCCGGGATCGGGAATCCCGTCCGGGAGGAGCTCGCCGGGACCGGGTGTTCCGGTAACGGCCTCGCCGCGCGCCTGCGCCGGGGCCGCCTCAGCGGCGCTCCGCCCTGGCCGGGGTGCTGGCGTGCTCATCGGGCTCCTTCGCTGCAGGGGACTGTCCGGCCCGCTCTGCTCGACCGTATCGGCCCGCGCCCGTCGTAGGCGGGATCGGGCCCGGTTAGGCCCGCTTCCTGCGCATCGCCGGGATCCCCCTTCCGCCGGACTGCTCGCCGGGAATGCCAGGTCCGCACCGCTGTGGCTGACGCGCAGGTGGCGCATTCCGGCGGACGTTGCGGCTGGCGTGCCGGCTGCGGTGGGGTGCACTCGGCCTCGACCGGCAAGTACGTGCTGATCACGGTGCATGACAAACGCGGAGTGGAGGCGATGAACGCCGCCGGTGTGCTGCCGCGCTTCACTGGGATCGCGGTGCACGACGGATGGGCGCCCAACGACACCTACGATCAGGCCACCCACACCCGCTGCAACGCCCACCCTCCTGCGAGAACTGCAGGCCGTCATGGATCACCACGACCGATCCGGCAGGACAGGCCAGTGGTGCTGGGCCGCCGAGGCCGCCGATGCCTTGCGCACCATGAAACACCTGGTGGACGCCTCGCTCGCCTGCAACGGCACCCTGAACGGCGTCGATCCAGCCCGGATGCTCCAGGCCACGCACGCCTTCCGGCCGGCCGCCCGCCTCGGCATGAAGGCGACGTCGGCCCGCAACCTGGAGAAGGACACCACGCCCTCGCCCGCCGCCTGTTGGAGCGGCACGATGACCACCTGCGGTTCACTATGGACGCGCGGGTTCCGTCCGGCAAAAACGCGGCCGAACGCGAATTACGGATGGTCAAGATCCGGCAGAAGGTCTGCGGCTGCCTGCGCACCCTGGCCGGGGCTGAGCAGTTCTGCCTCATTTGCTCCTACCTGGCCACCACCGCCAAGCACGGCACCGGCCTCATGAACGCACTCACCCAGCTCGCCCACGGGCACCGCTGGCTGCCCGCGACGATCTGAAATGGGTGCGGCTCGTCCTCAGGGGAGCCTCGAAACCCGCCAACGGCCTGGCTACACTCCGGCGATATGGCCGAGTTCTTTGACGCCGCCGAGCGAGCACAGCTCAGCGACCTGTTCGACGAGCTCGGTCCCCAGGCACCGACGCTCCTCGCCCCGTGGACGACCCGCGATCTCGCCGCGCACCTCGTCCTGCGCGAGCACGACCACCTCGCCGGTCCCGGGCTTGTCCTGCCCGGTGCGTGGGGCCGTCTGGCCGAACGGCGAAGAAGAACGCTCGCGCTGAGGGACTTCACATGGCTCATTACGACGCTCCGATCGGGACCGCCGCCAGGCTTCTTCCGCATCGGATGGGTGCGCCGGCTCCCGAGCCTCAATGAGTTCTTCGTCCACCACGAGGACGTACGCAGAGCCAACGGCCGCAGCCCGCGAACCAGCGAGCATGCCATGGACGAGGCCCTGTGGCGCAACGTCAGCCGCGGGCGCTGGTTCCTCGCGCGGCGACTGCACGGCGCAGGACTCGAGCTTCAGTGGGCAGGGACCACTCAGACCCTCCGGGCACGGCGAGGGGAACCTACTGCCCGCATCGCCGGACCTCCAGGCGAGCTGCTGCTCTACCTCTTCGGCCGGCAGGGCGCGGCACATGTCGAGGTGAGCGGACCTGACGCGGCGATGGAAGCCGTGCGACGCGCGCGATTCGGCATGTAACAGGAGTCCCAGGCCCTCATCCAGGACCGATACGCCCTCACAGCCCGACCGATTCGCTCACTCCAGGACAGCCGCACCCGTCTGAAATTCAACCCAACATCTGTGGGCGCGCTCGGCACCGAATTCGGCGCCTTCCCCCCGGGGGCGCCCCTGGCCGCTGGTGCTGGCCGGCAAGCCAGGCCAGGTACTGGTCAGCACCCGCCCGCCAGGCCGCCCCTGCTGGCACGTCCACGAGCCGGCGGCCGGCGTCCGCCATACAGCCGCTGACTGCTCAGCACTCCGGACTTACTGAGTCGGCAGAACGAAGAACGGCAATGACCACCCGTGTGTCACCTCGATACGTACCAAATGACCGATCCCCGGACTTGCTGGCACCAACTCCGTGTAACGGATTGGGCTCGCGGCACGACTGGCAGTCGGCACCGAGGTACTTGCCCTGAGCAAGATGAACTGGAACCAGTTCCGCCTCGACGCCCGCCTTCCCATCACCCTCAAGACCGCCGACCAGGTCAAGCACATCCTGCGGTTCTGCGACGCTGAACAGCAGATCGCCAGCCGGTATGCCGAGTACATGTGAGGCGCGCGGCGCGGACACAAGGCCAAGACGGCACAGGTGAAGCCCATACTTCTCGGTACCGCCTGCGCATGCACGCCCGAGGTACGCGCCAGGCACATCGCAGGTACACGTCAGGTCCATCAGAGGCCAGCTAGGCACGGCCCAGTCGGTCACGGACCGGGCCGACGAGGACCGGCATCGCCAAGGGCAGCATCCAGCTCCCCATGTGCCACCGGCGGGCGCTGGAACTGTCGAGTCGGCCATGATCTCGGCGCGTAACCCGCCCCTCTCGTGTACCCGCCGACGGCGCTCTACCTCCGGCATTCTGACGCTGACCGAATAGGAACTCTGCATCAGCGCGGCCGAGCCGTAGCTGACCACACTCCACGGTGTGGTCAAGCTACGGCCTCTGCTCAGGAAATGCAGGGCACATCAGAGCCTCCGGGAAACCTTAGGTTGATCCTCGATCGGGCGTTGCTGTCATGTCCTCCGGCGCAAGCTCCAAGGGGCCGGGTGGCTGCAGCGGCTCATCCCGCCGCTGGTCCTTCGAAGGCGGCGATCAGTTGTTCGTGCAGGGCGGGGTCTGCCAGGACCAGGACGTCGTCCCCGGCCCGCAGTGTGGTGTCGCCTGTGATGGGCAAGAGCTGGCCGTCGCGCACGATGAAGCTGACCCACGCGTCGCCGGGGAGGCCGGCCAGGTCGTCGATGGTGGCACCATCGGCGGGTGAGCCAGGCTTGATCGTGAGCTGGTGCACGCCTTCAGGCTCGTCCCGCAGCCGTACCCCGAGCGCCCAGGGCTGCGGCTCGACCGCGCGCATCTGGACGTGCAGCAGCCGGGCGGCGGCGGGCACCAGGCTGCCTTGCACGACGACGGAGAACACCACCACGACGATGACGATGCCGTAAAGACGCTCCGCGCCGGGCACATGGGCGGCCAGCAGGAAGCTGCCCAGCAAGATCGGCACAGCGCCCTTAAGCCCGGCGAACAGCACGAAGTTGCGCTCGTTGCGCTTGAGCCGGGCGGGGATCAGGCACAACCCGACCAGGACTGGCCGGATCAAGAACGCGAGCGCCGCTCCGAGGATGAGCCCGGGGATCCACACGCCGGGGCGGGCGATCACGGCCAGGTCAATGGTGAGGCCGAGGACGGCGAACGCGGCGATCTCGGCGAGACTGGCGAGCGCGGAATGAAACCGCTCGATCTCCCGCTTGTACGGCGCGCGCCCGTCGCCCATCACGATCCCGGCGGTGAAGACCGCGAGGAACCCCGACCCGTGCGCGAGGGCAGCGATCCCGAACAGCAGCAGCGCGCTGGCCAGGGTCCGCAGCGGATACAGTCCCTCGCTGGGCAGCGGCACCCGGCGGGTGAACCACAGCAGGGCCCGGCCTCCTAGAACGCCGACCGCCGCCCCGACACCCATCTGGAGGGCGAACTCCCCGCCGACCCGGGCGAATGCGCCCGCGCTGAGGCTGCCCGCGGTGATGAGGCTGGCCATCAGCGCGATGCCAACCGGGTCGTTCGCGCCCGCCTCCCCTTCCAGGATCGTCCCGCTGCGGCCGGAGACCTCCCGCTGGCCCAGGACGGAGAACACCACCGCCGGGTCCGTCGGGGCCACCGCCGTGGCCACGAGCAGCGAGACGTACCAGGCCAGGCCGAACGCGAGGTGCACGAGCACGGCACCGGCGGCCACGGTCAGGAACGTGCCGAGCACGCCGACGATCGTGATGGGGGCAGCGGCGGACCGGAACCGGGTCCAGCCGATGTGCATGCCGCCGTCGAACAAGATGCACACCAGGGCGACGGTGACCACCCGTTCCACCGCCAGCTGCGGAGGCGCGCGCAGGGCAGGGATGACCTGGACCGCGACGGCCGCACCGGCCAGGACCAGCGCAGGCGAGGGGATCTTCACCCGCTCGGTCAGCCGGTTCGACAGCACCGCGACCATCACCGCCGCAGCCGTCAGCACGACTATCAGGGCAAACGGCTCGGTGTCAGTCACAACGGCGCTCCTCCGGGTCAGGCATGGCTGCGGCATTTGCCGACCAGACTTCCCGGCGCACCACTGCCAACTCTACCCAGCGCTCAGGGACCTGCACGGATGCCGTGGCAGGCCCAGGCGCGCCCGCCTCGGCGCCGGACCCGGTGGTCATGCACGGCCGCTAGGAGGGAGGTAACCGAACTGGCGTGGCACCAGGACTGGCAGCCCGGCTTTGATCATGTGACGCTGGGCGTCCCGCCCTCTCGTGCCGTCAGTGGGCGCGATCGTCGCCGGGGCCGCAGGACGCCCAGTTTGGCTTCCTGCAGGGCAGTTCCGGTGAAGGCGAGGGTCGCGATCAGGATGGACACGGCGAAGCCGATACCGGCGATCGTGCCGACGCCTGCGACGGCCGCCCAGCCGACCGGCGGCCGGAGCCGGCCGCGGCTGAGGCGGGTGAGCAGCCAGGACCCGCCGGTGATGCCCAGCGGCTTCCCCGCGACGTAGCCGATCAGGATCCCGAGGGTGACCGGGGAGGTGTAGGCACGGGCGAGGAAGGCGCCGCTGATGGTGATGCCGGCGTTCGCCAGGGCGAACAACGGCACGATGACGTAGCTGGTCCAGGGGTGGTACAGCTGCTGCAGCCGCTCGTTCGGGGACAGCGCCGAGACAAGCCCGGCCCGCGGCGGCCAGCGGGACCGCCGCGAGAGCCTTGGTGTAAGCGGCGCCGATGACGACCAGCGAGGCGAGGTCGTCGACGACCGCTACCGACAGCAAGAACGCGCGGACCCGGTCGGGGAACCGGGGACCAGTCAGGGCGAGCATCCCCAGGGCGAACGCCGTGTCCGTGGACATCGCCGCGCCCCAGCCGTGGACCGTGGGCCGCCCGGCGTTGACGGCCAGGTAGATCCCCACCGGGATCAGCAGCCCGCCCAGCCCGGCCGCGACGGGCAGGGCCAGCCGGGCCCGTTCCCGCAGCTCGCCCATGTCGAACTCGCGGCGGGCTTCCAGGCCGAAAACGAAGAAAAAGAACGACATCAGCCCGCTGTTCACCCACTCGCGCAGGTCCAGCGACACCCCTGTGCCATTGAGCGTGACCGACAGCCGCGCGCCCCAGACCGCGTCATATGACGCAGCGTCAATATTCACCCAGGCCAGCGCGGCCACCGTCATGCCCAGCAGGACAGCGGCGCTGCCGGTCTCCGTGCGCAGGAACACCCGCAGCGGCGTCTGCAGATTCCGCGCCCACGCCGTCCGCCCGGACAACGCGCCGGCCGCGGCCGGCGGGCCGTCCTCAGGCACGGCGTCCTCCTCACCGGCCGGCACCGGCCCATCAGGCACAAGTGCAGCCCATGGAAGCTTCCCAGAAAGATCGTGCTGGTCAGGAGCTGGAATCTGCTGGTGGCGCGTGCACGGAGCTCGGCGCTTCGGTTAGCGCCGGGGCTCGTATTTCCAGATCACGTAGGTGCCCAGGCCGACCGGCTTGACCTCGGTGCCGTAGGGGACGACGGCGATGGTGTGGTAGCGGGGGTTGTGGTGCAGTTCGGTGGCCAGGCCGTGGTCGAGTCCGGTGGTGTCGGTGAAGTTGAGGGCCACGTAGGCGAAATAGCCATGGGCGATGTAGTAGGCGAACGTCGCGGCGTTACCTGCTGCGAGGATGCCTGTGGTGGTCCCGGTGCTGGCCCCGGAGGCCAGGACGATGTTGCGGGTGCTGGACCAGCGCCGCCACTGGTGCCCGGACGGCAGGTAGTACTTGGCGATCGCGGGGTCTTCTACGAGCAGCCGTCCGTTCCCGTGGTCGGCCAGCGGGCGGAGCACGGCGATGAACGCGGTCGCGTTGGGCCAGCTTGTCGCGAACGCCTGCGACTGCACCGCGCCGGTCAGCTCGGCCAGCCGCCTGGCGGCCCGGCCGGTGGGCGCGGCCAGCACCACAGTGGCGTTCTTGGCCGTGGCGAGCTCGACGATGGAACGGACGGTGAAGCTCTTCCCGCAGCCCGGCCCGCCGGTCAGCACGGCCACCTTCTGCGTGAGGGTGAGCTGGGCTGCTTCTTGCTGACCGGGGGCCAGGTCCTGCCCGGTCCGGGCGTGCAGCCACGCCGGGGCGCAGTGCCCGGCGCCGGGCCAGGAAGGCCAGGTGGGACTTGATGGCTTCTTCGGGGTAGACGGCTTTGTAGCCCATGGTGACGCTGATGTCCTGGTGGTCGGCGATGACCTGGGCGATGTGCGGCGGCAGGCCATTAAGGACGGCGTCGGTGATGAAAATCCTGCGGAAGTCGTGGGGGCTGAAATGCAGCGGGCCGCCGGTTGCCGGGTCGGTCAGGCCGGTGCTGGCCAGGGCCGCGTCGAGGAGCCCGGCGACGAGGCTGCCTGTGATCATGTGGTTCTCGGTGCCGGTCCGGCGCTGGAACAGCAGCGGGGCAGGCGGCATCCAGGTGCGTTCGTGCCGGTCCCGGCCGCGGACCAGCGGCACGGCTCCGCCGGCGTCACGGATCCGGCTGATGACGGCGCTGAGCACGTCGGCGAGTTCGGGGCTGACGACCAGGAGCCGTTCGGTGTCGGTCTTGGACGGCGCGATCTGCAGCAGCGGGACCAGTTCGCCGGTGCCGGGCAGCCGGTACTGGATGAGGCTGTGGTGGGAGAGCTCGAGCAGCTCCTCGGCCCGGATGCCGGTATGGCGGAGAACTTCGATGATCGCCCATGCCCAGAACGCGTGGTCTTCCTCGAGGTTGAGGTGCCGCTGTTTGCCGCCCGCGGGATCACGTGCCCAGATGCTTCCGGGCGCGGCGTGCGGCCGGATGGACCGGACCAGGGTCTGCCCGGCGGCGGTGAACTCCTGGCCGGGCTGCGCCGGCCGGGCGGCGGTGAGCAGCGCCGCGGCGTCATGGCGCCATTGGGCGGCGGCGCGGGCCAGGACGGGCAGCACGGGCAGCCGCTCCCGGGTCCGGGCGTCCATCCGGGCTTTGCGGCGGCGCACGAACTTCCGCCGGGCCAGGTCTTCTGGCCTGATAGGCCAGGGCGCCACCCACGGGCCCCACCGGGCGGGATCTTCCAGGGCCCATTCGGCCAGGTCCAGGTAGAAGGCCCGGACGCTGGCCAGGATGTCGAGATAGCCGAGCCGCTCCACCGTGACCGCGGTCCGCTCACCCGTGCCGGTGGTGGTTGTCTTGGTCCTGGTCGCCAGTCGCTGCTTCCAGCCGGTGGCGGTCTCGCAGGGCAGGCGCAGAGAGCTGATGCCCGGCTGGTGCCGCTCCAGGTCCGCCCAGAAGCAGCCGGCCAGCTGATGGGCGCGGTGGTGCAAGGTCACGTAGTCGATGGCGGGCCAGCGTTCCTTCAGGTAGCCGACGATCAGGTCCCGGACGGGCCGGCAGGCGATCGGGTAACGGTCAACCAGTTCCTCCACCGTGCGCTGCCCGGTGTCGCGGATTTCCCACAATGTGGGCACGCCGGGCCCGAAGATGCCCATCTCCCGCAGCATCCGGAACGTCGCCGCGCCCGAGCTTGACCGGCAGCGCAGGGTGCCCTCGGCGTCCAGGATCTCCAGGACGTCGCCGATGGTGATGTCGGTGAGCGTTCCGCCTTTGGCGGCGATGATCACTGCCGACCGGAACACGACCTTGCCCTGCGCTTCCGGGGTGATCGCGGGGTCGTCCTGGCAGAGCCGGCGCAGCCGGGCGAAGCCTGCGGGGTCTCGGGAGCAGATCATGTTCCGCGCCAGCTTGCGTTTCTTCCCTCCGGTCAGCAGCCACGCCAGCGACGGCCGGATGACATCCGCGCCAACCACGACGAGCAGGGAGCTGGTCATCAGCTCCAGCCGCGACGCCGAGTACGAGCCGCGGCGGCGCAGCCACAAGGCCGGCCCGGCCGCCCACTGCTCGCCGGCGGCGTCGGCGCCGCTGGCCAGCCACCGCTGCTGCCAGGTGCGGCCGGGCCGTCCTTCCAGCCAGTCCAGCAGCAGCGGCAGACCCCGCCGGTGATTGGCCTGAACCCGCGATTCCGGAAGCGCGGATGACGCCGCTGCGACCAGTTGCAGCACCTGGCCGCGGTCATGCCCGGTGGCGGGCCAGCGCGCGCCGTGACAGGCCGGGCCGGGAACCGGGCCAGCAGTCCCGCGTCGCTGCCGCCTGCGATGGCCGGCCCGGTCATGCCCGGCTTGCGGGTCAGGATGACGGTCACCGGCGGTCCTTCCCGAACAGCACATCCAGCGTCTCTGTCCGGTAGCCGGGCGCCGGCGCCGGAGACTGGCGCCCGGCCGCGGCGCGGGCCTGCCCGGCGTGGTGGGCCAGCACCCGCCGGATGACAT
>CAWAJB010000015.1:0-280541 GCA_963782185.1 uncultured Actinomycetes bacterium
GGCGGCGGGCTGCCGCGGGCACGGTTGTGCCAGAAATCATGGAAGTTCGCTCCTGCGACGAGAAGGGAGTGAGGGGTCGCGGAAGCGGGGTGGGATCGCCCGAAGGATGTGACTCGCCAGCGATGGACGCGTGTCAGCCAGCTCGCGTAAGGCGTGTCAGCCAGCTCGCGTTAAGGCGCGTCAGTTAGCTCGCCCGGGCGCGTCAGTTAGCTCGCCCGGCGCGCGTGCGCGGCACCCCGCTCAGGAGCGGGGCGGCGGGGTGATGGGAAAGAGCCGGTGCACGGGCCCTACCCTACTGCTCAGCTGGCCGGGGTGACGATGCCGTATTCGTGGATCTTCCGGTAGATGGTCGCGCGGGACATCCCCAGCGACTTGGCCGCCTTGACCTTGTTGCCCTGGTAGTCGAGCAGGCCCTGGACGATCGCGTCGCGCTCCATGGATTCCAGCGGGGACAGCAGCCGCCGGCTCACGGTCCAGCATTCCGGCGGGAGGTCGGCCGGCTGGATGGACCCGGTGCGCCGCTTCTGCACGACCCGCTTGAGCACCTGCCACAGCTGCTCGGTGTTGCCAGGCCACTTGGACCGGAGCAGGAGCTGCATGGCCTCTGGCGAGCACGACAGCCTGCCGTGCTGGCCCAGCTTGGCCACGAAGAAGGGGACCAGCACGTGCAGGTCCTCGATGTGGTGGCGCAGCGGCGGCAGCTCTACCGTGCTGGGGAAGAACCGGAGCAGCTTGGTCAGGTCGCCGTGCGCGCGCTGGCGGTCCAGGGTGACCGCCACCCACAGGTCGTTCTGGCGCGAGGCCGTCCTGGCCTCCTGCAGCGCCGAGGTCAGCGCGTTCAGCTGCCGGGCGTTGAGCACGTCCACGTGCCGGATCACCAGCGAGCCCTCGCCGTCGAGCAACTCGCGGCGGGCCCGCAGCAGCCAGTCCGTGTCGGCAACGTCGGCCGCGTCGAGCACATAGAAGCGCTCCGCCGGGTTGCGCCGCTGGTGCACCGCGCGGACCAAGGTCAGCTTGCCCACCCCGGGCTCACCCTCCAGGGCGAGCCATTCACCCGAGTCGTACACGGACTCGACCTGACGGCAGCCACGCAGCCAGAGGGCCCCGCTGCCGACCAGGCCGGGCAGCGACATGGGGGGCTTGGCGGCGGAATCCGCGGCCGGGCGCTGGTTGGCCGGCTCGATGAGCTTCACGTGCACGACCCCGCCGGCGACGTGGTCGTCGCCCCGGACCGGACGGCAGTACATCCGGGCCTGGATGCCACTGGGCAGTTCGACGGACACCGCGCCGGCCTGCTGGACGGCCAGCATCTCGGCGGCCTGGCCGAGCAGCACGCCCTGGTCGCCCGGATCGAGTACCTGGCGGGCGTACTCGTTCATCATGACGACATCGTTGTTCAGCGCCAGCACGATCCCGCTGGTGCGCCTGCAGGCCCGCATGTACTCCTGCATCAGCTGCAGTTCGCGTGCGCTGCTGTCCGCGAGTATGGCCTGGGTTATCTGGTCCGCAGTGGTCTTGGCCAGCGCGATGAGCAACGGGTCGGCGTCCTTACGCCAGCAGGTCAGGTTGACCGCGCCCACGGCCTTGCCGGAGATCGGGTCATGGATCGGGACCCCGGCGCAGGCCAGGTCCTCGAGGTCCTCGGCGTAGTGCTCGTGCCCGAATACGCAGGCGGGCTGGCCGCCCTCCAGGGCGGTGCCGATCCCGTTGGTGCCGACGTATTCCTCGGCGTAGCTGAAGCCGGGGGCGAGCTGGACTCCGTCCAGATGACGTTCCAGGTCGTGGTCGGCGGTCATCCTGGTCAGCACGACGCCCGCGGCGTCGGTGAGGATGACGCTGATCGGCTGCCCTTCCAGGTGCTCGCGCAGGTTGCGCAGCACGGGCATGGCGTTACGGGTCAGGGGGGTATCAAGATCAGGATCCCGGACGTAGGGCAGCGCGACCCGATCGGCGGCGACCTTCCACTGCCGTGACCGCCACCACGAGGCCAGGATTGGCTCACGGACCTCGTTCGGACGGACGGATTCGGCCGTCAGAAACCGCTCCCGCTGCTCGGCCAGCCCCTTGCTGTCGGCCAAGGCAGGCAGGTGCACTGCTGTGGGCACCATCGCGCCTCCGTACCTCCCGGTACCGCTCGCGCAAGCTTTTCACGCAGCTCGCGGTCGGGCATCCCGAGTTCGGGTCTTACCTACCCAAAATAGGTGCGGCGTTACCGACCCCTGTCTCAAGTTGAGACCAGCGGCCCCTCGGGGTCGGCGTTTTGATCGAGGGACACCGGCTTACTTGTGCATGCCCGCCGAAGATTCCGGAGCCGCCCCATGGAGCAACCAGGTCCGCACCCCGGTGAGACCTTCAACCCTTGGAGCGTAGTCAACCTGGTCTTTCACCACCTGGCTGACCAGGGACTGCATCCGGTCCTGGGTGAAACGGGTGATCCCGGTGCCCCGGCTGCGGAGTTGCTCCGCGCCCTGGGGATCCAGCCAGCCGCCGAGGGGAATCAGCGGCAGTCCGAGCATGTCCAGGATCAGCTCGCCGAGCTTCGGAACATCTTCTTCGGTGACCGCTGAGCCCGCGGCCGCGGACGCCGTGCGCACACAGTCCGCGCTGATCAGACGGCCCTGTCTCATGTTGAGAGCCCGGCCCCCGCTTTTACAGGTTGTTATTCGGCACATAGGGACTTTCGAGCGTCAGGGGCTCATGCATCCGGCCGCCGGTGAGGCGCTGGCGGCGGAGACAAGAGGCCAACCGCAGGCACGAGGCCTGACGGAACCCACAAAGGGGAAGGGGTGACCATGAGTCGCCAGAGTGTGGCCAAGGCCCACCAGAAGATCCAGGAACTGTCCTGGGAACCCATGTATCACGAGCCGGTGTCGCAGTACGGGACGGACTACTCGTTCCGGAAGGCATCCAAGAAGGACCCCCTGAAGCAGGTCCTGCGCTCATACTTCCCGATGCAGGAAGAGAAGGACCACCGGGTCTACGGGGCCCAGGACGGCGCCATCCGCGGCAACATGTTCCGCCAGGTGCAGGAGCGCTGGCTGGAATGGCAGAAGCTGTTCCTGTCCATCATCCCGCTCCCGGAGATCTCCGCGGCGCGGGCCATGCCGCTGCTCTTCCGCACCGTCCCCAACCCGGAACTGCACAACGGCCAGGCGATCCAGATGATCGACGAGGTACGCCACTCGACGATCCAGCAGAACCTCAAGCGCCTGTACATGAACAACTACATCGACCCGGCGGGCTTCAACAACAGCCTCCGGAACTTCCAGAACGACTACTGCGGGACGATCGGCCGGCAGTTCGCCGAAGGGTTCATCACTGGTGACGCGATCACCGCGGCGAGCATCTACCTGACGATCGTGGCGGAGACGGCGTTCACCAACACGCTGTTCGTGGCCATGCCCGCCGAAGCCGCCGCCAACGGCGACTACCTGCTGCCGACCGTGTTCCACTCGGTCCAGTCGGATGAGTCGCGGCACATCAGCAACGGCTACGCCACCCTCCTCATGGCCCTGGCCGACGAGGAGAACCACCAGCTGCTCCAGCGCGACCTGCGCTACGCGTGGTGGAACAACCACCGCGTGGTGGACGCCGCCATCGGCACGTTCATCGAGTACGGCACCAAGGACCGGCGCAAGGACCGTGAGTCCTACGCCGAGATGTGGCGCCGGTGGATCTACGACGACTACTACCGCAGCTACCTGGTACCGCTCGAGAAGTACGGGCTGGTCATCCCGCACGACCTCATCGAAGAGGCCTGGAACCAGATCTGGAACAAGGGCTACGTGCACGAGGTAGCCCAGTTCTTCGCCACCGGCTGGCTGGCGAACTACTGGCGGATCGACCCGATGACCGACACGGACTTCGAGTGGTTCGAGTACAAGTACCCGGGCTGGTACGACAAGTACGGCAAGTGGTGGGAGAACTACAACCGGCTGTCGCGGCCGAACGGGCACCACCCGATCGTGGCCGAGAGCGTCAACTACGTGTACCCGCACCGCTGCTGGACCTGCATGGTGCCCTGCCTGGTCCGCGAGGACATGGTCATCGACGAGGTCGACGGCCAGGTCCGCACCTACTGCCACGAGGAATGCCGGTGGACGGACGCGGAAGCGTTCCGGCCCACCTACCAGGGCCGGTCCACCCCGAACATGGGCCAGCTCATCGGCAAGCGCGAATGGGAGACCCTGTACCACGGCTGGAACTGGGCCGACGTGGTCTCCGACATGGGTTACGTCCGGGACGACGGCAAGACGCTGGTCGCCCAGCCGCACCTGGACCTGGACCCGAGCAAGATGTGGACACTCGACCACCTGCGCCGGATGGGACCAGTGCTGAGCCCGAACGTCATCCTCAACGAGATGACGCCGGAAGAAAGGGCGGCCTTCAAGGCCGACTACAACAAGCAGGGCCCGGCGGGCCGTCCAGCACCAGCGGACGCCTGACCGAACCCAGCCAGACCGGGAGGTGGGCCGCAGGCCACGCCCTGCGGCCCCCTCCCAACCACTTCTCCGAGGCGATTTCCACCATCCGCGAGGGGGGCCATGGCCGACAAGCACGTCGTACGATTCGAGCCGGTCGGCATCGAGATCGAGGTCCGTGAGGATCAGAACATCCTGCGGGCCGCGGCGGAGCAGGGCATCATGCTCATGCACGGCTGCAAGGAGGGCCAGTGCGCCGCGTGCAAGTCGTTCATCCTCGAGGGCGAGGACATTGAGCACGACCGGTACTCGACCTTCGCGCTCCCTGACTACGAGCTCGATGAGGGCTACACGCTGCTGTGCCGGGCGCACGCCTACGAGGACGTCACCATCGAGCTGCTCAACTACGACGAGGAGATGATCCGTTCCGGCCTGCCGATCCAGCAGGGCGTGGCGGAGGTGGTGTCCAGGGACGCGGTCACCCACGACATGCGGCACCTGATCCTGCGGCTGCTCGAGCCGGATGAGATCAAGTACTTCCCCGGCCAGTACATGGACATCGCCGTTCCCGGGACGGAGGAGGTCCGGTCCTTCTCGATGGCAAACACCTCCAGCCGCGAATCCGGGCTGCTGGAGTTCATCATCAAGGTCTACCCGGACGGGGTGTTCTCCAGGTTCCTGGCCGAGAAGCTGGCCGAGGGGGACCGGCTCGACCTGAGCGGCCCGTTCGGGGTCTTCACCCTCCGCGAGGGCGAGAACGACCTGGTCTTCGTCGGCGGCGGGGCGGGCATGGCCCCGATCCTGTCGCTGCTGCGCACCCTGGCTGAACGCGGCATCCAGCGCAAGGCCACCTTCTTCTATGGCGCCCGGGCCAGGCGGGACCTGTGCTTCGAGGCCGAACTGCACGAGCTCGAGGAGAAGCTGCCGAACTTCCGGTACATCCCGGCGCTGTCCGAGGCGGACGTCGATGACCACTGGGACGGCGAGAGCGGTTTCGTCACCGACGTGGTCAAGCGGCACCTGACCGACCTGACCGGAGCTCACGCCTACGTCTGCGGTCCACCGCCCATGGTGGAGGCAGCCCTGCCGCTGCTCGAGCAGCTAGGCGTGGAACAAAAGCGGATCTACTACGACAAGTTCACCACCACCGGGGATCCCGGCCAGCAGTGAGGAGCAACGGACGTGCCTGCAAGTCCACCGGCAAGGCCGCCGGTGGCAATCCGCGCCTGAACTCTCACGATGAAGGAGAGACCTCATGACAACCGCTCCAGAACGCAGTGTTCCCAAGCCGGTCTTTACCGACGCGGAAGCCGGGGCGAAGGTATTCCCGGACTCGACCTCCCGCCGCTTCAACTACTACACGCCCGCCAAGCGCAAGCAGACCCACTACGAGGACGTGACGGTCGAGGTCCAGCCCGACCCGCGGCACTACCTCGCCCAGGGTTGGCTCTACGGTTTCTCCGACGGCCGGGGCGGGTACCCGCTGGACTGGACAGCCCTCAAGTCCTGGGGCTCTGACCGGCCGGAGCCAGAGCGTTACCCGGGTTCGGGCGGCAAGGGCTACGACTGGCCAGCGCTCGGCTGGCACGAGTTCCGCGACCCCAATGAGGAGTGGGAGCTCACGTTCTACCGCTACAACTCCAACGTCGTGCGGCAGCTGAACCAGAACATCGATGCGGCCAGGGCAGCGAAGGCGTTCGAGCAGTGGAACCGGAGCTGGGTGAACTTCGTCGAGCGCAACGTCGGGGCCTGGATGCACGTGGATCACGGGCTGGGGCTGTACCTCTTCGCCAACGCCAACCGGCGGGCGCCGACCAACATGCACAACAACGCGATCTCGGTGAACAGCATGCACCGGATCCGGTCCGCCCAGGACCTCGCCCTGTACAACCTCAGCCTGACTGAGGAAATCGAGGGCTTCGACGGCACGGCGCACCTGGAGACCTGGAACAGCGACCCGGCCTGGCAGGGCGTCCGGGACGTCGCCGAGCAGATGACCGCGATCGACGACTGGTGCGAGGCGATCTTCGTGGCCAACGTCGTGTTCGAGCCGCTGGTCGGCGAGCTGTTCCGCAGCCAGCTGGTGCAGCACGCGGCCCCGCGCAACGGCGACTTCGTCACCCCCACGGTGGTCGGCGCGGAGGAGTACGACTACGCCGAGCGCGACCTGCGCTACACGCGGCCGATGTTCGAACTGCTGACCACCGACCGTGAGTTCGGTGACCAGAACAAGGCCAAGCTCCAGGAGTGGCTGTCGGTCTGGACGCCCCGGGCCATCGCCGCCTCGCGCGCGTTGCAGCCCCTGTGGTCGCAGCCCGAGTACAAGCCCCCGCGGTTCGAGGACGCCCTGGATGCGCAGAAGCGGCGGTTCAGCGGCATCCTCTCCGACCTGCACCTGGAAAACCCGAAGGAGCTGGCCCAGTGACGACGTTCAAGACCACCGAGAGCCCGTTCAAGTCCGACAACACCGCGTCCAACCAGTGCGGCGTCACCCTGATGAACAACCAGGTCGGGGCCGTGGTCGCTGACGTCATGAGGACCAAGGACAACGTGTCCGTGCGTTTCCTGCCGTCGATGATCCGGGTCGACGCGATCGGCCGGATGGACTTCGTCTACGACGAGATCTCCGAGGCGCTCGGCGAGGAGCCGGGATTCTTCGACTCCGCGGAGTTCGAGGAGAACATGTCCACCCACTACGGCCGGATGATCCACGAGGACGACCGGACGATCATGTTCGCCAACCCTGAGGACGCGGCCGAGTACATCGGCTTCGACCTCACCGATCTCACCCCGACGAGCTAGCCCGGCGTCCAGCGCTTCAGAATCGGACCCCCACGAGGAGGAACCGTGTACGAAAAGGACGGCGAGAAGTACTTCGTTGTCGATAGCCATATGCACTACTGGAACGCTGCTCCGGACAACTGGGTCAAGGGGGCCGAGCAGTACGCCAAGGGCTGGATCGAGTGCTTCCACGCCTACCAGGGCCTCGGCCCGCCCGAGACGCACTGGTCCATCGAGCACTTCCAGAAGTACTCCGAAGACGACCTGATGAAGGACGTCTTCGAGGATGGCTACGTGGATGTGGCGGTGTTCCAGCCGACGTACCTGAAGGAGTGGTACGCGGAGGGCTTCAACACCACCGAGCGCAACGCCGAAATGGGGAAGCGGCACCCGGGGAAGTTCATCTACAACACCCGGTTCGACCCCCGCGACGGCGATCCCGGGCTGGAACAGCTCAAGAAGAACGTCAACAAGTACGGCTCGAAGGGCGTCAAGCTCTACACCGCCGAGTGGAACAACGGCTCTCGCGGCTACAAGCTGAGCGACCCGGGTGCCTACCGCTTCCTGGAGGCGGCCCAGAACCTCGGGATCAAGAACATCCACGTGCACAAGGGCCCGACGATCTGGCCCCTGGACAAGGACGCGTTCGATGTCTCCGACATCGACCACTGCGCGACCGACTTCCCGGACCTGAACTTCATCGTCGAGCACGTGGGCCTGCCGCGGATCGAGGACTTCTGCTTCATGGCGACGCAGGAGCCCAACGTCTACGCCGGCCTGTCCGTGGTCATCGGCGGCCTGATGTACGCGCGGCCGAAGTTCTTCGCCAAGGTCATGGGCGAGCTGCTGTTCTGGGTCGGTGAGGACAAGATGACCTTCGGCAGCGACTACGGCATCTGGGAGCCGAAGTGGCAGATCGAGGGCTTCGTGGACTGGGACTACCCCAGCGACGAGTTCTCCGACTTCCCCAGGGTGAACACCAATACCAAGAAGAAGATCCTCGGGCTGAACGCGGCCAAGCTGTATGACATCGAGGTCCCGGCCGAGTTCCAGATCAAGGACGCCAGCGCCCCGGCGTCGCAGGATGACGCCAAGCTGGTCGAAGACGACCCGCAGCTGGTTACGGGAGCATGACTGTTTCCGCCACCAGCGGATCCGGTGTTGGTCCGGGGGGGCGACCCCCCGGACCTCCCGCGTCACTAGCTCGGCGGGACACGCCTTCGGCGCGCCCCGCCTCGCTAGCGAGTGGTCCAGGTGAGGCCGCTGGCCCGCCTGGGCCAGCGCGCATCCTCGCCGCCCTGGAGACGGTGCGCGACCCGGAGCTGGACGAGCCGGTAACCTCGCTCGGCTTCGTGGCCTCGTGCACCGTCTCCCCGGACGGGGACGCCCAGGTCCGGCTGCGGCTGCCCACCTACTTCTGCGCGCCCAACTTCGCCTTCCTGATGGTGGCCGACGCCTACGACGCGGTGTCCGCCACCCCCGGGGTGCGCCGGGCGGAGATCGTGCTCGAAGATCACTTCGCCTCGGACGTGATCAACGGCGGGGTGGCCGCGCGGGCGGGATTCGCCCAGTCTTTTGACGGGGAGGCGGTCGGCGAGCTGCATGAGCTGCGCGCCGACTTCCTCCGTAAGGCGGTCATGGCCGGCACCGACCAGGTCTGCCGGCCGCTGCTCGCCGCCGGGACCGATCCGGCCAGCCTGCCGGGGATGACCCTGGGCGAGGTGCCGCCCTCCGCCGCCCTGCAGCGGCTCCGCGAGCGCCGGGCCGAACTCGGCCTGCCCGCCGGTGATGACGCGTGGCTGCTGATCGACCCGAAGACCGGGGCGCCTGTGAGCCCCGATTCCCTGCGGATGCACCTGGGACGGGCCAGGCTGACCCGGACCAGCATCGAAGCGAACGGCAGCATCTGCCGCGGCATGCTGCAGCACCGATACGACAACACGGCGGGGCTGGGTCACAAGCCCCAGGCCGAGGAGGACCAATGAAGGCCGTCCGCTTGCACGCTTTCCACCAGCAGCCGGTGATCGACGAGGTACCGGAGCCGACTATCCACGGCCCGCTCGACGTCATCGTGAAGATCGGCGGGGCCGGCGTCTGCCGTACCGACCTGCACATCATCGAGGGCCAGTGGGACGCGGCCATGGGCACCCCGCTGCCCTACATCCTGGGTCACGAGAACGCCGGATGGGTACACGAGATCGGCTCGGCGGTCACCAACGTGGCCTTGGGCGACACCGTGATCCTGCACCCCACCCCGACCTGCGGGCTGTGCCGGGCCTGCCGGGCCGGTGACGACATGCACTGCACCGGGGACAGCTCGTTCCCGGGCCTGTCCCGCGACGGCGGGATGGCCGAGTACCTGCTCACCACGGCCCGGGCCTGCGTGAAGCTGGACCCGGCGACCCAGCCGCAGGATGTGGCGGCGCTGGCCGACGCGGGCATTACCGCCTACCACGCGGTCCGCAAGGCCCTCCCGCTGCTCTACCCGGGCACCACCGCCGTGGTGATCGGCGCGGGCGGGCTGGGCCACATCGGTATCCAGTGCCTGGCCGCGCTGTCCGCTACCCGCATCGTCGTGGTGGACCGGAACCCCGATGCACTCAAGCTGGCCGAGCAGCTCGGCGCGAACGCCACCGTGGTCGCCGACGGCAGCCAGGTGGAGGCCGTGAAGGACCTGACCGGCGGGGCCGGCGCCCACGTGGTGCTGGACTTCGTGGCCGAGCAGGGCGCCGAGATGGACGGCTGGAACATGACGGCTCCGGCTGGTTCCTACTTCGTCATCGGCTACGGCGGGACGCTGGAAATCCCCACGCTCGACATCATCTCCACCGAGCGCAACATCATCGGCAACATCGTCGGCACCTACAACGACCTGGCCGAGCTGATGTCGCTGGCCGAGGCGGGGAAGGTCACCCTGCACACCCGGACCTACCCGCTGACCAGCGCCGTGGAGGCGTTCGCGGATCTCGATGCGGGCCGTGTGCGCGGCCGCGCCATTCTCGTCCCCTGACTACCGCCACTGACTGAGAACACGTCCTAGGAGGACTGATGGCTAAGGAACTGCGTTTCGGCGCGGAAGCGCGCAGCCTGCTGCTGGCCGGTGTGGACAAGCTGGCCGAAGCCGTGAAGTCAACACTGGGCCCCAAGGGACGCAACGTCATCCTGGAGAAAATCACCGGAACCCCGGTGGTGACCAACGACGGCGTGACCATCGCCCGCGAGATCCATCTGGCCAACCAGTTCGAGAACATGGGCGCCCAGCTGGTCAAGGAAGCGGCGATCAAGACCAACGACGTGGTCGGTGACGGCACCACCACGGCCACGGTGCTGGCCCAGGCCATCATCACCGAGGGCATGCAGGCCATCGGGGCCGGCGCCAACCCGGTGCTGGTCAAGCGGGGCATCGACGTGGCGGTGGACCGGCTGGTCAGCCATCTGCAGGGAGTAGCGCACCCGGTGGCCACGGAGCAGGACTACAGCCGCGTGGCCGCGATCTCCGCGAACGATGACGAGGTCGTGGGCGGGGTGATCGCGAAGGCGCTGCACACGGTGGGCGACGACGGCATCGTCACCGTCGAGGAGTCTTCCGCCAACGGGATGAGCGTCAACTTCGTCGAGGGCTTCCAGTTCGACAACGGGTACCTGTCGCCGTACCTGGTCACCAACCCGGCCAGCCTCGAGGCCGTCCTCGACGACCCCTACGTGCTGCTGTGCAGCGAGAAGATCACCAAGGTCCAGCAGCTGATGCCGATCCTGGACAAGATCATGCGCGCCCCCCGGCCGCTGGTCATCCTGGCCGAGAACGTCGAGGGCACCGCGCTGTCCATGCTGGTGCACAACCACGTCAACGGGATGTTCCAGGCGGTGGCCGTCCGTGCCCCCGGCTTCGGTGACCGCCGGCTCCGCAAGCTGGAGGACATCGCCGCGGTGACCGGCGGCGCGGTGTGCAGCAAGACCTCGGGCTTCTCGCTGGAGACCATGACAGTGGAGCACCTGGGCCGGGCCCGCCAGGTCCGGGTCACCGCCGACAACACCGCCATCATCGGCGGCGACGGGTCAGCCGAGGACGTCGAGTTCCGGCTCGGCCAGCTCCGCGCCGAGCTGGAGCGGGCCCAGTTCGGGATCGACGAGGACGTGCTGAGCGAGCGGATCGGCGCGCTGTCCGGCAAGGTCGCGGTGATCCGGGTGGGCGCACCCACCCCGGCCGAGCTCAAGGAACTCCAGCACCGGGTCGAGGACGCGCTGGCCGCGACGCGGGCGGCGATGGCCGAGGGCATCGTGGCCGGCGGTGGTGCCGCTCTGCTGCACGCCGCGGGCGCGCTGGATGACCTGCAGGTCAAGGACGACTACGCGACCGGCGTGGAGATCGTGCGCCGGGTCCTGACCGCCCCGGCCTACCTCATCGCCGCCAACGCGGGCTATTCCGGTGAGGAGGTGGTGGCCCAGCTATCCCGGCTCGGCCCGGACGAGGGCTTTGACGCACTCCAGGGGCGGTATGGCAACATGATCGATATGGGCATCATCGACCCGCTGCGCGTGGCGCGCTCCGCGCTGCAGAACGGCGCGTCCGTGGCAGGCCTGCTGCTGACCACCAACACGCTGGTCGCCGAGGAGCAGACCCCGTGGGGTGGCAGCGCCGCGCTGATGACCCAGTTCGGACCGCTGGATGAGGGCCTGAATCAGCCGTCACCCGACTCCAGCACGCCGCAGTCACTCGGCCTCGGCCCGTCGGTCGGCTAGGGCAGCTGGTCCATGGGGGCAGATCCCGCGCTGCGGCCACCCCCGCCTCCTGACCCGCCCCCGGATTCATCCCCGGGCCCGCCCGCGACGCGGTCGCGGGCGGGTTCCGGGCCGGCCCCGCCGGAGCAGCTGAGCCCGCTGCGCCTGATGCGCTCCCGAGGGCGGCTGCGCGGTGTGCTGGCGCTGCTCGGGCCGGCCTTCGTGGCCTCGGTGGCCTACATCGACCCCGGCAACTTCGCGACCAACTTCGCCGCCGGGGCCAGGTTCGGCTACGCGCTGGCCTGGGTCATCGTGGTCGCCAACCTGATGGCCATGCTGGTGCAGTACCTGTCGGCGAAGGTCGGCGTGGCCACCGGGCGCGACCTGCCCGAACTGTGCCGGGCCCACCTGCCGCGGCCGGTGTCCGGGGGGCTGTGGGTACAGGCTGAGCTCATCGCCATGGCCACCGACCTGGCGGAGTTCGTCGGCGCGGCACTCGGCCTGAACCTCCTGTTCCACGTGCCGCTGCGCGCCGCGGGCCCGATCACGGCCGTGGTGGCCTTCGCGATCCTGGCCCTGGACCAGCGCGGTTACCGGCGGTTCGAGCTGGCGGTGTGCGGCCTGCTCGGCATCATCTTCCTCGGCTTCGCCTACGATCTCGCGGCGGTGCACATCGACCCGTCGGCGCTGGCCAGCGGCCTGGTGCCGGGCTTCGCCGGGCCGGGGGGCCCGCTGCTGGTGGCGGGCATCATCGGGGCCACGGTGATGCCGCACGTGGTCTACCTGCACTCCGCGCTGACCAAGGCCCGGGTGGCCTGCGCCGATGACGACGAGCGCCGCGAGCTGCTCCGTTTCCAGCGCCTCGACGTGATCATCGCGCTCGGGGCGGCCGGGCTGGTCAATATGGCGATGCTGGTGGTGGCGGCCGCGATGGCCAGCCAGGCCGGGGGTGTCCGGCTGGGATCCCTCACCGCCGCGCACGCCGGGCTGGCCCAGCTGGTCGGCGGCGGCGCCGCGCTGGCGTTCGCCGCGGCGCTGCTCGCCTCGGGCCTGTCGTCCTCGAGCGTGGGCACCTACGCGGGCCAGGTCGTCATGCAGGGCTTCATCGACCGCCGCATCCCGCTGTTCCTGCGCCGCGGGCTCACCATGCTGCCCGCCCTGCTGGTCCTGGAACTCGGCCTGCCCACGACCGGCAGCCTGGTGATCTCCCAGGTGGTGCTGTCGTTCGGTATCCCGTTCGCCCTGGTCCCGCTCGTGATGCTGACCCGGCGCAGGGACGTGATGGGGCCGCTGGTGAACCGGCGGCTCACCACCATGTCGGCCGGCCTGGTCACGTTGATGATCGTCGTCCTGAACGTCTACCTGCTGTACGCCACGTTCGCCGGCTGAGCCGGCCAGGGTGGCCGGACGCGCGGCCGGGTAACCTCCTGCGCATGATGACCGCAGCGGATGAGCTGGACCACGAGATGATGGCGGCCGCGCTCGCGCAGGCGCAGGCCAGCCTGGCCGCCGGGGGTGTTCCGGTCGGCGCGGTGCTGGCCGCCGGCCCCGAGATCGTGGCCGCGGGGCACAACGAGCGCGTGCAGCTCGGCGACCCGGTCGCGCACGGCGAGATCGCGTGCCTGCGTAACGCGGGACGCCAATCCTCTTACCAGGCCATGACGCTGTACACGACCCTTTCGCCGTGCCAGATGTGCACCGGCGCCATCCTGCTGTTCCAGATCCCGCGCGTGGTCGTGGGTGAGGCGCAGACTTTCGCCGGTGACCTGGGGTTCCTCGCCGACCGCGGCGTCTCGGTGACGCTGCTGAATGACGAGCGCTGCGTGGCCGCCATGCGGGAATTCCAGGACCGCTACCCGGCGGTTTGGAGCGAGGACATCGGCGGCCGTTAGGAGCCGGCGCCAGCGCCGGGAGCCACCCATCCCGGTCGGTTACTTCCGCCATTTCGGGGAGAATTCAGACACAGATTCCCGATCCGCTGCGGATCGGTGCACTTGGTGCCGATACTCGGGATCGTGATCGGCGAGAGGTTCGAGCGCCTGCTCGCGGCCGCGCAGGGCGGTACCGGCGAGGCCGACGGGGCCTTCTCCGTGCTGTGGCGCGACGCGAATCCCGCCCTGCTGCGCTATGTGCGGGTGATCGCGCCAGATGCCGCCGAGGACGTCGCCGCAGACACCTGGGTCCAGGTGGTCCGGGGCCTGGACGCTTTCCGCGGCGGCGAAGCCGCCTGGCGGGCCTGGCTGTTCACGACCGCCCGCCGCCGCGCGATTGACGAGGGCCGCCGCCGGTCCCGCCGTCCGGTCGTCTCCGTGCCCGAGCTGCCGGACGCAACCGGCCCGGGCAGCGTGGATCCGGCCGACCTGGTGCTGGAGAAACTGGGTACTGAGGCGGCGATCAGCATCATCTCCTCGCTGCCCAGGTTCCAGGCTGAGGTGATCACGCTCCGGGTGGTCGCCGGGCTGGACAACCAGGCCGTGGCGCAGCTGGTGGGCCGCAGCCCCGGAGCGGTCCGCATCGCCGCGCACCGCGGTTTACGGCGGCTGGAGGCGACCTTTCGCGAGGCCGGCATCACCCGCGACTCCGCGGGTGTAACGGACTGAGCCGCCGCGTCGTTTCGGAAGGCAGCATGACCAAACACGAGCGGAGCAGTCGGCCGGACCGTCCCAGCCTGGGACGGCCCGCTGACCCGATGCTGGACGCGCTCCTCGACCGGGCCGCGCTGCCGGACCAGGATCCGGCCCGGTGGCAGCCCGTCGCCCAGGTGCTCACCGCGCTGACGTCGGCACCGGAAAGCAGCGAGCTGGCCGGCGAGGCCCGGGCGCTCGCGGCGTTCAGGAGCCCGCGGCGTGCCGGTCCGCCCGGTCCCGCGGCGTGCCGGTCCCGCCCCGGCCCCGCCGCAGGAACCCGGGATGGGCGGCGTCGCCGCGCGCCCACCGGCCAGCGGTGGCGGCGGCCACCGGCATCGTCGCCATGGGCGGGCTTCTCGCGGTGGCCTACGCCGGGGACCTGCCTGCCGCGGCCCAGCGGCTGGCGCACGACACCATCGGCGCACCCGCCGCGGCCCGCGACAGCGGCCCCGGTTCTGGCCCGGCCGCCTCCCCGGGCCCCGCTTCGCCCCTGACTCGCACGGCCAGCGAGGGGAGTTCCTCATCCGGTTACGGGCCGCCCAGGCCGGACCGCCGGGCCACCCGCGGTCACTCATCGGGGTTTCCGTACCAGCGCTGGCCGGCCAGTTACCCGCCGGGCGCCAGCCCGTCTGACCGGCCTGGCCAGTACAGCCCCGGTCAGTACACCCCAGGCCAGGGAGCCCCAGGCCAGGGGACTCCGAGCGGGTCTCCTGCGCCCGTGCCCACCCAGCAGCCGTCGCCGTCGAGCTCCAGCCCCTCGGCCGGTGCGACCCCGTCGCCGTCAGCCATGCCAAGCACCAGCCAGCGGTCCCGGCACCACCATGAGCAGGCGCCGGCCGCTACCGAGAGCTTTCCCCCCTGACCACCCGCCGCCTGCTGTCGCCGCGGCGGGTGCCGTGCGGCGGGCCGGGTCCCAACCCCCCCGGGGACTCGGCCCGTCGCCGTCCTGCCGGACCGCGCCCGTCTCGTCCGGCGCGGCCCGGCGACCCTCCGGCTCGGCCCGGCTTCCCACTGGCGCGGCCCGGCTCCCCACCCCGCGCGGCCCGGGGCCGGTCAGCGGCGGAAATCCACCGCGGTCGTGTTCGCCCCGCTGATCACGACCGCGACCGTCTCGTCCCGGCCGGGGGAGTACCGGCCGGAGAGCGGCGCGGCCAGCGCAGCGCAGCCGCCCGGCTCGGCGACCAGGCGGAGCCGGTCCCAGAGCAGTTCCTGGGCCCGGATGATGTCCCCGTCGCCAACCAGCACCACCTGCTGCACGTGCTCGCGGATCACCGCAAACGTGTGCTCGCCGACCCGGCGGGGGGCCAGCGGCTCGCGACCGAGTACGGGTTCACGCTGGCGCAGTCACCGGACGGCATCCGGATCCGCCGTGGGCTGCTCGGCACGGTGGCCGAGACCATCCCGCTGCGCCGGGTCCAGGCGGTCCGGATGGTCGAGCCGCTGCTGTGGCGGCCGCTGGGCTGGTGCCGCCTGGAGATCGACGTGGCCGGCTCCCCAGGCCGCGACCATGCCGACGGGTCGGGCCGGCTGCGCAAGACCCTGCTCCCGGTGGGCTATCGCGAGCCAGCCTGGCAGCTGATGCAGCTGGTCATGGGCGCGGACCCGCCCCCGTTGTCCCGGCCGCCGGTGCGGGCCCGCCGGAAGGCGCCGCTGAGTTATCACTTCCTGGCCGCCGGGTACGACGCGGCCAGCGCGATGGGGGTCACGGGCCGGCTCCGCCAGGTTACTACCTGGGTGCCGTTGGAGAAGGTCCAGAGCGTCCGGATGGTCAGCGGCCCGGTGCAGCGGCTCCTGTCGCTGGCCACCGTGCACGCGGACGTGGCCGGGCGCCGGGTCCGGGCCGAGTTCCGCGACCGGCCCGCCCGGGAGGCGGAGCAGTTGGTCGAGGACCTGGCCGCACTGTGCCGCGATGCCCGGCGGCGGGCGCCGGGCGGCGGCGTCCCGCCGGCCCTGGCCGTCCCGGCCCAGGGGGGACCCCGGCCCGCGGGCCCGGCTAGGCAACCAGAGCAGCACCGGTGAACGCGGCCCACAGCGTGGCGTAGGCCCCCCCGGCGCTGAGCAACTCGTCGTGGGTGCCCTGCTCGACGACGTGGCCGTGGTCCACAACTGCGATGCGGTCGGCACGGGCCGCGGTAGTGAGCCGGTGCGCCACCACGAGCGTGGTACGCCGCGCGGTGAGCCGCTCGGTGGCCGACACGACGGCCGCCTCCGCGGCCAGGTCCAGGGAGGCGGTTGCCTCATCGAGCAGCAGGATGTCCGGATCGACGAGGTAGGCCCGGGCCAGCGCGATCAGCTGGCGCTGGCCCGCTGACAGGTTCCGGCCGCGCTCCGCGACATCGTGGTAGAAGCCGCCGGGCAGCCCGGCGATCATGTCCAGCGCGCCGACCGCCCGGGCCGCCGCCTCCACCTGCGCGTCGGTGGCATCCGGGTTGCCATAGGCGATCGCGTCACGCACGGTGCCCGCGAACAGGTGGGGTTCCTGCGGCACCACGCCCAGCCGCCGCCGGTAGCGGCCCAGGTCGTAGTCCCGCACGTCCACGCCGTCCACGAGCAGCCTGCCGCCGGTCACGTCGTAGAACCGGGCCACGAGCTTGACCAGCGTGGACTTGCCGGCCCCGGTCTGGCCTACGAGGGCCACCGTCTCGCCCGGCGCCACCGTGAGGTTCACGCCGCAGAGCGCTTCCTGATCATCGCCGTAGTTGAAGTGGACATCGCGGAACTCAATCCTGGCCCGGCCCCGGGTCACCGGCCGTGGCTGCATGGCCTCCGGCGTGCTGGTCTGGGTGTGCAGCAGACCGCTGATCCGGCGCAGCCCGACGGCCGCCTGCTGGTAGCCGTCGAACACCTGGGACAGCTGCTGCACGGGCGAGAACAGCATGTCGATGTAGAGCAGGTACGCAACCAGCGCCCCGGCGCTGAGCAGCCCGGCGCGCATCTGGCCAGCCGCTACCAGCAGCACGAGCGCGGTCGCCGCGGTCGACAGCGACTGCACGAACGGGAAGTACACCGCGATGTAGCGCTGGGCCCGGAGCCGGGACCGCCGGTAGGCGGCGCTGAGCCCGGTGAACCGGGCCAGGTTGAGCTGCTCCCTCCGGTAGGCCTGGGAGACCCGCAGGCCGGCCACGTTCTCCTGGAGGTCGGCGTTGACGGCGGCGACTTTCTCCCGCGCCTCGCCGTAGGCCCGGGAGGACTTGACCCGGAACACCAGCGTGGCTGCCACGACCAGCGGGACCAGGGTCAGCACGGTCAGCCCCAGCCGGAGGTTGATGACCAGCAACGCGACCATGACGCCGGCGAAGGACAGGGCCGAGTTGACCATGGTGATCAGCCCGGTCTGCAGGAAGGACGACAGCGCGTCCACGTCGGTCGTCATCCGGGTCATGATGCGCCCGGACATCTCGTGCTCGTAGAAGTCCAGGCCGAGCCGCTGCAGCTGGGCGAAGATCTTCACCCGTAGCGAGTACAGGACGCGTTCGCCGTTGCGCCCGACGACCACGGTCTGGACCGCGTTGACGACCCAGTCCGCGAGAACCACGGCCAGCGCGAGGCCCGCGATCAGCAGTACGGCGCCGGTGACCTTGGTCTCCACGCCATGATCGATGCCGCCCCGGACCAGCGCCGGCATGGCCAGGCTGGCCAGCGCGTCGAGGGCGTCCAGCACCAGGCCGATGATGAGGCCCACCGCGAACGGGCGCAGAACCTGCCGCAGCCTGAACCGGGGCGCCGGGGCGCGGGCCCACCCGACGTCCACCCCGGGCACATCCCGGGCCGGCGGCAGCGCGTCGACCTTGGCCAGCAGCTCCGGCGACGCGGGAATGCCAGCCATCATGCTGCTCATCCCGGCCCCGCCGCCACCGCGGCCGCCGGCCCGCCCGCGGGCCCCGACCCGGCCAGCCGGGCGCGCCGCGCCGGGCAGCGCGGCCAGGCCCGCCAGCTGGGCCGCACCGGCCGCGGCCAGCCCATCCGCCGCGGCCGGCGGTGAGGCGCCGGTGTCCGGGGCCTCCTCAGCGGGCCATAGCCGCGGCGTGATGGCGTTCCCGGCTGCCGCGGCGGCGGGCTCGTGCGGGCCGCCGGCCTGCTCGTAGCCGCGAGCCACCGTGACGTCGGTGCCCTCAGCGTCGTCGTCGGGCCCGGCAATCAGGTCGCGGTACAGCGGGCAGCGTGCGTCGAGTTCGGCGTGCGTGCCGATATCAACCAGGCGCCCCTGATCGAGCACGGCAATCCGGTCGGCGAGCTGGAGCGTGGAGCGGCGGTGCGCGATGAGCAGCGTGGTCCGGCCGGCCATGATCTGCCTGAGCCGGCCGTGGATCTCGGCTTCGATCCGCGGATCGACCGCCGAGGTCGCGTCGTCCAGGACCAGGATGCGCGGATCAGTCAGCAGCGCCCGGGCCAGGGCCACCCGCTGGCGCTGCCCGCCGGACAGGGTCAGGCCCTGCTCCCCGACGACCGTGTCGTAGCCCCTCGGCAGCCCGGAGATGAACTCGTCCGCCTCGGCGGCCTGGGCCGCGGCCAGGACCTCCGCCCAGCTGGCGTCGGGACGCCCGTAGGCGATGTTGGCCCGGACCGTGTCGGAGAACAGGAACGAGTCCTCGCCGACCAGCCCGATCGAGGCCCGCAGCGAGTCCAGAGTGAGGTCACGGACGTCGCGGCCGCCGACCCGCAGCGCTCCGCCGGCCACGTCGTAGAAGCGGGGGAGCAGCTGCGCGATGGTCGATTTCCCGGACCCGGAGGTGCCGACCAGCGCGACGGTCTCGCCCACATCGACGTGCAGCGACAGCCCGCGCAGAACGGGGCGCCCGGGCAGGTAACCGAAGCTGACGTCGTCGAGATCCACGTCGGCCGGGGCAGATCCGAGCGGCACCGCGCCCGGCCGGTCGGTGACGCCGGGCTCGGTGTCGATGACCTCGAACACCCGGATCACGCTGGCCCGCGCTTCCTGGCCGGTGGTCACCAGCGCAGCCAGCGCGCGGACCGGGCCGACCAGCTGAAGCAGGTAGGAGGAGAACGCCACGAACGTGCCCAGGGTGATGGAGCCCTCGATGGCCAGCCACCCGCCCAGCGCGAGCACCCCGACCTGGCCGAGCGCGGGAACGGCCTGCAGGGCCGGGTTGTACCGGGCCATCAGCCGCACGGCGCGTACCCGCGAGGCGTAGAGCAGTCGGCTGGCCCATTCCAGCCGGCCGATCTCCTGGTCCTCCTGGCCGAAGCCCTTGACCACCCGGACGCCGGTCACGGCGCCGTCCACCACCCCGGCCACGGCGGCCGCCTGCTGCTGGGCGTCCCAGCTGGCCGGGAACAGGGTGCGGCGCGAGGCGATCGAGATGAACCACAGGGCGGGGCCGACGGCCAGGGCGATCAGGGTCAGGAGCGGGGAGAGGAACAGCATGATGGCCAGTGAGGCCACGAACAGCACCGCGTTACCGAGCAGCATCGGGATCATGCTGAGCAGGGCCTGGATCATGGACAGGTCAGAAATGGACCGGCTGACGATCTGGCCGGTGTGCAGCTGATCCTGGCGCCTCCCGTCCAGCCGGGACAAGGCGGCGAACATCTCGGTCCGCAGGTCGTGCTGGACATCCAGAGAGACCCGGCCGCCGCGGTAGCGGCGCAGGTAGAGGCCCGCGAAGCTGGTCAGCGCGGCACCCAGCAGCAGGACCGCGAGGGGCCAGACCGCCGGATGCCCCGGGCCGACCAGGTCGTCCACGATCTGCCGCTGGATCAGCGGGACAACCGCCGCGACCGCGGTCACGACCAGGGTCCCGCCCAGCGCGAGCGCCACGTTGCGCGGGTAGCGTCGGCAGTATCCCGCGAGCCGCCGCACCCAGCCCTCACTGGTGCTGGCGCTGGTGCCGTTCCGGCCGGCTCCGCGCGGGGCCTTACCCACCGCCGTCGTGCTGGGCAGCGTGTTCGTCCTGGTGTGCCGTTGGGTGTCCGTGGGTTCGTTCCTTTCCGTCCCCGTCTGCGCTGGCCCGGGAGGACAGCCCCCCGGGATCCCCCGCCGCGTGAGGGGCGAGTTCCTGCCTCGCCCGCTTCGCTTCCGTCATCGCCGAGCTGAGCAGCTCGAGCGCATCAAGCACCGCTTCCGGGTGGCCGGTGGCGTCCAGCAGCCGGCCGAGCCAGGCGCAATACGCCGCGTCCGCCCGGTCCAGCGCCGCCCGGCCGGCCGGGGTCAGCGAGAGCCGCACGACCCTCCGGTCGCCCGGCTCGGTGGCCCGGCTGGCGTACCCGGCGGCCACGAGGCCATCGGCGGTCGCGGTCAGGGTCGGCTTGGCCACCGCCAGCCGCTGCGCGAGCCGGGTGGAGCGCTCGCCTCCGGCTGCGGCCAGCTTCATCATGCGGTACTGGGAGGGGGTCAGCCCCGCGTCCACGCACTCCAGGGCGCGGAACATCCGGAAGATGACCATGATGGCCGGGGACATGTCCGCCCTGGCCGGCATGTTGTGCGCCTCGCTCACAGTTAGGCAGTCTAACGATTTTTCAGTTAGCCAAGCTAACCATGAGCGGGACCTGGCGATTCCCGGTGAAGGCGTCCCCTGCCCGTGTGATACTCAGCGTGATCAGGTGAATACGCTAAGGCCACCCCTGGGAGCTGGCCCAGCCGGTCTGCGGCCGGGCGGACCGCCCGGTCAACCCCGCGGTGGCCCGCAGGCCTGGGCGGGCCCGGCCAGGCCATGCTCGTAGCCGAACACCACCGCGTGGACCCGGTCGCGCAGACCCAGCTTGTCCAGGATGTGCCCGACGTGCGTCTTGACCGTGCTCTGTGTCACCACGAGCTGCGCCGCTATCTCGGCGTTGGACCAGCCCAGCACCACCAGGCCGAGGACCTCCCGCTCCCGGCTGGTCAGCCCGGACAGCGCGGCAGGTGCCGGGATCGCGGGGCGGCGCGCGGCGAACTCGGCCAGCAGCCGTTTGGTCACGGCGGGGGAGAGCAGGGCGCCCCCGTCCGCCGCGGCCCGCACCCCGAGCAGCAGTTCCTCGGGGGGCGCGTGCTTGAGCAGGAAACCGCAGGCCCCGGCGCGCAGGGCTTCATACACGTACTCATCCAGGTCGTAGGTGGTCAGGATGACCACGCGGACGGGGTGGGAGGTCAGGCCGGCCGGCTGTTCGCAGGCGATACGGCGGGTGGCGGCCAGGCCGTCCAGCCGCGGCATCCGGACATCCATGAGCACGACGTCGGGCTGAGCCTCCCGGGCCAGCCGGACCGCCTCCTCGCCGTCGCCGGCCTGGCCGACCACCGTCAGCCCCGGCTGGCTGTCCAGCAGGGTGGCGAGCCCGGCGCGGACCAGGGCCTGGTCATCCGCGACGACCACCCTGATGTCCCCGGTCCTGCTCATCCCGGCACCGGGACGGCGGGGCTGTCACAGGGAATGGCGGCCGTGACCGCGAACCCGCCACCCGGCCGGGCCCCCGCGTGAAGCTGGCCGCCGTACAGGTCCGCCCGCTCGCGCATCCCGCGGATGCCCCGGCCACCCGGCAGCGCGTGCGGCCCGCCCGCCGCCCGGTGGCCGCCGGCGGGAGCCGCGTTGACGATGTCCACCCGCAGCTCGCCCGGGCAGTAACGCAAGGTCACCTGGGCGGCTGACCGCGGGGCGTGCCTAGCCACGTTGGCCAGTGCCTCCTGGACGATGCGGTACACCGACAGCTCGACGCCCGCGGGCAGCGGCCGGGCGCGGCCCTCGACCCTGAGGTCCACCAGGGTGCCGGCCGCCCGGCTCGCGGCCACCAGGCCGTCCAGTTCGGCCAGGGTGGGCGCCGGCGGCTGGGCCGCGCTGGCGTCCGGTTCCCGGCGCAGCGCGCCGAGCAGGTGGTTCAGCTCCGCGAGGGCCTCCCGGGCCAACTGCTCGACGGTGCCCACCACCGTGCTGGCCGGCGGGCCCGTCACC
Source organism: uncultured Actinomycetes bacterium (assembly GCA_963782185.1). Lineage (GTDB taxonomy): Bacteria > Actinomycetota > Actinomycetes > Streptosporangiales > Streptosporangiaceae > RYN-230. The sequence goes on from CAWAJB010000015.1 coordinate 22,432, forward strand.
GTGCCTGTCGCCGGACCGGCCACCGGCCCAGGACCGGCGGCTGCGGCCATCCGGGCCGCCCCGGCCTGGACCGCGATGGCGGACAGCTGATGGGCGACCACATCGTGCAGCTCCCGGGCGATCCGGGTGCGCTCCGCCTGGTGGGCCGCCTCGACCGCGGCCGCGGACTCGGCCCGCCGGGCGCTGGCCGCGTCGCCGAGCACGAAAGCGGCGCCGAGCAGCGCCAGCGGCGCCCCCGCGAGGCGCTCACCGTGGCTGGTGAGCACGACGACCACGGCCCCGCCCAGCGCGGCCCAGCCGAGCCAGCGGGCGTAGCGCCGGGAAGCCCCGCCATAGCTGCCCACCCCGTAGGCGGCGATCAGCACCGCCGCGAACGCGGACACCGGATCATGGTGCAGCAGGTCGCGGGCCACCAGCACGGAGGCGGCCGCGACCAGCACCAGGAACGGGAAGCGGCGCCGCCAACAGAACGGCACTGACATGGCCAGGGTCAGGGCCAGCGCGGCGAGGATAGCGGGAACGGTGTCGCGGTGCCCGGGATGCTCCCACCACCAGGGCACATCGGGCAGTCCCCAGATGAGCAGGCCGCCCGCGATCAGCAGGTTGACGCGGCGGGGAGCGGCGTGCTGCCGCCACCAAGCGGCGGCCTGGGGAATCCGCATGCCCCGACAATAGGGTGTGACCGGGCACGTGTCGTCAGCCCCAGGGTGGGCCCGGCCTCGTCCTCAGGACGAGGCCGGCAAGCAGAGCCCCGTTAGGCGTACTCGCGTTCCCGGAGACCGTACCCGGCGGCGGTGCCTCCCACGATGAGGGTGAACAGCAGGAACGTCAGCACGTGCACGCTCGTGCACCACAGGCAGATAGCGTCCAGCGTGAACAGCTCGGTGTAGACGAGGTACAGCACGAACCCGATCCCGATGACCACCGACGCCACCCGGACCCAGGCCAGCGCCGGAAGCTTCAGCCGCCACGCCCAAGGGGAGACGGCCGCGGTCATGAATACATAGAAGGCCAGCCCCAGGACGGCCACCGGGAGCACCCCGAACACCATGGACTCGGCGCTGCTGGTGACCAGCGCGCAGTTGATCACGCCCTTGTCCGAGCAGGCCAGCGGGACGGACGAGTCGTAGTGGGTGATGGTCAGGTAGGTGGAGACGCCGAGGCCGGCGAGGGCCAGCGCCCAGGTGGTGAGCTGGAACCACAGCGGCGGGATCTTGATGCCCGGCTCGGGCGGCGGGGCGGCCCCGGCGCCGCGGCGCTCACGCGCGCGCGCTGCCTGCCCCCGCCGCCCCCGGCCGGGGCGCTGCGCCTGGGCAGCGGGCCGCCGGGCCGGCGCCACGGGCTGGGGTTCCGGCCGGCCACCCCGGGTTCCCTTGCTCTTCTTGGCGCCCGCCCCCGCCCCCGCGCCGGCCGCCTGCCTGGGCGCGGGCATCAGAGCTGGCCCTGGATGGTCTTGATCGTGGGGGCGGTGCAGACGTTGGACGGCTGGTTATTGGTGGCCTTGCAGATCGTCGCGGTGATCATGTTGGCCGCGCCGTCCGCGCCCTTGGCCAATGGGCTGGACGGGTCCTTGAGCGCCGCGGCCACCTGAGCCCAGGTCTGGCCGGACAGGAGCTGCGGATCGTACTGGGCGCCGTGCACGAAGTACTTGCCGCCGAAGTCGATGAACGGGATGGCACCCTGCTCGCTGGCCGAGACGTACGGCGGGCTGTCGTACTTGGTGATCAGCGCGTTCTGGGCCGCGGTCGTCTTCTCCAGCGGCTTCTCGCTGACCGTCTCCTGCTCGACCGGGGTGAAGGTCAGGTACTTGCTCGTGTAGCTGGACTTGTAGAAGTTGAGCGTGGCGGTGTGCGGATACACCTCCTGGCCGCCGGCCGAGTGGATGCCGCTGAGGCCGTGGAAGGTGCCGAACTTGCTGAGCGCGGTGACCAGGGCCCACCGCTCGGCGGCACAGTATGGGCAGTACTGGGCGCCGATGTAGAGCACTTCGGGCTTGCCGCCTGAGGTCAGCGCCTTGGCTGAGGGCACCACGGTCACGCTCTTGGTGTCGGCGGTGCCGGTGCCCACCGAGGTGAGGGTGGAGGCCGGGACGGTGGTGATGTCCCTGATCACGCTGGCCGGGAGGGCAGTTCCCGTGGCGGAGGCCGGACTCGAGCTGGTGGCGGCGGGGCTCTGGGTGGCCTTGAAGATGACGAAGGCGACCACGATGACCACCACGCCGAGGATGCTGCCCCCGGTCCACAGCATCCGGGTGCGCATCTGCGCCCGGTGCTGCGCCGCCCGTTGCGCGGCGATCCTCTCGCGGGCGGTCTCTGCCTTGTTTCTGCTCGCCTTGCCCATTACCCGTCCTATGAAATGGTGCCAATGGTGGCCCGGCCAGGGTCCATCGTAGGCGGCATCAGGGGATGAGGCTGCCCCGTTCGTGGGCCGCAGACGGCTGGATTGACCCGTTCCCCGCAGCCCAGGCAGCGATCTGGGCCCGCGAGGTAAAGCCCAGCTTGGACAGGATATTCGCAACGTGGCGTGCCGCGGTAGCCGGACTGATAACGAGCTCGTCCGCGATGCCCTTATTGCTGTAACCGCGCGCGATAAGCGCGGTGATCTCGCGCTCACGCGGGGTCAGCGAGGACTGCGGGTTCACCAGCGGGGCAGTCCCGGGTCCACCTGTTCCTGCGTCCTGCTCCGGGCCGGATCCCAGGGCCAGGGTCACGGCCGCGTCCGGGGTCATGTCCCGGCCCTGCTCCCACAGCCCGGTGAGTGCCTCAGGGCCCAGGCCACGAGCCGCGTCCAGGTACTGCTGGGTCCGCCCGGAGGCCGCCGCGGGCAGGCCGGCTGCCTCGCGCAGCGCGGTAGCGGCCGCGGTCAGCAGAACCGCCAGGCGATCCTGTCCTTCCCGGGCACACAGGGCCGCGAACGCCTCCAGGCCGCGGGCCACTCCGATCCGCGCCCCGGTCAGCTGGCTCAGCCGCAGGCTCTCGGCCAGATGTGACCGGGCCACGGTGAGCTGCCCCTGGTCCAGGGCGACCCGGCCGATGCCGGCCAGGCAGCGGGCCATATCGGGCCGGGAGTCGACCTCGCGCAGGATCGGCAGGGCCGCCTGGTAGCAGTCCATGGCCCCGGCCGGATCGCGGCGCAGCCGGGCCAGCGCGCCCAGGCCGAGCAGCGTCCGGGCCACGCCCCAGCGCTGGTCGATGCCGCGCATCACCTCGAGCGCGGACTCGCCGAGCACCTGGGCCTGGCGCAGCCGCCCGTCGGCCGCGGCCAGGGCGGCCTGCGTTCCGAGCGCGTACCCCTCGTTCCAGGCGTTACCCGCCTCCCGCGCTGTGGCCAGGGCCTTGGCCGCCCACTGGGCGGACTCGGCCAGCTGGCCGGTCTGCAGGGCCGTCTCGGCCAGCACATTCTGCGCGGTGGCCGCCCAGATGAGCAGCCCCGCGGCCTGGCACAGCTCCAGCCCGGCCCGGGCCCACTCCTGGGCCTGGGCGGGGTCGTTAGGCAGGGCGAGCTGGGCCCGCCCGATGAGCGCGGTGCCCAGGACCGGGTCCTGCACTCCCTCGCGGCCGAGACCGAGGAAGCGGGCGAACCAGCTCTCGCCCTCGTCGAACGAGCCGCGAACGATCCACGACGGCCGGACGGCGGCGCAGATGCGCAGTCCCGCCTCCGCGTCGCCGCTGGCCAGGCACCGGCTGAGGACCTGCCGCAGGTTGCCGACGTCCACGTCGTAGCGGCGGAACACGGCCACCACCATCGGCCAGCCGGATGGGATCGTGGCCATCCCGACCGCCTCGTTGTGCTCGCACACGGCCACCACGTAGTCGCGCAGCCGCAACTGGGTCGGGGCGGACTCGCCCGCCTCGGCGAGACGCTGCGCGGCGTAGGCCCGGATGCTGTCCAGCATCCGGTAACGCGCCTGCCCGAGCACCTCCGGCTCCACGACCACCAGCGACTTGTCCACCAGCCCCGAGAGCAGGCCGACCACGTCCTGCGTGGCTACCGCGCTGTCCGCGCACACGTGCTCGGCCATCTCCAGAGACCAGCCGGAGAACACGGACAGGCGCCGCAACAGGGCCTGCTCGGCGGGGGAGAGCAGGTCATGGCTCCAGTCGATGGTGGCCCGCAGGGTCCGCTGCCGCGGCGGGGCGGTCCGGTCGCCGGACCCGAGCACCGTGAAGCGGTCGCCGAGCCGGGCGGCGATCTGCTCGGCGGACAGCACGGTCACCCGGGCCGCGGCCAGCTCGATGGCCAGCGGCACGCCGTCCAGGGCGCGGCAGATGGCCGCCACTGCCATCGCGTTCCGCTCGGTGATCGCGAAGCCGGGCCGGGCCGCGGCCGCCCGGTCCGCGAACAGTTGCACCGCCTCGAAGCCTGCCAGTTCCGCGGCGTCCCGCGGCGCGTCCGCGGGCGGCACGTCCAGCGGCGCGACCTGCCGCACGGATTCCTGCGGGATCCGCAGCGGCTCCTGGCTGGTGGCCACGATCCGCAGCTCCGGGCAGGCTGCCAGGAGCCGCTGGCAGAGGGCGGCGCAGGCGTCGACCAGATGCTCGCAGTTGTCGAGCATGATCAGTGCCTGCCGCGTCTCGAGCGCGCCGGCCAGAGTGTCTGCCAGCGGGCGCCCGGCCTCGGCGTCAACGCCGATGAGGGAGGCCATCCGGGAGACGATCAGGTCCGGCTCCCACAGGTCACCCAGCTCGACCACGTAGACGCCGTCCGCGAAGTCGCCGGCCACCGTGGCCATCAGCCGCAGGGCCAGCCGGGTCTTCCCGATGCCTCCCGCGCCGCACAGGGTCAGGGCCCGGGTCTTGTGCAGAGCCTCCCGCAGATAGCCGAGTTCGCGTTCTCGCCCGATGAACCGGTTTGGTTCCTCAGGCAGCTGGGTCGCACGTCCCTCTGGTTCCATTTTCCCTATTAACAGGATGGCCCGCTCGCAGTCAGTCTCGCGTGATGTCCGCTGCCTGTCCCTGGTGGGGGCAGGGATACCTCATAACTGTCTGAACAGTCAGGTAGGCACCTATTAGCCCGATATCTGATTCTGGCCCTGCTGATGCGGCCGGGATGCATGGCTCTTCTTTTACGGTTTCACACTGACAGTATCCCGAGAATGGGGCTAGTCCCCGAATCGGGGGTCGCGCCGGGCCCGGCCGCCTTCGCCGGCCGCTTCCGTAGGCCGCTTGTGTCCGCCCGGCGCCCGATTCCGTCCGCCCGTCCGCCGGTTCTGTCCGCCCGCCCGACCCCTCCCGTCCGCCCGCCGCCGCTTCCGTCTGCCCGCCGCCGCTTCTGTCCGCCCGCCCGCTTCAGCGCCCGGACGGTCTTCGTTGCGGGATCTTGATGTGGGCCTAAGGTTGAACCGTGTACGACCATGATCAGGATGAGCTGGCCGACCTCGGCTGGGACGAGTTCATCCGCCGCCAGTGGGACGCGCTGTACGCGGCCTACCGGACCGGCCGGGGGCGGCGCACGCTCTGCCGCGGCTGGGCCGACCTGCTCGAAGCGGGCCTGGGCTGCTCCCAGGAGCTGGCCGACTTCCTGGTCCGGGCGGAGATCCTGGACCGGGCCGACCGTGACCTGGAGGGCACCGCGGACCCGCGGGCGCTGGTGGCCGGGATGTCGCAGGTGGTGGCGGACATCCGGGTCGACCTGCTCGAGCTCGACCCGGACGAGCTGGGCCCGCCGGGACGGGGCCCGTCCCGGCCGGGACAGGCCCCGTCCCTGCCCGGGCTGCTGGGCCGGCACGCGGCGCTGGCGGACTTCCTGCACGACTACGCGTTCGTGGAGGACACCGGCTGAGCGGCCAGTTTCAGCGCCTGCGGGCCAGCCACATCCGGGTCCGGTACGGCACGATGATCGGCCTCCCGGGGGAGTCCGTGCCGAGCAGCCCCTCGATCCGGCCCAGCAGCCGGGCCCGGGTGGGCGCGGCGAGCTGCGCGATGTAGGACTTACTGCGTTCCTCGGCCATCCAGGTCGCGGCGTCCACCTGCCGGGTCCACGGCACGACGATCCGCACGCCGGGCTCGAACAGCCCGGTCCTGGCGATGCCTTCCTCGCTCCAGTCCGGGTCGCGGTGGTGCCGGCGGTAGCCCGGGCAGACCGCCTCCATCACGTCCTGGTAGGTGTCGAACCAGTGCTGCCCGTCCGCCCAGGCGTGGCTCCACCAGGCCGCCCACCACCCGCCCGGCCGCAGCACCCGGGCCACCTCCAGACTGGCCCGGTGCTGGTCCAACCAGTGCCAGGACTGGGCGAAGCAGGCGAGGTCGACGGACCCGGACCGGATCGGCAGCCGGTTCCCGTCCGCCTGGAGGCAGGCCAGGCCCGGGCTGCGGGCGTGGGCCCGGCGCAGCATGAGCTCGCCGAAGTCGATCGCTACCGTGCGGGCCCCGCGGGCGGCGAGTTGCCGGGTGGCGATGCCGGTGCCCGCGCCCACGTCGAGCACCACCGCCCCGGGCAGGCGGCGCGCGGCCCGCTCGATCGCGGTGAACACGCCGTCCGGGTACGACGGGCGCCCCGCGTCGTAATCGGCCGCGACAGGGTCGAACGGGGAGCGGGTCATCCGCTCCTCCGCCCCGGTCCGTCCCGGGTGGCGTCCGGCAGGCCACCGGGGCGCCAGGTGCCTTTATTCAAGGCCCGCAACGCACCTTTTCGTGGTCAGTGCCCATACACCGGGACCAGGAGCCCGCGGGCGATCGTGTGGTAGCGAAGATTGAAGCCGGTCACCGCGGGCGACACGTCGGAGTTCATCTCCAGGGTGGCGGTGTCCAGGGCGTGCACCGCGAACACGTAGCGGTGCGGCGGGTCACCGGCGGGCGGCGCCGCCCCGCCGAAGTCCTTGGTGCCGTAGTCGTTGCGGACGGAGTACGCGCCCGCGGGCAGGCCAGCGCCGCCGGCCGCGCCCGCGCCGGCCGGCAGTTCGGTCACCGAGGCCGGGATGCCGACCACCAGCCAGTGCCAGAACCCCGAGCCGGTCGGGGCGTCCGGGTCGTAGCAGGTGACCGCGAAGCTCTGGGTCTCGGCGGGAAAGCCGGACCAGCGCAGGCCGGGCGAGATGTTCTCGCCGGACATGCCGAAATCGTTGTAAACCTGCGCATTGCTCATCTGCTTGCCGTCGGCAACTTCGTCGCTCAGCACCGTGAAGGCTGGCACTGGCGGAAGGAAGTCGTACGGAAGCGGTGCGCGATCGGCCATGATCTCCCTACCTTCTTTTATGGACTCCTGGTAAGCGGCACCCCGGGGAAACCTTACTGGCCCGAACGGAGGCATTGACGTGACGCCCGGCTCGCTGACGCGGCTGCGCCGTGGATCGCTGGGGCGGTTGCGCCTCGGATCACTGGGGCGGCTGCGCGGCACGTCGCCCAGGCGGCTGCGCCGCGGGTCCTTCCTCGCGATCCTCGTGGCGACGGCGCTCGTGCCCGGCCCGGCGTCCGCGGCCCGGCCCTGCACCAACAAGGCCTGCGAATCCGCAGGCCAGGTGCGGTGGGCCAGGCCGCTGCCCGGCACCTGGGTGGCCCAGCCCGGGCTGGCCGGTACCACGCCGGCGCATGGCGAGGCGTACGCGGCCATGGGGGCCAGGATCGCCGCGATCGGCCTCGGCACCACGGTGCTCGCGTACCAGTCGCGCTCGGGCGCGCCAGCCTGGGAAAGTGCGCTGGCCAGTTTCCGGGCCGGCTCACGGATCGTGTCGGTCCGGGTCTGGCCGGGCGTGGTCACCGCCGGGGTCGACGTCCCGGGGCGGTGGCCCGGCTCTGCCGTCACGCGGCACGAGGTGGTCCTGGACAGCGGCACCGGGCGGCTGCTCCGGGTCTACCCGGCCGCCGCGTTCGGCGGGGCCGTCGCAGCGAATCGCACCCGCACCGTGATCGTCGGCGAGACCGCGGTGACCAGCTACAGCAACCGCACCGGCGCCGTCCTGTGGAGCCGCCCGACCGGGCGGGCGGCCCAGGCCTGGAAGGTCAGCGGCAACGACCTTTACCTGACCGTGTCCGCGGGCGGTTATCTCAGCAACGGGCCGGTCCGGGCGCTGCGCAAGATCTTCCTGCGGTCAGGCGCGCAGCGGCTGATCCGCCCTCCGGGCCGGTCCTTCCGCGGGGTCCTGAGCCGCGTGTTCGACAGCGTGGTGGTGTTCACCAACGCCCGTGGCGCCGTCGCCTACAGCGCCACGACCGGGCGCAGGCTGTGGCGGCGGCTGGGCGCGGTGCCCGGCAACGCGGATACTCCCGGCGGGTTGCTCTACCTGACCGACGGCAGCAGCCTGGCGGGCGTGGGGCCGGAGACGGGGCGGACCCAGGTTCGCGTGTCCGGCGGATCGACCACCGGGACGTCCGGCTTCTATGCTGTCCGCGACGGCGTGGTGCTCGGCCTGGACCAGGGCGCCCAGGGAGACGCGTGGGGTTACGACGTGGCCGTGGGCCGGGTGCTGTGGACCAACTCCGAGCTGCCGTGGCCGCACTATTTCGTGGACCTGTCCGGTATCGGCGGCAGCACCAGCCCGACGTCGGGTGCGATCCTGCTGGCGGTCTGCGGCCAGGCCGGCGCGGTGGCGCCTGGCGCTCCCGGCCCGGTCTGTGACCGACCGGAGCTGGTCGCCCTGAACTGGTGAACTACCGGTCTCAACCTGCCGTTGTCGCTCCGGGCTGTGGCCAAATATGAGTAATGTGCCATCCTGCAATAGTTAGGCAGCCTCACGCTCGCCGCATGGCTTGGCCCGGGGGCAGGCAGCAGGACAGGAGGCGGCGTGGCGACAGACGATCTGGTCCACCGGGCCCGTGAGCTGCTCAGCATGACCGGCGGCTCCGCCTCCCGGTCGCTGAACCAGCTGGTCGGGCTGGTGTCGCGGCAGGTTCCGGGCTGCTCGGGGGCCACGTCGGCCGTCTGGCGCGAGACCGAGCCGGTGGTCCGGGCGGCCAGCCATCCCGACCTCGCCGAGCTCTTCGAACTGCAGCTGGCGTCCGGCTCGGGCCCCTGGCTGGACGCCCTGGCCAGCCTGGACGCCCTCCGGCCAGCACGGGTACGGTCAGCTGCCCGGACACCCTGGAGGAGGAGCGCTGGCCGGGGTTCGCCGCTGCGGCGCTGGCCCGCGGCGTCCGGTGCTGCGTGACGCTGGCCCAGCGGTCCGGGGAGCGGGCCCTGACCCTGACCATGTTCGGCGCCCGGCCACGGTCGCTGGATCCGGATCAGCTCCCGCTCGCCGAGCTACTGGTCGCGTTCGGCGGGGCGGTCATGGGCAACGCAGTCGCGTATGACGGGGTGCAGCGGACGGTGCTGCGGCTGCGCGATTCCGTCGAGTCCGGGTCGCTGCTCGATCAGGCCCGCGGGGTCCTGATGAACGCCCGGGGCTGCTCGGCCGAGGAGGCCTGGCAGCAGATGCGGGCCATGTCGGCAGCCCAGCACATCACGATGACCGAGGTGGCCCAGCAGGTCATCGCGTCCCAGGGGGAGAACGCACCGGAGGCCGGGGCAGGCTGAGCCTGCCCCGGCCCCCGGATCCCGCTCACGCCGCAGGGGGGTTGCGGCGCTCGCGGGGGTCAGGGGAGAAGATCTACGCCGCGGCGGCCGAGGACCGCTCGTAGATGGCCAGGGTCTCCTGGCCGATCCGGTCCCAGGAGTAGCGCGCCCGGGCCCGGTCCACGGCGGCGATGCCGAACCCTTCCAGCAGCATCGGGCTGGCCAGCAGGGTACGGATCCGCTGGGCGATCAGCCCGGGGCGGCCCGGCGGGACGAGCAGGCCCGTGGTGCCGTCGATGATGGTGTCCAGGTGACTGCCGATCGCCGAGGCCACGACCGGGGTGCCGCAGGCCATGGCCTCCAGCGCGACGGTCGCGAACGGCTCGCCGGTCGGGGCGTCCACGAGCAGGTCCGCGGAGCGCAGCAGCGCGGGCAGCTCGGTGTCGCTGACGCCGCCGTGGAAGATGACCCGGTCACGCACGTTCAGGTCGCTGGCCAGCCGGAGCAGCGCCCGGTACGCCTTGTCCCCGCGCAGCTTCCCGTGTTCCGGGCCGCCCGCGATGACGAGTTCGGCCTCCGGGATGTCGGCGAGCGCACGGACCGCGACGTCCACGCCCTGGTTGGGGGCGAGAGGGGCCACGCACAGCAGCCGGGGCCGGCTGCCCCGCTGGGCTACTGGGCCCTCGGGGGAGAACGTCCCGGTGTCCACGCCGCGCGGGATCAGCCGGACCGAGTCCCGCCGCACGCCCAGCTTGGCCAGCGTGGACATCTCGCTGGAGGAACTGGCCAGCACGGCGCGCACGCTGCGGGCAATGACCGGCTCCAGGCGGAGCCGGGCGGCGCCCCCGCCGGCACCGCCGCGTCCGCGGCCCCGGGCGGGCTGGACGGGCCGGACCGGGGAGGGGTCGCCGGCCTGCAGCGACAGGAAGGTCTGCACCACCGGGACGCCCAGATCGCGGGCGCCGGCCAGCGCCGCGAGCCCGCTGGTCCAGAAGTACGCGTGCGCCACGTCAGGCGCGTCGTCCTGCCAGTGCCGCGCGAGGTAGTGGCCGAACTCGGCGGCGTGCGGGGCCAGGCTGTCTGAGGGGAGCTGCCTGGCTGGACCGGCGGGCACATGCTCGACGGTGACGCCCGGGGCGGGCTCGGACTTCTCCGGCCCGGCCTCGCCGTCGCGGCGCGCGTAGACGGTGACGTCGTGGTCTTGCCCGGCCAGCGCGGACACCAGGGATGCCAGCCGGCGGTCCTGCCTATCCGGTCCGGCCTCCGGGGTCTGGCCGAACGGGTTCCCCTGCAGTGTGACCAGGGCAATTTTCATGGGGAGCTGCCTCCTCGTTGGGGGACGCCCACGCGGGTACGCCACGAGTCGCCGAAGAGGCAGTTAAGAGTGCAGGCTACGAAAGTCCAGGCTGAGCCGGGGGAAAATTTCCATGGCAAGCACGCCTCTCCAGCCACGCCAGACGGCGTGGGGGCGTGCCTGCGTCGTAGACACTACGAGAACTGTAACCCCGATACGGGCTGCTGCCAACCACACCGCCAGGATCCGGTTACCGTGATCCCGGGTTAGCTTGGATCGTCAGCCACTGTGCCGCTTCCGCCGTTTCCGCCGTTCCCGCCGCGATTGGACCTCGATGCCGCAACCCTCCGGCCCGCCGGAACTCGACCTGGAGGTGACCGCGCTCAAGGAGCGCTTCGCCGGGCTCCGGCAGGCCGCCGCCATGCCCGGGGCGGACACCGGGGCGGTGCTGGAGGCGGCGTTCGCGGAGCTGCACGCGGCCGTCGACGTGCTGGGCGCGATGCGGGCCGGGCCCGACCCGGGCCGGGTTCAGGCCGGCGGCCCCGGCCCGGAGGCGCTGCTCGCGGAGCGCCGGCTGCTGCGCGCCGTGTTCCAGGACGCGCCGGTGCCGATGTTCCTGCTCAGCCCGGACGCCACCGTGCAGCGGGTCAACAGCCGGGCCAGTGAACTGCTCGGCTCCGGGTCCGGTTACGCAGCCGGCAAGCTCTTCACCGCGTTCGTGGACCTGCCCTCCCGGGCCGCGGTGCAGAGCCAGCTCGCCGCCGTCGCGCGGACCGGCCGACCCCGGCGGATCCAGTGCCGCCTGCTCCACCCGGAGGGACCGGCGGCCGCGGAGCTGACCGCTGGCCTGGCCCGGCTGCGCGGGGAGGCCGACCAGATCGTGGTGGTGGCCAGCGTGCCCAGCGGGGAAGCGGGCCCGGGCCAGGTGCCCGATCCGGTTCCGGCACCCGGCTCGGACAGCCCGGCCCGCCTCATGGAGGCGATGATCCACCGCTACGACCTGGTCACGTCAGCGACCAGGCTGTTCCTGGAGAACGCCACCTACAGCGAGTCGGTGACCTTGCAGCGCTGTGCCCGGCTGCTGGCCAGCGAGCTCGCGGCGTGGGTCATCGTGGACGTGGACCGGCGGCAGCGGCTGCGCCGGCAGTTCGTCATGGGGCCCGAGAGCCAGCCCTCAGACCTGGCCATCGAGGTCGCCGCCGTGGACCCGGCGCCGGGCACGGCCCCGCACCAGGTGCACGAGTCGGGCAGCTCGCTGCTGATCGCGCACGCGGAGGACGCCGGCATCCTGGGCGCCGGGCCAGGGGGCGTGCCGGTCATGATGATGCTGGATGCGACGTCTGTGCTCTGCGTGCCGCTGTCCGACGGCGAGCACAACTACGGCACGCTGACCCTGGCCCGCAATGCGAGCGAGGGCCATTTCGAGATGGCCGATCTCGGAGTGGTCGAGGAGCTCGGGGAGCAGCTGGCCCTGGCCATCAGGGTGGACCGGATGTTCCGGCGGCATACCGAGATCGCTGACGCGCTGCAGTCCAGTCTCCTGCCGCGCGAGCTGCCGCAGATCCCCGGGGTGGAGATCGCCGCGGCCTACGTGGCGGCGACCGAGGGCCTCGAGGTGGGCGGCGACTTCTACGACATCTACCGGACCCCTGGCGGGTGGGGGGTGGCGATCGGCGACGTCTGCGGTAAGGGCGAGGAGGCCGCGGCGGTCACCGCGGCGGCCCGGCATGCCATCCGTGTCCTCGCGCACTGGTCCGCGGATCCGGCCGAGGTCCTGGCGAAGGCGAACGAGGTGATGCTGGCCGAGGAGTTCGGCGATAGGTTCGTGACCGCGAAGAACGCTCACCTGCGCTGGCAGGACGGGCGGCTGCACGTGGTGCTGGGCAGCGCCGGCCATCCCGGACCGGTGCTGGTGCGCCCGGATGGCCGGACCACGATCATGAGTCCTGGCGGGCTGCCGCTGGGGCTCTTCCCCACGGTGCAGGCCGGCCGGGAGGAGATCGACCTGGATCCGGGGGATGTGCTGTTCTTCTTCACCGACGGGGTGACCGAGGCGCGCAGTCCCGAGCTGACCTACTTCGAGGACCGGCTCACCGACGAGCTGGCCGGGCTGGCCGGGCAGCCGCCGCGCGACATCGTGGCCGGGCTGCAGTCGCTGGTGGTGGAGTTCTGCCGTAATGAGCTGCGTGACGACATGACCATGCTGGTGCTCCGGGTGGGCGAGCCGCCGGACCAGTGAAGCCACGCACTGGCCCGGCGGCTCGGTCCCTGGACGCGGGACCGGGAGGGGGGTCCGGCGGATGCCGGCCCGGCCCGCTACTCCTCCAGGTACTCCTCGATCGTCTCTGAGGTGGAGTTCAGCGGGCTGGCCGGAGTCATCTGCGCCTCCGCCTCCGCCTTGCTGAGCTGCCGCCCGGGGAAAACCTCAGGATCCGGCTCCAGGGCACCGGCCTGAACCTCCGCCGACTGCTCCGGCGTGAGCACGATCGTGCCAGCCGGCAGTGCGGTCGCGTTGGCCAGCCCGTTGCTGGCCAACGCGACACTGGAGGGCCCGTCACTGGTCAGCACCGTGCGGCGTGCGGCGGCGGGCCTGCGTACCACCCGCCGCTTCAGCCAGCCGTAACCGCGCCGCGGGACGAACATCCCGGCCAGCCCGACCAGCATCAGCACCCAGCCGGCGGCCTGCACATTCAGCCAGCCCGGGTGGCCGGTGACGGCGAAGGCGAGAATGGCGCCGATGGCGACCAGGGCCAGACCCGTGGCGGTCTTCATGCCTGTCTCCTTGATTCGGTTAACGGTGCGCCGCTGGGGCGGGCAAGCGCGCTGTCGTCGCCGGTGTCCCGGCCGAGCAGGCATTCCCGCAGGTAGCGCAGGGCAGCCGCCTGGAGGCGGGACACGTGCATCTGGGAGATGCCGAGCCGCTCGCCGATCTCCGCCTGAGTCAGGTTCCCGTAGAACCGCATGAGCAGGATCCGCCGCTCACGCGGCGGCAGCTCGTTCCAGTGCGCGCTGACCGCGTCCATGTCGATGGCCCGCTCCAGACCGGGATCGTCCGCCCCGATCAGGTCCGCGAGCCTGGCCAGGCCGTCCGCCTGGGTGAGCGGAGCGTCCAGCGAGGACGTGTGGAAGAACATGTCGGCCTGGCGGGCCTCGTTCAGCTCCTCGTCGGTGACGCCGAGGTGCCGGGCCAGCTCCGCGTCGGCGGGGGCGTGCCCCAGTTGCTGCGCGAGGTCCCCGGTGGCCTTCCTCATCTCGAGCAGCAGTTCCTGGGCCGAGCGCTTGACCCGGACCTGCCACCTCTTGTCGCGGAAATGCCTCTTGATCTCGCCGCTGATACACGGCTGCGCATAGGCGGCGAGGGCCCCGCCGAACGCGGGATCGAAGTTGTTGATCGCCTTGAGCAGGCCGACGTAGCCGACCTGCATCAGTTCCTCGACCGATTCGGGGCTGTCCCGGTAGCGCAGCACGCACGAGCGGACCAGGGCCTCATAGCGGGTCACCAGGATCTCGCACGCCGCGCTGCGCACGGCACTCCCGATCGGTTCCGATTTCACGAGCTCGAGGAGCTCGGTGTCGCCGCGGCTGAGCAGGTCCGCACGCGACCACGGCGGCGGCAGGGCCAGATCTGCGCCTTCCCCGGACGGGCCAGGGAAGGGCTGAGCATCTGCGCCAGCCGGGCGACGGCGAAGGGCCGTCTTCGTCATGATCACCTCCGGCGCCTGAGCTCCGGGGGGAAGCGCAGGCGCCCCATTCGTGCCCGCTGAGCAGAAGATAAACATGCCGTCGGCCACTGATTCCAAGCCGTGATCCATTCCTGTCCAGCCGGCGGAAAACTGCCCAGGTCAGCACGGTTCAGGGGCATCTCGCCGCCCGTAGCCGCCGCGGCATGTTCCGGGTGCCCGCGCTGTTGTACCGGTAGGGAAGCAGTCCGTTGTAGCGGTAAGGAAGCAGTCCGTGTGCCGAGTAGCGGGCAGCCCCCTCGGGGATTCGAGGTGACAGGAATGTGGCGGCGCACGCACCGGCAGGCAGTTGGTGACGCTCCGCGGGTGATTGTGGTCGGGGCGGGGTTCGCGGGGATGGCCGCGGTGGAGCAGCTGGACCGGGCAGGAGCCCAGGTTCTGCTGATCGACCGCAACGTGTACAGCACCTTCCAGCCGCTGCTCTACCAGGTGGCCACGGGCGGGCTGAACCCGGGCGACGTGTCCTATCCGGCCCGGGCGTTCACCCGCAAGCACGGCGCCCGGTTCCGGCTGGGCGAGGTCACCGGGGTGGACCCGGCGCACCGCCGGGTCACGCTCGCGGACGGCGGCCATTTCGACTACGACTACCTGATCCTCGCCACCGGGGTATCCGCGGCCTACTACGGGGTGAGCGGGGCCGCCGAGCACAGCCTCGGCCTGTACACCCGCCGCGGCGCGGTGGAGCTGCGTAACCACATCATGGCGCGGCTGGAACGGCTGGACATCGCCGGTCCCGGCAAGGTCGTGAACTTCACCGTGGTGGGTGGCGGCGCCACGGGTGTCGAGCTGGCTGGCGCCCTGGCCGAGTTGCGCAGTACCGCGCTGGATGCCGCGTTTCCCGAGGTGAACCTGGCGTCGGTGCGCATCCGCCTGGTCGAGCAGGCGGATGCCCTGTTGCTGCCCTTCGAGCCCCGGCTGCGCGAGTACGCGCGCCAGCAGCTGGAGGCCCGCGGCGTGGAAGTCCGGCTGAACACCGCCATCCAGCAGGTGCGCAGCGACCGGGTCATCCTGGCCGACGGGGAGGACCTGCCCAGCGACGTCACCGTCTGGGCGGCCGGGGTATCCGCCCCCGCGGAAGTAGCGGGGTGGCAGCTGCCGCAGGGCCGCGGCGGGCGCATCCTGACCGCGCCCGACCTGCGGGTGCTTGGCCAGGACCGCATCTTCGCGCTGGGCGACATCGCGCTGATCGAGGACCAGCCCCTGCCGCAGCTGGCCCAGCCGGCGTTGCAGACCGGACGGCACGCGGCCCGGCAGATCCAGCGGCTCGCCGCAGGCCTGCCTGCCCTCCCGTTCGAGTACCACGACAAGGGCATCATGGCCACGATCGGGCGCCGGTCCGCGGTGGTGGAGCTGCCGCGCCGGATCAAGATGCGGGGCACGCTCGCCTGGCTGGCGTGGCTGGCCCTGCACCTGCTCACCCTGCTGGGCAACCGCAACCGCCTGTCGGCCATGCTCAACCTGACCTGGCGGTACCTGACCTGGGGCCACGGCGGCGGCGTGATCGTCGGCGACGATCCGGAGCCGTTCCTGGTCGAGGGCCCGCTGCCGGTGGGCAGTGATCGTGGTCACGGCGCCGGCCCTTACCCGGCCCAGCCCACCGGGGCCCGCTTACTATGAAGCATGTCCCCGGCAACTGAGCGATCAGTGGGTTACGAGGCGCAGACCCCGGCCGAGGAGGTTCGCTCAGCCCGGCTGATGCTGCGCCGGGTCCATGTGGACCATGCGCACGGCATCGCGCTGGCCGTGGGCGCCAGCCTCGATCATCTGAAGCCCTGGATGGCCTGGGCCACCCGGGAAGCCGCCGAGCCAAGGACCCAGCTCATCCGGGTGGCCGAGGCCGACGAGCTGTGGGAGACCGGCAGCGACTTCATCTACTCGATCATGCTGCAGCCCGAACAGACCGTTATCGGGGAGATCGGCCTTCACCGGCGGGTGGGGGAGGGCGGGGTAGAGATCGGCTACTGGGTCGCCGCCCGGTACGCCGGCCGGGGCCGGGGCACGGAAGCGGCCCGGATGCTGACGGAGGTGGCTCTCGCGCTGCCCGGCGTGACCAGGGCGGAGATCCATTGTGACGAGGCTAACCAGGCGAGCGCGGCCATCCCGCGCAAGCTGGGATACCGCCTCGACCGGATCGACCCGCACCGGCCGGAGGCACCGGGGGAGCAGGGCCGCCGGATGGTCTGGGTGACGGAGGCACGGTGAGTGCCGGGCGGGACGGGGCCGGGCGGGACGGGGCCGGGCGGGACGGGGCCGGGCGGGACTGGGTCGCCTGGCATGACGCGTACGACGACCCGCGGGCGCCGCTCGCCCAGCGGCTCGTCGCCGTCCAGGCCCGGATCGCCGGGGCGCTCGATGAGGCCCCGCCGGGGATGTTGCGCGCGGTCAGCATCTGCGCCGGCCAGGGACGCGACCTGATCGGCGTGCTGCGCGAGCATCCGCGCGCCCGCGACGTGACCGCACGCCTGGTGGAGCTCGACCCGCATAACGCGGCGATCGCCCGCCAGTCCGCCGCGGATGCCGGGCTGACCCAGGTCGAGGTGGTGACCGGGGACGCGGCGCGGACCGACCTGTACGCGGGGCTGGTCCCGGCCGGGCTCGTGCTGGCCTGCGGCGTGTTCGGCAACATCACCGACGAGGACGTGGCCCGGACCATCCGTTATTGCGCCGGGCTGTGCGCCGTGGGCGGCACCGTCGTGTGGACCCGCGGGCGAGGTGACCCCGACCTGATCCCGCAGATCTGTGAGTGGTTCGCGGCGGAGGGCTTCGAGCTGCTGGGGGTGTCAGAGCCGGGGACGCGCTGGGGGGTGGGCGCGCACCGGTTCGCGGGGACAGCAAGGCCGCTGCCCGCGGGGGAGCGGATGTTCACGTTCGTCGGCCATGACCAGTTGAGGCGCAGTCGCAGCGGCGGTTAGCGTTCGGCGGGTCGGTGCGGCCGACAGGCTCGTGAGCGGCGGGCTGGTGCTTGGCGAGGCTCGCTGGTCTTGGCGGGCTCGCTGGTGCTTGGCGGGGCTCGTGCGCGGCGGGCTGGTGCTTGGCGGGGCTCGCTGGTGCTTGGCGGGGCTCGTGAGCGGCGGGCTAGTGCGCGAAGATCGGGGCCGGATTACGCACCACCGTGAGCCGGCACTGCCGGGCCTTGACGATGAGTTCGCTGGCGGGAGCCCGGACCGTGGCCGCGCAGCGGTGCGCGGCGGGGCCGCTGCTCCCGAGGAGCAGCGCGCAGGCCACCGCGGCGAGGGCGGCGGGAAAGA
Organism: uncultured Actinomycetes bacterium; assembly: GCA_963782185.1. Classification (GTDB taxonomy): domain Bacteria; phylum Actinomycetota; class Actinomycetes; order Streptosporangiales; family Streptosporangiaceae; genus RYN-230. The sequence goes on from CAWAJB010000015.1 coordinate 40,143, forward strand.
ACAGGATCGCCTTCACCCGGGCGGACGGGCGGGGAATCCGCCGCCGGACCGGCTCCGTGCGCCGGGCGATCCAGCTCCGGAACCGGGCCAGCCTGGCCCGGACCTCTTCGATGCGGGGCATCTCCTCGTCCCAGGTGAGTCTCGTGAAGATGGAGAACAGCGCGACTAGGCGGGGATCAGAGTCCCTCAGCATCCGGTCGATCCGGTTCAAGACCCGTTGCTGACTCGCCGGCAGGCTCACGGCTGATCTCCCATCTGGTCGTCCCCCGGTCCGCATCCGCAGGCGGGTACGCAGTCCGGCTGACCCGCGGACAGGGGACGTGGCTTTGTGTTCAGGCTACCGTCCGCCCTTGGCGCTCCGCCGGGTACCTGCCTGGTTCGTAATCACAGCGTCAGATACTGGCTGCCCTCTGTATCCGGTGGTGCGAGAGTGGCCGTTGGGGCCGGGCCGCCTACGGTGCCGGGGTGGCGGGGTCGGTCGGGGTGGCGGGGTGGCGGTCGGTCAGGCCGCGTACGGTGCCGGAGTGACGCTCCAGGACAGACCGGATGGCGCGGTCCAGATCAGCGTGCCCGGCACGGGCTGACGCAGACGCCAGGCGGTCGAGCCCTTCATACGGTGGTCGTGGCGGCATCCGCCGGAGAGATTGCAGGGACAGGTGAGGCCGCCCTGGTCGTAGGGGACTGTGTGATCGAGGTCGCAGCGCGACGCTGGCCGGCGGCAGATCGGGAACCCGCAGTCCTGGTCACGTACCTCAATGAGATCACGCATCCGGTCAGGGATCCGGTATCCGGGAGCCGCGTTGGCGTGAGTGCACGGGGCACCCCGTTCGCCGTCTGCATGATCACCATCGCTGGAGTCGGGATCCGGGCCACCGACCGTGTGGACGGCCGCCGCGCCAGCCGCCAGGACGGCGCGGAGAACGGCAACCAGCCCCGCAGACGTGCCCGATCCCCGGGTCGAATTCAACCCAGCCAACGCGGCGGGCGGTGGCTCACCCAAGAGCGTGACGGGCACGGTGACGGTGATCCGCCCGAGCACACCGGGCCCGGCGGGTCCGGCGGGTCCGGGGCGGGGAGCCTCTGCGCCCGGCGGGTCGGTTGCTGGCCACGGGGGGTGACCCGATTTCCGGAGAGCGCGGCCTGGCCAGCGCACCCGGGTCACCGTCATCACCTGGCCGCGGGCGTCGGTCACGACGACCCGCCACACACAGGCCGGGTCGGCCACCGCAGTCCGGGCCAGTTCCCGCGCCACTTCCGCGGTGATCGCACCCATCTGGGTGAGCTGACCCGGCTCGTCCCACCAGCCGGCCAGCGTCCGCCAAGGCACGGTGAGCTCGGGGCGCCGGATCTTCGCTGGGCTGTCGCCCGCGCCCGGCCATGCGAGGTCATCCAGAGCCGGGATCGGAGGCCAGCGCCAAGGCTCCTCGTCCGGCGCGCCGGGGTGTCGGCCGGTGCTGTCATCGCCGTTGATTGAGCCGGGTAGCAAGCTGTCGCCGGTCCCGCCCCCTGCGCCGGTCCCGCCCCCTGCGCCGGTCCCGCCCCCTGCGCCGGTCCCGCCCCCTGCGCCGGTCCCGCCCCCTGCGCCGGTCCCGCCCCCTGCGCCGGTCCGGGTCTCGCCCCCTCCGCTGGGCGCGGTCTCACCCTGGTGACTGCTGACCGGGATCTCACCGTCGTCACCTCTGGTGGTCGCGTTGCCACTGTCTCCGGGCGGGATGCCACCGTTTCCGGGGGGCATGTCACTGTCTCCGGGAGCCGTGCCGCCGTCCGGGGACGCACCGGGAGGGTCTGAATCTCCAGGTTCGGCCTGGCCGGGTGGCTGCGGGAGCGTCCCCAGCAGCAAGCCGACGAACACCTGCGCCCGTAGCAAGTCAATCCCGCCGCCGGCGCCGTTGCCCTTCATCGCCTCGGCCAGGCCGTTGATGCGCGCCCACGCGGCTGAAGCCTGCGCAGCCGGGAGGAAGTGGCCAGACAGGGCGGCGGTTCCGCTGTCTTCGCCGGCCAGCTCGACCCGGGCGTTCTTTTCGGCCTGCTTCCGCCGCCGCTCTGCGGCCGCCGGATCCACGGAAATCACGGCGCGCTGCAGGGACGCGCGTAGCTGGCCAGTGGTCTGCCGTCCGGCCCGGACGAGAACCTTGCGCTCCACCGCCTGGGCCAGGTCGTCGTCGAGCGGGGTGGTCCACAGATCGATGAGCTTGGCCCGTCCCAGGTCGATCGTTCCCTCGCTGAGCGCGGACCACGTCGCGGGCAGCCTGCGGGACATGCTGACCGCCAGGTTCGTCCACCACTCGGCGGCGTATTGCGTCAAGGTCAGGGCGACGGCGACCTCGTTGGGTGCGAATTCGGCGGCCAGTTCGCGGGCCGGGTCGCGCTCGAGTTCGGCATCGTCCATGACACCACGGCGGCGTCCGAGTTCAGCGACCGCGGCCAGCTCCTGCGCCTGGGCCCAGGAGGTGAGCTTGCGCCATCCGGTGATGCTGTTGACCAGACCTGCCTCGTCCAGGTGGTCCGGCTGAGCTTGGTCCAGCCAGGCGGCCAGAGCCGGACCCGGCCGCATCCGAACGTGGCCCGCTATCTCCGGACTCGTCATCGGCTTGCCAGCGCCCGCGTCGCAATCCCACGTCTCATCCCCGGCTTGCGGGTCTTCGGCCTGCGGGTCCCCGGCCGGCGCATCCTCGGCCTGCGCGTCTTCGGCCTGCGCATCCTCGGCCTGCGCGTCTTCGGCCTGCGCATCCTCGGCCTGCGCGTCTCCAGGATCTCCGGCCAATGGGTCCCCGGCCACGCGATCTCCGGCCGGCATGTCCCCGGGCAGCGGGTCCTCGCCTGATGGTTCTTGAGCTGACGGGTCTGGACCCGACGGAGACCCTAAGCGGGCGGGCGCGCGCTTGGCCGGCCGCTCAGGAGGCTCACCCCACGCGGGCAGGTCGTAGCCTGCGCGCGTGCGTCGCAGGCGATCGGCAGCCGCCAGGATCTCCTCAATCGCGATGTCGCCGGCCCAGCACATACCCATGCCGCGGCCGACCGGGTCAGCGCTGCCCGGGCGGAAGCCCGGCGGGTCAGCGAAGGGTTCATTGCCTGCGCGTTCAGCTGGCGTGGGACTCACCTCCCGGGTCCGGGTGACGGCGAATCATCGGGCTCACAGCATTCAGTAATACGAACATGTTATCGAGTCCTACCGTCTAGAGGTGGTTATTCATATTAACATTCGATAACATTCTCCAGCCTCGGGATAGGCGCTGCCATGCTGCGGGTGCTGGGAGATCTATTGGTGAGCCGGACTGGCGGGCTGGCGTATTCGTTCGGTTCATAGCCACCCCGGCCACTTCACCCCGGCCACTTCACCCCGGCCACTTCACCCCGGCCACTTCACCCCGGCCACCCCGGCGGCCGTTCAGTCAGCCGGAATGGGCGATATCATCGCCCCGTGGCGATGATAAAGGTGGCCGGCGACGCCCGGACGGGCCTGATGCCCGCGGCGGCGCTGTTTCGTTCCCTTGCCGATCCGGCGCGCCTGGCGATCATCCGGCGCCTGGGCGCCGGGGAGGCGCGCGTGGTCGACCTGACCGGCGAACTGGGCCTGGCCCAGTCCACTGTCTCCGCGCACCTGGCGTGCCTGCGGGACTGCGGCCTGGTCGGCGCCCGGCCGGCTGGGCGCGCGTCGGTGTACTCACTTCGCCAGCCCGCCCTGCTCGGCCTGCTCGCAGCGGCCGAGGCTGTGCTGGACGCGACCGGCAATGCGGTCGCCCTTTGCCCCAACTACGGTCAGGGCCGGTGAGCGGACCAGAGGTGGCCGGGCTGGTCCGGCTTCGCCGGCGGGGTTTCTGGCTGGAGTACGCCGGCATGACGTGGATGACGGCCGAGGCCGCGGTCGCCATCACCGCCGGGGTGGTAGCCTCCTCAATCGCCCTTACCGGGTTCGGCCTGGATTCTGTCATCGAGTTTTTCGCTGCCGCTGTCGTGGTCTGGCAGTTGCGCGGCGAGGAACGGGGCGAGGGACGGGGAGAGGAACGCGAGACCCGCGCGGTGCGCCTGATCGGCGTGACGTTCTTCGCGCTGGCTCTCTTCCTCGCTGTTGAGGGCATCCACGACCTGATCACACAGGCTCGCCCGGGGCAGTCCACGGCGGGCCTGGCGGTGGCGGGTGCTGCCCTGATTGTCATGCCGGGTCTCGCGGTGGCCAAGCGCCGCACTGGGCGCGCGCTGGGGAACCGCACCCTGGTCGCCGACTCCGCCGAGACAGCCTTCTGTGCTTTCACTTCCGCCGCCACCCTGCTGGGCGTCGGGCTGAACACCTGGCTGGGCTGGTGGTGGGCCGACCCCGCCGCCGCGCTCGTCATTGCAGCACTCGCTGTCAAAGAAGGCCTCGAAGTGTGGGAACAGGACGCGGATTACTGAGGCCCCGGCCCGTCAGTGCCTGGTGGCGTAGCGGGTCCAGGTGGCGCCGGCGTTGACGTGCTGGCGGTGGATGGTGGTCTGGTGGAAGCCGAGGGCGTTGGCGATGACGGTGGGCGTGCTCGGCCTGAGGGGCCGTAACCCAAGTGATTCCAGATTGCATCAGATGAAACCGGCGCCGCGAGATCACGCCGCCGCAACCCCCACCCCTGACTGCGAACAGGACGGGGAAATGATTAAGTAGGCATCAGGCGGGGATCTCGTGGCCGAGGAGGGCGGAATGGGCACGCGTACCTGGATCGAGTCCTGGCCCGTCTACCGGCAGCTGACCGGGACGGACCCGCTCGGCCTCGGCGCCGCCACCAAGAGCGCCCACACCGAAGCCCTCCGCCCCCGGACCGCCACCGCCGACCGGGTCGTCAAGTCGGTCTGCCCGTACTGCGCGGTCGGGTGCGGCCAGAACGTGTTCGTCAAGGACAAGAAGGTCGTCCAGATCGAGGGGGATCCCGACTCGCCGGTCAGCCGTGGCCATCTGTGCCCCAAGGGCTCGGCCAGCCTGCAGCTCACCACCGGCGACGCCCGCCAGTACCAGATGCTGTACCGCCGTCCGGGTGGCACCGGGTGGGAGGCGCTGGACCTGGACACGGCGATGGACATGATCGCCGACCGGGTCATCGACGCCCGCCGCCAGGGCTGGCAGAGCGAATACGAGGGCCGGCGGACCAGGCGCACCATGGGCTTCGCCAGCCTGGGCGGGGCCACCCTGGACAACGAAGAGAACTACCTGATCAAGAAGCTGTTCACCGCGCTGGGCGCGATCCAGATCGAGAACCAGGCGCGCATATGACACTCCTCAACAGTTCCCGGTCTGGGAACTAGCTTTGGCCGCGGCGGCGCGACCACTTTCCAGCAGGATCTGGCCAATGCCGACTGCATCCTGATCGAGGGCTCGAACATGGCCGAGGCCCACCCGGTCGGGTTCCAGTGGGTGATGGAGGCCAAGAAGCGCGGCGCCAAGATCATCCACGTCGACCCGCGGTTCAGCCGGACCAGCGCGGTGGCGAACCTGCACGTGCCGATCCGGGCCGGGGCGGACATCGCGTTCGTCGGCGGCCTGATCAACTATGTGCTGCAGAACGAGAAGTACTTCGACGAGTACGTGCGCGCGTACACGAACGCCCCGGTGATCATCACCGAGGACTTCAGGGACACCGAGGATCTCGATGGGCTGTTCTCGGGGTTCGACGCCGAGAACCGGGTCTACGACGCGGAGACCTGGGCTTACCAGGGCGGGGAGGTGGCGCCGGCCAGCGGCGCCCGGGGTATGGAGCCGGGCCGCAAACGGCAGGTGCGGCAGGCGGCCCGCGGCGAGGCGCACGGCTCGGGCGGCGCGGAAGCCCACCCCAACCCGGACCGGGACGACACGCTGCAGCACCCGCGCTGCGTGTTCCAGATCCTCAAGCGGCACTTTGCGCGGTACACGCCGGAGGTGGTCGCCGAGGTCGCCGGGGTGCCCGAGGAGCAGTTCCTCCAGGTGGCCCGGCTCATCACGGCGAACTCGGGACGGGACCGGACGACCGCGTTCGTGTACAGCCTGGGCTGGACCCAGCACACCGTGGGCGTGCAGTACATCCGCACCGCCGCGATCCTGCAGACGCTGCTGGGGAACATGGGCCGTCCCGGCGGCGGCATCATGGCCCTGCGCGGGCACGCCTCCATCCAGGGCTCGACCGACATCCCGACCCTGTTCGACCTGCTGCCCGGGTACCTGCCGATGCCGTTCGCGCACGGCGACGACGACCTGGACAGCTACGTGCAGGACGAGAGCGTGCAGAACGGGTTCTGGGCCAACACCCGCGACTACATGGTCAGCCTGCTCAAGGCCTGGTGGGGCGACGCCGCCACCGCGGACAACGACTTCTGCTACGACTACCTGCCCCGGCTGACCGGCAGCCACAGCACCTACGAGACGGTGCTGGCCCAGATGGAAGGAACCTGCAAGGGGTACTTCCTGTTCGGCCAGAACCCGGCGGTCGGCTCGGCCAACGCCCGGATGCAGCGGATGGGCCTGGCCAACCTGGACTGGCTGGTGGTCCGCGACCTGGTGATGATCGAGAGCGCCACGTTCTGGCAGAACGGCCCGGAGATCGAGACCGGGGAGATGCGCACCGAGGACATCAAGACCGAGGTGTTCTTCATGCCCGCCGCGGCGCACACCGAGAAGAGCGGCAGCTTCACGAATACGCAGCGGATGCTGCAGTGGCACCACACTGCGGTGGAGCCGGCCGGTGACGCGCGCAGCGACCTGTGGTTCGCCTACCATCTGGGGCGGCGTATCCGGGAGAAGCTGCAGGCCTCCACTACACAGATGGACCGCCCGATCCTGGATCTCACCTGGGACTACCCGACCGAGGGCCCGCAGGACGACCCGGTCGCGGACGCGGTCCTGGCCGAGATCAACGGCTGGGACGCCGAGAGAAAGCCGGTCTCGTCGTACACCCAGCTCAAATCCGACGGCTCGACCGCGGCCGGCTGCTGGATCTACTGCGGTGTCCACGCCGACGGGGTGAACCAGGCGGCGCGCCGCAAGCCCGGCCGCGAGCAGAACTGGGTCGCCAACGAGTGGGGCTGGGCCTGGCCCGCCAACCGCCGGGTGCTCTACAACCGCGCCTCGGCCGACCCGGACGGCAAGCCGTGGAGCGAGCGCAAGGCCCTGGTCTGGTGGGACGAGGAGAACGGCAAGTGGACCGGGCACGACATCCCGGACTTCGTCGGTGACCGCCCGCCGTCCTACCGGCCGCCGGAAGGGGCCACCGGGGTGGCGGCGATCTCCGGCATCGACCCGTTCATCATGCAGGCGGACGGCAAGGCGTGGCTGTTCACGCCGGCCGGCCTGGTGGACGGCCCGCTGCCCGCGCACTACGAGCCGCAGGAATCCCCGCTGACTAACCTGCTCTACCTCCAGCAGCACAACCCGGTCCGCGAGATCCTCATCCACCCGCAGGACCGGTTCCAGCCCAGCGGCGCCGAGCCCGGGTCCGGGATCTTCCCGTACGTGACCACCACCTACCGGCTCACGGAGCACCACACGGCGGGCGGGATGTCGCGCTTCCTGCCGTACCTGGCCGAACTGCAGCCCGCGTTCTTCTGCGAGGTGTCACCGGAGTTGGCCGCTGAGCGGCACCTGGACCACATGGGCTGGGCGACGATCATCACTGCGCGCAACGCGATCGAGGCCCGCGTGCTGGTCACCCGCCGGATGAAGCCGCTGCGCGCGGGCGGGCGGACCGTGCACCAGGTCGGGCTGCCCTGGCACTGGGGCCCCAACGGCCTGACCACCGGGGACGCGGCCAACGAGCTGTCGCACCTGGCCCTGGACCCGAACGTGCACATCCAGGAGGTCAAGGCCATGGCCGTGGACATCCAGCCCGGCCGCCGGCCGCGCGGGCCGGCCCTGCGCGACCTGATCCGTGAGTACCAGCGGCGGGCGGGCATCACCGACGAGACGGGTACACAGGCGTGAGCGACATGACTTCAAATTCTCCGCAACGAAAACCATTCCCCCTGGCCCCCCTGGCCCCGCCGGATGATCCGGCGGCACACGCGGGCTACGCCGACCACCCGCCCCGGATGGGCTTCTTCACCGACACCTCGGTGTGCATCGGCTGCAAGGCCTGCGAGGTGGCGTGCAAGGAGTGGAACCACGTGCCCGAGGACGGGATCAACCTGCTCGGGATGTCCTACGACAACACCGGCGGGCTGGGTGCCTCCACCTGGCGGCATGTCGCGTTCATCGAGCAGATCACCAGGCCCGGAGATGCCTTGCGTGAGGCGGCCGAATCGACTGAATTCTCCGCGGACGGCTCCCGCTGGCTCATGGCCAGCAACGTGTGCAAGCACTGCACCGAGTCCGCCTGCCTCGATGTGTGCCCCACGGGCGCGCTGATGCGTACCGAGTTCGGCACGGTCGTGGTCCAGTCGGACGTCTGCAACGGCTGCGGGTACTGCGTCCCGGCCTGCCCGTTCGGGGTCATCGAGCGGCGTGAGGGGGACGGCCGGGCCTGGAAGTGCACGCTGTGCTACGACCGGATCGGCGATGGGCTCGAGCCCGCCTGCGCCAAGGCGTGCCCGACCCAGTCGATCCAGTTCGGCCCGGTGGACGAGCTGCGTGAGCGGGCCCGGTCGCGGGTCAGCGAGCTGCACGAGGCGGGGGAGCCCGGGGCGCGGTTGTACCTCGAGAACCCTGAGGATGGCATCGGCGGCGGCGGCGCGTTCTTCCTGCTGCTGGACGAGCCGGAGGTGTACGGGCTGCCGCCGGACCCGGTGGTCACCACGCGGGACCTGCCCCGGATGTGGCGGCATGTGGCCGCCGCGGCGGGCGCCCTGCTCGCCGGCGGGCTGGTGGCGGCGCTGCGACGGGACCTGCGCCCATGACCGGGGTCGAGGGGATGCCTGCCCTGGCGGCCCGCATGCGCGAGCGGTTCGGCGTGCACGGCCGCGGCCAGCATGAGCGGGCGCGGGAGGACGAGGGCGGCCAGGGCCAGGACCGCGCGGGCGGCGGGGGGCGCGGCGGCCGCGGGGGGCGGGGCGGCGAGCAGCTCGTGGTGCCGCGGGCCCGCCCGGACTCCTACTACGGCAAGCCGATCATCAAGGAGCCGGTCTGGGGGGCCCGGGATGTGGGCGGTTACCTGTTCTTCGGCGGGCTGGCCGGCGCCTCCTCGGTGCTGGCCGGGTTCGCCCAGGCGGCCGGCAACCACCGGCAGGCCAAGGCGTCGAAGATCGCCGCAGTCGGCGCCATCGGGGTGTCCGGGGTGGCGCTGGTGGCCGACCTGGGCCGCCCGGAGCGCTTCGTGAACATGCTGCGCGTGGCCAAAGTGACCTCGCCGATGAGCGTCGGCACGTGGCTGATCTCCGCGTTCGGCGGGGCGTCGGCGGCCGCGGCCGGCTGTGCGGTGACCGGCCGGCTGCCTAAGGCCGGGGCCGCCGCGACCGCCGCCGCGGCTCTCATCGGCCCGGCCGTCTGCACGTACACCGCCGCGCTGATCTGTAACACGGCCGTGCCTGCCTGGCACGAGGCGCACCGGGAGATGCCGTACCTGTTCGCCGGGTCCGCCGCCAGCGCCGCGGGCGGCCTGGGCATGATCGTGGTGCCTGCCGAGGACGCCGGGCAGGCCGTCCGGTTCGCGGTGCTGGGCGCCGCCACCGAGCTGACCGCGAAGTCCCTGCTGCTGCGGCGGCTGGGAGAGATCGCCGAGCCTTACCAGAGCGGCCGGCCCGGGCGGCTGATGGAGGTGGCCGAGGTGCTCACCGCGGCCGGACTGGCCGGGGCGATCCTGGCGGGCCGGAGCCGGACCGCGAACGTGCTGGCCGGTACGGCGCTGGTGGCGTCCTCCGCGCTGACCAGGCTGGGCATCTTCGAGGCTGGCCTGCTCTCGGCCCGCGACCCGAAGTACACGGTCGGCCCGCAGCGGGAGCGGCTAGCCAGGGAGAGGGCCGCTAAGGAGCGGGCGCCCGTCCCTTAGCTTCGCCATCAGGGGTCTCGTGATCAGGGGTCTCGTGATCAGGGGTCTCGTGATCAGTGACGGACCGCACTGGCGCTCCCTCGATCCGGGTCTCGATGTCCTGCTCCGGGCGGCGTTCCTGGATGCGCGCGTACAGGCCGAAGGCGCGGACATCCTCCGGGGTGAACGGGGGCGGCGCCAGGCTGCGCGGCCACAGCCGCCGCACGCTGACCACGTTGGCCTCCACCGCGTACAGGGTGAACTGGGCCTGCAGGTAGAGCCAGGCGAGCAGGCCGAGGACCACGCCGAACACGCCGTACACCGACGAGCTCTTGGACACCTGGTGGGAAATCAGGGCCGTGCCGAATAGCTGGAGGATCTGCCACACGATCGCGGACAGCACCGCTCCGGGCAGCATCTGCCGGGCCTTGATCTCGCGTTGCACGGCCAGCCGGAAGCCGAGCCAGAACACCCCGATGTTCAGCAGCAGCGAGACGGCCACGGTGCCGACCTTGGCCGCGGTCCCGCCGAGCACGCTGGCGCTCGCGCCGGCCAGCCCGGACAGCAGGGTGGTGGCCAGCAGCCCGATGCCCACGGCCAGGATCAGGCTGATCTGCTTCAGCGTGGACCACGGGAAGCCCGCGCGCCGGGAGAACGGCACGCCCCACACCGTATTCAGCGCGTTCTGCGCGGCCGCGGCCACGCCCAGGGCGCCGAAGAAGGTCAGCAGGATCCCGATCACCAGGGCCACGCCGGTGCCGCTCACCGTATGTCCCTCCGCCGTGTGCTTGAGCTGGTCCCCGATCACCGGGAAATGGACGAACGCGGAGTCGAGCACCCTGGCCTTGAGCGCAGAGTCATGGGCCAGCACGATTTCCAGCACGGTCACGAAGACCAGCAGCAGCGGGAAGAGTGACGCGAACCCGTAGTAGGCGATCAGCGCGGCCAGGTTCCCGGCCTGGTCCTCGCCGAACTTCTTCCAGACCGCCACGGGAAAGGCCAGCCACGGCTGGCGCTGCTGGAACCGGTCCAGGGCGGCGATCAGTTTCTTCAGCGCGTCCATCGCGGATGACTACTACCCGATGAGCAGCGCTTTAAGTGCCGCGCCGGGCCGTTGATCATGCGGCCGGCACCGTGAGCAGGGACCACGGCAGCAGTCCCGGCGCCGGTCCCTCCCCGGGCCCGGCCAGCGTCGCGAAGCCGGACGCGTGCGGCGGCCGGGGCAGGGCGGCGCCGGGCGGCAGGCTCGCGCTGGTCGAGGCGATAACCCGGCCGTGGCCGCTGGCGAGCACGACCGCGTGATCCCCCGCAGGCGCGCCGAGGCGGCACAGGCCGGGCAGGACCAGCCGCTCCACCTGCGTGGCCAGGATGTCTGCCGCCGCGACCCCGATGAACCGTCCCGCGGACCTGACCGGGGCGGCCAGCGTGAACGTGTACTCGTGAGTGCAGATGAAGTCCACGTACGGGCCGGCCAGCGTGGCCGCGCCGGTGCGCTCCGGTTCCCGGTACCACTCGGTGGTGGTGTAGTCGTAAAACTCCGCGGATTCCGGATCGGTGTCCACGTCCAGCGGCACCACCCGCCCGGTCCGGTCGGCCCACCACCACTCGATGCACCGGGGCGTGTCCGCCAGCATCTGCGGCGCGAGCACGACGCCTGCCCCGGCGGCCAGGCCCGCATGGTCCTGCAGCAACGCGGCCACCAGCGGCCGGAGGGCCGCGAAGTCCCCGCGGCGCAGTGACTGGCTGGCCGGTGACTGGCTGGCCAGTGACTGGCTGGCCGGTGTCTGGCTGGCCGGTGTCTGGCTGGCCGGAGTCTGGCTGGCCGGGGCCCGGCCGGCGATGGACTCGGCCGCCGCGGCGAGCCCGGCCACCGACCCCAGTACCTCATCCATCCGGCGGGTGACGCCGGCCAGGAGCCGCGCCGCGCTGCTCATTCCAATCCCAGGCGCAGGTCGAGCAGCCGGCTCGTCTCGGCCAGCACGTGCTGCTCGGCGAGCCGGCGGGCATGCTCGCCGTCCTGCTGCTCGATCGCGTCGATCAGCGCGTCGTGCTCGCTGGACACCCCGGGGACCTGGCCGCCCGTCACCGGCAGCCACACCAGGTCACCCACCTCCGACCAGAGGGTCATCTCCTCGCGGGTCAGCCGGGGGGACTGGGCCGCGGCCGCGATCTCGATGTGGATCCGCGCGTCGGCGCGGCGCCGCTCACTCAGCGTGCCCGCGGCGCGGAGCCGCCCCACGTGCTCGCGCAGCGTGGCCACCTCCCCGGGCAGCGCCCGGTGCGCGGCCAGCCGGGCGGCGGTGCCCGCCACGGCCGCCCGGTGGTCGCCGATGTCCCGGAGTTCGTGCAGGGGCAGCCGGCGGAGCTGCCCGGTGAGCTGAGCCGCCTGCGCCCCGGCCTCCCCGTCGGCGGGGGCGCGGACGAAGGAGCCACCCCGGCGGCCCCGGCGCGTCTCGACCAGGCCCGCCTCCCGCAGCGCGGCCAGCGCCTCGCGCAGCGTCACCGGGGAGACCCCGAACTGGCTGGCCAGCTCGGTCTCCGCGGGCAGCCGCTCGCCGTCGAGCAGCAGGCCGAGCGTGATGGCCTGGGCCAGCCGCCGGGCCACGGTCCCGGCCCGGCCGCCCTCGTCCAGCGGGGCGAACACGGTGCGCGCCCGGACCGTCGTCAGGGCAGGAAAGGCCACGCCAGCTCACTCCATCACTCAGGCCACGGGCAGGTCACGGCACGAAACCAGTCATATATCAGGCTCTTGACACGCTATTCCTCTAATCCTGTAGTTTACAGGCTCATTACGTCCCACAAGCTAGCCCCACTCAGGAGGACGCGACGGTGCCCAGCAGGACCACAGCCGGGCAGAGTATCCCGGGGCCGGGCGCCCCGGTTCCGGGTGCGGGCCAGGCGGCCGTCCGGCTCGTCGCGCTGCACAAGTCGTTCGGCTCGCTCGCCGCGGTGGCCGGGGTCGACCTGGAGATCGCCGAAGGGGAGTTCTTCACCATGCTCGGCCCGTCCGGGTCGGGCAAGACCACCCTGCTCCGGCTGATCGCCGGCTTCGAGCGGCCCGATTCCGGCACCGTCGAGCTGGGCGGTGCTGACGTCACCCGGCAGCCGCCGTACGCGAGGAACGTCAACACGGTCTTCCAGGACTACGCGCTGTTCCCGCACATGAGCGTGCTGCAGAACGTCGAGTACGGCCTGCGGGTGCGGCGGGTCGGCCGGGCGGAGCGCCGGCGGCGCGCCGAGGCGGCCCTGGACATGGTCCGGCTCAGCGGGCTCGGCGGCCGCAAGCCGGTCCAGCTGTCCGGCGGCCAGCGGCAGCGGGTGGCGCTGGCCCGGGCCATCGTCAACGAGCCCGAGGTGCTGCTGCTCGACGAGCCGCTCGGCGCCCTGGACGCCAAGCTCCGCCAGAACATGCAGCTGGAGCTGAAGCGGATCCAGCGTGAGGTCGGCATCACGTTCATCTACGTCACGCACGACCAGGAGGAGGCGCTCACCATGAGCGACCGGCTGGCCGTGTTCAACCAGGGGCGGATCGAGCAGCTCGGGACCCCCGTCGAGGTGTACGAGCAGCCCGCCAGCGACTTCGTGGCCGGCTTCATCGGCATCTCCAACCTGCTGGAGCGCGGCGGCCGGCACATCACGGTCCGGCCGGAGAAGGTCCGGCTCCTCACCGCTGGCGAGTCCCCGCCGCCGGGCAGTCATGCCGAGCCGGGCCGGATCGACGAGGTCGTCTACCTCGGCATGCTGACCCGGTACGTGGTCACGCTGGACGCCGGCGGCCAGCTCACCGCGGTCCGGCAGAACCTGGACGGCTACGCCGCCGACGTGGCGGGCGACCGTGGGGCGACGGTCACCGTGGCCTGGCCCGACCAGCAGAGCGTCGAAATCACCCGTGATCAGGAGGAACAGGCATGAGCAGATGGACGCGGGGCGGAGCGCTGCTGGCGGCGGCCTCCGCGGCGGTGCTGATCGCGGGGTGCGGATCCTCGGGCGGGTCAGCCAGCAGCTCGTCGGGGGGCGGCGGGGCGACGGCGGGCCTGACCCCGCCGCAGGCCGGCACGGCCGTGCCATCCTCGGTCGGCAAGACCGAGGGGCACCTGAACCTGATCGCCTGGGAGGGCTACGCGCAGCCCCAGTGGGTGAAGCCGTTCCAGCAGGCCACCGGCTGCCAGGTGAGCACGAAGTACGCCGGGTCCTCCAGCGAGATGGTGTCGCTGATGGCGAACGGCGGCGGGGGCCAGTATGACCTGGTCTCCGCGTCCGGCGACGCGGACCTGCGGCTCATCTACGGCGGCGACGTCAAGCCCATCAACATCAACCTGGTCCCGTCCTGGAAGCAGTTCCACCCGTTCCTGCAGTCGCCGCCGTTCAACACCATCGGCGGCAAGCACTACGGCGTCTCCTACGAGTTCGGCCCGAACGTGCTGCTGTACTCGAAGAAGACGTTCCCCACCGCGCCGACGACCTGGGGGGTGCTCTACGACAAGAAGTACTCCGGGCAGATCACCGTGCCGGACAACCCCATCCAGATCGCGGACGCCGCGCTCTACCTGTCCAGGACGAAGCCCAGCCTGGGGATCACCGACCCCTACGAGCTGACCCAGCCGCAGTTCACGGCGGCGGTGAACCTGCTCAAGCAGGAGCACCCGCTGATCAAGAAGTACTGGGCGCTGGCCTCGCAGGAGATCTCGCTGTTCCAGAGCGGCACCACGGTCGTCGGTGCGGCCTGGCCCTACCAGACCAACACGCTCGTCGCCGCGGGCGCGAAGGTGGCCGACACGATCCCCAGCCAGGGGGCGACCGGCTGGGCGGACACCTGGATGCTGGCCACCAAGGCCCCGGATCCCAACTGCGCCTACAAGTGGATGCAGTGGGTGACCACACCCAAGATCCAGGCGCAGCAGGCGGTCTACTTCGGCGAGACGCCGGCCAACCAGCTGGCCTGCCCGATCATGAACTCGATCCAGAAGGGCTCGTGCGCGGCTTACCACGCGAACGCCCCCGAGTCGTACTTCCAGACGATCAAGTTCTGGAAGACGCCGCTGGCCCAGTGCGGCAACGGCAAGAACGACTGCGTGCCGTTCCAGCAGTGGGTGAGCGCCTGGACCCAGATCACCGGGTAGGGGCAGCTCCGGATGGCATCCAGCACCGCGCAGCAGGGCGGCCCCGCACCGGGCCGCCCCGCTGCGGGCACGCCCGGGGGCGCGCCGGCCGGGGGCCCCTCGGCCCGCGTCTCCGCGGCCCTGTGGCGCCGGGGCTGGCTGCGGGCCACCCTGACGCTGAGCCCGCCGCTGGCCTGGTTCCTGGTCATCTACCTGGCGTCCCTCGTGGTCATGCTGGTGACCGCGTTCTGGACGGTGGACCCGTTCACCAACACGCTCGTGCACAGCTGGACCCTGGCCAACTTCCGCGAGCTGTTCACCAGCACCTACCTGACCGTCATCGGCCGGACCGTCGAGATGGCCGCCCTGGTCACCGTCACCGACGCCGTGCTGGCCTTCCCGTTCGGCTACTACATGGCCCGGGTGGCCAGCCACCGGGGCCGGCAGTTGCTGTTCACCGCGGTGCTGCTGCCGCTGTGGGCCAGTTACATCGCCCGGGTGTACGCCTGGATCGTGATCCTGCAGAAGGGCGGCACGCTGAGCTGGTTCTTCACCAAGATCGGCCTGGGGACGGTCAACATCGGCTACACGAACACCGCCATGTGGCTGGTGTTCTCCTACATCTGGCTGCCGTTCATGATCGTCCCGGTCTACGGCGCGCTGGAGCGCATCCCGGACTCCCTGCTGGAGGCGTCCGGGGACCTGGGTGCCCGCAACTGGCGCACGGTGCGCACCGTGCTGCTCCCGCTCGCGCTGCCCGGGGTGGTGGCCGGATCGATCTTCACGTTCTCGCTCACCCTGGGTGACTTCATCACCCCGCTGCTGGTGGGCGGGGCCAACTCGAACTTCATCGGCAACGTGATCTACACCAACCTCGGCACGGCGGGGAACCTGCCGTTCGCGGCCGCCCTCGCGGTGGTGCCCATCGTGATCATGGTCTTCTACCTGCTGGGTGCGCGGGTGCTCGGCGCCTTCGAGTCGGTCTGATGGAAGGGCGCCTGGCCCGCATCGGCCTGCGGATCTGGGTCGGCGGCGTGCTGCTGTTCCTGTTCGTGCCGATCGCGATCATCTGCTTCTACGCCTTCAACGCCTCGAACGTGCAGAGCTGGCCGATCCAGGGCCTCAGCGTCAAATGGTTCTCGGTGGCCTGGCACGACCCGCAGGTCCGCGCGGCGTTCGTGCTGTCGCTCAAGGCGGCCGCGTTCGCCACGGTGATCGCGCTGCTGCTCGGCTCGGCGGCGGCCTTCGGCGTGCACCGGTTCCGGTTCTTCGGCCGCGAGGCCGTGTCGCTGCTGCTGATCCTGCCGCTGGCGCTGCCCGGCATCATCACCGGGATCGCGCTCAACTCGGCGTTCGGCTTCGCCGGGATCGACCTGTCGCTGCTGACGATCATCATCGGGCACGCCACGTTCTGCATCGTCGTGGTGTACAACAACGTGATCGCCCGGCTCCGCCGGGTCTCAGGATCGGTCTACGAGGCTTCCGCCGACCTGGGCGCGCACGGCTTCTTCACGTTCCGGACCGTGACCCTGCCGATGCTGTCCACCGCGCTGATCTCGGGCGCGCTGCTCGCGTTCGCGCTGTCCTTCGACGAGGTCATCGTGACCACGTTCACCGCGGGCGCGCAGAACACCCTCCCCTTGTGGATCTTCGGTGCCATCCGGCTCGGCCAGCAGTTGCCCGAGGTGAACGTGGTGGTGGTCGGCGTGCTCCTGCTCACCGTGGTGCCGGTGATCATCGCGGTCCGGCTGACCGGCGGCGGCGGGATCACCCGCGCGTCAGCCACAGCCGGGTCAGATATGGGACCGCCCGCCGAGTGAGGGCCGGAGGGTGGCCACCAGGTAGGCCACCCCGAACGGGTCACCGGCGTACCGCACCGCGACGCTGAGGGGGCGGGCGGACTCCAGCGCCCCGGCCAGCACCTGCCAGGCGGGCCGGCCTGTCGCCATTAGCTCGCCGGCCAGGGCCGGATCGACGTCCAGCAGGGCCTGGGTGTCGCCGGCCCGGACGGCCCGCTCCACCTCCGCGTCGAACGCGGCGGCCCGCTCGTCGAAGTGGCCAGGCGCGCGGGGCCCCCGCCGGGCGCTGCCGTCGCCGGTCACCAGCAGCGCGGTACGGGCGTCGCGCCCGGCCAGGTCCGCGCCCAGCTTCCGGCAGCCGGCCACGGGCTCGCCCGCGCTGACCGACCAGATGAGCCGCTCCCCGTCGTAGCCCGCCTGGTCCAGCAGGTAAGCCCCGATTCCCGGGGCGGGCGGCAGCGCCGGCCGGTCCGGGCCAGGGACGGGGTCGGTGGGGCGGAAACCCCTGAACGCGGCGACGTTCAGCCGGCCGTGACCCGGCCACGGGGCGGTCACGGTCCCGGGGCCGACGACGGCGACCTCGTCGGGCCCGTCGGCCAGCAGCGCCGCGACCGCCCCGGCGCAGGCGGCCCGTAGCTCGGGCAGCAACGGGTCGGCGCCGGTGAGCTCGCGGACGAGCAGCGGCGGCCACGGGCACAGCGTCGCCTGGGTGATCACGGGCTCATCAGGCCAGCCCGCGGACGGTCCGGGCGGGTGGCTGGTCGCCCTGGATCGCTGACACCATGGCCAGCACCTCCCGGATCTCGCGGACCTGGTGTACCCGGAACACGCGGGCGCCCAGCCAGGCACAGATGGCTGTGGTGGCCAGCGTGCCGGTCAGCCGCCGGTCCGGGGGAGCGTCCAGCGTCTCCCCGATGAAGTCCTTGTTGGACAGGGACACCAGCACCGGCCAGCCGGTCGCCACCATCTCGCCGAGCCGCCGGGTGACCTCCAGCGACTGCCAGGTGTTCTTGCCGAAGTCGTGCGCTGCGTCGATCAGGATCCGGGCCGGGTCCACCCCCGCCTCCGTGGCCCGCGCCGCCTGGGCCAGCGTCCGGTCCAGCACATCGGCCATCACGTCGTCGTACGCGACCCGGAACGGCCGGGTCCGGGGGGCCTGCCGGCCGGCGTGCGCGCAGATCAGGCCGGCGCCGAACTCGGCGGCCACCGCGGGCAGTTCCCGGTCCTGGCCGCCCCAGGTGTCGTTCAGCAGGTCCGCGCCGGCCAGGCAAGCTTCGCGGCCGACCTGATGCCGCCAGGTGTCCACGCTGATCACCAGGTCCGGGTAGGCGGCGCGGACCGCGGCGACGAACGGCCCGGTCCGGCGGATCTCCTCGGCCACGTCGACCGGGGCGCCGGGCGCGGCGGCCACGCCGCCGATGTCGAGGATGTCGGCGCCGTCGGCGACCATGGCGTGCACCCGGTCCATGGCCGCGCCCTCGTCCCAGGTCGCGCCGCGGTCGTAGAAGGAGTCCGGGGTCCGGTTGACGATGCCCATGACCAGCCGCCGGTGCGGCGCGAAGCAGTGGCCGCCCAGCCGGAGGACCTGCTGGGCGGCGGTCCCGGCGGTCACCTCACGCCGCCCTCACGGTCGCGGTGGGCGGCCGTTCGTGGCTCGGGATGGCCAGCGACCGCGGGCGCACCCGGCCGTCCTCCCGGGCGAACTGATGCAGTTCCCGGCCGGGTGTCCCGGGGTGGTCCCGGCGGGCTTCCGCGACGACCATGAGCTCCGCGGCCATCAGGGCCAGGTCGTGGTCGGCCTGGTGGCGGTGCGCCCGGGAGCCCAGGTCCACCTGGGCCAGCGCGCCGAGGCCGTACCGGGTGAAGGTGTCCAGCAGGGTGGACAGCTCCACGCCGTAGCCGACCGGGATGGTCAGCGACTCCATCAGCCCGCGCCGGGCCGCCCACTCCCCGGCCAGCGGCTGGACCACCCCGGCCAGCTCAGGCCACCACAGGCTCAGCAGCGGCCGGGCGACGAGCTCGGTCACCCGGCCACCCTCGCTCGAGGTGGAACCGTCTCGCTCGGTCCGTACCCGCTCGTAGAACCCCTTGACCAACTGGACCTGCTGGCCTGGGTTGGGCTGGCCAGCCAGCAGGGGACCCAGCAGGCCGGTGACGAAGTGCGGTCCCCAGCGGGTCAGGTCGGCGTCCACGAAGACCAGCAGATCACCGTGCGTGACCAGCAGGGACTTCCACAGGGCCTCGCCCTTGCCGGGGTAGGAGCCGAGCGCGGGGGCGATGTCACGCGCCCGGTACACCGTGCCGCCCGCCCGCTCCGCGGCCCGGGCCGTCCCGTCGGTGGAGTCCGAGTCGATCACGATGACCTCGTCCACCAGCGGCAAGTCCACCAGCAGGGCCTGCCGGACTGCGGCCACCACGCAGCCCACCGTGCGTTCCTCGTTGCGGGCCGGGATGACCACGCTGATCCGTGTCCCCGCGGCCCGCTTGGCCGCCAGCAGCCGCTCCGGCGGCCAGTCCCGCCAGTGCGAGGTCTGCCGCCGCAGCCACGCCCTGGCGTGGTCCTGCATCCCCGGGACGGTTCCCGGCACGCTACCTGGCGGCACGACCGGCATGCTACCCGGTGGCCGCCAGCGGCCCAGCCTGGGCGCGCTCCCGCGTGCGCGGCGCGTCCGGTCGCCAGCCGCACCTGACGACCGGTACTCTCCTGCGGTCGCGCCTCCCTGTGACGGATCGGCCTGTGATGTCCAGGGGGGTAATCCGGTGTAAGTGGGCATGAATACCGGGGTGATTCACGGGGCAACCGTGACCGCCGGTAGGACGTCTAGGAAAGTGGTCGAAACTTCTGAGGGTCGCGCTGTCGGCGCCAGATGCCCGCGTGCGCGCGGCAGCCCTGGTGCTCAGCCATCGAGCAAGGACAAGCGAGGATCGCCATGAGGCGAAGAGTGGCGGGATGGCTGAGCACGGCCGGGGTGGTGGCCGCGGTGGGCGCGTCAGTGCTCAGCCAGACCAGTATCGCGGGCGCGGCGGTAACGTCGCCGGCCGCCCGCAGCGCCCCGGCGCCGGGCGCGGTGTACACGCCCCCGAAGGGTCCCCTGAACTACGGCATGCGCGGCCCTGCGGTGCGGCGCCTGCAGGAGCGGCTCGCCTACCTGCACTATTACCCGGGCAAGGTCGATGGGCAGTTCGGCCAGAACACGCTGGAGGCGGTGTGGGCCTTCAAGGAGGTCCAGGGCGTCCAGACCGCCGTGTCGCCCGATAACGTCACCCGGGCCATGAAGCGCGCGCTGGTCCACCCGAGGCAGCCGAAGGTGCTCGTGCCCAAGGGCGGCAGCTGGCGGATCGAGATCCACCTGACCCTGGGGTACCTGGTCCTGTACCGGCACAACGTGCCCGAGCTGATCAGTCACATCTCGCCAGGCGGCGGCTACTACTACCCCTGTGGCGGCGACCCGACGGCGACCTGCGGGCCTGCGATCACCCCGGACGGGAACTACCGGGCGCACTGGTTCGCCAGCGGCTGGGTGAAGGTCCCGCTGGGCACCATGTACAACCCGGTGTTCTTCATTGGCGGGTCGTACGCCATCCACGGTGACGTCCCGGTCCCGCTCCCGGCGGTCTCGCACGGCTGCGTGCGGATCCCGATGGACATTGCCGGGTTCTTCCACCGGATGGTGCACGTCAACGAGACCAACGGGACGCCCATCTACATCCGGGGTCACGTGCCTGGTACGTGAATGGTGTGCTGCTGGTAAAGGGCACGTGGGGTGCGCCAGACCGTGTGGCATCCTTGCGCCGTGGCGTCACCTCAGCTCCGCCGGACCGCGGTCAGCGACCCCGCGCCGTACCCGGCAGGCAAGGTCCCGTACCGGATCACCGCGTACTTCTGGATCATCAAGATCCTCACCACGGCGATGGGTGAGGCCCTGGCCGACTTCCTGGCCCTCCGGTACAACCCGGTGGTCGCCGGGGTGGTGGGCACGGGGATCTTCGTGATCGCCATGGTGCTCCAGTTCCGCGCCCGCCGCTACCAGGTGTGGATCTACTGGTTCGCGGTGGCCATGGTCGCGGTCTGGGGCACCTTGGCCGCGGACGGCATGCACATCAAGCTCGGGGTGCCTTACGCGCTGTCCAGCGCGTTCTTCGCCATCTGCCTGGTCGTGGTGTTCGCCGCCTGGTACGCCACCGAGCACACCCTGTCCATCCACAGCATCACCACACCGCGCCGCGAAGGTTCTACTGGGCCGCCGTGCTCGCCACGTTCGCGCTCGGCACCGCGGTCGGCGACCTGACCGCCACCACCCTGCACCTGGGCTTCCTGACCTCGGGGCTCCTGTTCACCGGGCTCATCTGCATCCCGGCGCTGGTGTACTGGAAGCTGGGGCGCGGCTCCGTGCTGGCCTTCTGGACCGCCTACGTGCTGACCCGGCCGCTCGGGGCGTCCTACGCGGACTGGCTGGGCGTCCCGCACCGCTACGGCGGCGTGGGGCTGGGGCGCGGGCTGGTCGCGCTGATGCTCAGCATCGTCATCGTCGGATTCGTCGCCTTCCTGGCTGTGACCCGCAAGGATGTGGACGGGGATGCGGCCGGGCCGGGAGGGCCGGCGGCGATCCGCGCCCGGCACCGCCGGTAGGCCCGATACGCTCGGATGATGAGCGACGGGCTGGCCCGGGCGGTGCTGGACGCGCTGCCGGATGCGACTGCTGTCCTGGACCCCGCCGGGACGATCGTGGACGTCAACCGAGCGTGGCTGATGTTCGCGCTGGACAACGGCGGCCAGCCGGAGAGCACCGGGGTCGGCGTGAACTACCTCGACTTGTGCGCGAGGTCCGCCGCCGCGGGCTGCACGGACGCCCGCCGGGCGGCGGACCGCGTCCGGGACGTCCTGGCCGGTCACACGGTGCACAGCGAGATGGAGTATCCGTGCCCGTCCCCGGCCGTCAACCGCTGGTTCCTGATGCGCATCACCCCGCTCGGCGGCGATCTGGGTGGCGCGGTGACCTCCCACGTCAACATCACCCGCCGGAAGATGGCCGAGCAGGAGCTGGCCCATCGGGCCGCCCATGACCCCCTCACCGGCCTGGCCAACCGGAGCCTGTTCGCCGACCGGCTGAACGCCGCCCTGAACAGCCGCCGCGGTCCCGTCACCGAGACCCAGGTCGGCCTCATGTACCTGGATGCGGACGGCTTCAAGCAGATCAACGACACATACGGCCACGAGGCGGGGGACGAGGCGCTGCTCACCATCGGCCACCGGCTCCGCTCGCACGTCCGGCCGCAGGACACGGTCGCCCGGCTGGGCGGGGACGAGTTCGCGGTCACCGCCCCCCGGATCAGCGCCGCCGGGCTGGACGGGCTGCGAGGCCGGGTCGCCGCCGCGCTGGCCCAGCCGCATCTCATCCATGGGCACCTGGTCCCGGTGCCGGTCAGCATCGGCATCCACCTGGCCGCCCCCGGTGAGTCCCCGGACGTCGCGTTGCGTGAGGCCGACCAGGCCATGTACACCGCGAAACGGGTCACCCGGTAGCTTTCTAGGCGTGCCTGACCCGTTGCTCGCCGCCGCGGACTGGTTCGCCAGCCTTCCCACCGTCTACCTGTCCGCCAGCATGCTGATCACCGACCCCGCCGACCGCATCCTGCTGGTCAAGCCCAACTACCGGTCCGACTGGGGCATACCGGGCGGCATCGTCGAAGCCGACGAGGCGCCGGATCAGTGCGTCGCCCGGGAGATCACCGAGGAACTCGGGCTGCACATCCCGGCTGGTGACCTGCTCGTCGTGGACTGGATGGCCGCGGCGGGGGAGCGGCCGCAGGCGATCATGAACTTCATCTTCGACGGCGGGATACTCACCGACGCCGGCGCCATCCGGCTGCAGGAGGAGGAACTGGATGACGCCCAGTTCCTGGACTGGGCCGAGGCCGAGGCCCGGATGCCCGGCACCAGCGCGGCCCGGGTGCCCGCGGCCCGCCAGGCCCGGCAGACCCGCCGCACCGTCTACCTGCCCGGCTGGCGCAGGCGTGCGTAGCCGCGCGGATACGGGCCGTCCCGCGCCGTAGCGCGGGACGCGGGAGCGCAGTTACATCCACGCGGCTGCCACGAGTCCCGAGCCGACCTGGCGGGGCCGGGCGCCCTTCTCCGAGACGTACAGCCCGGTCCCGGCCAGGTAGAGCAGCCACTTCCCGGTTGGGTTCACGGCCAGGCTGGTGTGGTCCAGCCCCGGGAACCCGATCGCCACCCGGTGCTTCAGCACCCCGGCCGGGGTGATCTCCCACATCAGCTTGGAGACGTTCCGGGCCGGTTCCCCGGCGCAGCACGCGCGGCTGACGAACAGGTTGCCGCCGGGGAGGTACACGCCCTCACGCCAGTAGCTGCGCCGCCGGTCCGGGCCGGTCACCGGCACTGGCGTGTCCCCGGTCCCGCCCAGGTAGTTCTGGGCCGTGGCGGTGTCCATCAGCATGATCTGCCAGCCCTCGTTGTCCTGGATCGCGGCGATGGACACGGCCAGCTCGGTGCCGTCCGGAGCCCAGGACAGATGGGAAATGGGTGCAGGCAGGCTGCCCGGCTGGCCGGCCGGCAGCATCGGGTACGCCCGCTCCACCCCGCTGCTCAGCGTCCGGGTGACCAGGCTGTACTGGGCGGAGAGATCGCCACTCGATCCCTTCATGCAGTGCCGGGTCAGCGTCGGCTGCCGGGCGAACGCGAGCGTGGCGCCATCCGGGCTGATCGCGGGAAGGCTCCCCGTGGTGATCAGCGTCGGCGTCCCCCCGGACACCGCGACCGATTCCACGTCGTCCACGCATCCGTGCCGCCTGCTGAAGTAGATGGTCCGGCCGTCCCTGGAGACCGAGAGCTCGTCGCCGATCACGCCCTGGGGGACCAGCGTCCGGACTGGCGTCCCGGTTGCCGAGCTCAGCAGGACCAGGGCGCCCCGGGCCGTCACCCCCGCCATCGCCGGCGGCCGGGCCGTGGTCTGCATGACCGGCCGGGCCCTCGCGGTGGCCGTGGTCTTCGGGCTGGCGGCTGCGCTCTGCGCGGCGCTGGGGCTGCCGCCCCCGCAGGCCGCCACCAGGGTCAGCGCGGCTGGCCAGGCCAGCACCCGGAGCAGCTTCACGTCTCCTCCATCCAGGTCACCCTCAGCTGGATGAAACTACCGGGCCGTGCGGGACAGCCGTGGCGGAATACCTTACTGTGCCTCCGGCAGGTACCCTGGGTGACGATGCCGACATAACGGGGGAGTCAGGCATGACGTCCTCCAGCTGTGGCCCGGGGGGGCATGGTGAGTTCAGGTCCGGTTTCGCGGGGGCGCAATGCCGGCCACCGTGTGACGGTGCTGCACGAGCTCTTTTCCGCTCTTCCGGTCCCGGCGGCTTACCTGGCCGGGCCGGATCTGGTGTTTGAGTTCGCCAACGACGCGTACCAGCAGCTCGTCGGCCGCGCGGAACTGACTGGCCGGACGCTGCCGGAGGCGCTCCCGGATCTGGCGGCCCAGGGCCGGGCCGAGCTCATCGCGGCCGTACTGGAGTCCGGGCAGCCGTTCCAGGGATTTGAGACCGAGCTGTTCATCCGCCGTGACGCGGCTTCAGCACCCGAACAAATTTTCGTTGAGAGCCTGTACCAGCCGGTGCGCGGCGCGGACGGGCGAGTCGACGGGGTGCTGCTGCTGGTAAGCGACGTGACCGCCCAGGTCCGCGACCGTCAGGAGCAGGAGGTGCTGGCCACGCAGCTGGCTGCAACCCAGGAGCGTTACAAGACCCTGTTCGAGACCCTGCCCCAGGGCGTCATCTACTACGACACCAACGGCCTGGTCCTCGGGGCCAACCCGGCCGCCTGCGAGATTCTCGGTCTCGACGAGGAGGAGATGATCACCTGGCCGGTGGTCGCCGCGGGGCAGGCGGTGCACGAGAACGGTTCCCCGCTGCGGGCCGGCGAATTCCCAGTCTCGGTGGCACTGCGCACGGGTGAGGTCGTCACCGACGTCGTGCTCGGGGTCAAGCACGGGCGCACCGGGGAGCTCCGCTGGCTGCGGATCACCGCGGTGCCGGATGCCCGGGACGAGAACGGGCAACCGCAGCGCGCCTACGCCATGTTCCGGGACCTGACCAAGGAGCGCCGGGCCGCGGCAGCGCTGCGCGAGGGCACCGAGCTCATGGGCCGGCTGCGCGAGGCCAACGTGATCGGGGTGGTGGTCAACGGCGAAGACCACGTGCACGACGCCAACGACGCGTTCCTCGGCATCATCGGGTACACGCGCGAGGACGTGGACGCCGGCCGTGTCTCCCGTGAGGGGCTCACGCCTCCCGAATGGTGGGAGGCCGACGCCGGTGCCCACCGCCGGCTGACGCGCACCGGGGCCTTCCGGCCGTACGAGAAGGAGTACGTGCACCGGGACGGGCACCGGGTCCCGGTCCTGGTCGGCGGCGCGGTGATCGGTACCAACCCGCTGCGCTGGGTGACCTACGTCGTGGACCTGTCCGCCCGCCAGCGCGCCGAGGAGGAGCGCGCGCTCCTGATGGAGCGGGAGCGGACCGCCCGGGCCGCGGCCGAGGGCGCCCAGGAACGGGTTGCCCTGCTGCTGCAGGCCGGTGACCTGG
This sequence comes from uncultured Actinomycetes bacterium, assembly GCA_963782185.1. Classification (GTDB taxonomy): domain Bacteria; phylum Actinomycetota; class Actinomycetes; order Streptosporangiales; family Streptosporangiaceae; genus RYN-230. The sequence continues at coordinate 65,520 of CAWAJB010000015.1, forward strand.
TCGCGGCCGCCCAGGACCGGCACGAACTGCTCCAGCACGCCGCGCAGCTGGTCGTGCACAGCCTGGCCGACTTCTGCCTGGCCTTCCTGCCTGGCCCGGAAGGCGAGCTGCGGGCTATCTCGATCGCCCACCGGGAGCCGGGTGGTGGCGTGGAGTTCACCGACCTGCGAGGCGAGCCGGTGCCCGCGGTGGGGACACTGACGGTCCGGACCGCGTTCACCAGCAGGGCAACCCAGGTGATCCACGACGCCGCCGCCCAGATGGCCCCCCACCTCGGGGACAGCAAGACGCTGCGCGACATCGTCGCCCGCGTCAACCCCGGGCACGTAGTGGTCACGCCGCTTATGGCCGGTTCGGGGCCGCTCGGTGTGCTCGCCGTGGGCCGCTGCGCCGACCATCCCGACTTCACGGACACCGACGTCGCGGTGGCCGAGGAACTGGCCCGGCAGACCGCCGTGGGGCTGGCCAACGCGGCCGCGTCGGCCTGGGACCATACCGTGGCCGAGACACTGCAGCGCTCCGTGCTGCCCGACACGCTGCCTGAGATTCCCGGGCTGGACCTCGCGGTCCGCTACCTGCCCGGGACGGCCGGCGTGGACGTCGGCGGCGACTGGTACGACGCGTTCCCGCTGGAAGGCGACCGGATCGGGCTGGTCATCGGCGACGTGGTGGGCCACAACATCAGCTCCGCGTCGATCATGGGACAGATGCGGCACCTGCTCCGGGCGTACGCGGTGGACACGTCCGACCCGGGCGAGGTGCTGCGGCGCACCGCCCTGGCGCAGGCCAGGCTGCTGCCGGACGCCCTGGCCACCGTCATCTACGCACTGCTCGACCCGGCTACCGGCGAGCTGAGCTACGCCAACGCCGGGCACCCGCCGCCGGTGTGGGCTGCCGCCTCCGGCCAGGCCGGGTACCTGGACGACGCCTCCGGGGTGATGCTGGGCGCTCCGATCGAACCGGAATTCACCGTGGGCCATCAGACCCTGGCCCCCGGCACCAGCCTGATGTTCTACACCGACGGGCTGATCGAGGACCGCAGCCGCGACATCAGCGACGGGCTCAGCGCCCTGGCCGACGTCATGTCCGGGGTCATGGGCGGGCCCGCGCCGTTCAGCGCCGAGCGGACCTGCGCGGCGGTGCAGGCCGCGTTGCTGGGCGATACCCCCCGGTCCGACGACGTGTGCCTGCTGGGCGTCCGGCTCACCGGTTTACGACGCAGGCACGCAGCCAGCCCGGCTGGCGGGCCGGCGGCCCGGGGCCGCGCAGGAGCCTGGGATCAGCGCAGGCGGACGTTGCGACGGCCGGCCGCGATGTGCCGGAAAGGCTACATCCACGCTACGAAGCGTAAGAAACAGCAGGAGACCGGGACGAGACGGTCTCGTCACCGGTAAAACGGTTACGGGGTAGCGACGCAACGTAATCGGCAGTCAGGACTCAGTCATGACCTCAACCGCAACGGCCCGTCCCATGCTGAGCCGCCTCTACGAATGGGGCGTGGTCGCAGACGTCCGGGGCCGGCCCCGGTTGCTGCCGGCCGGTGTCACCAACCACGCGCTCCAGGCCCGGGCCCTGATGCTGGAGGCCCTCGGTGCGGTGCCCGGCGGTGTGCCCGCGACCGGCTGGGTCACCGAGCTCGATGTCATGCAGAGCGGTTTCGACCGGCACCAGACGTCGGTGCTGGTCATGCGGGACGCGTCGGGGATAGTGCGTTGGCTGACGGGCGGCGCCGGTGGGTGAGCGTGGGCCCGCTCCCGGCGCTGGTGCGGCGGCCGGCCCCTGAGCCGGTGCGGCAGCACGCCCGAGCCCCCGATCTCGCGTGCTGTCGCACCTTCCACGGCAGCCAGCCTTCAGCGCTCGGCGTACTCCGGCGCCTGGAACGGCCAGGCTTCGGCCAGCCAGCGCCGGACCAGATCATGCAGCGGCCGGTCCAGCGCGGCGTGATCCGCCCGGACCCATGAGCGCACGTCCACGTCGTACCGGCTCCGGCGGGGCGGGTAGAAGTACACGCAGCCGATCACGTCGTTCGTTGCGGGGTCCAGCACGGTGTAGGCGAATCCGGTCCGGTCGGCGAAGTCCTTGGCGTGCTTGGCGATGTCGACGGCGTTCTCCTCCACCGTCATGGGCTCGCCAGGCCATGTGCGGCCGGCGAAGCCGGCCGTGGCCCTGATGTGGTCGATGCTCGACGTCCACGCGGCCTGATCGGACGCGTTGTGCCGCATGTCCAGCGGCTCAAGGACAAAAAGGTCGCTGCGGAACCCCTCCGGAACGGCGAAATCCTCAGGGACCAGCGGTGGCGGTGTCACGCCTGTGACGTTACTGGCGGACCAGGAGAACGGCTACCTGAGCACGATGCGCTCGCCGCCGATGTCGGCGGTGATCTCCAGCCTCCCGCCGAGTGCCCGCACGTAGGCGGCAAGCGTCCGGACCTCGGTGGCCCCGGGCTCGGCACGCTCGATGGCGGACACCCGTTCCTGGCGAACGCTCATCCGCTCGGCCACCTGAGCCTGGGTCAGCCGCATCCGCAGCCGGGCCTCCGCGAGCGTGTGCGCGCGGTTACGGGCCACGAGCACGCCGGCCCCGATTTCGACCTCAGTCTCCTCACCGGGGAAGAACTCATCCAGGAACGACTCCGTGCCGTATGAGATGAAGGCACCGGCCGCAGGGGTGCCATCCGGCAGGCGCCCGGAGTGAGCTTGCTCCAGGCGGCCGGCCGCCATCTGGAGCACCTCCCGGTAGCTCTCAGCCGATCCGCCCGGATCCTCGACCCAGCCCACTATGACTGCGGTATCCGGAAGGGCGACGACGAACAGCAATGCGGCCCGCGAGCCGTCGGGGGAACCCGGCCGCAGCTCCATCAGGCCGGGCGGCGGCTCGATGCCGTCCTGATCTGCGGGCCCCGGGCCGCCGCGGGACGGCGGCGTGACATCCCGGATCTCCTGCAGGAGTTCGTCGGCTTCGGCGCGGGCACTGGCGATACCGGACCCGGCGTCCGCCTCTATCTGCGTGTCCGCATCCTCCAGGTCGCTGGTGTCCGCGCCCATGCTGGCGAATGCCTCACGAACCCGCTCGGATCCTTCGGCCGCCGTATACCGGGCCTTGATGGTCTCCTTCTGGGCCCTGAATGCCTCGACCCTGACCTGCAGGCGCTGGCTCGCCACGCTCAGCCGCTCTTCTTCTTCCGTCAGCGTGTGAAGCTGCTGGCGCAGGTCGAAGAGCCGTTCCCGGATCCCCGCCTCACGGGTCCGCGTCTCGCTGGCCAGGTCGTCGTTCCCGGCCGCGAGCGCGTGCCGGTGCTGGCTGGCAAGCTTGGCGGCCTGCTGCTCGAACTGGTCGGACACCAGCTCCACCCGCTTGCGCGAGGTGGCCACGTCGGCGACGCCCCGGCGGACCATCGCCAGCGTCTCCAGCTGGCGCTGGTAGGCGTGGTGGAGGTCCTCCCGGGGATCATCCAGGGACCGCAGCACGGCTTCCAGCGGGACGACGAGCGGCGGACCGAGCGTCTCGCCCGCGTCCAGCATGGCCAGCAGCGCCTCGCCAACCAGGCGCGCCAGCTCGGGCTCAGCCACCCGGAGGCCGGTCAGCCAGTCACGGATCTCGAGGTGCATCTGGAGCCGGTAGCCCATGACCCACCTCCGGAGGTGTAGTACCCAAGTGTACTGGGCAGCCAGTGGCCTCGCCCGCAGGGATCGTGTCAAGCTGGTCAGCGCGGCCTAGCCCAGTCTGGCCGTCGACGAGTTCCCTGGCGATGTCCAGGTGACCGGCATGCCGCGCGGTCGCGGTAGTAGCCGATAACCTCCGCTGAGGGCCGGTCACAGACGAACGCTGCCTCCGGGTCATAGGGAGGCCTGCCCTGATCCCAGGGCAGCTGCGTATTTGAGCCGGCCACGACCCCCTTGAACCAGTGCCGTTCGGCGTCGCCCAGGTGCTGGACCAGCCCGGCTGCCGTCCAGCCGGACGGCACGGCGGGCCGCTGCCACGCCTCCTCGTCCAGCCCCGCCACGATGGAGAGCACCGCGTCGCGCTGGGCGGCGAGGAAGGCCAGCAGAGCCTGGTCGTCCACTCAGGCTGATTGCCGGTCATGTCCATCCTGCTGCCGGGTCGATCACTGTGCTGCCAGTGCCTAGCCGACGCCGGCCGCCAGGTCTTGATAGGCAGGCAGGAGTTCGCCCCACCGAGTGTCGGCGTCGCAGCGCTCACGCCCGGCGATGTGAGCGGAGAGATCTTCGACATGGACCTGGATCCCGGCCCCGTAGGCGGCGAGCTGGTCCAGGGGCATGCCCCGTTCCTCCCAGACCAGCATGGTCTGGTCGCCGTCGGCGGCCAGCGTGACCTCGATGACATGCTCGTCCAGCTGGCCTGGTTGCTTGGTCAGCAGCAGCAGCTGCCGCGGAGGCTCGCACGCTTCCACGCGCCCAGTGCCTTCCCATCCGCTGGCAAAAAAGCGTGCGCGGAACTCACCACCCAGGCGCAGGTCGCCCTCGACCTCGCCCATCCACCGGGCCAGACGGCGGGGATCGGTGAGTGCTGACCACAGGTCGTCGATATCGGTGTCGAAGCGGTCCTGCACGCGCACGATGCCCTTGCCGTCTGCTGATCGCAGGCTGCCGAGGATGCGGCCGCTGCCAGGTGCGTTGCTGGTCATCTGGTGCTCCTTCGCTCGCGTTTCCCCCGGGCTATCTCGGTGTGCAGGGCGTCCAGCCGCTGCTGCCACAACGCCCGATACCGGCCCAGCCATTCATCGACCTCGGCGAGCGGCTCGAGGCGAAGGCTGTAGACCCGCCGTTGCGCCTGCTGGCGGACCTCGACCAGTCCCGCCTCCCGCAGTACCCGCAGGTGCCGCGATACCCCCGGGCGGGCAATCGGCAGCAGCGCCGCCAGCTCACCCGCGGTTGCCGGGCCGCCGGTCAGGGTCTCCAGCATCGTCCGCCGGCTCTCGTCTGCCAGTGCCCGCAGGACAGCTTCCACGGCGTGAATGTACCGAGCTGGTTACGTAACTGTCAAGGTACATAAGCGAGGACAAGTGCGCCATGCCACAGAGCGCGTCGGTGAACTTGTCAGCGCGATGTGGTCCGTGCTGGCTCGGTCGAGGCGGCCCGGCGCGATGAGTTCCGGCCGGGTCGCCCGTCTGTTCTGGTGACCGTCGTAGGACGTCGCATGACGGTGCCCGGCCCCAGACACCATGGAGAACACCATGACGGCCACGCCGAACGACCCGGCCACCGGGGGACTAAGCTCGGCCGGCGGAGACCTGCGATCTCACGCGGGCTGCGACCCCAGAGAAGCTCGGTTGGATCGACTAGTGATGTTGGAAGTAGGCGATTACCTCGCACGCGAGGTCCCACTGTTCGGCTGTAATATCTTGCTGGACTCTGCGTTGTGGTTTCACGAATTATAGGCCAGCTGATTCGAGACTGTCGGTCGCCGTGGTTAAGTATCCGTCTGCTGTTCCCTGAGTGATAGCGGAAAAGACCTTACTAGTTTCAACCGAAACCACGACGGAGACGGTTCCACATAGCGTCCCGACCAGGTATCCAGAGTACGAGGAGACCAGCGACGGCGATGTTAGCGTGGCGGCTGTGGCCAAGTACTGTCCACTAGAACAACTGGAGGGTGGGGATCCTGTGGTGTCCATTCAGGGGTGGGCCTGAGCTGCAGGATTGCTGGGGCGGTTGGGGTCGATGGGGTGGTCTGCGACACGCGACACGCAGGGGCCGGGTTGCTTGATCTCAGGCCTGGGGGTGTGCAAGATCCCGACTTGTGTCCGAAGAGTCCGATCAGCCGCTAGTTGATTGGCTTCGTGCTGAGATCGGGCGGTTGCAGTCAGCGGTGGGTGTCCCGGACGTCGAACTGGTGGCGTTGCGGCATCTGCGGGATGTCGAGGTTCCCCAGCTGGTCGCGGTGATCGAGGCGCAGGCGGTGAGGCTCGCGGAGTTGGAGCCGCTGCAGCGGCTTGTGGATGTCCAGGACCCCGGGCTGCTGGCGGTGGTGAAGGCTCAGGCGCTGCGGATCGCGGATCTGGAGCGTCGTCTGGGGGCTGGCAGCGACGATTCGGGCACCCCGTCCTCGAAGGAGTCGATCGAGGCGAGGGCGCGGGGTAAGGCCGAACGTCGAGCGCGGAAGGCGCAGCGGGACACCGGCACCTCGTTGCGGGAGCGGCCGAAGGACCGCAAGCGTGGTGGGCAGCCGGGTCATCCCGGGCGTGGTCTGGTCCGGGATCCGGATCCGCAGCGGCGTGAGCGGCTCGAGCCGCCGGCCGAGTGCCGCGGGTGCGGGGCGGGGTTGAGCGCTGTCCAGGACGGCGGGACGGCGTGGTCGCAGCAGTGGGACGTCAGAGTGGTCCCGTGGCGGACGGAATTCGCGCTGCCACAGCGTAAGTGCACCTGCTGCGGGAAGATCACCACGGCGGTGCCGGTGGGCGGGCTGGTGAACGGGATCAGCTTCGGGCCGGTGCTGAACGCGGCGGCGGTGGCGTTGACCAGTTTCGGGAACGTGCCGACCGAGCGGGCGGCCACTCTGGTCGCGATGTTGTTGGGGCAGAACGTGTCGGCCGGGTTCGTGGACCGGGCGAACGCCCGGCTGGCGCAGGTGCTGGCCGAGGCCGGGTTCGTGGAGGCGATGAAGGCCGCGTTGCTGGCTGAGCCCGTGCTCACAGCCGACGAGTCACCGGTCGAGGTGGTCCGCCCTGCCACCGATGAGACCGACGAGCAGACCAGCGGACAGCAGGCCAGTGATGAGCCCGCCGACCCGGGCAAGGGCACGGCCGTCGAGAAGGTGAAGCCGGGGGCCCCGCACGTGCTGGTGATCCGTACCCCGGACGAGCGGCTGGTATGGCTGAGCGGACTGCACTCGCGCCGCCACGCCGAGGTGACCGTCTTCCTGCGCGGCTACACCGGGTTCCTGATCGTGGACGGGTTCCGCGGCTACCAGACGCTGCTGACCTGCGACAAGCGCGTGCTGGCAGGGATCCAGCAGTGTTGTCAACACGTGTTCCGGCGGGCCAAGCAGGTCGGCAAGCTCGGCCCCGGCGGCCTGCAGTCGTGGGCCGGGAAAGTCAGCGAGGTGTTGAAGGAGGCGCACACGCCGTCGAGGCGGCCAAGGCCCGCGGTGAGCGCGCCCTCGGCCCGGGGCTGCTGACCGGTCTGCGCGTCCGCTACGACGCCGCGGTCGAGTTCGGGATCACCCACAACCGCCTGCGTGACTGGGACGGCGGCGGCAACCACCCCGGTTACAAGCTGGCCGCCTGGCTGAAGACCTACGCCGACCAGGTGTGGACCTTCACCCGTCATTTCGGCGTCAACTGGACCAGCAACGCCGCCGAGCGCGGGATCAAACCCGCGAAACGACATCAGGCGGTGTCCGGGTACTGGCAGACCGACAAGACCCTGGATCGCTGGTGTATCAACCAGTCCTACCTGATCTCGGCGCGCAACCACGGCCTGAGCGTCCAGGAGGCGATCACCCTGGCCCTCGCCGGCACCCCTTGGCTGCCCCCGACCGCGCTGCCTACGCTCGCAGCAGCCTGATCGCATCCGGGCTCAGGTCACGAAGTGCGGCTGCCGTACTGGGCACGTGGAACGGGAGAAACCCGCTCGGGACTGATGAAATGGGCGCTGCGACTCATAGCTGAGGGGAGCTGACGTGCCCGCATCGAAGCCCAAACCCGGTTCTGGTCCCACGGGGTCCGCCGGGCCGGGACTGAACGAATTGACCATCCGACGCCAGGGTAGTCGGGCACTGACCCCGGCGCAGGAGCAGGCGTACATCCTGTTGTGCGCCTGCGCGGATCGGCTGCGTAACCACGACCTGGCCGCCGTCAACGTCATGCACGCGCAGGCGTGCACGATGGATACACCTCACAACGGTGTGCCGGTGGTGGTCACCGCGGCGTAATCACAGCCCCGGTCGACCCCGGGTCGATCCGGCAGGACCCGTGAATGGACACATCCTGTGTAATCTCCCGTATAAGTTCCCGTTTGTCCCGAATCGGACAAAGAACAGCTTCCGGTCCGGTCAATGGCTTGATGATTCATCCTGCTGGCATTACGAGCATCCGTAGCGTTATCCCATGCTGTCAGAGTCTCATTCAAGAATTGGCCAGTCTGGTTATCCACGATAGTTTCATAGGCTGTTGCTGTGGCCCCTGGCAAGGGCCCTCCGCAAATCAGCCCAATTTTCGACAGGTCAGTACCCTCGCCTGAAATACTGCTTCCGGACCCAAGCGTGCCGGCGGGGACCAGCGCTTGTGCAAGCTTGGCGGAGAGCGGACTCTGAGAGGAACCGGAACCCTTGGCCGCGGAAGAAGACGGTTGTCCCTCGTGATGATCATTTCCTGGTTCTCTTGTCATATCTTAGACCCCTCTTCGCTTTGAGAGGGGAGACTGTTCAGTAGGATCAGGCCCCCCGCCAACTGACTGCGCAAGCCTAGCGGCCATAAGCACGATTCTCACCACAGGTCTAATTTATGACTTTTGCCCCATTTTTGGGCGGTCCGATGTGTCGTCCAAAACTGATAAGGCACAGGCAGCGAGCACTGCGCTGGTATCAGGCCCTAAGAAATTATTAAAAGTTAGCAATCCGTAAACCATGGCTGATCTGTGCCAGCGCGGAGGGGGAGGCCTCAGGCCTAACCATCCCTCCGATAGGCGCCGCTGAATCCCTGTGGGACGAGTGGTCCAGAGGCCCGAAGGGATCGCTTGCGGCCGCCAGGCGCGCCCTTTACCGTGAGCACGCAGGGCTTCAGGATCGGGCGCCGGAGGGATGGCTACCGTGTGCGGCCGGCGCGCCACCGCTGACCTCTACGGCGGATGCCCGTGCGGTCGGGGATTGAGTACGACTACGTGACGACGGTTCGACGCCGTGCTGCGGTCAGCGGGCCTCGGCGCGTGGCGCTTCCACGATCGGCGGCCGCCCCGGCCCGGCGTCCTTGACCAGGGTCAGAACTGAGCCGTTGCTACAGAACGTAGCTACAGACGGCTCGTCTGCGATCTTGAAACTGGGTGTTTTGGCTGGTGCGCCTGGCAGGATTCGAACCCGCGACCCGCTGCTTAGAAGGCAGCCGCTCTATCCAACTGAGCTACAGGCGCCGGACCACTCATTGTGCATGGTCAAGGTCACGTGTCGGACACAGAGCGGAGCCGGGTTGGTGGCTCCGCGACGTCCTGTTGAGAGCTTGTGAACCCAGCTTAGGGGCCAGGGAGGGCCCGGCGCCCGCAGGTTGGTGGGCCGGGGCCGGGGTGTCTAAGGTCATGGGGTGATCGCCGCCAGAAGGGACGGGGCCCGCCGGTGAGGGGCGGGCTGCTCGTCGCCGGGACCACCTCGGACGCCGGGAAGAGCGTGCTCACCGCGGGGCTGTGCCGATGGCTGGCCCGGCAGGGAGTCCGGGTCGCACCGTTCAAGGCCCAGAACATGTCGCTGAACTCCTTCGTCACCCCGGACGGCGCGGAGATCGGGCGGGCCCAGGCCATGCAGGCCGCGGCGGCGGGTATCGAGCCGGACGCGCGGATGAACCCGGTGCTGCTCAAGCCGGGCAGCGACACCCGCACCCACGTCATCGTGCTCGGCCAGCCCCGGGACGAGGTCAGCGCCGCGGAGTACCGCACGCACGCCCAGGACCTGCTCAGGGTCGCCCTGGACAGCCTGGAAGACCTGCGGGGCGACTACGACGTGGTCATCTGCGAGGGCGCGGGCAGCCCGGCGGAGATCAACCTGCGGGACACCGACATCGCCAACATGGGGCTGGCCCGGGCGGCCGGGCTGCCGGTCATCGTGGTCGGCGACATCGACCGGGGCGGCGTGTTCGCGGCCCTGTTCGGGACCGTCGCCCTGCTGGGTCCGGCCGACCAGGCCCTGGTCAGCGGCTTCGTCATCAACAAGTTCCGGGGTGACCCGGGGCTGCTCGCCCCCGGGCTGGGCATGCTCGCCGGCCTGACCGGCCGCCCCGTGCTGGGCGTGCTGCCCTGGCGCGGGGGACTGGACCTGGATATGGAGGACTCGCTGGCCCTCGACGCGGCCGGTCCCAGGGCCGGCCCTGGGACCGGGGCTGCAGCAGCGCCTCCGGCAGGAAAAGACATCCTCCGGGTCAGCGTCATCCGCACACCACGGATCAGCAACTTCACCGACGTGGACGCGCTGGCCACAGAGCCGGGGGTGCTGGTGCGCTTCGCTACCAGCCCGGCCGAGCTGGCCGACGCCGACCTCGTGGTCCTGCCCGGTACCCGGGCCACCGTGGCCGACCTGGGCTGGCTGCGGGAACGGGGGCTCGCGGCGGCGGTCACCGAACGGGCCCGGCGCGGTCAGCCCGTCCTCGGCATTTGCGGCGGCTACCAGATGCTGGCCGCCGAGATCGACGACCCGGTCGAGTCCGGCTCGGGGGTGGTGGCCGGCCTGGGGCTGCTGCCGGTGCGGGTCACGTTCGGGGCGGGCAAGCTGCTGGGCCGGCCCAGCGGCACCGGCTACGGCGCCACGGTGCGGGGATACGAGATCCACCACGGTGTGGCCGAGGTCGCCGAGGGGCGCGGGGAGCCCTTCCCGGGTGGCTGCCGGACCGTGGCCGTGTGGGGCACGACCTGGCACGGGACGCTGGAGAACGACCAGTTCCGGCGAGCCTTCCTGACCGAGGTCGCCGCGCTCGCCGGGCGGGACTTCACGGTCGCCCCGGACACCAGCTTCGCGGCGGCCCGGCAGGCCCGGCTGGACACGCTGGCCGACCTGGTCGCAGCGGACCTGGACACCGCTGCGGTGAGCCGGCTCATCGAGCACGGGCCGCCGCCGGGGCTGCCGGTCATCCCGCCCGCGGGCGTACGCTGAGGACGGGCCGGCGGTTTCCCGGTCCCGATCGACCCTTCGCGGGAGGCAGCAGCCATGATCGCGGCCCTGACCAGCGCCCTCCACGGGCTGGCACTGCCCGCGCTGCCCCTGCCCGGGCTGGCACTGCCCTGGCTGGCACTGCCTGGGCTGGCTCCGTCTGGGCTGCTGGTGCTCGCCGCGGTCACCCTGACCGGCATGCTGATCGCCCTGCTGGCCCACAGCGGGCGGGTCGCCGCCGCGGTCACCGCGATCCCGCAGGGACGCCGGGCGGCGGCGCTGCGCGAGAAGTCCTGGCGCGCCGCGTTCCTGCCGCAGCGGGACCCTGACGCGGCGGGGCGGGCCCGGCCCCGGGCACCCACGCCGGCCCCGGCGGCCGCCTGATCCGCCCTGCCTGACCTGAACCCGCATCCCCTGAGCCAGCGTCCCTGACGGCGCTGGCCGGCGCGGCGTTCCACGGGCGGCCGTCTCCAGCTGTCATCCGGTACCGCGACCCGCTGGAGGGTGCTCCGCCATGTCCCTGTTTCTTGGTGTCCCTGTCGACCTCGCCTATCACCTCGTCTGCTGGATCGCCGCGATCCTGGCCCCGCTGGCCGGCGGCCTGGCCGCCGCGGCGGCCATCATCACGTTCACCCTTGCGGTCCGGCTGCTCCTGCTGCCACTGAGCTACGCCGCGGTCCGCGGGTCGGTCCGGGGCGAGCGGGCCCGGGCCCGGCTGCAGCCCCGGATCGCCGAGCTGCGGCGGCGTCACCGCAACGACCCGCAGCGGCTCCAGGCGGAACTCGCCGCGCTGTACCGGGCCGAAGGCTCCGGCATGTTCGGCGGCTTCCTGCCGCTGTTGATCCAGCTGCCGTTCTTCAGCATCATGTACCGGCTGTTCCTCGACCACTCGGTGGGCGGCACGCCGAACACGCTGCTTGCCCGCAGCCTGCTCGCCGCCCCGCTGGGCAGTCACTGGCTGGCCGGCGCGGGCCCGCTCAGCGCCCAGGGCGCGGTGTTCGCGGGGCTGTTCGTGCTGCTGGCGGGGGTCGCGGTGCTGAGCGTCCGGTCCGCCCGCCGGGCGGCGCCCGTGATCCCGCCCGTCCCGCCCGCCCCCGCGAAGGGATCAGCGGGAGGGGCGCCGGCGGCCCCCGCCGCGGCCGGCCGTGCGGTCAGCGTGGTGACCTGGATCGTGCCGTTCGCGTCGCTGGTGACGGCCGCGATCGTGCCGCTGGCCGCCGGGCTGTACCTGCTGACCACGACCGCCTGGACACTGGCCGAGCGGACCGTGCTGCGCCGCCGCTTCCTGGCCGCCGCCCCGCCGGCCCCCGCTGCCCAGCCGCCGGCCGCCGCGCTGCCACCTTCCGCCCGCCCCCCGGCCCGGTGATCCCTGGCTCCCGGGCCGGCCGGTAAAACCGTTAGGGCCGGGGTGGGGGCTGGCCGGTACGATGGGAGGCATGCAGGTTACTCAGCACCTTGTCGCGGCCGCGCGAGCTATCAGCTCGCCGGTTGCCGCTGCCTGACCTTCCTCACTGTCCCAGGCGACCGGAAACGAGTCGCCGGGCTTCACCGCAGTGCAGATCCAGACCAGCCACCGCATGGCCAGGCCCGCGGCGCGTTTCCGGTCCCCCCACCCGGAAAGGCCCCGCCATGAATTCCCAGCAGACGATCGAGACGTTCCTCGGGTTCTTCCGCGAACGCGGCCACCACCCGGTCCCCGGCAGCTCACTGGTGCCCCGGCCCGGTGACCCGGTCCTGTTCACCACCTCGGGCATGCACCCGCTCACCCCGTACCTGGAAGGCCAGCCCCACCCGGACGGCCCGCGGCTCACCGATGTGCAGCGCTGCCTGCGCACCACCGACCTGGACGAGGTCGGTGACCGTACCCACCTGACCGTGTTCGAGATGCTCGGCTCCTGGTCGCTGGGTGACTACCCTGGCCCGCAGAGCCTGCGCTGGGGGTACGAGCTGGTCACCGGCGGGTTCGGGATCGAGCCGGGGCACCTGCACGCCACGGTTTACGGGGGCGGCGATCAGGTCGGCCCGGACACCGACCTGCAGGAGGTCTGGGGCGACCTCGGCGTCCCGGTCGAGCTGACCGGGACGGACAACTGGTGGTCGAACGGCCCGACCGGGCTGTGCGGCACGGACAGCGAACTGTTCGTGTGGACCGGCGACACCGGGCCATCAGGAACCGGGCCGCAGGGGACGCCGGGCACCGACGGGCGCTGGGTCGAGCTGTGGAACCACGTCATGCTGCGCTACCGGCGGCGCGGCGACGGCAGCCTGATCCCGCTGCCCCGGCCCTGCGTGGACACCGGGATGGGCCTGGAACGGCTGGTCACGATCCTTCAGGGCCAGGATTCGGTGTTCGGCTGCGACCTGCTCCGGCCCTGGACGGGCACCGTCGGCCGGCTGTGGCCGCTGCCGCAGACCTCGTCGCGGCTGGTCACCGACCACCTGCGGTCCAGCGTGGTCGTCATCGGCGACGGCGTGACGCCGTCCAGCACGGGCCGCGGCTACGTGCTGCGCCGGCTGGTCCGCCGGGGGCTGACCTGCGTGTGGCGCGACGACCCCTCGCGCACGCTGGGCGATCTGCCCCCGGAACTGGTCCAGGGAACCTTGAGTCACTTCGGCCAGCTCATCGAGCCCGCACTGGTCATGGGTGTGCTGCTCGACGAGGAACGGCGGTTCCGCGGCCTGCTCAGCCGCGGCCGCCGGATCCTGTCCCGGCGCCGGGGCAGCGGGCCGCTCACCGAGGAGGAGTTCCGCTACCTGCACGAGACGCACGGGCTGCCGCGGGAGTTCGTGCCCGCGATGCTGTCCGGGGAAGGTGCCCTGAGCAGCCAGTGAATGGCGGCTGCCATAACTGGCCGGGAAGGGCCCGGGCAATATCCGGACAAAAGTCGGACAACCCCGGATGCCGTGTTCCGCCGCCTCCCGGGGCAGCGCACCGAAAATGATCACCTGAATTCCTGTGCAGACGAAGTCCGCATAGTTAACTCTCCAGGAGGATTCAGGAACCCATTCCGGTACCGGCAGCTCCGGGATAAAATCTGGCCCGGGGCGGCCGCCGCCCTGGAGGGGGAAAATGATGCGGTGCGGCAATTGTGGTACTTTACTGGGGTCAGCTGACGCCTTCTGCGACAACTGCGGGACTCCTTCGGGGGCGGCTGGGAACGGGAACGAAACCCGGGCCGCCCGCCTGGCGGGCATCCCGCCGACGGCATACCAGCCCGTGCCGCCGCAGCGGGACGCGGGCTGGCCGGGAGCCTTTTTCTCGCACGCGCAGGCCCGCCGCCCTGGCCGGATGAGTAGTGCGACGCGGTACCTGTCCGCGGCCGCTTACCTCAATCCTGGCTACGCGGGCCTGGTCATCAGGGAGCTGATCAATTCCCATCGGGCGGTTGCCCCGTCGGTCGGCATGGACCTCGGCCTTATCGTGCGGCATTGCCTGCGCGCCCGCCGGATCCAGCTGACCCGCGACATCGTGCTCTCCGTGCTCCTCCTCGCTGAGCTGATCATGAGCCCGGTTCTGACGGTGCTGATCATCGTCGCCGGATTCTTCCTCGGCTACCTGCCCAGCGCCAACTGGGCCCGCCGGTCACGGGGAACCAAGGTACTGGCGGGCATCGGGGCGGGGCTCCTGCTGCTCGGCCTCCTGGCCGTCGCGGTTTTCATCGCGATCATCGGCGTGGTCGTGTCCTACCTGCATGGGCTCGGCTCAGCGTCCAGCGGGGGGCTGGGCGCTATCGGCCAGCCGACGCCGTCCGGGGGAATCAGCCCGGCGAAAGTCATCGAGCTACTTCTGCTGGCGGCCATGTTCGTGACTCAAGTCGCCTACCTGTACGTCCGGAGCCGGACGCTGATCGAAGAGCTGGGCCCCGATGCGCATCCGCGGCGTTCCGGGCCGGGAATGTCCCCGGTGGAGTCCCGGATCGCGGACATCGAGGCGGCTCAGCACGGCAACCTGGTCCTGTACTCGGGCCCGGACCCCTTCGTCGGGACGGGGACCCGCACCCGGGCCTGGTCTATCGCCATCGAGTTGCAGCGGGCGTCCGATTCCGGTCATCTGACCCGGCAGTCGGCCAGGTCCGGAAGCTATGTCCCGGTGGACCCGGTGGAATTGCACAACGTCGTCCGCGAGCGCCTCCTCAGGCTCAAGGACGAGGAGCTGCCGCCTAATGAACGGCTCAACGCGATGACCGTTCATGATCATATAGTCGGCCCGGGCCAGCAGCGGTGGGATTCCCCCCTCATAGACCCAGAACGCAGCGCGCCATTCTCCCAGGCGAGCCCGGAGGCTGTCGCCGCGATCATCCGTCATCCGCAGGCCCAGGTGCGCTACTACCAGCGGGTGTCGGTGTGCGATGAAGGCCAGAGCGTCTCCTGCGGCCCGGACATGATCCTGGACGGCGCCGACCAGGACATCGCCGCATCCGCCTTCGTGTATGTAGCGGTCGAGGGCCGCATGCTCTACCTGGAGTTCGTCTCTACCGTTCTGCCCCCCGTGCATCCGGGTTACCGGGTGGTGGACCTGCTGCCCAAGCTCTCGCCGGGGAGTTTCTGGGCCAAAGTGCTGCTGGACACGGTCAAATCCGTGCTCCGTGACCTGGCTTTCGCGCCCTTGCGGATGCTGCGCTCACTGCGCAGCATGCTGCAGGAAAGCCGCCTGTACCAGGCCGAGGCCGATGCGCCGAAAGAGTACTTGTACGGCGATATCGGTGCCCGCCTCAGCGTGCGGGAGCTTGGTGCAGAACGCAGGCTGGCTACCTACATCCAGAAGCTGGACGCGGAGAAATACACGAAACTCACCGAGCGCCTGGTCACCGATACGGTCCTGGATTTTCTGCGGGCCAAGGGCGTGGACGTATCGGCATACGCCAGCAGTGCCGGGACCGTGATCAACAGCAACACCGTCATCGAGGGCGGCTCGTTCAGCGGGAACATCGCGCTGGGCGTGGTCGGCCCGGTCCAGCAACAGACTCGTGCGCCGTCCGCGCCGGGGTAGCGCACCGTACTCGCCACGCCGCTGAGGCTTCGGGAGGATACATGGCCGAGAAAGACAGCTGGCCCAGGCCAGAGACCAGCGGTCCGGGGGATCAGGACCGGAGCGGTTCCAGCATGCGCATAAGCGGCGGCTCGTTCAGCGGAAATATCGCGATGGGCAACGTCGGGCCGGTCACCCAGCTCAGCCAGGTTGCCGGGTCTGCCCAGCTGGCGGAGCAGATCGAGGATCTGCTCAGCCAGCTGGAGACGGGACTACGCGGGATGTCCGGCGGTGCGGCCGAGGATGCGCTGGACGACGTTGACGGGGTCCGCAGCGAGCTGGCGCGCAGGACGCCCGAGCCGGCCCGGCTCAGCCAGCTGCTCGTGCGCATCGGCGAGGTCGTTGCGCCGGTCAGCGGTCTCCTTGAACTGGCCGACCGCGCCAGGGACCTGATCATGGCGGTCGTGCACTGAAGCCGCCCCCGGGGGAATGACAACTGACATCTGGAGACGCTGTGGAGGTATACCAGCAGTCCTGTGCTCACTGCGGTCATGAACTGAGACAGGAAGCACGTTTCTGCCCTGGCTGCGGCCACTCCACCGCCGAGGGGCAGCAGCAGCACCCGCCAGCCGGCCGGGAAGGTGCGGGCGCCGGCCCCCCTCCCGCGACAGTGCCTATAGAAAGGCCGGCCCGGGGCCGGCCGGTGTGGCCGGCCGGGGGCGGGTACAGGCCGGCCGGGGGCGGGTACGGGCCGGCCGGGGGCGGATACGGGGCGGCCGGGGCCAGCGGGCAGCTCGACCCGGTCCCCGGCCGGTATCCGGCCGGGGACGTTCCGCCAGCTGAGCCTGGCCCGCCGTTCAGCACCGGTCCGGCGCGCGATCCGGCGTCCTGGCCCGGCGGCGGCCGGCGACGCCGCTGGCGACCACTCATGCTCAGCCTCGTGGTGCTGATCGTCGCCGGGATAGTTGCCGTAGTTCTGCTGGTGCACAGGCCGTCGCACACAGGCCAGGTGGCGGCCACGGCTCACTCCGGGGCAGCGGGCGGGCAGTCGGCCGGGGCCTCAGCCCCAGCCAGCGCGACGTCGGCCCTGCCTCCGCAGCAGCAGGCAGCGAAGGCTCTGGCCGCGCTCCTGGCCCAGAGCGTTACCGACCGCAGCGCCATTACGGGCTCGGTCAGCGATGTCAATCAGTGCGGGCCCACACTCAGCCAGGATGCTCAGACGTTTGACACCGCGGCCACGTCCCGCCAGAACCTCCTGAGCCAGCTGGCTGGCCTCCCGGGGCGCACGGCGCTGCCGGCCTCGATGCTGCAGGACCTGACCCGTGCCTGGCAGGCCTCGGCATCCGCCGACCAGGATCTTTCCCAGTGGGCACAGGACGAAAGCTCCGGGGCGTGCACTCCGAACGATCACGCGGACCCGCACTTCCAGGCGGCGGTCGGCCCTGACCATCAAGCGACCTCCGCCAAGCAGGCGTTCGTCAGCCAGTGGAATCCCATTGCCGCGCAGTACGGGCTGGCAAACTACCAGTGGGACCAGCTTTAAAGCGCCCGGGGGGGCGGAACTCAGGACATAGCGGCCCACACCATGGCCGACAAGCCCTCGATGCTCCCAATGCCGTATTGCTCAGTCGGATTTCCGGTGCCGAGCACGGCAATCAGGTAGTCCCGGCCAGAGCCTGAGATCCAGCCCATGCCGTTGACCTGCCAGTCGGTCCCGGCCGGGTTCAGCGGGAGCCAGCCATTTTTCAGGGCCACGGTAGCGTGCGCGGGCACTCCGCCTGAAACCCCCCACCGCTGACCGGGAGTCACGTTCTCCATGAGCCGCAGGACCTCGGCGCGCTCTGCGTCGTTGAGCAGCCGCCCCGGCCTCACCAGCTGGCCCGGCAGCTTGGACGCGGACAAGCTCCGGCTGCTGGCCGTGCTGGGCACGGAGAATTTCGCCCCCCGTGTGTAGCGTGGTGGCGACGAGGAGGTCGCCATGCACCAGCCGCCCATCCCGCATGCCGCCAGCACCGACCCGGAGATCGCCGCGCTGATCGAGGGGGAGGCCCGCCGCCAGTTCGAGAAGGTGCGGCTCATCCCGTCCGAGAACTACGCCTCGGTGGCCGTGCTCGAGGCGACCGGCTCGGTCCTCACCAACAAGTACTCCGAGGGCTACCCGGGCCGCCGCTACTACGAGGGCCAGCAGTTCATCGACCCGATCGAGACCCTGGCGCGGGAACGGGCCCAGGCGCTGTTCGGCATCGAGCACGCCAACGTCCAGCCGTACTCGGGATCCCCGGCCAACCTCGCCGTATACCTGGCGTTCCTGCAGCCGGGGGACACGGTCATGGGCATGGCGCTGCCGATGGGCGGGCACCTGACCCACGGCTGGCCCGTGTCGGTGACGGGCAAGTGGTTCCGCGCGGTGCAGTACGGGGTGCGGGCCGACACCGGCCGCCTCGACCTGGACCAGGTCCGGGACCTGGCCCGCACGCAGCAGCCCAAGGTCATCTTCTGCGGCGGCACCGCGATCCCGCGGACCATCGACTTCCCGGCGTTCGCGCAGATCGCGGCGGAGACCGGGGCGATCCTGGTCGCGGACATCGCGCACATCGCCGGGCTGATCGCGGGCGGCGCGCACCCCTCCCCGGTGGGGTACGCGCCGGTGATCACCACGACCACCCACAAGACCCTCCGCGGCCCCCGCGGCGCGATGATCATGTCGACCGCCGAGCACGCGTCCGCGCTGGACAAGGCGGTGTTCCCGGGCCTGCAGGGCGGCCCGCACAACCACACCACGGCCGCCATCGCGGTCGCCTTGCACGAGGCGGCCCAGCCGTCATTCCGTGACTAC
This sequence comes from uncultured Actinomycetes bacterium, assembly GCA_963782185.1. GTDB lineage: Bacteria > Actinomycetota > Actinomycetes > Streptosporangiales > Streptosporangiaceae > RYN-230. The sequence continues at coordinate 84,131 of CAWAJB010000015.1, forward strand.
GCGCTCCAGGTGGTGGCCAACGCGAAGGCGCTCGCGGCGGCCCTGGGGGAGCGGGGCTACGACCTCGTCTCGGGCGGCACCGACAACCACCTGATCCTCATCGACCTCACCCGGCAGGGGATCGGCGGCAAGCCCGCCGCCCGGGCCCTGGACCGGGCCGGCATCGAGACCAACTACAACACGGTGCCGTTCGACCCGCGCAAGCCGTTCGACCCCTCCGGCCTGCGGATCGGCACGCCGGCCATCACCACCCGCGGGCTGCGCGAGGAGCACATGACGCAGATCGCGGCCTGGATGGACGAGGCCATCGCCGCGGCGGTCAAGGAGGATGAGGCGGTCATCGGGCGGATCGCCGCGCAGGTCCGCGATCTGCTGGCCGGTTTCCCGATGCCCGGCTGGGCGCCCTCCCCTTAATTCTTTCCCCAACGAAAACCATCACGGGCCGGTGAGCCACCCTGGCCTACGGTGGCCGCGGTGACCACGGCACCGAGCAGGAACGCGCCGCCGCACACGGCCAGGACCACGTGCAGCCCGGGCACGAACCCCATCGCGCCGCTGACCAGCGCGCCGGCCACGGCGACGCCGATGGCCCCGCCGACCTGGCGGGCGGTGTTGATCAGCCCGGCCGCCGTCCCGCCGCGGCTGGCCGGAGCCGCGTCCGTCACCGCCGTGGTCGCGGCGGGCATGGTCAGCGCCATCCCGGACCCGGCGGCCAGCATGGGCGCGACCAGGACCCCAGTACGGCATGCCGGGGGCCGTCACGATGAGCCCGAGCAGCCCGGCCGCCCCCAGCACCAGCCCGGTGATCATGGTGACCCGCGGTCCCCGGTGGCTGGTCAGGCGGCCGGACAGCACGGCGGCGACCGGCACGGCCACGGCCTCGGGCAGCAGCGACAGTCCCGCGATCAGTGGCCGCCCCGCCGATCTGGCGGGCGATGACGGCGGCGGCACAGAGTTGACTAGCAGCCGCAGCGCGCCATCAGTGATGAGCCGGGTGCGGCGATGCCGGAGCCAACCACGACCGTGACGAGGAGGCTGGTGCCGGTGAACTCGGCCAGCAGCCACCTGCCCACTGCAGCGTTCATGTTGTGGCGGGTCTGACGGCGCGGATGATGGCCGAGTGCATGCCCGGTGCCGCCTCGGTGGTGAAGGTGACCGACGCATCGGCGAACCCGGCGGCGGTGAGGCCATCCAGGTACTCACTGCGCGACAGGGCACCAGCGATGCAGCCGACATAGGAGCCAGCCGCCGCGCGGTCCGCGGGGGTGAGGTGGTCTTCGGCGACCACATCGGTGATGCCGATCCGCCCGCCCGTCACCAGCACGCGGAACATCTCGGCGAGCACCGCGGGCTTGTCGTTGGAAAGATTGATCACGCAGTTGGAGGTGCTATGACCATCTGGCCGGGCAGCTCGGCACGGCCTTCATGGGCGCCCTGATCGACCGGGGCGTGCTGGCCGGCGGCGATGGGACCTTCGATTGGGATGGCAGCGAGCGTGACCGGCTCTCCTCGCCGGGCTGGGACTGCGACTATCAGCTCACCGACGCCGGCCGGGTGTGGATGGACGACTTCGGAGTCAAGATCGCCACGGGAAGCCGACGGCCGCTTATCCGCTACTGCGTGGACTGGAGCGAGCAGCGCCATCATCTGTCCGGCGCCCTCGGTGCCGCGCTCCTGACCCGCCTGACCGACATGGGCTGGCTGCGGCGTGCCCCGGCCAGCCGGGCCGTGCACGTCACCAGCGACGGCCGCGCCGGCCTAGCCACCACCTTCGGCATCAAGGCGCCCTGATCATCAAATCCGGCACGTGCTATGGACGGCTGGGTCTTTCAAATACGAGGCCAACTTGCCGCGCCTGGTGATGAGTCTGGCTTTGCAGCGCCACCACCTGGCCGGCCCGCTGGGCACGGCCCTGGCCGACCGGCTGTTCGCGCCCGACTGGGACCAGCCCGCCCCGGTCAGCCGCCCGCTCACCGCCCAGTGGTTGACCTTGCCCTTGGGTCATGCATGAAGATCGGGCTTGTGGAGGATGATCTCAGAGCCGGGCTTATCCCGATCGGTGAGTTCGCGCGGCGGGCGCGCCTGACGCCCAGGGCGCTGCGGATCTACGACCGCAGCGGGCTCCTGCGGCCCGTGATGACGGACGGGGCCACCGGGTACCGCCGCTACGGTGTGGCCCAGGTCCGCATCGGGCAGCTCATCAGCCTGCTCCGCGGTGCGGGCCTGGGCCTGGCCGACATCGGGCTTGTCCTGCGGGATATCACCGTTAAGCCCGGCCAGGGTGCGGACCGGCTGGACACGCTGCTCAGCGAACTCGACCGCAGGCACGCCGACCACAAGCTGCTGATCCGCCACATCCAGGCCACCCTGCGAGAAGGAGGCGACCGCATGTTCCGCATCCAGACCCGCCACGTCCCAGCCCACCGGGTCATGTCCATCCAGCGCCGGTTGCACGCGCCGCAGACCGACAGCTTCGTCCTGGAGGCTAAGGCGGCCTTCACCGAGCACCTGGGCGCGGCCGAGCCGGCCGGGCCGTTCATGCTCATCTTCCACGGCGTCGTCGACGAGGACAGCGACGGCCCGGTCGAGGCGGCCCTTTGCTGCCCCGGCGACATACAGCCGACCGACGTCATCGGGATCCGCACCGAACCCGAGCACGACGAGGTGTATACGACCATCACCAAGGCCCAGTGGGCCTACCCCGCTATCCTCGCTGCCTACGACGCCGTCGCATGTTCCGCCGAGGTCACCACTCGGCCCGGGAGCAGGTTGTCGTGTCGCGAGGTCTATCTGGCCGAGCCGGACGCGATTGGCCAGGACGAAGCCGTCTGCGACGTGGCCTTTCCCCTCGCTGGCTCGTCATGACCATGCACGCCGGCAGGCCGCAGTCCCGCAGAGCCAGTGGCGGCCTCTGACCGCTCAGCCGGCTGCCGCCAGTGCCCGTTCAAAGCGGGTGATGTCCGAGGAGAGGACGAGCCAGGGACGGCCACCGTCGCGACCCCTGGCGACGAACACCCTGCGCTCAATCAGGATCTCGGCCGAGATCTCCAGGTGCTCATGCTCGCGCCGCAGGCGCTCGATCGTGGCCGCTAACTCCCTGTCGTCCGGTTGGGTCATACACCCTGGCAGGACGGCGTGGGGGACGCGGCGGCCGGGCGCGCGGATGCCTCGGCGACGCTGATTACCCGGGTCGGGGCCGGCCGGGGGGTGGCCCGCGCATGACGGCGGCGGTGAGGCCTCCGCGCCTTATGCACCACGGCGGGGGAGGTGGTGGCGGCCACGGGCGCGGCGGCCGCGCCGTACATGGACGTCCCGGCGGCCTGGACGACGCCGGGGCTGATCGTGATGCCGTTCACCGTGGCCTGATGCCCCAGGGAGTCGGTCAGCCGGACCGTGAACGGCCCCGGCCCGGCGCCGGAGGAAGCGAGCCAGTAGCCGTACGCCGTCCGGGCCAGTTCCTGATAGCCCCCTGAGTCCTGGCGGACGGCGACACTGGCCAGCGGGTTTCCGTTATTGATAGGAAGCAGGGCCAGGTAGTACGCGGAGGAGCCCGTCTTGACCAGCATGGACAGCGGGGCGGGGAGCGGCGGATCCGCGATCGTGTGGTAGCTCACCGGGACCAGGCCCGCGCTCAGCGGGGCGATCCTGGCGAAGGCCTGCTCGCTGAGGTCGATGTGGCCGGCCTGGCATTCCGGGCACTGGTCGACGACCTCGACCGTGACCGAGCCGTCCGGGCCGGTCACCTGGAGGTAGCTGCCGCACGCGGCGGCGGCGGCGTACTCCGGCGGCGGCAGCGCCACGTAGAGCTGCCCGGCAGGCGGGGATGGGTAGGAGCAGTTCCCCATGCCGCCGGCGGCCAGTTCGTAATGGGTGGCCTCCCCGCTGGCCTGGCCGTTCGTCTGGGCAGCGGTCACGGTGGCCTCGGGGGCTCCGGCCCCGGTGATGCCCGTGGCGGCGGGCATGATCACGGACGCGCAGGCCGGGGAGGCGGTGGCCTGGGAGATGCCCACGGCCAGCGCCACCATGACCACGGCCGCCCCCGCCCCGGCGGCGGCCGCGGGGCCAGCCCGCAGCCGGCGGCGGATGCGGCCAGGGCCACTGGGGCGGTGTGCCATGTAGGCGAGCGTAGGGATCACCTGGCGCCGGAAATGAGGTTATCGGTAATTTCCCGCCCGTTCCAGACGTTACGTGCCGTCCCCCGAGTCACATTCGCCGGGCACCCGGAGCTCACTTTTCCCGCGGAACGTGCACTGGATTCGGGCATAACGCCCGCCGGGGCGCACGTCCCACGGGAAAAGTCACGTCCGCCATGATCGTCATTAGTGTTCGAGGGCGGTTTCAGGGCGGCGGGCCACTGCTGGTGGCCGGCCTGGAGTTGGCTGGGACGGTAAAGGAGGGGGAGCAGGGGACAGTCGGCCAGCGACTCTCTCATCGTGACGGTGGTGCGGCCATTCCCGGCGGGTTCGAGGAGATGCCCCCGAGTTTCCAGCGCAGAGCAATGCTCTCTTTTCGTGGCGCCGCTCTGTTATGCTGGGCCGGTGAACGCGAGCCGTACCGCCCGGGAGCGGGTCCGTGCCGAGCTGACCCGGGAGATCACCGAGGTAGCCCGGGGCCAGCTGGCCACCGAGGGCGCCGGCGGCCTGTCGCTCCGGGCGGTCGCCCGGGAGATGGGCATGGTCTCCTCGGCCATCTACCGCTACTTCCCGAGCCGGGACGATCTGCTGACCGCGCTGATCGTGGACGGCTACAACGCGATCGGCGAGGTGGCCGAGCAGGCCGACGCGGCCTGCCCCGCCGGGGACTACGCCGGGCGCTGGCTGGCCGTCTGCCGGGCCGTCCGGGACTGGGCGCTGGCCCACCCGCACGAGTACGCGCTGGTCTACGGTTCGCCGGTGCCCGGCTACCAGGCGCCGCAGCAGACCATCGGTCCCGCGGCCCGGGCGGCCACGGTGTTCGGGGCGATCATCGGCGATGCCTGGAAGGCGGGCGCGCTCCAGCCCCCGGGGATCTGCCCGCCGTCCCCGGAGTCCTTCACCGCGGACGGGGCCGCGCTGCGCGGGTCGGTGCTGCCCGGGGTGCCCGATGACGTGATCGCCGCGGCCCTGGCCAGCTGGACGGCCTTGTTCGGCATGATCAGCTTCGAGCTGTTCGGCCAGTTCGAGAACGTGATCACCGACCGGGCCGCGTTCTTCGGGTACGCCATGGCCTGCCAGGGCCGGCTGGCCGGGCTGCCCGGCTGAGGGCCCCCCGGCTGCTTGCATCGAACCTGTATTCGATGTAATAGTGACTGCCTGCCTTCCCCGGGGTAGCGAACGGCGTTATACAGGGAGCGGGCAGCCAGGTGAGCAGGACATACGCGGAGCCGGTGGAGGTCGGGGTCTCCGGCGGCAGGCCGACCAGATTCGTGTGGCGGGGAAGGCTTTACACAGTGCTCGGGGTGCTGGACCACTGGATGATCAGCCGTGAGTGGTGGAAGCAGCAGAACCCGGATCTGGACACCCCGGCTGAGCGCGAGTTCTGGCGGATCGAGGCGTCGCCCGGGCGCAGTGCGCGGGCGGGCACCTACGAGCTGCGCCACGACCTCGCCACCGGCCAGTGGATGCTGGCCCGGGTATGGGATTTAACGGGGTGAGCTGGGCGGCCGACTTCGTTCACCTGCACGTTGCGTCGGCCTACTCGCTGCGGTACGGGGTCGCCCCGCCGGCTGCCCTGGCCGCCCGGGCCGCCCAGCACGGGATGCGCGCGCTCGCGCTGACCGACCGGGACGGGCTCTACGGGGCGGTCAAGCACGCGGTGGCCTGCGCCGAGGCAGGCATCGCCACGATCCTCGGCGCTGACCTTGCGCTGGCGGGTGACACGGCTGGCCGGATGCTGAACTCACAGGCCCCGGCCCGGCTGCGCAGCGAGGACGCTGCCCGGGTGACCCTGCTCGCCTCGGGCCGCCGGGGATGGGCATCACTGTGCCGGCTGGTCAGCGCGGCGCATCAGGCGGGCGAGCGCGGGGCGCCGCTGATCACCCCGGGCCTGGTCGCCGAGCACGCCGAGGGCCTCATCGTCCTGCTCGGCCCCGGCAGCGACGTCGGCCGGGCGATCTCCGCCCGGCGGCCCGACCTGGCCGCGGCCGCCCTGGCCGGGTGGCGGGAGCACGGCGAGGTGGTCATCGAGGTCACCGACCACCGCACCCGGGGCAGTACTCATCGCGCTACCCGGATGCTGCGGCTCGCCCGCGAGGCCGGCGTCCCCGCGGTGCTCAGCAACGCGGTCCGCTACCTCGACCCGCCCGACGCGGCGGTGGCTCAGGTGCTCGACGCGGCCCGGCAGCTGGCCCCGCTGAGCGAGCGTCACCTGGCCCGGCGCAACGCGAGGGCCTACCTCGCCGGCGGCGAGGAGATGGCGGCCATCGCGGCGCGGGTCTGCGGGGCCACGGCTGACGAGGTCCGCGGGGACTCCGCGATGATGCAACTGCTCCACGCGACCGCGGTGCTGGCCGAGCGGTGCACCCTCGACCCGGAGCGCGATCTGGGCCTGGGCGGCAGGTTCATGCCGGAGACCACCGGCGGCGCGCCGCTGGTCACGCTGCGGATGAGGTGCGCGGAGGGACTGCGGCGCCGGTACCCGGGGGTGGGCCGGATCCGCGGCCAGCGCCGCGTGCGGCGCCGCGCGGCCCAGCGGCTGGACCACGAGCTCGCCATCATCGCCAAGACCGGGCTGGCGTCGTACTTCCTCACCGTGGCCGACGTCACCAGCCTGATCAGGAGCCGGGGCATCCGCTGCTCGATCCGCGGGTCGGGGGCGGGGTGCCTGGTCAACTACCTGATCGGCATCTCCGATATCGATCCCCTCGACTATGACCTGATCATGGAGCGGTTCCTGTCCGAGAGCCGCAAGGGCCTGCCCGACATCGACCTGGACGTGGAGTCGGCGCGCCGGATCGAGGCTTACCGGGCGATCGTGGACGCCTACAGCGACCAGCGGGTCGCCTGCGTGTCAATGATGGAGACGTACCGGGCGCGCAGCGCGATCAGGGACGTCGCGGCGTCGCTCGGGCTGCCGCCGCACGAGATCGACGCGGCGGCCAAGGCCTTCCCGCACATCCGGGCGGGCCGGATCCGCAGCGCCCTCACCGAGCTGCCCGAGCTGCGGGCCAGCGGGCTGGCCATCCCCCAGCTCACCGCGGTGTTCCAGCTGGCCGAACGGCTCGACGGGCTGCCCCGGCACGTGGCGATGCACCCGTGCGGCGTGGTGCTCTCCGACACATCCCTGCTGGACCGGACCCCGGTGGAGCGGAGCTTCGAGGGACTGCCGCTGAGCCAGTTCGACAAGGACGACGTCGAGGTCGCGGGCATGATCAAGCTGGATGTGCTCGGCGTGCGCATGCAGTCGGCGATGGCGTACACGCTCACCGAGATCGGCCGGACCCGGGGCGAGCAGGTGGACCTCGACACCATCGGCCGCGCCGACGAGCCCACGTTCGAGATGGTCCGCAGCGCGCGGACCCTCGGCTGCTTCCAGATCGAGTCACCGGGCCAGCGTGAGCTGGTGGCCAAGCTCCTGCCCCGTAGCATCGACGACCTGATCGTGGACATCTCGCTGTTCCGCCCCGGCCCGGTCAACTCCGACATGGTCACGCCCTACCTGGAGACGCGGCACGGCCGCCGGGTGCCTTCCTACCCGCACGAGGACCTGGCCGCCACGCTGGCCGAGACCGGCGGGGTGGTCATCTTCCACGAGCAGGTGCTGCGCATCATCCACGCGATGACCGGCTGCGGGCTCTCCGAGGCCGAGCGGGTCCGGCGGATGCTCACGGACGACCGGTCCCGGGCCAGCGCGGGGGAATGGTTCCTCGGCGCGGCCCGCGACCGTGGTTACGACGCCGCAACGGTGCTGCGGGTCTGGGAGGTGCTCGAGTCGTTCGGCGGATTCGGCTTCTGCAAGGCGCACGCGGCGGCGTTCGCGATACCGACGTACCAGTCGGCCTGGCTGAAACGGCACTATCCGGCCGCGTTCTACGCGGGGGTGCTCACCCACGACCCGGGGATGTACCCCAAGCGGGTGATCGTCGGGGACGCCCGGCTGGCCGGTATCCCGATCCTGCCGGTGGACGTGAACGCCTCCGCCGGGGACTGGTGCGTGGAACGGGTGGCCCAGCTGCCCGGGGAGGGGCTGCGGCCGGGGTTGCGTGAGGTCAGGGGGATCAGCGACGCCGAGGTGACCAGGATCGTCGCGGGCCAGCCCTATACGTCGCTGCGGGATCTGTGGGAACGGGCGGCCGTATCCCGTCCCATCGCCGAGCGGCTGGTCCTGGTGGGCGCGCTGGACTCGCTCTACGGGACCCCCGCGGACCCGGCCCCGGTAGCGGGGGAGCCGGTCGCGGCGCCCCCGGCAGTAGCGGGGCCGGTCGCGGCGGGCCCGGCCGCGGCGGCCCCGGGCACGCCAGGACGCCTCCCGTCCCGGCGCGACCTCCTGGCCCGGGTCGGGGTCCTCGATCGCCGCGCGGCCTCGTCCCGCCGTCCGCCCTCGCGACGTTTCACGCCCACCGTGCCCGCAAAACCTCATAAATCGGACACCAATGTGAACGTTGGGCGTGAAAAGTCGGCTGAGCGACCGGCAAAGGGCGGCCAGCCGGTGAGGGATGGGGCTTCCGGGAGGGATGGGGCTTTCGTGGGGGATGGGGTTCCCGAGAGGGACGGGTGTGGCGCGGGGGTTCAGGGGGGTTCGGGGCCCCGGCCGGGCGTGGGAGTGGGGGGTGGGGCCTTCGTGGGAGGAGGGCAGGCGCTGCTGGACCTGGAGGGGAGTGGGCGCGACGGCTTCGCGGAACTCGTTCCCGCCGGTGAGCTGCGGGAACTGACTCCAGCCGAGCGGGTCGAGGCTGAGCTGGAGATCCTCGGCATCGACCTGAGCCGGCACGTGGTGAGTTTCTACGAGGACCTGCTCGGCCAGCTGGGCGTGGTGCGCTCCGCCGGCCTGCACCGCTGCCGGGCCGGGTCGCGGATCCTGGTCGCCGGGGTGAAGATCGCCACGCAGACCCCGGCCATCCGGTCCGGGATGAGGATCATCTTCGCCACCCTCGACGACGCGACCGGCCCGGTGGACCTGGCCTTCTTCGAGTCAGTCCAGCCGCGCTGCGCGGCCCGGGTGTTCGGGTCCTGGCTGCTCGTGGTCCGCGGCCGGGTGCGCCGGACCGGTGGCTCGGTGTCGGTCAACGGGGAGGAGTGCTGGGACCTGGCCGCGCTGGAGGAGATCCGGGTGGCCAGAGGCATCGGGGCGGTGCGCGCCGCCATGGCGGCCGGTGACGTCCCGGCCCAGGGGGCGGGGGCGAGCCGGCCGCCGGCCCCCCAGGAGACGGGCGAGAAGATCATCTACCCCAACGGCTTCGTGCTGTCCCCGTACGCCGAGACCGGGCCGCCCGGACCGGGACTGAAAGGACCGCCCCGCAAGCTGTGGCACGCGAGCCCGGGCAGTTCCGGCGGGCTGGCTTCTGATATCACCAAGTCTGACCAGTTGTCCGGCTGAATCATTTCTTGCTTCTGTTTTCTCGATACTTTTGGCAAGAGGCCCTTGCGGAATATGACCGGCTGTCGCGGGGCACTCTAGTCATGAGGGAACTCAGCCATTAAGCTCCCATCTTATAGATGAAGAGTGGCCGCGTGTCACCGGCCGGCGCCCGCAAGGGGCAGGAAAAATGCGGACCGCCGGAAATGGGAGTGAATGCGGCTTGCCCGGGGGGGATTCATCATGCATTTTAATAGGTATGCCCGAAAGGGCGGCCGGCGTCGCGCGCTAGCCCCGGCCTGGTGGGCCTTCGGCCTGCTGCTCGCCGCCGCAGGGGGGCCCGCGGTGGGTGCCACCGCGAGCGTCGCGAACACTTCGTCCCACTCGAAGGCGCAGCCCGCCGTTCAGCGGGTGACGTACCGCGGCTACACGTTCACCATCCCGCGTGACTGGCGGGTGATCCGCCTGGCCGCGCATCCGCGCAGTTGCGTCCAGTTCGACCGTCATGTGCTCTACCTGGGCGTGCCCGGGCCCAACCAGGACTGCCGGAGCACGCTGATCGGCACCACGGAAGCGCTGCTCGTCCAGCCGGCGGTGCCGCGTGCTGCCGCGGCCGCGGCCATGTACCCGGTGGATCGCCTGATCACGGTGACCACCAGGCGGATCATGGTCACCGCGACCTACTCCGCCGGTTCCGCCGGCCGGGCCCTGGTCAGCCGCATCCTGGCGGGCGCGTCGCTCCGGGTCCCGCTGCGGGCTACGCGGAGCGCCGCACCGCCGCCCGACGTTCCCGGCCACCCGCCCGCCCGGATCGCGGCGGCCCGCGCGAGCTTGCCCGCCGGCGCGACCGACTTCACCGGCCTGGGTTTCGATGCCTGTACCGCGCCGAGCGTCGCCACCATGCAGGCCTGGCTGAAGTCTTCCCCGTACCGGGCGGTGGGCGTTTACATCGGGGGCTCGGACCGGGCCTGCGCCCAGCCCAACCTCACCGCGTCCTGGGTGAGCCAGCAGCAGGCTTCCGGATGGCACTTCATCCCCATTTACGTGGGCCCGCAGGCCCGCTTCGGTGAAATCAGCGCCCCGGCCAGCCAGGCGGTCAGTGCGGCCAAGGACGCGGTCAGCCAGGCCCGGCTGCTGGGCTTCGGCCCGGGGACACCGCTGTACTACGACATGGAGGCCTACCCCGCCACGCTGAACGGCCGGGTGCTGCGCTTCCTGACCTCGTGGACCAGGGAGCTGCACACGCTCGGGTACTCGTCCGGCGTGTACAGCAACTCACTGTCCGGGATCCAGGCCCTGGTCAACAACTACACCAACCCCGCCGACACGATGCCCGACGTGATCTATGACGCGCTGTGGAACGGGGCCGCGAACACCAGCGACCCCCTCCTGCCCAGCACCGACTGGGCCGGACACCAGCGCATCCACCAGTTCGAGGGCGGCCAGAACGCCACCTACGGCGGTGACACGGTCAACATCGACAAGGACTACCTCGACGTCCAGCAGGGGGTGACCGGCGGGTCGCCCCAGGCCTCCCAGGCGGCCGCACAGCCGGCCGGGGACGTGGACGCGTTCTTCAAGGGAGCGGACGGCAGGCTCTGGCACGACTGGTACACGCCTGGCAGCGGCTGGCACGGCCCGGTCAGCCTGGGCGGCTCGCTGGCGACGAAGCCGTCCGCGGTCGCATCGGTGCCCGGCAACGTGGCCGTGTTCGCCAGGGGCACGGCCGGCCGCCTGCTGGAGGCCTCCTACGCGCCCGGCACGAACTGGTCCGCGCTGCGGAAGCTGAAGGTGGGCATCGTGGGCAGCAGGCCAGCCGCGGTGGGCCAGGCCAATGGCCAGATCGACGTGTTCTGGCGCGGGTCCTCGGACAAGCATCTGTGGTACGCCGAGTACCGGCCGGCGAGCGGCTGGAGCAAGCCGCAGGACCTGGGCGGCCGCCTGGGTTCTGTCCCGGCCCCGGCTGTGTCGGGCCACGGCGCGCTGACTGTGGCCTGGAAAGGCACCAACGGCCACCTGTGGGAGATCCGCCGCTCGGGCCGGTCCTGGGGCAAGCCAGTTGACCGGGGCATGGGCAGGCTGGGCAGTGCCCCCGCGGTCACCGGCCTGCCGAACGGCGTCGTGGACGTCTTCTGGGCCGCCAGCACCCGCACAGGCGTATGGCATATCACGTACACGCCTGGCTCCGGCTGGAGCAAGGCCGGCATGCTGACCGGGGGCCTGGCCGCGGGCCCGGTCGCGGTCAGCATGCCCGGCAAGGGAGCGGACGTGTTCTGGAAGGGCACCGACGGCAAGCTCTGGTGGTCGGCGAGCCGGGGCGGCGGCTGGCAGAAGGCGGCCCCGCTGGAAATGGGCGTGCTCGGCAGCGCGCCATTCGCAGCAGGCCAGCCGAGTGGCGTCATCGATGTGTTCTGGAAAGGCGCCCAGAATCATCTGTGGCGCGCCCGGTACAGCGGGAGTTCCTGGAGCGGGCCGACCAGCCTGGGCGGCGCGGTTAGCTAGGGGTCAGCTAAGGGTCAGTTACCGGTAATCAAGCCGGACGGATGTGTTATCGCGGTGCATCGTGGGCAGCTATGGACATCATGCACCGCGCTCCGGCGGCCGGACCAGGCTGAAGGAATGCTGAGCGTGGGCCGCGTACCTGGGACACCGGGGGGGTCCCGTACTGTATACCTGTCTGGATGACCTGTCGGTCTCCGAAACAGCTAGGACGCAGATGACTCTTCTTCCGCCCAGGATTTCTGACGCCCTGTGGCGAGTCGTTCCCGCACCGCTGCAGACCAGGCTCCGCAGTACGGTCGTGAAGCGTTTCATCCGTTTCGCCCCGGCTGCGTTCTGCGCGGTGGCGGCCACCCAGATCACGTACATCATCTGCCTCGGCCCGGCCGGGCTGACCGCGGGTGTGGCCGGGTTCGCGGGCTGGTTCGCCGGGGCGGCCGTCAGCTACGTGATCAGCCGCTGGGCCTGGGAGCGCAAGGGCCGTCCGCATCTGCTGAAGGAGACGCTGCCGTTCGTGGCCGTCTCCATCGGCGCCGGGATCATCCTGACCCTGGCCAGCAAGTTCGGGAACCACGTGGCCATGGAGATGGGACTGGACGGGGCGGCCCGGGTCCTCGTGGCCGACATCTTCTACTTCGCGGCGAACTGCCTGACGTTCGCGCTCCGGTTCGTCATCTTCCACTTCATCCTGTTCTCCGACCGGAAGGCCAAGGTCGACACCCTGGCGGTGGTCGAGGGCCGGGCGCCGGTCACGGACGAGCCGGTGGAGTCCCTGATGACCTCCGAGCCCCCCCGGGCCGAGCAGCCCGCCCGCCCGCCCGCCCACCCACCGGCCCGCCCGCGCTCCGACCCGGCCCGGTACGCCGAGGTGATGGGTCCGGCGCGGGTCAATGGCGTATCCACCTGGGCTAACGGCTCCGCCGGATCACCCGGCCGCCGCGGCAGGACCGATGGCCAGGCCACTCCGGAGCACGGCACCCACCGCCGCTGATCAGACGAAAGCACCCGGGGCCGGTGGTAACCCACCGGCCCCGGGTGCTTTTTCGTTGCGGATCCTCCGGAATTTGACCGTGACCCGCAGCTGCGGTCAGTTGCGCTGGGCGGGTCCGGGGTCAAGCGCCGGGTCCGGGCTCACTGGTGCCGCGCCGTTGGCGGACGGCTCCGGGGTCCCGGCCGGCGCCGGGGGCAGGCCCGGGGTCCGGTGCCGCCGCTCCCGCCACCAGGTGCCGGTGACCACGCCGGCGTACCGGAGGCCGTAGACCGCGTTGTGGCCCTTCTTGCTCTCGCCGACCTGGCGCTTGTGGATCGTGGCCGGGACCTCGATGACCCGGAACCCGCGGGCGAGCACCGCGATCAGGAGCTCGGCCGACTGGTACTGGGGCTGCTCCAGCCGGACCACCCCGGTCACCTCCGAGCGCATGGCACGAAGGCCGAACGACGAGTCGGTGATGTGTGTCCCGGTCAGCACGCTGATCGTGGTCGCGAAGACCCAGGTGCCCATCCGGCGGACCAGGTCCTTGGTCTCCTGGCTGCCCAGCTTTCGGGAGCCGGTCACGAAGTCCGCGTCGCCGGCCACCACCGGGGCCAGCACGCGCTCCATCTCGGCCGGGTTGTACTGGCCGTCCGCGTCCGTGGTCACGATGTAGCGGGCGCCACCCTCGCGGGCCAGCCGGTAGCCGAGGCGCAGCGCGGCGCCCTGGCCGCGGTTGACCGGCACGTCCGCCACCAGTGCCCCGTGCTCGCGGCCCTCGGTTACGGTCCCGTCCGCCGAGCCGTCCGAGACCACCACGGTCGTGGTGGCGAGCCCGCAGATGGAGGCGGGCAGGGCATCGACGACCGTGCCGATCACGCCCTGCTCGTTGTAGGCGGCAATCACGATGGCGACCGGCGGCATCTGCTCGGCCTGCGCGCCGAACTCAGCGAAAAACGCCTTGGCGGCAGCGTCGTCGATCGCCTTGCCCGCTTCCCATGTGCCGGTCACAGTGCCGCCTCACGCAGTGCCGCCTCCATTGGGCCCATCAATTCTCCATTCGTGACACACGTTGATCAGTTGCCACCCGGTTGTACCGGGTGGCGCCGGATTCCGCCACCTGGGCAACCTGGGAGTTACCTGATGACTGGCCGAGCGTCCAGCCTGGCCTGTCGGGGTCTGCCCGCCACAGCGGGAGCCAACCTGCCGCCTTTTATGCGCGTGTTATCGCGTGGCTGACGGCGCTGTGGAGCCGCCGGGTGACGGGACGCGACCACGGATGCGCCCCGCCAGTGTAGCGGCGTCATGCGATGCGGGATGCGGATGACCCACGACTGGCAGGCCCTTGTGTCATGCTGATGACGCCAGGGCAGGTGAGGGATTTATCTATTCAATTGGTCTGGAAACAATGAATTACGGGTCGATGGCTAGCAGGAAGGGATCACGGTGACCGGGCGCCCAGGGTCGGCGAACGGAGCGCCGGCGGCCGGCGGGATGCCGGCGGACCGAGGGCCGGCCGACGGGATGCCGGCGGACGGGACGCCAGCGGATGAGGCTTACCGGATCGTGCGGTCCCGTATCGATCTGACCCGGCTCGCCCCGCTGAGCCGCTGGGTGACCGAGCGGGTCATCGTGGCCACGGCCGACTTCGACTACGCGACCGATCTGGTCTGCGACGAGCAGGTGCTGGCCGCCGGGGTCGCGGAGATCGCCGCGGGAGCGCCGGTGATCGCCGACGACGTGACCGTAGCGGCCGGGATTCCCGGTTATCAGGTGATCTGCAAGAGCGAGGAGTCGCTGACCGGGCGGCTGGCGCGGACGGCCGGGATCGGCAAGGCCGCCGCCGCCGTCCGGCTGGCTTTCGGCCAGGCCGGGCCGGGCGCGATCTGGGTGGTCGGCTGTGCCGCCACCGCGCTGGCCGAGATCATGAGCCGCAATGTGCAGCCCGCCCTGGTCATCGCGGTCCCGGTGGGACTGGCCGGGGCAGCGGAAGCCAAAGACGCGCTGCGGGCCAGCGGACTCCCGGTCCTGACCAACGTGTCAGAGAAGGGCGGCGCGGCGGTGGCCGCGGCCGCGTTCTGCGCCCTGGCCGACGCCGCGGGGGCCCCGGCGGGGGCCAGCGCGGCGGGAAAGACCGCGCCCGGCAGCCGCTAGTCTCTGTGACCTGGGGAATGAATCGCTGGGCGGCGTCCCAGCCGTGAGCCGAAGGAGGGCCGACCGCCATGGTCGCCGGGACGGCTGCGCCCTATCTTCTGGCCCTTCGCCTCGACGGCCGCCGGGTCATGGTGGCCGGGGGCGGTGCCGTGGCCGCCCGGCGGGTTCCCGGCCTGCTCGACGCGGGCGCGGATGTGCTGGTCGTCTCGCCCCGGCTCACCGCCTCGCTGCACGACCTCGCGGCGGCAGGCCTGATCCTGTGGGAGTCCCGGGAGTACGCGCCGGGTGACTGCGCCGGGGCGTGGCTGGCCTGTGCGTGCACCGACGATCCGGCCGTGAACGCGGCCGTGGCGCAGGAGGCCGAGGCCGCCGGGATCTGGTCGGTCCGGGCCGATGACGCGGCCGCCTCCGCCGCCTGGACGCCCGCCTCCGGGCAGGCGGGCGACGTCCGGTTCGGCGTGGTGAGCGGCGATCCGCTGCGCAGCGCGGGCATCCGGGACGAGGTGCTGGCCGGTCTGCAGTCGGGCCGGTTGAGCGCCCGCCGCCGCCGGCGCCCGGGTGGCCGGGTGGCGCTGGTCGGCGGCGGCCCGGGCGACCCGGGGCTGATCACCGTCCGGGGCCGGCAGCTGCTGGCCGAGGCGGACGTCGTGGTGGCCGACCGGCTCGCGCCCCGCTCGCTGCTCGATGAGCTGGCCCCGGACGTGGAGCTGGTCAACGCGGCGAAGATTCCCCGCGGCCGGGCGATGGCCCAGGAGCAGATCAATTCGGTGCTCGTGGAACGGGCCCGGCAGGGACTGTTTGTGGTCCGGCTCAAAGGCGGTGATCCATTCGTCTTCGGCCGGGGCGGTGAGGAGATTCTCGCCTGCCTCGAGGCCGGTATTCCGGTCACGGTCGTGCCGGGGGTGACGAGTGCGATCGCGGTTCCTGGCGCGGCGGGTATCCCGCTCACCCACCGGGGCATCACCCAGGAATTCCGGGTGGTCTCGGCACACATCCCGCCTGGCGACGAGCGGTCCACGGTGGACTGGGCCGAGCTGGGCGGCTCGCAGGCCACGCTGGTCCTCCTCATGGCGCTGGAGAACCTGGAGCCGATCACCAGAACGCTGATACGTTACGGCCGGGATTCGCGGACCCCAGTTTCGGTCATAGTGGACGGTACCCTGCCCACGCAGCACATAATTACCGCAGGGCTTGCCGCCGTCGCCGATGAGGTCGGCGCGGCCAGGCTGCGTCCGCCAGCAATTGTTGTGATCGGTGAGGTCGTGAATGTCGGGGCACAGATTGCCGAACTCTCACGGGAAGCACTAAGGGAAGCGCAGAGTGTAGTTACGGCCACGTCATCCGGGCCTGCCGGAGTCGTCCCGACGCGCGAAGGGCAGTGACAGGAGAGCAATGACGGAAGGGCAGGGCCTAGCTGCCGCATCGCCGCGTGCCGCGGGCACGGATGCGGTACCTGCGGCTGACCCCGTCCGGCCCGGGACGCCGCCCGCGCCCAGGCCGGGCCAAGGACCCGCGGCCGCGGAGCCCGTAACCCCTGGGGACGGCGAAGCGGGACGGCATCGCAGGGTCGATGCCCGGCAGCTCGAGGCGGCCCTGCTCGCGCTGCGGCGCCGGATCGTGGACGTGAACCTGGTCTTCGAGACCGAGGGCGCCGAGGCCACCCGGGCGGAGCGGCGCAAGCTGCTCAGCCAGATCGATGACTACCTCCTGCCCCGGATCCGCCAATCCGAGGCGCCGATCCTGGTGGCCCTGGTGGGCTCCACGGGCGCGGGCAAGTCGACGCTGGTCAACAGCATCGTCGGGGCCCAGGTCAGCGCGACAGGGATCCGCCGCCCCACCACCAACAGCCCGGTGCTGGCCTGCCACCCCGACGAGGCGGACTGGTTCGCGGAGAACGTGTTCCTGCCCACGGTGCCCCGTGTCCGCCAGGAAGGGCTGGCCCGGTCCGGGCGCGACGGGCTCCTCGTCCTCGCTGCTAGTGAGGGGATGCCCAAGGGCGTTGCCCTGCTCGACACGCCGGACATCGACTCGGTGGTGTCCGCCCACCGGGACTTCGCCCACCAGTTCCTGGACGCCTCGGATCTCTGGCTGTTCATGACCACGGCCAGCCGGTACGCCGACGCGGCGGTCTGGGAACTCCTGGAGTACGCCAAGGAGCGCGGCGCCGCGCTGGGCATCGTGCTGTCCCGGGTCCCGCCGTCCAGCGGGGCCGAGCTCACCGCGCATTTCGGCGCCATGCTGGAGGCCAACGGGCTCGGCGAGAACGACCGGTTCGTGATCAACGAGACCGTCATCACGGACAGCCGGCTGCCTGCCGAGGTGTCTGCGCCGGTGCGGGGCTGGCTGAAGGACACCGCAGTGCGGGCGGACCGCCGGGTCGCGGTGCTGACCCAGACCATGTCGGGCGCTCTGGACACCTTCCGCAGCCGGGTCCCGGCCCTGGCCGCCGAGGCGGAAGCCCAGCTGGTCATCCGCTCGGACCTGAAGGCTGCGGTCGAGGGCGCGTACGCGGCCGGGCTGGCCGAGGCGGACGAGGTGCTCGCCGACGGCTCGCTGCTGCGTGGCGAGATCCTGGCCCGCTGGCAGGATTTCGCCGGTACCGGTGAGCTGCTGCGCGGGCTGCAGGCGCCCCGGGGCAGGCAGGGCCGCCAGCGCCGGCGCGGCGTCCCCGCCCGGGCCCGGTCGCTGAAGAGCGCGCTGCGGGCCGGGATCGAGTCGCTGATCCTCTCGGTCGCCGACCGGGCCGCCGAGGAATCCGTCCGCCGCTGGCGCAACCACCCGGCGGGTGTGGCCCTCCTGGATGCGTTCGCGGCCGCGGAAGCCAGCGAGAGCTGGACCGGCTCGCAGTTCGCGGCGGACGCCGGGCTGATCTTCGGCACGGCTGAGGCCATGCCGGCGGACGTCCCGGACGCCGACGGGGACAGCCCGGCGGGCCCGCTCCGCCAGGCCACGCTGCCGCTGGCCCACTCCTCCGCGGACCTCCAGACCCGGGCGGTGCGGGCGGTCAGCGCCTGGCAGGACGACGTGATGCGGCTGGTCAAGGCGGAGAGCGTGACCAAGCGGTCCATCGCCCGGGTGATGTCCTTCGATGACGATTCGCTGGCCACCGTGCTCATCGTGGCGATGCTCGGCCAGCGTGACGCCGACGCCGCGCCCGCCGAGGGCACCGGGGCCGTGCCGCAGCTCCTGCTGACCTCGCTGTTCGGCGCGGGCCCGCTGCGGGAGATCGGCGGCAAGGCCCGTGCGGACCTCCGCGAGCGGATGCGCCGGCTCTTCGACGAGGAGATGCTGAGGTTCGTCGAGGTGATTGACTCGGCCGGGACGCTGGACGACGCTGCGGCCGTCCGGCTGTACCAGGCCACCTACTCACTTGAGATGGCGAGATGAGCATCGGGGAATACCCGTCCACCTGGCTGACTGGGGCCGGGCAGGCGGGGCACGGGGGACAGGCAGGCACCGGGCAGGCTGGGACGGGGCTCGGCAGCACGACGGTAACCGGCGGTACCGGGCTGGCCGGCATGGGGCTGCCCAGTGCCGGGCCGGGCGCGGACCTGTCCGGGCGGCTGACCGCGCTCGCCCGGGTCATCCAGATCGGCGCGGCCCGCAGCGGCCCGGAAGGATTCCGCCCGGCACTGCTCGCCGAGGCTGAGCAGCTGGTCGCCCGGGCGGGTGAGCGGCTGCGCCTGTCGCCCAGCCACACGGTCGCGGTCCTGGCCGGCGGGACCGGCAGCGGCAAGTCGTCGCTGTTCAACCAGATGGCCGGCGCGGACTTCTCG
The DNA here is from genome assembly GCA_963782185.1 of uncultured Actinomycetes bacterium. Lineage (GTDB taxonomy): Bacteria > Actinomycetota > Actinomycetes > Streptosporangiales > Streptosporangiaceae > RYN-230. The sequence goes on from CAWAJB010000015.1 coordinate 103,022, forward strand.
GCCGTGGGCGTGATCCGGCCGTTCACCAAGGACCCCCACGCCTGCGTGTGGGGCATGGACGGCGCCGGGCCGCTGCTGGAGTGGCTGGGCATCCCGCACCGCAACCGCTACGCCCGGTCCAGCGCGCTCAGCGAGGGTGAGGCGTCACTGCGCGGGCTGGTCCTGATCGACCTGCCGGACCACGACTCGGTGGCCGCGGGGGCGGCGGTGGAGACGAACCGGCTCGTCGGGCTGGCCGACCTGATGCTGTGGGTGCTCGACCCGCAGAAGTACGCGGACGCGTCCGTGCACCGGCGCTACCTCACCCCGCTCGCGGGTCACTCATCGGTGATCGCGGTCGTGCTCAACCAGTCCGATCTGCTCAGCCCGGAGCAGGCCGAGGACTGCGTGACCGACCTGACCCGGCTGCTCGACTCCGAAGGGCTGCACGACGCCCGGGTCCTGGTCACCTCGGCCCGCACGGGCGCGGGCCTGGGCGAGCTGCGCAAGGTGCTGGCCGAGGCCGTCACGCAGCGCCGCGCCGCGACCGACCGGATCGCGGCTGACCTGGACGCGATGGCTGAGCGGTTCGTGCCCTACGCCGGTGCGGCCCGCGGCGCGGGCCTGGACACCGCCACCGGGGACTTCGCCGAGGTCCCCCCGGGCAGCGCCGTGGTCCTGGGGGAGTCATTCAGCAAGGCCGCCGGGGCGGCCGGGGTCGGCCAGGCGCTGCAGAGCGCCCGCGAGCTGCGGGCCGTGGACTACGTCGGCTGGCCGGTGTCCTGGCTGGTGGACCGCGCGCTCGGCCATGATCCCGTGCGCAGGCTCCGGCTCGGCAACCTGTGGGAGGAACTGCGCGGGATATCCGGCGGCCCCGCCGGGGCGCAGCAGGCGGAGATCGACAACGCGCTCACCGCCATCGGCGAGCAGGTCGGCCCCACGCTCCCGCTGCCCTGGTCGGACACGGTCCGGGTGGCCGCGAGGTCGAAACGGGACGAGATCCCGGGCGCGCTCGGCACGGCGATCGGCGAGTCGCTGCCCGAGGAGAACAGCGTGGAGCCCTGGTGGCGGGTGGTCGCGGTCTGGCAGGGACTGCTGCTGGGCTGCGTGGTGACCGGGCTGGCGTGGATCGCCGCGCTGCTGGTGATCGGGGTCTTCCACGCCGTGCATCACGCCGCCGGCATCTTCAGTGACGCCGCGCTGCTGCCCTGGGTCGTGATCCTGATCGCGGCGTTCCTCACCCTGGGCTGGCTGACCGCATCCGGGTGCATGAGCATGGTCAGCGCCGCCGCGTTGCGGGAACGAAGCCGGGTCGAGGCGCAGATGCGGTCCCGCATGCAGGACGTCGCCGAGCAGCTGGTGCTGATGCCCATCAAGCAGGAGCTGTCGGAGTACGCCCGGTTCTGCGGCGCGCTCCAGTCCGCACGCAGGTAGCCCGGTCCGGGAAGCAGCCGCGCGCAGGTAGCCCGGCCCGGGAAGCAGCCGCATGCCGGCAGGCGCGGTTCCGCCCACAGCGTAAGGACGCGGGAAGGCCCGCCCGCGGACTGGCGTTAGCACTCTGAACAAGTTGTAATTATGTAATCCCCTGCCGGGCTCGCACCCGCCGGACCCGCCGGGGTAGGAGGCAGCGTGCCAGAGCAGCAACCGCTGGACAGCTACTCGCAGATCGTCGCCGGGGTCGCGGCCGAGCTCACCGGCAAGGTGGCCAGCCTGCGGGTGCCGCAGGCCGGCCGGCCGGGGCGGGGAGAGCCTCGGCTCGGGCGTGGTCTTCACCGGCGACGGGTTCATGCTCACCAACGCGCACGTGGTGGGCGGCGCCGCGGCCGGCACGGCCGCGTTCGCGGACGGTTCCACCACACCGTTCCGGGTCGTCGGCACGGACCCGCTCTCCGACCTGGCTGTGCTGCGGACCTCGGGGACCACCCCGCCACCCGCCGAGCTGGGCGAGGCGGACCAGCTCGTGGTGGGCCAGCTCGTCGTGGCCGTGGGCAACCCGCTCGGGCTGGCGGGCTCGGTCACCGCCGGGGTGGTCAGCGCCCTGGGCCGGTCCCTGCCCACCCGCAGCGCGGGTGCGGGGCGGCTGATCGAGGACGTGATCCAGACCGACGCGGCCCTCAACCCGGGCAACTCCGGCGGGGCTCTCGCGGACAGCCACTCCCGGGTGGTCGGCATCAACACCGCCGTGGCCGGCGTGGGCCTGGGCCTGGCCGTCCCGGTCAACGCGACCACGCGGCGTATCATCGCCGCGCTCATGCGGCACGGCAAGGTCCGCCGGGCCTACCTCGGGCTGGTCAGCGTGCCGGCCCCGCTCCCGGCCATGCTGGCCGAGCGGGTCGGGCGGCCCACGGGCCTGCGCGTGGCCGAGGTGGTGGCCGGCGGCCCGGCCGACCGGGCGGGCCTGCGGGCGGGGGACCTGCTGGTGAGCGCGGGCGGCCATCCCGTCGCCGCGGCGCAGGATCTGCAGCGGCTGATGTTCGCGGAGGCGATCGGGCAGCCGATGGCCATCACCGTGATGCGCAACGGCGCCCTCGTCAACGTGATCGCCGAACCATCGGAGCTGGTGTCCGCGTAGACGTTCTGCCCAACCACGGGGCGGGGGACCCGGGCACGGGGACCGGGCGCGGGACCCGCGCACGGGGCTAGCAGCCGGATTGTCGCATGCGGTACCGCCGTTTCGCCTCGGCTGTCCACAGTCGTACCGAATTGGCCCCGCCATCCACAGAACCTGGTTCGGCGTGGCCGCTCCCGTCCCCGGCCGTGATCGTGGTGGGCAGCGGGCGGCATCGCGCCGCCGCGGGCGGCACCGCTCACCGGGCCGCCGGGCCGAGCCAGGAGGATGGCATGATCAACGACGCGCAGGTGTTCCTGTCCGGGTACGTGGCCCGCGAACCACGGTTCCGCATCACGGCCAACGGCATCTCCACGCTCTCGATGCGGGTCGCGTACACCCCGCGCCGGGTGGACCGCGAGACCGGCGAGTGGACGGACGGCGCGACCTCGTTCGTCAGCGTGGTCTGCTGGCGGACGCTCGCCGACAACGCCGCGAAGTGCCTGCACAAGGGCGAGCCGGTGGTGGTCAAGGGCCGCCTCCAGGTCCGGCCGTACGAAAAGGACGGGGTCTCCCGGCTGGCGGTCGAGGTGGAGGCAACCTCGGTCGGGCACGACCTGGCCCATGGCGTGGCCAGCTTCCAGCGGCCCCGGCGGCCGGCGGCGGTGCAGGCGGCGCCGGACGGTGCCGCGGCTGAGCCCGGGCCCGCCGGAGGTCCCGTGGCTGAGGCTGGCCTGGACGGCGACGGCGAGGCGCTGGCTGCGCTCGCTGCCCGCAACGGATCCGTATCGGGGCTGGCCACGCCGGACGGGGCCGGCGAGCCCGCGGCACTGTCCGCTCCGTTCTGAGGCCGCGACTCGCTTGGATCCACGGAATTGCCTGTCGGGCAGGCCCCTTGGCCCTACGCTGTTACCCAGCGTCATAGTTCGGCCGCTTCTTGAATACGGAATGTGACCGAAATGCCGGAGGGGCCTGCCTGCGGCAGTGATGGACAGGTGGCATGTCGGCAGTCCAGCGCACGATGCACCGTGAGTACCGCGGCGGGTCAGGGTGCCGTCCCGAAGCGCCATGGGCGTTCGATCGGCTACCCAGGCGGCGGCGGCTGCGGGCGTACCTGATCGCGGTGACCGGCACGGAGTTCATCCTGGCGGCCTGGCAGCTGACCCGGCTCCAGCCCGTCCCGGACCAACTCGGGCTCTTCGCGCTCGTTCTCGGCTGCGGGATGGTCTGCATCGAGGCGACCCGGCGAGGCGGGGCGCCGCCACCGGGCACCCATGATCTGCTCACCGCCTGGTGGCTCCCGGCTGCGTTGCTGCTGCCGCCGGAGTACGCGATGCTCGGTCCTGTGCTCATCGGCGCGTACGCGCACTGGCGGGCCCGGCAGGGCCCGCTGTACTGGCGGGCGTTCACGGCCGCCGCACTGGGATTGGCCGGGGCGGCCAGCTCGGTGCTGTTCCACAGCCTGTACAGCCTGGTCCACCCGCATGGCCCATGGCTGCGCGACCCGGTGATGGTCCTCGGTGCCGCGTGCTGCGCCGGGCTGTTCGTGCTCGTCAACGCGCTCCTGATCGCCCTGGCCGGGCGGGCCGCGCGATCGGCCCTGTCGTGGCCCGGTGTGTCCTGGTCTGGCGTGTCCTGGTCCAGGACCGCCCGGGACTTCGAGAGCCTGCTGGTCGACGCGGCGGGGCTGTGCGCGGGTGTGCTGGTCACCATCGCCTGCACGCTCAGCTGGGCCATGCTGGTCGTCGCGCTTCCGCCGGTCATCCTGCTCCGGCGCAGCCTGCTGCACCAGCAGCTGCGCGCGGCCGCCCAGTCCGACCCGAAGACCGGCCTGCTCAACGCCGTCGCCTGGCAGCGGGAGGCGGAGCAGCGGATCCGCCGGGCCCGGCGCGCCGGCGGGGGCGCCGCGGTCCTGCTCGTGGACATCGACCACTTCAAGCGGGTCAACGACACCTATGGGCATTTGGCCGGAGACGAGCTGCTGGCCGCGACAGCCAGCACCCTGGGCCAGCACGTGCGGGCCTGCGACGTGCTCGGCCGGTTTGGCGGCGAGGAGTTCGTGGCCGTGCTGCCCGGAGCCGGGCAGCAGGAGGCCTGCCGCATCGCCGAGCGGCTGCGGGGCCGGGTCCGGGACATGGCGGTGGCGGCCCGCGGTGCCACCGCGTCCAGCGGTACCACCTCGAGCGGCACCACCTCCAGCGGCACCGCCTCGAGCGGCACCGTGTCCAGCGGCACCGCGCCCGGCGGCACCGCGCCCGGCGGCACCGTGACGGTCACGGTCTCGATCGGGGTGGCCGCGCTGGGCCGCGACGGCGAGGACCTGTTCGAGCTGCTCGCCGCGGCCGACGCTGCGCTGTACCGGGCCAAGAAGTCGGGCCGGGACCGGGTGTGCACGCTTCCCCCGGGGGCCGGGCCGTCCGACCCTCTGCGCTGAAGCCCCTAACCTTGGAGCATGCCTGAATTTATCTATCAGATGCATGCCGCCCGATTGGTGAAGGGCGACAAGGTCCTCCTTGACGAGGTAACGCTGGCGTTCTTCCCTGGGGCCAAGATCGGTGTGGTCGGGCCCAACGGTGCGGGCAAGTCGACGCTGCTGAAGATGATGGCGGGCCTGGAGCAGCCGTCCAACGGCGATGCGCGGCTCTTCCCCGGCTTCACGGTGGGGTTGCTGAGCCAGGAGCCGGGGCTTGACGAGACCAAGACCGTGCTGGGCAACGTCCAGGACGGGGTGGCGGAGACCAAGGCCCTGCTGGACGAGTACAACGAGATCGCCGAGAAGATGGCGACGGATTACTCCGACGAGTTGCTGGAGCAGATGGGCAAGCTCCAGGAGCAGCTTGATCACCGTGACGCCTGGGACCTGGACAGCCAGCTTGAGCAGGCCATGGACGCGCTGCGCTGCCCGCCCCCCGACTCCGATGTGACCCTGCTGTCCGGGGGAGAGCGCCGCCGGGTCGCCTTGTGCAAGCTGCTGCTGTCCCAGCCGGACCTGCTGCTGCTGGATGAGCCCACCAACCACCTGGACGCGGAGAGCGTGCAGTGGCTGGAGCAGCACCTGGAGAAGTACCCCGGGACGGTCGTGGCGGTCACCCACGACCGGTACTTCCTGGACAACGTGGCGCAGTGGATCCTCGAGCTGGACCGGGGCCACACCTACCCCTACGAGGGCAACTACTCCACCTACCTGGAGACCAAGGCGTCCCGGATCAAGGTCGAGGGCGCGAAGGACGCCAAGCGGCGCAAGCGGCTGGAAGACGAGCTGGAGTGGGTGCGCTCCAGCCCGCGGGCCCGCCAGTCCAAGAGCCGCGCCCGGCTGGAGCGCTACGAGGAGATGGCCGCGGAAGCGGACAAGCACCGCAAGCTGGACTTCGAGGAGATCCAGATCCCGCCGGGCCCCCGGCTGGGCAGCCAGGTGGTCGAGGTCACGGACCTGACCAAGGGTTTCGAGGACCGGGTGCTGATCGACGGGCTGAGCTTCTCGCTGCCGCGCAACGGGCTGGTCGGCGTGATCGGCCCGAACGGGGTCGGCAAGACCACGCTGTTCAAGATGATCGTGGGCGATGAGAAGCCGGATTCGGGCCACATCAAGATCGGTGACACCGTCAAGATCGCCTACGTGGACCAGCTGAGGTCCGGGATCGACCCGGCGAAGAACGTCTGGGAGGCCATCTCCGGCGGAGAATCCACGATCCGGGTGGGCAACGTGGAGATCCCCAGCCGGGCCTATGTGGCCGCGTTCGGCTTCAAGGGCCCCGACCAGCAGAAGCCGGCCGGGATGATGTCCGGCGGTGAGCGGGGCCGGGTCAACCTGGCCCTTACCCTGCGCCAGGGCGGCAACCTGCTGCTGCTCGACGAGCCCGCGAACGACCTGGACGTGGAGACCCTCGCCTCGCTGGAGCGGGCGCTGCTGGAGTTCCCCGGCTGCGCGGTCATCACCAGCCACGACCGCTGGTTCCTGGACCGCATCGCCACGCACATCCTGGCCTGGGAAGGCGGCTCGACCTGGTTCTGGTTCGAGGGCAATTTCGAGTCGTACGAGAAGAACAAGATCGAGCGGCTTGGCGCCGAGGCAGCGCGCCCCCACGCGGTCACCTACCGCAAGCTGACCCGGGGTTAGAGACCCGGGCCTGGTTGATGCCGGCAGAGGTTTGAGCCCTGGGCCGGCTTCACGCTGGGCTGGGCTGGCCGTCCTACGCTGGGCTCAGCCCCAGGTCCGGCCGGCCTGGCTCGGCCGGCGCGTTGACCAGGCTGTGCGCGGCCATCACCAGGTAGTCCCAGAGCCGGGCGTCGAGTGCGGGCTCCAGCCCGATCTGGTCGAGCGCGGCGCGCATGTGCCGCAGCCAGGCGTCACGCTCGGCCTCGCCGATGACGAAGTGCCGGTGCCGCATCCGCAGCCGCGGATGCCCGCGCAGCTCGTTGTAGGTGGACGGGCCGCCCCAGTACTGGATGAGGAACAGCCGCAGGTGCTCCTCGGCGGGTCCCAGGTCCTTGCTGGGGTAAACGGCGCGCAGCGCGGGATCGCCGGCCACGCTCTCGTAGAACAGGCGGGTCAGGCGGCGGAACGTCTCCTCGCCACCGGCCGCCTCGTAGAAGCTCAGTTCCCTGGTGTCGTCCATCGCGTCCTCCAGGGTAGTGCCCTCACCGGGGAGGCCGGGCGCGCCGGAGGCGTGTTGGGGCCGAGCCGGTGAGGTCGGGGGGTTCCGGGGGGTCGCCCCCCCGGGCTGGCAGGCCGGGCGCGCCGGAGGCGTGTTGGGGCCGAGCCGGTGAGGTCGGGGGGTTCCGGGGGTCGCCCCCCGGGCTGGCAGGCCGGGCGCGCCGGAGGCTGTTGGGGCCGAGCCGGTGAGGTCGGGGGTCCGGGGTCGCCCCCGGGCGGGCAGGCCGGGCTGGTCAGTCAGTCTTTGGCAGGTGCCGGGGCGGGAGCGTGCGCTTCCGCGTCGGCCTGCGCGGCGGTCCCCGCGCCGATCGCCGTGGCCACCGGCTCGCCGTCCACCGATGCGGACGCCAGCGCGTTCTTCAGCCGCTCCCGCAGTTCGCGGGCCACCTCCCATTGCCGCAACGGGAGCGTCCTGGCCACCAGCCGCATCACGATGGCGTCGCTGGATACGGACTCCACCCCCCAGACCTCGGGCTCTTCCATGATCACGTCATGCCAGCGCTGCTCCTGCCACATCGCGTCGGCCGTGGCCTTCATGGTCTGGCGCACCTCGGGCAGGTCCTGGTCGTAGGCCACCGGGAAGTCCACCACTGCGCGGGCCCAGCCCTGGGATTCGTTCCCGATCCGGTTGATGGTCCCGTTGCGCACGTGCCAGACCACGCCGTTGACGTCCCGGAGCCGGGTCACCCGGAGGCTGACCGCCTCGACGGTCCCGGTGGCGTCGCCTGCGTCGATGACGTCGCCCACTCCGTACTGGTCCTCCAGCAGCATGAAGATCCCGGACAGGAAGTCACGCACCAGGCTCTGCGCGCCGAAGCCGATGGCCAGGCCGAGGACTCCGGCGCTGGCCAGGACCGGGGCCAGGTTCAGGCCGAGGTCACCGGCGATGGTGACCGCGGCGATGCCGAAGATGAGTACTGACGCGGCGTTGCGCAGGATCGAGCCGAGGGCCTTGGCCCGCTGCCGCCGCCGCTCTCCGAGCAGGGTGTGCGCCGCGTCGGCCCTCCCGTTGCCTCCCCCTTGTGCCACCCGGGCAGTGATCCTGTTGATCAGCCGGTGAGCCACGATCCGGATGAGCACCGCGATCAGCAGCACGTAAAGGATCCGCAGCACGGTGCTGACCGGCTGGGCCAACCACACCTTGACGAATTCGGCGGCAGTCCGGTTGTGCAGGAGGTCCCAGGTCAGCCGGCAGGCGATGCCAGGCTGCTGGCCCTTGTCCGCGCAGACGGATTCGAGGGTGTCGTTGGATGCCGTGGCGAGGACGCGCGCCGCGAGGAGCGCTTGCGAGATCACGGGGGGATTCCTTTCGCCGCTCGGGGGAGGAGCCGGTCGCCGGTCGGGGGAGGAGCCGGCACCGCTCGGGGGAAGCCAGCCGCTGCCCGGCGGGGAACGCCGGCGGCGGCCGGAGGCCGCTTCCCCATAGTGGCCGGCGATCCCGGCTGACCTGGCCACGTTGAGCCCCTCCCGGCTGTCTCTCCGAAGCAGTTTGGTATCTATCCGCGCGATTGTGATGACGCGGGCCAGGCGGAGCGTGCAGGATGCAACATGTAGAGAGAGAATTGCACGGCTCATTTCCGGGCCGAACGGGTAGCGAGGTATTTCCTTGAATTGGGCGGCGGAACGCACTTTAGATGTAACAGTGAGTTAGCGCGGGTTCGTGCGCGGATGCGGGACGGGCCCAGAGGAGGAATGGGACATGGGAGCACGGCGCGCCCGGTCAGGCGCAGGCCTGGTGGCACCACGACTGCTCAGCGAGGTCAGCCAGGCCGGTGCGGGCAGCCCGGCCCAGGTGGAACTGGGTGGCACCCAGATACCGGCCGGCCTGGAAGCCCGCCAGGAGATCTCGATGGCCCGGGCTATCCGGGCGCACTGCCTCGCCTCCGGGCAGCCCGCCGCGCAGATCGCGCTCATCATCCACAGCCAGTGCAGCCCGGCCTTCGGCACCACGCTTGTCCGCGCCCACCGGCTCGCGCTCGGGATCGCCCTGGCGGACGTGGTCGCGCAGGTCAGGGCCCGGTATGTGCGGGAGGGGCGGACCCCGCCCCGGTTCAGCGAGACCCTGCTGTCCTCCTACGAAGGAGGCCAGAAGAGGCCCGGCCCGGAGTACCTCCACTACCTGTGCTGCGTCTACCAGGCCGAGCCGGCCGACCTCGGCTACGAGGGTCCCTGCCTGTGCCGCCAGGGGCACCGAGCGCCCCCGTTAGTGCTGTCCGGGCCGGTGCACGCCGGCCCGCCGGACCCGGGCCGACCCGATGGCCCGGGACTGCACGGCTACGACCCGCCGGGCGCGCCGCGGAGCACGCCGCCGATACTGACCGCTGTTCCCGGCCGGGGCGAACCCGGCCCGGCTGAACCCGGCGGGCGCACCGCCGGGGGCCCGGTCGGGCTCACCGCCACGCAATTGCCTGCGCCGGAGCCTGGCGGCGCCGGCCGGCTGGCCGCGGCGTCGCCTGCCGCGGCCGCCGGGCCCGCGCGGTCCGCATCCGTCCTCGCCGCCTCGGCCCTGCCTGCCTCAGCAACGGTCCCCGCCTCGGCCCTGCCTGCCTCAGCAACGGTCCCCGCCTCGGCCCTGCCTGCCTCAGCAACGGTCCCCGCCTCGGCCCTGCCTGCCTCAGCAACGGTCCCCGCCTCAGCCCTGCCTGCCTCAGCAACGGTCCCCGCCTCAGCCCTGCCTGCCTCGGCCTTGCCTGCCTCGGCGCCGCCCCCCGCCTCAGTGGCGCTGCCTGGTTCCGTCCCGGCGGCGCCGCCCCGGCCCGCGACGGCCGGGCCTGTTCCCGGGCCGGCCATCGCGGGCGCCGCGCAGGCCGCCGACCCCGCCGCGCTGAGCGTGGGGGAGATGGATGACGACATGGTGCGGCGCACGCTGCTGCGCCTGATGGCGGACCCGGGCGCCCCGGCGGACGGCCGGTTCTTCGGTGCGGTCGATCGGATCCGCCGCCGCCTGGACGAGGCGCTGCTCGGCTCGACCGTCTCGGTGGCGATGCTGGACCACTGGGAGGGCATGACCGGGGAGTACGGCCGGCAGTACATGACGGTGCCGCCCATGCGGCTGCTCTGCGATGTGCTCCTCGATCTCGGCGACGTGCGGCGCATGTGTGAGCAGCGCCAGCCGCTGGAATTCGTGGAGCGGCTGTGCCGCCTGGCGGCCCGGCTGGCCGGGCTGGCCGGCATGACCATGATGGATGTCGGTGACCACCGCGTGGCCCGGTCTTTCTTCAGCACCGCACGGACCGCTGCCGACGAGACCGGGGACCGGCACCTGCGGGCGTGGGTCGCCGTCCGCGAGTCGCTCGTGCCGCTGTACTACGGCGATGCGGCGCAGGCCGCCGCCGCCGCCCGGGCCAGCGCCGATCTGGCCGGGCACCAGCCGTGCGTGGCCGGCGTGATGGCGCCCGTCGTGGAGGCGCGGGCCCTGGCCCGGCTGGCCCGGGCCCGGGCCAGCGGGGGCGTGCCGGGCACTGTGGGCGGCCGGGGAGGTGCGGGCGGGGCTGAGGTGCGCCGGGCCAGCCTGGCCCTGGACCAGGCGCACGAGGCGCTGGAGCGGCTGCCCGAGGAGGATCGGCGGGACACCGTGTTCGGGTACACCGAGCGGCAGCTGCTGTTCCACCAGGGCGACGCACTGGTCACCCTGGGCGACTGCCGCGGCGCGGACGACGCCTTCGGGCAGGCCTTGCGGCTCTACGCGCCGGCCGAGTTCCTCGACCGCTCACTGGTCACGCTCGGCCGGGCGCGCTGCCGGCTGGAGGCAGGCGAACCCGAGGAGGCGCTGCGGCTCAGCCGGGACACCCTGCTCGGGCTGCCCAGCCAGCACCGCCCCGGCATCGTGCTGCGCGCGGCCCGGTCGCTGGGTGAGGCGGTCGCCGCGAAGCATGGCGACTTCCCGGCGGTGCGGGACTACCGCGAGGTGCTGGTCAGCCGCTGAGCTCCAGCCCGGTCTGCGCGGCCAGGAACATCAGCGTGTCCGCGGACAGCGTCACGGTGCGGCTGACCGCGCGGGCCCCGTGGCCGACCTCCCGCTCCCGGCGGAGCAGGATCGGGTGATCCGGGTAGGGCGCGGACGTGGCGTGCTGCAGGGCGGCGCACATCTTCCGCGCGTGCACCGGGTCGACCCGGGTGTCGTTGTCGAACACGGTGAACAGCGTGGCCGGGTACCTGGTGCCGGGGCGCACCCGGTGGTACGGGGAGTAGCCAAGCAGCCAGCCCAGTTCGACCGGATCCGCGGCGGTGCCGTACTCGTCGTTCCAGGTCTGGCCGAGGCCGAAACGCTCGTAGCGCACCATGTCCAGCAGCGGGGCCGAGCACACCACGGCCCGGTACAGCTCGGGCCGCTGGGTGAGCGCCGCGCCGACCAGCAGACCGCCGTTCGAGCCGCCGGAGATACCCATCTGCTCCGGCGTGGTCCAGCCGCCGGCGATGAGGGCCTCCGCCGCTGCGTGGAAGTCGTCGAACACGGCCTGCTTGTGCTCGCGCATGCCTGCGCGGTGCCAGTCCTCACCTTCCTCGCCGCCCCCGCGCAGCGATGCGATCGCGTATATGCCACCGGCCTCCACCCAGGCCAGGATGGAGGCGGAGTAGGCCGGCGCCATGCTGATGCCGAACCCGCCGTAGCCGTACAGGATGGCCGGCCGCGGCTGGTCGGGGAGGGCGCCCCCCGGGCGGGCAGAGATGACCAGCATGCGGACTTCGGTGCCGTCCTTCGAGGCGAACGACACCTGGTGGGTGCGCACGTCCGGCATCTCGACCGCGCCGGGGGCCTGGGCCCAGCGGGAAACCTCGCCGCTGCGCGCGTCGTAGCGATAGACCGTCGCCGGCGTGGTGTTGTCGCTGTAGCCGAACCAGGCCTCGTGCCCGCCTTCCGGCCGGGCGCTGATGCCCCCGGTGGTGCCCAGCCGGGCGGCGCCGCCCGCGTGGCCGGGGCCGGGCAGCGCCAGTGTGCCGGCCCGTTCACCGGTAGCCAGATCGTGCACGGTGATCTCGCTGATCGCGTGCCTGGTCCAGGAGGCGATCAGCACTGGCCGCTCGAGCTCGGGGCCGTCCAGGATGGCGTAGTCGTTGAGGATCGCCGTCGGATCCTGGCTGATGAGGTCTCGCCAGCGGGCCGGCCCTGGGTGGGCCGGATCGGTCACCGCCAGCCTGCCCCGCGGCGCGCCCGCATCGGTGAACACGTACAGCCGGCCGTCCCGGCCCACGTGCAGACCGGTCCGGGCGTCCACGCCCTCCTGGACCACCTGTAGCAGCGGCTCGCCCGGCGCGGAGGCGGTCAGGTCGGCCAGCCAGACGTCGTCACGCGGCGCCGTGCCCTGGGCGGCGGAAATGACCAGCCAGCGGCCGTCCCGGCTGACTGAGAGGCCGTAGTAGTTCGTCTTGTCCCGGCCATCGCCGAAGATCAGCACGTCCGCATCAGCGGCCGTGCCGACGGTGTGCAGGTATACCCGGCGGTGGAACTGCTCTTCACCCGGCGGGACCTGGCCCGGCGGGAGCTTGCGGACGTAGTAGAACGCCTTGCCGCCCGGCAGCCAGGCCACCGGCGAATAGCGGCAGCGGCCGATAGGGCCGTCCACGAGCTCGCCGGACACGACATCCAGCACCCGGAGTTCCGATTCCTCGTCCCCTCCGCAGGACAGCTGGTAGGCGAGCAGCCGGCCCTCCTTGTCGGGCTGCCAGGAATCGAGCGTGGTCAGCCCGGCCGGGTCCAGCGCCGCCGGGTCGATCAGCACCCGCTCCGGTTCCCCGGTGGCGGCCGTCAGCAGCACCCCGTGCTCCTGGCCGGGCAGGCGGCGCGTGAAGAACTGGCGCGGGCCGCGCCAGGCCGGGGCGCTGACGTACCCGGCGGCCATCAGCTCCTGGATCCGGGCCTGCACCCGGGACCGCCCGGCCAGCCCGGCCTCCGTGCCGGCCCACAGCGAGTCCTGTGCCCCCAGCCACTCCTGCGTCGCGGCGCTGCCCGCGTCCTCCAGCCAGCGGTACGGGTCGGGGACGCGGTGCCCAGGCAGATCCTCGACGAGGTCGTCGCGGCGCGCCACGGGATACCCGGGCGGGTGAGGGCCAGCGCTCGCCGCGGGGGGGCCGGAGGCAGTCATGGTCGCACTTTAAGGGAGCAGCGCAGCTGCGGTGGCCCGCGCCCGGGGGGTGGCCCGGGCGGTACCGGACATTTTGCGTCCCGCCACGCCGGCGTTATGTCTGGGCGGGCAACGCCAGCTAGGCTGTGATTGGCTCGCACTGTGCTTCCGTGGAAACCTGCACTCTCCGGAAACCCAGGGGCCTACCTGGACTCCCAGGGGCTGGCCCGGCACACTAGTGCTTGCCTACCGCACCAGGCAGGAGGCGGGCTTGCGACGGGTACTGCTGCTGAACGTGACGTATGAGCCGTTGACCACGGTCGGCCTGCGGCGTGCGGTGTGCCTCGTCCTGGGCGAGAAGGCCGAAGTCGTGCACGACGATGCGGAGGGTGCCTTGTTGCGCTCTTCCTCGATGATTATCGTCACGCCCTCAGTGATCCGATTGCGCCGGTACGTGCGGATTCCGCACCGCAGCCGGGTCCCGCTCACCCGCGGTGCGCTGATGCGCCGGGACAACTACCTGTGCGCGTACTGCGGCCGCAAGGCGGAGACCATCGACCACGTGATCCCGCGCAGCAAAGGCGGCCCGCACGCCTGGGAAAACTGCGTGGCCTCCTGCATGCGGTGCAACCACAGCAAGGCCGACCGGCTGATCGAGGAACTCGGCTGGACCATGAACCGGATTCCGGCCGCGCCGCGCGGCGCGCACTGGCGCCTGATCGGCGCGGCCCACGACGGCGATCCCCAGTGGGCCGCCTACCTGCCGGAATCCACCGCCGCCTGAACTGAGCCAGCCGGGACCCGGGGCGGCGGGGCCGGCGCGAGGGAGCGAGGCGGCGGGTATGAACCGCGACATTTTCACCCCTGAGCACGATGCGTTCCGGGAGATGGTGCGGGAGTTCATCGCCCGCGAGGTGGCGCCGTACCACGCCCAGTGGGAGCGGGACGGGATGGTCTCCCGCGACGTCTGGCTGGCCGCCGGGCGGGCCGGCCTGCTCGGTATCGACGTGGACGAGAAGTACGGCGGCGGGGGCAATCCGGACTACCGCTTCTACCTGATCCTCGACGAAGAGTTCGCCCGGGCCGGGGCCACGGGGCCCGGCTTCGCCGTGCATAACGACATCAACGGCCAGTACTTCCTGCGGCTGTGCACGCCGGAGCAGCGGGACCGCTGGCTGCCGGGGTACTGCTCGGGCGAGATCATCACGGCCATCGCGATGAGCGAGCCCGGCGCGGGCAGCGACCTGCAGGGCATCCGCACCACGGCGGTGCGCGGCGGGGACAGCTACGTGCTCAACGGCCAGAAGACCTTCATCTCCAACGGGCAGCTGGCCGACCTGGTCATCGTGGTGGCCCGGACCGACGCCGGCGCCGGGCACCGGGGGATCAGCCTGCTGGTGGTGGAGCGCGGCATGGCCGGCTTCGAGCGGGGCCGGAACCTCGACAAGGTCGGCATGCACGCGCAGGACACCTCGGAGCTGTTCTTCTCCGACGTGACCGTGCCCGCCCGCAACCTGCTCGGCGAGGAGGGCGGCGGGTTCGTCGCGCTCATGCAGAACCTGCCCCGGGAGCGGGTGTCGATCGGCGCGACCGCGCTGGCGGCCGCCGAGAAGGTGTACGAGGACACGCTCGCCTACTGCAAGGAGCGGCAGGCCTTCGGCCGGCCCATCGGCAGCTTCCAGCACAACCGGTTCCTGCTCGCCGAGATGGCCACCGAGCTGGCCGTGGCCCGCGCCTTCACCGACCGCGCGGTACTCCAGCACACCGACGGCGAGCTCTCCAACACCGACGCTTCCATGGTCAAGTGGTGGGACACCGAGCTGTGCAACCGGGTCGTGGACCGGTGCGTCCAGCTCTACGGGGGCTACGGCTACATGGCCGAGTACCCGGTGGCCCGGGCGTTCGCGGACAGCCGGGTGCAGACGATCTTCGGCGGCACCACAGAGATCATGAAAGAGATCATCGGCCGGAACCTGGGGGTCTGACGCCCTGGCGGGCCGGCCCGGGGCCACGGCGCGGTGAGGTGACCACCCGCTCCCCGTCCTCCGTGGTCAGCACCTGCAACGGTGCCCCGAAATGACGGGTCAGCACGTCGTCGCGCAGCACGCTGGCCGGGTCCCCGGTGACCGCGACCCGCCCGCCGTCCAGCAACAGCAGCCGGTCGGCGAACTGCCCGGCCAGCGTGAGATCGTGCACCACCGACAGCACCGTCAGCGAGCGCTCCCGGCGCAGCTCGTCCACCAGTTCCAGGGCCGCCACCCGGCGGCCCAGGTCCAGGGCGCTGGTCGGCTCGTCGAGCAGCAGCACGGGGGCGTCCTGGGCCAGGGCCCGGGCCAGCACGGCCCGCTGCAGCTCGCCGCCGGACAGGGTGCCGAGCCTGCGGCCGGCCATCGGGCCCAGATCCATCCGGTCCAGGAGCCCGGCGCAGATGTCCCGGTCGGCCTGCGTCTCGGTGCCCAGGTAGCCGATGTGCGGGGTCCGGCCCAGCAGCACGTAGTCCAGGGCGGTCATGTCCGGGGGCAGCTCGGGCAGCTGGGGGACGTAGGCGACGAGACGGGCCAGGGCACGCCGGCTCATCCTGCCGGTCGGCTGCCCGCCGATCGTGATCGTCCCCTCATGCCCCACGAGTCTCGCGGCGGCGCGGAGGAGGGTCGACTTGCCGGTTCCGTTGCGGCCAATGATGGCCAGCCACTGGCCGGCCGGGACCTGCTCGCTGACCTCAGCCAGTGCCTGGGCGCTGCCGTACCGCACGCCGACCCGCTGGAAGGAGATCATGCGAGCTCCTGCCGCGCTCGCCGCGAGTGGAGGATGAACAAGAAGAAGGGCGCGCCGGCCAGGGCGGTGATCACGCCGATCGGCACCTCGTCCGGGGACTGCACGGTGCGGGCCAGGACGTCGGCCAGGACCAGGAACGCCGCGCCGCCGATCATCGACACCGGCAGCACGATCCGGTAGCTCGCCCCGGCCGTCAGCCGCACCATGTGCGGGACGATGATGCCGACGAAGCCGATCAGCCCGCTCACCGACACCGCCGCCGCGGTGCCCAGGGTGGCCGCCAAGACCACGGTCAGCCGCAGCCGGGCCACGTCCACCCCCAGGCTGCCCGCCTCGGTCTCGCCGATCCGCAGCACGTCGAGCAGCCGCCGGTGGGCCAGCAGGATCCCGGCCGCCACGATCACGTAGGGCAGGATCGTCGTGACGTCCGACCAGGTGGCCAGGGACAGGCCGCCGAGGATCCACGAGTACACCGCCTGCAGCGTCTGGGAGTGCTGCTGCTGCAGGTACGTCTGCACCGCGGTGAGCAGCGCGGCCACCGCCACCCCGGCCAGCAGGATGGACCCGGTGGCGCCGCTCATCTGCGGGCCGCCCGGCTGGGAGCGGCGGCCCGCCCCCGCGCCGAGCAGGTAGGTCAGCGCGACCGCGCCCGCCGCCCCGGCGAACGCGGCCGGGGGCAGCAGCTCCGGGTTGCCGCCCGCGACGATCACGATGGTGGCGCCCAGCCCGCCGCCGGCCGCCACGCCGAGCAGGTACGGATCGGCCAGCGGGTTGCGGAACACACCCTGGTAGGCGGCGCCGCCGCCGGCCAGCATGGCCCCGACCAGCGCGCCGAGCACCACCCGGGGCAGCCGGATCTGCCAGACGATGTCGGTGTCGATCGCAGGCACGCCGGCGGCCGGGTGCCAGGGCAGCCTGGTGACCAGGGCCCCCGCGACGTCAGGGAGGGAAAGCCCGGCCGGGCCGACCGACACGCCCACGGCCAGCGCGATCAGGAGCAGGACGGCGGCCACCAGGATGGCACGGGCGGCGCGGCCCGTGGTGGTGGGGCCGGTGGCGGCGCGCGTGGCGGCGGGGCCCGTGGCGGCGGGGCCCGCGGCGGCGGGGCGGGCTGGCGCCCCCGGGGCTGCTGCCCCGGGCCGGCCGCGCTCGGCCGATTTCACCCGCTGCTGCCCTTGGCGATCGCGGTTTCGACGGTGCGCAGCAGGTCAGTGACCCGGGGCCCCCACCGGGAGGCGATGTCGTCGTTGAGCGCGATGATGTGGCCGGCCTTGACCGCGGCCAGGCCGGACCAGCCGGGCCGCCTGGCCACGCTGGCGGCATCCTGATGGCAGCACAGGGTGTCGGCCAGGATGATGTAGTCCGGGTTGGCCTTGATGACGTACTCCGCGGACAGCTGCGGGTAGCCGCCCGATTTGGCCGCCCCGGACGCCTGGTCCGCGATGCTCTTCATGCCGAGCAGCGCGAGCAGCTTGCCCACGAACGTGGACGAGGTCACCGAGTAGTAGGTCTGGTCCAGCTCGTAGTAGTACGTCAGCGGCTTGGCGTGGTGCGGCGCGGCGGCGGCGATCTGGTGCAGCTGGGCGCGCAGCCGGGCCACCTCCTGCTGGGCCTGGGCGAGATGCCCGGTGGCCTGGCCGAGCTGCTCAAACTCCGTGTACTCCCCGGCGATCCTGGCCGGCGCGGGCAGTTCGAGGACCGGGATCGAGAACGCGGCCAGCCGCTTGGTCAGCTGCCCGGTGTCGCCCGACTCCACCACCAGGTCCGGCTTTTCCGCGACGATCGCCTCCACGTTGGGCTGGTAGGCGGACAACTTGGTCCGGGGCGCCTGTGGTGGGTAGTCCGACAGCGAGTCCACGGCCTTGACCTGGCTTCCGGCGCCGATCGCGTAGAGCATCTCGGTCGTGGTGGGGGAGAGCGACACGATCGAGTGCGGGCGCGATGCCACGTTCACCCTGCCGTTGGCCGCCGAGATCGAGACCGGGAAGCCCTGGCCTGCCGCGCCGGCGGTACCGCTTCCCGAGGTGGCGCCAGTGTCGCTGGCCCCCGTGCTGCTGATTTGGGTGCTGCTGCACGCGGCGGCCGACACGGTGAGCGCGGCAGCCGCCGCGAGGACCGGAAGGCGGCTGGTCAGGGACCGCATGATCATCCTCCGTGGGCCCGGAGGATGCGGCGCCCGCCACGGGACCCAGGCTGGATCCCGGACGAACCGCCCTTCCTCCGAGGACAGAACGTCGGCACGGGCCAGGCGTCCGGGCTCATCCCCAGCCGGTATCACGTCCGGGGCATCACCGTTGCGGGACAGCGCCGGAATCGCACCGGCTTCGCTGGGCTCCACACCGTCCCGGGCCACCCGGGACAGGCGTACCTTACCGCAGTCCGCCCGGATCGGCGGGACCGCCGTACGCTGGTCTCAATCGCCCGGTGACCCTGGACGGAGACAGAACGTGGCAGAACGCGACGATGCGCTGGTCATCCCCGAAGATGGTTTCTGGCCCGCGCCGGAGATCCCGCAGCCGAATATCTACCCGATGGAGTGGCGGGTCGAGACCGAGAAACTGGCCGCCATCTACGAGAAGTCCAAGACCGCCGCCTGGAACCCGGCGGGCCTGCCCTGGGACGGGCTGCGCGCGGAGGACTTCACCGCCGAGCAGCGGCTCGGCATCATGTACTGGTTCTCGGTGCTGGCCAACTTCGACGCCTCCGGCCCCGCGGTGTTCGCCCGGGCCACCATCCACGCGTTCGAGCAGCACGAAGAGGACCCGGTCCGCAAGTGCTTCTTCTCCATCACGCGGGACGAGATGAACCACGAGGAGTGCTGCCAGCGCACCATCGCCCGGCTCTGGCCGGGCGGCCCGCTGGACTGGGTACCACGCACCGACCTGGAGCGCGCCGCGCACAACAACATCGGCTGGCTCTACCACAACGGCGGCCGGTACTGGACCGGCTACACCAAGGCCGTCGGCAAGTACTCCCTGCCCGTCCTGTTCACCAGCTTCATGATGGGCGAGATGGCCGCGTCCACGCTGTTCCGCGGGATGGCCTCGGGGACCACGCACCCGGTGTTCAGCGAGATGTTCCACCGGATCGGCCGGGACGAGTCGCGTCACCTCCAGATCTGCATGACGATCCTGGACTCGGAGTGGCCCGGGCTCACCGACGACGTGAAGAGCCTGATCACCCGGCAGTTGCGGGCCGGGTTCGTGTTCCTGTCGATGATCTTGTGGGAGCCGCCGGGCGGGACGGGCGCGTTCTGGGAGCTGCCGCCGTACTTCCTGGCCAACCACCGGGTGCTGATGGGACACGCCCGGGCCGCCGGGCTGGGCGTGCTGTCCTACGAGGAGCAGGCCGAGAACTGGCGGGTGGCCATGGCCCGGGTCCGGGCGATCGTGACCCGGTGGGGGATCGACTTCCCGGCCATCCCGGAGCTGGACATCGACGGGGTGTATGTGTCCGACGACATCAACCCCGAGGACATCATCCCCGTGTTTTAGGGGCCCGGGTTCCGGTGGTCAGTCTGGTGGCCCCCGGGTGGTCTTGAAACCCCGGAAGTGGCCGTTGAGCACCTGTCCGGCCTTGGCCAGCAGGTCGGCCGCGGAGAACGGCTTCTCCACCAGGGCCACGCCGGGTTCGAGCCTGCCCTGCGAGGCGAGGACGGGCCGGGCGTACCCGGACATGTAGAGCACCTCGGTCCCCGGCTTGACCGCCAGCACCTGCTCGGCGACCTCCTTGCCGAGCATGCGCGGCATGATGACGTCGGTGACGAGCAGGTGGATCTCGCCCGGGTGATGGCGAACGATGTCGAGGGCTTCCGGGCCGCTCGCGGCGGTGATCACCTGGTAGCCGTTGCGGGCCAGGATCCGCCGGGTTACCTCGCGCAGGGCGGCCTCGTCCTCGACGACCAGGACCGTCTCCCCCCGGGGGGTCCGCTGGTAGGTAGGCTCCGGCACCTCCGGGGCGGGGGCTTGCGTCGTGGCGGGCAGCATGATGCTGAAGGTCGTGCCCCCGCCGGGTTCGGAGTAGATGTGGATATGGCCGTCGGCCTGCAAGAGGATCCCGTAGACGGTGGCCAGGCCTAGTCCGGTCCCCCCGCCGTCGGCCTTGGTGGTGAAGAACGGCTCGAAGGCGTGCTCGATCACCTCAGGGGGCATCCCGGTGCCGGTGTCGCTGACCCGCAGCCGCACGTGCCGTCCGGGCGGAGATTGCGAGCCCCCCGCGATGGAGTCCGCGTCCACGGTGATGTTGCTGGTGTCGATGGTCAGCGTGCCGCCGCCGGGCATGGCGTCGCGGGCGTTGACGGCGAGATTCACCAGCACCTGCTCCAGCCGCCCGGGGTCGGCCAGGACCGGCTGCAGGTCACCGGCGAGCGAGGTGGCCAGCTCGACATGCTCGCCCAGGGTCCGGCGCAGCAACTCCTCTACTGAGGAGATGACGGTATCGAGGTCGAGCACCTGGGGCTGCACCACCTCCCGGCGGGCGAAGGCGAGCAGCTGGCGGGTGAGGCTGGCCGCGCGCTCGCCCGCCAGGCTGATCTGCGCGAGGTCGTCGCGGGCTGATGCGCAGCGCGAGGCCCAGTCCAATTCGGTCGCGTCGGCCAGTTCCTCGGAGGTAAAGGTCGCGTAGTTGAGGATCACCGCGAGGAGGTTGTTGAAGTCGTGCGCGACCCCGCCGGCCAGCTGGCCCAGACTCTCCAGGCGCTCGGCCTGCGCCAATTGTCCCTGCGACTTGTCCCGCCGCCTGTCCTTCATGGCGTGTCCTTCGCGTCCAGGGTGAAGTAGAAGGTGGCGCCGCGGTCTACCGCACCCTCCGCCCAGGTGCGCCCGCCGTGGCGCTCGATGATCCGCGCGACGCTGGCCAGGCCGATGCCGGTGCCGGGGAAGTCAGCGGCCTCGTGGAGCCGCTCGAATGGCTGGAAGAGCTTGTCGGCATAGGCGGGATCGAACCCGGCCCCGTTGTCACGCACATAGCAGCAGATTCTGGCGTCATCGGCAGGCGTGGTGCCGAACTCGATGGTGGCCGCGTCGCGCCGGACGGTGAACTTCCAGGCGTTTTCGAGCAGGTTCTGCACCACGGTACGGATGAGACCGCGATCCGCGGCGACCCAGACGCCGTCCTGGACGGCGAACCGGACCCGGCGGCCGGGTTCACTGGCCTGCAATTCGCCGGCGATGGCGTCGACCTCCGCGCTGAGGTCGACCGGCTGGAGGTTCATGTCGGTGCGCGACACCCGCGACAGCTGCAGCAGGTCGTCGATGAGCATGGCCATCCGCTCGCTCGCCGCCTGGATGCGCTCGGCGTAGCCGCGGCCGGTCTCGTCGAGACGGTCGCTGTAGTCCTCCACCAGCGCGGCGCTGAATCCGCTCAGCCCGCGCAACGGTGCGCGCAGGTCATGGGAGACCGAGTAGGTGAACGCCTCCAGATTCTTGTTGGCCCGCTCCAGCTCAGCCGTGCGCTCCTGGACGCGGTCTTCGAGGCCGGCGTGCAGCGCCCGGACCTCGGCTTCGGCTTCCCGCTGCGCGGTGAGGTCGCGCATGGTGCCGACGCACAGCAGCGGGCTGCCGTCCGCGTCGCGGACCAGGGTGTTGCTGACCTCGGCCCAGACGACATTGCCGCCCTTTCGCAGGAAGCGTTGCTCTATCGAATAGTTATCGATCTCTCCGGAGATGAGGCGTTGCCTGAAAGCGAGATCGGTATGGCGATCGTCGGGATGGGTCAGGTCCTCGCGCCGTAGGGACGGGGACAGCAGCTCGTCGGCGGTGTAACCGATGAACTGGCAGAAGCGTGCGTTGACCCGGACGAATTCATTGCTGAGTGTCAGCTCGCCCATGCCGACCGGGGCGTTGTCGAACAGGACGCGGAGCCGCTCTTCGGACTCGCGCAACGCTGCCTGGATGCGATTGGCCTCGGTGACGTCGCGCGCCACGGCTATGACCCCGAGCACCCGCCCGGACGGGTCGCGGTAGACCGCGGCGTTGTAGAGCACCGATGTGAGGTGCCCGTCGCGGTGGCGCAGCTCCAGCGGGTAGTCTCGCGCGCTCCCATCCCTGAAGACCTGTTCGTAGCTGGCCCGGGCCAGGTCCGGTTTGGTGAAGTAGCCGCTGAATTCGGCGCCGATCAGCTCGGCCCGCCCGTACCCGGTCGCCTGCTCGGTGGCGGCGTTGAGGTCGGTAATAGTTCCATCCGGCCCGATGGTGAGCATCGGGTTCAAGTTCGCTTCGATCAGGCTCCGGTTGTAAGCGGCCGAGGCGCGGATCCTGTCCTCGATCCGCTTCCGCTCGGTGATGTCCTGGCAGATTCCCAGTATCCGTCTCGGGCCGCCCGTGTCGTCGCGCTGCACGACCCCTGCCATCAGGATCCACCGCAGCTCCCCGTCGGGCCGGACGATCCGATGCTCGGCCTGGTAGGGACGGCCGTCCGCCATGGTCGCGCGGTACGCCTCGTTGAGCCTCGGCAGGTCGTCCGGGCGGACGAGACTCGAGAGTGTCTCTAGCTTCCCGTCGAACTCGGCCGGTATAAGGCCGAAGATTCGGCAGGCCGCCGGCGAGAAGGTGAGCATCTCCTTTCGCTCCGGGTCGTAGTTCCACCAGCCGAGCCCCAGGGACTCCTGAGCTTGCTCAAGGAAGGAGGCCTGCTCGCGCAGCGCCTCGTGCGCTTCGGCCGCCTGACTCTCCGCGGCGCGCTGTGCGGTGAGGTCGGTCAGTACCAGGCACCGCAGGAACATGCCGTCGAGGTCAAAGCCGCTGACCGCCAGCAGGACCGGAATTGTCGTGCCACCCGGTCCGGTCAGGTCCACTTCGCCGCGTGAGCTGCCGCCGGTACCGACATCGAGCAGCGCGGCGAACGCGGCGTGGTGTACGCCGGGGATCAGGTCCAGCACCGCGGTGCCGACCAGATCCGTGGAGCTGCGGCCGGTCATCGAGCCCAACCGCGGATTGGCGTTGAGGATCACCCCGCGAGGGGAGACGGTGGCGGCGCCCTCGTTCATGGCCTCGACGATGAGCCGGTAGGGGCGGTCGGCGCTCACCAGGGCATACACCTGCTCCTGCCCCGGCGGGCCGATCATCAGTGAGTCGATTCCACCGCCCCGGATCGCCTCGATCGTCTGCTGTGCCTCGCGCAGTTGAGCCTGTACCTCGGCCAGCTCGGTCTGCTCTGCCGCGCGGCTTTCCCCCGGCTCCGTGGCGACGCGGCTTGGACGGGCGGTCCTGGGAGCCGGTGATCGGGCCATGTCCTCACCCGTCCGGGTCTGGTTGGGCGTCGGTTACCCCGGCGGGGCCGAGATCGAGCCTGAGCCGCATCCAGGCGGCGTCGGAGAAGTCGCCGACGATGCGGCGTGGCGGCCCGGGAAAGCGTCTGACCAGCGTCGGCGCCGCGACGACCTGGTCGCGCACGACCAGCGCGGGCTGCTGGTGCACGTCAATGACTTCCAGGTTGACGTGTCCGCCGAGCTGTTCATCGCAGAAGCGGCGCACGGTCTCGATGGCGCGGATGGAACTCGCGGCGGCGCCATCGACATAGAGGGTCAATGCCCATCGATCAGCAGCCGCGTTACCGGTCATGTCGCGGTGTTCCAGGCGGCCGAAGCTGCAGGCCGATCAGGAGACGGTCATTGTCGGAGAGGTCGCCGACGAGCTTGCGGATCGGTGCCGGGAATCTTCGGACCACCGTGGGCACGGCCAGGATCTGGTCGTCGGCGGCCAGCTGCGGGTTCTCCAGCAGATCCACGACCTCGATGTGATAGCGGCCGGCCAGGTGCTCCTCGCAGGCGTGCCGCAAATTATCGATCGCCCGCAGGCATTTGGGCGACCGGTCGGTCACGTACAGGCACAGATCCCACTGGTCACCGGAGTCGGCGCTGGTCTCGTAGTCCGCGCTGTGCGGCTCGCTCATCGCTGCCCTCCGTTGCTCGGCGCCGCGTCGGCCCAGCGCCGTGTCGCCATCGCTGAGCGGTCCGCCTCGGTGTCGGCCGCCTGGTGGCCCTCGCGAAGGTCGATCCGGTCGATCTCCGCCCGGTCGGCGTCGAGCTCGTCTTGCACCGCGACGAGGTGGGCCTCCCGCTCTACGACGCTGCGCCGCAGCTCACGCAGGCGCCGGTCCAGATCGCTGGCCTGCCGCGCCGCCGTGTCACGCTCGGTGGCTTGCTGGGCCAGCCGGGCGGAGCCGGCCAGCACTCCCGCCGCGCCGACATACACATCGACCAGCTCGACCCCGTGATCAGTGAGCACGAACTCCCGGACCTGATTCGAATGGGCTGTGCCCCGCGACTTCAGCACGAACAGCAGCCGGTTGCGTTCACCGTTGGCCTCGACGTTGCGCAGCAGCAGCCAGGTGTCCACCATTGACGACAAAGTCTCTTGGCTCGTCTCGTCCCCAGGACCAAGCGCCGTAACCAGGGTCGTGATCTCCCGCGACTTGAGCAGGTCTATCTTGCGGGCCACCAGCGAGGCCGCCTCCGTGGCCAAGATCCCGTTGCCGATGCTGGCGATCCCGTCGAGAATCGCCACCGACGGCGTCTCATCCTCGATCAGCTCGGCCAGGAGCGCGAGATGGGTCTCCATCCCGACCGCGGACGGCCGTGCCGCCCAGATGTGCAGCAAGCCCGCGTCCGCCCACTGCTGCAGGTTGAGCCCCAGCGACCGCATATTACGCAGGAACTGGGCGGGTGACTCCTCAAACAAGACCAGCAGCGCCCGCTCACCCCGCGCGCAGGCCGAATTCACCATGTGCGCGCCGAGTGAGGTCTTTCCGGTGCCTGCCGTCCCGCTCACCAGGAGGGTCGAACCCCGGAACAGGCCACCGCCCAGCATGTGATCCAGCCGGGGGATCCCCATTGAGATCCGTTCCTCGGAGGCTCCGTAATTGAGCGCGATCGACGTGATCGGCAGCACGACAAAACCACGGGCGGAGATCAGGAACGGGTACTCGTTGGTGCCGTGCACCGACCCGCGGTACTTGACCACCCGCAGCCGCCGGGTGGAGATCTCCTCAGTCACCCGGTGGTCGAGGACGATCACGCAGTCGGTGACGTACTCTTCGATCCCGTTACGTGTGAGACTCTTGTCGCCCCGTTCCCCGGTGACGATGACGGTGACGCCCCGGTCATCGAGCCAGCGCGCCAGCCGGCTCAGCTCCGACCGCACGATCGAGTCGTCGCCGAACGCGCCGAACAGCACTTCGATGGTGTCCAGCACGACCCGCTTCGCGCCAACACGCTTGATCGCGTCGTCGAGGATCGCAAAGAGCGGTTCCAGGTCGAACTCCCCCGTAGCGACGAAATCGGCAGGTTCCACCCGGAACGAGAGCATCACGAGCAGGCCGTCCTGCCGGAGCTGGTCCAGGTCGAAGCCGAGCGATCGCACGTTGCGGGTGACCTTGGTCTCCGACTCCTCGAAGCTCACCAGCACGCCGGGCTCACCGTACTGGCGGGCGCCGGCGACCAGGAACTGCAACCCCAGCAGCGACTTCCCCGCTCCTGCGCTGCCCGCCACTAGCGTTACCCTGCCCCTGGGCAGCCCACCCCTGGTGATCTGGTCCAGCCCACGGATTCCCGTCGGGGCCTTTTCCAGCTCCAGGCCCGCCGCGCCGTCCGTCAAGGCCGTCAGCAGTGTGTTGCCCATGGACTTGCCCCCCGAGCCGGGAATCACCGGCGATTCCTTGGTTCCGATACAAATATATAATTACACAGAAATTTTGCGGCACACGAACCCATCCGGGAAGTGCCAATGGTCCCGGTCCTGGTCGCGTGACCGTGAGGAATTCGCTCGCGGATAAACAGGACGCAGAGGCTTATATGCGCAAATTGTCGTGAGAGAGCTGGAAAGGGAGCAGGCGGGTAACCCATATCAGTTCAACAGCTCCTTTATCGTCATAAGGCTGGCGATCCAGCCCCGGTTTATATTTCCTGGATTTCGCGTTCCAGCCGACCTGCTCTCCCGGGCCGGCCCGTCTCGGCGGAGGCGGCGGCCACGAGGTGATATGACGAAGAGTTACTGATAGATTACAAGACGTGAGCAATGTGCGGCTACCCAACGATGGCAGGTCCGTCGCGCTCCTGGACGAGGCTCCGGACGCGATGGTCTGGGTGGACGCCGACGGCCGGATTGTCCTGGTCAATACCCAGATGATGCGGTTGTTCGGGTACTCGCGGGAGGATCTGGAGGGCCAGCTCGTCGAGATGCTGGTTCCCGGCGCGGCCCGCGCGGTGCACCCCCAACACCGGACCGGATACATGGCCGATCCGGTGCCGCGGCCGATGGGCGCCGGGATGCAACTGGCCGGGCGACGCCGCGACGGCAGTACCTTCCCCGCGGAGATCTCGCTGTCGGCCATCGACACCGACGAGGGAATCCTGGTCATGGCCGCCGTCCGCGACGTGACCGTACAGCAGCGCAGGCAGGACGACCTCGAGCGGGCCGTCCGGAACCTGGAGACGTTCACGTATTCGGTCGCTCACGACCTGCGCGCTCCGCTGCGGGCGCTGGGCGGTTTCACCGCAGCCCTGCTGGAAGATTGCTGGGACGGCCTCGGCGAGGTCGGCCAGGGCTACGCCGAGCGAATCAAAGCCGCCAGCGAGCAGATGGCGACGCTCATCGACGACCTGCTGCACCTGTCCCTCCTGTCGCGGGCTGAGATGAACCTCCACCCGGTGGATCTCGGTGCTGAGGCCAGTCGCATTGCCGAGGAACTCCAGCGCGGCGGGCCGGACCGCCGCGTCCGTTTCGCCATCCAGCGCCCCGTCTGGGCGCTGGCGGACACCACCCTGATCCGCATCGTCCTGCAAAGCCTCCTGGATAACGCCTGGAAGTTCACTTCCCGTCGGGAAGATGCGCTGATTGAGTTCGGGACGACGCCGGTGGAGGACGCCCGGGTGTGCTGTTACGTGCGCGACAACGGCGCCGGTTTTGACCCTGTCTACGTCGGCAAGTTGTTCAATCCGTTCCAGCGGCTGCACACGACCAGCCAGTTCCCTGGTACCGGCGTCGGCCTCGCCAGCGTGCGGCTGATCGTGGAGCGCCACGCAGGTCATGCGTGGGCCGAGGGTGCCATCGGCGACGGTGCGACCTTTTATTTCACCCTCAATGCGAAGGAAATCGCATGAAAACCCGAAATATCTTGCTGGTCGAGGACAATCCCGACGACGAGGCGCTGACACTGCGGGCCTTGCGGAAAAACAAGATTCTCAACAAAGTCACCGTGGCCCACGACGGTGCCGAAGCCCTGGAACTTCTCTTCGCCGACGGCAGCGGCGTGTCGCCTACTGGCCTCATCCTGCTCGACTTGAAGCTCCCCAAGATAGACGGGCTGGAGGTGCTGCGCAGGCTGCGGGCCGACGAGCGGACCCAGCTCATTCCCGTGGTCGTCCTCACCAGCTCCAAACTGGATGAAGACATCATCGCCAGCTATCGCAACGGCGCCAACGGCTACGTGCGAAAGCCAGTTAAGTTTACCGAATTTGCCGAGGCGGTGAGCACCCTCGGCCTGTTCTGGCTGCTCCTGAACGAGGCCGCGCCTCAGTTCGTGCACCATCAGGTGGAGGAGGGCCATCCGTGAGCGGCGAGCATCCACGCAACGAGCTAGAGACTGGTGAGCCAGCGACTGGTGAGCCAGCGACAACCAGCGGTCCAGATCCAGGGCAGGCGAACACCCCGCCCGGGGAGGCGGCCGGCCCGGCGGGGCGGAAGGCGCGCATCCTCATCGTGGAGGACGAAGCCTGGGATGCTGAACTGGCGCAGCGCCTGCTGACCAGTGCGGGTCTCGGTTTCACGGCCGTGGTCGTGGCCACCAGGGAGCCGTTCGCGGAGCAGCTGGCTGCCTTCTGCCCGGACGTGATCCTGTCCGATTATCATCTGCCCGGCTTTTCTGGCGTTGAAGCTCTCGAGATCGCGCAGGCGCAGTGCCCGGAGGTGCCGTTTGTTTTCTGGACCGGTGTGCTCGGAGACGAAGAGGCGGTCGCTCTGATCAAGCAGGGGGCCACGGACTACGTCCTGAAGGACCGGCCGGCCCGGCTGCCCTCGGTCATCGGGCGCGCTATCGCCGAAGCCGAGCAGCGGGCGCGGCTGGCTCATCTTGATGGTCAGCTGCGCGAGGCGCAGCGCCTCGCCAGCCTGGGCCAGCTGGGCGCGGCCGAACAGGCCATGAGCCTGACCCGCCAGCTGCTCGCCGCCGCCCGCCAGGAAATGACCACCGCAGAACCTCCTTCCTGAACACCGGTGCATGCCGGGCCGATCATTGGCTCACTTATTGTGATAGAATAGCTACTGTCCGTTAGATACGAGATAAATGAGGTGTGACTAGGCGTAGATCGACCGCATTCGCACTCGCCCGGTTACTGAGAGAAGCTGAACGACATGGCGGGTCCCAGGTCCCTGCAACACTCGCGGCGCGCCAGTTCAGCAGATGAGCCTCGCCGTCACCGCCATCTCCGTAGCCAGCGCCGGTCGTCTGCGGCCGGTACTCCCGATCTGGCCGCGGCCGCCAGGGAGGCCGTGGTCGGGTTCCTGCACGACTCATCGATGGGCGCGCCCCCGCCCAAGCCCACCCTGCTGGCTGGAACCACGTCCAGCGCGAAGCTTGGCACTTCCGCGGTCGCGGAGCAGGCCGGTGCAGCCGACCGCAATCTCGCGGGGGTGCGAGTGGATATCCCGGCGGGTTTGGCGCCGCTGGCAACTGGTGCCGCTTCCGAGTCGGTGGCGATGCGGGCGGCGGCGCTGAGCGTCGCCACGCTGGACCGGATCGAGGCGGCTGCCGCCAAGGTGGAGGCGGACATCAGGTCGGCTCTCCAGGCACAAGCCGAGCTTCAGGCCGGCGCCGGGGCGGCTGCCGAAGCCGCGGTGCGGGCGGCGGAGCAGTCCTGGATGGCAGCCCGCACATCCGTGGCGGCTGAGGGACGGGCCAGGGTCATTCTGGGCGTGATGACGCGCTATCTGGCGGTCACCATCGCGCTCGTCGTGATCACCCTCATCTTCCTCATCATCACCGCATCTGTCGCCCACTAGGCCAACCCCCAGGACCGCGATCACGCAGAAAAAGATCTTCATCACAGTGCGTAACACCCTCGCGACCTAGGCCGATACCTAGATAGACGCGGTTGACGTGGGTACCCCCGAGCTCACGTCACCGCGTCTTCACCTTGACCGGAGGCGGGGCGCGGTGGCCCCGGTGCGCCGGAGCCCGGTAGCGTTCGGTTCATGACAGCAACCCAGCCCGCCCCCGCGGATGCCCCGTTTGGCCGGATGCTGACCGCGATGATCACGCCGATGACCGCCGACGGCGGCGTCGACTACGACGGAGCCGCCCGCCTCGCCACCTATCTGGTCGACGAGATGCGCAATGACGGCCTGGTGATCAGCGGGACCACCGGCGAGTCGCCGACGACCACGGATTCCGAGAAAGAACGGCTGCTCCGGGCCGTGATCGAGGCGGTGGGCGACCGGGCCGCCGTCGTCGCCGGGGTTGGTACCAACGACACCGCGCACACCTGCGAGCTGGCCCGTCAGGCCGAGCGCGCCGGGGCGTCCGGACTGCTCCTGGTCACGCCGTACTACAACAAGCCGCCGCAGAGCGGGCTCGTGGCTCACTTCACCCGGGCCGCGGACGCGACCGGCCTGCCGGTGATCCTGTACGACATACCGGGCCGGACGGCGACGGCCATCGCCACCGAGACCCTGCTCCAGCTGGCTGAGCACCCGCGGATCGTGGCCGTCAAGGACGCCAAGGGTGATCTGGGCGCGGGCTCCACGGTCATGCTGGCGACCGACCTCGTCTTCTACTGCGGGGACGACATGCTGAACCTGCCCTGGCTCTCGGTCGGGGCGGCTGGCTTCGTGAGCGTGGTCGGTCATGTGGCAGGCGACCGGCTGCACGAGATGATCGAGGCGTACCGGGCGGGACGTGTCGGCGAGGCCCGGCAGATCCACTACGACATGCTGCCGCTCTACACCGGCATCATGACCCGCACCCAGGGCGTGATCACGATCAAGGCGGCGCTGGGCCTGCTGGGGCTGCCCGGCGGCCCGGTCCGCGGCCCGCTGATCGATGCGACGCCGGCACAGATCGAACAACTGCGAGCCGACCTGGTCGCTGGAGGCGTGAAAATCAAGTGAGTCACCCCCATCCGGAGCTCGGCACCTCGCCGGCTCTCCCGTCCGGCACCCTGCGCATCGTGGGCCTCGGTGGCCTGGGCGAGATCGGCCGGAACATGACCGTGTTCGAGTACGAGGGCCGCCTGCTGATCGTGGACTGCGGGGTGCTTTTCCCCGAGCCGGACCAGCCTGGTGTGGACCTGATCCTGCCCGACTTCACCTCGCTGGACGGCCGGCTCGATGACATCGAGGCGATGGTGCTCACCCACGCGCACGAGGACCACATCGGCGCGGTGCCCTACCTGCTCCGGCGGCGGGACAACATTCCCCTGGTCGGCTCGCGGCTGACCCTGGCCCTGATCCGGAGCAAGCTCACCGAGCACCGGATCACGCCGGCCGTGATCGAGGTCGCCGAGGGCGGACGCCAGTCGTTCGGCCCGTTCGACCTGGAGTTCTTCGCGGTCAACCACTCGATCCCGGACGCGCTCGCGGTGGCCCTGACCACCCCGGCGGGCGTGGTGCTGCACACCGGCGACTTCAAGATGGACCAGCTGCCGCTGGACGGCCGGCTGACGGACCTGGGCGGTTTCGCCCGCCGCGGGTCCGAGGGTGTCAACCTGCTGATGTCCGACTCCACCAACGCCGAGGTCCCCGGCATCGTCACCAGCGAGCGGGCCATCTCGCCGGTCCTCAACGAGATCTTCGCGAGCACGCAGCAGCGGATCATCGTGGCCTGCTTCGCCAGCCACGTGCACCGGGTCCAGCAGGTGCTCGACGCCGCCGCCGCGCACGGCCGCAAAGTGGCCTTCGTGGGCCGCTCCATGGTGCGGAACATGGGCGTGGCGCGCGATCTCGGGTACCTGCGGGTCCCCTCGGTCCGCGGCGGCCTGCTGGTGGACCCGCGCGATGCCGAGGGCCTGCCGCCCGGCGAGGTCGTGCTGGTCTGCACCGGGTCGCAGGGCGAGCCGATGTCGGCGCTGTCCCGGATGGCCGCCCGGGATCACCCCATCCGGATCGCCGAGGGCGACACGGTCATCCTGGCCTCCTCGCTGATCCCGGGCAACGAGTCCGCCGTGTACCGGGTGATCAACGAGCTGACCCGGTGGGGCGCCCGGGTGGTGCACAAGGGCAACGCGCTGGTGCACGTGTCCGGCCACGCACCCGCCGGTGAGCTGCTGTACGTGCTGAACCAGGTGAAGCCGCGCAACTTCATGCCGGTACACGGGGAGTGGCGGCACCTGCGGGCCCACGCTCAGCTGGCTGAGCTCACCGGCGTCCCGCGCGGCAACATCGTGATCGCTGAGGACGGCGTGGTGGTTGACCTGGCCCAGGGCCAGGCCACGGTGGTGGGCAAGGTGCCATGCGGCTACGTCTACGTGGACGGCCTCTCCGTCGGCGAGGTGACCGAGACCTCGCTGAAGGACCGCCGGATCCTCGGCGAGGAAGGGTTCCTGTCCGTGGTCATCGTCGTCGACTCGACCACCGGCAAGCTCGTGGCCGGGCCGGAGATCCACGCGCGCGGGTCAGGTATCGACGACTCCGCGCTCAGCGACGTCCGGCCCAGGATCGAGGAAGCGCTGGCGCGCGCGGCCGCGGACGGGATCAACGACGCCCACCAGCTGGGCCAGCTGGTCCGGCGCACCGTCGGGCGCTGGGTGAATGACAGTTACCGGCGGCGGCCGATGATCATCCCGGTGGTCATCGAGGTCTGAGGGCGCCAGTCTCGTCCTGGCGGGCCAGGTGGCGGAGCAGCCGCTGGTAGTAGGCGAACGCGGGCACGATCGCGCCGGGGTCCTTGGCCGCGTCGTCCCAGCGGCGCAGCCGCAGCGCGGGCTGGCACCACGGGCTGGCCTCGAACCCGGCGGACTCCGCCGGGGTCATCGGGCCGCCCTGGACGCGCAGCGTGTGCACGGAGGCCGGGGACAGCGCGCCGAAGTACCCCGGTTCCACGGCGCACAGGTAGCGCTTGGCCGCGACATGCAGCCGGACCGGCTCGGTCACCCCGGGCCCGAACCACTGCGCCAGCCAGTCCGCGCCCTGGTCACCGTGCCGGCTGTCGGTGCCGGCCATCAGCTCGCGGCCGCTGACCGTCCCGGTGAAATGTCCCACGTCATGCAGCAGGGCCCCGGCGACCAGCTCAGGTGCCGCGCCAGCCCCCTCGGCCAGGGCCGCGGCCTGGAGCATGTGCTGGGCCTGGGTCACCGCCTCGCCGGGATACCCGCGGGCGCCCTCAGCGGCGAAGAGGTCCGTGATGACCCGTACCGGGTCGGGTGCTGTCATGTCGGGTCCTTCCCGGAGGGCTGGTCATGGGTATTCCGCTCATGATCGTCGCTGGGAGATTCCCTCCACAGTGGCCTGCCAGAACGCCCCTGCCAACGGGCAGCGCCGAGTGTTCGCGGACCCGCCAGACCAGCGATAGCCGCCGTTCACCCGGGCCAGAAGATCATGGCGACACGCCCGCCGGCTTGCGGCTGCACCACGCCGATCGTGGGTACTTTGGGCATCATGGCTACTCGTGTCGCTAAGGGCACCCCCCGCCCCAGGGCGGGCGCGCCGGGCGGGCAGGCGCGCCCGGCGGCCGGGCAGGCCCGCGCGTCGGACGGGCAGGCGCGCACGTCCGGTGGTGCCGGGCGGCCCGCCAGCACGCGGACGGGTACCAGCCGGAACGCGATGCCCGCGCGCCCCCGCCAGGGCCAGGGCCAGGGCCGCAGCGGCCCCTCCCGCGCCGGGCGCAACCGGCAGAACCGGGCGGGAAAGGGCAGGAAGCGGCAGCCGAGCAAGCGGCGCTCCCGGAGGGCGGCAGCGCGGCCGCCGCAGCGGACCGCAGATCCGATCCTGATCCTGGCGGGCTGGCTGGCCCGCGTGGTGGCCGGGCTGTGGATGGTGGTCGCGCACGCGGCCGGGTTCGGCGCGCGGAGGTTCGGGAACAGCGCACGGGACCTGGACCCGCTGCACCAGCGGGACGGCGTGGGCCTGGCCTTCCTGGCGGCGGCCCTCATCGTGGCCGCCACCACCTGGTTCCACCTGCACAATCTCGCCGGGCGGATGCTGGCTGACCTGTTCCTCGGCGCGTTCGGCTCGGCCGCCTGGACCGTGCCCATCCTGCTGGGCCTGCTCGCCTGGCGGTTCCTGCGCCACCCCGACCGCAACGCGCAGACCGGGCGGATGGTGATCGGCTGGACCTGCCTGCTGCTGGGCGGCCTCGGCCTGGTGCACATCGCGGCGGGCACGCCGCAGCCGGCCGCCGGGGAGAGCGCGATGCGGTCCGGCGCCGGCCTGATCGGCTTCGCCGTGTCGGCCCCGCTGGTGGCCGGGCTGACGCCGTGGATCGCCGCGCCGCTGCTCGCGCTGGTCAGCGGGTTCGGGCTGCTGGTGATCACCGGGACCCCGGTGCACCGGGTACCTGACCGGCTCGCCGAACTGCGCGGCTTCACCCAGCGGGCGGGTCAGCCAGACCTGGACGAGAAGGACGCGACCCTCGGCGAGATCGAGGGCGCCGGGGGAACCGGCCCGCTGCCGCGAAACGGCCGCAAGCGGCCACCGGCCATCGAAGCCGGCGACCACCACCGGCCCTACGACACGCCGATCCTCGGGGACGGCCCGGCCGGGAAGACAGCAGGTACTGGTCGCCTGCGGCGCGGGGCGGCGGCGCCCCAGCCCGGGGACGCGGCGCCCCAGCCCGGGGAGGCGGCGGCCGCCGAGGACCCGGATGAGTCCCTGCTCGGCGCGCTGGGCTTCGGGCCAGCGGGCGCCCCGGCCGCGCACGAGTCCGGGCACGAGACCGCCCGGGCGGCGTACGACGGCGCCGCCCGGCCCGACGCGAGCGCCCACGACCTCACGGGCCTGGCCCGGGGCGAGCAGCTGACCCTGTCCGGGTCGGCCGAGTCCAGCTACATCCTGCCGCCGATGGCGCTGCTCAAGCCGGGCAGCGCGCCCAGGGAGCGGACCCGGGCCAACGATGTGGTCGTCCGGGCGCTGACCGAGGTGCTGGAGCAATTCGAGGTGGACGCGCGGGTTACTGATTTCAAGCGCGGCCCCACGGTGACCAGATACGAGATCGAGCTGGGCCCCGCAGTGAAGGTCGAGCGGGTCACCGCGCTGACTAAGAACATCGCCTACGCGGTGAAGAGCGCCGACGTGCGGATCATTTCCCCGATCCCGGGTAAGTCCGCGATCGGCGTCGAGATCCCGAATGCGGACAAGGAGATCGTCAGCCTGGGCGATGTGCTGCGTTCCCCGGTGGCGGTCAACGACCACCATCCGATGGTGGTGGGCCTGGGCAAGGACGTCGAGGGCCGGACCGTGGTAGCGAACCTGGCCAAGATGCCGCACATGCTGATCGCGGGCGCGACCGGCGCCGGCAAGGCCCTGGCCCTTGACACCCCGATTCCTACCCCCGACGGCTGGACAACGATGGGGGATGTCCAGGCAGGCGATCAGGTCTTTGACGACCATGGGCAACCGTGCACGGTGGTTGGCACGACCCCGGTCATGCATGGGCGTCCGTGCTATGAGATCGAGTTCTCTGATGGCGCCGTCATCGTGGCCGACGCGGAGCACCTGTGGCAGACCGACTCGGCGGCAGGGCGTCAGCAACACGCCCGACCTCCGCGCGAGACGCAATATTGGCCGTCGGCGGATGTCGCTCGCATTGCCGAGCGGGCGGCCGAGGCACTGAGTGAACCGGACCGCCTGACCGGGACCGCCGAGGTTCTGGGCGATGTGGGCACTCAGTTCCGCAACGTGCTCTACCAGGTCGTCATGGACCTGCCCAAGGAGGGCCGGGTGATCCGGCCAACCTACCGGCGAGGCGGACGCGAGGTCGGGTTCTGGGCCCAGGCGTACTCCCGCCATCTCGTCTACAAGGCGCTCGCGGAACGCGTCGGTGCCGGTGGCGGTCGCGCTCGGCAAGCCGACGCCGAGCCAGTCACGACCAGGCAGATTGCCGGGTCGCTTCGGCATTGGGGGCGATTCAACCATTCGGTCGTGGTATGCCGGCCTCTTCGCTACCCGGAGCGAG
The DNA here is from genome assembly GCA_963782185.1 of uncultured Actinomycetes bacterium. Lineage (GTDB taxonomy): Bacteria > Actinomycetota > Actinomycetes > Streptosporangiales > Streptosporangiaceae > RYN-230. Next base: position 138,141 of record CAWAJB010000015.1, read on the forward strand.
ATCTGCCGGTGGCCCCCTATACGTTCGGCTGCTGGCTGGGGGACGGGACGACGATGAGTGCTGGCTTTACCTGTGCTGATGAGGAGATTCTTGATCAGATCCGTGAGGACGGCTACGTGGTCACCCACCATGCCAGTACCCGGATGCAGTACACGATCTCGAACCGCCCTGAGCGTGAGCGGCGCATCGCCGAGGCGCTTGACTTCGCAGGTCAGGGGATGGGGGTTGGCCAAGCTGCCCTCCAGGCTGGCGTCGGTCTTTCCGCTGTGTTCCAGGCAGCCGAAGGCCGCTTCCCGCGGGGTCGCAAAGGCTGTACCGCTCCGTCCCCACCTCCCCGCGAGCGTTACCGGACGCTTCGAGAGATATTCCGCGAGGTTGGGGTCAAGCACATCCCCGAGGCGTATCTGCATGCGTCGGTCTCGCAGCGCCGTGCTCTGCTCGCCGGACTGCTGGACACGGACGGCTATTGCAACCCGAGTGGAACGGTTGAGTTCGCGGTCACTAATTGTGATCTCGCATACGGGGTCCTGGAGCTGACGCTGGGCCTGGGGTATAAGGCCACGCTCCGGACCAGGTCCTGCAAAGGTCGGCGCATGGACACCTCGACCGTCTATGTGGTCGCCTTCACTCCGGGCGAGGCGGTGTTCCGGCTCAGCCGTAAGCTGGCCCGGCAACGCCAGGTCAAGCCAGCCAGCCCGGCCCGGCGGCGCTACATAGTGGATGTGCGGCCGGTCGAATCCGTACCAGTTCGCTGCATTCAAGTCGATAGCCATAGCCGCCTGTACCTGGCTAGTCGTTCATGCATCCCTACGCACAATTCGACCTGCATTAATGGCCTGATAACTTCTGTGTTGCTGCGGGCCACGCCGGAATACGTCCGGATGATCCTGGTTGACCCCAAGCGAGTCGAGCTGGCCATTTATCAGGGAATACCGCATCTTTACACGCCTATCATCACCAATCCGAAGAAAGCGGCCGAGGCGCTGCAATGGGTGGTCGGCGAAATGGACCGCCGTTATGACGATCTGGCGGCATTCGGCTTCCGGCACGTTGACGACTTCAACAAGGCAGTGCGCGCGGGCAAGCTGACGGTGCAGCCGGGTAGCGAACGCGTGTTCACGCCCTATCCGTACCTGGTGGTCATCGTGGACGAGCTCGCCGACCTGATGATGGTCGCCCCGCGTGACGTCGAGGACTCGGTGGTGCGCATCACCCAGCTGGCCCGGGCCGCCGGGATCCACCTCGTGCTGGCGACCCAGCGGCCCAGCGTGGACGTGGTGACCGGGCTCATCAAGGCGAACGTGCCGTCGCGGCTGGCCTTCGCCACCTCCAGCCTGACCGACAGCCGCGTCATCCTGGATCAGCCGGGCGCGGAGAAACTGGTCGGGCAGGGTGACTGCCTGTTCCTGCCGATGGGCGCCAGCAAGCCGCTGCGCCTGCAGAACGCCTTCGTCACGGAGAAAGAGATCCGCGAGGTGGTCAGCCACTGCACCAAGCAGGCGCAGCCCACCTACCGGGAGGACGTGGCCGCGCCCGAGGGCAAGCAGCGGGAGATCGACGCCGACATCGGCGACGATCTGGAGCTCCTGACGCAGGCGGCCGAGCTGGTCATCCGGACCCAGTTCGGCTCCACGTCCATGCTGCAGCGCAAGCTGCGGGTCGGCTTCGCCAAGGCGGGCCGCCTGATGGACCTGCTGGAGAGCCGCAGCATCGTCGGGCCGAGCGAGGGCTCGAAGGCCAGGGATGTGCTCGTGCGCCCAGATGACCTGGACAGCGTGGTTGATTCGCTGCGGGGCGGGCAGGACTGATCTAGGCCACGGCATCTGCGCCGTGTCCGAGGGGATGTCTACACTTGTTAGCGGCCCGGATATTTGGCGGGCTGCTCGCATCCGGTTACTGCTCCCGCACCCCGGGGCGGTGCGCAGTGCGATATGGCAGTGGAGGCGTGGCGTGAGCATTGGTGACGCCCTGGCAGATGCACGCCGCCAGGCGGGTCTCACCATTACGCAGGTTAGCCAGAGAACCTGCATCAGAGAGACGATCATCCGGGGGATGGAGCACGACGATTTCTCCGCTTGCGGCGGTGATTTCTATGCCCGGGGGCACATCCGCAGCGTCGCGCGGGCCGTGGGGGCCGACGACGGGGAGCTGATCCGCGAGTACGACGCCCTGCACGGGGCGCCGCAGGCGATCCGGGCCGCGGACGTGTTCGAGCCGGCCACGCCCATCAAGATCAAGGAGCGGCGGCGGCCCAACTGGAGCCTGGCCATGGTCCTGGTCCTGGCGGTGATCGCCGGGTACGGGATCTACCGTGTGGTGGACTCGACCTCGTCGCCCCACGCGCGGGCCCAGGCCAGCTCGGGACGGCTGGCGCCGCAGCACCACACCCAGCCCACCGGGGTGGCGTCCACGCCCCCGTCCGCGACGCCCTCGCCTGCCGTGAGCCATTCCGTGACGGTCAGCCTCACCGCGATCCAGGACTGCTGGGTCGAGTTCACCAGGCCGAACGGCCGGTTCCTCTCCCAGGCCTACGTGGTCGGGGGGAACTCGAAGACCTGGACCTTCGCCCGGGCGGTGAACATGGACATCGGCAATCCCGCGGGGATCGTGCTCATCGTCAACGGCAAGAAACTGGGCTCGCCCGGGCCCGCGGGCCAGCCTGTGACGCTGAGCCTGGGACCCGGGAAGCCGGTCGCCGGCTAACTGCAGCACCAGGGTGCTTACCGTAGTCTTCCGGTGTGTCGTCGAGTCAGCGAAGTGCCCAGTCACCGCAGCGCACGGTCAGCCTGGTGACGCTGGGCTGTGCGCGCAATGAGGTGGACTCCGAGGAGCTCGCCGCCCGGCTGGAGGCCGCGGGCTGGACCCTGTCCGGCAGCGATGAGGCGAGCGTCGTCCTGGTGAACACGTGCGGGTTCATCGAGGCGGCCAAGCAGGAGTCCGTCAGCGAGCTGCTCGACGCCGCCGGGAGCGGGGCGAAGGTGGTGGCCGCAGGCTGCCTGGCCGAGCGCTACGGCAGCGTCCTGGCGGCCGAGCTGCCCGAGGCGCAGGTCCTCAGCTTCGACGACTACGGGGACATCGGGGCCCGGCTGGACGGGGTGCTGGCCGGCGAACGGCGTCCCGCCCACGAGCCGAGGGACCGGCGCAAGCTGCTCCCGATCGCGCCCGTGGCGCGGTCCGCGGGCCCGGGCAGCCTCCCGCCCGGTCACGGCCCGGTCCAGCCTGCCCCGGCGGGGATCACGGACCTGCCGCCCGGGCTGGCGCCCGCGTCCGGCCCGCGGACGCTGCGGCGGCGGCTGTCCGGCGGCCCCGTCGCCCCGCTCAAGATCGCTTCTGGGTGTGACCGGCGGTGCAGCTTCTGCGCGATCCCGGCGTTCCGCGGCGCGTTCCTGTCCCGCCCCCCGCAGGACCTGGTCGCCGAGGCGGAGTGGCTGTCCGGCCACGGCGTCCGGGAACTGGTGCTGGTCAGCGAGAACTCCACGTCGTACGGCAAGGACCTGGGCAACCCCCGGCTGCTGGATGAGCTGCTGCCCGCGCTGGCTGCGGTGCCGGGCATCGACCGGATCAGGGTCAGCTACCTCCAGCCGGCGGAAGTACGCCCCGCGCTGATCGAGGTGATGGCCTCCACCCCCGGCGTGGCCCCCTACTTCGACCTCTCGTTCCAGCACGCCAGCGGGACGGTGCTCCGGGCGATGCGGCGCTTCGGTGACCGCGAACGGTTCGGGGCGCTGCTGGCCCAGGTCAGGCAGGCCTGCCCGGAGGCTGGCGTCCGGTCCAACTTCATCGTCGGCTTCCCGGGCGAGACCGCCGCCGATGTCGATGAGCTGCAGCGTTTCCTGTCCGAGGCGCGGCTGGACGCGATCGGCGTCTTCGGCTATTCCGACGAGGAAGGTACCGAGGCCGCCACCCTGGCCGCGCAGCTCGACCCCGCCGAGATCGCCCGGCGGGTGGACGAGCTGGCCGGGCTGGCCGACGAGCTGATGGCCCAGCGGGCCGCCGACCGCGTGGGCGAGGTGGTTGACGTGCTCCTGGAGGAGGATCTCGGCGGCGGGACCTACCTGGGCCGGGCCGCCCACCAGGCGCCGGAGGTGGACGGGACCACGACCGTGCGGGGCGTGACCGGGGCGGCCATCGGCGACCTGATCGCCGCCCGGGTCGCCGAGGGTGACGGGGTGGACCTGGTGGCCGACTGGCTGGCCGTGCCCACGGCGGCCGCCGGGCGCGGGTGACCGCATTGGGCCAGCCCGCCGCGGAGACGGGCGGGGCGGCGCGGCCGGCCCCGTCCGCGCCGCAGGGCGGCATCCCCCAGCCGGGAGTGCTGAACGTGGCCAACGGGCTCACCGTGCTCCGGCTGGTGCTCGTCCCGGTGTTCGTGCTGCTCCTGCTGGCGGGCGGGGACGGCTGGCGGATCGGCGCGTTCGCGGTGTTCCTCGTCGCGTCCGTGACCGATCTGCTGGACGGGCGGATCGCCCGGCAGCGCGGGCTGATCACGGATTTCGGGAAGATCGCGGACCCCATCGCGGACAAGGCGCTGACCGGGGCGGCGCTGGTCACGCTGTCCGTCCAGGGGCAGCTGCCCTGGTGGGTGACCGCGGTGATCCTGGCCCGGGAGCTCGGCGTGACCCTGCTGCGGTTCTGGGTGATCCGGCACGGGGTCATCGCGGCCAGCCGGGGCGGCAAGATCAAGACCCTGCTCCAGGTGCTCGCCATCACCCTGTACGTGCTGCCCGGGCCGCCGGGTGTACTGCGGGCCGCGGTGATGGGGGTGGCGGTCGTGGTCACCGTGGTCACCGGGGCGGACTACGCGGTCCGGGCCGTGCGCCTGCGCCGCCGCAGCATGGCCGCGCAGGCCCGGTGAACCCTGGTGGCCATCCCGTGACCCAGGCCCCGGCCGGCCCCGCCGCGGCCGAACTCATCGCGCTGCTCACCGGGCGGCAGGAGAGCATTGCGGTGGCCGAGTCGCTGACCGGCGGCCTGCTCGCGGCGGCGCTTACCGACATCCCGGGCGCCTCGGCGGTCTTCCGGGGCGGCGTCGTGGCCTACGCGACCGAGCTCAAGGCCATGCTGCTCGGGGTGGACCGGGGCCTGCTGGAGACCCACGGGGCCGTGTCCGCCGAGGTGGCGGCGGCCATGGCCGAGGGGGTGCGGGACCGGCTCGGTGCCAGGGTCGGGGCGGCCACCACGGGAGTCGCGGGCCCGGACCCGGCCGAGGGAAAACCCGCAGGTACGGTTTACGTCGCGGCCAGTGCCGGGGCCCATACGCGGGTCCGCCGGCTGGACCTGGCGGGCGGCCGGGCCGCCATCCGCGCGGCGACTGTCCGCGAAGCGCTGGCGTTGGTCCTTGTCATCGCGCGGGAAGAGACGCGATGATTACAGTGTTACGTTAGCAGCGAGCACGGCCACAGGTGCTGTCCCTACTGTCGGTGAGGGCGAGTACGGTGGTGTTATCGAAAGACACACTTCGCGAAGGGAGTGCCGCGATGGTCCTGCTTCGTCACTTGCTTGGTGACGTGCTGCGGCGGCTACGTCTGCGGCAGGGTCGAACCCTGCGCGAGGTGTCAGCCGCGGCCCGGGTGTCGCTGGGATACCTGTCCGAGGTCGAGCGGGGGCAGAAGGAAGCGTCCTCCGAGCTGCTCGCCGCTATCTGCACGGCCCTGAACACCCCGCTGTCCCACGTGCTCGGGGAGGTCTCGGACAGCTTCGCGCTGGCCGAGCTGCAGAACGATGCGGTGCTCACCCCGGCCAGCGCGCCGGCCCAGGACCGCCCGGAGGCGGCGCAACTGCCGGTGTCGCGGGCGTTCTCCGCGGAGCTGCGGCCCGGGAAACTCCGGGTGCCCGTGGGGCACGTCCGGGGCCTGGACTCCGAGCCGGTCCTGGATCCGGTGGGGATCAACGAGGATCACCCGGCCTTCGACGAGGTCACCCGGCGCATGCGCGGCGACTTCAGCGACATGGTGCCGGTGTAAGCGGGAACGGGATCACCCAGGCGTCACCGAAGGGCGGGACGGGGGGATGGGGAAGCGGCACCCGCCCGCTTTTCTTTTCCCCAACGGTCTGGCCGGCCAGCCCACCAGCCCGGGCCGCGGGAGGGGGAGGTCAGGCCCAGAACCCGGTACGGCGCCGGGCCGTCTGCCCAGGCGGCGTGCGTCAGGCCCAGGCCCGGGGGTCGTCGGTCAGCTCGACGATCCGCGCCGGCAGGCGCCCCGTCGCGATGTGCTCGAGCGTGACCTCCTCCAGGATGGCCCGCTCGTTCGCGCGCAGCGCGATCCAGACGCTCTGCAGCGGCTCCGCCACTCCGATGTAGCCGATGTTCTCCGGCCGCTCGCCGCGGACGCCGACCAGCTGGCCGTCGATGGCCCGGATGATGTCGGCCAGCGCGATCTCGGAGGCGGGCTTGGCCAGCCAGAAACCGCCCTCGGGGCCGCGCTGGCTGCGGACCAGGCCGGCCCGGCGCAGCTGGGTGAGGATCGCCTCCAGGAACTTCCCCGGGATGTGCTGCGCGCGCGCCAGTTGCTCGGCGGTGATGTGGCCGCCATCGGCCGCAGCGAGTTCCACCGCGGCACGTAGCGCGTAGTCAGCGCGGGCAGAGAGCCTCATGTCCAGCATTATGCAGGTTGCCGGCCAGTGAACGGGCCGCCTGGCCGGAGAGCGGGACCGTATTAGTAGGTAATTGGCCCGCGCCTGGACATGACGGGAGGGTGCCCGCGGGCGGGCGCGGGACCGCTCACCGGGGCCAGTCCCAGGACCTCCGCGGCGGCCTGCGCGTTCGCGCGAGCCGCACCGTAGGTGGCGAGGTGCACGCCGCCGGGCGGGACCCAGAGCGGCAGCCCCATTTCCACGACCACCGTGTCCGGGCGCGCCGCGACCAGCCCGCTGACCACGTCCCGGACCGCCGCGTCCCGGTGCGCGTCGCGGACGACCACGACCAGCGGCCGGCCCGCGGCCCGGGCCAGCGCCGCCGCGGTGACCCCGGCGGCCTTACCGGCCGTCAGACCGGCCGGGACGCGCTGGATGCGCGATTCCGGCACCCAGGGGCGCAATCCCCAGGGGACCTCGCCGGCCGCGATGTTCTCCGGCGTGGCCAGTTCCACCACCACCGGGCCGGCCAGCGGCCCGGGAACCGCCCCCGTGGTGATGCTGGAGGCACGGACCGCCCGGCGCGCCGCCACCAGGCCGATGTGGGCGCCGTGGCCGGCCAGGCCCGCGCCGGGCCCGGTCCCGTCCAGGCGGGCCCGCCGGCCCGCCTCGTCCAGCCGGGCCCGCAGCCGGGCCACGTTCTGCTGGGCCTCCGCCAGCCGCTGCACGGGCAGGCGGCCGCTGGCCACCGCCTCACTGAGGGCCCGCCGCACCGCGAGGTAGCTGTCCTCCGCGGCGTCGCGCCCGAAGCAGAGCAGGTCGGTGCCGGCGGCCACCGCGAGCACGGCGGCCTCCGGGATCCCGTACAGATCGCTCACGGCGCGCATTTCGAGTGCGTCTGAGATGATCACCCCGGTGAACCCCAGTTCGCCCCGCAGGAGGCCGTTCAGGGCCGCGGCGGACAAGGTGGCCGGGTCGTCCCCGGTGAGGTCGGGCACCCGCAGGTGGCCTGGCATGACGCCGCGCACCCCGGCGGCGATGGCCGCGGCGAACGGGGGCAGGTCCCGGCGGCGGAGCAGGTCCAGGCTGGCCTGCACGGTCACGATGCCGTGGTGGGAGTCGGCGCTGGTGCTGCCGTGCCCGGGGAAGTGTTTTGCGCACGCCGCCACCCCGGCCGCCTGGAGGCCGCGGACGGCCGCGGCGGCGTGCCGGGCCACCAGGTCCGGGTCCGGGCCGAACGACCTGATCCCGATGACCGGGTTGTCCGGGGCGGTGTTCACGTCCACCGACGGGGCGAGGTCGACGTTGATGCCCAGCGCGCCCAGGTCCTGGCCGAGGGCCCGGTGCACCGCGTGGGTCAGGTTGACGTCGTCCACCGCGCCGAGGGCGGCGTTGCCGGGGTAGGGACTGCCGGTCAGGTGGGCGATCCGGGTGACGTCGCCCCCCTCCTCGTCGATGGCCACCAGGGGCCGCCCGCCGGCCGAGCGGAGCTGGGCGGTGAGCCTGGCCAGCTGCTGCGGCCCGGCGATGTTCGGCCCGAAAATCGTCACCCCGGCCAGCCCCCGCTCCAGCGCGGCCAGCACCCAGCGGGGCGGCTTCTCGCCCGGGAACGGCGGGATGAGGATCGCGTCGGCCATCCGGTCCAGCGCCGGGTCGGCGGAGACACCCGCGCTCATGCCCGCCCTCCCCTGCGCCGGCGGGGTCTGCGCGCGCTCGCGTTTCCCCGCGCGCTCATCCCTTCACCGCCCCGGCGACCAGGCCCGCGGTCATCCGCCGCTGGACGATGAGGAAGAACACCACCACCGGGATGGTGTACAGGGTGGAAGCGGCCATGATCGGTCCCCACTCGGCGCCGCCGCGGGTGAAGAAATACGTCACGTACCCTGTGGCCAGATCGAGACAGAATTCAGCCAGGTGCCCCGCCCGCCGCCACCGGCCCGGCCCTGGCTAGCCGGCTCGTTGCCGTGGGCGAGCAGGTACCGGGGGGGACGTCATGCGACGGAGGGAAGGCATGGAACAACGGCCTGGGACACCCCGGCTGCTGCGTGAGCTCAACGACCAGGCCGCCCTCGGGCTGCTGCTCGTCGGCGGCCCCATGACCAGGGCCCAGGTGGGCGAGCGGACCGGCCTGTCCAAGGTGACCGCGTCCCAGCTCCTGTCGCGGCTGGAGGAGCGCGGGCTGGTCACGACCGTGGGGGAGCAGGCCGGTGGCCGCGGGCCGAACGCGGCGCTCTACGCGGTCGTGCCTTCCAGCGCGTACGTCGCCGGGCTGCACGTCGAGCACGACGAGGTCAGCGCCGGGGTCGCGGACATCACCGGCGAGGTGGTCACCCAGGTCAGCGTGGACCCGAACGGCGCCGCGCACCCGGTGGAGCTGGTCCGCGGCGCGGTGGCAGCCGCCTGCCGGTCGGCAGGGGTGGAGATGTCCCGGCTCAACGCCCTGGTCATCGGCACTCCCGGGGTGCTGGATCCCAGCACCGGGGACCCGCGCCTGGCGGTGAACCTGCCCGCCTGGCACGAGGGCGTGCTGGAGGCGCTGCGCAGCGACCTGCACCAGCCGGTGACGATCGAGAACGACGTGAACCTGGCGGCGATGGCCGAGCGCGCGGAGGGTGTCGCCCAGGGCGCGGACGACTTCGCGCTCATGTGGATCGGGGTGGGCCTGGGGCTGGCCACGATCCTCGGCGGCCGGCTGCACCGCGGGGTGGCGGGCGCGGCGGGCGAGATCGGCTACCTCCCGGTTCCCGGGGTGCCGCTGCCGCAGGACGTCAGCCACCCGGCCACCGGCGCGTTCCAGTCCCTGGTGGGAGCCCAGGCGGTGCGGCCGCTCGCGGAGAGCTACGGGTTTCCCGCGCCCACGGCCGCGGCGGCCGTGCAGGCCGCGGTGGCCGCCGCCCAGGCCGGTGACGAGCGGGGCAGCGGCCTGCTCGACCAGCTGGCCGCCCGGGTGGCGACCGGGGCGGCGGCGGTCAGCGTGGTGCTCGACCCCGGCCTCGTGGTCCTCGGCGGCGAGGTGGGGCGGGCGGGCGGGACGGCGCTGGCCGACCGGGTGGCCGCGGAGGTGGGCCGGATCTGCCCGGCCCATCCCCAGGTGGTGCCGACCGGGGTGACCGGCCAGCCGGTGCTGCGCGGTGCCATCCTGGCCGCGGTGGAGCAGGCCCGCGGCGAGCTGCTCGCCTCCGTGGCTGGGCCCTGAACTCTGTCCCCGAGGCCAGCCTCGTTGTCCCCTGGGTCAGCCAGCCCCCGGCCCGGCCTGGCCCGGCCTGGCCTGGCCTGGCCTGGCCTGGCCATGCCACGCGGCCAGGTTCGCCTTGGTCGGCGGCCGCCGGGGGACGGCCAGGCCCAGCCTGGCGGGGGCGGCACCGCCGCCCGTTCACCGGCCCGTTCAGCCAGGCCGCCGTGCATGATCAGCTGGAAGCGTTCGTGACCGGGGAAGCGGACCGCCTGGTCAGCGCGATGCGCACGGGAAGCACCGGCGGACGCGCCCCCGGGCGGGGGCGACCTGAGCCACAGCCTGGCCGCACCGCTGGCGGTGGCCGTCGTGGCCCGGGCCCTCGGACTCGGCCAGGCCGATCCGGGCACGATCCTGGCCTGGTACGACGCGATCGGCGGCGCGGTCTCCGAGCTGGCTGGCGGAGCCGCCGCCAGGCCGGCTCGGGTGGCTGCGGGCACGGCTGCGTTCGGCCAGCTCAACGACGGCCTGGCGGCGGTTATCGAGGGTTCCGCCGGCGATTCCCTGCTCGCCGCGGCGGTCCAGCCCGGCCTCAGCACGGCCGAGATCATCTCTAACGCGGCGGTGCTGATGTTCGGCGGCATCGAGACGACCGAGGGCATGATCGCCAACGCCGCCTGGCACCTGCTCAGCCACCGCGATCAGCTGGACCTGGTCTGTGCCGACCCCGGCCTGCTGCCGCAGGCCATCGAGGAATCGCTGCGCCTGGAACCTGCGGCCGCCGTCGTGGACCGCTACGCCACCCGTGACGTGGCATTTGGCGATGCCCGGGCCGGGGGCGCCGCCATCAGCTCGGGCGACCTGGTCAGCGTCTCGGTGGCCGGCGCGGGACGGGACCCGGCCGTGTTCCCCGACCCGGACCGCTTCGACGTGCGCCGGGACAACGCCCGGCGGAACCTGGCCTTCGCCCGCGGCCCGCACTTCTGCCTGGGCGTCCACCTGGCCCGCCTGGAAGCCCGGGCGGCGCTCGCCGCGGCCCTCAGCCAGCTGCCCGGCCTGCGGCTGGACCCGGACCGCCCGGCCAGACCCCGTGGCCTGGTGTTCCGGAAACCCGCGTCGCTGCCCGTCCGCTGGGACGGCTAGGCAGGCTGGCCAACGTCCCCCGCTATACCGGCCTTTGGCCCTGGCGGGCAGGCCTGCCCGCGCCGAGCGTGACCGATAGCGGCCCGGCCGCCGCGGCCGGTGCCGCCTTGGGAGAAGACCATGAAACTCACCCGCTGGCTCACTGCCGGTATCGCCCTGGCGGCATCAGCCGTCCTGCTGCCCGCCGCCGCGTCCGCCGCCCCGGCCCGCACTGCCCCGGCCCGCACCGCCCCGGCCCGCACCGCCGCGGCGCCCGCCTGCACCACATCACTGGAAACCTGGTTCGCCCCCCAGGGGAACGGCTTCGCCGGCGGCGTGGTCTACGTCGTGGAGTTCAGCAACATCGGCACGGCCACCTGCACCGTTATCGGCCACCCCACGGTCAAGCTCACCGAGCACGGCACGCAGGTGGGGCTGAAGGCCACCACCTTCGGTACGCCCGCCCCGGTCACGCTCAAGCCAGGCCAGACTGCTCACGTCGTGCTGACCATCACGGACGCGGGCGCGATCTGCCGGCCGCTGCCCACCAACGGCCTGTCCGTCCAGCCACCAGGAACGACGCAGGCCCGGAGCTTCCCGCTGGGCAGCTCCGCGTGTCGGCACCGTTCCACGATGAGGGTGGACGCGATCAACCCGGGTGTCGGCATCCCGTTCTACACGATCCGCTGAGCCAGCCGCATTAGGCCGGGGCCGGCGGGCAGCCGCAGCTCTCCCGCCGGATGAGGCGGGTCGGCAGGACGACGTCCCGCGGCTCCGGCTGGCGGTTGCGGACCAGCGACTCCAGCAGCTCGAACGCGATGGCGCCGAGTTCCTGGATGGGCTGGCGCACGGTGGTCAGCCCCGGATGCAGCCGCCGCGCGACCGGGATGTCGTCGAAGCCGGTCACCGCCACCTCGCCCGGCACGCTGACGCCGTGCCGGGCCAGCGCGTGCAGCGCCCCGACCGCGGCCAGATCGTTGGCGCAGACGATGGCCCGGGGCAGCGGCAGCCGCTCGCGGATCAGCCGGTCGACGACCGAGGCGCCGCCGTCGGCGTAGTAGCTGCCCTGCCACTGCGGCCCGGCTGCGAGCTCCACCCCCCCGGCGCGGGCCTCAGCCTCCACCACCGCCCGGCGGGTCACGTTGTCCGGGCTGTCCGCGACCCCGGCCAGGTACCCGAGGGTGGCGTACCCGTGGTCCCGGGTCAGGTGCCGCATCAGGTCGCGCATGCCCGTCTCGCTGTCGCCGCGCACGCTCGCCGTGTGCGGGGTGGTCATCCCGGCCAGGTTGACCACCGGGATCTGGCCGCCCAGCCGGTCCAGCTGGGCGGCGTCCAGGACCAGGTCGTGCACGATCAGCCCGTCGCACTTGCCGGCCAGAGCCAGCATCCGCCGGCCGGCGTCGGCGTCCTCGGCCGCCACCGAGCTGATCAGCAGGCTGAAGCCGCTGCGCTGCGCGGCCACCTCGATGCCCCGGTTGATGATGTCGGCGAACTGGAGGTTCTCGTCCTCCTCGGCGAACACGGCGCCCGACGCCGCCTTGGGCACGCGCCGGTACACGACCCCGACCGTCTCCTTGAGCTTGACGCTCAGCGCCCGGGCCGCGCCGTCCGGCACGAAGCCGAGTTCCGCCACCGCCCGGAGCACCCGGTCCCGGGTCTCCGGGCGGGGGCTGCCGGTCCCGTTGAGGACCCGGGACACCGACGCGATGGACACGCCGGCGATCGCCGCGACGTCGTAGATCGTGGGCGGGGCGCCGTTCACACTGGCAGCCTAGGAGACCTGGTATCCGACGCTCACGGTGCCCGCGTCGAGCCGCTCGACCGACACCACCGACGTCTTCGACGGATCGCCGAACTTGATCACCGTCTGGCCCTTGCTGCTGTCCACCACCACCGGGTTGTGCACCTTCCAGTGGCCGGCCCAGACCGCCACGCGCAGCCGGGCGGACGGCAGGCCCTGGTTCCCGTTGTCGCAGGCGAAACCGATCCCCTTGGCGCTGCCAAACGGGATCGCGATCGCGGTGACGGCGTTGGCGCCGTTGTTCAGGGACCCGGTCTGCACTTCGGCCTCCTCCTTGGGTGAGGGCGCTGGGTTGGCGAACTCTTTCAGGGCGGCGGTGTCCCCGTTGAACACGTTCACGTCAACCGTGTTGCTGCCCACCCTCGCCGTGCCGTACTGGTGGAACTTCCACGTCGACCAGGGCCGGGGGACCACCGGCCGGCCCGCCGGGGCCGACGGCTCGGCGATCCACAGCGGGTAGTGGCCCAGGCCGGCGCAGTTGCCCTGCTCGGCGAAGCTCAGGAACGTGTACACGATCGGCGTGCGGCCGGTGGCCCGCTGCACGTCCGCGCACCAGTTCCGGGCGTACTCCGCCACCCGCGCGGGGCTGAGGCCGTCGGACGCCTCCAGGTCCAGCGCGATCAGGTCACCGGCCTTCAGCCCGTGAGCCCGCACCACGGCCAGGAACGCCCGGGTCTCGGCGGCCGCCCCGTTCGCCGGGTGGCCGAAGTGGTAAGCGCCGCGGACAATGCCGAGGGCCCCCGCCTCCCGCCAGTTGACCGCGAAATCGGGATCCCTGATCCTCGTGCCCTCGGTCGCTTTGATGAACGCGAACGAAATTCGCCCCTTTTCGGCGGCCCAGTCGAACGACGGCTGGTAGCTCGAGAGGTCGATGCCCTCCGCGTCAGCCACGGCGCCCTCCTGTCCTCGGGCTCACGGCGGCCGGAACCACGCGCGGCCTGCTCATGGGCGGAGGCCAGGCGGTACTGCGCATTGACTGGTCCCCCCGGAAAAAGGTGCCCTATGAAAGAGCCGGCCGCAGCCGGAATGGCTTATCTGACTCGTTCAGGCTGCGCCGGGACCCGCCCGGGCGCAAGTGCGAGGGGCGGCGGCCGTTTCCCCCGGGGGGGTCAGGCCACCTGGTTACCTCGGGGGGTCAGGCCACCTGGTTACCTCGGGGGGGTCAGGCCACCTGGGCCCGCAGCCTCAGCCCGCGCGGCGTGGGCCGGAATCCGGCCTCCTCCAGCGCCCTCGCCAGCGGCGAGTCCTGCACGGCCGCGCCGTCGGCCCGCTCGATCGTCAGCCGGCCCAGCGCCCCGCCACGGGCCGCGCCGGCCAGCGCCACCGCGGCCGGCCCGAGCACCGCCGGGTCACCCGTCCAGGACAGCAGGGTTTTGCCTCCCCGCTCGACGTAGAGCACCAGCTCTCCCGCGGCCAGGACGACCAGGGCACCGGCCTTGCGGCCCGGCCGGTGGCCACCCGCGACCTCGCCGGGCCGCCCCGGCCAGGGCAGGGCCGCCCCGAACGGGCTGGCAGGATCGCCCGCGGCGAGCACAGTCACCCGGGGGGCCGGCGCGGCACGGTTTTCGTTGCGGACAAAACCGGGGACGGGCCGGCCCGCACCCGGATCGGCGGTGCGCGCCCACGGATCGCCGGGGATTTCGGCGGCGCCGTCCTCCGCGGCCAGCGCGCGCATCCGGTCCACCGCGCCGGGCAGCGCGAACTGCGCCGCGCCCAGGCCTTCCACGAAGTACCCGCGGCGGCACTGGCCCGCGTCCTCCATGGCCCGCAGCACCGGGTAGATCGCGGCGAAACCGCCCGGCACGCGTTCCGTGGCGGCTGCGCCGCGGATGAGGATCCCGTGCCGGTCCAGCAGCGTCCGGGCCAGCGCGTGCAGCCGCCGGGTGGGGTCCGGGTCGGCGGGCGGCACCAGGGACCAGCGCCCGGTGACCGTGGGCGGCCCGGTCCGGGACGGCATGGCGGGCCGGCCGAAACCGCCGCGGCCCCGTCCGCGGGATCCCGGCCGCACGGCGGTGCGCGGCCGGGCCGGTGACGTGCCCCGGGAGCCGCTGTCCGCCACGGGCCGGCCGGTGCCCAGCACCGTGCGCAGGGCGGCCAGCGTGTCGTTGGTGATGCGGCCCGCCCAGACCAGATCCCAGATGGCCGCGGCGGCCGCGGCGTCGGAGGCGTCCTTGCGGCTGCCCTCGGGCAGCAGCGAGGCGGCCCGGTCGGCGAGCATCCGGAAGAACATCCCGCCGCCGCCGTCGAGTGCGGCCAGGACCGCCTCGTGCAGCGGGGTCAGGGTGATCTCACCCGGTTCGGGGAGCAGCAGCGGGGCGGTGTCCGCGGGGGCCAGCGCCACCCAGCCGTCGCCGCCGGGCAGCCCGCCCGCCCCGGCCCAGACCACCTCACCCGCCGCGGTCAGCTCGTCCAGCATCCCGGGCTGGTAGCCGGGCACCCGGGTCGGCAGGATCAGGGTCTCCAGCGCCGACGCGGGCATGGCCGCCCCGGCCAGCTGGTCGATCACCTCGTACACGGTGTCCGCGCTGGCCCTCGGCGCCCGCACACGTCCCCGGCCCTCGCCCGCGGCGGCCCGGCCCGGGGCGGGCTGGCCCGCAGCGGACTGGGCCACGTTCTGCCACGACGGCAGGAACCGGGCCAGCGCCGACCGCGGCACCGGCTCGGCTTCCTTGCGCAGCTTGGCCAGGCAGCGGCGGCGCAGCGTGCGCAGCACCGACGTGTCGCACCATTGCGAGCCCCGCCGCCCGGGCAGGAACTCGCCCTCCGCGATCCGGCCTTCGGCGGCCAGCCGCCGCAGCGCGCCGGTGACCACCGCCACGCCCAGCCCGTACCGCTCGGCGAGGTCGGCGGTCACGAACGGCCCGTGCCCGCGCGCGTAACGCGCCACCAGGTCACCGAGCGGGTCGGGAACCGGCTCGGCGAACGCGGCCGGGACGCCTGGGGGCAGCGGGACGCCCAGCGCGTCGCGCAGCCGCCCGGCGTCCTCGATCGCGGCCCACCGGGCCTCGCCGGCGATCCGGAACTCCAGCGCCCGGCGCTGCCGGGCCAGCCCGGCCAGCCACCCCGCGGCCGAGTCCGGATCCTGGCTGCGCCCGGCCACCTCGGCCGTGGAGACCGGCCCGATGGCGCGCAGCAGGTCCGCCACGCCCTCGGCGTCCCGGCAGGCCCGTTCCGGGGTGAGCCGCTGCAGCTCCCGCTCGGTCTGCGCGACCACTGCCGGGTCCAGCAGCTCCCGCAGGTCAGCCTGGCCGAGCAGCTCGGCCAGCAGCGAGGAGTCCAGGGCCAGCGCCTGGGCGCGGCGCTCGGCGACCGGCGCGTCGCCCTCGTACATGAACGCGCCCACGTAGCGGAACAGCAGGGAGCGCCCGAACGGGGACGGCGCCGGGGTCTCCACCTCGACCAGGCGGATCTTCCGGCTGGCCAGTTCCCTCATGAGGCTGATCAGGCCCGGGACGTCGAACACATCCTGCAGGCACTCGCGGACGGTCTCCAGCACGATCGGGAACGTGCCGTACTTGCGGGCCACCGACAGCAGCTGCGCGGACCGCTGCCGCTGCTGCCACAAGGGGCTGCGGCGGCCCGGCTGGCGCCGGGGCAGCAGCAGGGCCCGGGCCGCGCACTCACGGAACCGGGACGCGAACAGCGCCGAGTTGCCCAGCTCGTCGGTGACCAGCTGCTCGATCTCCTCGGGCTGCAGCTCCGCGATCCCGGTCGGCGGCGGCTCCTCGGTGTCCGGGACGCGGATGACGATCCCGTCGTCGGTGTGCATGGCCTGCACGTCCATGCCTGGGTAGCGCTCGCGCAGCCGGGCCGCGATGGCCAGCGCCCACGGCGCGTGCACCTGCGCCCCGAACGGGCTGTGCAGCACCAGCCGCCAGTCACCCAGCTCGTCGCGGAACCGCTCCATGACCAGCGTGCGGTCGTCCGGCACGTAGCCCGTGGCCTCCCGCTGCGCGCTCAGGTAGCGGACCAGGTTCGCCGCGGCCAGCTCGTCCAGGCCGTCCGCGCGCAGCCGGGCGGTCGCGTCCTGCTCGCCGGCCTCGGACAGCTCGCGGCAGTACGCGCCCAGCGCCCGGCCCAGCTCGGCAGGCCGGCCCGGCGCGTCACCGTGCCAGAACGGCAGCTTGCCCGGCTGGCCCGGGGCGGGGGAGACCAGTACCTGGTCAGCGGTGATCTCCTCGATCCGCCACGAGCTCGCGCCGAGCACGAACACGTCACCGACCCGTGACTCGTAGACCATCTCCTCGTCGAGCTCGCCGACCCGGTGGGAATTCCGGCCGTCGCCGCGCTGCGACGCGGCCAGGAACACGCCGAACAGGCCACGGTCGGGGATGGTGCCGCCGCTGGTCACCGCCAGCCGCTGGCCGCCGGGGCGGCCGTGCAGCAGGCCCGTGGTGCGGTCCCAGACCAGCCGGGGCCGAAGCTCCGCGAACTCCTCGCTCGGGTAGCGCCCGGCCAGCATGTCGAGCACGGCCTCCAGCACCGGCCGGGTCAGGCTGGCGAACGGCGCGGACCGGCGCACCACCTGGTGCAGGTCGTCCACGGACCAGTCGTCCAGCGCTGTCATCGCGACGATCTGCTGGGCGAGCACGTCCAGCGGGTTGCGGGGGATGGCGAGCTGCTCGATCTGGCCGCCGCGCATCCGCCGGGCTACCACCGCGGCCTGCACCAGGTCGCCCTGGTACTTGGGGAAGATAACGCCGCGGCTCACGTCCCCGACGTTGTGCCCGGCCCGGCCGGTGCGCTGCAGGCCGCTGGCCACCGAGGGCGGCGACTCGACCTGGATGACCAGGTCCACCGCGCCCATGTCGATGCCCAGTTCGAGGCTGGACGTGGCGACCACGGCCGGGAGCCGGCCCGCCTTGAGCGCCTCCTCGATCTGGGCCCGTTCCTGCCGGGACACCGAGCCGTGGTGGGCCCGGGCCACCTCGGGCGGCGCGCCGCCGGTCGAGCCCGGCCTGGGCCATGATCTCCGCGGGAGGGCCGCTCTGGGCGGGCTGGCCGGGGCCGCTGGCTGGGGTGCCCGCGCGGAGTTCGGCGCGCTCGGCGGCCAGCTCGTTGAGCCGGGCGCAGAGCCTCTCGGCCAGCCGGCGCGAGTTGGCGAACACGATCGTGGAGCGGTGCCGCTCGATCAGGTCGAGGACCTGCTCCTCGACGTGCGGCCAGATGGACCGCCGGGCGGCCTGGCCGTCCTCAGCGGTGCCAGGCGGCTGGTCCAGGTCGGTCATGTCCTCGACTGGCACCACGATGCTCACGTCGAGCTGCTTGGTGCTGGGCGGCGCGGCGATGGTCACCGCGCGGGCGCCGCCCAGGAACGCGGCCACGTCCCCGGCCGGGCGGACCGTGGCCGACAGGCCGATCCGCTGGGCCGGCCGGCGGCCGGAGGTCAGCGCGTCCAGCCGTTCCAGGGACAGGGCCAAGTGGGCGCCGCGCTTGTTCCCGGCCAGCGCGTGCACCTCGTCCAGGATGACCGTGTCCACTCCGCGCAGCGCGTCCCGCGCCTTGGAGGTCAGCAGGAGGAACAGCGATTCGGGCGTGGTGATGAGGATGTCGGGCGGGGTGGCGGCCAGCCGGCGGCGCTCCTCGGCGGCGGTGTCGCCGGTGCGCACCGCGACCCGGATGTCAGGCTCGGGCACGCCCATGGCCTGCGCGGTGTGCCGGATCCCGGTCAGCGGGGCGCGCAGGTTCCGCTCGATGTCCACCGCCAGCGCCTTCAGCGGTGAGATGTACAGCACCCGGCAGCGCTGCTTCGGGTCCCCGGGGGCGGGCGCCGCGGCCAGGCGGTCCAGCGCCCACAGGAACGCCGACAAGGTCTTGCCCGAGCCGGTGGGCGCGATGACCAGGGTGTTCTCGCCCTTGCTGATCGCGGCCCAGGCCTGGGCCTGCGCCTGGGTAGGCGCGGCGAACGCGGCGGAGAACCAGTCCCGGGTGACCGCGCTGAACCCCTCGAGGGGATCCCTCTCGCCTACTGCTGGCTCGGCCTTCCCGAGCGCCGCGTGATGGGGCATAGATACATGGTGCCTGCTCATACCGACAGGAATGAACGTCCTGGTCCGGGACCCGATTCCCGCTGCGCGGGCCGGGCTTCAGCGCATCCGCAACGAGAGCCTCACGGTGCGGCCCGCACCGAGCCGACCAGGGGGCCGGAGGTGCTGCGGACGGTGCAGACCACGGTGCGTTCCCCGGCCGACCAGGCGCCGGCGCCCGGGTAGACGAAGGACTGCGCCAGCGAGGTCGCGGGCAGCTCGGGGTTGAGGTAGCCGGCGAGCCGGCTCGACGCAGCCCTCGCGGGCACGTTGCTGCAGGGCCGCCGGACCGGGGTAGCGTGAGCCGGCCACCTGGAACGTCGCGAACACCTCGGCGTCGTGGGCCTGCCCGCAGCTGAGCACGTGAACGCCGCTGATCCCGTCGGTGCCCGAGTCGACGCACTGGCCGGCCCGCAGGCTGAACACGTGCGGCAGCGTGACCGGCTTGGGCGGTGGCGGGCGGGTGATGATGGCCGCGGCCACGACCGCGGCGGCCACGGTCCACAGGCCGGCCAGCACCAGGCCGGTGATGGCCAGGCCGCGGCCGCGCGCGCCGGACCGCCCGACGCGGATGAGGGCCAGCGGCCCGAGCACCAGGGTGACGGGGATGGCCGGGACGAGCCCCGAGACCAGGGCGGCCACCGCGACGCCGTCGGTGGGCCGGCGGGCGTCGGGTCCGGCAGGAGCAGGACCGGTAGCGGCCGCGTCGCTGGCGGCGGGGCCGCGCTGCTGCGGGACACTCACGCGACGCGCGGCGGCGGGGTCGTGCGCCAGGGCCGTCGGGCGGCCGCCGCCGTCCTCGGCTGATGGGTCCATCTGCTCTCCCTGGCGAGAGTCGGTGCCTGCCCGCGAAGCCGGCAGGCCGTGCCGAATTTGATGCGCCCAGGAATCACAGGAATCTCTCATGTCATTGCGGGGCACCCCTCATGACCCTTCCCCAACAGAACTAGTTGCATTCCTCATCGTTTGTCACAAATCTGGGTTGCCGGCCCGGGGATGTGGCCCGGGCCGCTCTCGGGCCGGTCTCGGGCCGCTCCGAGGCTGCCCGGGGCACGACTGGCCCGGGCCGGGCTTGCAGGCTGGGCTTGCGGGCTGGGTCCCTGGCTGGGCTGCGGGTTGGATTCGCTGGGCGGGTTCGCCGGCGCGGGCCGCGGGTTGGGGTTGCTGCCCGGGCGCCGGTACTCTCGCCCGCAGTGGACCGGGGGTACTGGGGCAGCCATCAGGGAGGGCCGTGCGGCTCAGCGAGTTCTGGACGCGGATGCGGGCGCAATTCGGTGACGCGTACGCCACCAGCGTGGCCAAGGACCATGTCCTGGCCGAACTGGGGGAGCGGACCGTAGACCAGGCCCTGGCGGACGGGGTGGACGCCAAGATCGTGTGGCGGGCGGTCAGCAAGGAGTTCGACGTCCCGCAGAGCCTGCGCTGAACTCACCCACCCCCGCCGCGGCGCGCACGGGGGGCGCCCTCGGGGCGAGAGAGGCATGCTCGCCGAACGTGGTCGATTTGGGTTGTTCCCGCAGCCATTTCCGTCCGCAAACCCCCCGTTACCCTCCAGGCAACCTCGTGCGGGTGAGGGCTGGGCCGACCTATCACGTATCTGGTGCATGATTACCCGGACAAACCGGACACTGTCTGCACCGCTTACGTGAGAAGTCACCCCCGCGGCTCGCGGCCCGCGGCCCGTGCCCCGTGCCCCCGCGCGCTGCGCCCCCGCGCGCTGCGCCCCCGCGCGCTGCGCCCCCGCGCGCTGCGCCCCCGCGCGCTGCGCCCCCGCGCGCTGCGCCCCCGCGCGCTGCGCCCCCGCGCCCCGTGCCCCCGCGCGCTGCGCCCCCGCGCGTTGCGCCCCCGCGCGCTGCGCCCCGCGGCCGGAGTGGGCGTGGAGCGTGGGATGTGGCGGGCCCGGAATGCGGCGCCCGAGGATGCGTCGGCCCGGGGTGGCGGTCGGCTGCAGGGCCAGGGCATTTATCGGGGCCGGAGCGATTTTCTCCGAGGATGCGGCGTGTTGGTGCCACGGTCGAACAGTTGTTCGCTTAAGGTAGTCGTCTGGGACGGCCATTCGCGGCCTCCATTCCGTGCCCGCGACCCGTGGTCCGGTGACTGGGGACACAGTCTCAGGAGCACGGGTCAGGAGCACGGCGACGGGGCCGGGCGGCAGGCGCACGGCGACAGCAAACGGCAGCACGGCAGTAGCGCGCGGAATTGTCGGTGGCGGCACGTAACTTCTGGACCGGCAACTGAACCAGCAAGCAAGCTCTTGAATCCAACGGGAGTTCCCATGGCAGGCAGCGACAGGGCGGTCAACCGGACCGGCGGTGACAGGGACAAGTCCCTGGAGACTGCCCTCGCCCAGATCGAACGGCAATTCGGCCGGGGCTCGATCATGCGGCTCGGCGACGAGGTCCGCGCCCCGATGGAAGTAATCCCCACCGGCTCCATTGCGCTGGACGTCGCGCTGGGCATCGGCGGCCTGCCCCGGGGGCGGGTCGTCGAGGTGTACGGACCTGAAGGCAGCGGCAAGGCGCTCGCTCTGGACACGCCGATCCCTACGTCCAAGGGCTGGACCACGATGGGCGAGTTGTCGCCAGGCGAGGAGGTGTTCGCTGGGGATGGCTCGACCACCAGGGTAACCTTCGCCACGCCCGTCATGACTGACCATGAGTGTTTCCGGGTCAAGTTCTCCGACGGCACGGAGATCGTCGCTGACGCGGACCATCAATGGGTGACGACCACACTGTGGGGTCCTACCGAGCGGTGGTCTCCGGCGGTCGTGACTACGCGGGACATGCGGGCGACTCTGTGGGCGCGAGACGGCCACACGTTTAACCATGCGGTCCAGACTTGCGGTCCGCTGGAATATCCGGCCCAGGAACTCCCGGTAGCGCCGTACACGCTAGGGGCGTGGCTGGGTGACGGAAGCACGGATGACGCCAGGATCACTTGCGTGGATCCGGAGATCCTGGACGAGATCAGGCACGACGGTTACACGGTCCGCCGCAGCAATCCCCAGCAGCATGACCGTACTGCCACGTACCGGATCACGACGGCTCCCGAACGGTTGGCCTGTTCGCTGGCCAGCACGCACTGCTCGACCAGTGGGGCCGTTATCGCGCGGGGTTTGTGCAAGAACCACTACGAGATCGAGCGCCGGGCCGGCCGCCTCGCCGAGTGGCCTGTGCACCACGGAGTGTCGCTGCGGGCTCAGTTGCGCGGGCTAGGGGTCCTTGGGAGCAAGCACATCCCGGAGCGCTACTTGCACAGTTCCGTTGCCCAGCGGCTCGCGCTCCTGCAGGGACTCATGGACACAGATGGCACTGTGAGCGCCGGCGGATCGGGTACTGGCCGGGGATTTGGCACGGCCGCATGTGAATTCAGCGTGACGAACGAGCGACTGGCCAGCGACGTGCTTGAGTTGCTGCTTGGCCTCGGCGTCAAGGCCACGATGCGCGACGCCCCTGCGGTGCTCTACGGGCGTACTGTGGGCACCCGGTATCGGTTGGGCTTCCAGACAGAACTGGCTGTGTTCCGCCTGCCCCGGAAGGCCGCCCGGCTCACGCCGCTGCGCACACGCAGGGCGAAGCTCAGGTATGTGACGGCCGTCGAGCCGGCTTCCTCGGTGCCCGTCCGCTGCATCCAGGTGGACCACCCGAGCCACACGTACCTGGCAGGACGCGAATGCGTGCCGACCCACAACACCACGATCGCGCTCCACGCAGTGGCCAGCGCGCAAAAGGCTGGCGGCATCGCCGCTTTCATCGACGCTGAGCACGCCTTGGACCCGGACTACGCGAAGAAGCTCGGCGTGGACACGGACGCGCTGCTCGTCTCCCAGCCGGACACGGGGGAGCAGGCCCTGGAGATCGCGGACATGCTGATCCGCTCGGGGGCGATCGACGTTGTTGTCATCGACTCGGTGGCCGCGCTGGTGCCCCGGGCCGAGATCGAGGGCGAGATGGGTGACAGCCACGTGGGCCTCCAGGCCCGGCTGATGTCCCAGGCCCTGCGGAAGATCACCGGCGCGCTGAGCCAGACCAAGACCACCGCGATCTTCATCAACCAGCTGCGCGAGAAGGTCGGGGTCATGTTCGGCTGCATGTCGTACGCGACCCGGGTGACCCTGGCGGACGGCACGCAGGAGAAGATCGGCAAGATCGTTAACCAGCGCCAGGACGTCGAGGTCCTCTCCTACGACCCGGAATCCGGCCGCATAGTCCCGCGCCGCATCGTCAACTGGTTCAACAACGGCCGTACCGAGCGGTTCCTCCAGTTCACCGTGGCCAAGTCAGGCGGGAACGGCAAGGCCCAGTTCGCAGCGACGGAGAACCACCTCGTCCAGACGCCCGGAGGGTGGCGCGAAGCAGGAGAGCTGATCCCTGGTGACCGCGTTGCCCTCGCCGAGCCCTGGCGGCTGAGCGGGCAGCAGATGGAACTCATCCTGGGTGCGCTGATGGGGGATGGGAATCTCTCGCCGAACCCGCGGGGCAGGTCAGGTACCCGGTTCCGGATGGGCCACGGGGCCAAGCAGGCCGCGTACCTGGACTGGAAGGTCAGCCTCCTCGGCAACATCGGGTGCACGCAGTTTTCCAATGCCAAGGGCGCGGTCTTCGCTGACCTGACCCCGCTTCCCGAACTGGCTGAACTGCGTGAGGCGGTGTACTTCGGGGACGGCAAGAAGCACCTCAGCTGGGAATACCTGAAGGCGCTCACGCCCTTCGCCCTCGCGGTCTGGTACATGGACGATGGCTGCTTCACGGTCAGGTCGAAGGGTGTCCAGGAGAGGACGCGGGGCGGTACCGGCCGGATAGAGATCTGCGTGCAGGCGATGAGCCCAGGCTCCCGTACGCGGCTCGCCGACTACCTGCGCGATACCCACCAGCTCGACGTCAGGGTCGTCACCCGAGGTTCCCGGCGCCAGGCCATCCTGCAGTTCACCACTGCGGCGTCAGAGAAATTCCAGAAGCTTGTCGCGCCTTACATTCATACGTCGATGGAGGACAAGCTCCTGCCTCGATTCCGCGGGCAGTTCCGGGTGGAGCCGGAGTTCGTCCCGGCTGAGATGCGCCTGGTACCAGCCAGGATTCTGGACATCCACGTCAAGCCGCCGACGAGGTCGATGAACCGGTTCGACATCGAGGTTGAGGGATCGCACAACTACTTCGTCGACGGGGTCATGGTGCATAACAGCCCCGAGACCACCAGCGGCGGCCGGGCGCTCAAGTTCTACGCGTCGGTGCGGCTGGACGTACGGCGGATCGAGACCCTGAAGGACGGCACCGAGGCCGTGGGCAGCCGGACCCGGATCAAGGTGGTCAAGAACAAGTGCAGTCCGCCGTTCAAGGTCGCGGAGTGCGACATCATTTTTGGCACCGGGATCAGCCGGGAGGGTGGCCTGATCGATCTCGGTGTCGAGCAGTCCATCGTCCGCAAGTCAGGGGCCTGGTACACCTACGAAGGCGACCAGCTCGGCCAGGGCAAGGAGAACGCCCGCAACTTCCTGCGGGACAACCCGGACCTCGCCAACGAGATCGAGAAGAAGATCAAGGAGAAGCTCGGCGTCGGCCCGCGCATCGACGCGGAAGCCGCCCCGGCCACCGGGGCCGGCCCCAACGGCTCTGCGCCCGGTGCTCCCGCGGCCGGTGCTCCGGCGGCTGGTGCCCCCATGGGCCGGGCGGCGGCTGGCCGCGCGGGCGCGGGCCGGACTGCGGGCGCGCCGACTGGCGTGGGCGGCGGTGCCTGAGCGGCCGGCGACGAAGCGGCGTGCGGCGTCCCGGTCGTCAGCGCGGGCCGGGAATGCCGCCGCTGGGACGGCCGCGGTCGGGACGGCCAGGGCCGGGGAAGCCAACGCCGAGGAAGCCGGCGCGGCGGTGGCTCGGGTGGGGGAAGCTGGGGCCGGGGCAGGACCGGCCAGGGACCCTGAGGAGCAGGCCCGGCAGCTCTGCCTCCGGCTGCTCACCGGGCGGCCGCGCACCCGGGCCGAGCTCGCGGAGGCCATGCAGCGCCGCGGCATCCCGGACGCCGCGGCCGGGCCGGTGCTCGCCCGCTTCGCCGAGGTAGGCCTGATCGACGACGCGGCGTTCGCCCGGGCCTGGGTCGAGTCCAGACATCACGGCCGGGGGCTGGCCCGCCGGGCTCTCTCGGCGGAGCTCAAGCGGCGCGGCGTGGACGGCCAGGACATCAGTGCGGCCGTGAGCGCTCTCGACCCCGCCGACGAGATCGCCACCGCGCGGCGGCTGGTGGCCAAGGGCCTGGCCGCGAGCCGGGGCAAGCCGCTGCCCACTCGCGTCCGGCGGCTCGTCGGGTTGCTGGCGCGGAAGGGCTATCCGGCGCCGATCGCCTACCGCGTGGTCCGTGAGGCCCTTGACGAGGAAGGCGCCGACGCCGCGGCAGCCGGGATCGATCTCGATGACATGGCCCTGACCATTGCCGATGGTGACGCAGAGCCCGCCCAAACGCATCCAGAGGGCCTACTCGGCCCTGATGCCGATCTTTGGTAGCCGGTCAGTTGCATTGGGTAAGAATCAGGACGATCGCAACGGATTGCTTGCCCAAAACGTTATCTCCGCTTAACCTCACGGCAGCGAGGTGTTACTCCGCGCCATGCGGATGAATTGAGTAAATACGGCCCGTGGCCACTGAAGGCCACGGACTTTGACTAGTTCTGGCCCGGGCGAGGACGCTCACCCGGGCCGATAGGCCCGATCGGACCCCCGGGAAGGGGCCCGGCCAGGCCACTGCAGGACGGCCGGGCCACGGCCCGGCCGGGACTTAGGTCCGCGTGCTTTCCACGAAAGGCTGCGAACATTCCGGCCGGTATGACCGCCTGGCGCTCCAGGTGGCCCAGACCCGGCCGGACCTGATCGTGCCGGACCGGGCGGGATGTGGCCGGGCTGGATCGGTCGGATGGTCCGGGCTAGGCCGCCCGGACTGGACCGCCGGTTCAGGCGGGCCGGGTCGGCTGGTCGGCGCCCGCCTGGGCCGGCTGCGTCAGGCCGGCGGGCCGGGATCGACGGCCAGGCTGGGTGGCCTGGGTGTGCGGGTCGGGCTGGGCCGGGCCGGGCCGGGCCGTCCGGGCAGGGCCAGAATTCCGGGCCAGAAGGGCTGGGCCGGATGAGCCAGGCCAGAAGGGCCAGGCCAGAAGGGCCAGGCCAGAAGGGCCAGGCCAGAAGGGCTGGCTCTGGAGGCCGGGCCCGGGTACCCAGCCGGGCAGGCCTGGTGCCGGGGCATCGTGGCGGCTCGCGCCGTTCTGAGTCAGCTGTGCAACCGGCCGCCCCCGCGGCCGGAGATGGCGGGCATGACCCCTCGCTGCAAGGTTTTCCCCCTGGCATCACACCCTGATGCCGGGGTCGGCGAGCAGGATTGGGGTGTGCCATGAGCAGCGCAATCTCTCTCGTTATCGGGGCTGTTGGGCTGCTGGCTGCCGTGATCGCGCTGATCGTCGTGCTGCGCAGGGCGCCGGGGCGGGAGCAGCCAGCCGTGCCGCCGTCGCCCAGCCCCGGCGCCGTCCCGGCAGCGGCAGTCGGCGCCGAGGCAGCCGGCGCAGAGGCGGCTGTCGCGGAGGCCGCCGGCACGGAGACGGCCGGGGTAGCGGCGGTCGGCGCAGAGGCAGCCGGCACAGGGGCGGCTGGCGCACAGGCAGCCGGCACACAGGCAGCCGGCGCGGAAGCCGGGGCCGCGGCCCATCGGGCGCTGCAACAAGCCGGCCACGAGGCCGAGCAGGTCCGGATCCGGGCAGAAAACGACGCCGCCACCATCATGCGCGAGGCCGGGCTGGCCGCGGACAAGGCTGCGCAGGCCAGCCGGGACGCCGATGAGGAACTGCGCGCGGCCCGGGCCGAGGCCCGGGAACTCCGGGCCGACCTTGAGCGGCGTGAGGCCCGTCTGGCCGAACGGGAAAGCCGCCTGGATGCTGAGTTCGGGAAGCTGGAGGACCGATCGGAGGGCCTGGACCGGATCCGCCGCGACCTGGAGACCCGGCGGGCTGACCTGGACCGGCTGGATGAGGAACGCCGCCAGGTGCTGGAACAGGCCGCCGGGCTGACCGCGGATCAGGCCAAGGCCGAACTGGTCGCGGGCATCCAGAACCAGGCCAAGCGCGAGGCGGCGCTGCTGGTCCGTGAGACCGAGACCGCGGCCCGGCGGGATGGTGAGGAGCGGGCCCGGCGGATCGTGACCCTGGCCATCCAGCGGGTGGCCAGCGAGCAGACCAGCGAGTCAGTCGTCTCCGTCCTGCACCTTCCAGGCGACGAGATGAAGGGCCGGATCATCGGCCGCGAGGGCCGGAACATCCGCGCCTTCGAGTCCGTCACCGGGGTCAACCTCATCATCGATGACACACCCGAGGCGGTCCTGCTCTCCTGCTTCGACCCGGTACGCCGCGAGGTGGGACGGCTGACCCTGGAACGGCTCGTGCTGGACGGCCGGATCCACCCGCAGCGCATCGAGGAAGCCTACGAGCGCAGCAAGGGCGAGGTGGAGCAGTTGTGCGTCCGCGCGGGTGAGGACGCGCTGGTGGAGCTGGCCATCACCGACCTGCACCCGGAGCTGGTCACCCTGCTCGGCCGGCTGCGCTACCGCACGTCCTATGGCCAGAACGTGCTCCGCCACCTGGTCGAGTCGGCGCACATCGCCGGCATGATGGCCAGCGAGCTGGGCATGGACCCGGCCCTGCTGAAACGTTGCACGGTGCTGCACGACGTGGGGAAGGCCCTGACTCACGAGGTCGAGGGCAGCCACGCCCTGATCGGCGCGGAGATCGCCCGGCGCTACGGCGAGCCCGCGGACGTGGTGCACGCCATCGAGGCCCACCACAACGAGGTCGAGGTCCGCACGGTCGAGGCCGTGCTCACGCAGGCCGCCGACGCGATCAGCGGTGGCCGTCCCGGCGCCCGGCGTGAGTCCCTGGAGGCCTACGTGAAGCGGCTGGAGCGGCTGGAGCAGATCGCCACCGCCCAGCCCGGGGTCGAGAAGGTGTTCGCCATGCAGGCGGGCCGGGAGATCCGGGTCATGGTCAAACCGGAGCGGGTGGACGACATCCAGGCCCAGGTCATCGCCCGGGACGTGGCCAAGCAGGTGGAGGAAGAGCTCACCTACCCGGGCCAGATCCGGGTCACGGTCGTCCGCGAATCGCGCGCCACCGAATTCGCCCGCTGACGCGCGGTCAGCTCGCGGAGTTGGCCACCGCCGCCGACTGGCCAGGCGCGGCGGGCAGTTACCCCTGCCGCCCTGCCCTGGTCCCCGCCGCCGTCCTTCTCCTCCTGGATCCCCCACGCCCCTGGACTGCCTGGGGCGCCTCCTGGGCCGGGGCAGCGCCTGCGGCGCCGGCAGCGCTTGTGCCGGCAGCGCCTGCGGCGTCGGCAGCGGCGGCCCCGTCCGCACCGGCTTCAGTACCGGCATCGGCACCGGGACCGGCGTCACTACCGGCACCGGCACCAGCATCAACACCGGCGCCAGTGCCGGCATCGGCACCGGCCTGGGCGGCCATCGCCTCCTGGGCCGCTTTCCGGGGCTCGGTCAGGGGCAGCCGCGGGATACCGGGCGGGGTGAAGCCGAGCACCTGCCCGTAGAACGACAGTTCCGCCTCCAGCGCCGCGATAATCGTCTCCGCGCGCCGGAAGCCATGCGACTCGCCCTTGAACGTGAGCAGCGCGTGCCGGATCCCGTGGGCGGACAGGTCGGCCGCGATGCTCTCGGCCTGCCGCGGCGGCACGATCGGGTCGTCGAGGCCCTGCAGCAGCAGGACCGGGCAGGTGGCGTCGGTCACGTGACCGGCCGGGGACCGTTCCGCGTACACGTACTCGAACCCGGGCAGCGGGCCGATCAGGCCATCCAGGTAGTGCGATTCGAAGTCGTGCGTCTCGGCCGCGAACTCGCGGAGATCAGCCACCCCGAAATAGGACGCCGCCGCGCTGAACACCCGGTGCTTGGCCGCGTGCGTGGTGACGGCGGCCAGCGCCGTCCAGCCGCCCGCCGACGCGCCGCGGATCCCGAGGCGGTCCGGATCGGCCTTGTCCTTGTCGGCCAGGGCCAGCCCGGCGGCCACCGCGTCCTCCACGTCCACCACGCCCCACTGCATGCGCAGCCGCTCACGGTAGCTCCGGCCGTAGCCGGTGGAGCCCCCGTAGTTCACGTCGATGACGCCGATGCCACGGCTGGTGAAGTACGCCTTCTCCAGGTCGAGCAGGCCTATCACGTGGGAAGTCGGCCCACCGTGGGCCCAGACGATGTACGGCGGCAGCTCCCCGTCCGGAGCCACCGCGTCCGGGTGCGTCGGCGGGTACACCAGCGCGTGGACGTTGCGGCCGTACTGGCCCTCCAGCCGGACCTGGCTCGGCACCGGCAGGTACCCGGCGTCGGGAACCTCCTCGGATTCCCGGCGCAGCACCTCGGATTTCCCGGTGGCCGCGTCGATCCGGACCACGGACAGCGGGGTCTGCGGGCCGCCGGCCACCGCCACGATCGTGGTCCCGTCCGCGGACACGCCCGACACGAACTCCTGGAACGGCAGTTCGAGCTCGGCGAGCTCGCCGGTCTCCGGATCGAGCAGGCCCAGCCGCATGCCGCCCTGGCCGTGCAGGACGGCGAGCCGACCGTCGCCCAGCGCCGCGTAAGGCCGCCCGCCGAGCTGCCACAACGGCTCGGCGAACTCCTCCTCGGCCGGGTACAGCGCCTGGGCGGGCTCGCCGACCAGGCCAACCTGGTACAGGTTCCACCAGCCGGGCCAGTCCGAGACCACGTACAGGCTGGTCTCGTCGCGCCACACCGGCGCCAGCACGGACTCTCTCATCCCGCCCTTAACCAGCCGCCCGCGCCCCAGCACCCCATCGGAAATCTGGGCCACCCGCAATTCGGTCCCATCCCAGGGCATCCGCGGATGATTCCAGCAGATCCAGGCCAGCCTGCTCCCATCCGGTGACAATGTCGGAAAGGCAAAGAAATTCGGGCCGCTGACCAGTTCGCGGATCGCCACGGGGTCCTCAGCCGCGCTCCCGTCCAGCGGCACGGCCACCAGGCTGCGGGTTATCTTGCCACCCTCGTGCCGTTCCTGGACGCACCACACCTCCCGGCCATCCGCCGACAGGATGAAGTCCGCAAAGCGCAGCGCGGCCGGGGCGTCATCCGCGGGCGCCGGGGTCAGCGGGACCACGAGGCCCGCATCCGCGCGCCCCGCAGCGCGCTCCCCCTCCGCGCCCCCCGCCCCCGCGTCCCCGCCCAGGCCGGAGACCAGGTAGAGCCGCTGATCCGCATAGTTCGCAAAAACCACCGCCGGGCCTGCTGGCCCGTCCTGACCGCCCCCGGGCCGTCCGGGCACCGGCAGGTAAGCCCGGCCGCCGTATTCATGCACCCGGCTCCGCGCGTTCCAGGGCGCGGGCAGCATGGCCCGCGGCTGTCCATCCGCGTCACAGCGCACCACCGTCACCCGGCCACCCTCATCCGGGCGGCCCTCCTGCCACCACACGTCAGTTCCGGTCACCATGGGGTAGGAGATCAGCACCTGGCCCTTGGCCACGTCGGCCGCGGTGACGGGGGAGGGCCAAGCGCCGTAGGGGATCCGGGGAGCTGAAACGCTGTCTGTCATAGGGGATATCGTCTACCATTCGCGGGTCTGCCACGAGAGATTCCGGACATGCCAGGGGACTCCGCGGGGAGATTCCGGACATGCCGAGCAGTGCGCGTACCCTCGGATGCGAAATGAGCGTCTCCCGCACCTATCAGATACGCACCTACGGGTGCCAGATGAACATGCACGACTCCGAGCGGCTGGCTGGGCTGCTCGAAGACGCTGGCTATCAGCGGGCCCCCAGCGGGGAACCCGCGGACGTGGTGGTATTCAACACCTGCGCGGTCCGCGAGAACGCCGATAACCGGCTCTACGGCAACCTGGGCCACCTGCTGCCGGTGAAACAGTCCCGGCCGGGGATGCAGATCGCCGTGGGCGGCTGCCTGGCCCAGAAGGACCGGGCCGGGATCGCCGAGCGGGCGCCCTGGGTCGATGTCGTGTTCGGCACGCACAATATCGGCTCCCTCCCCGCCCTGCTGGAACGGGCACGGGTGCAGGAGGCCGCGCAGGTGGAGATCGCCGAGTCGCTGGAGCGGTTCCCCTCCGTCCTGCCCGCCCGCCGCGAGTCGGGCTACTCCGCCTGGGTGGCCATCTCGGTGGGCTGCAACAACACCTGCACCTTCTGCATCGTGCCCAGCCTGCGCGGGCGCGAGGAGGACCGGCGGCCGGGTGATGTGCTGGCCGAGGTCCGGGCGCTGGCGGACGACGGTGTCGTCGAGGTGACCCTGCTCGGGCAGAACGTGAACTCCTACGGCGTGGGTTTCGGTGACCGGCTGGCGTTCGGCAAGCTGCTCCGCGCGTGCGGCGGTATCGAGGGGCTGGAGCGGGTGCGCTTTACCTCGCCGCACCCGCGGGACTTCACCGATGACGTGATCGCCGCCATGGCCGAGACCCCGAACGTGATGCCGCAGCTGCACATGCCCCTGCAATCGGGGTCCGACGCGGTGCTGCGGGCCATGCGCCGCGCGTACCGGCGGGAGAAGTACCTGGCCATCCTGGACCGGGTCCGGACGGCCATGCCGGACGCCGCGATCACGACCGACATCATCGTGGGCTTCCCCGGCGAGACCGACCGTGACTTCGAGGACACCCTCGACCTGGTCCGGCAGGCCCGGTTCGCCGGGGCCTTCACGTTCCAGTACTCGCCCCGCCCGGGCACCCCGGCGGCCGGGATGGACGGCCAGGTTCCCGCCGCAGTGGTGGCCGAGCGCTACCAGCGGCTCGCCGCGCTGGTCGAGGACGTGTCGCTGGCCGAGAACGCGGCGTTCACCGGCCGCGAGGTCGAGGTGCTGGTGGCCGAGGGCGAGGGCCGCAAGGACGGCGCGACGCACCGGCTGTCCGGGCGGGCCAGGGACAACCGCCTGGTGCACTTCGCCCCGGGTGACACCGGCCCGCGGCCCGGAGACCTGGTCACCACGACGGTGACCCGGGCCGCCCCGCACTATCTGGTCGCCGACGGCCGCCCGCGGGCGGTCCGGCGGACCCCCGGGGGAGACGCCTGGCAGGCCCGCCGCAGCGGCCAGCCTGGCGCGCCGGGCGACGGCCGGGCCCCCGCGGTCTCACTCGGCATGCCCGCCGTCGGCCGCCCGGCCTGACGACACCCACGCCCCCGCCGCCTGCGCCCCAGCCTGCCCCCGAGCCGGTCACTCCTGCTCAACCCTGCCCCCCTGACCTGCGTCTTCAGAGGTGGGCGGCCTGCGCGGCCGGATGTGCCGGCCGGCGGAGGCCCGTGGCCTGCGGGTCATCGCGCCGAACCGGGTCCTCGCGAAGTTCGTCCGGCTGCGTTTCCTGGCCTGCTCCCGCCCGGGCCTGGTCTACATGCAGGTCCAGCGGGTCGCGCGGGGCCGCGGCCACCTGTAGCCGGGCCTGGGCTGGCCGGCCGGCGGGTCTGCCGGCGCCGGAGCAGGCCAGCACGGGGGGTGGCGGGCCGGGACTGGTCCCGGCCCGCCCGCCCGGTGACAGACTGGGTGGATGGCAGACCCGGTGATCGCGGTGCTCGGCCCGACCGCGGCCGGCAAGTCCGATCTCGCCCTGCGGCTGGCCAGTGACCTCGGCGGTGAGATCATCAACGCCGACTCGATGCAGCTGTACCGGGGCATGGACATCGGCACCGCCAAGCTCACGGTGGCCGAGCGCCAGGGCATCCCGCACCATCTGCTCGACGTGTGGGACGTGCGCTACCCGGCGAACGTGGCCGAATACCAGCGGATGGCGCGGGACGCCATCGCCGCCGTCACGGCCCGCGGCCGGGTCCCGATCCTGGCCGGCGGGTCCGGGCTGTACCTGCGGGCCGCCCTGGACGACCTGAACTTCCCGGGTACCGATCCGGCGGTCCGCGAGCGGCTGGAGGCCGAGCTGGCCGCCCGGGGCCCGGCTGAGCTGCATAAGAGGCTGGCGGGCTGTGACCCGGGGGCGGCCGCAGGCATCCTGCCCAGCAACGGCCGCCGCATCGTCCGTGCGCTGGAAGTCATCGAGCTGTCCGGGCAGCCGTTCACCGCGACGTTGCCGCGCTATGAGTCGCTGTACCCCGCGGTGCAGATCGGGCTGCGGGTCAGCCGCGCCGAGCTGGACCGCCGCATCGCGGTCCGGGTCGCGCGGATGTGGCAGGCCGGCCTGGTGGGCGAGGTGCGCGGCCTGGAGCAGGCGGGGCTGCGTGAGGGCCGGACGGCCAGCCAGGCACTCGGTTACGCCCAGGTGCTGGGCTTCCTGGCCGGGGAGCAGAGCGAGGACGAGGCCCGCGGCCAGACGGTCAGGGCGACCCGGCGGTTCGCCCGGCGCCAGGAGGCCTGGTTCCGCCGCGACCCGCGGGTGGTCTGGCTGGATGCCGGTCCCGGGGCGGACCTGGCCGCCCAGGCACTGGCTACCATCGAGCCATGCCGTCCGCCCAGGGTCCACTGACCGAGCACCAGTTCAGCGAGCACGAATTCTCCGGGCGCGAGTTCGCGAAGGGACACGGCACCGAGAACGACTTCGTGATCCTGCCGGACCCGCGCGGCGAGCGTGAGCTCAGCCCGGAATTCGCCGCGCGGCTGTGTGACCGGCGGGCCGGGATCGGCGCGGACGGGGTGCTGCGGGTGGTCCGCACCGCCGCGGGCCCGGCCCCGGGGCAGGCGGACCGGGCCGAGTGGTTCATGGATTACCGGAACGCGGACGGCAGCATCGCCGAGATGTGCGGCAACGGGATCCGCGTGTTCGCCCGCTACCTGCTGGAGCATGGCCTGGCGGCCAGCCCGGCGTTCGCGGTGGCCACCCGGTCCGGGGTCCGCGAGGTCCGGGCGGAACCCGACGGCCGGATCACCGTGGACATGGGCCCGGTCAGCGTGCTCGGCCCCGGCCGGACCGTTATTGGTGGCGCAGTCCGGGACGGCCTGCGGATCAGCGTTGGCAACCCGCATCTGGCCTGCCTGGTGGACGATGCGCTGGACAAGTTCGACCTGGCGGAGCCGCCGGGCCTGGACCCGGCGGACTTCCCGGCCGGCGGCAACGTGGAACTGGTCCGGGTGACCGGCCCGGGCACGCTCAGCATGCGGGTGCACGAGCGCGGCTCAGGCGAGACGCGCGCCTGTGGTACCGGCGCGGTCGCGGCCGCGGCGGCAGCAGCCGCTCTCTCCTCCGCAACGAAAACCGTCCCGGGCCAGTGGCACGTCATGGTGCCGGGGGGTGCGCTGACCGTGACCCTGGACGCCGGGACCAGCTGGCTGACCGGGCCGGCGGTGATCGTGGCCGAGGGAGAACTCGACCCCGACTGGCTGACCACGGGCAGCTGACCACGGGCGGCCCACCCGCCGGAGGGCGCAGGCAGCGCCCCGGCGGAGCAGGCACGTCCTAGCCCGCTGGCGGAGGGGCCGCGGCCGGGCCGGGGACCGGCCTGCCGGTCAGCTCGGTGACCGGCAGGCCGCGCAGCGACGCGTCGAGCACCTCCGCGATGTGCGCCATGGCGGGCGGGCTGACCGTCCCGGCCGCGGCCATCGCGGCGGAGATCTGCAGGCTGCAGCCGGGGTTGGCCGAGATGACCAGGGGTGCCCCGGTGGCCAGCACGGAGGCGGCCTTCCGGGCGCCCAGTTCGCCGGCCGCCTCCGGCTGGAGCAGGTTGTACACGCCCGCCGAGCCGCAGCAGGTGCCCGGGTCGGCCGGCTCCACGAGCTCCAGCCCCGGGATGCCGCGCAGCAGCTCACGGGGCTGGCGCCGGATGCCCTGCGCATGCCCCAGGTGACAGGCCTCGTGGTAGGCCGCGGTGACCGGGAGCGGATGCCGCGCCGCCCGCGGGCCGCCGTCGGCGGCCAGCTCGGCCAGGAACTCGCTGAGGTCACGGACCGCGGCGGTGAAGCGCTTGGCCCGCTGCGCCTCATCCCCATCCGCCCCGAAGAGATGGCTGTACTCCTTCATGGCCGAGCCGCAGCCCGCCGAGTTCACCACGACCACGTCCACCCCTGCGCCCTCGAACGCGGTCATGGTCCGCCGGGCGAAGCCGGCGGCCTCGGCCGCCCGGCCGCTGTGCAGCGACAGGGCGCCGCAGCAGCCCTGCCTGCGGGGGATGACGACGTCACAGCCCTCGGCCGCGAGCACCCGCACGGTGGCCTCGTTCACGCCGGGGAAGAAGACCTGCTGCACGCAGCCGGTGAGCAGGCCGACCACCGCCCGGCGCGGGCCCTGCGCGGGCACCCGGCGGGCCAGCGCGGCGTGATGCCCGCGGGGCGGCGAGGGCGCGACCCGCAGCGACGCGACCAGCTCGGGGGCGAGCCGGGCGGCCAGCCGGCTGCCCTCGATCCGCCGCATCATCCCGGTGCGCTGGGCGGCCCGCAGCGGGCGGGTCAGCAGCCGGAGCCGGGCCGGGTAGGGGAACGTTGCGAAGATCGCCGCGCGCGCGGCCCGCTCGCGCGACGAGCGGGGCGGCAGCGGTGCGGGGGCCGGCCCGCCCGGCGGCTCCTCGGCCCAGCCGCGCGCCGCCTCGATGAGCCGGTCGTAGTGCACCCCGGAGGGGCAGGCCGGGACGCAGGCCATGCAGCCGAGACAGCGGTCCAGGTGGGTGGCGGTGGCCTCGCCGGCTACCGTCCCGCCCGCCACTGTCTCGCCGGCCGCGGCCCCGTCCAGGATCTGCGTGATCAGGTGGATCCGCCCGCGCGGCGAGTCCATCTCCTCGCCCCACAGCTGGTAGGTGGGGCAGACGGGCAGGCAGAAGCCGCAGTGCACGCAGTCGGACGCCAGCGCGCGCAGCTCGCCGGACGGGTCAATGGGCGACGTGCTCATCCGGGTCCCTCCCGCACTCAGATCCCTCCCGCGAACCGGCCGGGCGCCATCAGGTGTCCCGGGTCGAACTGTTCCTTCAGCGCCCGCATCAGGCCCAGCGAGGGCACCGGGCCCCACATGTCGATCAGGGCCCGCACCGCGGCCGGGGCCCGGACCACCACGGCGCTGGCCCGGGCCGGGGGTCCCTCCCCGCCCGCGAACCCCGGTCCGGCGTCCCGGGCGAGACGCTCACGCAGCCCGGCCAGGAACCCGGCGACCGCCTCCGGCCCGGCGTTCCCGGGCACCGCGGCGTGCAGCACGCCCGCGGCGGCCGAGCCGGCCACGGCCGGGTCCAGCCCGGCGTCGCGGCCCGCGGCGTCCACCGCGTCCAGCACGCCGGGCAGGGCGGCGGCCCAGAAGCCGATCTGGATCAGCGTGCTGCCCTCCCGGGCGGCGGCCCCGGACCCGGGGGTTGCGGGCCCCGCACCCCACCAGGGCGGCGCGGCGTCCAGGGTCGCGGTGCCCGCCCCGAGCGCCCCGCGCATCAGCGAGGCCCGCTCGGACAGCCCGCCGGGATCGCCTTCCAGCAGTACCGCCACCCGGATCAGGCCATCCCGGGCCGGCCGGTCGATCTCGATGGCCACCGGGGCAAGGTCGGACCCGGCGGCCGCCGCGACGCCCCCGGCCGCCGCGGCCGGGTCGGCGTAACCCGCGATCACGAACACCGACGCGGCGGGCAGCGGGTGCAGCCGGAAGATGGCCTCGGTGATCAGCCCCAGCGTCCCCCGCGAGCCGGTGTACAGCTTGCCGAGGTCGTAGCCGGCCACGTTCTTCACGACCTTGCCGCCGGATTTGGTCACGGTCCCGTCCGGGCGGATGACGGTGATCCCGATCAGCAGGTCCCGGGGGGTGCCGTAGCGCAGCCGCCGCGGCCCGGCCGAGCCCGTGGCGAGCACGCCGCCGACCGTGGGCGAGCCGGCCTGGCCGCCGTGGGTGGCGCCGGGCGGCACATCCAGGGCCAGCTGCTGCCGGGCCGCGGCCAGCACCTGCGCCAGGTGGGTCATGGTCACGCCGGCCTGCGCCCGGACCACCAGATCACCCGCGGCGTGCTCGAGCACCTGGTCCAGCCGCAGGGTGTCGATGACCAGCTCGAGCCGGCTCGGCGGGACGCCCCAGGACACGCGGGTCCCGCTGCCGCGGGGAACGACCGCGAGCCCGTGCTCGGTCGCCGCGGCCAGCAGGGCGCTGGCCTCGCCGGTGTCTTCGGGTGACGCGACCCAGGCCGGGGTCAGGCCGGCCACGGCGTCCCGCGGGCCGCCCGGCCGCACCGCGCGGCAGGCCCGGGCCAGGGACCCGGGGACGGAGGCAGGGCTCAAAACTGTTCCGCCAGACCTGCGGCGACCGCGGGATGCACGCCGCGGCGCGGCCCGGGAACCTCGCCGCACAGCCGCGGGGTGGGGAAGATCTTGCCCGGGTTGCACAGCCCCGCCGGGTCGAACGCGCAGCGGAGCAGCTGCATGGTGTCCAGGTCCTCACGGGTGAACATCTTCGTCATGTACCTGGACTTGTCCGTGCCGACGCCGTGCTCGCCGGTGATCGAGCCGCCGTGCTCGATGCACAGGTCCAGGATCGCCCCGGACACTTCCTCGGCGGTGGCTTCCTCCCCGGGCGTGGCGTCGTTGTACAGGACCAGCGGGTGCAGGTTCCCGTCGCCCGCGTGGAACACGTTGGCCACCCGGATGCCCGACCCGGCCGCCAGGGCAGCGATCTTGTCCAGGACCTCGCCGAGCGCGGTGCGCGGCACCACCCCGTCCTGCACCAGGTAGGCCGGGGAGATCCGGCCCACGGCGGCGAACGCGGACTTGCGGCCGGCCCAGATCGCGGCCCGATCCGCCGGGTCATCCGCCTGCCGGATCTCGGTGCAGCCGGCGTGGCGGCACAGTTCCCGCACCGCCGCGCTGTCCCGGCGCACGTCAGCCTCGGGCCCGTCCAGCTCCACGACCAGGACGGCCCCGGCGCCGGCCGGGTAGTTGCACGCCACCGCGGCCTCGGCCGCCTCGATGGCGAGCGCGTCCATCATCTCGATGGCGGCGGGCAGGATGCCGGCCCCGATGATCGCGGAGACCGCGGCCCCGCCCGCGCCGGTGGTCTCGAACGCGGCCAGCAGCGTCGTGATGACCTGCGGGATCCTGGTCAGCCTGACCACGATCTTGGTCACGATGCCGAGCGTGCCTTCCGAGCCGGTGAACATGCCGACCAGGTCATAGCCGGGTGCGGCCCCGGTGCCGTCCCCGAGCCAGGTCAGTTCCCCCTCGGGGGTGACGATCTGCAGGCCGGTCACGTGGTGCACGGTGAAGCCGTGCTTGAGGCAGTGCGCGCCCCCGGAGTTCTCGGCGACGTTGCCGCCCACCGAGCAGATCACCTGGCTGGACGGGTCCGGGGCGTAGAAGTAGCCGTACGGCCGGGCCGCGGTGCTGACGGCCAGGTTGGTGACGCCCGGTTCCACGATGGCCCGCTGGCTGACCGGGTCGACCGCGATGATCCGGCGCATCCGGGAGGTCACGATGAGCACGCCGTCGGTGCGCGGCAGCGCACCCCCGGACAGGCCGGTGCCCGAGCCGCGGGCCACGAACGGCACCCGGGCCCGGTCACACTCCGTGACTACCGCGGCGACCTGCTCCGCCGTCTCCGGCAGCACGACCAGGCCGGGGGCCGCGCGGTGCGAGGTGAGCCCGTCGCACTCGTAGGTCCGCAGCTCGGCAGGATCAGACACCACCCCGCCGGGCCCGCAGATCTCCGTCATCCGGGGCACCATTGCCTGGACCGTCATCCTGCCTCCACACTGGCGCTACCCTCGCTGCGCTTACTCTCCAGGGTGCCCCCTGGCGGGCCGGTAGTCCACGAGGGGCGCGCGCTATGGCATCTCCGCTGTCCCCCCGGGCCTCCTACGGCATCTCCTCGTAGGCGGGCAGGGTGAGGAATTCCGCGTAGTCGTCGGCCAGCGCGACTGCGCTGAACAACGCGGCCGCCTGCTCGAAGCGGGGCGCGTCGAAGGTGTCCCCGGCCGCCTCCCGGATGGCCGCCGACTCCTCGGCGATGATCCGCTCGGCCAGATGGTGGGTCACCATCTGGCCGTCGTCCAGCCGGACGCTGTTGTGGATCCACTGCCAGACCTGGGACCGGGAGATCTCCGCGGTGGCCGCGTCCTCCATCAGGTTGAAGATGGCCACCGCCCCGTTGCCGCCCAGCCAGGACGTGAGGTACTGCAGCCCGACGCTGATGTTGTTGCGCAGCCCCGCCTCGGTGATGGTGCCCGGGGTCTTGCTCACCGAGAGCAGGTCGGCGGCGGACACGCTGACGTCATCCCGCTGCCGGGTGAGCTGGTTGGGCCGGTCTCCCAGGGCGGCGTCGAACACCTCCCGGCAGAGCGGCACCAGGTCCGGGTGGGCCACCCACGAGCCGTCGAAGCCGTCCGCCGACTCGCGCGTCTTGTCCTCGCGGACCTTGGCCAGGGCCACCGCGTTCACCTCGGGGTCGCGCCGGCTCGGGATGAACGCCGCCATCCCGCCCATCGCGTGGGCGCCCCGCTTGTGGCAGGTCTTCACCAGCAGCTCGGTGTAGGCCCGCATGAACGGGGCGGTCATCGTCACCGAGTTGCGCTCGGGCAGCACGAACTCCTGGCCCCGGTTGCGGAACTTCTTGATCATGCTGAACAGGTAGTCCCAGCGGCCGGCGTTCAGCCCGGCGCTGTGGTCACGCAGCTCGTAGAGGATCTCCTCCATCTCGAACGCGGCCGGGATGGTCTCGATCAGCACGGTGGCCCGGATCGTGCCGCGCGGGATCCCCAGCGTGTCCTGGGCCAGGTTGAACGCGTCGTTCCAGAGCCGGGCCTCCAGGTGGCTCTCGATCTTGGGCAGGTAGAAGTACGGCCCGGATCCCTTCTCCAGCTGGCGGCGGGCGCCGTGGACGAAGTACAGCGCGAAGTCGAACAGGCTCCCTGAGACCCGCTGGCCGTCGACCAGCATGTGCTTCTCGTCCAGGTGCCAGCCGCGCGGCCGGACCACGATCGTGGCCAGCTCGCCGTCCGGTCCCAGCTGGTAGGACTTTCCCTCCTCGCTGGTGAAGTCCAGGGTGCGGTCCAGCGCCCCGATGAGGTTGAGCTGGCCGGTGACCATGTTGTCCCAGAGCGGTGTGTTCGCGTCCTCGAAGTCAGCCAGCCACACCTTGGCGCCGGAGTTCAGCGCGTTGATGGTCATCTTCCGGTCGGTCGGGCCGGTGATCTCGACCCGCCGGTCCACCAGGCCCGGCGCGGGCGCGGCCACGCGCCAGTCCGGGTCGTCCCGGATGGCCCGGGTCGCGGCCAGGAAGTCCAGTGTCCCTCCGGCTGACAGCTCCACCTGCCGCGCCTGGCGGGCGGCCAGCAGCTCCGCGCGGCGGGCGCCCAGCTCCCGCTGCAGCGCCGCGATCAGGCTGAGCGCCTCCGGGGTGAGCACCTCCTCATAACGATCGCCCTGCGGGCCGGTTATCTGCACGCCTTCGCTGGCCATGCCGTGCTCCTCCCAGGTCATCCGCCGCCTCACGGTTACCGGGCAATGTTACTGGCAAGTAATGACGGCGGGCAGTGCCAGCCCCGGGCGGTCCTGTCACTGGGCTTAACACTGCGGCCCGCCGCCGGTCAAAGTGTTCCCGGCCACATGCCGGGCACAACCTGGGCCGCGTGGGTGTTTATTCAGGTGAGCGTATCCCGGAGGCATGAAACCATTGGCAGATCGAAACAGCGCGGCCCGCGTACCCGACCCAGATGAGCAGGCGATGACCCTTCCCAGCGAGCTACCCCACGAGGTCCCCGCGGACATCGGCGAGCAGGATCCGGGTGTGGGCGCGCTCGACCTGTCGGACCGGCACGCGCTGCAGCGGGTGTCCGGCCTGTCCACCGAGCTCGAGGACGTCACCGAGGTCGAGTACCGCGCGCTGCGGCTGGAGCGGGTCATCCTGGTCGGCGTGTGGACCGAGGGAACACTGGCCGACGCGGAGAACTCGCTGCGTGAGCTGTCCCGGCTGGCCGAAACGGCCGGCTCGGTGATCCTGGACGGCCTGATCCAGCGCCGCGGCCGGCCCGACGCGGCGACGTACATCGGCGCGGGCAAGGCCGCGGAGGTCGCGGCCCTGGTCGCGTCGACCGGCGCTGACACCGTGATCTGTGACGGCGAGCTGACGCCCAGCCAGCTGCGGCGGCTGGAAGGCGTGGTGAAGGCGAAGGTCATCGACCGGACCGCGCTGATCCTGGACATCTTCGCCCAGCACGCCCGGAGCAAGGAAGGCAAGGCCCAGGTCGAGCTGGCCCAGCTCGAGTACCTGCTGCCCCGGCTGCGCGGCTGGGGTGAGTCGCTGTCCCGGCAGGCCGGTGGCCGGGTCGCCGGCGGCGGCGGGATCGGCACCAGGGGCCCGGGCGAGACGAAGATCGAGACTGACCGGCGGCGGATCAGGACCCGCACGGCCAGGCTGCGCCGCCAGCTCGCCGAGATGTCGGTCGGCCGGCAGGTGCAGCGGCACCAGCGCCGTGACCGCGCCGTCCCGGCGGTGGCCATCGCGGGCTACACCAACGCGGGCAAGTCCAGCCTGCTCAACCGGATGACCGGGGCCGGGGTCCTGGTGGACGACTCGCTGTTCGCGACCCTGGACCCGTCGGTGCGCCGGGCCCGGACGCCGTCCGGCCGGTGGTACACGCTGACCGACACCGTCGGGTTCGTCCGCCACCTCCCGCACCAGCTGGTCGAGGCGTTCCGGTCCACGCTGGAGGAGGTCGCGGAGGCCGACCTGATCCTGCACGTGGTGGACGGCAGCGACGCCGATCCGCGGGCACAGATCTCCGCCGTCCGCGAGGTGCTCGCCGAGATCGGGGCGAGGGACGTGCCCGAGCTGGTCGTGATCAACAAGGCCGACGCGGCCGACCCGATCGACCTGGACGCGCTCCGCCTCCAGGAGCCGCGCAGCGTGATCGTGTCGGCGCATACCGGCGAGGGGCTCGACGCCCTGGCCGGGGCGGTCGAGGCCGCGCTCCCGCAATGGGATCGCGAGGTCAGCGCCGTGGTGCCGTATGTGCGCGGCGACCTCGTGGCCCGGGCCCACCAGGAGGGTGAGGTGCTCACGCTGCGGCACTGCGCCGCGGGTACCGAGCTGACGGCCCGGGTCCCGCCGGGCCTGGCCGCGGAGATCGACCGGATTGCCGTTCCCGCGGGAAGCTAACTTGCGCGCGGGAACTGCCCCGTTCGTGGGAAGCTAACCGGGCAGGAGACAACGTCACATTGAACGGGCGGTCAATTCCGCCGCGCCCTATCCGGTAAAGCAGAGGCCTCATCCGGCGCACACGCAGCGCAGCTAACAGGGCCCCGGACCAGCACAGACGGTGAGATCACCGGAAAGGACGGCAATTTCCGTCCTGCCTTCTTCGTGAACTGCCTGTACAGGGACCCTGTAGTGCAATACCGTAACTGAACCGATACGTTGGTGGCCGCATCCCGCGCGGCGCCGCCGTCGGTCGCTCTGGAACCCGCGTTACTGGGTGCCTGGCGGGGGGCCATCAGTAGTACGGACGAGCTATGGCAGGTGACCGCGGATGACGCAGGTACGCCCGGTCTGTCACGCTCCCTTCCGGCTCCTCCCGCGTGCGCGGCCGGGGGCACGCCGGTGACCGTACGCCTGCTCACTAACATTGGCCGCCTCTGGACCGGGTCCGAGATCTGGAGCAACGCGGCCATCCTCACCCACAACGACCGCATCGCGTGGGTCGGCCGGGCCTCGGAGCTCCCGGAGAGCCTGCCCGGCGTGGTGGAGGACATCGTCAACGTCAACTCGGTGGAGAACCTGGGCGGCGGCCTGGTCACCCCGGGCCTGATCGACGCGCACACCCACCCCGTCTACGCGGGCAACCGCTGGGCGGAACTGGCCATGCGGGCCGGTGGATCCTCGGACGGCGAGATCGCCGCGGCCGGCGGGGGGATGGCGTCCACGGTCACCGTGACCCGCGGAACCGACCCCTGGACCCTGTGCAACGGGGTCCGCGAGCGGCTCGGCGCGTGGCTGCGGTGCGGGACCACCACGATCGAGGCCAAGACCGGCTACCACCTGACCCGCGACGGCGAGCTGGCCGACGTGCGCATGCTCCGCTCGCTGGAGGGTGAGCCCGGCATGCCGCGGGTGCACGTGACGTTCCTGGCCGCGCACGCGGTGCCGCCGGAGTACTTCGGCCGCCGGAACGACTACATCGACGCCGTGGGCACATGGTGCTCGGACGCGGCCGCGGTCGGCGCGGACAGCGTGGACGTGTACTGCGAGGAAGGCCGTTTCACCGAGCGCGAGGCCCGCTGGATCCTCAGCGCGGGCCGGGCGGCCGGGCTGCTGCCGCGGGTCCACGCCTGCGGCGAGAGCCGGACCGGAGCGGCCCGGCTGGCCGCCGAACTCGGCTGCGCGTCGGCGGACATCCTGCACGAGGCCGGTGACGAGGACGTAGCGGCCCTGGCCCAGGCCGGGGTGGCCGCCGTGGTCTGCCCGGGAACGGCCCTCCAGACCGGCAAGAACCCGCCGGTGCGCCCCCTGCTGGACAAGGGCGTGGCCGTGGCGCTCGGCTCGGACCACACGCCCGGCGGCAACGGGATCACCTCGATGCCGCTGGTGATCTCGCTGGCCGTGTCCCAGTTCGGGCTCAGCGTGACCGAGGCCCTGCGGGCCGCCACCCTCGGCGGGGCGCAGGCCCTGCGGGCCCCGGACCGCGGCGCGATGGTCCGCGGCCGCCTGGCGGACATCGTGCTCTGGGACGCGGACCACGAGGGCGCGTTCGCCTGGGCCTACGGCCTCAAGCCGAGCCGGGTGTGGCTCGGCGGCGCGCCGGTCGCCACCAGCTGAGCTCTGGCCGGCCCACGGCCCGGTATGTGGCATGCTGCGGCTATGCCTTCCGCCGCACCCCCGCCGCCCACGGACATCGCAGCCGTCAGCGTGGTCGTGGGCGAGGAGGACCTGCTGGTCGAGCGGGCGGTGGCGCGCCTGGTCGAGGCCGCGCGGCCGGCCGACGACGTGCGCCACGTGCAGGCCGCCGGGCTGAGGCCCGGCGAGCTGGCCTCGCTGACCGCGCCCTCCCTCTTCGGCGGCGGCTGTGTCATCGTGCTGCACGGCACCGCCGACGCGGCCAAGAACGTCGCCGACGAGATCACCAGCCTGGCGGGCGACCCGCCGCCCGAGACCGTCCTGATCCTCACCCATGCCGGCGGGGCCAAGGGCAAGGCCCTGCTGGCCGCGCTGGGCAAGCGGGGCGCCAGGATCGTCGAATGCCCGAAGATCACCCGGATGGGCGAGCGAATGCAGTTCATCAGGGGCGAGTTCCGCCGGGCGGGGCGCGCGATCGAGGAGAGCGGCGTCCGGGCCCTGCTCGACGCCCTGGGCAATGACGTGCGTGAGCTCGCCGCCGCCTGCGCGCAGCTGGCCTCGGACACCACCGGGGTCATCGACCAGGCCGTGGTGGCCCGCTACTACCGGGGCCGGGCTGAGGCGAGCGGCTTCACCGTGGCGGACCGGGCCGTCGAGGGGCGCCTGGGGGAGGCACTGGAGCTGCTGCGCTGGGCGCTGGCGGTCGGGGTGTCACCCGTGCTCATCACCAGCGGCCTGGCTCAGGGGGTGCGCCTGCTGGGCCGCGTCGGCAGCGCTCCCCAGGGCCAGCCGGACGCGGCGGTCGCGGCCGAGGCCGGCATGCCCCCGTGGAAGGTGGACCGGGTCCGGCAGCAGCTGCGGGGCTGGACCCCGGAGGGGGTGGCCCGGGCCCTGGCCGTGGTGGCCCGGGCCGACGCCCAGGTCAAAGGAGAAGGGACGAGCGCGGGCTATGCGCTCGAGGTAGCCATCCGCGACATCGTGGCCTGCCGCGCCCGTTAGGCGGACGGCCGGAGTGAGCTCAGGCCGCGCTGTCATGTGTGCGCGGCGTTTCAGGCCGCGCTCTGCTTGTCGCGCGCGGCGTTTCAGGCCGCGCTCTGCAGCTCCGCGCAGCGGTGGGCGATGGCCGACTTGCGGTTGGCCGCCTGGTTCTTGTGGATCACGCCCTTGCTCGCCGCCTTGTCGAGATTGCGGCACGCGGCACGCATGGCCGCCGTGGCGGCATCGAGGTCGCCGGCGTCGGCCGCCTCACGGAACTTGCGTACCGAGCTCTTCAGCGACGACTTCACCGCCT
The DNA here is from genome assembly GCA_963782185.1 of uncultured Actinomycetes bacterium. Taxonomy (GTDB): domain Bacteria; phylum Actinomycetota; class Actinomycetes; order Streptosporangiales; family Streptosporangiaceae; genus RYN-230. The sequence goes on from CAWAJB010000015.1 coordinate 182,826, forward strand.
TGTTGCGCTGCCGGTGCTTCTCGTTCTGCTTGTTGCGCTTGATCTGGGACTTGATGTTCGCCACGCGGAAGCCTCACTCGGGATCTCGTCTGGGTGCCGGGGCCGGGGACGTACCGTCGCGCCCGGCCGCGCCGCGCGCCGACAGCATGATCCAGCGGCAGCAGGGGCAACGGCGGCAGCGATTACGCTCCGACGAGGCAGGATAGCCTATCGGGCAGCGCGGCTCAAAACTGGTGCCGCGCGGGGTGAGCCGGGGCCAGGGCACCAGCTTCCGCATGCGACCATGAAGGCACCGCTCCCTGATACGAACCCGGCCCCTGAACACGAACCAGGCGGATTCCTGTGCCAGCAGTGCCCGAGCAGGTCCTACCGGATGGTGCGCACCCCGCGACCAGCCCCGGTCATACCGACATGGGCATCATCAGGAACTTCTGCATCATCGCGCACATCGACCACGGCAAGTCCACCCTGGCGGACCGGATGCTGCAGTTCACCGGCGTGGTGACGGACCGCCAGATGCGGGCGCAGTACCTGGACCGGATGGACATCGAGCGCGAGCGCGGCATCACGATCAAGAGCCAGGCCGTCCGGCTGCCCTGGACCGGCTCGGATGGCCGCCCCTACGTGCTCAACCTGATCGACACCCCGGGGCACGTGGACTTCACCTACGAGGTGTCCCGCTCGCTGGCCGCGTGCGAGGGCGCCATCCTCCTCGTCGACGCCGCCCAGGGCATCGAGGCGCAGACGCTGGCCAACCTATACCTGGCCCTCGAGGCCGACCTGCACCTGATCCCGGTGCTGAACAAGATCGACCTGCCCGCCGCCCAGCCCGACCTGTACGCGGGGGAACTGGCCAGCATCATCGGCTGCGCACCCGGCGACATCCTGCGCGTCTCGGCCAAGACGGGGGAGGGGGTGGCGGAACTCCTCAACGCTGTCGTGCAGCAGGTCCCGCCGCCGTCCGGCCAGCCGGACGGCCCGGCCCGGGCGCTCATCTTCGATTCGGTTTATGACTCCTACCGGGGCGTGGTCACCTACGTGCGGGTGATGGACGGCCGCCTGACCCGGCGGGAGAAGAGCCTGATGATGTCCACCGGGTCGGCGCACGACACGCTCGAGGTAGGCGTGATCTCACCCGAGCCGGTGCCGTCGGACAGCCTGGCCGCGGGCGAGGTGGGCTATCTCATCACCGGGGTCAAGGACGTCCGGCAGGCCCGGGTCGGCGACACCGTGACCAGCGCGGCGCGCCCGGCCGCCGAGCCGCTGCCCGGGTACGACCACCCCCGGCCGATGGTGTTCTCCGGCCTGTACCCGGTGGACGGCGACGACTACCCGGAACTGCGCGACGCCCTCGACAAGCTGCGACTGAACGATGCCGCCCTCGTGTACGAGCCGGAGACGTCCACCGCGCTCGGCTTCGGCTTCCGGTGCGGGTTCCTCGGGCTGCTGCACATGGAGATCGTGCGGGAACGCCTGGAGCGGGAGTTCGATCTCTCGCTCATCTCCACCGCGCCCAACGTGGTCTACCGGGTCGTGCTGGAATCCGGGGCCGAGCTCCAGGTCACGAACCCGAGCGACTTTCCCAGCGGCACTCCCGGCTCGGCCGCCCCATCCGGGCACCCCTCGGGGGGCAAGATCGCGGAGGTCTTCGAGCCCGTGGTCCGGGCGACGGTGCTCGCCCCGTCCGAGTACATCGGCACGATCATGGAGCTGTGCCAGGGCCGGCGAGGCGCACTGCTGGGCATGGAGTATCTCTCCGCCGACCGGGTCGAGATCCGCTACACGTTGCCGCTTGCCGAGATCATCTTCGACTTCTTCGACCAGCTGAAGTCGCGGACCCGCGGGTACGCGTCACTGGACTACGAGCCGGACGGTGAGCAGGAGGCCGACCTGGTCAAGGTGGACATCCTGCTCCAGGGGCAGCCCGTCAACGCGTTCAGCCAGATCGTGCACGAGGACAAGGCCCGCGAGTACGGCCTGGCCATGACCTCACGGCTGCGCGAGCTGATCCCGCGCCAGCAGTTCGAGGTGCCGATCCAGGCCGCGATCGGGGCCAAGATCATCGCCCGGGAGAACATCCGCGCGCTGCGCAAGGACGTCCTGGCCAAGTGCTACGGCGGTGACATCACCCGCAAACGCAAGCTGCTGGAACGGCAGAAGGAGGGCAAGAAGCGGATGAAGACCATCGGGCGGGTCGAAGTGCCGCAGGAAGCCTTCGTGGCCGCCCTGTCCACCACACCGGAGCGGGGGCGCTAGCCGGCCGGTGAGGCCGCTTTCCTCATTTCCCCGTGCCCGGCGACAGGACAGGCGCGGAGTGCCCGACCCTCACCATGGCCACCGTGCCGACCGCGACGACCAGCACGAACACGATGATCGCCGCCCAGCCCAGGATCAGGCCGGCCAGGGCCAGGCCGCTGCCGTGCTCGCCGGTCCGCCGGATCTGGCTGCGCGCCATATGGCCGAGGATCACCGCCGGGATAGCGGTCAGCCCCACGGTGAAGAACTCCGCCACCCCGCAGACGAGCGCCGCGACAGCCAGTGAGTTGGTCCGCACCGGAGCCGGCGCCGCGAACAGAGCGATCCCGCCGCCCGGCAACTGGCCCGTGATCTGGACCAGGTCACCGTGGGTGCGCGCGGTGTAGAGCCGGTGCAGGTGATCGTCGTACTCGTCTTTGGTCAGCCGGCCGCTGGCGAACCCCGATTTCAGTACCTCGGACGCGCGGTCCCGGTCCGTGTCAGAGGCCAGCATCGCCGCGTGGCCGTATTCGTGGGCCCCGTATCCAGGCCAGCTTGTCATCGACGCCTCCACCCCAGTGGCTGCTCCCAGGATAACCGCGCACCGCGGGACATGAACCGGCCGGATGGCCCGGGGCGGCCCGGGAACCAGACCGGTTCGCCCGGCTCCGCGGCGCCGGATACCGTGCTGGGGTGGCGAGCGCGCAGGTGATCTCAGTGAACACAGGCCGCGGCCGGCCCGCGGAGTGGGCCGGGCGGATCAGGCGGACCGCGATCGACAAGCGGCCCTGCCCCGGGCCGGTGACCATCGGGCGGCTCGGCGCCGGTGACGACGAGCAGGCGGACAGGAAACATCACGGGGGCCCCTACCAGGCCGTGCACGCCTACGCGCGGGAGGACCTGGACTGGTGGACCGAGCAGCTCGGCCGGGAGCTGGCGAACGGGGTCTTCGGCGAGAACATCACCACGGCCGGGCTGGACGTGTCCGGCGCGCTGCTGGGCGAGACGTGGCGGCTCGGCACCGCGGTGGTCCAGATCGCCTCCGTGCGTATCCCGTGCGGCACGTTCGCCGGGTGGATGGGCGAGCGGCACTGGGTGAAGCGGTTCGCTGCGGCGGGCCGGCCCGGTGCCTACCTGCGGGTCCTCGAGGAAGGGACCGCCGGGTCGGGTGATCGCATCGAGGTCCTCTCGCGGCCGGCGCACAGCGTGACCGTGGCTGAGGCGATGCAGGCTTACTACGGGGACGCGGAACTCATGCGGCGGCTGGTGGCCGCACCGGGGCTCGACCCCCAGTGGCAGGAGATCGCCGCCTCGGTGCTGCGCCGGGCCCGGCCGCGGGAACCAGCGGTCCGGCACGAACCGGCGGTCAGCTTACCGTGCCCGGAGCCCTCCCGCCCGGCACACCCGTCCCCGCCGACGGCGCGCTGCCTCCCGGCGCCGCCGCCGAGCTTGGCCACCGCCCGCTCGGGTTCTACGTGCACGTGCCGTTCTGCCAGCGCCGCTGTGGCTACTGCGACTTCAACACCTACACGGCCGCAGAGCTGGGGCCCGGGGTCTCGCGGGACAGCTACCCGGCGCTGGCTGCCGCGGAGATCCGGCTGGCCCGCCGGGTCCTAGGCACCGCGGCCGGCCCGGTGGCCACCGTGTTCTTCGGCGGCGGTACCCCGACGCTGCTCCCGGCCCGGCAGCTCGGCGAGATCCTGCGGGTCATCGACGGCGAATTCGGCCTCGCGCCCGGCGCCGAGGTCACCGTCGAGGCCAACCCGGAGAGCGTGGACCCCGCATCCCTGGCCGCACTGCGCGCCGCCGGGTTCACCCGGATCTCCTTCGGCATGCAGAGCGCGGCGCCGCACGTGCTGGCCGTGCTGGACCGGGTGCACGAGCCCGGACGGCCCGCCCGCTGCGCCCAGTGGGCCCGCGAGGCAGGCTTCGAGCACGTCAGCCTGGATCTCATCTACGGCACGCCCGGGGAGACCGACGCGGACTGGCGGGAGTCGCTGGAGGCGGCCCTGGCGGCCGGGCCGGACCACATCTCCGCCTACGCCCTGATCGTCGAGGAGGGCACCCGCCTCGCCGCCCGGGTCCGGCGGGGGGAGGTGGGCGTCCCGGACGACGAGGCCATGGCCGACCGCTACCTGGCCGCGGACGAGCTCCTCTCGGCCCGGGGGCTGGGCTGGTATGAGGTGTCCAACTGGGCCTCGGGACCGGCGGCCCGCTGCCGGCACAACCAGCTGTACTGGACCGGTGGCCACTGGTGGGGCGTGGGGCCGGGCGCGCACAGCCACGTGGGCGGGGTCCGCTGGTGGAACGTGAAGCACCCGGCCGCGTACGCCGCGCGGCTGACCGGGGGCACCAGCCCGGGCCTGGCCCGCGAGGAGCTCACCGGGCCGGAGCGCAGGCTGGAAGAGATCATGCTGCTGACCCGGCTGTCGTCCGGCTGCCCGGTCGGGATGCTCGCCCCGGCCGGCCGGGCCGCTGCCGCCGCCGCTGTGGCTGACGGGCTGGCCGCGGAGGAGGCCCACACCGCGGGACGGGTCGTGCTGACCACCCGCGGGCGGCTGCTCGCCGACGCGGTCATCCGCGGGCTGACCGACTGACGCCCGCTGCCCCGCAGTCAGCGGGGCGGGCCGGCGGTCATCCGCAGCCATCGGGGCAGCCGGTACATCTCGCCGCGGCCCGCCGCGCCGGCCGCGCGGACCACCACGACCAGCACCCCGGCCCAGAGCAGCACCAGCAGCGGCACGGCGGCCAGCGTGCCGACCGAGGCGGAGTCGAGGGCGAGCACGCCGCCCACGATCAGGATGCTGGCCGTGTACAGCATGGTGGCCAGGGACAGGCTCACTGCGACCGCCGCGTGCGCCCGGGCGAACCTGCGGTTCCCCAGGCTGGTCAGGTAGACGGCCAGCGGCACCAGGCACAGCGTGAACGGCACGGCCAGGTAGGCGAGTACGGCCCGGCGCACCTCCCCGGGGTCCAGGGGCACCGGGGCGCGCGCGATGGTGCTGCCGCCGGGAGCAGTCCCCTCATCCCCGTCCTGCTCGTCCGGGCCGCCGTCCTGCGGGCCGGACACGCTCAGACCGGAATCCAGCGGATAGTGCGGGCGGCTGGTCATGGGCTCCTCGCCGGGGTGCGTTCGAGTCTCACGTTAGCCAGTACCCGGTGCGGTGACGAAATCAATCAGTTCCTCGACCCGGCCGAGCAGTTCCGATTCCAGGTCGGCGTAGCTGCGGGCGGCGGCCAGGATCCGTTTCCAGCCGGCCGCGGTGTCGGTGCCCCAGCCCAGAGCACCCAGCACGCCCTCTTTCCAGGGCCGTCCGCGCGGAACCACGGGCCAGGCCGGGATGCCCAGCGCCGCGGGCTTGACCGCCTGCCAGATGTCCACGTAGGGATGTCCCACCACCAGCACGTGCGGTGAGGTCACCGCGGCGGCGATGCGCTGTTCCTTGGAGCCGGGGACCAGGTGGTCGACCAGGACCCCGAGCCGCCGCTGCGGGCCGGGGGAGAACGCCTGCAGCACGGCCGGCAGGTGATCCACGCCTTCCAGGTACTCCACCACGACGCCCACGTCACGAAGGTCGTCGCCCCAGATCTGCTCGACGAGCTCGGCGTCGTGACGGCCCTCCACGTAGATCCGGCTGGCCCTGGCGACCCGGGCCTGGCTGGCCCGGCCGGGCGGCCCCGCGGGCCGGGCCACGGAGCCCGACCGGCTCCGGGCCGGGCCGCGGGCCGGCCCGGGGGGCGCCGGGCGGGTCAGCGTCACCGGCTTGCCTTCCAGCAGGAATGCGCCGCGGCTGAGGGGGAAGACCCGCTGCCGCCCGAAACGGTCTTCCAGCGTCACCGCATTCTTCTCGCACGAGATCACGGCCCCGCAGAAACCGCCGCCCGCCTCCTCCACGACCAGCCCGGGGGCGGCCTCCACCTGGGGCGGTTCCGGCCGTGAGCGGCGCTGCCAGCCCGGCGCGAGGACGTCCGTGCCGTAGTAGGGGTCCACCCAACCGGACGCTAGCGGACAAGTGCCGCGCCCTGGCGGCGGCACGCCGCAGGCGGGTTGCCCCGGTGGCGGCGGGGCCGGGGTTTTGCGGGGCGTGCGGGCGGTGCTCCGCTGGCGAGGCGGGGCCCGCCGGAGGCGGTTTTCCGGGGTGGCGGGGCCGGGGTTTTGCGGGGCGTGCGGGCGGTGCTCCGCTGGCGAGGCGGGGCCCGCCGGAGGCGGGTACCCGCCGAGCCGGCGGATGGCGGGGGGTCCAGGGGGGTCGCCCCCCCGGAATAAAGCAGCGCTTGGGTGTCACGGCGCCCGGACCGCCTTAAACTTGGCACTCAAGACGGCGGAGTGCCAGGGGAGGTGGGGACATGCTCGATGAGCGCAAGCTCGCCGTACTGCGGGCCATCGTCGAAGACTATGTGTCCACCACGGAGCCCGTGGGGTCGAAGTCGCTGGTCAACCGGCATAACCTCGATGTCTCACCGGCGACCATCCGTAACGACATGGCCGTGCTCGAGGAGCAGGGCTTCATCGTTCAGCCGCACACGAGCGCCGGCCGGATACCGACGGACAAGGGCTACCGGCTGTTCGTGGACCGGCTGTCCGGGGTCAAGCCCCTCTCCTCGGCCGAGCGCCGGGCGATCGAGACGTTCCTGGCCGGTGCGTACGACCTCGACGATGTGGTGATGCGGACAGTCCGCCTGCTTGCTCAGCTGACCCGCCAGGTGGCCGTGGTGCAGTACCCCTCGCTGACCCGCTCCTCGGTCCGGCACCTGGAACTGGTCCCGCTCGCGGCGAAACGGCTCATGCTGGTGATCATCACCGATACCGGGCGGGTGGAGCAGCGCTCGGTGGAGTTGCCGGACGCGGCCGAGGAAGACTCCATCATGCATTTGCGGGCGGTGCTGAACGCCTGCCTGGACGGGCGGCGCCTCACCGAGGTGGCGTCCGTCGTCGCGGACCTGCCGGAGCTGGTCAACCCGACGGAACGGCCGAACGCGGCCGCGGTGTTCTCGGTCCTCCTGGAAACCCTGGTGGAGCGTACCGACGAGCGGGTGGTGGTCGGCGGGGCGGCCAACCTGACCACGGCGGACTTCTCCCGCGGACTGCGGGAGGTCCTGGAATCCCTCGAAGAGCAGGTCGTGCTCATGCGGTTGCTGGGCGAGTCTGGCGATCATCCCTCGCTGACCGTCCGGATCGGTGCGGAGAACCAGGTCGAGGGGCTGCGGAGCACGTCCGTGGTCGCGACCGGGTATGGAACCGGGGATCAGGTGCTGGCCAGGCTCGGGGTGCTCGGCCCGACACGGATGGATTACCCGACAGCGATGGGAGCAGTACGCGCGGTGGCACGATACGTGGGCCAGATCCTGGCGGGGTCCTAGTGGCCAACGACTACTACGGCGCGCTCGGCGTCCGCCGGGACGCGCCGCCAGATGAGATCAAGAAGGCCTACCGGCGACTCGCCCGTGAGCTGCACCCGGACGTGAACCCGGACCCGGAGACCCAGGAACGGTTCAAGGAGATCACCCAGGCTTACGAGGTGCTCTCTGACCCCGGGAAGCGCCAGATGTACGACCAGGGCGCGGACCCGTTCGCACCCAACGGCGGGGCGGGCGCAGGCGGATTCGGCCCTGGTTTCCCGTTCAGCGACATCATGGACGCGTTCTTCGGCGCCGGGGCGACGGCCCGGGGCCCGCGCAGCCGCGCCCGGCGCGGCCGCAACGCGACCATCCGGGTCGAGCTGGACCTGTCCGAGTGCGCGTTCGGCACCACCCGTGAACTGGTCGTGGATACGGCCGTGGTCTGCCCGACCTGCTCCGGTGAGGGAACGGCGCCGGGTACCCACCCGGAGACCTGTGAGGTCTGTGGCGGTCGCGGCGAGGTCAGCCAGGTCACGCGCTCGTTCCTGGGCCAGGTGATGACCTCCCGGCCGTGCCCGCACTGCGGCGGGTTCGGCACCGTCATCCGGCGGCCGTGCCCCGAGTGTGACGGCGACGGCCGGGTCAGGACCCGGCGGACGATGAAGGTCCGTATCCCGGCGGGGGTCGAGGACGGCACGCACATCCAGCTGGCGGGGGAGGGCGAGATCGGGTCCGGCGGCGGCCCGCCCGGAGACCTGTTCCTGGAGATCCTCCAGCGCCCGCACCCCATCTTCGAACGTCAGGGCGACGATCTCCACTGCACCGTGACCATCCCGATGGTGGCCGCGGCGCTGGGTGCCACCCTCTCGGTCGAGACCCTGGACGGTCCCCGGGAACTGGACATCCGACCGGGGACGCAGTCGGGGCAGATCGTCCCGATGTACGGGCTCGGCGTCCAGCACCTGAACGACTCGGGCCGGGGCGATCTGGTCATCCACATCTCGGTGGAGACGCCAGTCAAGTTGGACGAGGCCCAGGAGGCGCTGCTCAAGCAGCTCGCGGCGCTGCGCGGCGAGGAGACCCCGCCCGGCCGCTTCGCCCCGGGGCAGCAGGGCTTCTTCTCCCGGTTGCGTGACGCCTTCAACGGCCGGTAACCCGGCGCCCGGCTCCGGTTCGGGCGCCCCCGGTTCGCAGCCGCCGGTCTTCTTCGCCGATCCGGGGGACCTGGCCTGCGACGTCATCATGCTGGCCGGCCCGGAGGGGCGGCACGCCGCCGATGTGCGCCGGCTCGCCGCGGGCGAGCGGGTGGACCTGACCGACGGCGACGGCCAGGTGGCCCACTGCGTGGTGACCCGCGCCCAGCGTGGCCAGCTGGAGCTGGCGGTGCGGCACCGCGCCGTGCTGCCTGCCCCCGATCCCGCCCTGGCCGTGGTTCAGGCAATCCCGAAGGGAGAGCGGGGGCAGCTCGCGGTCGAGCTGATGACCGAGGCCGGGGTGGACGTGATCGTCCCCTGGGCGGCCGAGCGCTGCGTGGCCAGGTGGCAGGGGGAGCGCGGCGAGCGTGCCGTGGCGCGGTGGCGGTCCACCGCGCGGGAAGCGGCCAAGCAAGCCCGGCGGGGCAGGGTCCCCGAGGTGACCGCGCCGGCGGGCCTGGGCGAGGTGGGCGCCCGGGTCAGCCGGGCCGCCGCGGCGTTCATCCTGGATCCGCAGGCCCGGGACCAGCTGGGCGACGTGCCGCTGCCCCGGTCGGGCGAGATGGTGGTGATCGTCGGCCCGGAGGGCGGCATCAGCCCCGCAGAAGCCGAGGCGCTCACCCGGGCCGGGGCCGCGGTGGCACGGCTAGGGCCGACCGTGCTCCGCACCTCTTCCGCGGGGATGGCGGCGGCCGCGATCCTGCTCAGCCGGGCCGGCCGCTGGGCCTGAACGGGTCTCCCGGGCGCCCCTCACGGGTGGCCCGGCCGGGATGTGATCAGGGTGTATAGGAGACCTTCGGGGTCGCCCCGCACTCCACGACGGCGGGCGCTCCCGCGTCGTCGGGGACGACCAGGGCGGCGGTGGTCGCGGTGGCGGTGCCGCCGGTGGCGGTGCCGCCGGTGGCGGTGCCGCCGGTGGCGGCGCTGACCGTCGGCGTGGGCGTCGGCAGGCTGGTGTCGGTCGGTTGCGGTGTCGCGGGCGTGCCCGTCGCGCTGCCGGTCGCCGTCGGCGTCGGGGTGGCCGTAGCGCTCCCGGCCGGTGCCGTCGTGGTGGACGAGGGCGCCGGGGTCGGCGTCGGGGTGCAGGCCACCGCGGGCAGCGCGGCCTTCATCTTCGGGTTGGGCGCCTGGCCGCCGGCCTGCTGGGTGGGGAGGACCACGCCGAGCGGCAGCTTCCACCGCTTGGAGTTCGCCGTCTTCCCGCCGCTGCCCACGCTGGTGCCAGATTCGGACGGGTTGGAGGAGTACAGCGGGTTGATGACGGTCTGCGTCTCATGGTTGAGGACGACTACCCCGGCCACGACGATGGCTACCGCGGCCGCGACCGCGAACACCGGCTTGAGCCAGGCCCCTGCGGGTCCCAGGCGGCCCGGCGGGCTGGGCGTCCCGGACTCCCGGTGGCCCCCGGGCCGCCCGTGCGGGCTGAACAGGCCGGCCAGGAAGCTGGCCAGCACGGGCAGGGCCCGGCGCAGCCCGGCCCGGCCCCACTCGATAGCCGGCTCGAACCGGACGAGAAGACGGGTCCCGTGCAGTTCCAGCCACTCGGCGCACCGGGAGAGAAGGGACCGCGCGGACTGGCGTGAATCCAGCCGGTGACGGATGCGCTGCAGCCCGTCGCCGGTGGGTTCGATGGACTCCGCCGCCGCGGCCAGTGCGCGGCGGAGGATGTCCTCGTAGTCCCGATCCTTTGTCATCATGCCTGCCACCCCGGGCTCCCCGCGTCCCCGAAGGCCCTCCTCACGAGTCCCGCTCCAGCACGGCCCGCAGGGCTGCCATGGCCCGGGCCGTGTGACTCTTGACTGCTCCCCTGCTGATGCCCATGACCGAGGCGATCTGTGCCTCGGAGAGGTCCCCGTAGTAGCGGAGCACCAGCGCTTCCCGCTGCCGGTCCGGGAGCGCGCGCAGGGCGGACACCACCGCTGAACGCTCCAGCTGGATGATGGCGCCGTGTTCTGCGCTCGGCATGTCCGGCGGCGGTTTCGGCGTGTTCTTGTCGACGACCATCCGGTGCCGCAGGACCGACCGCGACCGGTTCACGACGGACTGGCGGAGGTACGACAGCGCCTTGTCCGTATCCCGCAGCCGCCGCCACGCCCCGTGCATGGCCACGAACGAGTCCTGCACCACTTCTTCCGCGGTCGCGGTGTCCCGGACCAGGAAGGCCGCCAGGCGAACCAGCGAGCGGTAGTGCTCGGTGTAGATAGCGGTGACCGCCCGGTCAGCATCCCACTCAACAGCGGCGCGGGTCATCGCCGTGTCAGCTACTAGGGCCTCGGTCACGTCAATGGGACGCGTCACCATGCCGTCAGGTTCACCTGACATGTCGAATACGTGCACGCGGCCCTCCGTCCAGCCCACCCCAGCCTTTCGGCCTCACGGAAGCATTCCCCCCACCGGGACGTCGAGTGTGGAGTGCCCGCCCGCGCGCGCAACGGACCTTCGGCGCTGTGCCGCCGGGAATCCCGGGGATAGACGCAAATGCCGCGCCCTGCACCTGGGGGAGTGCGGCGGGCGTGCGCAGCGAGCTAACACCATGGCAACCATATATGTCGTGGGTGTCACCGGAGAGGGACAAGCTAGGATCCCCTCTGTGCCGGAGTGCCTATTCTGCAGGATCGCGTCGGGTGGTGTCCCGGCATCACGGGTGCTGGAGTCACCGCGGACCATGTCGTTCCGCGACATCAGCCCCGAGGCGCCGACCCATGTGCTGGTCGTCCCCAAGGAGCACTATCCCGACCTGGCCGCGCTGGCCGCCGCCGATGGCAGCCTGCTCGCCGAGCTGGTCAGCCAGGTGCACGAGGTGGCCGCGGCGGAGGGAATCTCCGCGCGTGGCTACCGGGTTGTCTTCAATACGGGGGCCGACGCGGGCCAGGTCGTGCCGCACGTGCACGCGCACGTCCTGGGCGGGCGCGGGCTGGGCTGGCCCCCGGGCTGACAACTGCGCTGGCCCCGGGCTTGCGCCCGCGCGGCTAGCATGACGGTACGGGCGCAGGCTGCGCCTGCGCTCAGGCGGAGAGGGAATTGACAGACAGATCCGGAGTTCCTGCGGGCCGTAAGCCGCCCGGCAGCACCGGCGCGCAGGTCAAGATCGTTATCCCGGATGACCGCTCGATGGTCAGCCTGCTGGGATCTCGCGACGAACTCCTGCACGTGATCGAGAAGGCGTTCGATGCCGATATCCACGTCCGCGGGAATGAGATCACCATTACCGGGGCGGCCGAGGAGAGCGAGCGTGTCGCCGGCCTCTTCGAGGAACTCACCGAGTTGCTGGCCGGCGGGGCTGAGCTCACCGCGGATTCGGTGGAGCGGGTCGTGGCCATGCTCCGCCGGAAGTCCGGCGTGCGCCCCGCCGACGTGCTCAGCCTGGACATCCTGTCGGCGCGCGGGCGGACAATCCGGCCGAAAACGCTGAACCAGAAGCGTTACGTGGACGCTATCGACGCGCACACGATCGTGTTCTGCATCGGCCCGGCGGGCACCGGCAAGACCTACCTGGCCATGGCCAAGGCGGTGAAGGCGCTGCAGGCCAAGGAGGTCAACCGGATCATCCTGACCCGGCCGGCCGTCGAGGCCGGGGAGCGGCTGGGCTTCCTGCCCGGGACCCTGTACGAGAAGATCGACCCGTACCTGCGGCCGCTGTACGACGCGCTGCACGACATGCTCGACCCGGAATCGATCCCGCGGCTCATCGCCGCAGGCACGATCGAGGTGGCGCCGCTGGCGTACATGCGCGGGCGGACCCTGAACGACTCGTTCATCATCCTGGACGAGGCGCAGAACACCTCCGCCGAGCAGATGAAGATGTTCCTCACCCGGCTCGGCTTCGGGTCGAAGATCGTCGTGACCGGCGACGTCACCCAGGTCGACCTGCCCGCCGGGCAGGCCAGCGGCCTGCGGATCGTGCAGGACATCCTCGAGGGCCTGGATGACGTGCATTTCGCCAGGCTGACCAGCCACGACGTGGTACGGCACCGGCTGGTGGGGGACATCGTGGACGCGTACGAGCGCTACGACGCCCGGGTGCGCGGGACGCCGCCGCCGCGGCGGCGCAAGCGGGCCCAGTGAAGGCCAGCAGAGTGAAGGCCAGCACGGTGAGCCGGAACCAGCGGTGAGCATCGAGATCGCCAACGAGTCGGGGGTCGACGTCGACGAGGCCGACCTCGCCGCGCTGGCCCGCCATGTGCTGGACGGCATGCGGATGCACCCGCTGGCCGAGCTCTCGGTCCTCCTGGTCGACCGGGACACCATGTCCGACCTGCACGAGCGCTGGATGGGCGAGCCGGGCCCGACCGACGTGCTGGCCTTCCCGATGGATGAGCTGAGGCCGCCGCCCCCGGGCAGTGCCCGCGGGGACCAGGGCGCCGGCGGGGAACCGGCCCCGCTGCCGGGCCTGCTCGGCGATGTGGTGCTCTGCCCCGAGGTCGCGGCCGACCAGGCCGGCCAGGCGCACCACCCGCTGCGCGACGAGCTCGAGCTGCTCTGCACGCACGGGATCTTGCACCTGCTCGGCTATGACCACGCCGAGGCGGACGAGCGCACCGCCATGTTCGGCCTCCAGGACGAGCTGCTCGCCACCTGGCGCTCCGCCCGGGAGCAGCCATCCGGCCCGGGCGCTGCCCCGGAAGGGCAGGAAGAGACGGGGTGAGGCCACCATGGTGTGGCTGATCGTCGCCGCCGCCGCGCTGGCGCTGGGGGCCGGGCTGTGCGCGAGCGCCGAGGTCGCGCTCATGCGGGTGTCCCGGTCGGGAGCGGGGGAACTGGCCCGCGGCCGCAAGGGCAGCCGGCGCCGCGCCGCCACCCGGCTCCAGGCGGTCCTGGCCGAGCCGGCCCGGTACCTGGCCGTGCTGCTGCTGGCCCGCATCAGCGGCGAGACCGCGGCCATTGTGCTGGTCGCCGCCGCGCTGCTGCACTGGCTGGGTACCGGCTGGCATGTATTCCTGCTGATCTGGGTCATCATGGCCGCGGTGCTCTACGTGCTGGCCGGCATCGGCCCGAGGATCCTGGGTCGGCAGCATGAGCGCTCGGTGGCCCTGGCCGCGGCCGACGTGCTGTACCCGGTGACCCGGGTCCTCGGGCCCCTGCCGCGGCTGCTGCTGGCCCTGGGCAGCGTGCTCACCCCCGGCCGGGGATCCCGGGACGCGTTCGGGACCGAAGAGGAGCTGCGCGGCCTGGTCGACCTGCTGGAGCAGCGCCAGGTGATCGAGCCCGGGGCGCGGGCCATGATCCACTCCGTCTTCGAGCTGGGTGACACGATCGTCCGCGAGGTGATGGTCCCGCGCACGGACATGGTTTTCGTGGAGCGGGACAAGACCCTGCGCCAGGCGCTCTCGCTCGCCCTGCGCAGCGGCTTCTCCCGGGTCCCGGTGGTGGGTGAGAACCAGGATGACGTGATCGGCATCGCCTACCTGAAGGACCTGGTGACGATCAGCCAGGAGCATCCCGAGCAGGAGTCCGTGGCCACCGTGACCTCGGTGATGCGGCCAGCCACCTTCGTCCCGGAGAGCAAACCCGTGGATGAGCTGCTCCGGGAGATGCAGCAGCTCCGGATCCACCTGGCCATCGTGATCGATGAGTACGGCGGGACCGCCGGGCTGGTCACCATTGAGGACATCCTGGAGGAGATCGTCGGGGAGATCACCGACGAGTACGACCACGAGCAGCCGACCGTGGAGTGGCTGTCGCCGGACCGCGCCCGGGTCACCGCGCGGCTGCCGGTGACCGACCTGGAAGAGCTGTTCGGCACCACGATCGAGGCGGAGGACGTGGAGACCGTCGGCGGCCTGCTGGCCCACGCGCTGGGCCGGGTGCCCATCGCCGGGTCCGAGGCCACGGTGGCGGGTCTGAGGCTGACCGCGGAAAGCCTGGCCGGCCGGCGCAACCGGATCGGAACGGTCACCGTGGAACGGGCCGGGGTGACGGCCCCCCAGCCCACCGTCCGCCCCGGAGACGAGGCGGAACAGGCCAGGGGCCGGGGCTAGATGAGCAGCCTGGGACATACGAGACGACGGGGACTGATGTGGCGGCGGGTCGCGCCACTACACTCGGGCAGGTGAGCGCGGTGGAGCCTGGCCCGGAAGACCTGAAGATCATCACGCTGGCCAGGTCGGCGCGGGCCCGCGTGGCTGCGGCCGAGGGTGCGGCGGTGCGCGACGAGACCGGCCGTACCTACGCGGCCGCCGCCGTCTCGCTGCCGTCACTGGAGCTGTCCGCACTGCGCCTGGCCGTGGCCATGGCGGTGTCCAGCGGCGCGGCCAGCCTGGAGGCGGCGGCGCTGGTCACCGATGCGGAGGGGGTCGACCCGGCGGATCTTGCGGTGGTGCGCGAGGCCGGTCCCTCGGCCGTGGTATTCCAGGCGGGCCCGAACGGGATGCTCCGCGCCACCGTCCGGCCCTGACTGGCCGGCCTGACGCCACCTGCTCACCGGCGGGGGGACAATCACAGGGTGGGAGCTACGCGTACCGCTGAGTCCGGCGCTGACGCCGGAGCAGGCCAGCCTGAGTTCCGGTCGGGCTTCGCCTGCTTCGTCGGACGGCCGAATGTCGGTAAGTCGACTCTGATGAACGCGCTGGTGGGCACCAAGGTCGCGATCACCAGCAGCCGGCCGCAGACCACCCGGCGGGCGATCCGCGGGATCGTGCACCGGCCGGACGCGCAGCTGATCATCGTGGACACGCCCGGCCTGCACCGGCCGCGGACGCTGCTCGGGGAGCGGCTGGACAGCCTGGTCCGGTCGACGCTGACCGAGGTGGACGTGATCGGGTTCTGCATACCCGCCACGGACTCCATCGGCCCCGGGGACAAGTACCTGGCCGCTGAGCTCGCCGGGCTGGCCACGCGGACGCCCGTGGTGGCGATCGTGACCAAGACCGACCAGGCTAGCCCGGGCCAGGTCGCGGCGCAGCTGGCCGCGGTGGCGGGACTCGGGGACTGGGCTGACATCGTGCCCGTGTCCGCGGTCGCCGGTTTCCAGCTGGACGTGCTGGCGGACGTTCTCGTCTCCCACCTCCCGCCGGGCCGGCCGCTCTACCCGGACGGCGAGCTGACCGACGAGCCCGAGCAGTTGCTGGTGGCGGAGTTCATCCGGGAGGCCGCCCTGGAGGGGGTGCGCGACGAGCTGCCCCATTCGATCGCCGTGGTGGTGGAGGAGATGGAGCCCCGGGCGGGCCGCGATGACCTGATCGACGTCTACGCGATCATGTACGTGGAGCGGCCGAGCCAGAAGGCCATCGTCATCGGGCCCAAGGGCGCGCGCCTGAAAGAGGTGGGCACGCAGGCGCGGCGCCAGATCGAGGCCTTGCTGGGCACCAAGGTCTACCTCGACCTGCGCATCAAGGTGGCCAAGAACTGGCAGCGCGACCCGAAACAGCTCCGCCGCCTGGGCTTCTACGACTGAGCCGCCAGCCCGCGTCCCGCCTGCCCTCCCGCCCTGCTGCTCACCCGGCCCCGGACCGGCGGGCTCCTGAGCCGTCTGCGTGGGCAGTCTCGCTGGGCGGGCCGGGATCTGCGCTCTGCCCGGGTCGTCTGCTACTGTCGAAACGCTATGGTGCACGGATTGCTGCTGCTTACCTGCCGCGGCGGGGGCCGATAAGGCCGGCTCCCTCGCCGCGGAGCTTGGCGTGTCGGCTGGCCGCCGCCCGATCCGCAAGGGAGCAGATCCCCAACATGCATTCGCACCACGTGACGCAGCCTCAATCTGAGCAGGCCCGATCTGAGCAGGCACAGCCCGGCCCGGTACCGGACGGGCATCCCCCGGTCCGCCAGCGGCCCAGTGGCATGCCCTGCCAGCGGTATACCCCGTTCCGGCCGGTCAACCTGCCGGACCGGGCCTGGCCCGGCCGGAGCATCTCCCGGACCCCGCGGTGGCTGTCCACCGACCTCCGCGACGGCAACCAGGCCCTGATCGACCCGATGAGCCCGGCCCGCAAGCGGACCATGTTCGACCTGCTGGTCCGGATGGGTTACAAGGAGATCGAGGTCGGCTTCCCGTCGGCCAGCCAGACGGACTTCGACTTCGTCCGGAGCCTGATCGAGGGCGGCCGGATTCCCGACGACGTGCAGATCTCCGTCCTCACCCAGGCCCGCGACGAGCTGATCGAGCGGACCGTGCAGTCCCTGGCCGGCGCGGCCCGCGCCACCGTGCACATGTACAACGCGACCGCGCCGGTCTTCCGCCGGGTGGTGTTCGGCAACGACCGGGAGGAGACCAGGGCCCTGGCCGTGGAGGGCACCCGCTCGGTGATGAAGCACGCCGAGAGCTACCTGGCCGGCTGCGACTTCGGCTACGAGTACTCGCCCGAGATCTTCATGGACACCGAACTCGACTACGCCGCCGAGGTCTGCGCCGCGGTCATGGACGTCTGGCAGCCCGGGCCGGGCCGGGAGATCATCCTGAACCTGCCCTGCACCGTCGAGCGGTCCACCCCGAACGTCTACGCCGACCAGATCGAGTGGATGAGCCGGAACCTGCCGCACCGCCGGCACGTATGCATGTCCGTGCACACCCACAACGACCGCGGGACCGCCGTCGCCGACGCCGAGCTGGCGGTGCTGGCCGGCGCGGACCGGATCGAGGGCTGCCTGTTCGGCAACGGCGAGCGCACCGGAAACGTCTGCCTGGTCACGCTGGGCCTGAACCTGTTCAGCCAGGGCATCGACCCGATGATCGATTTCTCGGACATCGATGAGATCCGGCGCACCGCCGAGTACTGCAACCAGCTTCCGGTGCACCCCCGGCACCCGTACGCGGGCGACCTGGTCTACACCGCGTTCTCGGGCTCGCACCAGGACGCGATCAAGAAGGGCCTTGAGGCACTGGAGCGGGACGCCGCGGCGGCCGGCACCCCGGTCCGCGACTTCCCCTGGGCGGTCCCGTACCTGCCCATCGACCCGCAGGACCTGGGACGCACCTACGAGGCCGTGATCCGGGTCAACTCCCAGTCCGGCAAGGGCGGCGTCGCCTACATCATGAAGGCCGAGCACCAGCTCGACCTGCCCCGCCGGCTTCAGATCGAGTTCTCGCGGGCGGTGCAGGCGCACACCGATGCCGAGGGCGGCGAGGTGTCCCCGGCCCGGATGTGGGAGGCGTTCTCCGACGAGTACCTCGCCCGCGGGGCGGTGGCCCTGCTCGCGCACCACACGTCCTCCGTGGTGGACGCCAAGGACGCGCTCACCGTGGACATCCAGGTCGACGGTGCGGAGCACCAGGTCGAGGGAGCCGGGAACGGGCCGATCTCGGCGTTCTGCGATGCGTTGTCCACTATCGGCATCGACGTGCGGGTACTCGACTACGCCGAGCACGCGCTGTCCGCGGGCAGCGACGCGCACGCGGCCGCCTACGTGGAGTGTGAGATCGACGGGCGCCCCTGGTGGGGGGTGGGCATCGACGCCAACACGGTGACCGCGTCCCTGCGGGCCGTGCTCTCGGCCGTGAACCGGGCCCGCCGCACCTGAGCGATCGCCGGCGAGGGGAGGCGCGCCGGAGGCGTGTTCTCGCCGAGCCGGCGATCTCGGGGGGTTCCGGGGGGTCGTCCCCCCGGGCTAGCAGGGCGCGCCGCGACCCCGGGAGGACGGGAACCCCGGGTCGCGGCGCGCGCCTGCGCCCTGGCACGGCCCGCGGTGCGCGACAATGACAAGGTGAGCCTGTACCGGGATGACGGCATCGTGCTGCGTACCCAGAAGCTGGGGGAGGCAGACCGGATCGTCACGATCCTGACCAGGCGGACCGGCCGCGTCCGGGCGGTCGGCAAGGGGGTGCGCCGGACCAGGTCACGGTTCGGTGCCCGGCTGGAGCCGTTCACCCACGTGGACCTCCTGCTGTACACCGGCCGCTCGCTGGACGTGATCACCCAGGCGGAGACGGTGCGCGCGTACGGCGAGCCGCTGGCCGCCGACTATCCGCGGTACACCAGCGGGACGGCCATGCTGGAGACCGCTGAGCGGTTCACCCCGATCGAGAAGGAGCCTCTCATCCGCCAGTTCCTGCTGCTGGTCGGCGGCTTGCGGGCGCTCGGCGAGCGGGTTCATGACCCGCGGCTCGTCCTCGACGCTTACCTGCTGCGGACCCTGGCCGTGGCCGGGTATGCGCCGGCCCTGGACGAGTGCGCGGTGTGCGGCACCCCGGACTCTGCCAGCCCCGGGGAGAGCGCTGGTTCACGGTCATTCGCGCTCGCGGCCGGCGGGCTAACCTGCCGGTCCTGCCGCCCGCCCGGCGCCGCGAGCCCCGCGGTGGCGACCATCGCGCTGATGCGGGCGCTGCTGCGCGGCGACTGGGCCCAGGCCGACGCCAGCCAGGCCCGGCACCAGGTGGAATGCAGCAGCCTGGTGGCCGCCTACGTGCAGTGGCACCTCGAGCACTCCATCCGGTCCCTGCGTCACGTGGAACACGTATGACCCGCCCGCCCACCCGCCCGCCGGTCCGCCCGCCGTACCCGCATCCGGACGGCGCCCGCCCGCCCGTCATCCCGGCCGACCTGGTGCCCCGGCACGTCGCCCTGGTCATGGACGGCAACGGGCGCTGGGCTAAACAGCGCGGGCTGCCCCGGACCGAGGGCCACAAGATGGGGGAATCCGCCCTCTTCGACGTGATCATGGGCGCGATCGAGCTCGGCATTCCCTACCTGTCCGCCTACGCGTTCTCGACCGAGAACTGGCGGCGCTCCCCGGACGAGGTCCGCTTTCTGATGGGGTTCAACCGGGACGTGATCCGGCGCCGCCGGGACCAGCTGAACGAGGTGGGTGTCCGGGTCCGCTGGGCCGGCCGGCGTCCCCGGCTGTGGCGCAGTGTCATCTCCGAACTCGAGGACGCGGAGCGCATGACCGAGGGCAACTCGGTACTCACGCTGCAATTCTGCGTGAATTATGGCGGCCGGGCCGAAATCGCCGATGCCGCGGCGGCGATAGCCCGCGAAGTGGCCGCAGGACGGCTGCGCCCGGACAAGATAGACGAGAAGCTCGTGGCCCGTTATCTCGATGAGCCGGACATTCCCGATGTCGATCTGTTCGTGCGGTCCTCCGGCGAGCAGCGCATCTCGAATTTCCTGCTCTGGCAGTCCGCGTACGCCGAACTCGTCTTCCTGGACACGCTTTTCCCCGATTTCGACCGGCGGCACCTGTGGCAGGCCTGCGAGATCTACGCCAACCGGGAACGGCGTTACGGCGGCGCCCAGCCCAACCTGCTGCCGGTCACGGGCTCCTAGCGCAGCGAAGCGGAGCCCGGCGGGCCAGCGCAGCGAAGCGGAGCCCGGCGGGCCAGCGCGCCCGGCTGGGCAGCAGAGCCTGGGCAGCTAGCGGAGCGCCTGCCAGGCACACAGGGCGAGCAGGGCTGCGAGGGCGACCACCCGCAGCAGGCGGGTGTGCGGCTGCAGTCCTGGCCACGACAGCACAGCCAGCCAGGCCAGGAACGCCGTGACGACGAGAAGCATGACCGCCCCGCCCCAGCCGCGTACCGCCAGGCCGCCCACGAACAGCAGGGCGATGAAGGCCGGCGGCAGCCATCGCGGCAGGGCCCGGAGATAGGCGGCCGGCCGCAGGCTCAGCCGTTCTATGGACTGACGGATCTGCGGGGATTGCTGGCGCACAGTCACTAAGTATCCCCCCGTGGGCGGCTGGCCGGATTTAGGATCAAGATTTCACATCTCCCTGGCAAAGTTACTCCCTTATCGTCTCCGCCCGACGGGCGATGCGCATGCCGGCTGAAGACGCAGGGAACGTGAAGGCGCGAGGCCTGAGGTCGTCCCCCGGCGGTTGCGGGCGCTATCGCATTCAGGGGGATGCAGATGCGTCGGGTAATCACCTTTGCGTTGGTCGTGGCACTTACATACGCGGGACTCGGGGTATTCGCCCCGGCCCAGCGTATGCCCGGCCCCGGAGCCGCGGTGCGCCTCACGGCGCAGGCCAGCCGCCCGGCGTTGAAGGTGGTTCGTTACGCCGGGTACACGATCAGGGTCCCGGCGGGCTGGCCGGTCTACCGGCTGGACCGCGACCCCAGCCGCTGCGTCCGCTACGACCGGCACGCGGTGTACCTGGGCCGCCCGGGAGTGAACCAGCAGTGCCCCGCGCACCTGGTCGGCCGCACGGCGACGGTCAGCATCGAGGCGGCGGGCACGGGAGCGGCGGGTACGGGATCCGCGCCGGGCGGGCCTATAGACATCGGCCCGGCGATCGGGACCCTGCCGCAGGTCAGGGCGTCGCTGACCCGCGATGCCCAGAATCAGGAGATGCACGCCTCGCTCGCGGATCCGGGCGCGTCCGTCACCGGGACCTACAGCGGGGACACGAGCGGGATGCTGTCCATCCTCGGCAGCCTGAGGCGGGCGGCGGGCCAGCGGGCCGCAGCGGGCCAGCCGGCGGGGGCGGGCCAGCGGGCGGCGGCGGGCCAGCGGGCGGCGGCCACCGCAGGGACAGGTCGCGCCCAGGTGATGACGCGCCATGCGGCGGCCCTGCCCTCCGGGACCAGGAGCACCGTATCGGTCCGGCGCGCCGCAGCGACCCTGCTCACCACGCACCTCAGCCGGCAGCGGCATCCCCGCGTGCATCGCGGGCGCCAGCACCGGCGGGCCGGCAAGCACCCGGGCAGCAGGCACCGGCGCGGCAAGCACCAGCGCGGCAGGCACCAGGCCCACACTCACAAGCCCTCCAGGCACCACGCCCGCAAGCACCACGCCCGCAAGCACCACCAGGCCCGCAGGCACCACGCCCGCAAGCACCACGCCCGCAAGCACCACCATGCCCGCAGGCACCACGCCCGCAGGCACCACGCCCGCAAGCACCACCATGCCCGCAGGCACCACGCCCGCAGGCACCACCGGGGCCACCACCGGGGCCACCACCGGGGCCACCCGCGCACTCCCCGCCTCCGCCAGGGCCTGCGCGGCTTCGACAGCTGCACAACGCCCTCCGTGGCGGCGATGCACGCGTGGCGCCGGTCGTTCTCGGCCATGGCGGTGTACATCGGCGGCGTGGAGGCGGGCTGCGCGTCCCCGAACCTCACGGCCGGCTGGGTCCACGAGGTGACCGGGATGGGCTGGTCGCTCATGCCTACCTACGTGGGCCGGCAGGCGTCCTGCTCCTCCTTCTCGGTCCGGATCCGGCCGGCCCGAGCCGCCGCCGAGGGCCGGGCCGCGGCCCTGGACGCGATCGGGCAGGCCGCCGCCCTGGGCATGGGCGGGGGCACGCCGGTCTACTACGACATGGAGGCCTACCACGGGCACCGGCGGTGCAAGGACGCGACCCTGTCGTTCCTGGACGCCTGGACCCGGACACTGCGCGCGCGCGGCTACACCTCGGGCGTGTACTCCAGCGCCTCGTCCGGGGCGGAGAACCTCGGCTGGGCCCGCACCGTGAACGGGCACCGGATCGCCAAGCCGAACTCGGTGTGGTTCGGGCTGTGGGACAACGAGCGCAACGTCCGGGGCCTGCCGTACCTGCTGCAGGGCTGGTGGGCGGGGCCGCGCCGGATCAAGCAGTACAAGGGCCCGCACAAGCGGACCGTGGGCGGGTTCACCCTGGACATCGACTCTGACTGGGTCTTCGGGGCTGTGTACCGGTAATAGGCTGGGCGGATGCGCCCGGCCGAGGGGCTGTGGCGCGCCTGCCCGCCGACCGCCAGCCGGATGGAGTCCTGATGGCCCGCCGTAACGACCGCATGGAAACGATCGTCAGCCTCTGCAAGCGCCGTGGCTTCGTCTTCCCCTCCAGTGACATCTACGGGGGGCTCCGCGCCTCCTGGGACTACGGCCCGCTGGGCGTGGAGATGAAGAACAACCTCAAACGGCAGTGGTGGCAGGCCATGATCCAGGAGCGGGAGGACGTGGTCGGGCTGGACTCCTCCGTCATCCTGGCCCGCGAGGTCTGGGAGGCCAGCGGCCACGTCACGGAGTTCGTGGACCCGCTGACCGAGTGCCAGTCGTGCCACCGCCGGTTCCGCGCCGATCACCTGATCGAGGCGTACCAGGAGAAGCACGGCCACCCGCCGGAGAACGGCCTGAAGGACATCGCCTGCCCGCACTGCGGCACCCGTGGCGCGTTCACCGAGCCGCGGATGTTCAACGGGCTGCTGCGCACCTTCCTGGGGGCGACCGAGGACGAGAGCGGGCTGGCTTACCTGCGGCCGGAAACCGCCCAGGGCATCTTCATCAACTTCCGCAACGTCCTGCAGACCTCGCGCAAGAAGGTCCCGTTCGGCATCGGCCAGATCGGCAAATCCTTCCGCAACGAGATCACCCCGGGCAACTTCATCTTCCGGACCCGCGAATTCGAGCAGATGGAAATGGAGTTCTTCGTCAAGCCCGGCACCGACGAGGAATGGCACGAGTACTGGATCGAGAATCGGCTCGGCTGGTACACCGATCTGGGTGTGCGCCGGGACAACCTGCGCCTGTACGACCATCCGGCGGAGAAGCGGTCGCACTACTCCAAGCGGACCGTGGACATCGAGTACCGCTACGAGTTCCCCGGCGGGGAGTGGGGCGAGCTGGAGGGCATCGCCAGCCGGACCGACTTCGACCTGACCACGCACGCCAAGCACTCCGGCCAGGACCTGTCCTACCTGGACCAGGACTCCGGGGAGCGGTACGTGCCGTACGTGATCGAGCCCGCCGCCGGGGTGGACCGCTCCATGCTCATGTTCCTGCTGGACGCCTACGCGGAGGACGAGGCGCCGGACGCCAAGGGCAAGCTGGAGAAGCGGACCGTGCTCCGGCTGGACCCGCGGCTCGCCCCGGTCAAGGTGGCGGTGCTGCCCCTGTCCCGCAACGCCGACCTGTCCCCGAAGGCCCGTGACCTGGCCGCGCGGCTGCGCAAGCGGTGGAACACGGACTTCGACGACGCCAGCGCGATCGGGCGGCGGTACCGGCGGCAGGACGAGATCGGCACCCCGTTCTGCGTGACCGTGGACTTCGACACGCTCACCGATGAGGCCGTGACCGTCCGGGAGCGCGACTCCATGAAGCAGGAGCGGGTCGGCATCGACGGCATCGAGGCCTACCTGTCCGAGCGCCTGAACGGCTGCTGACCCGCCGTCCACGCCCGGCCGCCGGGCCGTGCGGCCTGGCCCCCGTCTCGTGCGGCCCGGCCGGGCCCCGGCGCCGGCCGGGGCGCATCAGCGCCTGAGGTCCCGTCTACCAGGCGATGTCGCTGGAGCGGATGCTCAGGCCCGGCAGCGGGGTGAAGTGCCCGCCGCTGGTCAGGATGCCGGCGACCGGACCCACGGGTCGGTCGAGTGAGCCCGTGCCCGGCCCGGTGCCGGGCGGGGAGATGACGATCAGCGTCCGGCCCGAGGGGCTGGTCCACAGCACGTCCTGCCAGGTTGCCGCGTGGCGGCTCAGCCGCCACCGGGCCAGGGTGCGCGTGACCGCGCCGGTGCGCGCGGAAAACTCGCTGATCTGGAGGTCGGACCGGGCCGGGCGCTGCTGGTTGCGGGCGGTGGCCGCGACCATGGTGGCGCCGTCCGGCGTGATGAGGGTGTTGGTCCCGCCCAGCGCCATCGGGCCGGTGCCGGAGAATTTGGCGATGAGCCGGGCCGACCGCAGGTCCGTCCCTGGTGCGGCCGTGTCGAGCAGCCGCACCTGGGCGTCGTTCCCGGTCCACTTCTGGAACGCGAGCATCCTTCCGTCGGCGGTCCACGACAGTGGCTGGCCCACGGGCTTGACGTTGCCCACCCAGCTCGCACCTGGCCAGACCCACCCCCGCGACGCCCCGGTGGCCAGCGTGTACACCTGGATCCCCGGCCCGTGCCCGCCCGGCTCCCCGGGGCTGCCCGGGCCGTTGCGGCCCGGCCTGGTGCGTCCCACGGTCAGCGAGCGCAGGGCCAGGGCCAGCCTGGTGCCGTCCGGGGACAGCCCGATCCCCGCCACCTCATCGGATCCCAGCCCCGGCATCCGCGGCAGCTGGGTGAGCCGGGCCGTCCCGGTGGCCGGGTCGAACCGCAGCCGGAAGTACGCGAGGGCCGTGGTGTTGTCGCGATTCTCTGCCGGGAGGCCAGGCGGCGCCGGACGCGATGGGCCACCAGCGCTGGGCGGCGAGAACGAACGTGCGGTCATCGGCCGCCCCGCTCACGAAGTCGAACGTGCGGTAGGGCCTGGGCGGCTTCACCGTGGTGACGACCGCCCCGGTGGCCGTGTCCCCGATCACCGCCTGCGACGGCAAGGCCGTGCTGGTCAGGGTGACGTAGTACCGGGGGACGCTGGCCAGCGCCTCCGGCCGGGCGGGGCTCTGCGCGCCACCGGTCGACGTGGGCACGCCGCTGGTCAGGGTCAGCGAGACGATGACCACGGCGGCCACGGCGGCCGCCGCGGCCAGCGGCGTCAGGGCCCGCAGCCAGCGGCGGCGCCGCGACCCGCCACCGCGCAGCGGGCCGGCCGCCGGGTCGTCGGGGAGCCGCAGCGGCGGGGCGCTGCGGGAGGCCACCGTGTCCGCGGCGGCCCGGGTCGCGGCACGGAGCCGCTCTTCGGTGCTCATTGCGGGGCTGATCATTGGTCCGCCTCCTGGAGAAGCCGGCCCAGCGCGGCCAGCCCACGGGACGTCGTGGACTTGACCGTTCCGGGGCTGATGCCCATGGACTCCGCGATCTCCGGCTCGGTCTGGTCGAGGTAGAACCGGAGCACTAAGGCTTCCCGCTGCCGGTCGGGCAGCCGCCGCAGGGCGGTCAGCACCTGCTGGTGCTCCTCGCCGAGCAGTGCGTCCTGCTCCGCGGAGGCCGCGCCCGCCGGCTCGGGTGCCGCGCCGCGGTGGCGCTGGGCCCGGATCCGCTGGCGCAGCTCAGACCGGCACCCGTTGAGGGTGGAGGCGCGGGCGTAGCTGAGCGCCTTGTCCGGGTCGGACAGCCGACCCCAGTGGCGGTACAGCCCGCAGAATGCCTCCTGGACCACATCCTCGGCCGCGGGCCGGTCACCCAGCATCACGACCGCGAGCCGGATGAGCCCGACCGCGTGCGCCTCGTACAGGGCGGTGACGGCCTGCGCGGCGTCCGCGCGGGCCGCGTCGTCAGGCCAGCCCGGCCCGGAACCAGGCCAGCCGGATCGCGCAGTGCCCATTGGAATGCCCACGTATCAGAGACGCCGCGCCGCGCGGCCAGTTGCTCGCGCCGGAGGGCGAAATTCTCCGCAACGAAAACCGCCCGGCGTCAGTCCTCCCCGCCCAGCATCGCGGCCAGCACGGCGGTCAGGGGAGCACCGTCCGGCCCGGTCAGGGGAGCACCGTCCGGCCCGGTCAGGGGAGCACCGTCCGGCCCGGTCAGGGGAGCACCGTCCGGCCCGGTCAGGGGAGCACCGTCCGGCCCGGTCAGGGGAGCACCGTCCGGCCCGGTCAGGGGAGCACTGCCCGGCGCGGCGAGCGGGGCACTGTCCGGCCCGGCCGCGGCCGGGCCGGGCGAGGAGCGGCGGAAGACCTCGGCAGCGGCCTCGTGGAACCCCCCGGGCAGGCCGTCCGCGGTCATGCTGGCGCTGATCTCGTCCATCTCGCCGGCCCAGCGCCAGCCCTTGGCCGCGGCGGACCGGGCCGCCCCCAGCGACCGGCGGTCCAGCCCCGGCTGGGACAGCGCCCACTCCGCCAGCAGGGCGTCCTGCACCCCCTCGGCCCGGGCCAGCGCGCGCACCCCGAGGATCAGCGCGGCACTGCCCTTGGTCCAGGCGGCGTACGCCATCTTGAGGGCCGACGCCGCGGTGCGGTTTTCGTTGCGGAGAATTTCGGGTTTCAGGGGGGTGCCCTCGAAGAGGGCCGCGACCTCCGCGGCCGGGCCGCCCCGGTCCGCGCCGGCGGGGCCGGCGGACAGGTACAGCCGGGTGCCGCCCGGCCCGGCCTGCCGGGGGGCGCTGCCGCGTGAGGCCGTGGGTTCGGGCGGCGGGCCGACGATCCCGCCGTCCACGTACCGGCCGCCGGCCCCCTCCACGACGGCGCGCACCTGGCGGGCGGTGCCGGGGGAGATGGCGTTGGCGTCCGCGTAGACGCCGGTGAAGCCGGCGGCGGCCACCGCGCGGGCGGTGCCCAGCGCGGCGTGCGGCGGGCAGACCGACAGGATGATCCCGGCCTGCCCGGCCAGCGCGGCGATGGTCCCCGCGTCCGCCAGCCCCGCCCGGCGGGCGCGTTCCGCGGTAGCCGGGCCGCGGCCCTGGGACACCCAGCGGACGTCCTGGCCCCGGGCGGTCAGGCAGCTGGCCACCGCCGCGCCCATCTCGCCCGGGTGCAGCAGCCCGACCACCCTGTCACCCATCCCTGTCACCCATCCCTGTCACCCCTCCGGCACCTGCGGCCCTTCAGTCCCCTCCGGGTACGAACAGTACGGCTCGCCGGGACCTCTGCCGGATCCGGCGGGACCTCTATCGGGTGCGCCGGCGCCCGGTGCTCGGTAGAGTCGAATGACCGGGCCGAAGAGGCCGTCATCATCCAGGCTGCCGGGCATTGATGCCGCGGCTCGCACCGGCGGCATCCCGAGGAGAGCGTTTCAGTGCCGAAGCTCGTGTATGCCTTCACCGAGGGCAATAAAGACCTTAAAGACCTGCTGGGCGGCAAAGGGGCAAACCTGGCTGAGATGACGAATCTTGGCCTGCCTGTTCCGCCCGGTTTCATCATTACCACCGAGGCGTGCCGGGAGTACCTCACCCAGGGCACCGTGCCCGGGGGCCTGGACGCCGAGGTCAGTGAGCACCTGGCCCAGCTGGAGAAGGCCATGGGCCGCAAGCTGGGTGACCCCGCCGACCCGCTGCTGGTCAGCGTGCGGTCCGGAGGCAAGTTCTCGATGCCCGGGATGATGGAGACAGTGCTGAACATCGGCCTGTCCGACGAGTCCGTCCATGGCCTGGCCAAGCAGGCCGGCAACGACCGGTTTGCCTGGGACGCCTACCGCCGCCTGATCCAGATGTTCGGCAAGACCGTGCTCGACATCGAGGGTGACGCCTTCGAGCACGTCATGGAAGAGGCCAAGCAGGCCAAGGGCACCAAGAACGACCTCGACCTGGACGCCAGTGACCTGCACAAGATCGTGGACCGCTTCAAGGAGATCGTCCGCGAGCACACCGGCCACGACTTCCCGCAGGAGCCGCGGGAGCAGATGGACATGGCCGTCAAGGCCGTGTTCAGCTCCTGGAACGCCGACCGGGCCATCCTGTACCGCCGCCAGGAGCGCATTCCCGCCGACCTCGGCACCGCGGTGAACATCGTGGCCATGGTGTTCGGCAACCTCGGCATGGACTCCGGCACCGGCGTCGCGTTCACCCGCGACCCGGGCAGCGGCCAGCAGGGCGTCTACGGCGACTACCTGCAGAACGCGCAGGGCGAGGACGTGGTGGCCGGCATCCGGAACACCGTCCCGCTGCAGGACCTGGAGAAGATCAACTCCGCGTGCTACGCCCAGCTGATGGACATCATGTCCACGCTGGAGAACCACTACCGGGACCTGTGCGACATCGAGTTCACGATCGAGCGCGGCAAGCTGTGGATGCTGCAGACCCGGGTGGGCAAGCGCACCGCGGGCGCGGCCTTCCGCATCGCCACCCAGCTCGTGGACCAGGGCCTGATCGACATGGACGAGGCGGTCACCCGGGTCACCGGCGAGCAGCTCGTCCAGCTGATGTTCCCCCGGTTCGACCTCACCAGTAACCCGAAGCGGATCACCAAGGGGATCAGCGCGTCCCCGGGCGCCGCGGTCGGCAAGGCCGTGTTCGACTCGGCCAAGGCCGTGGAGGCGGCCGCCGCCGGCGAGGCCGTCATCCTGGTCCGCCGCGAGACCAACCCCGACGACCTGCACGGCATGATCGCCGCCAAGGGCATCCTGACCAGCCGGGGCGGCAAGACCAGCCACGCCGCCGTGGTCGCCCGCGGCATGGGCAAGACCTGCGTGTGCGGGGCCGAGGACCTCGAGGTGGACACCAAGGCCGGGACGATCACCGCGCCCGGCGGGGTGGTCATCAGCGAGGGTGACGTGCTCTCCATCGACGGCACCAGCGGCAACGTGTACCTCGGTGAGGTGCCGGTCGCCTCGTCCCCGGTTGTCCAGTACTTCGAGGGCGGCCTGGCTGCCGACGCCGACGACCTGGTCAAGGCCGTGGACCGGATCATGAAGCACGCCGACCAGCGGCGCCGCCTCGGTGTGCACGCCAACGCGGACACCGGCGAGGACTGTGCCCGGGCCCGGCGCTTCGGCGCGAGCGGGGTCGGCCTGGTCCGGACCGAGCACATGTTCCTCGGCGAGCGCCGCCAGCTGGTCGAGGACCTCATCCTGGCCGAGGACGAGGCGGGCCGGCAGGCCGCGCTCGACGCGCTGGAGCCGCTGCAGCGCGGCGACTTCGTCGAGATCCTCGACGCCATGGACGGGCTGCCGGTCACCATCCGGCTGATCGACCCGCCGCTGCACGAGTTCCTGCCCGACCTCACCGACCTGACCGTCAAGATCGCGCTGGCCGGTGACCAGGCCACTGAGAAGGACCGCAAGCTGCTGGAGGCGGTGCGCCGGCTGCACGAGCAGAACCCGATGCTCGGCCTGCGCGGCGTCCGGCTGACGCTGGTCATCCCCGGCCTGCTGGACATGCAGGTCCGCGCGATCGCGCACGCCGCGGCCGAGCTGAAGAAGGCGGGCCAGGACCCGAAGCCCGAGGTCATGATCCCGCTGACCGCGGCGGTGCAGGAGATGGAGATCGCCCGGGACGCCGCGGCCAAGGCGCTGGCCGAGGTCGAGGAGGAGACCGGCGTCCACGTGCACACCGAGATCGGCACGATGATCGAGGTGCCGCGGGCGGCGGTGATCGCTGGCGAGATCGCCAAGTCGGCCGAGTTCTTCTCGTTCGGCACCAACGACCTGACCCAGATGACCTGGGGATTCTCCCGGGACGACGTGGAAGGGGCGTTCTTCAGCCGGTACATCGAGCTGGGCATCTTCGGTGTCTCCCCGTTCGAGACCATCGACCGGGACGGCGTGGGCCAGCTGGTGCGGATCGCCACCGAAGCGGGCCGCGCCGCCCGTCCGGAGCTGCACGTGGGCGTCTGCGGTGAGCATGGCGGGGATCCCGACTCGGTGCACTTCTTCCACGAGGTCGGGCTGGACTACGTGTCCTGCTCGCCGTTCCGGGTGCCCGTGGCCCGGCTGGAGGCGGGCCGCGCGGTCGTCCTCGAGACCAGCGGGGGCAGCGACAGCAGGTGACGACGGCAGGGCCCGGTTACGACCACGACGCCGCGGCCCGCTGGGTGGCTGAGCCGCCCAAGCGGGCCGCGGTGTCCGGGTTCGACCCGGACCGGTTCGGCCGCGGGCCGTTCGAGCGGGACCGGGCCCGGGTGCTGCACACCTCGGCACTGCGGCGGCTGGCGGCCAAGACCCAGGTGGTGGAGGTGGACGCGGGGGACTTCCCGCGGACCAGGCTCACCCACTCGCTGGAATGCGCGCAGATCGGCCGGGAGCTCGGCGGCGCCCTGGGGTGCGACCCCGACCTCGTCGATGCCGCGTGCCTGGCGCACGACCTCGGCCACCCGCCGTTCGGGCACAATGGCGAGTCAGCCCTGGCCGACGTGGCCGCGGCGTGCGGCGGGTTCGAGGGCAACGCGCAGAGCCTCCGGCTGCTGACCCGGCTCGAGGCCAAGGTGCCCGGCGCCGGGCTGAACCTGACCCGGGCCACGCTGGACGCCACGCTCAAATATCCCTGGCTGGCCGGCCCGGGGCTGCCCAAGTACGGCGCGTACACCGACGACGCGGAG
Organism: uncultured Actinomycetes bacterium; assembly: GCA_963782185.1. GTDB lineage: Bacteria > Actinomycetota > Actinomycetes > Streptosporangiales > Streptosporangiaceae > RYN-230. The sequence goes on from CAWAJB010000015.1 coordinate 213,269, forward strand.
GTGTTCGGGTGGATCCGCCACGGCGCGCCGCCCGGCCGCCGCTGCCTGGAAGCGCAGGTCATGGACTGGGCCGACGACGTGGCCTACTCGGTGCATGACCTGGAGGACGGCCTGCATGCCGGGCTCATCACGGTGCGGGCGCTGGGCGATTCGGCGGATCGCAAAGCGGTCAGCGAGCTCACCGCGGACCAGTACTGCGCGCCGGGCTCGGTGACCCCGGAGGAACTGGCCGAGGTCTTCGGCGACCTGCTCGCGCTGCCCTGCTGGCCGGTGAGTTTCGACGGCGGCCCGGCGTCCCTGGCCGCGCTGAAGAACCTGACCAGCGAGCTGATCGGGCGGCTGTGCGGGGCGGCCCACCAGGCCACCGTGGCGGCCTCAGGCTGCCGGCCGCTCACCCGGTACGCGGCCGACCTGGAAGTCCCGCGGCGGCAGCGGCTGGAATGCGCGCTGCTCAAGGGCGTCACCGCCTACTACGTGATGAGCCGGGCGGGGGCCGCGGCCACCCAGGCCCGCGAGCGGGAACTGATCATGGAGCTGGCGTCCGCGGTCCGGATCGGTGCCCCCGGCACGCTGGACCCCGCGCTGCGCCCCTCGTACGAGGAGGCGGGCACCGACGCCGGGCGGCTGCGGGTGGTGGTGGACCAGGTGGCTACGCTGACCGACACGTCTGCGGTGGCGTGGCATGCCCGGCTGTGCCACTGAACCCTCACGGTCTCAGCGAACTACTGCAAGGGAGCAGTCATGCCAGAAGGTCAGGCCTATGTGATCATCGGCGCCAGCCTGGCCGGCGCCAAGGCCGCCGAGACGCTGCGGGAGGAGGGGTTCAGCGGGGCCATCGTGCTGCTCGGATCGGAGCCGGAGCGGCCCTACGAGCGACCGCCGCTGTCCAAGGGCTACCTGCTCGGCACGGCGGACAAGTCCTCTGTCTTCGTGCACGAGGAGCACTGGTACGGCGGGCACCAGGTGGATCTGCGGCTGGGCGTGACCGCGATCGCGATCGACCGCGGGGCCCGCCGGGTCGACCTGGACTCGGGTGAGGCGGTGGGCTACGAGCGGCTGCTGCTCACCACCGGCTCGCATCCGCGGGTGCTCCAGGTGCCCGGCGGCGACCTGGACGGCGTGCACTACCTGCGCACCACGGCCGACTCCGAGGCGCTGGCCACCGCGCTGGCCCCGATCCCCGGCGAGGGCACCCGGGTGGTGATCGTGGGCGGGGGCTGGATCGGGCTCGAGGTCGCCGCGGCGGCCCGGGAGAAAGGCTGCGCGGTGACGGTGCTGGAGCCCGAGCCCACCCCGCTGCACCGGCAGATCGGCCCCGAGCTGGGGGAGCGGTTCGCGGAGCTGCACCGCGCGCACGGGGTGGAGTTCCGCCTCGGCGACAGCGCCCGCGAGCTGCGCGGCCACGAGGGCCGGGTGATAGCGGTACTGACCTCGGAAGGGGCTGAGCTGCCCGCCGACGTCGTGGTGGTCGCCATCGGCGCCGCCCCCAACGTCGCCCTGGCCGAGGCGGCCGGCCTGGAGGTCGTGGCCCCGGAGGCCGGGGGCGGGGTCCTCGTGGACGCGGCGCTGCGGACCAGCGACCCGGACATCTTCGCGGCCGGCGACGTCGCCAGCGTGCCCCACCCGCTGCTGGGCCGCCGGGTCCGGGTGGAGCACTGGGCCAACGCGCTGCACGGCGGGCCGGCCGCGGCCCGTTCCATGCTCGGCCAGCCCGTGTCCTACGACCGGGTGCCGTACTTCTTCAGCGACCAGTACGACCTGGGCATGGAGACGTCCGGACTGCCCGAGCCCGGGCACTACGACGAGGTGGTGTACCGGGGTGACCCGGCGACGCTGGAGTTCATCGCGTTCTGGCTGTCCGGCGGCGCGGTCGTGGCCGGCATGAACGTCAACGTGTGGGACGCGACCGATGACATCCAGGCGCTGATCCGGGCCGGGTACGCGGACGCCCGGGTGGATGCCGCCCGGCTGGCCGACCCCGGGGTGCCCCTCGCCGGGCTGCTGGGCTGAGCTACGCCCCAGGCTCCTCGGGAGGGCCGCCCGGGGAGACGCCAGGGGAGCCGTCCGGGGAGACGCCAGGGGAGCCGTCCGCGGAGCCGGACGTGCCGGGCGGGAAGGGGATCAGGGCCACGGTGATGTTGTCCCGGCCACCGGCGTCGACGGCGAACTGCACCAGCGCCCTCGCCGAGCCGAGCGGGTCCGCCTGCGCGGCGGGCATGGCCAGCCCGGCCAGGCCCGCCGCCTCGGGCTGGTAGTTCCACAGCCCGTCGGAGCAGAGCAGCACGACGCCCGTCCCGGGCGGCTCGAAGCGGGTGACGTGGGGCCTCGCCTCGGCGGGGTCCGCGCCCACCCAGCGCGTGACCACATGCGCCTGCGGAGATTCCAGCGCCTCCTCCTCCGGCAGCAGCCCGAGTGAGACCATCTCCTGCGCCAGGGAATCGTCCCGGGTCAGCTGCTGGGCGGCCGCGGGCTCGGCGGCCAGCCAGTAGGCCCGGCTGTCGCCCACCCAGCACAAGGTGACCGCGTCCTTGGTGGCCGCGGCGGAGATGAACGTGGCCGACCCCACCTCGCCGGGCGAGTCGGACAGGCCGGACACCGCCTCCACGGCGGCCCGGACCGCCTCGGTAGAGGCCTCGCTGAGGTCCCTGCCTGCCTCGGCTGCCGCGCGGAGCACCCGCGCCGCCGCCTGGGCCGCGGCCAGCGACGCGTCCTGGGGACGGACGGACGTGGATACCCCGTCGCAGACCACCGCGACCAGGACCGGGCCGTCCGCCGTGGGCACGACCGCGAGCTCCATCGCGTCTTCGTTCTGCTTGTGCCGCAGGCCCCGGTCGGTCACGCCGGCCATCAGGCGGAGATCGACTTCCTGGTGATCATGCGACATCACGGCACCACCCCAGGGTCCACCCAGATACGGCTCGACTAGTTTTCGCTCGGCTGGCTGCGCTCGACCAGTTCAGCTCGACCGGGTCGGGAGTCATTCTATGCCGCCCGGAGGGGGCGCCAGACCGTCTCGCGGCACATGTCCGCAGGCCCGTACGAGGTGCTCGGACCACGCCCGGGCCGCCGGGCCCGGGGGGCGGCCGCGCAGCCGGACCAGGCCGATGGGCGGGTGCGCCGGGGCGGGCCGGAGCGGGCAGGCATCGATGGCCCGCCCGGCGGCCCGCGCGGACGATCCGGCCAGCAGCGCGACCCCCAGTCCGGCCGCGACCAGCTCGCAGATGCTGGCCGGGCTGTGCGTCTCGAACGGGATGCGGGGCTCGAACCCCGCGGCCGCGGCCGCCCCGGCCAGGATGCCGCGCAGCCCGCTGCCCGCGGGCAGGCACACGAACGGTTCGTCCCGGACGTCGGCCAGCTGCGCCACGCCCCCGGCGAACGCGTACCGTCCCGGCGGGGTGGCCAGCACGACGCTCTCGGCGGCCAGCGGCTGGCCGAGGTAGGCGGCGGGCAGGTCGTCGTGGACGGGGCAGAGCGCCACGTCGATGCGGCCCGCGTCCAGGTCGGCCAGGAGATCGGCGATGAGGCCCGTGCGGCCGGCCCGAGCACGTCCGCGGCTTCTGTGAGGCGTCGCTGCGCCGACTGGGACGCGACGTGATCGACCTGTACTACCTGCACCGGGTCGACCCGGAGGTGCCGGTGGCGGACACCGTGGGCGCGATGGCCGGGCTGGTGGCCGAGGGCAAGGTCCGCCACCTGGGGCTGTCCGAGGCCACCCCGGCCCAGCTGGAGCAGGCCGCGGCCGTGCATCCGGTCAGCGCGGTTCAGTTCGAGTGGTCACTGCTGTGGCGCGATCCCGAGGACGACGTGGTGCCGGCCGCCCGGCGGCTGGGCATCGGCCTGGTGGCCTACAGCCCGCTCGGCCGCGGCCTGCTCACCGCCGCCCTGGCCGGGACGGACATCGACGCCAGTGATTTCCGCCGTCAGGACCCGCGGTTTCACGGCCAGGCCCTGGAGCGCAACCTCGGCCAGGTCGCGGCACTGCGTGACCTGGCCGCCGGGCTCGGGCTGACGCCGGGCCAGCTCGCCCTGGCCTGGCTGCTCGCCCAGGGTCCCGACGTCGTCCCCATCCCCGGCAGCCGCCGCGAGGAGCGGATCACCGAGAAACGCCGCCGCGGCCGCCGCCGTGCTCAGCCCCGCGGACACCGGCCGGCTGGCCCGTGCCCTGCCCCGCGCCGCCTGGGCCGGCAACCGCACCTCGTTCGCGGCGCCGGTCACGGTCCGCTCCGCTCGCTAGGCCACGGCCGTCCGGGTGGCCAGGCCGGTCAGACGACGGGCCGTCCGGGTGGCCAGGTCACGGACCCGGCCGCTCTGAGTCCCTGGCGCAGCTCCAGTCACACTGGCCCCTCCTGCCCGCATATCACGCCGAACGTTCGCCGAAACCGGGCAAATCATCCGCCATCGCGCACGTCGGGCGTGAAAAGTCACCCGGTCCATGATCGGCCGGCCCGGGCCTGACCGGCGGCCGCTGCGGTCAGACGGACTTGCGGGGTTCGCCGCGGTAGGTGCCGAAGGACCAGCGGTTGCCCTCCGGGTCGCGCACCGCGAAGTCGCGGGAGCCGTAGTCGGTATCGTGCAGGCCCTGGATCACGTCCGCCCCGGCCGCGGTGGCCCGGGCGAACAGTCCGTCCGGTTCGTCGGTGACCACGTAGGCGCCGAACGTCCCGGGCGGAACCGGCCAGCTGTCCTTGTCCTGGTCCTCCCGGACCGACCCCAGCATCACGCCGCCGCCGGGCGGCCAGGATAGCTGGGCGTGGTCGACGCGGTCGCCTTCGCCGTACACGACGGTCTCCTCGAACCCGAATGCGTCGACGAGGAAGCGGATCAGGGCGCGGGCGTCGCGCGCCCGCAACGTGGGCCACACCTGAGGTGGCGGGGTGTTATCGCTCATGGTCATCAGTCTCCCTCCCGGGGGGCCGGGCCGGATTGGACGTTTCGGAACTCCTCGGCCAGCCACCTGGATGGGGGGCAGCCGGCCAGCTCGCGGAACTCGCGGGCCAGGTGGGCCTGGTCGTAGTAACCGCACTCGGCGGCCAGGCTGGCCAGGCTGGGGCTGGCCGGGGCGGTGGCCGGGCTGGGCCCAGCCCGGGCGGTAGCCAGACGCTGGAGCGTGCGCCGGGCCCGGTCGAACCGGGTCACCCGGGCGGCGGCCTTGGGGGTCAGGCCTGTCTCGGTCTGGAGCCGGCGCTGCAGGTAGCGGGGGCTCCAGCCAACCCGCCGGGCCAGTTCCCCGGCGCGGACCGTGCCCCCGCTGCGGGTCAGCAGCCGCCAGGCCTCGGCGACGTCCGGGGTCACCTGCTGGTCCAGGTCGGCGTGATCCAGCAGGATCTGGTCGAGCAGCGCGAACCGGGCCGGCCAGCTGCCCGCCTCGCCGAGCCGCTCGTGCAACTCCCGTGCCACGTCGCCGAGCACCTCCGACCCGTCCACGTCGATCCCGGCCAGCGCGCCCGCGGGGCAGCCGAGCAGGGCCCGGGCCCCCAGCGGGCTGAGGGCGAGCTGAATGCCGGACTGGCGGCCCGGGTGGGTGATGATCGCGGGCTTGGTGTGCAGGCCCCCGGCCAGAGTCAGGTATTCGCCCGGCGGGTCGGCCGGATCCGGGTGCCGGGCCACGGTCAGCGGATCGCCGAGGGTGATGATCACGGTCAGGTGGGGCGAGGGCAGGCCCCGGTGGCGCCCCGGCGGCACGCCCTCCTGCCGGTAGCCCGAATACCAGGAGAGCAGCCCGCGCAGCGGAGCCGCGGGTGCCGCCCGGACCGACTCCGACACTTCCCCTGTCAATGGCTCCCCGGCCATGTCCCCAGTGTGCCGGACGGCTGGCTGTGACCGGGCGGCCGGGACCTGCTCCTGATCATCGGCTCCCTCAGTCGGGTGAGGGGCGCAGGCTGGCCTCCGCTGGGACGCCGGCGCCCGGGCCGGCCGGCGCAGCCTCAGCCACCCGAACAGCAGCACCAGGGGCACGATAAGCCCGCCGATCCCGTAGTAGGCGAACTCGGCGGGGCCGGTGATGTGCCTGACCAGCCAGCCGAAGTTCTGGCCGAAGAAGCCGGTGACGAACGTGAGGGGCAGGAACACGGTGGCCAGGATGGTGAGCTGCTCGATGGTGGAGTTCTGCCGGACGCTGACTTGCGTCTGCTCGACCGTGATCACCGCCATGTTGGCCTCCAGCACGGTGCCGAGCAGGTCACGCTGGGCGGCGACCTCCTCGTCGACCAGGAGCAGGTGGTCCTGGACGTCTCGCAGGTAGGGCTGCAGATCCGGTGCGGCCCCCCGCTCGACCGCGGCGACCACGCCGAGCAGCGGATGAACCGCCCGGTAGAACTGGGTGGCTTCGCGGCGCAGCGAGTAGATCCGCTCCGTCGGTGCCACGCTCCCGGAGAACACCGTGGCCTCGACTTGGTCGATGTCGTTCTCGACCCCGGCTACGACCGGCGCATACCCGTCCACGACCTCATCCAGAATAGCCCACAGCGCCGAGCTGCTGCCCGCGGTGAGCAACTCGGGCCGGCGCTCCAGCCGCTGGCGGGCGTCCCGCAGTTCGCTGGCCTCGCCCTGCCGCACCGTGATCACGAAGGTCGGCGCCAGGAAGACGCTGATCTCGCCGAACTCCACTTCCTCCCTGTCGTCGTCGTAGCGTGCGGTCCGCAGGATGACCAGGCACACGTCGCCGTCGTACTGTTCGATCTTCGGACGCATGTGAAAGTTCTGCGCGTCCTCAACCGCCAGCTCATGCAGCCCGAAGGCCTCCTGGACCTGGGCCAGCTCAGCCTCCTCCGGCTCGAACAGCCCGAGCCAGACGAACCCGCCCTGGGAGCACCGGGCGGCGGCCTCCTCCAGCGGGACCGGCCCCTCCTCCTGCCTGCGGCCATCCTGGTAGTGAGCACAATCAATGATCATCGCGTGGGCTCCTTGCCGTGGCGTGCGTCAGCCAGATCGCGATACACAGCATGCTGGAGCCTCAGCCCGGGCGCAGCACGACCGCGGTGCTCACGCTGGACCTTCTCATGGCTTGCGTTCGAGGGGGACATCCCGCACGGCCCGGCCTGGCTGGCCCGGATGCCGGGCCGTTTCCTGCCGGCCGTGTTCAGCCGTGAAGCCGGCTTATCGGACCGTCCCGGCCGGGCCTGGTCGCCAGCTCCAGCACGAGCTCATCGCTCGCCACCCGGAGCGGGGCGGGCGCGGTGAGCACCGGCAGGCAGCTGAGCCGGGTGACCTGCTCGCGTACGCCGCGGCTCGCGACGCGGCGCAGGCCGCAGCGGCGCCGCGAACCGAGCACGATGGCGTCAGCGGCCCAGTCCCTGGCCTCATCCACGATGGACTCCGACACGCTTCTGGTGGTCGTGGCCGGGGCCAGCAGGGCCGCCCCGGTCGCCGTGACCCACGCGCACCGGAACCGGAGCGTGGCGTCGTCGACCAGGTAACGGGCGTCGTAGGGCGTCACCCAGGTCAGGCCCCAGCCGTCCAGCTCACCCTGGCTGACGTGGACGATGCGGACCTCGGCCTGGCAGCTCGCAGCAAGCGCGATCGTGAAGCTGATCGCGACCTGCCCGGATTCCGAGCCGTCCAGCGCGAGCAGGATCCGCTTGAACATGATGGGCCTCACGCCTGGTAGCTGCTGCGGGTGAAGATATCGGCCTTACTGTGCGTGACGCTACGCCAGTGGCGGGACGGCGGCCGGAGTCCAAGGTCATCCGTTGGCGAGCCGAAAGGCCTGGCCTGGCCCGCGATGCTGGTTTGCGCGAGCCTGGCGACCCGCGGCGCCCGCCGGGCAGCAGTGGCGCGGCGGCGCCGGCTCCGGGACGCGGGTTGGGCCGCCGGACGGCCTTCCGGGCCGGTCCGGTTCCGTCAGGCCCGCAGGATCGCGGCCAGGACCCGCGCGGTATCGGTGAGATCCGCCAGAACCGCGTCCGGGCCCGCCGCGGCCAGTTCGGCGACCGAGAACTCCCCGGTGGCCACGGCCACCGCCCGGGCCCCGGCCACCCGGGCGGCCTCCACGTCCAGGGGCGTGTCGCCGACCAGCACGGTCGCGGGGCCGCTGAAGTCTGCCCCGTACGCGGCCGTGGCGTTGGCCCGGGCCAGCGGCACCAGGTCAGCCCGGATCTCGTGAGCGTCGCCGTAGGCGCCGATGCGCAGGTCGAGGTCGCGGTCCAGCCCCAGCGCACCCAGCTTCACCTGGGCCAGCGCCCGCATGTTGCCGGTCAGCACCGACTGGACGATCTGGATACTGGTGCCGGTGCCGGTGCCGGTGCCGGTGCCGGTGCCGGTGGCGGTGCCGGTGGCCGGGCCGGCGGCGGCCAGGGCCCTGACCGCCTCGGCTGCGCCGGGCAGCACCCGGCCCTGATCCCGGACCACGTCCGCGACGGACGGAGCCACCTCGGCCAGGACTCTTTGGAAGGCGTCCACCTGGGTGCGGGGGTGCGGCACCCCCGCCAGGGCCAGCGTCTCCAGCGCGATGGCCCGGTCGGTACGGCCGGCCATCGACGGCGCGAGCGGCACGTCACGGCCGAACAGCTGGCCGAAAGCCAGCTGGTAAGCCCGCCAGCCCGCGCGGCCCGCGTTGATCAGGGTGTGGTCCACATCCCACAGGACCAGCAGGCTGGGCACGTCGCGACGGTACCGCATCCCGATCCCCAGCTGCCCAGCCGCGGGTGCCCAGCCCGCCCGGCAGGCCCCTCCGCCGCCCCTCCGAGCTCCGCCGCGCTTCAGGATCACGGTCAAAATCTGACGGATGGCGCCCCCTATAGCCCGTGATCATGGGATTCAGCCTTCCCGCCGCGCGCGGCGGGAAGCGGCTGTCGGCCGCCGGGGCTAGACTCGCCGCGACGGCGGGCAGCGGCGAGCGGCGGAGGGTGCCAGTGGCGGGCCGGATCCGCGATGAGGACATCGCACTCGTCCGCGAGAAGTCGGCCATCGACGAGGTGGTCGGGGAGTACCTCCAGCTGCGCAACGCGGGCGGCGGCTCGCTGAAGGGACTATGCCCCTTCCACGACGAGAAGACACCCTCGTTCAACGTCACCCCCGCCCGCGGCCTCTGGTACTGCTTCTCCTGCGCCGAGGGTGGCGACGTCATCAAGTTCGTGGAGAGGATCGACAACCTCTCGTTCGTGGAGTCGGTGGAGCGGCTGGCCGCCCGGGCCGGCATCGACCTCCGGTACGAGCAGGGGGGCCAAGTACCGGGCCGGGAGCACAGCCAGCGCCGCAGGCTCCTGGAGGCACACAAGGCGGCGGCCGAGTTCTACGCGGAGCGGCTGAGCACACCGGACGCCTCCCCCGGCCGGGCGTTTCTGGCCGAGCGGGGCTTCGCACTGGCCGACGCCGAGCGCTTCGGGGTCGGGTACGCGCCCGCCGAGTGGGAAGGACTCACCCGCCACCTGCGTGGCCGCGGGTTCACCGAGCAGGAACTGCTGGCCGGCGGGCTGGCCAGCCAGGGGCGCCGCGGGGCCATGGATCGTTTCCGCGGCCGCCTGATGTGGCCGATCCGCGACCTTACCGGCGACGTGATCGCGTTCGGCGCCCGCAAGCTCAACCCGGACGAGGACGGCCCGAAGTACCTGAACACGCCGGAGACGCCCCTGTTCCGCAAGAGCACCGTGCTGTATGGGGCGGACCTGGCCAAACGTGAGATCGCACAGCGCCGCCAGGCGGTCATCGTCGAGGGCTACACCGACGTGATGGCCTGCCACCTGGCCGGGGTCGGGACCGCGGTCGCCACGAGCGGCACGTCGTTCGGCGACGGGCACATCAAGATCCTGCGCCGGCTGCTGATGGACGCAGACCAGTTCCGCGGCGAGGTCATCTTCACGTTCGACGGTGACGCCGCCGGGCAGCGCGCCGCGTTGCGCGCGTTCGACCTCGAGGAGCACTTCGTCACCCAGACTTTCGTCGCGGTCCAGCCGGACGGCCTGGACCCGTGCGACCTGCGGCTCAAGCAGGGTGATGGCGCGGTGCGGGACCTGATCGCGCAGCGGCTGCCGGTGTTCGAGTTCGCGATCCGCAGCGAGCTGGCCAAGCACAACCTGGACACCAACGAGGGCCGGCTGGCCGCCCTGGACGCGGCGGCGCGGATCATCGGCCGTATCAAGGACCGGGGGCTGCGGGACCGCTACGCGGTCAGCCTGGACCGTTGGCTCGGGATGCTGAACGAGGAGTTCGTGCTGGCCCGGGTCCGTGAGCACGGCGTGAGCGTGGACGGCCGCCGGGGCGGCGGTCCGGACCGCGGAGGCCAAGGTGGTCCGGCCCGGGGTGACAGCCCCGGCCGAGGCTCCGGTCCCCGCCGCGGGTCCGGCCCGGGCCAGGGTCCCGGGCCGGGCGGCGAGGCCTCGCGGCCGGCCTCCGGGCGCGGCGCCCCGGACGGGTCCCCGTACGACGCCAGCGACCCCGTGGTCAACCTGGAACGCCAGGCGCTCAAGCTGGCCATCCAGCGGCCGGCTCTCTGCGGCCCGGTCTTCGACACGCTCCAGAAGGAGGACTTCAGCGTGCCGGTGCACGGGTCGGTCCGTGAGCTGATCGCAGGCTGCGGGGGAGTGGCGGCCGCGGGCACGGCCCGGGAGTGGGCCGCCCGGCTGATCGGCGGCGCCCCCAACGACCGGGCCCGGGAGTTCGTCACCAGGCTGGCCGTGGAGCCCGTGGAGACACCGCGGGCCGACGGGGAGCCGGACGCACGGTACGCCGAGGAAGTCCTGGCCCGGGTGGCGGAGCTGGCCGTGAGCCGCCAGATCACCACGCTGAAATCGCGCCTGCAGCGTCTGAACCCCACCGACAGCCAGAGTGACTACAACCGGACGTTCGGCGATCTGGTGGCGCTGGAGCAGCGCCGGAAGGCCCTCCTGGAACGCGCCTCCGGTGCGCTGTAGGCCGCGGTAAGCCGCTGCTGCGGGCAGCCCCGCCCGGGGCGCAGCGTGGCCGGCGGCCCGGTCCGTGGGGGAGCGGCTGGCACACGATTGGACTGTTGTGGCTGCTGAGCCGCACGGGTCGTGCTACGTATCGGGCTGAACGCGACCTGCGTTACTTACCAGAAAGTGACAAAATTAACCCCACCGTTACCCGGGGTTCGTGGCGCACACTGGTCTGCGTGACCCTTACGTTACTTCCCAGTGGCGGTCTGTCAGCGGAACAGGTGGCGGAGCTGGTCGCACGGGCCAGGGAACGCGGCACCGTAACGGCAGCTGACATCGCGTCCGCACTCGATGCCGCAGATCTCCCGGCCGACGCCTTCGACAACTTCGTGCGCCTGCTCACCGACGAGGGCGTCGAGGTCGTCGATCCCCCAGCTGAGGACGTGGTGGACGCCCCCCGGGACGTCCCTGCCGACACCAGCCACCGGGCGGGCACCGGTGACCTCGTCCGCATCTACCTGCGCGAGATCGGCCGGGTGCCGCTGCTGACCGCGCACGACGAGGTGGAGCTGGCGAAATCCATCGAGGCCGGGCTGTTCGCCGAGGAGAAGCTGCAGGGCGGGTTCCCGGTTCTGGATGCGCACTGCGCGGAACTCGGCGAGCTGGCCGCGGACGGGCTCCGCGCCAAGCAGCGCCTCATCGAGGCCAACCTGCGCCTGGTCGTGTCTATCGCCAAGCGTTACATCGGCCGCGGCCTGGTCTTCCTGGACCTGATCCAGGAGGGCAACCTCGGCCTGATCCGCGCCGTCGAGAAGTTCGACTACACCAAGGGCTACAAGTTCTCCACGTACGCGACCTGGTGGATCCGGCAGGCCATCACACGTGCCATCGCTGACCAGGCCCGGACCATCCGGATCCCCGTGCACATGGTGGAGACCATCAACAAGATGGCCCGGGTGCAGCGCCAAATGCACCAGGACCTGGGCCGAGAGGCCACGCCGGAGGAGATCGCCGCGGAGATGGGCCTGAGCCCGGACCGGGTGGTCGAGATCCAGCGGATCGCCCAGGAGCCTGTCTCGCTGCAGTCCCCGATCGGAGAGGAAGATTCCGATCTCGGCGACTTCATCGAGGACGCGGACGCCGTGGTGCCGATCGAGGCCGCGGCCTTCATCATGCTCCAGGATCAGCTGGAGCAGATCCTGGACACGCTTGCTCCCCGGGAGCAGAAGATCATCCAGCTCCGGTTCGGCCTGATGGACGGGCATCCCCGGACGCTTGAAGAGGTGGGCCGCGAATTCGGCGTCACCCGGGAGCGCATCCGGCAGATCGAGTCCAAGACGCTGGCCAAGCTCCGCCACCCCAGCCGGGCACAGATGCTCCGCGAGTACCTGGGCTGACGAATCCTCGCTTTAGCCTCTCTGACCTGCGGGAATAGGGCACTGGGCCGCTATGCGCGGGCCCGGCGCCGCCACACGCTCGCCGCCTCGCCGCAACTCTGGCTGGCGAACCGCCAGCGGGTGATGACCTGCGAGGCGCTGTACTCGGCGCTGCGCCGGCGGGCGGAGTCGGCCGGGTCACCATGCACCCGCACATGCTGTAGGGCCACTGGCGCGATCCGGCGGCGCGCCGCGGGCGGCTTTGTGCCCGGCCTGCTAGCCGCCGCCGGGGTGGTCGTCGCCGGAGATGGCACAGCCGTTCGTGCGGGCCGCGGAATCCCGTCCGGCCGTGGACGAGTCGCGCCGGCTGGACCTGGGGGACCTGTGAGCAAGGTATGCAGCTTGCGCCGCGCACCGGTCGGCCACAGCTAGCCAGCGGAGCGGGCCCGGCAGGTCAAGCAGCAGGGCGGTGGCCACAACTGTGCCGGCGCCGACCGCCGCGCCCGCGATCGTGTCGGTGAAGTAGTGAAAGCCGAGGGCGATCATTGCCGTCGAGACGACGCACGCAAGCACGACCGCCGCCGCCGGGATCATCAGCCGTAGCACCCGTCTCCAGGCCCGGCCTGACGGATTCAGCATGAGCACGGCCAGGACGGTGGCGAGGGCGAACATGCTGGTGGCATGTCCGCTCGGGTAAGACAGGAAGCCGAGCCTGGTTCGGCCGAAGATCGGCTTGAGTACGCGCTCGGTCAGCTCAATGGCCACCGGAACCGCGACCACGGCGAGTACGGCGCCGTTGGCGCGGCCTGTCACCAGGCAGATGACAGCGATGATCACGATCAGCGCGGCCACCGGGACCAGCTGTCCCGGCCAGGCGAGCCGCTGCAGCAGGCCATTGTGGGCGCCATACATGGCCTGGATCCGTGGGTCAACGGATCGGTCAAGCCAGTCCAGTCCGCTGTTGTGCGCAAACAGGACCGGGAGACCGGCAACGATGACCGCGCAGCAGCCAACGAGCACCCAGGCAAGCGGACGGGCGGCTGCCGGAAGCAGCGGCCGGGTAATCGCCGGACGGAGTGGCCGGGTCGGAGCCTTCGTCCCTGCTCTCAATCTAGCTTCCCTCCTGGGCGGTACCCTACGGCACCGGGCCAGGGCTCACCCGTCCTGATCGGAGAGATCACGGTGACCAGGCAGGAACAACTCCCATGCTTTGCCTGGCCACCGGATTCAATTTGGACACTGCTGCCGCCGGGCCCCAGAGGACCAAGGTCTACCGAACGCGGCACCAGCCCCACCGGCACCACTGCGCGTCGAGCTGGGCAAGGCGCGGCCGTGATCGCCGATGGCCTGCACGCCCGGACCGAGGCCGGCGAGTTCCGGCCGGGTGACGCGCGCCGGCTCCGGCCCGCCCCGCATCGGGGCGGGCCGGAGCCGCTGGCGTTACGGAGGGCGGCCGGGTTACGCGGGCGGGACGCCCGGCCCGGCCGAGGCGGGCCCGGGTCCCGCTGGCGGCGCGTCCGGCCCGGCCGAGGCCGGCCCTGATCCCGCGGGCGGCACGTCCGGCCGCGGATACGTCCCGTCCGGGCCGGTCGGCTGGGCACCGGGCTCCGGGTACGTGGTGCCCGGGTACGTGGTGCCCGGGCCGGCGGGCTGGGCGCCCGGCCCCCCGTACGTGGCATCGGGCCCGGCCGGCGGGCGCGGGGCCTCACCGGGGCCGCCCCGAGCCTCGTGCGCGGCGGTGAGCCGGTAGTAAACCAGGGTCACCACCAGGGCCAGGAACGGTGCGACCAGGGTGCCGGACACGATGCTGCTGATCGCGTTCCTGGCCGCCAGCGAATGCAGTGGCAGCAGGATGAGCCCGATCACGATGTCGAACACGATCAGGATCAGGAACACCAGCACGTAGGTGCCGAACACGTGCCATGCGTAGCCGCGGACGGTCCGCCAGCTCTTGCTGAACGAGCTGAACACACCCTCCCCGCCGATCACGATGCTGGGCACGATCAGCGACCAGAAGGTCAGCAGGATCAGCCCGGGCACGATGATCAGCGCCAACCCGATGGCGATCCCGATCCCGGCCAGGATGGACGCGATGATCACCGTGCCCAGGAACGGCAGCACCGCGGACACCGTCTCGCCCAGGTTCAGGTCGACCTGGCCGTCCCGGACGTCCTGCACCGCCTTGACCAAGGCGGCCTGGACCAGGAAGGCGGCCACCACGCTGACGATCCAGCCCAGGAACAAGCCGAAACTGCCGGCCAGGCCGAGCAATGCCGCGATGATGCCAGCCGCCACATAGATCACGAACGCGATCAGCAGGAAATGGGCCGCGTAGCGCTTGTAATACGTCCAGGCTTCGCCTAGTACCCCGGATAGTGGACTCATGGGCTGGTTATACCGTTGCCAATAGTGATCAAAACAATCCACAGCAGGGCAGTCTGGGGAGGCCGTTTTCCCTGGTCAGGCGCCTGCAGCCCGGCTCGTTCCGGACGCCAAACGGCCCGCCGGGGCGGCTTGAGCCGCCCCGGCGGGCCGTTTGTGCGGGCCTCCTGGCCCTGCGGTGGCCAGCTAGGTGGTCAGCTGCCCGTTCCCGGCGTCCCGGGCGCTGTGGTGTAAGAATCGCCCTCCGAGTGGCCGTTAGCGTCCCGCGTCCGCAGGCCCGGGATGTGCCCGCCGATCGGGCCGCTCATCGTGCTCTTGGCCTTCTCGGTCAGCCGCGGCACCCGCTGCATCGCCTTGTCCTTGGCCGACTTGGCCAGGTTCGCCGCCTGGGCCTGGGCGGCCCCCGCAGCCTGCTGCATCGCCGGGCTGTCTGCGGCCTTGCGAGCCAGCTTCTTCATCTGCTCATAACGTTCCCGGCCCGCCCGCGCGCCGACGATGAAACCGACGGCAAGGCCGGCGAAGAACGTGAACCGGTACCGCATCTGGCAACCTCTTCTCAACGGTGTCGACTCAGCCAGGGTTGACCTTCCCCTGTTGTCCAGCCGTACTCCAGGTTACGCGCCGGCAAATGGGCGGCCCTGGGGGCCGTGGAGCAGTGGCCACTGGCCGCGGCCCGCGACGGGTACCGTCTCAGGTGCGCTACCCTTGTGCGCGCGGCGAAAGCAGGCCGGGGTTCATGGTCCCGCCGGCGTCGCCGCGGTTGATCCCGCGTAGTTCAATCGGCAGAGCGTCCGGCTGTTAACCGTGCAGGTTGCTGGCTTGGTAGCTCTGACTGGGCGATATGCGCAGGTTAGAGCGTGATCGTGAGACTAAGGGGACCAGCTGGTCACCGGAAACCCACGAAGACTTGATCTGGGGTAGCTCAACCGGCAGAGCAAGCGGCTGTTAACCGCTAGGTTGCGAGTTCGAGTCTCGCCCCCAGAGCCATGTCCTCTACGGCTGATATCCGCGCCGCCTGCATGCGCGGCTACATCCGAGCGCGAAGGAAGTACCCCCGGGCCATCCCGGGAGCCTCACGAGGCTAGCGGAGCAGGCCCGCGCCCCACGAGCGGGCCCGCTCCAGCTCCCCGGGCCGCAGCGGCCCCTCCACGTCCTCCACGATGAATCCGGCCGGCGGGGTCACCAGCTCGTACCCGCGGTGACGCAGCCGCCGCGCGATCCCGTTCGCGGCGCCCCCCGCCATCCGGACCTCGCCCCGGGTGTCGAACGCCGCCCCGAGGCTGCCCATCGGCGCGCGGGGGAGCCCGTGGAACCACTCCCGGACACCCGGTCCCGCCGCGCGCGGCTCGGCCTGGTGACCGGGCACCATGGCCGGCACCTTCTCCTCGGCCTTCAGGCCCATCTTCCGGGTGACCGCAGAGGTCATCCCGTGCACGTGAGTCGGCCCTCCGACCACCAGCAGGTCAGCTCCGAGCGCTGCGTCCCGGGTGGCCTCGGTCGCCCGCAAGCAGGACACCTGCGCGTGCGGCATGGCCGAGCGGATCCCGTCCTGGATGGCCCCGGCCACCTCATGGGTGTTGCCGAACAAGCTCTCGTACACGATGACGACGCGCACCAGTCTCACCTCCTGGACGGGCCTCCTGGGAGTGCCCTTCTACGCCCAGGATCGGCGGCAGCAGTGCGCGGCGTCAGGGGCCTTGGTCCCGGCCCGGGTCCGCTGTTGGGCGCCTGCTGGCACCATCGCGCCTGCCGGCACCATCGCGCCTGCCGGAACCATCCGGCCGCCGGGCGCCCGCGGAAACGCGCGATGGCCGGCGGGGAGGATCCCGCCGGCCATCGCCCTGTATCCGGTTACCTTAACTCGACCTCGAGCATTTCCCGGGCCACCGCGTCGCCAGCCGGACTGGACAGCTGGGTCTGGGCCCCGGCCAGGTCCGCCCGCGTCACCCGGATGACCGCGAGTATCACGATCAGGGCGATCACCATGATCCCGGCCGACACCTCGAACCCGCGGGAGAACCCGACCGACAGCGCGTGATGGTAGATGGCCAGGGTGGCCGCCTTGGCCTCAGACGTGCTGGCGTGCACCGGGTGGCCGGCCTTGGCGGCGGTCGCCGCGGCGGCCTTGGCGGCTTCGGCCGAGTGCCGCGCGGTGTTGGCGACCACGGTCCAGGCCACGGTGCCGAGCAGGGCCAGCCCGATCGAGCCGCCGACCTGCTGGCCGACGTTGGGCAGGCTGGCCGCCACGCCGGCGTCCCGGTCCGGGACCTTCGACAAGGCGATCAGGGTCACGGGCATGAACAGCATGCCCAGCCCGGCCGCGGTGACGATCATCGGGCCGAGCAGCCCCCCGGCGTAGGTGCTGTGCTCGCTGATCCGCGACAGCCAGAACATCCCGCCCGCGGCGATCGCCGCCCCGGCGATCAGCAGCGGCCGGGCGCCGATCCGGGGCACCAGCTGGGCGCTGACCCCGGCCATCACCATGATGACGGCGACCATCGGCAGGAAGGCGATGCCGGACTTCAGGGCGCTGTAGCCCCAGACGGTCTGCACGAAGATGGTCAGGAAGAAGAACATCCCGAACATCGCGGTGCCGATGCACAGCATGATCAGGTTGGCGCCCGACCGGTTGCGGTTGCGGAAGATCCGCAGCGGCATCAGCGCGTGCGGGCTGCGTGCCTCGATGACGACAAACGTCACCAGCAGCGCCGCCGCGGCGGTGAGGGAGGCGATGACTTTCGTGTCGCCCCAGTGCGAGATGCCGTTGGCGGTGGTGGCTGCGCTGGTCAGGCCGTAGACCAGGGCGGCCAGGCCCAGCGTGCTGGTGATCGCGCCCGGCAGGTCGAACCGGCCCGGCCGCCGCTGCGACTCGGCGAAGGCCCGCGGCGCGAGGATCGCGACCACGACGCCGATCGGGACGTTGACGAACAGCACCCACCGCCAGGACAGGTAGGTGGTGAGCACGCCGCCGGCGATCAGGCCGACCGCGGCGCCGCCGATGCTCATCGCGGCGTAGACGCCCATGGCCCGGTTGCGCGGGGGTCCTTCCGGGAAGGTGGTGGTGATCAGGGACAGGGCCGTGGGGGCGATGATGGCGCCGCCGACTCCCTGCAGCGCGCGGGCGGCCAGCAGCCAGGCCTGGGTGGTGGCGAAGCCGCCGAGCAGCGACGCGACCGAGAACAGGATGATCCCGGCGATGAACACGCGCCGCCGGCCGAGGATGTCCCCGGCCCGGCCGCCCAGCAGCAGCAACCCGCCGAAAGTCAGCGCGTAGGCGTTGACGACCCACTCCAGGCCGGTACCAGAGAATCCGAGAGCCTGCTGGACGTGGGGGAGCGCAACGTTCACAATGGTCGCGTCGAGCACCACCATGAGCTGCGCCGTGGCGATGACCACCAGGGCCAGGCCGAGATGTCGTTGGACAGGGCCGGCGGCCGCGCCACCCGAGGTGGCGTGCCCGGTCGCGGGCTGTGTGGAGCTCATGCCGTCTCCTTGTCGGGGCATAGTGAACCAAGGCCGCGGCTGCTGCGCCGCGTGCATATGTATGGGGGACGAAGACTGGGGCCGTCACTCATCGGTGCGTCGCGCTGGCCGCTGTGGCGCGGCCGGGGACCAGCCGGTGCGGCGGTCAGCCCACCGTGGGAGTGGCAGCAGTTGCCAGGAAGTTGGTCACCTCCTCTGGAGGACAATCGCCGGGATTCGTAGCACTGAGCGGGGGGGCCATCTTGTGGATCAGCGAGATCAGGGTGGCACGCTCCTCCTGGGTGAGGGCCCGGCGCCACGGTGAGCGCTCCAGCATCGCCTGTTCCATCTGCTGCTTCATCTCCAGGCCCGCGCTGGTCAGGACCAGCCGCTTGACCCGCCGGTCGGCCGGGTCGCTTTCCCGGACCGCCAGTCCCCGCTCCTCGAGCATGTCCGCGATGTTCGTCACGAACGACGGGTCGCAGTGCATCCGCTGGCCCAGTTCCTTCATGGCCAGCGGGCCGTCGATCAGGTGCAGCGCCTTGATGAAGAAGGTCGGGACCCCGCAGTCCTTGGCCAGCCGCTCGCCCTCGGCCAGTAGCCGGGCGATCAGCCCGCCCAGGGCGTCCAGAAGGTCCACATCACGCTGGTTCTCCTCGGTGCGCTCGTACACGGTGCCTCCTGCCTCCCCCCGGCTGTCGCGGCGACGACCCCTGAGTCGCTCAATAGTTGAGTAGCTCAAACATAGACGCGATTGCTTGAGTAGGTCAAATTCTTTTCCGCAACGAAGACCGGCCGGGCGTTAGGGGACTGCCCAACCTGAGCATGATATTTGGCGTCTGCACAAGTTTCGGGACCGCTCATCGTGCCCGCCGGCCAGCTGCCGGGCGGCGACGAGAGGGAAGCTGGCGGGGAACCGGGGGCATTCATGAACAGCGAAGTCCGGCCATATGACGACGAGGCGGGCTTCGGCCCCTGGACGGGGGAGTCGCCGGCGGACGGGCTGTCCCGGGGGAGCGAGTGGCTCCCGGGGCACGGGCCGGCCGGGGAGGACCCCGGCCCGGGCCGGCGCCGCTTCCTCGCGCTGGCCGGGGCCGCGGCGGGTGCCGCCCCGCTGGCCGGGATGCTCCGGCACGGCCACCGGGGGTCCGCATCACCGCAGGCTGTCCCGGGGAACGCGGACTGGATGGCGCTGCGCAGCGCGCTGTCCACGCACAAGCTGATCCGCCCGGCGAGCAAGACCTACCCGACCGCGAAGGAACTCTTCGACCCGAGGTTCGACTTCAAGCGGCCGGCTGGCATCGCGTACTGTGCCAATCCCCGCGACGTGACCGCCTGCCTGGCCTTTGTCCGCAAGTTCGGGCTGCCGGTCGCGGCCCGGTCGGGCGGGCACAGCTACGCGGGCTGGTCCAGCCCGCCCGGCATGACCGGGCTCATGGTGGATGTGACCGCGATGAACTCGTTCCAGGTCGGGAGCGGCCAGACGGTCCGGGTCGGCACCGGCCTGCACCTGATCGACCTGTACAACCGGCTGGCCGCGCGTGGCCTGGCCGTGCCGGGCGGCTCCTGCCCCACGGTGGGCGTGGCCGGCCTCGCCCTCGGCGGAGGGGTCGGGGTGCTGGGCCGGGCCTTCGGGCTGACCAGCGACGCCCTGGAGTCGGTGCAGATCGTCACCGCCGACGGCACGGTCCGGACCTGTAACGCGACCCAGAACAGCGACCTGTTCTGGGCCTGCCGGGGCGGCGGGGGCGGCAACTTCGGCATCGCCACCGCGTTCACGTTCCGCACCCACCGGCTGTCCCGGCTGGTGGTGTTCTTCCTGTCCTGGCCCTGGTCGCAGGCGGCCAGGGTGGTGGCGGGCTGGCAGTCCTGGGCCCCCTTCCAGCCCGACGCCCTGTGGTCCAACCTGCACATGTCGGCGTCGCAGCGCGGCGGGACACCGACCATCCAGGTGGGCGGCACCTACCTGGGCAGTGTGGCGGGCTGCCAGCGACTGCTGCGCGTCCTGTACTCCCGGGTAGGCTCCGCGCCGGGGCAGCCGTTCGTGGCCGAGCGGACCTACCAGCAGGCGATGATGCTCGAGGCGGGCTGCGCGAACCTGTCCGTGTCCGAGTGTCATCTGCCATCCCAGACACCCAACGGCAGGCTGGTCCGCGTCCCGTCCTACGCCAAGTCCGACTTCTTCACCCGGAAGATCCCGCCCGCGGGCATCCGTGCGCTGGTGACCGGCATCGAGCGGATGCGCGGGGTACGCGGGGCCGCGGGCGGCGTCGGCGCGATCGCCTTCGACGCGTTCGGCGGGGCGCTGAACCGGCCAAGCCCGTCCTCGACCGCGTTCGTGCACCGCAACTCGCTGTTCCTGGCCCAGTACTCGACCAGCTGGAACGAGGGCGGCTCGGCGAATGGGGTGGGCCGCCAGCACGCCTGGCTGCGTTCCTTCTACGCGTCGATGCGGCCGTGGGCGAGCGGCCAGTGTTACCAGAACTATGTGGACCCGGACCTGAAGAACTGGCAGCAGGCGTACTACGGCGCCAACTACGCGCAGCTGGCCCAGATCAAGAAGACCTACGACCCGACTCAGGTGTTCAAGTTCCCCCAGGGGATCACGCCCGCCTGACCGCTCCGCCGACGGGCCGCGCCTGACCGGCTACCGGCCACCGAGCCACGCGTGGAGCGCTACATACACCGCGACCCCGACGAGCAGGATCATTCCGCGGGCACGCCACGCCGCTCTCCCGGCCCCGTCGGCCAGGGCCCGGGCCGACTTCGCGGAACCCTCAGCACGCCGCCACCGGGCCCAGTAGTACCCCAGCAGTAGCGCGACGATGACGGCCACCGCAGCAGCATCCCGTGACATATCGCTAAGTCTGCTACCTTTCCGTGCACTCCGCGCGCAGCGGCACAGCAGGGGCGGAACGAGCCTGGCTGCCTCTGCTGGCCGGGGGGGTGACAGGCAGGCTGCGCTCTATCTGTCCTCGGGACAGATTGTCCCACCTTCTGATCGAGGCGCAAGCTGCTTTCCCACCGGCCGCTCGGGTCAGTGCTGGCTCGACGCGGCCCAGATGTTGATCCCGGCCTCCACCGCGTGCCCGTCGATCGCGGCCAGTTCCTCCGCGGAGAACGACGATCTGCCCGCGGCGGCGAGGTTCTCCTCGAGTTGCGCGACGCTGCTGGCCCCGATCAGCGCCGAGGTGACCCGCTCGTCGCGCAGCGTCCAGCTGATGGCCATCTGCGCGAGGGACTGGCCGCGCTCATGGGCGATCTCGTTGAGCGCGCGGACGTGCGCCAGGTTCTGATCAGTGATCTGATCACGGCTGAGCGAGTCATTGCGGGACGCCCGGGAATCGTCCGGCACGCCATTCAGGTACTTCGTGGTCAGCAGCCCCTGGGCCAGCGGCGAGAACGCGATGCAGCCGATTCCCTCGTCGCCGAGGGTGTCCAGCAGTTCCTCCTCGATCCAGCGGTTGAGCATGGAGTAGGAGGGCTGGTGGATGAGCGCGGGCATGCCCAGCTCACGCAGGATGGCGGCGGCCTCCCGGGTCCGCTCCGCGGAGTAGGAGGAGATGCCGGCGTACAGGGCGCGGCCCGAGGTGACCGCGGTGGCCAGCGCGCCCATGGTCTCCTCGAGGGGGGTGTCCGGGTCGGCGCGGTGGCTGTAGAAGATGTCCACGTAGTCCAGGCCCATCCGCCCCAGCGACTGGTCCAGGCTGGCCAGCAGGTACTTGCGGGATCCGCGGTCGCCGTACGGGCCGGGCCACATGTCGTAGCCGGCCTTGGTCGAGATGATGAGCTCGTCCCGGTACGGCCGCAGGTCCTCGCGCAGGATCCGGCCGAAGTTGATCTCCGCGGAGCCATAGGGAGGCCCGTAGTTATTTGCCAGGTCGAAGTGGGTCACGCCGAGGTCGAAGGCGCGCCGCAGGATGGCCCGCTGGGTGTCGATCGGGCGGTCATCCCCGAAGTTCTGCCACAGGCCGAGCGAGACCTCGGGCAGCTCGATCCCGCTGCGCCCGCAGCGGCGGTAGGGCATCGACTCATACCGGTCAAGAGCTGCAACGTAGGTCATGGCAAGAGAGTCTGCCACTACCAGGCGGTCGCGCTGGCTGAATCCCATGGGGCCCCGGCTGCTGGCCCTACTCGCTGCCAGCGCGGTACCTGTGCCGTCCCAGCTCCCTCTGGTCTCGCTGGCGTCGGCAAATGGATTCACCTGCAGCCTGCGCGTGCGTGTAATCCCGGGCCTCGGCGAGGGGCTCTCACCGCTCGAAACTCGTACTTTCTTAAGCTGTCCGCGTAGTCAGCTACGTATTTACAACGGAATATCACCGGAAAATGCTTGATATCGTCTGCGCATGCCCAGATCTACCATCCGATATCCAGGCCGGATGGCCCTACAGAAGCGGGCGTGTATTCAGGTCGTAGGACCCCTACGGGCTCGGGCCGCGGGGCGTATTTTTTGAGGGAAAAGCGCAATAAGAGAAACGGAAAAGCGAGCTATGCGCACGCTCAGGGCGAGTCTACCCGGCCACGTGGTCACCACGCATTCAGGTCATCAGTGACCCATGAACTTTCGCCATGGGAGGGCGGGAAATTAACAGGGGGAACCATGAACGTCATCTCAGGCCACAGGGTTCTGGCCGCTGTCATCGGCGCGCTGGTCCTGCTGGTCCTCTGCGCCGGGACGGAAGGTTCTACCTGATGGGAGGCAGGTCGGCATCCATCTTCACGTCACCTACCTATTGGCCTGCGTGGTATCGTAACAGCGCCATAGGCGAGGGGAATATGTATGGCGTGCGGCATGGCCAGCAGGTCTACGTCGGGAGCGTCACGATGGTGTTCACGCACCGCCTGTCCAACGCGCACTTCATAGCGACTGGCCGGCCGTACAGCTACTTCGAGAATGTGCGGATCAGCGGAATCCGGCCAGGTAACGGTGGCTCAGTGCAGAACTGGCACTGGAGCTGGAGCAAGGACAACTGGGTGGCCGGAGGCTGATCACACCACCCCATGGCGGGAGTGGCATGAATTCCCCGCCATTTGTGCAGCCTCAAGGTATGGCCATCAAGAACACGACGAACTGGCCAGCCTGACCGACGCTGTCTACGCGGGATGTGACAATCTTGTCGCGGACATCGCTGCACTGGCAATTCGTCATCACCGCGAATGACTTCCCCACAGTCCGTCGACTCGCCCAGCAGCGCGCCCGCTGAGAATCTTCCGCACGGTGGTGCTCTTCCACTGCGAGCCCTCCACCGGGCGCCCCTGGCGCATGCGCCGCAGGTCCTGGCCCGTGGGATCTTCTGCTCATTCAGCCGGTCGGCCACGGCCTGAAGGGAGTGCCCGGCGAGGTACCCGCGCGTCCGAGTGGTGCGCAGGAGCCGGAAGCCTGCTGGCAGGATGTGATAGTTGCCCGGGCACAAGTAACAGACCCGGCCGTGGCGCAATCGAATGTGGCCGCGAGGCCCGGTAACGCCGGTGCAGCGCGGGAAGATGATGCAGAGGAAGAGGGCGCTTCATGTACGACGCGATTCAGGCGGAGACCATCAGCCTGGCCGGGGCCGGCGGGGACCAGATAGAGGCGTATCTGGCCCGCCCGCTCGGACCGGGCCCCTTCGGCGGGGTCGTGGTCATCCATCACATGCCCGGGTACGACGCGCAGACCAAGGAGATCACCAGGACGTTCGCGGCGCACGGCTACAACGCCGTGTGCCCCAACCTGTACTGGCGCGAGGCGCCCGGCGCCAGCCCGGACGACGCTGCGGCCACCGCGCGGGCCGCGGGTGGCGTGCCGGATGAGCGGCTGATCGGGGACGTGGGTGGCGCGGTCGCGTACCTGCGGGCAATGCCCAACTCCAACGGCAAGGCAGGCACGATCGGCTACTGCTCGGGCGGCCGCCAGTCGTTCCTGGCCGCGGTGAGCCTGCCGATCGACGCGGCGGTGGACTGCTACGGCGCGTTCGTGGTCGGCTCGCCGCCCGAGGGCATGCCGCTCAGGGTCGGCCCGATCGTGCACCTGACCCCGAACCTGTCCTGCCCGCTGCTCGGGCTCTTCGGCGCCGACGACTCCCACCCCTCGCCAGAGCAGGTCGCCGAGCTGGAGAAGGCGCTGAGCGACGCCGGGAAGACGTTCGAATTCCACCTGTACGAGGGGGCCGGTCACGCGTTCTTCTCGGTCAACCGGCCCTCGTACCGGCCCGAGGCCGCGAACGACGGCTGGCAGAAGATCTGGGACTTCTATGGCCGCCACCTGGCCGGCCCTAGCCAGGCCAGCCCGGCAAGCTGAGAGGAGACCCACTATGTGCACGTATCTCACCGAGAAGGTCGACGTCGTCGGCAGCGGCAAGGGCTCGGCCGGGTGGTTCACGCTCAGCGAGGCGAGCGTGTATTTCGATCACCCGGTGCACGCGCCCGCCGAGCACACGCTGAACATCGACTTCCTCAACCCCGGGAACGGGCCGTCGGCCCGGGTGGCCGTGGAGCTGAGCGCCGAGTCGGCCCGGGCGCTCGCCGAAGCCATCCAGGCCACGCTCGCGTCCGCCCCGCCGGAGCTTGTCGAGTCGGCCTCGGTGAGCCCGGCCTTAACCGCAGGCCTTACGGCTCAGCGTTACTGGGACGCCTTACTGCGCCGGCCTTGCCGGGCCGGCCTCACTGCGGAGCCTGCGGGGTGCACGACTGAATTGTGAGGGTGCTTGGCTTACGCAGGTCACGCCGCTAGCCTGAGTGATGTTGTCACTCAGTTTGGAGGCGGGGCATGTCCGGGTCACTCACTGGGCGGGATCTGGCTTGGCTGGAGCGCCGCCGTGCTGAGCTGTTCGGCCTGATCTCCCAGGCCGGGGATTTCCGGCGGGGCGCGCTGAACGCGGTGTGGCGCAAGTGCGGCAAGCCGAACTGCGCGTGCGCCCGGCCGGGGCACCGCGGGCATGGGCCGCAGTACAACCTGACCCGCCGGGTCGGCGGTAAGACGGTGAATGTGCACCTGAAGCCGGGGCCGGAGCTGGAGAAGGCCCGGCGGGAGGTCACGGAGTACGAGCGGTTCCGGGGCCTGGTCGGGCAGGTCACGGAGGTGAACGAGGCTATCTGCCAGGCCCGCCCGGCGGTGCCGGGCGAGGCCGGCGGTGATGCCCCTCCCGGGCCGGGAGGGGAAAGGGGGGGTCCGGGCGGCCCTCGCGCAGGAGAAAGCCGCCGGGCTAGGACGGCTGGCCGCGGAGGCGGCCAGGGTCCTGGGCTGCGGCGATGCCGGGCTGGAGGCAGCGGAGGCGGTGCTCCGGGCCGGGCTGCTGCGGCTGGGCGGGAGCGTGCTGGAGCAGTTGCTGGCCGCCGACCGCGGGCACCGGGGACCGCGCGTCCCGTGCGGCCGGGGGCACGAGGCCGTGTTCGTCTCCTACCGGGACAAGGTCATCGACACGGTGCTCGGCCCGGTCGCCCTGACGCGGGCCTGGTATCACTGCGTGGCCTGCGGGCACGGCCTCGCGCCGCGCGACGCTGAGCTCGGCGCCGCAGGGGAGGGCATGCCGCCGGGCCTGGCCGCGATGAACGACCGCGCCGCCGCCGCGGTCCCGTTCAAGGGGGCCGCCGGGCTGCTGCAGGACCTGGCCGGGGTCCGGCTGGCCGCCAAGGCGCCGAGCGGGCGGCCGAGGCCAGCGGCGCGGCCTGGCCGCCGCAGGGCGGGAGCGTGCCCGGCTCATCGCCGCCAGGAAACTGGTGCCGCTCCCGCCCTCGCCGCTGCCGGACAAGCTCTACGCGGTGATCGACGGCACCGGCGTCCCCATGACCTCCAGGGAGACGGCCGGGCGGGACGGGAAGGGCGAGGACGGCCGGGCCCGCACCCGCGAGGTCAAGCTCGCCGTCTTCTTCACCCAGGACAGGCTGGACAAGGACGGCTACCCGGTCCGGGACCGGGACTCCTCCAGTGTCATCGCCACCTTTGAGCCCGCCGCCGTCTTCGGCGGCCTCGTGAAAGCCGAGGGCATCCGCCGCGGCGCCGATCATGTCCGCCAGCTCACCATCATCGGCGACGGCGCCGCCTGGATCTGGGGCATCGCCAGCGGCAAGTTCCCCGAGGCCACCCAGATCGTCAACCTGTTCCACGCCCGCGAGCACCTGCACGACCTCGCCCGCAGGCTCGAGTTCATGCTGGGCGACCGGAAAGAGGAATGGCTCGCCGCCCGGCTGGAGGACCCGGCTACGGCTACATCGACGGCATCATCAAGGCGGCCCGCCAGTACCCCCTCGAAAGTGTCAAGAAAGACGAGATCGACACCGCCCTCGGCTACTTCGAGAACAACGCCCCCCGCATGCGCTACCACTGGTTCCGCCAGTGCGGCCTCTTCACCGGCTCCGGCGTGGCCGAGGCCAGCTGCAAGACCATCGTCGGCCAGCGCCTCAAGCAGTCCGGCATGCACTGGACCGTCAACGGCGCCGACGCCATCATCGCCCTGCGCTGCCGCGAGGCCAGCAGCACCTGGGAAGCCATCTGCAATACCCCGCACACTCAGACGCGCATCGCCTGACCAGGAGCATCCCGAAGATGATCTTGACTACCTACAAAACTGACGCGCACCCAGCCTGCGCCCGGACGGCCCGGATTGTCGGTGCGCCGTGCCAGTATCGGACTAGCGGCGCCCCGGTGACCCCGGGGCCGTACGGGCGGCAGCGGCCTCGCGCAGCGAGGGAGCGAACGCCCTCATCACGATGGCGCGGAGGGCACGGACATGAAAATCAGGGTCGATCGGGACGTGCTGGCCGAGGCGCTGGCCTGGGTGGCGCGCGCCCTGCCCACCCGGCCGGTGGTCCCGGTGCTGTCCGGCCTGCGCCTGGACGCGGGGACCAGCCTCACCCTGTCCTGCTTCGACTACGAGGTCTCCGCGACCGCCCGGATCGAGGCGGAGATCGGCGAACCCGGCACGGTGATCGTCCCGGGCCGGCTGCTCGCCGAGATCACCCGCAGCCTGCCGGCGCTGGCCGTCGAGATCGCGACGGACGCCGATGCCGTGAACCTGACCTGCGGCAGCGCCGAGTTCAGCCTGGTCGCGCTGCCCGCCGACGAATACCCGGAGCTTCCCGCGCAGCCCCCGCTGGCCGGCACGGTGGACGGCGGCGTCCTGGGCGCGGCCATCAGCCAGGTCGTGGCCGCGGCGAGCCGCGACGACACCCTGCCCATGCTGACCGGGGTCTGCCTCGACGTCAACGGCGCGACCCTGACGCTGGCCGCGACCGACCGCTACCGCCTGGCGGTGCGGGAAACGTCGTGGGAGCCGGTGCAGCCGGGACTCCGCGCGGCCGCCCTCGTCCCGGCCAGGACGCTGGCCGATGCGGCGCGGGCCATGACGCCCGGGGTACCCGTATCGGTGGCCTTCGCGCCGGGGGCGCCCGCCACCAGGCCCGCGGACGAGCCCCGGCCCGCCGAGGGCATGATCAGCTTCGGGATCGGAGGCCGCCGGCTGACCACGCGGCTGATCGGCGGCGAGTTCATCCGGTACCGGTCCCGGTTCCCGGCCGACTTCGGCTGCCGGGCTGACGTGGCGGCCGGGCCGTTCACCGAGGCGGTGCGCCGGGTCTCCCTGGTCGCGGACCGGGCCAGCCCGGTCCGGCTCACGTTCGGCCCGGGCAGGGTCCTGATCGAGGCGCAGACCGAGGGCCGGGCGCGCGCGGTCGAGACAGTCCTCGCCGACTTCCGCGGTGAGGAGCCCGTGATCGCGTTCAATCCGCACTACCTGCTGGACGGGCTCGTCGCCGCAGCGGTGCCAGGCCAGTCCCCGCCGCATGCCGGGGAAGCGGACGGCAACGGCGGGACGGGCGGGGGGATGGCCCCGGGCTCCGGGGCCACGGCTGGCACCGGACCTGGCGGCACGCCACCGGCCGATCCGGGGCTCCTGAGGATCGAGTTCACCAGCCCGGCCAAGCCCGCGCTGATCACCCGGGGATATCCGGGCGGGGAGCATGACGATCCGGGCGCGGGTCGGGAGGAGGCGGACTTCCGCTACCTCGTCGTCCCGCTGCGGGCCGCCGCCCGGGCCTGACCCGCGCGGCCGGGCCGGGAGAGCCTTGACCGGCGTCATCCTGCTATTGGGTGACCGCGCCGATGTCGCGTTCCGCGGCGACCTCGGGGCGCTGCACCGGCTGCTCCGCCTGCTGGATACCGCGGGCCCGGGTTTCGCCATCGTCACCCCGTGACTGGCACGGGTCACCCCGTGACTGGCACGGGTCACCCCGTGACTGGCACGGGTCACCCCGTGACTGGCACGGGAACGGGCCCTGGCGAGGGGATACCCGGCTCGTCAGCGCAGTTCAGTACCGGGGTGCCGGGCGCAGCCGCGCGCGGAGACGCCAGAGCGCGCGACCCGTCCACAGCAGGCGGGCCGCCCACACCACGCGGCTGAGCCACGGCTGGCCAGCCAGCAGGGGCAGGGCCTCCAGCCACGCTCCCCGGCGCCACATCCGCCAGGCCATCCAGGCCAGGCCGACCGCAGCGGCCACCACGAGCGCGCCGAGGGCCAGCAGCACCACCAGCGCGATGCCCAGCCATCCGCCGTGGAACACGACCACGGCGATCAGCAGGGACACGAGCGCGAGCCCGCTCAGGGTGACCAGGGCGAGGCCCAGCAGAACGCGGCGGCACAGCCGGGCCCACCCCTGGCGGGTCTGGTATGCGCTGGACAGCTCGCCGCTGGGCTGGCCATAGGCCGCCAGCCAAGGATCGGGGGAGCCGGCCGCGTACCGGTCCGCCTCGCTGGCCCGAACGTCGCCCTGCATCACCACGTGATCCTCCGCCTCGCTGGCCGCGCCCCGGCCCACACGATATGTCGCGAATACCGTGACGGCAAATGCCCGGGCCCGACTGTCCCCGGCTGGCCGCGGTGCCCGGCCGGGCCGGGAGGGATCAATCCCCGGTGGTGGGCTGGATCCTGTCCTGAAGGGCGTCGAGGGTCGCGGCCCAGGGAAAGGTGCCCAGGTCGCTGTCGCTGGCCCCTGGCCCGGCCAGCGGGTGGGCGGCCGCGCCGAACAGCACCGAGACGCCCCATGACCGCAGCTTGCCGATGTTCTCGGTGAACGCGGGGTGGGCCGCGTGCGCCTGGTTGGTGGACGGCAGGGCCACGATGGGCAGCCTCTTCCCGATCGCCTCGACGAGGATGCCGAGCGCGAGCGTGTCACAGATCCCCGCGGCCCACTTGTTGATGGTGTTGACCGTGGCCGGGGCGACGATGACCGCGTCCGGGTCCGGTAGCACGTCGGGCTCGCCCGGGTTCTTGTACTCGCTGCGGACCGGGTACCCCGTCTGCCGTTCCAGGGCCCCGGCGTCGGTGAAGCGGCGGGCCGATGGCGTGGTCAGCACGCACACATCCCAGCCGCGCCGCTGGGCCAGGCTGACCAGCTGGCCCACCGCGGCGGCGGGCGGGGCGGCGCAGGCGATCACGTACAGCACCCCGGCGCCGCCGGGGAGGCTGCCCCCGCCCGGCGTTCCGGCCGGGAGCGTGTCCCCGGCGGTGCCGGTCACCGACGTATCGCCCGGGGGCGTGCCGGTCACGGTCCGGCCAGCCCGTCCGGCCAGCGGAAACCGCGCGCCGCGTCACGCTCAAGCGGCACCGCATGGACCACCGCCGCCACGTCCAGCGGCCCGTAGATATGCGGGAAGGGGT
Organism: uncultured Actinomycetes bacterium; assembly: GCA_963782185.1. Classification (GTDB taxonomy): domain Bacteria; phylum Actinomycetota; class Actinomycetes; order Streptosporangiales; family Streptosporangiaceae; genus RYN-230. The sequence goes on from CAWAJB010000015.1 coordinate 242,948, forward strand.
CCTTCCAGCCCGGTACCGGCTCGTAGCGGAGTTCGGCCCCGATCCGGCCGGGATCCAGCACCAGCAGGACCAGGTCCTGCGGCTCATCCAGGTACAGCATGTCCGCGACCGGCAGGACCTGGGCGGCGGTGCTCGCGTGGATGAAACCCTCCTCGCCGAGCGACCGGCCGCGGGTCGAGGTCCGGTACTCGCCGTCCTGCTGAGCCTGCTCCCAGTCCGCCGCGGTCGCGATGTGGTACAGCCACTGCGTTGGACGGCGGGGCATCCGGCGGTTCCTCTCCCAGTGCGACGCTAGGTCAGGAGTTCAGGAAGTAGCTGCTGCCGCCGGTCTCCGGGTTGGTGACCTGGGCGATCACTGACATAGTCCCGGCGCGGGCGAAGACAAGCGTCAGGGTGATCTCCTTGACGCCGCGCATAGACCTGGCCCCGGTGATCAGCAGGTGCATGCTGTCGGGCACCAGCCGGATGATGTCATGGGCCGGGACGCTGATCGCCGCGATCGTGTGCATGGTCAGGTTGCCGTGCCCGGCGGGGGCCCGGAAGGCGACCCGGCCGCCCACGCTGGTGCGGACCCGGATGAGCCGGTCCGCGCGGCCGTTGTTCCGGATGACGAGATAGGCGGTGGTCTCGCCGGGAACCGCCGGCTGCGGCACCACGGCCGTGGACAGCTCGATCGCGGGGGCGGCGCTGGCTTTGGCGTAGCAGCCGGTGAGGCCGGCTGCGGCCAGCGCGATCAGGCCCGCGGTGGCGGCCGCGCGGGCCGCCCGCCCGGCACGCGCCCCCCGGGCACGTGCCGCGCCGCGCCGGCGCCGCCGGGCCGCCGCGCACCCGGGCCTGCCCCGGCCGCGGCTGAACCGCGCTGGCGTGCGCCCCGCTGGGCTGCCCGCCTCGGGCAGCAGATCTGATCCCGGCATCGTCCTTAGTCCTTGCGTCTGAAAGCGCCACCACGATGCTAGCCGCGCCGTCCCCCCCGCGGGCCCCGCGGGGGGGACGGCGGCCGGGTGTGCCGGGTCAGCCGTAGTCGCGGAACGCCGTCCACGACCGGGCCCACGAGTCCCGGAGCCCGGTGGCCAGGTAGACCGGCGCGCCCTGCTCGTCGTCATTGACCCCCAGGCCGTTGTAGAACGTGGCGATCTGGCGCACGTGCCGGAACTCGCGGCGCAGGAGAGACGGCTCCACGCTGATCGCGATCGCGGAGCGGTCCGCGGCCGGCGGTGGCCCCCACAGCCAGAAGTTGTTGCTGCCGCTGTAGACCGCGGGGAGGCCGAGGCCCGGGCCGTACCGATCGACCGCCCCGGCCTCGCCGTAGTTGCCGGCCAGGATCGTGGTCCGGTCCCGCTGCCCGGCGGGCAGCGCGTGATACTCACGGGCGATCAGCGCCACCTCGCGCGGCCATGCGATGGTCTCGGCCAGGTCGTAGTTGATGGTCTGCAAGGGCACCGTGTGCAGCGTGACCGCCGGCAGCACCGGGATGGCGATGGGCACGGCGGCGAGAGTCACGACCGCGCCGGCGGCCAGCAGGCCCTGGCGGCCCCAGCGCCGCCCCGGCCCCGGGAACAGCCACCGCCCGGCCGGCACCGAGCCGGCCGCGAGCAGGACCGTGTAGGCACCCCCCGAATAGTAGGGCTTGCCGCCCAGGATGAACGGGATCACGATGGCCAGCGCAGCCCCGATCACGGCCGGCCGGAACCGGCGGGGGGCGTCGCTGCGCAGGATCCAGATCAGCCCGGCCACCCAGACGGGGGTGAGGGCGAGGCCGGTGAAGAGCACCTGGGCCTGCCAGTACGTCGCCCGGTTATGGCCGGCCGCCATGTGCAGCGAGCGGAACACGTCCAGGTTCGGCCACCCGTGCGCGGCCTGCCAGATCAGGTCAGGGGCGGCCAGCGCCACCGCGATGACCGCGCCCAGCAGCAGGTACCGGCTGCGCAGCAGCCGCCGCTGCGGGGTGACGGCGAACCCGGCCACCACCGACCCGGCCAGGAACCAGATCGTCCACTTGGCCTCGGCCGCGACCCCGGCGCACAGCCCGATGGCCAGCCACCAGCGGGGCTCGCCACTGTCCAGCAACCGCAGCACCAGGTACAGCAGCGCGCCCCAGGCCACGAAGTCCGGCGTAGTCGTGCTGAGCAGGTGCATGCAGCCCAGGTACTCGGCGCAGCCGGCCACGCACACCGCGGCGAGCACCTGCCCGGCCCGCCCGGCGCCGAGGATGCGGCTCATGCCCGCGGTGAGCAGCACCAGAGCGCTGAGCCCCAGCGCGGGCAGCACCCGCAGACCGACCAGGGAGTTGGCGAACAGCAGCGCGGCGAGGCGCGCGGCCAGCGGGGTGAGCGGCGGCTGATCCACGTACCCGAAGGCGGGATGGTGCCCGGCTTCCAGGAAGTACAGCTCGTCGCGGTGATAGCCGTACCGGGCGCTCACTGCCATCTCGACCGCGAACGCCGCGGCGGCGACAACGATGACGCCCAGCCGGGGCGAGCGGCGGGCGCGGGCCAGCAGGCTGGCGGCTTCTGGCGTGGTATCCGGCCCGCTGAGGTGCGGCCGGGACGGGAGTTCGCTTCCCGTGAGCGAGTTCTGCGGCATGCCTGCATCGTGGGCCCCGGGGAGGCCGGCCGGCATCGGGCGGCGGGGCGATTTCCCCCGCTCCGCAGCGCGGCGGAGCCGCGGCGCCGGGACCGGCCTTCCTCCCCCCGGGGAGGGAGCCGCCCGGCTCCGCCGGCGGAAGGATGCCGCCGGGCCCCCTGCGCCATACGATCAGGTCGTGGACAGCCAGGTCGTGACGAGGCTGACGGCCCGGGCCGCCGCGCTTCCGCCGCGGGTCCAGGACCTTGCCCTGGCGCTGGCGCTGGTCCTCGTCAACGTCGCGTCGGTGCTGCCCTACCGCAGCCAGCTGCACCCGTTCTGGGCCGCGCTGGTGCTGGTCATCGCGCAGTGCGTGCCGCTCGCGTGGCGCCGGAGATGGCCGCTCGCGGTGCTCATCGTGGCCGGGATCCCGCGCATCCTGTACGACCAGCTCGCCTTCGCGTACGCCCCGTTCCCGCTGGCTAACACCATCGCGTTCTATACCGCGATGGTCTACTGCCGCCCCGCGGTCCGCCGCGTGGTCATTCTCCTGGTGGTGATCGGCAGCATCGAGTCCCAGGTGTCGCCCGGCCATACCCAGCCCTACGACGCCGTCGTGTCGGCCCTGACCACCCTGGGTGCCTGGGGAGCGGCGGTGGTCGTCCGGAACCGGCAGGCCAGCGTCCGGGAGGCGGAAGGCCGGGCCGAGCGGGCGGAAGCGGAGCGGGACGACGACGTGGCCCGCGCGGCGGCGGCGGAGCGCACCCGGATCGCCCGCGAGCTCCATGACGTGGTGGCGCACCACGTCAGCCTGATGGCCGTGCAGGCCGAGGCGGCCACGTCGCTGCTGCCCGGCCGCCCGTCCGAGGCCGCGCAGTCGGTGGAGGTGATCGCGGCCACCGCGCGCCAGGCCCTGACCGAGCTGCGCAGGCTGCTCGGGGTGCTGCGCGGGCCGGCCGACCAGCTGGAGACCGCCCCGGCGATGTCTCTCACGGATCTGGGCGCCGTGCTCGACCAGGTGCGCGGATCCGGGCTCACGGTGGACCTGGAGGTGGAGGGCACGCCGGGCCCGCTGGCCCCCAGCGTCGATCTCACCGCGTACCGGATCATCCAGGAGGCGCTCACGAACACGGTCCGGCACGCCGACGCGGCCCGGGCCGTGGTGACCCTGTCCTTCGAGCCCGGCTTCATCACGGTGAACATCACCGACACCCGGCGGGACGGGGGTACTGTCCCGGTCGTGAACGGGACAGCGACCCGGGCCGTGAACGGCACCCCGGTAGATGGCACCCCGGTAGATGGCCCCCTGGTCGATGGCACTGCGGTGGACGGATCTGCTGACCGCGCGGCCGCGGGCAGCGGCACGGCCGGGAACCAGGCGGTGCCGGTCCGGTCCGGCGGCTTCGGCCTGGCCGGCATCGCGGAACGGGTCGCCTCCTGCGGCGGCAGCCTCGCGGTGGGACCCACCGGCTCCGGAGGGTTCGTGGTCACGGCCCGGCTGCCGGCCCAGTGAGCACGATGAGCACAGCCAGCGGCCCGTCCCCGATCCGGGTGCTGGTGGCCGACGACCAGGAACTGGTCCGCGCGGGATTCTGCGTGATCCTCGAGGCGGCCGACGGCATCAGCGTGGTGGGCGAGGCGTCCAACGGCGCGGACGCGGTGGCCGCGGTGGCGGCCCATCACCCGGACGTGGTGCTGATGGACATCCGGATGCCGGGGATGGACGGGCTGGAGGCGACCCGGCTGATCACCCAGGGCGGCCCGGACGCCGGCCCGAAGGTGGTCATGCTCACGACCTTCGATCTCGACGACTACGTCTACGAGGCGCTGCGCTCCGGGGCGAGCGGGTTCCTCCTGAAGGACGCACCGCGCGGGGACCTCATCGCCGCGGTCCGGGCCGCGGCGGCGGGCAACGGGCTGCTCGCCCCCTCGGTGACCCGGATGCTGATCGAATCCTTCGCCCGCCGCCCGGCGGCGGCCGTGCCCGCACCTGCCCGGCTGGCCTCCCTGACTGCCCGGGAAAGGGACATCCTGCTCCTCGTCGCCCGCGGCCGGAGCAACGCCGAGATCGCCCGCGAGCTTTTCGTTGGGGAAGCAACCGTCAAGACCCACATCGGGCACCTGCTAGCCAAGCTCGGGCTGCGCGACCGGGTGCAAGCCGTGATCCTGGCCTACGAGACCGGGCTGGTCGTTCCCGGCGACTTCAGGGACTGACGCCCGGCGCCGGCCGCTCACGTGCGGCGTCAGCTCAGGCCCAGCCGCCAGTTCTGCCCCACCAGGTCGTGGCCGAAGCTGTGATGCGGCTCCGAATCCACCAGCTCGAAGCCGAACCGCTGGTAGATGCGCCGCGCCGCGATGAGTATGTCGTTGGTCCACAGCACGATCTCCCGGTAGCCCGCGTGGCGGGCGAAGGCCAGGCACTCGGCCACCAGGCGCTCGCCGAGTCGCAGCCCCCGGGCTCCCGGCTCGACCAGCAGCAGCCGGAGCTGGGCCGTGGCGTCGTCCTTGCGCATGCAGAACACGCAGCCGGCCGGCGCGCCATCCAGCTCGGCGATCCAGCCCGCTTCCCGGGGGTCGGCCCGTCCCGCGTAGTCCGCCATGATCCGGGCCACGAGCGCCTCGTAACTGGCGTCCCACCCGTATTCGTGCGCGTAGAGCGCGCCGTTGCGCTGCACCACCCACCCGAGATCACCGGGCCGGGGGGAGCGCAGCACGAACGCGGGCGGCCGGCCCCCCGGCCCGGCGATCTCCCGGATCGTGGCCATCGCCGCGATCAGCTGCTGCTGCTCGGCTTCGGTGAGCTGGTCCATCAGCGCACCGATCTGCTCCGCGGACCGCTGGTCCAGGCCCCGGAAGGCTTCCTCGCCCGCACTGGTCAGCGTGATGACCCGGCGCCGCGCATCGCCGTCCGAGCGCCGCCGGGTGACCAGGCCGTCCGACTCGAACCGGGCCAGCATCCGGCTCAGGTAACCGGCGTCGATGTCGAGGGACCGGCGTAGCGCGCTGATCTCAGTCTCACCGCGCCCCATCTCCCCGCCGTGGGCCAGCTCGAACAGCACCCGGGCCTCGGTGAGCGAGTAGGGGGAGTCGAGATAGCCGCCGCGGAGCAGGCCGATCATGTTCGTGTAGACGCGGTTGAACTCACGCACTGCCCGGACCCGCGTGTCGCGCACGGCCCGGGGGCCCGAGTTATCTGACGCAGGCAAGTATGTCGTTGACATAGTCAAATAATTGCGCGCCCACCGACCCGGATCAACCCCTGTCCGCGATGGGGGCTTCCCGGCCCCGGCGGGGCGTTAGCCTTCTGCCGTTGGCTCCGGCTTCCCGCCCCGGCAGGGCGTTAGCCGACTGCCGTCGGCTCCGGCTTCCCGGGCATCGGGCGCAGGGGCGGGATGGGTTCCGTGTCATGCCGCCGCGGACCGGACCACAGGGACGGCACCACGTCCACGGTGGCGGCGATCGCGTAGGCGGCTCGCTCGTAGTTGACCCGCCAGCCCACAAAGTGCGGCCACGCCTCGGCCGGCTCTCGCTCAATCGGGAAGCCCATCTCGCGCATCCGGCCGATGGCCTCGAGGTATTCCCCGTACGTCAGGCTGATGCCGGCCGCCACGTCGGGTTCCCCCGGCACGCCGATGCCCATCGAGCGGGCGACCTGGCCGAAGCACATCAGGCCGCTGCGCAGGCAGAGCCTGGCCGGGACCTGCGGGGCCCGCTTCGGGCACAGCGACAGGCACAGGGCTGCCGAGTCCAGCACGGCGAGCAGTGCGGTCACCCACGAGGCGAGCGGGTCCGCTGAGCGGAACCAGATCAGCGGCGAATAGGTGACGTGACTTTCCATGACGTCCGCGGCCCAGCGCTCCCACTGGCTGTACAGCTCGGGCAGCGTGTCGAGCGTCGAGGTGCCCGAGCCGAGTGCGTAATGAGTGCGGGCGAGCAACTCCGGCCCCCAGGACGGTGACCCGGCCCGTGAGTTCAGCAGCCCGATCTCGGTCTCGCGGCGGTTGAATGCGGCATACAAGGTCGGCAGGTAAGCGATCTGAAGCGTGATCGTGACCAGCGCGGCCATGGCCGCGGTGTCCAGCAGGGCTTTCTCGTAGAAACCGTGCGCCTCGGCCGAGCCGAACGTCCACAGCGCCGGCCCCACGGTGCTGAACGCCGTGGTGATATTCGCCGTCACGCGGTCAGCACGAGCAGCGCGCCCACGACTGCCGCGCCATCGCGGACCGCGATCGGGACTATCAAGGCAACCTCGCGTCAGAGAAGAGTTACGGACGTCGCACCGCATAGTGGGGCAGCTCAGTGAGCATCCGGAAAGCCATGAGCCTGGTCCGGCCGGCCGGCCGCCCTGGTCCCATCGGTGGGTGCTCAGGCGTCAGCCGCGGTCCAGGGCCGTGCCGAGGAGACCGAGGGGCGGGGAGCCGAGTTCCATCAGCGCGGTGTGGAAACGCAGCAGCGTGAAGCCGGTTCCCCACTCCTTGCGGGCCCGCTCGCGCAGGTCCATGATCTCGAGCTTGCCCCACGTGTAGCGCCCGTACGTCGGGTCGAACGTGGCCCGCCGGGCCTCCGACAGGGCAGCCGGCCCGGACAGGTGCGTGTCCGCCTCGAACCGGCGGGCGCCTTCGGCCACGCTCATGCCCGCCGTGTGCACGCCGATCGAGCAGGCCAGCCGGGTCACCCGGACCAGGGCCTCCAGCCACACCCCCACCGCGAAGCGGGGATCGTCGCCGCGGAACCCCTCCTCGACGCACAGCTCCTCGGCGTAATGCGCCCAGCCTTCCAGGAACGCGGCCGAGTGCAGGGTCCTGCGCACCGGCCCGTGGGCCCGGCGCAGCGCGCGGCCGTGCGAGAAATGCCCCGGCGCGACCTCGTGCACGACGATCCCGGGCAGCGTGGTGTCGCTGAACACCTCCAGCCATTCCTCCTGCTCCCGCCGCGGCCACAGGGGGTCGGGCGGGGTCACGTAGAACCAGGAGGGCCCCTCCGGCTCTCCGGGGGCGTTCGTGGAGATCATGGCCATGGCCCAGCGCCGTGATTCCGGCGCGGGCCCGACCAGGCAGACGCCGTCGTGGTAGGGCACCAGGTTCCGGTCCCGGGTGAACGCGATCGCCTGCTCAGTGCCCCGCTGGGCCGCGTCGATCACCCCGTCCGGCCCCGGGTGCTCACGGACCAGGTCCCGGCACAGTTCCAGCGGCGGGCGGCCCGCGTCGATCCGGGCGCAGTCCTCGGCCAGCCGGTTCAGCAGCCGGTCCCGCTCCGCGTCAGCCCGTTCGGCCAGCAGGCCGAGATCGACGTCGATGTCCTCGGCCGTGCTCATCAGGCTGCGCAGGCCCGCCGCGCCCAGCGCGGGATCGGGATCCCCGTCTGTGGCCGCGCGCTCGACGTGCGTGACGAGTCTGGCGTGCGCGGCGATGGCGCGTGCGGCCACGTCCGGCGGGGCGGCCGGCGGGATGCCCGCGGCCAGGCCCCGGATGCCGGAGATCAGCGCGCTCGCCACCGGGGCGCTCACCTGGTCCAGCGAGGCCAGCGCCGCGTCCACCGCCTGGGGCCAGGCGGCCAGGTGCTGCAGCTGGGCCCGCTCGCGCTCCTGCGCCGGCGCGTAGTCGCGGTCATAGCAGGCCAGGTCCATCTCGGCGAGATGGGCCAGCGGGTTGCGCCGGTGCAGTTCCAGGTCACCGTAGACGGCCTGGGCCCGCCGCTCGAACGCGGCCAGGTGGGATTCGTCGTGCGGGTCGTCGAGCCGTCCGCCGGAGGCCGCGGCCGCCGTCAGCCGGGCCAGGCCGTCCCGGACCCCGCCGGGGGAGAGGTCCTGGATCTTGCCGTCGTACTCGTGGCGCCCGCTGTACTCGCGCGCCTCGGCGACGTCGAGATCACAGACCGCCCGGACCCGGGGGGGAAGGTCATCCATGACCCCGACGCTACCGGGCCGGGCGGCCCGCCGGACGGCGGGGCCGGGAGTTCACAGACCCTGGCCGGGCTGGCCCTGGCCGCCCTTCACCGCGTCCACGGTGAGCGGGCTGCCGAGCTTCGCCGGAAGCTGCGCGGAGCAGGTCAGCGAGGAGAACTTGACGTACAGGGCGGTGAACTGGCCGGGCGGGTACACCTTGAGCCAGTGCGCGGTGACCGGCTTGCAGTCGGACTTGCTGTAGTTCAGCGCGTCGACGACCTGGATCGTCACGTGCGCGGTCCCACCCGGGGGCAGGATGACCGTGCTCGGCGCGACCGCGGGGTTGCGCGAGGCCGGCTCCCCGATCTGGCTCCCGGACGGGCTGGTCACGAACGAGACGCCCGGATAGCCGAACAGGAAGCACGAGCTCTTCGACGTGTTCGTGAAGTTCAGCGGGTAGTAGGTGCTGCCCGCGGCGGCACCGCCGCGGCTGGAGTTCACCGCCGCGGACAGGTCGGCGGGCGAGCACGCGGGAGCCGAGGGCGAGCTCGGCGGGGCCGCAGGGGTGGTGGCCCCTGTGGGTTGCGGCGCGCTCGAGGCCGCCGAGGCCCCCGTCGTGGCGGCCGTGGCCGCCGTGGACGCCTGGCCTCCGGCGGAGCTGTTGCTGCTGGTCGATCCGCAAGCCGCCGCGAGGGCCCCCGTGCACAGCAATGCGGCTGCGGCGCTGAGCCGGCGGGCGGCGTGGGCGGATGGTCTCATGGGCGGTTTCCTTATCGTGGCGGGGCCACTGGCCCCGGGGGGTGTCCTGACTGTTACGACGCAGCGTTCGGCGCCCCGGTTGCGCAGGGCCGGATGCCGCCCTGGTTGCCGGGCCGGCGGGCCAGGCGATTATGGCAGCTGATTCCCAGCCGAACCCCCGGCCCGGGCCGGGCCGCGCCGTCAGGAGTGCCGATGCTGCCGCAGGGTTCCTCGTTCACGACGCGGCCGCAGCTCGCGGGCACCTTCGGCATGATCGCCTCCACCCACTGGCTGGCCACCGCGTCCGGGATGGCGGTGCTCGAGGCGGGCGGTACCGCCTTCGACGCGGCGGTCGCGGCCGGCCTGGTCCTGCAGGTGGTCGAGCCGCACATGAACGGCCTGGGCGGCGAGGTCCCGATCATCGGCTACGACGCCGGGACCACCGATCCGTCCAGCACGGGCGTGTTCGTGCTGGACGGGCAGGGACCCGCGCCGGGCCGCGCCACGCTGGGCGCGTTCGGCGCCCTGGACCTCGACCTGGTCCCCGGCAACGGCCTGCTTCCCGCGTGCGTGCCCGCCGCCTTCGGCACCTGGATGCTGCTGCTCGGGCGGCACGGCCGGATGCGGCTGCGCGACGTCATGCAGTACGCGATCGGGTACGCGCGGGACGGCTACCCGATGACGGCCGGGGTGAGCGCCGGGATCGCGGCCGCGGAGCCCGTCTTCCGCGAGCACTGGCCCAGCTCGGCGCAGGTCTACCTGGCCGGGGGAGTGCCCGCCACCGGGTCCCGCTTCGCCAACCCGGACCTGGCCGCGACCTACCAGCGGATCCTGGACGAGGCCGAGGCGGCCGGCGGTGGCCGCGACGTGCAGATCGAGGCCGCCCGGCGCGCGTTCTACGAGGGCTTCGTCGCCGACGCGGCCGGCGCCTACCTGGCTGCGGCCGAGGTCATGGACGTGACCGGGGAGCGGCACCGGGCCCTGCTCAGCCCGGCGGACCTGGCCGCGTGGCGGGCCAGCGCGGAAGAGCCGGTGACCCTGGACTTCGCGGGCCTCACCGTATGCAAGACGGGCCCGTGGGGCCAGGGCCCGGTCTTCCTGCAGCAGCTGGCCCTGCTCGACGGGCTCGGCGTGGCGGGGATGGACCCGGCAGGCCCGGATTTCGTCCACACCGTGGTCGAGAGCGCAAAACTGGCTTTTGCCGACCGCGAGGCCTGGTACGGCGATCCGAGGTTCGCTGCCGTCCCGCTCGATGACCTGCTGTCACAGTCTTACGCAACGAAACGCAGGTCCCTGGTCGGTCCCTCGGCATCGCCGGATCTGCGTCCGGGTGCTCCTGGCGGCGCCGGGCCGCGGCTGCCCGGGTACGCCACCGGGCAGGTCCGCGTCCCGGGCGGGATGGCTTCGGCGGAGCCGACTGCGGAGGAGTCCGGGGCCGCGGCCCGCCCGGCCTGGGAAGTCAGCGGCCCGGGCACCCGCGCTGACCCGAGGCCGAACCGGGGGGACACCTGCCACCTGGACGTCGCCGACCGGTTCGGGAACATGGTGTCGGCCACGCCGAGCGGGGGCTGGCTGCAGAGCTCGCCCGTGATCCCCGGCCTCGGTTTCTGCCTGGGGACCCGGGCCCAGATGTTCACCCTCACCCCGGGCCTGCCCAACAGCCTCGCCCCGGGCAAGCGCCCGCGGACCACGCTGACCCCCAGCCTGGCGCTGCGCGGCGGTGAGCCGTACCTGGCCTTCGGCACGCCGGGCGGGGACCAGCAGGACCAGTGGACGCTGGCCTTCTTCCTGCGGCACGTGCTGTCCGGGATGAACCTGCAGGAGGCGATCGACGCGCCCGCGTTCCACACCCGGCACTTCCCGTCGTCGTTCTACCCGCGCGAATCGTCGCCGCTGGCGGTCGACGTGGAGGAGCGCGCCGGGACCGCGGTGCTGGCTGAGCTGCGCCGCCGGGGGCACCAGGTCACGGTCCGGCCGCCGTGGTCGCTGGGCCGGGTCAGCGCGGTGGCCCGGGATGGCGGGATGCTCTACGCGGCCGCGAACCCCCGCGGCATGCAGGGATACGCCGCCGGCCGCTGACCGCGCGGGGCGGCACCCAGCAGTGCGGTGCATCGTGTGCGCTATAACGCACACGATGCACCGCACTGCTGGCGGGAGGGGGCGCGTCGGGGCGGAGGGTTCGGGGGGTGGAGGGGGCCAGGGGAGGGGTGGACGGGGGTCAGACGGGCAGGGCCAGGGCGCTGGCCAGGACCGCGGCGACCGCGGCGGCGGCCCGCAGCCAGCTCCCGGCCAGCCCGGTCCCGGCCGAGGGCAGCAGGGCCGACGCCGCCGCCAGCACCAGCAACCCCAGCCCGGCGGCCAGCACCGGAGCCTGGCCGCGGAGCACCGCGGCGGCTTCGCCGCGGCTTCCGGCTGACTCGGCCAGATGCGTGGCCAGCAGGTACGCGACGAGCGCCACGCCGAGGACCGCGGTGTGCCACGGCCGGGCCGGATGGAGGGCCTCCAGCACCAGGGTGCCCAGCACCACCCCCTCGGCCCAGGGGAGCCGGCGCAGCAAGTCCAGGCCCCACAGCCCCATGCGGGCCAGCGGGCCGGGATACGCGGCGGACCCGGGCGGCACCAAGGCCAGCGTGGCCAGCTGCGCGAGACCGCCCGCCACGCAGCACGCGGCGAGCACCGTGAGGACCCGGCCGGCCCGGCCCGCCGGGCCGGCCGGGGACGCCGCCCACGCCACGCAGGCCGCGCCGAGCAGGCCGGAGGTCGTCGCCAGCCGGACGGTGCTGCGCCGCCACCAGGACCGCAGGTCCGGCCCCAGCCCCGCCGTCCAGGGCGGACGGCTCCCCGGCAGCTGCCATCCGCCGCGTGCCCGGGCGGCCCGCCAGCCGCTCACCGGCGCGTCACCATGACCCGGCGGGTGAACGGTGCCAGCGAGAGATCCAGGCTCTGCTCCCCGTCCCAAGCCGCGACGGGGATGCCCAGCTCGCGCAGCGAGAACCGGATCGCCTGCTGCTCCATCCGCCAGATCCGCTGCGCCAGCCGGGCGGCGCGGCCCCGGCCCGCGCCAGGCTCGCCATTGAGCACGTCCACGATCAGCACCGCGAACCCCCGCTGGCGCAGGTCGCGCAGGGTCTCCACCAGCCGCGGGTCCATCAGCGGGGTGAAGACCAGGATCAGCGCGCCCGGCGGCAGCGCCTGCCGGGGCAGCCGGGAGAAGCCGGGATCCGGGGTCCACTCCCGGTCCTGGGTGAGCATGGCCTCGGCGATCCGGTAGTAGTGCCGCTGGCCGTGCCCGGGCGCCAGCCACCGGGCCCGGTAGCGGTAGGTGATGAACCCGACCCGGTCCCGCGTGTCCAGGTAGGCCCGGGCCGCGGCGGCCGCGCCGCGCAGCGCGATGTCCACCACGTGATGCTCGGCGTCGTCCCCGTCCCAGGCTGTGTCGACCAGGATCACCACGTCCTGCGAGCGTTCAGCCTGGAACGTGTTCACCTGGAGCCGGCCGCGCCGGGTGGTGGCGGGCCAGTTGATGCTCCGCTGCCGGTCGCCGGGCACGTACTCGCGCACCCCCGCGAATTCCGAGCCTTCACCGGGGGCCCGCGCCGAGTGCTCACCGAGCCGCTGCGGCAGGCGGTTCAGCACCACCCGGGTGCGCTGGGCCGCCGGGCGCGGGTAGCACTCCAAGGATGGCAGCCCGATCTGCGCCCGGCCCTCGGACAGCCGCCAGCGGTCCCGCAGCACGATCTCAGCGGTCCCCACCCGCCGCCGTCCCCAGCGGCTGACCAGGAACGGCAGGGTGACCCGGTGCCCGGCCGCGTACCCGGGCCACTGCCCGGCCGCGGCCCGCAGCGGCACGATCTCGTGTGCCGGGTGCAGCAGTGCCGCCGCGGTGTACTCCGCGACACCGGCGACCGACACGCTGGCCGCGGCCCGCTCACCTTCGATGATCCGCCCGGCCGTCAGCCCGGCGGTGACCTGGGCGTGCGACGGCCGGCCCGGCCGCCAGGCGGCCAGCAGCAGGACTGCGGGGGCCGCCGCCCCGGCGAACTCGGGCCGCCGGGTTACGAGCGCGATCCCCAGGCCGGCGGCCGTGAGCGTCAGCAGCCGATGGGTGTGCCGGGACAGGCTCCACCGGACCGGGACCGTCAGCGTGGACTCCTGCTCCGGCCCGGGACCGCCGGTCCCGGGCGCGGGATCAGGGCCCGGCACGCGGTCAGGTCCCACCACGCGGTCAGGCGCGGCCGCGCCGCCGGTCCCGGGCGGCCGGTCAGGCACGGGCGGCGGACGGGTCGGTCTGCGGCGTGGGCACGCTGGCCAGCAGCCCGGCCACCACATCGTCCGGCTTCACCTGGCGGACCCACAGCTCGGGCCGCAGCGTGATCCGGTGCGCGAGCGCGGGTACCGCCACGCTCTTGATGTCATCCGGGGTCACGTAGTCCCGCAACCGCAGCAGGGCCTGGCCGCGGGCCAGCTGGGTGATGGCGAGCCCGCCGCGCGGGCTGGCCCCGACCTGGATCTGCCGGTGGCCCCGGGTCGCCCGGACCAGGGCGACCACGTAGTCGATCAGGTCGGCGGACACCTCCACATCCTCCAGCGCGGCCCGCATGGCGAGCAGTTCGGGCGCGTCGGTGACCTGCTCCAGGACGGCGTTCTCGGCCCGGCGGTCCAGCCGCCGCTGCAGCATCGACGCCTCGTCCGCGCTGTCCAGGTAGCCCAGCCGCAGCCGCATGAGGAAGCGGTCGAGCTGGGCCTCAGGCAGCTCGTAGGTGCCCTCGTACTCGATCGGGTTGTCGGTAGCCAGCACGACGAACGGCTGCGGCAGCGGGCGGGTCTGCCCGTCCATGCTGACCTGGCCCTCGCCCATCGCCTCCAGCAGGGCGGCCTGGGTCTTCGGCGGGGTCCGGTTGATCTCGTCGGCGAGCAGCAGCTGGGTGAACACCGGCCCCGGCCGGAACTGCATCTCCGCGGTCCGCTGGTCGTACATGGGGGCACCGATCACGTCCGACGGCAGCATGTCCGGGGTGAACTGGATGCGCGCGAAGTCCAGGCCGAGAACCTGCGCGAACGACCGGGCGATCAGCGTCTTGCCCAGGCCGGGAAGGTCTTCCAGCAGGATGTGACCGCCGGCCAGGATCCCGATCAGGACCAGCTCCAGGGCCCGCCGGTGCCCCACGACCGCCCGCTGCACCTCGGCGAGCACCTGCGCAGATCGCCGCGCGGTCTCGTCCGGGGTCATGCTCTTGTCCGTCACAGCTGCTCCAGTCGGTCGATGAGGCGGGCCAGGGTGCGGTACGGGATGCCCGGCTGGTCACCGGGCGGGTCCGGCGGGGCCGGCCGGGCCGGGTCGATCCATGGCCAGAGGCTGCCGTGAGCAGGACTGCCCCCGGCAAACACCTGCCGCGCGGCGTCCGGGTCGTCGTACAGGCTGACCCCGTGCCGCTCGGCCAGCCGCGAGGCCAGCAGGTGTTCCAGCTGGCCGCGCAGGCCCACCTCGTAGGCGGTCATCGAGGCCTGGGCGTCGGCCAGCCGGGACCGCCGCCGCCACTGGCGCGAGAACGACGACAGCACCGGGGTGGGCACCGCCGGGTCGGGGCCGCTGACATCCTCGGGGGAGGACCCCAGCGACGGCGGGCGGGCCAGGCTGCGCAGCACGAGCAGGCTGATCACCCCGGCCGCCACCGCGACCGCCGCGAAGCCGCCAGGACCGGCCACCGCGTAACCGGCCACCGCGGCCGCGGCCACAGCGGCAGCGGCGATCACGATCTCGGGCCACACCCGCCGCCAGAATCCGCCCGGGCCTGCGCCGGGCCGGGCCGTGACCGGGCCGGGCGGCACTGGGCCTGGTGGTGCCGGGCCTGGTGGTGCCGGGCCTGGTGGTGCCGGGCCGGTCATGGCGTGCCTCGCAGGTCGGCGGCGAGCTGCTCCAGCGCGTCACGGGCCGCGTCGCGCTGGGCGGCGGTCAGCTCGTGCCCCGAGAAGCGGGCCTCGTAGAACAGCCCGGTCAGCGTCCCGGCCGCCGTCCCGCCGACCAGCCCGCCGGCCACCGCCCGGGCCAGGAACTCATCCGGAGTGTCGGCGGCCTCGTGATCCGCCCCGGCCGCGGCCAGGCTCCGCTCCATGGCCACGTAGCAGGCGATGATCGCGGCCCGGGCGTCGTCCAGGTCAGCCAGCGCGCGCCGGCCCGAGCTGACCGCCTCCTGCAGATCGCCCCGCTGGCCCTCGGCGAGCGACGCCTCATCGGGTGGCAGCACGTCATGACCGGGCTGGCGCCGTCGCAGCAGCACGACGCACACCACGATCCCGCCGATGAGGGCCAGGACGAGCAGCGCGTACAGGACGCCGGTGAGCGGCACCGTGAACGGGGCGGAGGGGCGCGGGGGCCGGGTCGGCGTGGGGTACACGGTGGGCTGCGGCTGGGTGGGCAGCGGCTGCGGCGGCAGCGGATGGGGATGCAGCGGTGCGGCCAGCAGAAGGACCGCCGGGATGGCGGCCAGCCCGGCCAGCAGCGCGAAGCGCAGTATGGAGCGTATCCGCAGGACCCGGAAATCGTCGCTGGGCTGGCGGCCCCGGACGAGCAGCGCGATGAGCAGGCTGGCCAGGACGGCCTCCAGCCCGATCCCGATCGCGATCCCGTCCCGGTGATAGGGGCCGCGCCAGCCGTGCAGGGCGAGGCCGCCCCGCAGGCCGACCAGGACGGCGGCGATCAGCAGCGCGGCCAGCAGCAGCCGGGCCAGGGCCGGGCCGTCCAGCGCGGCACCCAGGGCCCGCCCACCCGGGGTGCCCGGGGGAGGGGTACCGGGCCCGCCTGGGGCAGGCTCACGGGTCGGGCCGTCCGGGGCAGGCTCGCGCGCCCTGCTATCCGGGGCAGGCTCGCGCGCCCTGCTATCCGGGGCAGGCTCGCGCGCCCTGCTATCCGGGGCAGGCTCGCGCGCCCTGCTATCCGGGGCAGGCTCGCGCGCCCTGCTATCCGGGGCAGGCTCGCGCGCCCTGCTATCCGGGGCAGGCTCGCGCGCCGGGACTGCTGTCTGCCTGCTGGTCATGGTCTCCTACGCGGGGGTGGCCAGGCCCGCCTGGTAGGCCAGTATGACCAGGTGCACGCGATCCCGGGCGCCGAGCTTGGTGAGCAGGTGCCCCACGTGCGTCTTCGTGGTGGCGGGGGTGATGTCCAGGCGCTTGGCGATCTCCGTGTTCGACAGGCCGGCGGCCACCAGGGCCAGCACCTCGCGTTCCCGGGCGGTGATCACGTCGAGGGCGCCCCCGTCGGCGGTCACGGCCGGGGTGAGCGGTGGCGTGCGGGCGAACTCCTCGACCAGCCGGCGGGTCACGCTCGGGGCGAGCAGCGCGTCGCCCGCCGCGATCACCTGGATCGCGTTGAGGAGCTCGCCGGGCGAGATGCTCTTGAGCAGGAACCCGCTGGCCCCGGCACGCAGCGCGGCAAACACGTACTCGTCGAGGTCGAACGTGGTCAGGATGAGGACCCGCACGTCGCTAGTGGCGGCCGACCGGGTGATCTGCCGGGTGGCCTCGATGCCGTCCATGACCGGCATCCGGACGTCCATCAGCACAACGTCGGGGCGGTGCCGCCGGGCCTGCTCGACGGCCTCGCTGCCGGTGCCGGCCTCGCCCACCACGCTGAACCCGGGCGTGGCCGCGACGATGCCGCGGAAACCCGCCCGGACCAGGGCCTGGTCGTCGGCAACCAGGACGCGCAGGGTCACGACCGCCCCGAGGAGAGTGGCAGCCGGGCCCGCACCACGAATCCGCCGTCCGGCCGGGGCAGCGCGTGCAGGCTGCCGCCGCACAGGCTGACCCGCTCCCGCATGCCGATGATCCCGTGCCCGGCGCGTTCCGGGCTGCCCACGCGGACGGGCGGGCGGACCGCCACGGCGGCCCCCACCGGCATGCCGGCCCGGGCCAGCGCGCCCACCTCGGACGGCACGCCCAGCCCGGACGGCACGCCCAGCCCGGGATCGGTGATCTCGACGAGCAGGCTGCCGGCGCCGTACTCGAGCACCACGTGGCAGCGGTCCGCGCCGGAGTGCTTGACCACGTTGGTCAGCGCCTCCTGCACGATGCGGTAGGCGGACAGGTCCAGGCTGGCGGGCAGGCTGCACGGCGTGCCGATCCGCTCGACGGTCACCGTCACCCCGGCGCCCGCGGTCCGCTCCACCAGCCGGTCCAGGTTGGCCAGTCCCGGCGCCGGGGCCAGCGGAGCCGCGGGGGCTACGGCGGGGGCCGCAGCCAGTCCGGCTGCGCCGGTCACGGTGGCAGTGATCCCGGTGGCGCTGGTTCCTGCGGCGGCGGCAGCGTCCTGGGCCAGCCCCGCGTCGGCCGCCGCGATGTCCCCGTCCGTCTGGCGCAGCACGCACAGCATCCGCTGCATCTCACCCAGCGCCTCCCGGCTCACCGCCTGGATCGCACCCAGCGCGGCCCGGGCCTCGTCGGGCTGGCTGTCGAACACGTACTCGCCGAAGCCGGCCTGCACGGTGACCACCGTCATGCTGTGCGCCACGACGTCGTGCAGTTCCCGGGCGATCCGGAGCCGTTCCCGGGTGACCGCGTCGGTGGCCGCCCGGTCCCGCAGGTGCGCGACGTAGGTCCGCCGCTGCTGCACCAGGTACCCGACCATCCAGAAGATGGTGAGGACCAGCCCGGCGGCGGTTGCGTTACCGGACCCTAGCCCCTCGAAGTGCAGCACCACGCCCTGCGCGATCAGCAGGCCCAGCGACCCGGCCAGGCCGGCCAGCGCGATCCCCCGCCGGCAGGTCAACGCGACCAGGTACAGCACCACTGCCAGCGGCAGGAACGGGCCGCGGGTGATCTCCCCGCCGATGACCAGGGTGACCAGGCAGCCGGCCAGTACGATGGCCAGGGACCGGACCGGTACCCGGCGCCGGAGGGCGACCGGGACGGACAAGCCGAGGGCCAGCACGGCCAGCAGGATGTCCCGGGGGGCCAGCAGCCCGCCCAGGGACCGGGGCCCGTTCGCGGGGTGGACCACCAGGAAACCAAACATGAGCACGGCGAAGAGCGCCGCGGCGGCGTAGTCCAGCGTTATCCAGAACCGCCGCCTCAGCCGCGCGCCCAGCGGGGGTCCGGTTGGTCCGCTCACCAGTTAACGGTAACGCCGCAAGGCGCCTGCGGGCGTCCGCCCGCGGTCGTACGCTGCCGGTCTGACCCGCGGCACGCGGGCGGGCAGGTCAGGCCAGGGCGGGACGGAGAAAGCCATTCCGCGGGATGATGACGCGCGGCCGCCCGGGCGCCAGGCTGGGAACGCACCGCGACGACGCGACGAGGGAGCACGAGACACGTGACCGCACCAGTGCCGCTGCACGCTGGGCCGCCGGGAGGGACCGGCCCCGGGCCGGGATTCGTTGCGGCGGTTGTTGAAACCTCAGCCCTCTCCATGCGGTACCCGGGCGCGGTGATCGCCCTGGACCAGCTGTCCGTGCGGGTCGGCCCCGGTATCACCGGCCTGGTCGGGGCGAACGGCGCGGGCAAGTCCACGCTGATCAAGATCCTGCTCGGGCTGCTCACCCCGACCGGCGGCCAGGCGGCCGTGCTCGGCCTGGACTGCGCGCGGGACGGCGAACGGATCAGGGCGCGATGCGGGTACATGCCCGAGCACGACTGCCTGCCGCCGGACGTCGCCGCGACCGAGTTCGTCACCCACCTGGGCCGGATGTCCGGGCTGCCGCCGACCGCGGCCAAGGAGCGGGCCGCCGAATCGCTCCGCCACGTCGGCCTGTACGAGGAGCGGTACCGGCAGATAGGCACCTACTCCACCGGCATGAAGCAGCGGGTCAAGCTGGCCCAGGCCCTGGTCGGGGACCCGCGGCTGCTGCTGCTGGACGAGCCCACCATCGGCCTGGACCCTGCGGGCCGGTCCGCGATGCTGGACCTGGTCAGCCGGATCGGGACCGAGTTCGGCATCTCGATCCTCGTCTCCTCGCACCTGCTGGGCGAGATCGAGCAGATCTGTGACCACCTGGTGGTGATCGAGAGCGGGCGGCTGCTCCGCGCCGACACGATGACCAGCTTCACCCAGGTCAGCCAGGTGCTGGTCGTTGAGGTCGACGAGGGCACGGCGCAGCTGGAAGCCGAGCTGGCTGCCCGGGGCCTGCAGCCCCGTCGTGACGAGCGGGCGCTGCTGGTCCAGATCACCTCCGGCGAGACCTACGACCAGGTCCGCGACGCGGTGGCCGACCTGGGCCTGCCGCTGAACCGGCTGGAGCAGCGCAGGCGGCACGTCGAGGAACTGTTCCGCGACGGTGCTGACCGCGGCGGCGAACACGAAGGAGCAGCGTGACCACGCACGGCGGGGAGCCCCCGGCCCGGGCCGGTGTCATCCACGACATCGGCTACCGGCACTACGAGGGGCCGCGGCTGGGCCGGGCCGCCATCATCCGGGCCCTGGCCTGGCACAGCCTGCGGTCCGCGTTCGGCATCGGCCGCGGCGCCAAGGCCAAGATCATCCCGGTCATCGCGTTCGTGCTCATGTGCGTGCCCGCGGTGGTCAACGCCATCTCGCTGGCCACGCACGGCGGCCAGGTGGTCGAGTACGACACCTACGTGTTCCAGCTCCGGGTGCTCGTCATGATCATCTTCGTCGCGGCCCAGGCGCCCGAGCTGGTGTCCCGGGACCTGCGCAGCCACGTGCTGCCGCTGTACTTCTCGCGGCCGCTGCGCCGGCTCGACTACCCGCTGGCCAAGCTGGGCGCGTTCATCCTGGCCTGCCTGGCCCTGCTGGAGATCCCGCTGCTGCTGCTCTACCTGGGCTCGGTCAGCCAGGCACGCGGCGGGGCGGCGATCTGGGCCCAGACCCGGGCGCTGATCCCCGGCCTGCTGGTCGGGCTGGCCTGGGCCGTCCTGCTGGCCTCGATCGGCCTCGCGCTGGCCTCGCTCAGCGGCCGCCGCGCGTACGCGAGCGGCAGCATCGCGATCTGCTTTTTCCTCAGCTGGGCCCTGGCCGGGCTGCTGCGCGGGGTCGCGACCGGGCGAGGACCGATCACCGGCGGAGCCGGGGTGGCCGGCGCGGGGGCGCGGCTATCCGGCCTGGTCAGCCCGTTCACCGTGCTGGACGGGCTGCGTGAGTGGCTCGGCGGCACGTCGCCCGGGCCGGTCCCGCCCCCAGCCGGCTACGGGCCGCTGTACGGCGTGATGTTCGTGCTGCTGCTGGCGGCCGCGGCCGGCGGACTGGCTGCCCGTTACCGGAAGGCGGGTGTGCTCCAGTGAGCACGATCGAGCTGTCGCACGTGTCCCGCTGGTACGGCAACGTGGTCGCGATCAACGACATCACGATGACGATCGGCCCGGGCGTCACCGGGCTGCTCGGCCCGAACGGCGCCGGGAAGTCCACGCTGCTGCACCTGATCTCCGGGTTCCTGGAGCCGTCCCGCGGTGAGCTCACCGTCGGCGGCGCCCCGGCGTGGCGCAACCCGGACCTTTACCGGACCCTCGGCCTGGTCCCCGAGCGTCCGGCCATCTACCCGTTCCTGACCGGGCTTGAGTTCGTCCAGGCCACCGCGCGGCTGCACAAGCTGCCCGACCCGGACCGCTCCGCGCAGCACGTCATCGCGATCGTGGAGATGGCGGCCGCGCAGGACCGGAAGATCGCGACGTACTCCAAGGGCATGCGGCAGCGGATCAAGGTCGCGGCGGCGCTGGTGCACGACCCGGAACTGCTCCTGCTCGACGAGCCGTTCAACGGGATGGACCCGCGCCAGCGGCTGCACATGATGGACCTGCTGGAGACCCTCGGCGACGAGGGCCGCACGATCCTGTTCAGCTCGCACATCCTGGAGGAAGTGGAGCGGCTGTCCGGCACCATCCAGGTCATCGTGGCCGGGCGGCTGGCCGCGTCCGGGGACTTCCGCGCCATCCGGCGGCTGATGACCAGCCGGCCGCACGTGTTCCTGGTGCGCACCTCCGACGACCGGCGGCTGGGCGCGGCGCTGATCGGCCGGCCCTCCGTGAGCGGGGTGGAGATGAGCGGCCGCGGGCTGCAGGTGAAGGCCTCGGACTACGGCGCGTTCAGCCGGGAGATCGCCGGCCTCACGCGGGAGCATGGCATCCAGCTCCGTGAGCTGCTGCCCGAGGATGAGTCGCTGGAGAGCGTGTTCGCCTACCTGGTGGAGGCCTGAGATGTTGCCGGTACAGGCCAGGACCGTGGCCTCGATCACCCTGCGCGCCACGCTGGGCCGCAAGCGGGCGCTGCTGTTCGCGCTCCCGCCCCTGATCCTGGTGCTGGTCTCCGCGCTGCTGAAGGCGGCGGGCCCGGCCCAGGCCGACTGGCCGACCGCGATCCTGGGCGGCTTCGGGCTGGCCGTGGTGCTGCCGCTCACCGCGCTGATCGTCGGCACCAGCGTGCTGGGGGCCGAGATCGACGACGGCAGCGTGGTGCACCTGCTGGCCACTCCCGTGCCCCGGTCCACCGTGATCCTCAGCAAGTTCGCGGTGGCCACCGGGCTGACCATGGCGTTCGCGGCGGTGCCGGTGTTGCTGGCCGGGCTGATCGCCACCGGCGGCGCGACCCGGCTGGCCATCGGGATGTTCGCGGGGGCGCTGGCCGGCTCGGTCATCTACAACGCCGTGTTCGTGATGATCTCCGTGCTCACCACCCGGGCCATCGCCGTGGGCCTGCTGTACCTGCTGGTCTGGGAGTCGCTGCTGGGCAACGTGGTCAGCGGGGTCCGGGTCCTCTCGGTCGAGCAGTACTCGCTGGGGATCGCGAACTCGGTCGCCCGGGACGCCAGTCTCGGCGCGCACCTGGGCGTGGCTACCGCCCTGGTCATGGGCGCGCTGGTCACCCTGGCCGCGCTGGCGCTGGCCATCCGCCGCCTGGGCGCGTTCTCCCTCAAGGGCGACGCGGTCTGACCCCGCGCCTTCCCATGATCACGGTCAGTATGGGGCGCTATATGGCGGCACTAATCGACCGGGATCACGGAAGTCCGGCCGGCGACGGGGTCAGCGGGGGGTGGCTGGGGCCGGGATGAAGGCGGGGCCGTGGCCGGGGATGATCATCGTGGCCACCTCCAGGATGCGGGCCCGGCTCTGGTGCAGCGCGGCCTGGTCGCTGCCGAGCGGGTCCACGGCCGGCCCTCCCGGGCCCCACCAGGCGTGCGTGCACGCGTACACGTCGTCCGGGGTGGCCGCGAGCGTGGTGATGTCCTCGGCGGTGTGGCCCGGCGTGGCGATCAGCCGGACCGACGGGGTGAGCGCGAAATCCCCGGGCTCGCGGCTGATCCAGCGGTCGCCGTCGTAGCTGGCCCAGTGGTCGTGAATGACCGCGCCGGGGAACAGGGCCGCGTTGACGGTGTGGTCGGGGTGGTGGTGGCTGAACACCACGTCGGTCACCGCGGCCGGGCTGGCCACATGGGCGGCCAGCGCGCGAAGCAGCGCGTCACGGCCGGACACCATGCCGGGATCGACGACGATCACCCGGCCGCCGTCGATGATCAGCGTGACCGTGCTGCCCACCCGGTCCGCGTCGTCTTCTTCCCTGGCGTACCCCTCGTGCAGTACGAACACCTGCGCGGTCCTGGCCAGCGCCTCACCTGATTGCGTCACGAGGGGGACCTTAGCGCAGCCGGATCAGCGGGCGGCCTTGGCGGCCGCTTTGAGCTGCAGCTTGTACGCGCGGACCTCGGCCAGGGACTCACGGTCGGTGATGTCGGCGACCGAGATCCGGGTACCCTCCTGGCCGAACGGGCCGGTGGCCTCCTGCCAGCCAGGTGGCCGGACCCCCAGCTGCTTGCCGAGCAGGGCGGCGAAAATCTGCGCCTTGGTCGCGCCGAACCCGGGCAGCTCGCCGATCCGGCGGACCAGTTCCTGGCCGGTGCCCGCGCTGGCCCACACCTGGGCGGGATCCCCGTCGTAGCGGTCCACGATGAGCCGGGCCAGGTCCTGGGTCCGGGCCGCCATGGCGCGGGGGTAGCGGTGCAGGGCCGGCCGCTCACTGAACACGGCGGCCAGCGCGTCCGGGTCGTACTCCGCGAGCTCCTGCGCGTCGGGCTCGTGACCGAGCCGCCGCACCAGGTCCCGGGGCCCGCTGAAGGCCTTCTCCAGCGGCACCTGCTGGTCCAGCAGCATGCCGATCAGCAGCGCCAGCGGATTGCGCGCCAGCAACTCGTTAGCGTCAGGATCGACGGGCAGCGATAGCGATATGGTCATGAGAACCTCCTGGTCGCTGCGGACATCCTGGCCGGCCCGGGCCGCACCCGCGAACCCGGGCCCGCGAGACCAGGCCCGCGAACCCGGAGGGCGGCATGCTGATCGCAGCCTGGAAACCTGCACAGAACCGCCGGGCGCGGAACTACGTGGCGGCCGGCGGGCGTTTCACCTAGCAGGCGCGGATGTGGCACGGTTGGGCGGGGCACGGCCCGGCCAGGGGACCGCATCCTCGCCGCCTGAGGAGGCAGAAGTTGTCAGGTCGGATGAAGTTCGCTATCGCCGGGATCATCCTCGGCCTCATCCTGTTCATTGTCAGCCCATGGCTCGCGATCGGTGTCATCGTCCTGGCGATCGGCATCCCGACGGGCATGTACCTGATGCTGGACCCGTCGCAGCGCCGGCGGCTGAAGGAGATCCGCCGCCGGCGCCAGATCGGCGGCTGATCGCGGCCTCATCAGCCGGGAGCTAAGGCGGCTGAACCAGATAGATGGCGGCAAGCGGGACACCGCCATCGCTCCCGGCTGATGAGGCCGCGATCAGCCGCCGATCTGGCGCCGGCGGCGGATCTCCTTCAGCCGCCGGCGCTGCGACGGGTCCAGCATCAGGTACATGCCCGTCGGGATGCCGATCGCCAGGACGATGACACCGATCGCGAGCCATGGGCTGACAATGAACAGGATGAGGCCGAGGATGATCCCGGCGATAGCGAACTTCATCCGACCTGACAACTTCTGCCTCCTCAGGCGGCGAGGATGCGGTCCCCTGGCCGGGCCGTGCCCCGCCCAACCGTGCCACATCCGCGCCTGCTAAGTGAAACGCCCGCCGGCCGCCACGTAGTTCCGCGCCCGGCGGTTCTGCGCAGGTTTCCAGGCTGCGATCAGCATGCCGCCCTCCGGGTTCGCGGGCCTGGTCTCGCGGGCCCGGGTTCGCGGGTGCGGCCCGGGCCGGCCAGGATGTCCGCAGCGACCAGGAGGTTCTCATGACCATATCGCTATCGCTGCCCGTCGATCCTGACGCTAACGAGTTGCTGGCGCGCAATCCGCTGGCGCTGCTCATCGGCATGCTGCTGGACCAGCAGGTGCCGCTGGAGAAGGCCTTCAGCGGGCCCCGGGACCTGGTGCGGCGGCTCGGTCACGAGCCCACCGCGCAGGAGCTCGCGGAGTACGACCCGGACGCGCTGGCCGCCGTGTTCAGCGAGAGGCCGGCCCTGCACCGCTACCCCCGGGCCATGGCGGCCCGGACCCAGGACCTGGCCCGGCTGATCGTGGACCGCTACGACGGGGACCCCGCCCAGGTGTGGGCCAGCGCGGGCACCGGCCAGGAACTGGTCCGCCGGATCGCCGGGCTGCCCGGGTTCGGCGCGACCAAGGCGCAGATCTTCGCCGCCCTGCTCGGCAAGCAGCTGGGGGTCCGGCCACCCGGCTGGCAGGAGGCCACCGGCCCGTTCGGCCAGGAAGGCTCCCGGGTCTCGGTGGCGGACATCACCGACCGGGAGTCGCTCGCCGAGGTCCGCGCGTACAAGCAGCAGCTCAAAGCGGCCGCCAAGGCCGCCCGCTGACCCGGCTGCGCTAAGGTCCCCCTCGTGACGCAATCAGGCGAGGCGCTGGCCAGGACCGCGCAGGTGTTCGTGCTGCACGAGGGGTACGCCCGGGAAGAAGACGACGCGGACCGGGTGGGCAGCACGGTCACGCTGATCATGGACGGCGGCCGGGTGATCGTCGTCGATCCCGGCATGGTGTCCGGCCGTGACGCGCTGCTCAGCGCGCTGGCCGCCCAGTGGCCAGCCCGGCCGCGGTGACCGACGTGGTGTTCAGCCACCACCACCCCGACCACACCGTCAACGCGGCCCTGTTCCCCGGCGCGGTCATTCACGACCACTGGGCCAGCTACGACGGCGACCGCTGGATCAGCCGCGAGCCCGGGGACTTCGCGCTCACCCCGTCGGTCCGGCTGATCGCCACGCCGGGCCACACCGCCGAGGACATCACGACGCTCGCGGCCACCCCGGACGACGTGTACGCGTGCACGCACGCCTGGTGGGGCCCGGAGGGCCGGCCGAGGACCCGCTCGGCACCGACCAGGCCGCGCTGCACCAGAGCCGGGCCCGCATCCTGGAGGTGGCCACGGTGATCGTCCCCGGCCACGGCCCCGCCTTCCGCCCGGCCCCGGCCACCCCCCGCTGACCCCGTCGCCGGCCGGACGTCCGTGATCCCGGTCGATTAGTGCCGCCAAATAGCGCCCCATACTGACCGTGATCATGGGAAGGCGCGGGGTCAGACCGCGTCGCCCTTGAGGGAGAACGCGCCCAGGCGGCGGATGGCCAGCGCCAGCGCGGCCACGGTGACCAGCGCGCCCATGACCACGGCGGTAGCCACGCCCAGGTGCGCGCCGAGGCTGGCGTCCCGGGCGACCGAGTTCGCGATCCCCAGCGAGTACTGCTCGACCGACAGGACCCGGACCCCGCTGACCACGTTGCCCAGCAGCGACTCCCAGACCAGCAGGTACAGCAGGCCCACGGCGATGGCCCGGGTGGTGAGCACGGAGATCATCACGAACACGGCGTTGTAGATGACCGAGCCGGCCAGCGCCCCTGCGAACAGCCCGATGGCCAGCCTGGTCGCGCCGCCGGTGGCGATCAGCCCGGCCAGCAGCTCCGGCACCGCGGCGAACGCCATGGTCAGCCCGGTGGCCACCGCGAACTTGCTGAGGATCACGGTGGACCGGGGCACGGGAGTGGCCAGCAGGTGCACCACGCTGCCGTCGTCGATCTCGGCCCCCAGCACGCTGGTCCCGACGATCAGCGCGGTGAGCGGCAGCACCACGGCCAGCCCGAAGCCGCCCAGGATCGCGGTCGGCCAGTCGGCCTGGGCCGGGCCCGCCGCCTTCAGCAGCGCGGAGACCAGCACCAGGATCAGCGGCGGGAGCGCGAACAGCAGCGCCCGCTTGCGGCCCAGCGTGGCGCGCAGGGTGATCGAGGCCACGGTCCTGGCCTGTACCGACAACATCTCAGGCCTCCACCAGGTAGGCGAACACGCTCTCCAGCGACTCATCCTCGGGCAGCAGCTCACGGAGCTGGATGCCATGCTCCCGCGTGAGCCCGGCGATCTCCCGGCTGAACGCGCCGTAGTCCGAGGCCTTCACCTGCAGCCCGCGGCCGCTCATCTCCACCCCGCTCACGGAGGGCCGGCCGATCAGCGCCGCGCCCAGCCGCCGGTCGTCGGAGGTGCGCACCAGGAACACGTGCGGCCGGCTGGTCATCAGCCGCCGGATGGCGCGGAAGTCCCCGGACGCGGCCAGCCGCCCGGCCACGATGACCTGGATGGTGCCGGACAGCCGCTCCACTTCCTCCAGGATGTGCGAGCTGAACAGGATCGTGCGGCCCTCGTCGCCGAGGGTCTCCAGCAGGTCCATCATGTGCAGCCGCTGCCGCGGGTCCATCCCGTTGAACGGCTCGTCGAGCAGGAGCAGCTCCGGGTCGTGCACCAGCGCCGCCGCGACCTTGATCCGCTGCCGCATGCCCTTGGAGTACGTCGCGATCTTCCGGTCCTGCGCGGCCGCCATCTCCACGATCGCGATGACGTGCTGCGCGGAGCGGTCCGGGTCGGGCAGCTTGTGCAGCCGCGCGGTGGCCCGGACGAACTCCAGCCCGGTCAGGAACGGGTAGACGGCGGGACGCTCGGGCACCAGGCCGAGGGTCCGGTAAATGTCCGGGTTGCGCCACGCCGGGGCGCCGCCGACGGTGAGCTCACCCCGGGACGGCTCCAGGAACCCGGAGATCAGGTGCAGCAGCGTGGACTTCCCGGCGCCGTTCGGGCCGAGCAGCCCGGTGACGCCCGGGCCGATCGTCATCGTGATGTCGTTGATCGCGACCACGTTGCCGTACCAGCGGGACACGTGGGACAGCTCGATCGCGCTCACTGGAGCACACCCGCCTTCCGGTAACGGGCGGCCAGTCCGCCGGCCGCGGCCGCCAGCAGCAGCACGAACATCACGCCGTACAGCGGCCCGTAGCCGGCTGGCGGCGGGACCGGCCCGGGCGAGGTGCCGCCGAGCCACTCACGCAGCCCGTCCAGCACGGTGAACGGGCTGACCAGGCCGGATAGCCGCGCCCCCGCGTCGGCCACCCCGGCTCCGCCGGTGACCGGTCCCCGCCCGGTCGCGACCCCGCGCAGCAGCCCGGCCAGGGCCCAGCTGAGGAAGAAGCAGATCGCGATGCTGCCGGTCGCGTACGCGCGGCGCCCGCTGAGCGAGGCGAGCGCGAGCCCGATCGAGGCGAGCAGCACCGCCCAGGCCAGCCCGACCAGCAGGCCGGGGATCAGCGCCCGGGTCTGGTCCCAGATCGCTGCCCCGCCGTGCGCCTGGCTGACCGAGCCCAGGTAGAGCAGCAGCAGCGGGATCTCCAGCAGGGCCAGGCAGGCCAGGATGAACGCGCCCAGCTTGGCCAGCGGGTAGTCGAGCCGGCGCAGCGGCCGCGAGAAGTACAGCGGCAGCACGTGGCTGCGCAGGTCCCGGGACACCAGCTCGGGCGCCTGGGCCGCGACGAAGATGATCATGACGAGCACCCGGAGCTGGAACACGTAGGTGTCGTAGTCGACCACCTGGCCGCCGTGCGTGGCCAGCGAGATGGCGTTGACCACCGCGGGCACGCACATGAGCACGAACGCGATGACCGGGATGATCTTGGCCTTGGCGCCGCGGCCGATGCCGAACGCGGACCGCAGGCTGTGCCAGGCCAGGGCCCGGATGATGGCGGCCCGGCCCAGCCGCGGCCCCTCGTAGTGCCGGTAGCCGATGTCGTGGATGACACCGGCCCGGGCCGCGGGCTCCCCGCTGTGCGTGGTCACGCTGCTCCTTCCCGGTCGCCGCCGCGGTCAGCACCGTCGCGGAACAGTTCCTCGACGTGCCGCCTGCGCTGCTCCAGCCGGTTCAGCGGCAGGCCCAGGTCCGCCACGGCGTCGCGGACCAGGTCGTAGGTCTCGCCGGAGGTGATCTGGACCAGCAGCGCCCGCTCGTCGCGACGGGGCTGCAGCCCCCGGGCGGCCAGCTCGGCTTCCAGCTGCGCCGTGCCCTCGTCGACCTCGACCACCAGCACCTGGCTGGCCTGGGTGAAGCTGGTCATCGTGTCGGCGCGGAGCAGCCGCCCGCTGTCGATCACCACCAGGTGGTCACAGATCTGCTCGATCTCGCCCAGCAGGTGCGAGGAGACGAGGATCGAGATGCCGAACTCGGTCCCGATCCGGCTGACCAGGTCCAGCATCGCGGACCGGCCCGCGGGGTCCAGGCCGATGGTGGGCTCGTCCAGCAGCAGCAGCCGCGGGTCCCCGACCAGCGCCTGGGCCAGCTTGACCCGCTGCTTCATGCCGGTGGAGTAGGTGCCGATCTGCCGGTACCGCTCCTCGTACAGGCCGACGTGGCGGAGCGATTCGGCGGCCCGCTCCTTGGCCGCGGTCGGCGGCAGCCCGGACATCCGGCCCAGGTGGGTGACGAACTCGGTCGCGGCGACGTCCGGCGGCAGGCAGTCGTGCTCGGGCATGTACCCGCATCGCGCCCTGATCCGTTCGCCGTCCCGCGCGCAGTCCAGGCCGAGCACGGCCGCCTGGCCGCCGGTCGGGGTGAGCAGCCCGAGCAGGATCTTGATCAGGGTGGACTTGCCCGCGCCGTTCGCCCCGACCAGCCCGGTGATACCCGGGCCGACCCGCACGGACAGCTGGTCCAGGGCGATCACCGCGCCCGGGTACCGCATGGAGAGGGCTGAGGTTTCAACAACCGCCGCAACGAAACCCGGCCCGGGGCCCGTCCCCCCGGGCGGCCCGGCCTGCAGCGGCACTGGTGCGGTCACGTGTCTCGTGCTCCCCTCGTCGCGTCGTCGCGGTGGGTTCCAGCCTGGCGCCCAGGCGGCCGCGCGTCATCATCCCGGGGAATGGCTTTCGCCGTCACGCCCTGGCCTGACCTGCCCGCCCGCGTGCCCCGGGTCAGACCGGCAGCGTACGACCGCGGGCGGACGCCCGGAGGCGCCCTGCGGCGTTACCGTTAGCTGGTGAGCGGAGCAACCGGACCGCCGCTGGGCGCGCGGCTGAGGCGGCGGTTCTGGATAGCGCTGGACTACGCCGCCGCGGCGTTGTTCGCCGTGCTCATGTTTGGTGTGCTGGTGGTCCATCCCGCGAACGGGCCCCGGTCCCTGGGCGGGCTGCTGGCCCCCCGGGACGTCCTGCTGGCCGTGCTGGCCCTCGGCTTGTCCGTCCCGGTCGCCATCCGGCGCCGGGTGCCGGTCCGGTCCCTGGCCATCGTGCTGGCCGGGTGCCTGGTCACCCTGGTCATCGGCGGGGAGATCACCCGCGGCCCGTTCCTGCCGCTGGCGGTGGTGCTGTACCTGGTCGCGTCGACCTGCCGCCGGGGGATCGCGCTGGCCGGCCTGGCCGGGTCGCTGGGCCTGCTGATCGCGCAGGGCGTGGTGCTGCACTTCGACGGGCTGGGGTCCGGCAACGCGACCGCCGCCGGGCTGGTCCTCACCATCTTCTGGATGGTCGGGTACCTGGTGCAGCAGCGGCGGACCTACGTCGCGCACCTGCGGGACCGGGCGGCCACCGACGCGGTCACCCGGGAACGGCTCCGGATCGCCCGGGAACTGCACGACGTCGTGGCGCACAGCATGACGGTGGTCACCGTGCAGGCCGGCTTCGGCGAGTACGTGTTCGACAGCCAGCCCGCCGAGGCCCGGGCCGCGCTGGGCGCGATCCAGGCGGTGAGCCGCGAGGCGCTGGGCGAGATGCAGCGGATGCTGTGCGTGCTCCGCCAGACGGACGGGGACATCGCGGCGGCCGACGCGGGACTGGCCCAGGACGCTCCGCCGCCGCAGGAACCAGCGCCACCGGGATCACTGCCACCGGGACCGGCGCAGCCGGACTGGCTGCGGCCCCCGCCGCAGTTCCCCCGCGGCTCCGCTGGCCCCCGCGCCTGGACTGGCCAACCTGGACCGACTGGTGGAGCGGACCGCGGGCGCCGGGGTGACGGTGACCGTCGAGCAGATCGGCACGCCGCGCAGCCTGCCCGCCAGCCTCGACCTGTCCGCCTACCGCATCGTGCAGGAGGCGCTGACCAACGTGGTCAAGCACTCCGGCGCGGACCGCTGCCACGTGGTGCTCGAGTACGGCGCCGGCAGCCTGCTCGTCGAGATCACCGATCCCGGGCTCGGCGTGCCGTCTGAGGTGGGCGCGCCGTCCGAGGTCGCCGCGCCGGCCAGGGCGGGCACGCCGGCGGGGGCCGCCGTCGCGGTCCGGCCGCCCGTCCGCGTGGGCGGCCCGGAACGCGCCGGGCACGGGATCATCGGCATGCGGGAGCGGGTCAGCCTGTGCGGCGGCAGCCTGCATGCGCTGCCCCGGCCGGGCGGCGGATTCGTGGTGCGGGCCCGGCTGCCACTCCCCTCGGGGCGGTCATGACCCTGCGCGTGCTGGTCGCCGACGACCAGGCCCTGGTCCGGGCAGGTTTCCGCGGCATCGTCGCGGCCACGCCCGGGTTCAGCGTGGTCGGCGAGGCCGGCACCGGCAGCGAGGCGGTCGAGCAGGCCCGGCGGCACCGCCCCGACGTGGTGCTGATGGACGTCCGGATGCCGGTCATGGACGGCATCGAGGCCACCCGGCAGATCACCCGGTCGCCCGCCACGAGCGACGTGCGGGTACTCATCCTGACCACGTTCGACCTCGACGAGTACGTGTTCGCCGCGCTGCGTGCCGGGGCCAGCGGGTTCCTGCTCAAGAGCATCTGGCCCGGCGAGCTCCTCAACGCGATCCAGGTGATCGCGGCGGGCGACGCGCTGCTCGCCCCGAGCGTGACCCGCCGCCTGGTCGAGGAGTTCGCCCGCACGCCACCGCTCACCCCGGCCGTTACCGCCGACGGGGGCGCCCTCGACGTGATCACCGCCCGGGAGCGCGAGGTGCTGGCCCTGGTGGCTGGCGGCCTGTCGAACACGGAGATCGCCAAGCGCCTGGACATCACCCCCGCCACCACGAAGACGCACGTGGGGCACCTGCTTACCAAGCTCGGCGCCCGGGATCGCGTGCACCTGGTCATACTGGCCTACCAGGCGGGCCTGGCCACCCCCGCGTAGGAGACCATGACCAGCAGGCAGACAGCAGTCCCGGCGCGGGAGCCTGCCCCGGACGCGCCAGCCCGGTCATGAGGCCCGGCCGCCCGATGAGGCCTCGCTGGCCGAGGGCCAGCGGGGTGACCTGCGAGGCTCGCCGTGACCGGCCCGCCACCACCCGGCCCGGTCACGGCCCGGCCCGGCGGCGGCCCGGCAGGACCCTGGCGGCGGGCGCTGCCCGAGATCGTCATCGCCGCCGCCGTGGCCGCGACCGCGGCGGCTGGTTAGCGGTGGCCGGTCCTGGCGGCTTCGCGGCGGCGGCGGTGACGGCCGGGGTGATCAGCCTACTGGTGCTGCGCAGCCTGGTCCGCGCGCCGTCGCTGGGGTTCTCCCCCGAGGATGTCAGCGGCCCCGACCCGGCGGTGCCCGCGCCGGTACTGTCGTCCTTCCCGCGCCAGTGGCGGCGGCGGTCCCGGCTGGCCGACGCCCAGGCTTCAATGACAGCCTACGAGGCAGGCCTGCGCGGCCAGCTGGAACACCTGCTCGCCTCGCGGCTCGCGGAGCGGCCTCGCCGCCCGCGTTCAGCGGCCGGCGGCGTACCCCTGCATGCCGCGGGGGTTCGCGGCCGCGTAGAGCATCCCGCCATCCCGGGCCACCGCGCTGACCCGGCCCAGCGACCACGGCGGCCGCACCGTGACCGGTGCCCCGGCGGCGCAGCTCGGCCAGCACCGCGGTCCCGGCGCGCTCCTCAACGTCGACCGCCAGCGGCGACGATCGCGCGGGTAGAACGACGACGGGAAGTGCCGGGTGTGGAACGCGGGCGCGTCGATCGCCTCCTGCAGGTTCATCCCGAACAGCACGTGCCGCAGGAAGAAGGCCAGCGTCCACTGGTCCTGCTGGTCCCCGCCGGGCGTGCCGAAGGCCAGGTACGGCTCACCGCCGCGCAGCGCCAGGCTCGGGGTCAGCGTGGTCCGCGGGCGCTTGCCCGGGGCGAGGCTGTTGGGCAGGCCCGGGGTGAGAGTGAACATCTGGGCCCGGGTCCCCAGGCAGAACCCGAGGCCGGGGATCACGGGCGAGCTCTGCAGCCAGCCCCGCTCGGCGTGGCCGACACCATGTTCCCGAACCGGTCCGCGGCGTCCAGGTGGCAGGTGTCCCCCCGGTTCGGCTCGGGTCCGCACGGGCGCCCTGGCCGGTGACCTCCCAGGCCGGGCGGGCCGCGGCCCCGGACTCCTCCGCGGTCGGCTCCGCCGAGGCCATCCCGCCCGGGACGCGGACCTGCCCGGTGGCGTACCCGGGCAGCCGCGGCTCGGCGCCGCCAGGAGCACCCGGACGCAGATCCGGGGATGCTGAGGGGCCGACCAGGGACCTGCGTTTCGTTGCGTAAGACTGTGACAGCAGGTCATCGAGCGGGACGGCAGCGAACCTCGGATCGCCGTACCAGGCCTCGCGGTCGGCAAAAGCCAGTTTCGCGCTCTCGACCACGGTGTGGACGAAATCCGGGCCTGCCGGGTCCATCCCCGCCACGCCGAGCCCGTCGAGCAGGGCCAGCTGCTGCAGGAAGACCGGGCCCTGGCCCCACGGTCCCGTCTGCATACGGTGAGACCCGCAAAGTCGAGGGTCACGGGCTCTTCCGCGCTGGCCCGCCACCCGGCCAGGTCCGCCGGGCTGAGCAGGGCCCGGTGCCGCTCCCCGGTCACGTCCATGACCTCGGCCGCAGCCAGGTAGGCGCCGGCCGCGTCGGCGACGAAGCCCTCGTAGAAGGCGCGCCGGGCGGCCTCGATCTGCACGTCGCGGCCGGCGCCGCCCGCCTCGGCCTCGTCCAGGATCCGCTGGTAGGTCGCGGCCAGGTCCGGGTTGGCGAAGCGGGACCCGGTGGCGGGCACTCCCCCGGCCAGGTAAACCTCCGCCGAGCTGGGCCAGTACTCGCGGAAGACGGGCTCCGCGGCCGCGATCCCGGCGCTTACCCCGGCGGTCATCGGGTAGCCGTCCCGCGCGTACCCGATCGCGTACTGCATGACGTCGCGCAGCCGCATCCGGCCGTGCCGCCCGAGCAGCAGCATCCAGGTGCCGAAGGCAGCGGGCACGCACGCGGGAGCAGGCCGTTGCCGGGGACCAGGTCGAGGTCCAGGACGCCGAACGCGTCCAGCGTGGCGCGGCCCGGCGCGGGTCCTGCCGTCCAGCACGAACACGCCGGTGCTGGACGGATCGATGGTCCCGGCGTCGTAGCCGATGATCGGGACCTCGCCGCCCAGGCCGTTCATGTGCGGCTCGACCACCTGCAGGACCAGGCCGGCCGCCACCGCCGCGTCGAAGGCGGTACCGCCTGCCTCCAGCACCGCCATCCCGGACGCGGTGGCCAGCCAGTGGGTGGAGGCGATCATGCCGAAGGTGCCCGCGAGCTGCGGCCGCGTCGTGAACGAGGAACCCTGCGGCAGCATCGGCACTCCTGACGGCGCGGCCCGGCCCGGGCCGGGGGTCGGGTGGGAATCAGCTGCCATAATCGCCTGGGCCCGCCGGCCCCGGCAACCGGGGCGGCATCCGGCCCCGCGCAACCGGGGCGCCGCACGCTGCGTCGTAACAGTCAGGACACCCCCCGGGGCAGGGCCCCGCCACGATAAGGAAACCGCCCATGAGACCATCCGCCCACGCCGCCCGCCGGCTCAGCGCCGCAGCCGCATTGCTGTGCACGGGGGCCCTCGCGGCGGCTTGCGGATCGACCAGCAGCAACAGCTCCGCCGGAAGCAAGGCGTCCACGGCTGCCACGGCCGCCACGACGGGGGCCTCGGCGGCCTCGAGCGCCCCGCAACCCACAGCGGCCACCACCCCTGCGACCCCGCCGAGCTCGCCCTCGGCTCCCGCGTGCTCGCCCGCCGACCTGTCCGCGGCGGTGAACTCCAGCCGCGGCGGCGCCGCCGCGGGCAGCACCTACTACCCGCTGAACTTCACGAACACGTCGAAGAGCTCGTGCTACCTGTACGGCTATCCGGGCGTCTCGTTCGTGACCAGCCCGTCCGGGAGCCAGATCGGCGAGCCGGCCTCCCGCAACCCGGCGGTCGCGCCGAGCACGGTCATCCTGTCCCCGGGCGGGACCGCGCACGTGACGATCCAGGTCGTCGACGCGCTGAACTACAGCAAGTCCGACTGCAAGCCGGTCACCGCGCACTGGCTCAAGGTGTACCCGCCGGGCCAGTTCACCGCCCTTTACGTCAAGTTCTCGTCGCTGACCTGCTCTGCGCAGCTTCCGGCGAAGCTCGGCAGCCCGCTCACCGTGGACGCGGTGAAGGGCGGCCAGGGCCAGCCCGGCCAGGGCCTGTGAACTCCCGGCCCCGCCGTCCGCCGGGCCGCCCGGCCCGGTAGCGTCGGGGTCATGGATGACCTTCCCCCCCGGGTCCGGGCGGTCTGTGATCTCGACGTCGCCGAGGCGCGCGAGTACAGCGGGCGCCACGAGTACGACGGCAAGATCCAGGACCTGTCCCCCGGCGGGGTCCGGGACGGCCTGGCCCGGCTGACGGCGGCCGCGGCCTCCGGCGCGCGGCTCGACGACACGCACGACGAATCCCACCTGGCCGCGTTCGAGCGGCGGGCCCAGGCCGTCTACGGTGACCTGGAACTGCACCGGCGCAACCCGCTGGCCCATCTCGCCGAGATGGACCTGGCCTGCTACGACCGCGACTACGCGCCGGCGCAGGAGCGCGAGCGGGCCCAGCTGCAGCACCTGGCCGCCTGGCCGCAGGCGGTGGACGCGGCGCTGGCGTCGCTGGACCAGGTCAGCACCCCGGTGGCGAGCGCGCTGATCTCCGGCATCCGGGGCCTGGCCGCGGGCATCCCGCCGACCGCCCCGCCGGGCGTGGCCGCACGGGCCATCGCCGCGCACGCCAGGCTCGTCACGCATGTCGAGCAGGCGGCCACGGACGGGGATCCCGATCCCGCGCTGGGCGCGGCGGGCCTGCGCAGCCTGATGAGCACGGCCGAGGACATCGACGTCGATCTCGGCCTGCTGGCCGAACGGGCTGACGCGGAGCGGGACCGGCTGCTCAACCGGCTGGCCGAGGACTGCGCCCGGATCGACGCGGGCCGCCCGCCGCTGGAACTGTGCCGGGACCTGGTCCGTGAGCACCCGGGGCCGGAGGGAGTGATCGACGCGGCCCAGCGTGGCGCCGAAGAGGCGATCGCGTTCACCCGGGACCGGAACCTGGTGCCCTACCACGACGGTGTCTGCCTGGTCGGGCCCGCGCCGGAGTCACGGCGCTGGGCCATGGCCATGATCTCCACGAACGCCCCCGGTGAGCCGGAGGGGCCCTCCTGGTTCTACGTGACCCCGCCCGACCCCCTGTGGCCGCGGCGGGAGCAGCAGGAATGGCTGGAGGTGTTCAGCGACACCACGCTGCCCGGGATCGTCGTGCACGAGGTCGCGCCGGGACATTTCTCGCACGGCCGTGCGCTGCGCCGGGCGCCGGGGCCGGTGCGCCGGACCCTGCACTCGGCGGCGTTCGTGGAGGGCTGGGCGCATTACGCCGAGGAGCTGTGCGTCGAGGAGGGGTTCCGCGGCGACGATCCCCGCTTCGCGGTGGGGGTGTGGCTGGAGGCCCTGGTCCGGGTGACCCGGCTGGCCTGCTCGATTGGCGTGCACACGGCGGGCATGAGCGTGGCGGAAGGCGCCCGCCGGTTCGAGGCGGACACGCACTGTCCGGGCCTGCGCCCTGTCGGAGGCCCGGCGGGCCACGTTCGACCCGACGTACGGGCGCTACACGTGGGGCAAGCTCGAGATCATGGACCTGCGCGAGCGGGCCCGCAAGGAGTGGGGAACCGGCTTCACGCTGCTGCGCTTCCACACCGCGCTGATGGAACTCGGCTCCCCGCCCTCGGCCTCCTCGGCACGGCCCTGGACCGCGGCTGACGCCTGCGCCGGGGCGCTACGCAGGCGCGGCACGCCGTTACCCGGGCCAGTGTGCACGGAACATGATCGGCCTGCTCCGCGGCGGCTATCTCGGCTCGCCCTACTCGCTGACCGAGGCCCAGGTGCTGTTCGACTACGGAGCTTGGCGGCTTGGCCTGAGCTGACGCCGCACATGAGCGGGGCGGCGCTGGGCGTCAGTCCCTGAAGTCACCGGGAACAGAGCCCGCCCGGTCTCGTAGGCCAGGATCACCGCCTGCACCCGGTCGCGCAGCCCGAGCTTCGCCAGCGGGTGCCCGAATGGGTCTTGAGCGGTTGCTTCCCGACGAAAACTTCGCGGGCGATCTCGGCGTTGCTCCGGCCCCGGGCGACGAGGAGCGGGATTGTGTCCTTTCCCGTGGCGGTCAGCGAGGCCAGCCGGGTGGGTGCGGGCAGCGGCCGCCGCCGGGCGGCGGGCAAAGGATTCGATCAGCATCCGGGTCACCGAGGGGGCGAGCAGCCCGTTGCCCGGCCGCCGCGACCTGGATCGCGGCGATCAGATCGCTGCCGCGGGGCGTCCTTGAGCAGGAACCCGCTCGCGCCCGGATCGCAGCGCCTCGTACACGTAGTCGTCGAGGTCGAAGGTGGTGAGCATGACCACCCTCGGGCCGGCGTCCGGGCCGCCCTGGGTGATCAGCCGGGTCGCCTCGAGCCCGTCCATCCCCGGCATCCGGATGTCCATCAGGACCACGTCCGGGCTGGTGCGGCCGCCAGCCGCGGCCACCGCGTCGGCGCCGTTGGACGCCTCGCCCACCACGCTGATGCCCGTCGGCCGCCTCGAGGATCACGCAGAATCCGGTCGCGGACCAGTTCCTGGTCGTCGGCCACCATGCACCCGGATCGGGGTCGGGCCGCTGGCTCGTGTCATCGTGCTCGCTGCCGGCAGCCGGGCCGTGACCGCGAACCCGCCGGCGTCGGCGGGTCCCACCGTCGAGGCTGCCGCCGCAGGAGGCGACCCGTTCCGCGATGCCGGCGCAGGCCGAAGCCGCCGGACCGGTCCGGCGCCGCCTGGTTCCCGGCCGTGCCAGCTGCCCGCGGCCTGGCGCGGTCAGCAGACCCGTCCGACCGCAGTGCCATCGACCAGGGGTGCCGTCTGCCGGGGTGCCGTTCTACGGCCCGGTTGGCTGTCCGTTCACGGCCCGGGTGGCTGTCCCGTTCACGGCCCGGGTCGCTTCACGGCCCGGTTGACTGTCCCGTTCACGGCCGGGACGGTACCCGCGTCGCGCCGGGT
>CAWAJB010000016.1:0-215478 GCA_963782185.1 uncultured Actinomycetes bacterium
CAGGGCCACGAGTGTGCCGAGCATGCGGCGGCGGGCCTTGAGGATGTTGGCGCGCCGCTCGCCGGCGCCCCC
Organism: uncultured Actinomycetes bacterium; assembly: GCA_963782185.1. Classification (GTDB taxonomy): domain Bacteria; phylum Actinomycetota; class Actinomycetes; order Streptosporangiales; family Streptosporangiaceae; genus RYN-230. Next base: position 73 of record CAWAJB010000016.1, read on the forward strand.
CTCGGTCCAGGTGATCTCTTCCTCGATCGTTACGTCACGCTCCGTCACTGCAGGCTGGGGCCGCTTCTGGCCCCGGATCTTGGGCATGGCCTCGGTCTCGTAGACCTCGGTGTGCATCTCGAAGTGCTCGGTGACCTCGTACCGGCGGCGGCGCCCGGGGCGGAGCCAGCGGGGCATGAGGACCCCGGCCCAGATGGCCACGATCGCGAAGTAGAGGATGGCGCTGCTCACCAGGCCACCCCCGGAGCCCCGGCCCGGCCGGGAGCCACACCGGGGAGCACACCGGGAGCCACACCGGGGAGCACACCGAGAGCCACGCCGAGGAGCGCACCGAGAGCCACACCGGGGGCCACGTCAGGAGCCGGCCGACCCGCATCAGCCCGGCACGGGGCCACGCACTGCCTGAAGGCACGCACGGATAGCCGCGTGGCGGGCTTGCTCACGTCACGCACGGTATGGGTCAGCGCTGGGGATGAACAGTATTAGACGCGGTGTGTCGTGAGATCACGAGTCAGATTAGGAAGTCCCGGCACCGGGAGCCCCCGGCCCCGGGAGCCCCGGGAGCCCCCGGAAAGCCCCCGGGAGCCCCCGGAAAGCCCCCGGGAGCCCCCGGGACCACCCCAAGGAAAAGCCCCCGGGACCCCCCGGGGGTACGCCGAATCGCCCGCACCAGCCGCTCCCGCGGATCAGCCGGCCCCGGCCCTCCGCGCCGACAACTCGTTCCGCCACCGGGGCAGCAGCCCACCCGACGCATCCTCGACCGTCAGCGCGTAGCAGAGGTGATCCCGCCAGGACCCGTCGATGTGCAGGTACCGGCGCCGCAGCCCTTCCTCGCGGAACCCGAGCTTCTCCACGACCCGCCGGGACGCCTGGTTCTCCGGCCGGATGCTGGCCTCCACGCGATGCAGCCCGACCACGAAGAAACAATGATCCAGGGCCATCGCCAGCGCCGTCGGAGTCACATTGCGCCCCGCGTACGCCTCGTCGATCCAGTACCCGACCTGGGCGGTCCGCGCGGACCCCCAGACAATGCTGCCCACGGTGAGCTGCCCGGCGAACTGGCCGCCGTAGGTGATCACCCAAGGCAGGGCCAGCCCCTGGCGGGCCTCCCGGCGCATGGTGCGGGCCATCGACAGGTACGGGCTGATCGTGGAGCGGTACAGGGGGGTCTCGGGGTTGGTAGGCTCCCAGGGGCGCAGCCAGTCCGCGTTCCGCACGCGGGCGTCCCGCCAGGTCGTCGCGTCCCGGGACCGCACCGGCCGCAGCGCGATCGGAGCGTCCAGGAGGGCCGGCTCCACGATCGTGACTGGCCAGCCGCGCATTCGTCCCACGTGGCCCATCATTCCCCCGTTTGCGATCAGAACGCTACGCGGACACCCGATCAAACACCGCTGTAACGCAATGAACCCAGCTAACCGGTCCCGGCGGTTATGCCCGGTGATGCCCGGCCGCGCCCCGGTCAATCACTCGAAGCGCGGGTGATCTCCGCCCCGTGCCTGGTCAACGGCGTGGGTGAGAACAGGGGTGAGCACCCGCATGCCATCTTTCACCCCGCCGCTGGAGCCGGGCAGGTTAACGATCAGGACGTCACGGGCCAGGCCCGCCAGGCCGCGGGACAGCATGGCCGTGGGGATCCCGGCCGCGACCCCTGCGGCCCGGATCGATTCCGCTATGCCCGGTATCTCCCGGTCTATGACCTTCCGGGTCATTTCCGGGGTGAGATCGCCGGGGGTGAGACCCGTGCCGCCGGTCGTCACGATCACGTTGTATCCGGAGGCGACCCCGTCCAGCAGGGCCTGCTCCACCGGGTCGCCGTCCGGGACCACCAGCGGGCCGTCCACCGCGCACCCGGCCTCGGCCAGCAGGCTGGCCAGCAGCGGCCCGGACTTGTCCTCGTACACCCCGGCCGAGGCCCGGTTCGACACCGTGATGGCCAGCGCCCGGATCACCGGGCCGCTGGTCGTCCCGCCGTCCGTCGCGGCACTCCAGGCGTCGCTCATGGCCGCCGCCACACCCTCATGATCGGGACCACAACCCAGTCTTGCCGCCGGTCTTCTCGTCCACCCGCACGTCCGTGATCACCGCCGCCGGGTCCACCGCCTTGATCATGTCGATCAGCGCCAGCGCCGCCACGGTCACCGACGTCAGCGCCTCCATCTCGACGCCGGTCCGGTCCGCGGTCCGTACCGTCGCCGTGATCGCCACCCCGTCGTCCTCCACGGCCAGCTCCACGGTGACCGCGTGCAGCCCGATCGGGTGGCACAGCGGGATCAGGTCCGGGGTCTTCTTCGCGCCCTGGATTCCGGCGATCCGGGCCACCGCTACCGCATCGCCCTTCGGGATCTCACCCGCCCGAAGCGCCCTAACGGCTTTACCGGACAGCAGCACGCGGCCGGACGCGCGTGCCTGCCGGGCGGTCACGTCCTTGCCGGACACGTCGACCATCCGCGCATGCCCGGACTGGTCGAGATGTGAGAGCCAGGGCACATCCGACGTGCCCGCCCCATCCTCGAACTGGCCACCTTCGGCGCTGGCACCGGTCATGGCAGGCACATTACGTCGACGCCCTCGCCGGCCTCGAGCCGGGTGACGTCCTCCGGCACGATGATCAGGGCGTTGGCCTGGGCGAGCGCGGCGAGCTGATGGGAGGACTGCCCGGTCAGCGGCACGACCGTCTCCCGGGCGTCATCCAGCACGCCCCGCAGGTACGACCGGCGGCCCCCCGGGGAACGCACGCCCTGGGTGAGGGCCGCCTCGGCGAACGGTTTTCGTTGCGGAGAATAGTTTTTCAGGGCATTGAGCGCGGGCTGCACGAACAGGACGAACGACACGTACGCGCTGACGGGGTTGCCGGGCAGCGTGAAGATCGGGGTCCGGTCCGGGCCCAGCGTGCCGAAACCCTGCGGCATCCCGGGCTGCATGGCGACCTTGCGGAACGTGATCGTGCCCAGCTTCGACAGGGCGGCCTTGACCACGTCGTGCTCGCCGCCCATGCTCACCCCGCCGCTGGTGATCAGCAGGTCGGCGTCGGCGAGCAGGCCTTCCAGGGTGGCGAGCACCACGGCCGGGTCGTCGCGGAGCCGGTGCCGGCGGACGGTCGCGCCGGCCCGGCGGCACGCCGCGGCCAGCATGAAGCTGTTGGACTCCCAGATCTGGCCGGGGATCAGCGGCGTGCCGGGCTCGACCAGCTCGTTGCCGGTCGAGATCACCGCGACCCGGGGCGGTGTGCGGGCCAGCACCTCGCCCTGGCCGGACGCGGCCAGCAGGGCCATCTGCACGGGGCCGACCAGGGTGCCCTGGGGGAGCAGGACCTCGTCCTGGGCCACGTCGTCGCCGCGGTGGCGGACCGCGTGATCGGTGTCGGGGGCGCGCCGGATGGCCACGGTCGTGGTGCCCGCGTCGGTCCACTCCACCGGGACCACGGCGTCGGCGCCCTCGGGCAGCCGGGCGCCGGTCATGATCTGCAGGCAGGCTCCGGCCCGAACCTGGTAGTCGCCGGTGTCGCCGGCCGCGATCTCGCCGTGGACCGGCAGCGTGACCGGCGCGTCGGCGCTGGCCCCGGCCAGGTCGGCGGCCCGGACCGCGTAGCCGTCCATGGCCGAGTTGTCGAACGACGGCAGCGGCGTGCCGGCCGTGACGTGCTCGGCCAGCACGCTCCCGTGCGCGCCCGCCAGCGGGACCCAGACCGGCTCGACCGGGCGGATCGCCGCGAGCACGTCGGCCAGGTGCTGCTCGACGGGGACCAGCGGCGGGTCGGCGTGCGACCCGCAGGGCTCCTGGTGGGTCACGGCAAGTTGTCCACGTACTTGCGGAGCCAGGGCACGAACTCCCCGGCCACGTCGGGCCGCTCGACCGCGAACTGGATCAGGGTGCGCAGGTAGTCGACCTTGTTGCCGGTGTCGTAGCGGCGTCCGCGGAACAGCACGCCGTACACGCCGCCCCCGTCGGCCGGGTCCATCCCCGCCAGGGTCTTGAGCGCGTCGGTGAGCTGGATCTCGCCGCCACGGCCCGGCGGGGTCTGCTCCAGCACCCCGAACACCGCCGGGTCACACACGTAACGGCCGATGATGATCCAGTTGCTGGGCGCGTCCTCCGGGGCCGGCTTCTCGACCAGGTCGGTGATCCGGACCACGTCGTCCTCGTCGGTCGGCTCGATCGCGGCGGTGCCATAGCTGGACACCTGGTCCCACTCGACCTCCATCAGCGCCACGACCGAGCCGCCGCGCTGCTCCCGGACCTCGAGCATCCGCTGCAGCAGCCGGTCCTCGGGGTGGATGAAGTCGTCGCCCAGGAGTACCGCGAACGGTTGGTGGCCGACGTGCTTGGCCGCGCAGGACACCGCATGGCCGAGGCCCTTCGGGTCGCCCTGCCGGACGTAGTGCACGGTGGCGAGCTCGCAGGGCTCGCGGATCAGGGCCAGCCCCTCCTCGTCGCCCTTGGCGATCAGGGCTTCCTCGAGCTCGAAGTTGCGGTCGAAGTGGTCCTCGATCGACCGCTTGCTCCGCCCCGTGATGAGCAGCACGTCATCGAGCCCGGCGGTGACCGCCTCCTCCACCACGTACTGGATGGCGGGCTTGTCCACCACGGGCAGCATTTCCTTGGGGGTCGACTTGGTGGCGGGCAGGAAACGCGTTCCCAGGCCCGCGGCGGGCACGACCGCCTTCGTGACCTTCGTCGCGATGGTCTGAGGCATCTTCGTACCCTAGTCGGCTGGGACGTCTGGCATGGTCCGGGCCCGCGTCTCGGCGGGCCGTTATCGGCAATCTCACAGTAACCTCACAGCGTGAACGCGCATAAGCCCCCAGTTCCCGCCGGCAGTGCGCTGAACCGGGACAAAGCGGTGCTGCGGGCCCGGCTGCTGGCCGCCCGGCGGCAGCTCACGCCGGCCGGGCGGGCCGGGGCCGGGCGGGACATCCGGGACGCGATCTTGTCCCTGCCCCAGACCCAGATGGCCGGCACGGTCGCCGCGTACTACTCGGTTGGCAGCGAGCCGGACACCCACAGGCTGGTCTTCGCGCTGTGGAAGCGGGGGAGCTACGTGCTGCTGCCCATCCTGCTGCCCGGCGGCGACCTGGACTGGGCCTCCTACGAGGGCCCGGATTCGCTACGGCCCGGGCCGCGGGGCCTGCGTGAGCCCGCCGAGCCGCCGCGGGGGACCGGCGCGATCAGCAGCGCCGACCTGGTGCTGGTACCCGCGATCGCGGTCGATCACTCGGGGATGCGGCTCGGCCGCGGCGGCGGCAGCTACGACCGGGCCCTGGCCCGGGTGGGAACACCGGTGCCCACCGTGGCGTTGCTGTACGACGGCGAGTTCCTGCCGCACGTGCCCGCGGGGCAGCATGACCAGCGGGTTCGCATGATCGCCCGGCCTTCCTCGGGGATCACGCGGCTGCCCCGGCCATGATCGGGGCAGCGCGGAAATGGGCTACCATTTAGCAGTCGTGGACGGGGAGTGCTAAGGACTGCCCCTCAGGCCACCAGAGGAGACGTTGTGCCGACCTACCAGTACACCTGCACTGAATGCGGCGAGCAGGTCGAGGTCGTGCAGAAGTTCACCGATGACCCGCTGACCGTGTGCACGAACTGCGGGGGCAGGCTGCGCAAGGTGTTCTCGCCCGTGGGCATCGTGTTCAAGGGGTCAGGCTTCTACCGCACCGACAGCCGGAAGGGCTCCTCCAGCGACGGTCCCGCCAAGAAGGACAAGGAGCCGGCTGGTTCGCCGTCGTCAGACTCGTCCTCCGGGTCGTCCAAGGATTCCGGGTCGTCCGGGTCCGGTTCGGATTCGTCCTCGTCCTCGTCCTCGTCCTCGTCGGGCTCTGGCTCTGGCTCGGGCTCGGGCTCGGGGTCCGGGTCGGGCTCGGGGTCCGGGTCGGGCTCGGGGTCCGGGTCGGGCTCGTCCTCGTCCTCGGCCGGCTCGGGGTCCGGCTCCGGCGCAGGCTCCGGGGCTTCGGGCAAAAGGGGCAGCAAGAGCTCGGCACCGGCCGCTTAGGTAGCAGCCGCTCGCTACCCTGTGCGCGTGAGCCAACCCCCAGACGTCGTGCACCATCCTTCCGAGGTCGGCAGCGCCGGTGCCCGCCTGCCCAACCTGGCCCGCGCCGACATCGGCGTGATCGGCGGATCCGGGTTCTACGAGTTCCTGGAATCCGCCGACGAGGTCAGCGTGGACACCCCCTACGGCGTGCCCAGCGACCCGATCGTGACCGGCGAGGTGGCGGGCCGCACCGTGGCGTTCGTGCCCCGGCACGGCCGCGACCACCGCTTCCCCCCGCACAAGATCCCCTACCGGGCGAACCTGTGGGCGCTGCGCTCGCTCGGCGTCCGCCAGATCGTGGCCCCGACCGCGGTGGGCTCGCTCAACGCCGCGCACGGTCCCGGCCGGCTGGCCATCCCCGACCAGATCGTGGACCGGACCACCGGCCGCAGCCAGACCTTCTACGAGGAGCGGGGCGCGGTGCACATCCCGTTCGCCGACCCCTACTGCCCGGCCGGCCGGGCCCAGGCCATCCAGGCCGCCCGCGCCGCGGGCTGGGACCTGGCCGACTCCGGGACACTCGTCGTGATCGACGGGCCGCGGTTCTCGACCCGGGCCGAGTCGCGGTGGTACGCGGCCCAGGGCTGGTCCCTGATCGGGATGACCGGCCACCCCGAGGCCGTCCTGGCCCGCGAGCTGGCCCTCTGCTACACGGCCGTCGCGCTGGTCACCGACACCGACGCCGGGGTGGAAGAGGGCGAGGGCGTCACCCAGGAGGAGGTGCTGCGGGTCTTCGAGAGCAACGTGGCCCGGCTGCGCGAGCTGGTCATCGACGTCATCGCGAACCTGCCGGCCGAGCGGACCTGCCCCTGCCCCCATGTCCTGGACGGCATCAAGCTCCCCATCCAGCTCCCGTAGTTCGCCGCTGGTCGTTCGTTATCTGCCCGGAGTCAGTCGAGGTCGCCGTACTCGATCCGGGCCAGCCGCCGCTGCCGCACCAGCTGGTCGAACTCGTGCTCCACGGTCACGTCGCTCGGCGTCAGGGCGGCAAAGATCCCTGTGATGTCGCGCATGCTGATCACGCCGAGCAGTTCGCCGTCCTGGACCACCGGCAGGTGCCTGATCCAGCGGGCCGCCATCTCCCGGGCCGCTACGTGCAGCGGCATGTCCGGGGGCACGGTGAACACCTCCGTCGTCATCGCCTCGTCCACCGTGCTCATCTCCGGGTCGGCGCCGAGCGCGACCGCCCGCAGCAGGTCCCGCTCGGTGATGATCCCGACGAGCCGCCCGCGCTCGGAAATCAGCAGCGACCCGGTCTGCTGCCGCCACATCCGCTCGGCCGCGGCGCGCAGCGTGTCAGAGGCCGTTTCCATGATGGTGGCCTGGGTCATGACGTCTCGTACCTGCACGGCGTGTGCTCCTTGATCGCGTGCATGGCTGTCAGGGGTCGCGTACACACTACGGTCGGCGGGCCGGCGTCCTGCGGCCTGGCCGGGTGGCCGGCTCAGGTGGATGCCGCGGCGTGTCGCCCGGTCAGGTCGATGCCGTGCCGGCAAGCCAGGACTGCCCGGTCCGCTGGGTGACCGGCTAGGCTAGATCGCGCGTGTGCTGTGGCGGCTGGCCGCTGCGGCCCCGGCCGGCCCCGATAGCTCAGCGGATAGAGCAACTGCCTCCTAAGCAGTAGGTCGCGCGTTCGAGTCGCGCTCGGGGCGCTACCAGGTAAACATCCTCCGGGCTGCGTGCACGCCGCTGATTAAGCAACTAACCGTGCTAGGCCGTGATTCGCTGGCTGTGAATGTCACAGGATCTCGGTACGGTCGTGCCATGACCGCAGACCCAGCCAGTGATCCAGGCCCGTACGAGATGATCCACCTGGGCGGCGAGGCGGCCGCGATCGTGCCGCTCGGGGACTTGCGGCAGCTCCAGTCCGTCCAGCGTCATGCGTCGCCGGAGCTTCTGGAGGAGGCCGACGCGGAAGCCACGCTGGCGGCGCACGGGGAGTGGGTGGCGGCCGGGCGGCCCGGAGCCGTCTCACATGAAGAGGCGATGGCCGAGCTGCTCCGCGAGCAGTGAGGATCGAGTGGTCTCCTGCGGCCCGTGCCTCGGCGCGGTGGTTCATCGAGGATCAGGACGGAAGGCGCGCGCTCGGCGTGGCGGTGGCGGCGCTCGCCTTAGGTCCCTACCCTGCGGCGGTTTTCACCGAGGCGAGTACCACCGGCTGCGCGTGGGCCGGTTCAGGCTCATTTATGAGGTTGAGGGAGCAGCGCCTATTGAGGAAGACGGGGGAGAAGCAGGCACAAGATCGCTAGGAAGCCTAGGCCGCCGCGCCAGGTCAGCTGTCGGTTGACGTGCTGGGGTAGCGCAGCGTTGCTATTGGCCCTGAGACACTCGCGTCCGGCTGGTGGCTGGACCAGGTATACGTCAAGTACAGGCTGGTGCCAGGGCGGCGGTGCGGTATATGCCAGTGCAGGCCGAACGTGTGCGATCCCGCGGGCAGCGGCAGGGTGTAGCGAGCCAGGATCGGGTCCATGCCAGTGGGGCCATTCGGGCCGCCACCCCAGGTGCCAGTGGAGATGCCCAACCACAGCGCAGTGATCGTGATGTGTTTGGGCACGGTCACCGCGACGCGGATCGCCAGATGCTCTCCGGGGCGGACCCGGTAGCTGGGGACATGGCCATCTTTGCGGGGCGCGAAGGAAATACCGTTGATGGTCGGGGTGAATGCCACCCGCGGCACGATCGCCGGGCACGAGGCACTCGGCGGACAGCGCGGATCGGAGGCGCAGCCGCCTGCTGCCAGGACGCCCGCCGCCAGCGCGGTCACCAGGCCAATCCGCATGACTGTCACGGTACTTGGACGCACGGTGCCCGATACCGGTTACAGGCAGCAGCCTGCGAGTAAGCCGTGCTTCGGTCCGTGGGTCCGGCGTGCCCGATGAATAGGGACAACAGACGATGTGACGGTCACTCGCGGAAATGTCTGCATGCCGCCCGACGTCGAACGGAGCAGATCAGGCGACCGAGCGAGACGACCTCCTAAGCAGTAGGTCGCGCGTTCGAGTCGCGCTCGGGGCGCCGGGCCTAGCCTTCTTCTTCTTGTCCGAAGTCCTCGTCGTCTTCCGGGAAGTCCTGGAACTGCGGCATCGGCACCCGGAGCGCTTGCGACCGCCTCACCGCGGCGGTGAATATCAGCCCGACCGCCACGATCGCGAGGTCCCTCGCCTCGGCGATGAACCAGATGCCGGGCCGCACGTGGGCGCCCATGGCCCCCACCCAGCTGAGCACGCCCAGGCCGAGCGTGACGGCCTGAATCGATATCGCGGTCTGTACCACCTGACGTGCCCGGTCCGTCAGGCCGCCGGCGAACGCCACGAGGATGACCGACACTATCGGCAACGAGAAGATGCCATCAGCGACGAATTGCGGCGCCACAGCCGCTGCCCGGAGCCCGAAGGTCGTTACGGGGACTGGGCCGGGAGTGGTGACGGAGCGGTGATAGGCGGACTACCGGGCATGCCGAACAGCAGCCATGCGCTGATGAGCAGGCCGATGGCCGTGAGGACGAGCAGCGTCCAGGCGACCGGCTCGCGGAGACGGCGCGCACTGTCCCATGCCTGCGCAGTTTCTAACGGCGCTTCTTGGCGCTGATCATCCATGCCTAACCTCGTTTCGAAGACAATGCACAAGACACGCTAGTCGCCTTTGGCCGGGAATGCGTGCGCTGATGACTTCGTCGGTGGTCAGCCAGCCGTTACTCTCAGGGCGGCGCCCGTCGCGGTGCAGGTGCGGAATGGCTCAGGTCGCTTGCTGATGAGCGCGACTAGCATGCTCGCCATGAAGCGCCCCTCTCAGTTTGCCGGGGTGCGGCTTTGCGCGCGGTAAAGGCAAGATAAAGACATCCTCTTCCGGCGTGAGGAGAGCCAGTGAGGGGAGCCAGCGCCCGCAGATTCCTCCGGGCCGACTTGCGAGGCCGAACTGGCCCGCGAGCAGACTGAGACGTCACCGTCCCTCTCGGCCTAGCAAGATCGTTCAGGGAGCAACGGTCTCTGGTGGTTCGCCCGCTGGTGCGTGCAGCGTTGTAGGTGTGCACAGCGCGCGGCCGGAGACGTTCCAGGTGGCTCCACGCTGATCCAGGGAACGCGGACTAGTGGAGACGGTTCACGGCCGAGGGACGTCCGTCAAGCAGTGACTTACTGTAGCTCACGGTTTGAGTGGTTAAGGCATGAACTACTGCCGGGTAGCGTGGCTTAGCGGGGCGGCCCGGCGGCCCGCGAATAGGGTTTCCCCCGAGCCCCTGCGCGTGATTACCAGTCCCGCCGGGCCGTCCCGTCAGGCACGATCATACCTAAGGGCGCAAAAGTGCAGCTCGCGGGCAAGATGATCGAACATCTGCTCGAATCCTGATGGCTTACAACCAAACGTGACCCGCCCGGGTGCTCCCGGCAGCGACGACCCCTTAGCGGGCCACCGTCAAGCCCGGCGTGCCCAGGACGTGCATTCCCTGGCGGTCACGTTCGCCCTGGTCCCGTTGGGCCTGGCCATGCTGCTCTATTGCCCGTGGTGGTTGAAGAACTTCAACACCGTGGATGGGAAGCTGATCGCTAGGCTGCTCGGCCCGCCGCTGGGGCACCGGGTGCGTGAACTGGAGCAGACCCGGGCCCACGCCGTGGACGACTCGGCCGCGCGGCTGCGCCGGATCGAGCGGGACCTGCACGACGGGGCCCAGTCCCAGATGGTCGCCGTGGCCATGAAGCTGGGCCTGGCCCGCGAAAAGCTCGGCGGCACGGTCACCGGGGTCACCGAGGCCGACATGGAGCGGGCCCTGGAACTGGTCGACGCGGCGCATCGCAGCGCCAAGGAAGCCATCATCGAGCTGCGCGACCTGGCCCGCGGCATTCACCCGCCGGTCCTCGACCAGGGCCTCGGCACCGCGCTCACCACCCTCGCCGCCCGCAGCGACGTGCCCGTCAACCTGGTCATCGACCTGCCTGAGCGCCCGTCGGCCGCGATCGAGACCATCGCCTACTTCTGCGCGGCCGAGCTGCTCACCAACGTGGCCAAGCACAGCGGCGCCCGTCATGCCACGCTGGAGCTGGTGCACGTACCCGGGCTGCTCCGGGTGCGGGTCAGCGACGACGGCTGCGGGAGGGCCCGCGTCGAGGCCCGCGGTGGCCTGGCCGGGCTCGACGAGCGCGTCCGGACCGTGGACGGCAGGCTGCAGCTCAGCAGCCCGCCGGGCGGGCCCACCGTGGTCACCGTTGAGCTGCCGTCCCACGCCTGACCCGCCTGACCGAACCGGAGCAAGCGATGCGGATCGTGATCGCCGAGGACTCGGCCGTTGTCCGGGCGGGCCTGGCCGAGATCCTGGCCGACCGCGGGCACGAGGTGGTCGCCGCCGTCGGCAACGCCGAGGACCTGCGGGTTGCGGTGGACGAGCACCGGCCACACGCCACTGTGGTGGACGTGCGGATGCCGCCCGGCTACACCGACGAGGGCCTGCGCGCCGCGATCGCCATCCGCCGTGCCCACCCCGGGACCGGGGTGCTGGTGTTCTCCCAGTACATCGAGACCCGGTACGCGGCGGACCTGCTCGGCGCGGGGTCCGGCCGGGGCGCCGCGGGTGTGGGGTACCTGCTCAAGGACCGGGTCGCCGATGTCGGCGAGTTCGTCAACGCACTGGCCCGGGTGGCGGCCGGCGGTACGGCCCTCGACCCGGAGGTGGTGACGCAGCTGCTCGGCGCCAGCCGCCGCACCGACGGGCTCGCCTCCCTCACGCCCCGGGAGCGCGAGGTACTGGCCCTGATGGCCGAAGGCCGGTCCAACGGCGCGATCGCCGGGGTCCTCGTGGTCTCGGACCGGGCGGTCGAGAAGCATGTCGGGAGCATCTTCAGCAAGCTGGGCCTGGCGCCGTCGGACGCCGATCACCGCCGGGTGCTGGCCGTCCTGCGCTACCTGGAGTCCTGATCGGTCACGGTCCGCCCTCCAGCCCGTAGGGCAGGTACTCACCTGGCCCGGTGCGCAGGTAAACGACCATGGCGCAGGGCGGCGGCGGGCTGGCCGACGATCGCCTGGCCTGGGGCGTGACCGCCGCGAGCAACTCCTGGCCGGGCAGCCCCAGCGGCGGGTAGTGCCCCACGGCACGCACGGGTAGTCGCTGGTGCGCGGAGATCTGCCGCCACGTCTGCGGGGACCCCCTGCCGACTGGTAGTCCCGCCCGCACCAGTGCACCCGGCCAGAGGCGCCCTGACCCAGTATGACGTTGTAGGTCGCCCGGTACCAGAACGTGAATGCGCCGGCGGCAACGATCAGCGCCGTCACCGCGACATAGGTGAGGCCGCCCCAGGATCTTCTCCCGCCCGCGCGCGCCACAGTCTGTGTCATTGCGGCCTCCTGGACGCGGGCAGCCAGTTCAGTCACGCAGTTGCCGGCGGCCGCCGGGCCACCAGCACCGCGGCCAGGCCCAGCAGTATCAGGGCGAGCGGGATCGGGCACCACCAGTGCTCCCAGAAGGCGGTGAGGCCGTGGGAGCTTTCACGCCCGGCCCAGAAGACGCCGCCGAGCAGGAGAACGGCGCCGGCGATCTGGCCAGTACGACGCATGGCAGAAAGCCTATCCCCGTGCCTAACCGGGTTTCGTGATCATGGGATCAGTGTCGTTCCAGCAACACCAATCCCATGATCACGAACGCAATGTTGTTATTGGCGCAACCCTTGTGCGCGCTGGGATTTCTGAGGCGATTTCGCTGTAGCGCCGCTGTGCCACGGCGGTGTGCGAGCCGTCCCGACGAGCGGGCTTGCGCGCCGCCCGGCCCTGACGCCGAACGCGGCCCGCGTACGGATATCCGGAGGCCGGACGGTTCGTTTTCGATAACGAACCTATCGCCCGGCGCGAAGCCGCCAGGGAACCGGGGAACGGCGGCAGCAAAAACCATCCCGGGTAATCGGCCCGCCAAGATCGTAAATGTTCGGTCTGCTGCCTCTATTCAGGACCGTGAACGACGCGTATGGTCGCAGCGAGGGAAAATCAGGTGATACCTGTACCGGCTGGTCCAGCGGTGCTGGTTAACACGTCGTCGCGAGCTGGGCGGCACAGTCTTTTGCTGGCCGACGAGACGACGGTGAATCAGTGGTACGACCCCGCAGGGAGCCCGCGGACCGGGACCGGCCGGACCATGAGGTGCTGTCATGATCCCAGAGCCTTATCCGGTGCTGTGGGCGGGCCAGCGGGCGGTCGTGGTGCTTCCGGACCACATGGATGGGTCCAACGCCGCCGAGGTCCGCAGCGAGCTTCTCGCCGTTATCAACCGTGGCGCGACCGTGATGATCGCCGATATGAGCGCGACGGCCTCCTGTGACCATTCAGGCGCGGAAGCCGTGGCCCGCGCCCACCAGCGCGCCGTGGTCAGCGGCACCGACCTGCGGCTGGTGGTCACGAGCCACTCGGTCAGGCACGAGATCACCGTCGGCGGCCTCGACTGGCTGATGCCCGTCTATGGCTCCCTGGAGCAGGCCCTCGCGTCCCGGAAGCCGCCCGGGCGGGCGCTGACATCGGTAGCCAGGGTCCCCGCGAGGGCCGGAGCCACCGGCCAGCCGGCGCACTCCGGGGATTGCGCCGGCCTGGTCACGCAGGAGGGCCCGGCCGGGCCGGCCCCGCCGGGACCCGACGTCGGCACCGAGATCGCGCTGCTGGACCGCCGCGGCGTGATCGTGTCGGTCAACCGTGCCTGGCAGGCCTTCACGACCGCGAACCGCGGCGATCCCTCGCGCGCCGGCCCGGGTGCCTCCTATCTGGAGGCGTGCGCCGCAGCCGGCCAGGACCCCGTCGCGCTGGAAGTCGCGGCGGCTATCCGCCAGGCGCTGGAGGGTGATCTGCCCGGCCCCCTGACGATCGAGGTGCCCTGCCACAGCCCGGACACCGCACGCTGGTTCGACATGCTGATCTCCAGCCGCCTGGATGACGACGGGCAGCACCTGGGGGCCGCGGTCACGCTGGCCCTGGCCGGGTCCCAGCCCCTGTCCGCGCCGGCGGTTTGCGGTGACCGGGCCGGGCGCGCGGCGGGCCGGGCCGGCCACGCAGCGGGTCCTGCCCCGCCGTCCCGTGAGCCCGCTGCCGCGGGGTCTGCCGCGCCCCTCCAGCAGCGGGCGGAAACCCCCCGCCGGATGGCCGCGGGCATGAATCATCTCCTCGTGCACCGTCTGTTCTCCGCGGGCCTGTCCCTCGAGACGGCGCTGGAGATGCTGGGCGATCATGCGGCGTCCGGGAGAATCTGCGACGCCGTCACCGACCTGGACCTGGGGATCAGGGAGCTCAGGAGCTTCCTTTTCGATCAGCCCCTCTCCTGACGTTCCGTGCCGTGCGCGGGGCCGGTGCGGTCCATGGGCCGGGTGACGTCGCTGGTCGTGCCGCCGGCGGAGCTGGCTACTATCGTGCACCCCGGGCCGGACGCGGACATCGACCGTGCCTACGGTTCGCTGGCCACGTACGTCACCGAGCATGTGCTCGCGGTGGACGGGCCGATCCGCGAGTACTACCTGGTCGGCCGCCGGGACACCGCGGACGCTTCGCAGTGGCGCACCGAGATCGGCTGGCCGATCTTCCACACCGGGCCCGCACCCGACGACACGTGAGCGGTCAGCCGGGGTCGTCCCGGCTGCCGGTGAGCACGGCCACCAGTCGGGCCACCGCGCCGGTGAACCCGTGCTCGGGCGGGGTCGCGTAGCCGATGACCAGCGCCGGCCGCTGTGGCCCGGGCCCGGGACTGTAGTGCCGGAGTCCGTCGAGGGCCAGGTCGTGGCGGGCCGCGGCCCGGGCGATGACCTCATCCTCGTCCAGGCCAGGCGGCAGTTCCAGCAGTGCGTGCAGCCCGGCGGCCACTCCGGTGACCCGCGCCTGCGGCACATGGCGCCGGACCGCGGCGACGAGGTGGTCCCGCCGCCGCCGGTAGGCCAGCCGGGAGCGGCGGACCTGCCGGTCGTACGCCCCGGTGGTGAGGAACTCGGCCAGCGTGAGCTGGTCGAAGCTGCTGGAGTACCGGTCGGTGAGGGCCTTGGCCGCGCTGACTTGCTCGACGAGGCAGGCGGGCAGGACGAGCCAGCCCACCCGCAGGCCGGGCGCGAGGCTTTTGCTGGCTGTCCCGGCGTAGATGACCTGCTCGGGCCCGAGCGCCTGCATGGCCCCGACCGGCTGGCGGTCGTAGCGGAATTCCCCGTCGTAGTCGTCCTCGATGAGGAACCCGCCGGTCCGCGTGGCCCATTCGACGGCGCGGGTGCGCCGGCCGGGCGCGAGCACCCCGCCCAGCGGGAACTGGTGGGCCGGGGTCAGCAGGACGGCGTCCGCGTCCCTCAGCCCGCCCGCGTCCCTCAGCCCGCCCGCGTCCCTCAGCCCGCCCGCGTCCCTCAGCCCGCCCGCGTCTCCCGGCCCGCCCGCGTCGAGGACCGCGCCAACGGAGTCCACCGGGAGCAGGCGGGTGCTGAGCCCGTGCCCGGCCGCGATGCTGCGCAGGTCCGGCAGGCCGTATTCCTCCATGGCCAGGGTCGTGGCGCCGCGGGCGCGCAGCGCCTGGCAGATCAGGCCGAGCCCCTGGGTGAAGCCGGAGCAGACCACGATCCGGTCCGGGCTCACCCGCACGCCACGGGCCCGCGCCAGGTACCCGGCCAGGGCCTGGTGCAGTTCCGGCCGGCCGCGTGCGTCCGGGGCGTCGCCGAATACCTCGGCCGGGGCGGTGCTCAGCGCCCGGCGCGCCGCCGCCAGCCAGCGGGAGACGGGGAAGGCGGCCACGTCGGGCGATCCGGGGCGAAGGTCGTAGCGCAGCCGGCGCGGCACGCCGCCGCGCGCGGGCGCCGCCTCAGCTGCGGGCGCCCTCCCGGCGACCCGGGTGACCGAGCCCTGCCGGGCCACCAGCCAGCCCTCGGCAGCCAGCTGCCCGTAGACGTCGACCACGGTGTTGCGGGCGACCCCCAGGTCGGCGGCCAGCGAGCGGGAGGACGGCAGGCGCAGCCCGGGAGCCAGCCGCCCGGACCGGACCGCCTCGCGGAGCTGGTCCTCCAGGCTGGCGCGCAGCCGCGGGCCGGTGCGGTCCACATGCAGGTCCACTCCCGAACTGGCCCACATTTCTGGCATGAAAGTGGAGCTTACCCGTGCGCCGGTTTCCCCATAGGTTCGGGTTATGGCACTCACAGGCACTCGCGATGACACGACCGGCCAGCCCCCGTTCACGATCCCGGTCCGGCTGGACTTCGACAGCCACGCAGCCGGATTCGCCCGGGCCCTGGCCCAGCTGGACAAGGCGGCCACCAGGGAACTGGACCGGGTGGACTTCGACCCCCGGCTGCGCGAACTGATCCGGGTCCGCGCCTCGCAGCTCAACGGCTGCGCCTACTGCATCGACATGCACAGCCAGGACGCCCGGGCGGTGGGCGAGAGCGAGCGGCGCCTGTACGGCATCTCCGCCTGGCGCGACACGCCCTACTTCTCCGAACGGGAGCGGGCGGCGCTCGCCTTCACCGAGGCGGTCACGCTGATGGCCGGCGACCACGTCCCGGATGCGGCCTACGAGGCCGTGGCGGCCTGCTACAGCCCGGACGAGGTCGCTGCGCTGCTGGCCCTGATCATCACGATCAACGCGTGGAACGCCGTCGGAGTTGCCACGCACGCCTGGACGCCGGGCAGCTACGAGCGCTGACCCGGCTGACGACGCCCGGGGCCCGCCGCGGAGGCGGGACCCCGGGCCCGGTCATCACTGGCCGCATGGTCACGGGCCCGCCACCACGGGCCCGTGACCACCACGCGCGTGTCACCACGGGCCCGTCACCACAGGCGTGTCACCACAGGCGTGTCACCACAGGCCGGGCGGGTCAGCGGCCGCGCCCGCCCGCTCCAGGTCCAGCAGTGCCCGCTTGCGGGTCAGGCCGCCGGCGTAGCCGGTCAGCCTGCCGGTGCTGCCCACCACCCGGTGGCACGGGATCAGGATGCTCAGCGGATTGCGGCCCACCGCGCCGCCGACGTCCCTGGCGTTCGCCTCACCGCCGAGGTGCCGGGCCAGGTCGCCGTACGTGGTCGTCTGCCCGTACGGGATCTCCGTGATCAGCTCCCACACGCGCCGCTGGAATCCGCTGCCCCGGGCGTCGAGGGGCAGGTCGAACTCGGTCCGGGTGCCGTCGAGGTACTCCCCGAGCTGCCGCGTGACGTCCGCGAAGCCCTGATCCGTCCGCCGCCCGAAGCTGGCCGGGCTGGGCCGGTACCAGTGGTGCGGAAAGTACAGGCCGGTCAGCGTCTCGCCGTCCCGCACGATGGTCAGCTCACCCAGCCGGGTGGCGAGGACGGTGTGCTGCGTCTGTGTCCGCCGTCCGGCGTGCGTGTCGGTCGTCATCCTCTGCTCCTTCGGTCACGTCCCCCGTGCCTGGAATCCCGTGCTGGGAACCTGTGCCCGGAAGACCTGTGCCCGGAAGACCTGTGACCCGAAGACGCATCCGGCCAGCGTTTCGTGAGGTTTCCCAGACGTTGATACGCGGGCTCACGTCCCGCCCCCACCCGCCGTCTTCCTGGCATGCGCACCCGGATAAGGGAGCGACCGACCCACCGCCAGGAAGGGATGATCCATGTCCACCGAAGCCAACAAGGCTGTCGTTGCCCGCTGGTTCGACCGATTCTGGGGCAAGGACTTCGACCCCGGGGTCATCGACGAGCTGGCCGCGCCAGACATCCGGTTCGAGTACTCACTGCACGCCCCTGTGCGGGGACGGGACGAGGTGCGCGAGTTCGCCACCAAATTCCGGGCGGCGTTCCCCGACCTGAACTTCTGGGGGACCGCGGACCTGATTGCCGAGGGTGACTACGTGGTCGGCCAGTGGGAGGGGGGCGGCACCCAGACCGGTGAGGCCTTCGACGATATGCCGGTCGGCTCCCTGCCCGCCGGGACCGGGAAGACGATGCGGTTCACGGGTATTACCGTGCTGAGGGTCGAGAATGGCCTCATCGCCGAGGAGATCGGTCTCGACGACGGCCTCACGGCGCTCAGGCAGCTCGGCCTGATCACGGGCGCCTGATCACGGGCGCCTGATCACGGGTGCCTGATCACGGGTGCCTGATCACCGGGACTGTTCTCCGGGCCCTGGGCATGGGTCCGGGGATCAGGCCCCGGCCAGCAAATCCCAGGGATACCTCACGGAATCCAGGTTCAGGACGTCTTCAGGACATGACAGGCAAGGCACCGTTCGAGAGTGTCGTCTCCGCGCACGGCGCTGCCGTGCTGCGGGTGTGCCGGGCCATCCTCGGCCCGGCCGACGCCGACGACGCCTGGTCGGAAACGTTCCTGTCCGCGCTGAAGGCCTATCCGGGCCTGCCGGCCGACGCGAACGTCGAGGCCTGGCTGGTCACGATCGCGCACCGCAAGGCCATCGACGTGACCCGTGCCGCCGCCCGCCGTGCGATCCCGGTGGCCGAGACCCCGGACCGCCCCGCCGGCCCGGATGACGGTCACGGCCCGCCCTCCGGCGGCGGGGGCCTGGTCGCCGACGGCGACCTGGCCGACGCCATCAGCCGGCTGCCCGCCAAGCAGAAACAGGCCGTCGCCTACCACTACCTCGCGGGGCTGCCTTACGCGGACATCGCCGTCATCCTCGGCGGTACCGCTGAGGCCGCGCGGCGCGCCGCAGCCGACGGCATCGCCCGGCTGCGCCGCTCCTACCCGGCCGCCGCTGGCCAGCCCGGCCCTGGCCAGCCCGGCCCCGGGCAGCCCGCCACGGCCCGTACCTCATCGAAAGGAGCGTCCCGATGATCACGGACGACACACCCGGGGTGCTGGCGCAGGCCTTCCCCGACGACCCCGCCCGGCTGAACCGGCTGCACACGAGGCTGGCCGCCGCGGCCGAGCAGGACGGCCTGCTCGACGTCGCCTACCGCACCGTCGACAGCCCGGTCGGCCCGCTGCTGCTGGCCGCCACCGAGCAGGGCCTGATCCGGGTGGCCTTCGCCCGCGAGGGTCACGACGCCGTGCTGCAGACGCTGGCCGACAAAGTCAGCCCGCGCATCCTCAGCGCCCCCGCCCGCCTCGACGCGGCCGCCCGGGAACTCGACGAGTATTTCGCGGGCCGCCGTCACGCGTTCGACCTGCCGCTGGACTGGCGGCTGTCCGCCGGGTTCCGGCGCACGGTGCTGAGCCACCTGCCCGAGATCGGCTACGGGCACACGGCGAGCTACTCAGCCGTCGCCCAGCTCGCCGGCAGCCCGAAGGCGGTCCGCGCGGTCGGCTCGGCCTGCGCGACCAACCCGCTGCCACTCGTGGTGCCCTGCCACCGCGTGGTCCGCTCCGACGGCACCATGGGCGGCTACCGTGGCGGACCCGACGCCAAGCGCACCCTGCTCACCCTGGAGGAGGCGGCAGCATGAGCTCCATCACCAGCACCCGCGCGACCACCGGGACGTGGCCGGGCCGCGTCGAGGCCACCGACTGGGACGCGGTCCGCGCCGGCCTGGACGGCTACGGCTGCGGCCTGACCGGGCCGCTGCTGACCAGCGACGAGACCGCGGCCATCGCCGCCCTCTATCCCGACGACACGCGGTTCCGGTCCACGGTCAACATGGCCCGGCACCGTTTTGGCGAGGGGGAGTACCGCTACTTCGCCCACCCGTACCCCGAGGTGGTCACCGCGCTCAAGCAGGCCCTGTACCCGAAGCTGCTGCCGATCGCCCGCGACTGGTGGGACCGCCTCGGCCGCCCGTCGCCGTGGCCGGACCGCCTGGAGGACTGGCTGGAGGCGTGCCACGCGGCGGGGCAGCGGAAGTCCACGGCGATCCTGCTGCGCTACCGGGCCGGGGACTGGAACGCCCTGCACCGGGACCTGTACGGCGACCTGGTGTTCCCGCTGCAGGTCGTGATCAACCTCAGCCATCCGGGCGCCGACCACACCGGCGGGGAGTTCCTGCTTTACGAGCAGCGCCCGCGCGCCCAGTCCCGCGGCACCGCCACGCTCATCCCGCACGGGCACGGCCTGGTGTTCACCACCCGCGACCGCCCGGTCGAGTCCCGGCGCGGCTGGTCCGCGGCGCCGGTCCGGCACGGCGTGTCCGTCATCCGCTCCGGCGAGCGGTTCACGCTGGGCCTCGTCTTCCACGACGCGGCCTGATGGCCAGGGCGGGCCGGACGTGACCGCCCGGACCTACACGCTGCTCGGCGCGGACCGCCGCCCCTACCGCAGCGCGGTGCCGGGCCTGCTCGGCGGCCACCGCCGGACCCGGATCTACGGCCGGCTCGACTGCCCGTCGGCCCGGCGTGCCCTGGCCCGCGGGGGTTACGCCGACCACCGCGTGTTCTTCGCCGACGAGCCGGCCGCGATCGCGGCCGGCTACCGGCCCTGCGCCGTCTGCCTGCCCGCGGCCTACGCAGCCTGGAAATCGGGCCGCGCAGGGTGAGGGCGGCTGGGCCGGGCCGCAACCCGGCTCAGCCGCGCGGGTGAGTACGGCCGGGCCGGGCCGCAGCCCGGCTCAGCGCTGGGGCCGGGCGGGGCCATGGCCCGGCTTAGCGGCGCGGGGCGAAGTAGATGATCGCCACGCCGGCCAGGACCACCGCGGCCCCGGCCCAGTCGAAGCGGTCCGGGCGGTTCTTGTCCACGCCCCAGCCCCACAGCAGGGACGCGACCACGAACACGCCGCCGTAAGCCGCGTAGATCCGTCCGAAGTCGGCACTCTTCTGCAGGGTCGGGATCACCCCGTAGACCACGAGGATGGCCGCGCCGAGGATGCCGACGATGACCGGCGCCCCATCCCGCAGCCAGCGCCAGACGAGATAACCCCCGCCGATTTCCGCCAGGCCCGCGGCGATGAACAACCCAACCGAGCGTGCGTACCCCATGCGCCGATTCTGGCCTGCCCCCCGTGGGGCCCGGCGCAGGATCCTGCCGTGGGGCAAAAGCTCAACCAAAAGGTTGACCATCGCGCCACCCGATGCCTAAGCTCAACCATGTGGTTGAGGATGCCGGCGGCCGCAGCATGGACCAAGTGTTCCGCGCGCTCGCGCACGACGCCCGGCGGGCGATGCTCCGCCGGCTGGCGGGCGGCGAGCTGACCGTAGGGGAACTGGCGCAGCCGCTGTCCATGTCGCTCGCGGCCGCGTCCAAGCACGTCCAGATGCTGGAGCGGGCCGGGCTGGTGCGCCGCACCGTGGTCGGCCGCCGTCACGTGTGCCGGCTCCGGGCCGCGCCGCTGGCCCAGGCTGAGGCCTGGCTGCGCTGGTACGAGCCGTTCTGGAACGACCGGCTCGATGCCCTGGCCCACCTCTTCCGCGAGGGCGGCCCGGGCCAGCGAACCCCGAACTTTCCCTAACGAAGGGACCGGCTGAATGTCTGCCAGCACTGCGGAGCACGCCACGATCCGGGTGGAACGCCTCATCCCGGCTCCTGCGGGACAGGTCTACCAGGCCTGGCTCGACCCCCAGCTGCTGCGCCTCTGGATGGCGCCCGGCAGCATGACCATGGCCCGGGCCGAAGTCGAGGAGTGGCCCGGCGGCTGCTACCGGATCTGGCAGGAGGACTCCGGCCGCGACGCAGGAGGTTTCGAGGCCGAGCTGCTCGAGCTCGTCCCGGACGAGCGGCTGGTGTTCCGCTGGGGGTTCGCCAGCCCGCAACGTGCCGACGGCCCGGTCTTCGACTCGCGGCTGACGGTCACCCTCCGCCCGGACCCGGCGGGCGGCACCCTACTCGCCCTGGTCCACGAAGAGCTCGGCGAGCTGGCCGCGGCCATGCCCCAGGTGGCGGAGAACGTCGGCCCAGGCTGGGAAGACGTGCTCGGCAAGCTGGCCGCCGCGCTCACCCACGGAGCCTGAGCCCGCCGCGGGCCCAGCCCGCCTCAGGGCCCGAGCGCGCTGGGAGGCCCGGGCCGCCGGAGGTCCGAGCCCGCCGGGGGCCCGAGCCCGGCGGAGGCCCTGACCCGGCGGAGGCCCTGACCCGGCGGAGGCCCTGACCCGGCGGAGGCCGGGGCCGCCGCGGGCCCAGCCCGCCTCAGGGCCCGAGCGCGCTGGGAGGCCCGGGCCCGCGCCATGCGGACGCCCGGTGCCTGTGCCAGTCCCAGATGTCCCGCCAGCCCCGCCCGCCACACCAATACCCCGACCGCCACAACAGCAGCCTCGTGATCATGGGTTTGGTGTTGCTGGAGCAACACCAAAGCCATGATCACGCTTCATGTTTGCCCGGGTCTGCGGTGGAAGTTAAGGGTTCATGGGCCAGTCCCGTGGTGCCCCCGCGGGTCCCGCCCGCCGGGTCGGCGTGGCGGTGACCGCGCTGTGCCTGGTGCAGTTCATGGACGTGCTCGGGGTGACCGTGGTGGTCACGTCGCTGCCCGCGATGCTGGCTAGCCTGCACGCCCCGGATTCCCTGGGCAGCCTGATCGCGACCGGATACGCCATGTTCTTCGGCGGGTTGCTGATGCTTGGCGCCCGGCTCGGAGACCGCTACGGCCACCGGCGCACGATCCTGGCCAGCCTGGCCGTGTTCGCCCTGGGAGCCCTCGTCGCGGCGACCGCGCCGTCGGTCCTGGCCCTGGCCGCGGGCCGCTACCTGCAGGGTGCGGCTGCCGCTGCGTCAGTGCCCTCCGCGCTGCGCCTGCTGACCACGAACACCGCCGAGGGATCCCCGAGGCAGCGCGCCATCGCGGCCTGGAGCGCGGCGGGGGCGGCGGCGGGTCGCCAGCGGCTTCGTGGTTTGGCGCCACCGTGATCGCCCAGCCGGGTCGGCCGGCTCGCGGGTGCCCTGCTGCTGGCGGCCTGCGTCGTGCTGGCCGGCGGTTTCGTGCTGGCTGACCGTCGCGCCGTCGCGCCGTTGCTGCCGCGGGAGCTGGCCCGGTCCCGGCCGCTGCGGCTAGGGACGCTCGGCGCCCTGCTCAACACCGCGACAACCAGTTCGGTCCTCACGCTCGTCACTTTGTACCTGCAAAATTCTCTGCAACGAACCCCGCTGCAGGCCGCGGCCACGCTGCTGCCGTTCAGCCTGGCGGTGATCGCCGGGTCCGCGCTGGCCGCCGCGGTCCAGCGACGGACCGGCCAGCCGCGGACGGACCGGCGACGCACCAATCAGCGACGCGCCGTCAGCGACGCACGGGCCAGCGCGCAGGGCCACCCCGGCTGGTCGCCCAGCGCCTGGTCGCGGCCGGCCTGGCCCTGATCGCGGTAGCGGACGCCGCGCTGATCCCGCTGGCCGCGCTGGCCTGGGCGGTGCCGGTCTGCGCCGCGGGGGCAGGCGCGGGCATCGGGCTGTCGTCGGTCGCGGCCACGGGCCTGGGCACCGACGTCGCGCCGCGGTGGCGGGGCGGCGCGTCCGGGATCATCAACACCGCAGCGCAGCTCGGGACGGCCGTGGGGATCGCGGCGCTGATCCTCGTGGCTGCGGCCACCGGAGAGACCCCGGCGCTGGGCACGCCCCCGCCCCGGATCGCCTGGGCCGTCGCCGTGCTCGCCGCGGCGGCCGGGGCGGTCCGGTTCGCCCTCGCCCGCCCGGAACCGGCCGCGGTAACCGCGGGGAAGAAGCCTCGGCCCGCGAAGGAGGCCGCGGGGCAGGGTGGGCGTGCCCGGGAGTCCGCGGGGCAGGGTGGGCGTGCCCGGGGGTAGGCCGCGGGGCAGGGTGGGCGTGCCCGGGAGGGTAGGCCCGCGGGGCAGGGTGGGCGTGCCCGGGAGGGTGGGCCTGCGGGGCAGGGTGCGCCGGCCCAGGAGGATGCCTCCGCCTGAAGGATGCCCGGCCGGGAGGATGCGCCGGGGAGCTCGCCGGGTTCAGTGGCCGTGGCCGTCCCGGTTGGCGGCGGCGATGGTGGCGTTCAGCACCAGGGCGAACGCGTTCCAGCCCACGTACGGCAGCAGCGCCACGGCCGCCTTCCGGTCCGTCCGGGCCACCTCCCTGGTCAGCGCGACCGTGGACACCTCCAGGACGGCGATGACCGCCACGCCCAGCGCGGGCCGGTGCCAGCGGAAGAACACCCACGGCCAGGCTGCGTTCAGGGCCAGGTTGACGCCGAGAGCCGTGGCGAGGCGGCGCCGCTGGGCCCGGTCGGCCCGGGTCCAGGCCCGGCCGGTGGCCCCGGCGGTCAGCGTGTAGAGCACGGTCCAGACCTGGCCGATGACCTGGCCGGGTGGCTGCCACGCGGGCAGGTCGAGCGATCGGTACCACGTGCTGTCCACGTCGGTCGCGACGCTGCCCGCCACCGCGGCGGTCGCGGTCGCGGCCCCCGTGGCCAGGAAAGTCTTGGCTGCCATGGCCTGGGACCTGCCCGTCTTCCCGCCCGTTAACCGCGATGATCATCCGCCGGCCGCCCCCGCCCCAGGCACCCGATCCGCGGCGCGGCCGCCGTTTCCCGCCCGGGCCGCGGAGCGGCTCACCCCTTCCATCCCGCTTGCGGCAGGATGCTGGCTATGGACGATCCGATCGAGTTGCGGCCCGTCGAGGAGGACGATCTGGCGACACTGGGCGAACTGATCGCGGGTGACCCGGTCACGGCGGGGGAGTTCTCCTGGTACGGCTGGAACGACCGCCAGCGGTGGCACCGCCGGTGGGCGGAGAACGGGCTGCTCGGCGACGACGGCGGAACCCTCATGGTGGTCCGCGGCCAGGAACGGCTGGGGCTGGTGAACTGGCGGCGTAAGGTCGCCACCCCGACCGCTTATCACTGGGAAATCGGCGTCGCCCTGCTGCCTGAGGCCCGCGGTCACGGGTACGGCACCGAGGCGCACCGAGTACTGGTGCGTTACCTGTTCGCTCACTCCCCGGTGCACCGGATCGAGGCGGCTACCGAGACAGGCAACCTCGCGGAGCAGCGGGCCCTGGAGAAGGCCGGCTTCATCCGGGAGGGTGTGCTGCGCGGCGTCGGCTGGCGGGACGGCGCCTGGCGCGACGGGGTCTGGTTCAGCGTGCTGCGCACCGACCCCGAGGGGTGATCCAGCCGGGCGGACCGCTCCACCAAGTAGGCTGACGCCCCGTGGTGACTGGGACATACCGGGACCTGTTCATGGCCATCGCCGGGGCTGCGGGCGCGCTGACCGGCCTGCTGTTCGTGGCCCTCTCGGTGGCTCCCCGGCCGCGCATGGCCCAGCACCCCGACGTCATCCGGCAGGTCCGCGCGGCGGCGGCGCTCGTTGCGTTCACCAACGCCCTGGCCATCTCCCTGTTCGGCCTGGTGCCGCACAACCTCATCGGTTACCCGGCGGCCGTGGCCGGGGTCGTCGGCCTGCTGTTCGCGTTCGGCGGGCTGCGGTCCATCCTGGCCGACCCGGCCTCCCGGCCGCGGGTGCGGAGCCAGATCGGGCTGATCTTGCTGCTGCTGGCCGCGTTCGGGGTCGAGGTCGTGGCCGGCATCATCGCGGCCGCGAACCCGCATGACAAGGTACCCATCGACGTGATCGGCAACGTCCTGGTCGCCTCGCTGCTCATCGGCGTGGCCCGGTCCTGGGAACTCGTGGGCGACCGTGATACCGGCATCTCCGCCTCCATCGCCGCGCTGGCCGGGCACGAGCGCCACCTCGGGGGGTCTGTGGCCGGCCCGGCCGATGTCCCGCGTGACGATGACGCGCTCCCGCCCGGGGAGGTCGCCTGGCCCGGGGAGTCAGCTTCGCCCAGGGAGTCAGCTTCACCGGGGGGCGCGGCCCGGCCGGGGGACTCGGCCCGGCCGGGAGGCGCACCCCCGCCGGCAGGCGCGGCCCGGCCGGGGGACTCGGCCCCGCCGGGAGGCGCACCCCCGCCGGCAGGCGCGGCCCGGCCGGGGGACTCGGCCCCGCCGGGAGGCGCAGCCCCGGCGGCAGGCGCGGCTGGCCACGGCGGCCCGGCGGGCGGTGCCGGGCCGGCCTCCCCCGAAGGCTGAGCGCTCGGCCTCAGGCAGAGGACGCCTTCCCGAGTTTCGGGTGTCCGTAATAGGGGGCTGACGTTTCAAAGTCAGGGCCTGGGGGTGCAGTGCGCCCCGCCAGTCCGGCCAGCCATCAGGCCCTGCCGGGCACCGGCGGGGCCAGTATCACCAGCGCGAAGCAGGCGAGCCGGGCAGTCCCCGGCCCGCACGCACCTCCGGCCAGGGTGCTGACCGGCGGGACGGGGCGGGTTACCGCCAGGTGCAGGGCCGTTACCGCGAGCCACCCCGGGGCCAGGTCAGGCGCGGGCGGCCGCCGCGGCTGCTCCGGTTTTGGCCCCGCTCACGGCGTGATGCATCGTCGTCGCCCCGTGGGCCCGCACCAGCCAGGGTGGCGGCGGGACGGGGCCGTCGTGCCCGCTTGGTCACCCTGTCGGCAGGAGGACGGATCTTAGCACAAAATACATGTCCGAAAACAGGGCTTTTGGCCCTGTCCTTAAATGTGCCTCAGTTGATGAAATATTCGGGATGGCTCCGGACCAGGCGGCCCCTGGTTCCGGGCCTGTTCGGGGGGCGGAGGGCTCCGTGGGCCGGGCTGGGGAGGCGCACGGAGCCCTCACACCTGTCTGGACCAGGTGGCGGGTCCCAGTCGCGGCGACCGCCGCCGGCGGGATTGCCTCGCGCCCTGGTTTCCGTGGTGGGTCAGGAACCGGGAGCGGTTTTCGTTGCGGAGATTTTGAGTCATGGCCCGGGCCTGCGCGCGGCCGGGCAGCCGGGCGGCCCGCGGACGAAGTTCTGGCCGGGCGGCCCCGCGGACGAAGTTCTGGCCGGGCAGCCCCGCGGACGAGGTTCCGCCTGGGCAGCCCCGCGGACGAGGTTCCGCCTGGGCAGCCCCGCGGACGAGGTTCCGCCTGGGCAGTACAGCGGACGAGGTTCCGCCTGGGCAGTACAGCTCAGCCGTGATCGCCGAACCAGTGGGCGAGCAGCGCGAACGTCCGCGGGGCGGCGCCGTGCAGCCGGGCCGGGAAGCTCATCCAGCGGGGCACGTAGACCACCTGCCGGTCGTGCTCGAGCGCGGACATGATGGCCTCCGCGGCCCGTTCGGCCGGCAGCGGCACCGGCTTCCTCCGGCCGTAGGGGCGGCCGCGGCGGTCGAAGAACGGGGTGTTGATCACGCCGGGCACGATCACGGAGACGCCTACGCCCGAGCCTTCCAGTTCGTGTGCGAGGCTCTCGGCGAAGTTGCCCAGGCCCGCCTTGGCTGCCGAGTACACCGCCTCATCCCGGACCGACGTCGCACCCACGATCGACGAGACGAAGACGATCCGGCCGCCGCCCCGCGCCGTCATCCAGGGCAGAAGCCTGCGGGTCAGCTCGATCGGCGCGGCCAGGTTGACGGCCAGGATCTCCGTGATCTTGTCGCCGGTCATGTCGCCGACCGGGCCGCACCAGCCGACGCCCGCGTTGTTGATCAGGATGTCGATGCCAGGAGCGCACTCGTCCTCCGCCGAGACCTGCAGCGCCGCATCGGCCAGCTCGGCCGGGCCCTGCGGCTCCGCGAGGTCGGCTTTCAGGGCGAGCGCCCCCGTGTCCCTCGCCACCGCGTCCAGCCGCGCCGGGTCCCGCCCGGCGATCAGCAGCCGGGCCCCGGCCCGGGCCAGCACACGTGCCGTTGCCGCGCCGATCCCCGACGATCCGCCGGTCACGAGCGTTACTGCGCCACGGAGCCGCATCCCGCTACCGTCTCATGTCACCTCTGGCCGGCCGCATACTGCCCTACCCCTGCCACGAGCCCCCGGGGCAGAGATCATGCAGGTGAGGGCCGTATCCGGGCCGGATCAGGCCGGGGTGACCGCCTGCGCCTGCGCCACCGGCGCCACCGGTTCGGCCCAGACGCGCACGATGTCGCGCATCGACAGCAGGCCGGTGACCTCCTGGCCCTCGATCACCACGAGATGCCGGAATCCGGCCCGCACCATGGTCTCCGCGGCCTGCTGCAGGGTCCACTCGGGCGACGCGAACACCACGTCCATGGTGCGGTGGTCCGCGGCGAGTTCGGCGTCCGGGTCCTGGCCCGCGCCGAGTGAGTCCAGGATGTCCCGTTCGGTCAGGATGCCGATCCCCGCGTGCTGGTCGTCGGTCACCACGGCCGCGCCCACCCTGCGTGCGGACATGAGGCGCGCCGCCTGGCGGAGAGTGTGCGCGGGCCCGATGGTGAGCACCAGCCTGGTCATGCCGTCTCGCACCTTCACGATCGATCACTCCCCGGGCTGCGTCCGAGGCACCACGACCCGTCCGGGTCGTGCCGGACAGGGTGCGCCGCCTCGTGCGGATGCGCTTGTGCTTTTGTGACGCGCTGGTCTTTCTCAGCATCCGCGCATGCCCGCGCGAGAGCAAGGCCTTATCTCAGACCGATCCAGCTACGCATTTGTGCACATCAGGTCACGTTCCGGGGCTAGCCAGACGGTCGAGCACCTCCTGGTGCAGGCGGGCGTTGGTGCACACCACGCTGCCGCCGTCGGGGCTGGCGTTGCCCTCCAGGTCGGTGAAGACGCCGCCCGCCTCCTCCACGATGATTTGCAGGGCCGCGAGATCCCACAGGGACACGGCAGGCTCCGCGGAGATGTCCACCGCGCCCTCGGCGACCAGGACGTGCGACCAGAAATCGCCGTACGCACGGGTGCGCCAGACCGAGCGGGCCAGGTCGAGGAACCCCGGCAGAACGCCCCTTTCCTCCCAGCCGCCCAGGCTGGAGTAGGAGAACGACGCGTCCTCCATCCGGGCCACGTCCGAGACCCGGCACCGCGTGGCCTTGGTGAGGCTCTTGCCGGTCCACGCGCCGTTGTCGACGGCCGCCCACCAGCGCCGGCCCAGGGCGGGCGCGGAAACCACGCCCATCACCACCTGATCGCGGTCCATCAGGCCGATCAGGGTCGCCCACACCGGGACGCCGCGGACATAATTCTTGGTGCCGTCGATCGGGTCGATCACCCAGCACCGGGGCCCGCCACCGTCGCGGCCGAACTCCTCGCCGAGCACCGCGTCCCGCGGCCGTGACCGGCGCAGCACGTTCCGCAGTGATTCCTCGGCGGCCTTGTCCGCGTCGCTGACCGGGGTCAGGTCGGGCTTGGACTCAACGTGCAGGTCCAGCGCCCGGAAACGGCGCGTGGTGATGTCGTCGGCCGCGTCGGCGAGGACGTGGGCGAAACGCAGGTCGTCGTCGTATCCGGCCATGGCGCGAAACGGTATCGGATCACGGCCGCCGCGGCCATCCGTGGCCCGGGAGCCCTGCCGTAGCGTGACCGGCATGGACTACACGCGCCTCGGCCGGAGCGGGGTGTCCGTGAGCAGGCTCTGCCTCGGCACCATGAACTTCGGCGCCATCACCAGCGAGGCGGACGCCCACACCAGCATGGACGCCGCCCAGGAGCACGGCATCAACTTTTCGACTCGTCCAACACCTACGGCCAGCCGCGGGCGGAGGGCGTCACCGAGTCGGTCATCGGCCGGTGGATGGCGGCCGGCGGCGGCCGCCGCGACCGGACGGTGCTGGCCACCAAGCTGTACGGCGGTAAGGGGGAGTGGCCCAACGACCGTTTCCTGTCCGCGCTGAATATCAGGCGGGCCTGCGAGGGGTCGCTGCGCCGGCTGGGGACCGACCGTATCGACCTGTACCAGATGCATCACGTGGACCGCGGCACACCGTGGGACGAGATCTGGGAGGCCATGGACGTCCTGCGCACCCAGGGAAAGATCATTTATGTGGGGTCGTCGAACTTCGCCGGCTGGCACATCGCCCAGGCCCAGGAGGCAGCCTTGCGCCGCCCGGCGTTCGGGCTGGTCAGCGAGCAGTCCCTGTGCAACCTCGCGGCGCGCACCGTTGAGCTGGAGGTCCTGCCTGCCTGCCAGGGATACGGCATCGGGGTCATCCCCTGGAGCCCGCTGCACGGGGGGCTGCTGAGCGGGGTGCTGCGTCGCCAGGCTCGTTCCGGTGGTGCGGGTGCCCAGGCTGCGGGTGCCCAGGCTGCGGGTGCCCAGGCTGCGGGTGCCCAGGCTGCGGGTGCCCAGGCTGCGGGTGCCCAGGCTGCGGGTGCCCAGGCTGCGGGTGCTCAGGGTGCGGGGAGTCTGGGTGCGGCGGGCGGAGTAGCGGCGGGCGGGCCGCCGAGGCCATCCAGGAGATGCGGCCTCAGATCGAGGCCTACGAGGCATTCTGTGCCGACCTCGGCGAGGAGCCGGCCGTGGTCGCGCTGGCCTGGCTGCTGCACCAGCCTGCGGTGACCGCCCC
Organism: uncultured Actinomycetes bacterium; assembly: GCA_963782185.1. Taxonomy (GTDB): domain Bacteria; phylum Actinomycetota; class Actinomycetes; order Streptosporangiales; family Streptosporangiaceae; genus RYN-230. The sequence continues at coordinate 30,138 of CAWAJB010000016.1, forward strand.
GATCGTCGGGCCGCGGACCCTGTCCCAGCTGACCGGGGCGTTGCGGGCGCTGGAGGTCGCGCTGGACGAGAAGGCCCTGGGGCGGCTCGACGAGATTTTCCCGGGCCCGGGCGGCGCAGCCCCGGAAGCCTACGCCTGGTAGCTCATCCTCTCCCCCCTTGCGGGGCGCCTGAACCTCGGCGGCGCGTGGCCCGGTTCGTGATCATGGGTTTGCTTTGCTGGAGCAACAGCAAACCCATGATCACGAACCGTCGGCGGCCACAGGTGGGGCCTGTGCGGCTGGTGAGGTCACTGGTCCTGGTCGGTGAGGGTGAGCGGCGGCGGGGCGGGGTCATCGCCCTCGCGGCTGCGGAGCAGGCGGCGCAGTGAGTCCAGCCGGGTGACCAGGCGGCTGTCCCCGCCCTGGTCGCGGACCCAGGCGTCGAGCGCGCAGTCGGGTTCCAGGTGGGTGCAGCCGCGCGGGCAGGCTGCGGTCCCGGGGGCCAGGTCCGGGAAGGCCCGCACCACCCGTTCCGGGGCCACGTGGGCCAGGCCGAAGCCACGCAGCCCGGGCGTGTCGATCAGCCAGCCGCCGCCGGGCAGCGGCAACGCCACCGCCGACGAGGACGTATGGCGTCCCCGCCCGGTCACGGGGCTGACCGTGCCGACCGCCCGGTCGGCCCCCGGGATCAGCGCGTTGACCAGAGTGGACTTGCCCACCCCGGAATGCCCGACCAGCACGCTGACCCGGCCGGCCAGGGCCTCGCGGAGCGGGCCGAGCCGGTCGCTGGTCAGCGGCTGGCCGAGCACCACGTGCGGGATGCCGAGCGGGCCGTACGCGTCGAGGATGGCGCTGGCCGGCGCGAGATCGGCCTTGGTCAGGCACAGCAGCGGGGACAGGCCCGCGTCGTAGGCGGCGACCAGGAAACGGTCGATCAGCCGCGGCCGGGGCGGCGGGTCGGCGAGCGCGGTGACGATCACGAGCTGGTTCGCGTTGGCCACGATGACCCGCTCCACAGGGTCGGTGTCGTCGGCGGAACGGCGCAGCACGGACGTGCGCGGCTCGACGCGGACGACTCGGGCCAGGGTGCCGGGCTGGCCGGAGACATCACCGGCCAGCGCGACCTGGTCGCCCACCACCACGCTGCGGCGGCCGAGCTCGCGGGCCCGCATCGCGGTCACCGGGCGGTCACCGACCAGGGTCCCGTAGCGGCCGCGGTCCACGGCGGCCACGAACGCCTCCGCCGCGTCCTCGTGCGCGGGACGGCGCCGGGTCCGGGGCCGGGTGCTCTTCGCCGGCCGGACCCGAACGTCATCCTCGTCCAGGTGGGCGTAGGACGGCCGCCGGTTCAGGGAGCGCGCTCCAGCATCGCCGCCCACGAGGACGTGAAGCCGGGAAACGTCTTGCCCACGGTCGCCACGTTCTCGACCCGCAGTCCCGGAACCGCGAGACCGAGCACCGCTGCGGCCATGACCAGCCGGTGATCGTCGTAGGTGGCGAAGGGCCGGCCGGACCTCAGCGGCCGGGGCCGGATCTCCAGCCCGTCGGGCCGCTCGGTCACGTCGCCGCCCAGCGCGTTGATCTCCGTGGCCAGGGCGGCGAGCCGGTCGGTCTCCTGATGCCGCTGATGGCCGATCCCGGTCAGCACCGACGGGGAGCCCGCCAGGGCCGCGAGGGCGCCGAGCACCATCGAGATCTCGCTGCAGTCAGCCAGGTCGGCGGTGACCCCGTGGAGTCCGGGCGGCCCGGTGACGGCCAGCCCGTCGGGGCCCATGACGCAGTCCGCGCCCATCTGCCGCAGGATGGACAGGATCTGGGCGGCGGGCTGGGTGGTCACCGCGGGCCAGCCCAGGACGGTCACTGTGCCCCCGGTCACCATGGCCGCGGCCAGGAACGGCATCGAGTTGACCACGTCGGGCTGGACCGTGATCGCCTGACTGCTGAGCGCGCCGGGGTGGACGTACCAGGTATCGGGCAGGACGGCCGCGGCCGGCGAGGCGGCCGGGACCGTGGCCGTCTCGACCGCCGCGCCCGCGTCGCGGAGCATCTGCACCGTCATCGCAATGTGCGGGGCGGACGGCGCGCGGCCACCCCGGTGCCGGACCTCGAGTCCCTTGTCGTAGCGCGGCGCGGCGAGCAGCAGGCCCGAGACCAGCTGCGATGACGCCGACGCGTCCACGGTGACCGCACCGCCGGCCAGCGACCCGGTGCCGTGCACGGTGAACGGGATGGCCCCGCGTCCCCCGTCGTCGATCACGGCGCCGATCTCGCGCAGGGCGCTGATGATTGCCCCCACGGGCCGCTGCGAGGCCCGCGGGTCACCATGGAACTCGGTGGCCACGCTGGCCAGGGCGGCCACCGGGGGAACGAACCGCATGACGGTGCCCGCGTTGCCCACGTCCACCCGGGCGTCACTGGCGGTCCAGCCGGGGTACACCCGCCAAGCCGAGGCGCCGGTGCCCGCCGTGGCGCTGGTGCCCGCTGTGGTGCCGGCGGCCGCCGAGGCGCCGGTGGCCGCTGTGGCGCCGGTGGCCGCGTGTGGCGCGCGGTGGCCGGTGTGGCGCGGGTGGCCGGTGTGGCGCGGGTGGGGGCCGTGGCCAGGGTGGCCGCCGAGGCGCGGGTCTCCACCGTCGCCCCGAGCGCGCGGAGAGCGTCGGCCATCAGCAGCGTGTCCCGGGCCAGCAACGGGTTGACGATGTCGGCGGGGCCGGCCGCGAGAGCCGCGAGGACGAGCGCCCGGTTGGTCATGGACTTCGACCCGGGCACTCGCACCCGGGCCCGCAGCGGCCCGCTGGCCTGCGGGGCCTCCCAGGGCGGTTCCCGGCCAGCGGGCGCGGGGCCGGGCGTGCCCTGGCCGCCGGAATCCTGGCGTGCGGTGTCCATGCTGTGAGCGTAATGCGTGTGCTGAGCGCATCGCCTGGAGTGAATCGAGGGAATCCGGGAAGAACCAGCGAGCGCCGTGTCCCGCGGGACCCGCCGGCCGGGGTCGGCCCGTCGTGGTCACCCCCGCTGAGGGGTGCGCGTGGCCCAGAACGTCGGCGAGGTTTGATAGTCAAGATTTGTGGTTATTAAGTGCCACATTCTGTGCTTCCCCGGTGCTGCCCCCAGCAGCCCCAGCTATGTAGTGATCGGGTGACGATATGTGCGGCCGCTTCGCGTCGGCGCGGAAGCGCCAGGAACTCCTGGAGGAGTTTGGCGTGCAGCGGGACCGGGTGACCGAGCCGCTGCGGCCTGACTACAACGTGGCGCCCACCAAGCCGGTGTACGCCGTGGTCACACGGCTCCCGAAGGACGGCGAGGACGGTCCCGCCGAGAGTGGCCGCGGTGAGGACAGTCCCGGCGAGCACGGTCCCGGCGAGCACGGTCCCGGCGAGCACGGTCCCGGCGAGCACGGTCCCGGCGAGCACGGTCCCGGCGAGCACGGTCCCGGCGAGCACGGTCCCGGCGAGCACGCTCCCGGCCAGCGCAGTCCCGGCCAGCACGGGGCCTCAGACCACGGGGCGGTGCGGGAACTGCGGGTGGTCCGCTGGGGGCTCGTGCCGTTCTGGGCCAAGGACGTCTCGATCGGCAGCCGCCTGATCAACGCCCGGGCCGAGACCGTGGCCACCAAGCCGGCTTTCCGCCGCGCGTTCGCCCGCCACCGGTGCCTGCTGCCCGCGGACGGCTTTTACGAGTGGGAGAAGTCCGGGGACCCCAAGCACCCGCGCAAGCAGCCCTACTACATCCGCCGCGAAGACGGCGGCGTGCTGGCCTTCGCCGGCCTGTACGAGCTCTGGCGCGACAAGGACCAGCCCGAGGACGATCGTGATTCCTGGCTGTGGACCGCCACCATCATCACCACGCGGGCCGAGGACGAGGTCGGCCGGATCCATGACCGGATGCCGATGGTGATCGATCCGGCCCGCTGGGCCGACTGGCTGGATCCCGCGGCGACCAGCGCCGAGGCGCTGCACGGGCTGATGACGCCCGCCGCCTCGGCCCATCTGACGTCGTATCCGGTGTCAACGGAAGTCAACTCGGTCCGGCACAACGGTCCGGAACTGATCGAGCCCATGGAGGGTGATTCTGAGCCCGCGGGGTCCCCGCAGGCCGGGGCGGGGGGGCGCAGCGGCGCCTCCCGGGGTGCCCCCAGCACGTTGTTCTGAGGCCCTGAGCGCAGCCCGGCCCTCCCCGAGGACCATCGGCTGCTGCGCCGCTGGTGCCCCGATGAGGTAGGGAGGATCCGTGGAGACCATCACCGTACGTAGGCGTCTTGAGGCTGCGCGCGACGACTTGGACCGCTCCATCGCGGTCCTGCGCGGCGAGAGGCCGGTGTCCGGTAGCGCGGACTTCCCGCAGGACGAGGCGGATGTGGGGACCAGCCTGTCCGAAGCGGACCGCTCGGACGCGGTGCTGGCCTCGGCGATGTCCCAGCGTACGGAGGTCATGGATGCGCTGCAGCGCATCCAGGACGGCAGCTACGGCAAATGCGGGGACTGCGGCAAGCCCATTCCGGAAGGGCGCCTGGAGGCCCGTCCGGAAGCATCCCGGTGCGTAGCCTGCCAGTCGAAGCGCGACCGGATGCGGCGCTAGCCCAGCGCTAGCCCAGCGCTAGCCCGCGGGCTGTGCGGCGGTGGCCGCCCGCCCGGCTCCACCTGTGCCGATCCTGTGCGCACCGGCCCCCTGCGCGTCCTGCGGGCCAGACCTCTGTGCGCCGGCCTCCTGTGAGCTGGTCCTGGGCGCGCTGACCCCGGGCTTCCGGGCTGCGGCCAGCAGGTAGATACCGAAGGACTCGTTCCCGGTGTTCCCCGGCCCGTTCCCCGCCCCGGCCGGCCCGTAGTCTTCCGCCCCCGCGGCCAGTTCGGCCCGGACCAGCCGCATGATGGCGCCGGGGTCCTTACGCAGCACATGGTCCACCATGGACGGGGACAGCACGGTGCGCGGGCGGATCCAGCTGACCTCCAGCCCGGCCTCGGTCAGCAGGTCGACCAGCTGCTCAGGGCCGAAGCACCGGGTGATCCGGCCGTCCGGCCAGGGCACCAGCACCACTTCGGCCTGCGGCAGGTCGGTCAGCTGGGCCCACTGGTGCTGCTCAGCCAGGATGGACATGCCCAGGACGAGTGAGTCCACGCTCGCCAGGAGCTGGCCCCCGGGCCGCAGCACGCGGGCAATCTCCGCCGCGACGTCCTCGGCCATCAGGTGCCGCGACAGCGCCCCGTCGTCGGCGATCACCCCGTCCACTGACCCGTCGGCCAGGAAGGCCAGGTTCGCGGAGTCCGCCACCACCCGGATCAGCCGTCCGGCTGAGGCCCGGCGGCGGTGCACGCCGCGGGCCGTGAGCGTCCGCGGCGGCTCCAGCCTGGGGCGTTCCGAGGCGGCGGGCCAGCGCGGAATGACCTGGAGCACCGCGTTGCCCGCGGCGGCCGCCAGTGAGGCCACGCTGGACTGGGGGCCGGAGATATCGACCAGGATCCGTCTTCGCGGCGGCAGCCAGGCTTGCAGCTGAGCCGCCACCACGGCTCGCTGGAACTGCCAGTAGGCCGTGAGCGAGCCCGAGCCGAGAACGGTGAGAGGACTGGTCGCATTAGCCGCCACCATGACTCCATCCAGCGCCGGGCTGCACGCATGCGGCTGACGGCCTGCCCAGTGACAGAGGTGAAACGCCGCCGCGAAGACGGGAACCCGCGCAGCCCTATTTCCTGAAATGTTCCCCACCTGGGACTTTCCTCACCTGACTAGACGGGCAGGTCGCCCTGCTGTCCCTGGGGTCGTCCGCCGGCCGGGCGCCGGATGACGGAATGAAGGCGCAGGGTCGCATGTTTCAGACGACGTGGTTGTAGCCGATTGCGTGCCTCGCAGCATCGCCCCTAAGCTGACTCGCTTCGAGCCGTGGGATAGGGGGGATGTATCCTCCCGCCCATACGGCCGCTATGGTCGGCCGGTGCAGGAGATCTCCGAGGGGGTGGGTGCGGTAACCGAGACACTCGAGCAGCGAAGCGAGCGTTTCGAGCACGATGTGCTGCCGTTCCTGGATCAGCTCTACTCGGCGGGGCTGCGGATGACGCGTAACCCGGCGGACGCCGAGGACCTCGTGCAGGAGACGTTCGCCAAGGCGTACGCGTCGTTCCACCAGTTCCAGCCAGGCACGAACCTGAAGGCGTGGCTGTTCCGCATCCTGACTAATACCTTCATCAACAGCTACCGCAAGAAGCAGCGCGAGCCGCAGCGCTCGGGCGCGGAAGAGGTCGAGGACTGGCAGCTGGCCCGGGCCGCTGAGCACACGTCCTCTGGCCTGAAGTCGGCGGAGGCGGAGGCCCTGGACCGTCTCCCCGACTCCGACATCAAGCAGGCGCTGCAGGCCCTTCCCGAGGAGTTCCGCATCGCGGTGTACCTCGCGGACGTGGAGGGGTTCGCATACAAGGAGATCGCCGACATCATGGGCACGCCGATCGGCACCGTCATGTCACGCCTGCACCGCGGGCGGCGGCAGCTGCGGGAGATGCTGCAGGATTACGCGGCGGAACGGGGCGTGACGCGACCGGCCACGGCGGGGGACGGCCAGGACCCGCAGGCCGCGGAGTCGGGGAGGGACGGGTCATGAGCTGCGGGAAACCCCACGAGACCCCGTGTAGCGAGGTACTCGACCGGGTCTACTCCTACCTGGATGGCGAGCTCGGTGACTCGGGGAGGGCGCGGATCCGCCAGCACCTCGACGAATGCGGCCCGTGCCTGCGGGAGTATGGCCTCGAAGAGGCGGTCAAGCGGCTGGTCCACAAGTACTGCGGCCGCGATCAGGTCCCCGGTGATCTGCGGGTCAAGGTGCTGACCCGGATCCAGGAAGTCCGGGCCACGATCGAGATCACCGAACTGCACGGCGAATAGCCCGCCTGCCGCCGGGGCCCATTACCCGCCAAATCGCCCGCCGGGACACCGGCCGCAATCACCTGCCCTCTGAGCTGGGCGGACGTCGTCTGCCCTAACCATTGTTACTTTCTGTTATGTCGTCTATACAGATTGTAGATATCGGTCGTGAGGGCTACGCGATCAGCGGTGATGGCGTTACCCTGAGTGGCGAGCTGGACCTATTGGCAGGGTCATTCATCGGGGCCGGCGATCGGGAGGGTTACCCGTTCGCGGCCGGCGTGCGCCCGTGAGGAAGTGACCACCCGTTAGCCGATCGGACTAACTGCGAGGGGGGGTCTTGAGCAGGCTCTCGCGGGCCGCGTGGCTCTACATGGCCGTGGTGGTCACGGCAGCGGTCCTGCTGCTGGCCAACGTGCTGGCGGCGGACCTGAGCCTGGACGACCAGAAGTCCAGGATGCTGCTGGTGCTGGCCGTCCTGTTCATGATCTGCGATTCCACTCCCACCACGCTCACCTCCCGGCAGTCCGCCTGGTCACCCAGCTCGGCGGCCACCCTGGCGGCGGTCGTCCTGCTCGGCCCGGGCGGGGCCGCGCTGGTCGGGGCCACATCGCTGATCAGCCTGCGCCGCGGCGGGCTGCGCGAGCGGGCCTTTAACGGGGCAATGTACGCGCTCAGCGCGTATGCGGCGGGTGAGGCCTATCTGGCGCTGGGCGGGCCTATCGGCGTGCCATCGGCGGCCTACTTCCCGGGCATCATCCTGGCGTTCGCCGTGGCCGCCGCGGTGCACGTGGCCGTCAATCACGGGCTGCTGTGGACCATGCTGCTGCTCCTGCCCCCATCCGGGGCCAGCCCCCGGCGTGGCCGCCTCGACCTGCATCTTTCCCTTCTCCTGGTGTCCGACCTGGGCTACGCCACGCTGGGCCTGCTGATCGCCGCGCTGTGGGATCTGGTCGGACCGTTCGCTGCGGTCCTGGTCCTGATCCCGCTGTTCGTGGCGCGCTGGGCGATGGCGCAGTTCGCCGCCCAGGAGGGTGCCTACTCGGCCACGATGGCCGCGCTGTGCCAGGCGGTGGAGACGAAGGACTTCTACACCCGCGGGCACAGTGAACGGGTGTCCCGGGGCGCCGCCATGCTGGCCCGGCAGATCGGCATGGGCGCGGAGAGGGTCGAGGCCATCCGCTACGCGGGCATGCTGCACGACGTCGGCAAGCTCGGCGTCCCGACCAAGGTGCTGCAGAAGACCGGCCCGCTGACCGAGGAGGAGCTGGCCGCCATCCAGCTGCACCCGATGCGCGGCCTGGAGATCGTCCGGCAGATCGGTTTCCTGACCGAGGCGCTGGACGGCATCATGCACCACCACGAGCGGATGGACGGCAAGGGCTACCCGATGGGGCTGGCGGGCGACGAGATCCCCGAGTTCGCCCGGGTGATCGCGGTCGCCGACGCGTTCGACTCGATGACCTCCACCCGCTCCTACCGTGGCGCCCGGAGCGTCGAGGAGGCCGTCACGGAGCTGCGCAAATGCTCCGGCATGCAGTTCGATCCCATGCTCGTGGACGCCTTCATCGCCGCGCTGGCCCGGGAACACTGGGAATCGCAGGTCCCCGGACAGCCACCGTCCGCGGTCGTGACGGCCGACTCCCCCGCCCAGGTCGCGGCCCAGGATCACGACGATCCCACCGCGCCGCTGCGGGTCGTCGAGAGCCGCTGAGGCGCGCCCGCGGTGACTACGCAACGGCACATCGCCCGCCAGGCCGCCTGGCAGTCCATCGACTCTGGCCAGCTGCTGCTGGTCGCCGCGGCCGGCCTGCTGCTGGTCGCGGCCGTGGCGCAGACCGCTGCGGCCGGCCTGGTGCAGCCCCGGGACGCGCTGGCTTTCGGGGCGCTGATCGCGCTGGGCGAGATGCTGCGGCTGTCGCTGCCCGGTGACCGCGAGGCCGCCCCGATCGGCAGCGCGGGGGCCCTCGGCTACGCGCTGGCCTTCGGGGTCGGCATGCACCCGGCCCTCCAGCCCGCGCTGCAGGTGGTCGCGGTCACCGCGGTCGGGATGATCGTCGGGGCGCTGCCGCACCTGGCGGCCGGGCCTGGCCGGGGTGGCCGGGATGGCCTCCCGGCTGCTGGCCGTGGCGTTCGTGGCGATCGCTTTCCGGCCCCTCGCCCACCTGCCCGTCATCGACCGTCACGTGTGGCTCAGGCTCGCGGTCATGGCCGTGCTGATCGTGGCCGGATGGTTCGCCGAATGCGTGATCAAGGGCCTGATCCGGGCGGACACCCTGCGGGCCAGGTTCGTCGTCTCGCTGCGCGACGAGCTCAGCATCCAGGTGCCTCTCGGCGCGGCGGTGGGTGCCTCCGCCATGCTGATCGCCCTCGCCACCGAGGCGATGGGGCTGGTAGCACTGGCGCTGCTCATCGCGCCGCTGCTGGTCACCCAGACGGCCTTCCGCCGGTACGCGGGGATCCGGTCCACCTACCTGCAGACGGTCCGTGCCCTGGCCCGGGTCACCGAGGTCGGCGGCTACGTCGAGAACGGCCACTCCTACCGGGTGGGCCGGCTCGCCGTGGCGGTCGCCCGCGAGCTCGGCATGAGCGAGCCGGGCCTGCTGGAGCTGGAGTACGCCGCCCTCATGCACGACATCGGCCAGCTGTCGCTGGCGGACCCGATCCCGGGCGGCGCGACCGTGCTCGCCTCTCCCGAGGATCAGCGGCGCATCGCCGGCCTCGGCGCCTGCGTCATCGAGCAGGCCGGCGTGCTGGACGGGGTGGCCGAGATCGTCCGGCGGCAGAGCCAGCCCTGGCGCGGCAGTGGCCCGGAGCCCCCGATCGGGAGCCGGATCATCCGGGCCGCCAACGCGTTCGACGATCTGGTGGGCGGGTCGCCTGACCGGGACCGCTCCGCCGCGGCGCTGGAACGGCTCCGGCTGGACACCGCGGTGGAGTACGACCCGCGCGTCGTGGAGGCGCTCACCAAGGTGGCCGGGCGGTGGTACCCCGGCCGCCTGTAGGCTTCCGCCGTGCCTCACACCGCCGAACCCGGGTCAGCGGTGATGGAGTCGGTGCTCGTCGCCAACCGCGGTGAGATAGCCCGGCGGGTGATCACCACCGCCCGGCGGATGGGCATCCGGACCATCGCCGTCTACTCCGAGGCCGACGCTGAGCTGCCTTTCGTGCGCGAGGCGGATCAGGCGGCCCTGATCGGGCCCCCGCCGCCCGCCCGCAGCTACCTCGACGCCGGTGCCATCCTCCGCGCCGCCCGCGACACCGGCGCGCGCGCCGTCCACCCCGGATACGGCTTCCTTTCCGAAAACGGTCCGTTCGCGCAGGCTGTCATCGACGCGGGTCTCGCCTGGGTGGGACCGCCACCATCCGCCATCGAGCAGATGGGCGACAAGATCAGCGCGCGGAACCTGATGGCCGCCAACGGGGTGCCCGTGGCCGCGGGCACGACCCAGCCGGTGAAGGACGCCGGGGAGGCCGTGGACGCCGCGGCGCTCATCGGCTACCCGGTCATGGTGAAGGCCGCCGCGGGCGGCGGCGGCATCGGGATGAGCGCCGCGGCCGACCCGGAGCAACTGGCGGCGGCGTTCGAGACGGCCCGCTCCCGCGCCGAGCGCTTCTTCGGCAGCCCCGCGATCCTGCTGGAACGCTACGTGGCGCCTGCCCGGCATGTGGAAGTGCAGATCCTCGGGCTTCCCGGCGGGCGCGTGCTGGCCCTGGGCGAGCGGGACTGCTCGGTGCAGCGCCGGCACCAGAAGGTGGCCGAGGAGACCCCGTCGCCGGGGGTCGGCCCCGGCCTGCGCGCCCGGATGCTGGAGGCGGCGGTCCGGGCCGGGGAGACGGTCGGCTACCAGGGCGCCGGGACCGTCGAGTTCCTCGTGGACGCGCGGACCGGCGACTTCACGTTCCTGGAGATGAACACCCGGCTCCAGGTCGAGCATCCCGTCACCGAGATGGTGACCGGCATCGACCTGGTCGAACAGCAGCTGCGGATCGCCGCCGGCGGCGAGGTCAGCTTCGACCCGGATCAGGTGCTGATCCAGGGGCACGCGATCGAGCTGCGCGTGTACGCGGAGGACCCGGACCGGTTCCTGCCCAGCCCCGGCACGATCACCGGCTGGACGGAGCCGGCCGGGGAGGGCATCCGGGTCGACGCGGGGTACGAGGCCGGGAACCAGGTGACCCCGTTCTATGATCCGTTGCTGGCCAAGCTGTGCGTCTGGGGCCCGGACCGGGACGAGGCGCTGCGCCGGGCCCGGGACGCGGTCGCCTCGTTCCAGATCACCGGGCTCAAGACGAACCTGCCGTTCCACGCGGACCTGCTGGACAGCGAGGAGTTCAGCGACGGCGGTTACGACACCGGGGTGGTCAGCCGCCTGAGGCCCTGACGGGGCACGGCGCGTGTCCCTGGATGGGCACCCTGGATGGGCACAATGTGAGGGGGCCGCCCGGCGGGCGGCCCGCCAGCGAGGGAGAGGAGCGGCGAGTGGCCGAGGTCCGTGCGGAGATGGTGGCCAACGTCTGGAAGGTCGTGACCGCCGAGGGCGAGGAGGTCTCCGACGGCGCAACGCTGGTCATCCTCGAATCGATGAAGATGGAGATCCCGGTGCTGGCCGAGGAGTCAGGCACGGTGACCAAGCTGGCGGTGGCCGAGGGTGACATCGTCCAGGAAGGCGACCTGATCGCCATCATCGAGTAGCACTCCGGGCCCGCCCGGCGCTGCCCCTGCGCCGCGCCGCGCTGCCCCCGTGCCGCGCGGCCCCCCTGCCGCCCCGCCCCGCGCGGCGCCGCCCCCGCGCCGCGCGGCGCCGCCCCCGCGCCGCCCCGCCCCCGCGCTCGGCGAGGCACATTTCACGCCCAGCGTGCGCCCAAACCCCCACAAACCACCCACCGGGCCGCACGTTCGGCGTGATATGTGCCAGGTCGGCGTTACCAGTGTGACTGGCGGGGCTCGTGGTACTGGTAGTCCGCGGCGGGATGGCGCGGCCGGGGCGGGGGAGTCGGGCGAGACAGGGGGCCAGCCCGGGCGGGACGCGGGGTTAGACGCCGGTGGTGGAGCGGGGGTAGGCGACGGCCGGGTCGGTGATGACGTTGACCAGGTAGGGAACGCCGGACTCGAACGCACGGCGCAGCGCGGGAGCGATGCCGTCCGGGCGGGTGACCAACTCCCCCGCGCCGCCCAGGGCACTGACCACCTCGTCGTAGCGGCACTGCGGCTGCAGGTCGGCGGCCACGTCGTAGCCGTAGATGGCCTGCATCGGGTACTTCTCCAGGCCCCAGATCCCGTTGTTGCCGCAGATCATCACGACCGGCAGCCCGTGCCGGACCAGCGTGTCCGCGTCCATCAGTGAGAACCCGGCCGCGCCGTCCCCGAGCAGCAGCACCACCTGGGCCGACGGCCGGGATATCCGGGCCGCGATCGCGTAACCCAGCCCTGTCCCCAGGCACCCGTACGGGCCGGGGTCAAGCCAGCCGCCCGGGCGTCCGGGCTCGATGTACTTGCCTGCGTAGGACACGAAGTCCCCGCCGTCGCCGATCACCACGGCGTCGTCGTCCAGCACCCCGCCCAGCTCACCGTAGATGCGCATCGGGTGGATGGGGTCGGACTCGCTGGCCAGCAGTGCGCCGTCGGCCGCCAGTGCCCCGCGCGCCGCATCCTGAAGCCGCGAGAGCCAGTCGTCCTCCCACGCCAGCCGGGCGGGCCGCCCTGGCCACGCGGCCGGGTCCGCCAGCGCCCTGAAGAACGCGCCGAGGTCACCCGAGTACGACGCGGTCAGGTCACAGTGCGTGGCGAGCTGGCCGGGCGCGTCGGCGACATGGACCACGGACGGTTTTCGTTGCGGATCGTTCTGGTCGCCGAACGCGCCATAGCCGAGCCGGAAATCGAGCGGGGTCCCGACCACGACGACCAGGTCAGCCTGCCGGAAGGCGGCTGACCTGGCCCGGGTGACCAGCAACTCGTGACCGCGCGGCAGGATGCCGCGGCCCTGGCCGTTGGCGATGACCGGCAGCCGCAGTTCCTCGGCCGCGGCCCGGGCGGCTTCCTCGGCGCTCCCCATCCACACGTCCGAGCCGAGCACCAGCACCGGGCGCCGGGCCGCCGCGATCAGGCGCGCGATCGCGGTGACCGCGTCCGGGTCGCCAGGCACGGCGGCCGGGCCGGGCCGGGCGGCCCGCACCATGGTGCCGCCCGGCCCGCCCTTCCTGGCCAGCAGGGCATCCGCCGCGCCTGCTGGAGCCGGGCCGAAGAGGGCCTCCAGGGACACGTCCACGAACACTGGTCCGCGGTGCGGCGCCGCGGCCAGCCAGAACGCCTCATCCACTCCGGCGCCGACCTTCGCGGTCTCGTGCTCGGTCCAGGCCCGTTTGGTGATGGGCCGGAGCAGTTCGGGGTGGTCGAACTCCTGCAGGCTGCCCGAGCCCCAGCGCGCGTCGGGGGCGCGGCCGCCGAGGATCACCACGGGCGAGCCGTTGAAGTGAGCCGTGGTGACGGCGCTGACCCCGTTGGTAACCCCGGGTCCCGCGGTCAGCACGGCCAGCCCCGGCTGCCGGGTCAGCCGGGCGGTGGCCTCGGCGGCGAACACGGCGGTCTGCTCGTGCCGCACGTCCAGCAGCCGCATCGGCGGGTCCGCATGCACCGCCGCGTCGTAGAGCGGGAACACGTGGCCGCCGGACAGGGTGAACATGGTCAACACGCCGTGGGCCCGGGCCGCCGCCACGGCCAGCGTGCCCCCGTGCTGGCTGGTTCCCTGCGCGCTGGCCCCGGGCTGGCCGCCTCCGGGCTGGCCGCCTCCGGGCTGGCCGCCCCCGTGCTGGCCACCCGCGGAACGGCCGGCCCCGGGCCCGGTGCCTGCGTCCCCGCTGCCGTCGGTCATGCGGCGATGTTACCAATTAGTAGCTTGCGCGAACAGCCGCTGCCCGGGACTGCGGGCGGGGGAGGGCCCGGTGCCGGGCCCGGGGAGGGGATGCGGGCCCGGCACCTGCGGCTGGAGTCAGTCCACGTCCACCGGCGCGGCCGCGACCGGTACGGGCGCCGAGGCGGCCGGCTCCGGATCGGCTACGTAGTGCTCGGGGCCGTGTCTCGTCGAGCCGCCGGGCACCTTGACGCCCGGAATACGAGCGTCAGGAGGACCGCGATGACCAGGTTGATCACTAATCCGGTGAGCCCGATGTAGATGGTGTGGTTGATCACCGGCACCGTGTCCGTGGACGCGCCGAAGTGCGTGCCGGGTTTGCCGGGGGCCGGCAGCCGGTACGCGGCGATGGTGCCGAACACCATGGCCACGGCCCAGCCGATGACCAGCGCCCAGCGATGGAACCACGGGTGTACAGGCTGGCCACGATGGCCGGGAACGTCTGCACGATCCAGATCCCGCCCAGAAGCTGGAGCTGGATGGCGTACGTCGTGTTCACGAACAGGACGAAGAGCAGGGCACCCAGCTTGACCACGAGCGAGGCCACTGAGACACCCTGGTCTGTTCCGCGGTGCTGGCGTTCGGCCGGATGTACTCCTTGTAGATGTTGCGGGCGAACAGGTTCGCGGCGGCGATGGACATGATGGCCGCGGGGACGAGCGCGCCGATGACGATGGCCGAGAAGCCGATGCCGGCGAACGAGCTCGGGAAGATGCACTGGAACAGGAACGGTACCGCCAGCTGCGCGTTCGCGCCGTTGGCCTTGACCTCCGCGGGCACCCCGGGCGCGGCCAGGGCCATATAACCGAGCAGCGCGATCAGGCCGAGCACGAGCGAGTAGGCGGGCAGCGCGGCGACGTTGCGCCGGATCACGTTGCGCCGGTTGGCCGCGAACACGCCGGTGATGTTGTGCGGGTACATGAACAGGGCCAGGGCCGAGCCCAGGGCGAGCGTGGCGTAGGCCCATTCCCCGGCCGGCTCCAGGATCAGGCTGCCGTTCGGCTTGCCCGTCTTGGGATTGGTCGCGATGAAGGTGTAGGCAGTATACAGATCACCGCCGAGCAGGAACCAGGTGACGAAGGTGCCGAAGCCCCTCCCGCCGAGCCCCCACTCGTGCAGGTGCAGCACGTCCTCGGCCCGGCGCCACCGCGCCGCGGCGAAGCCGACGACGGTGACCACGGCGAACAGGAAGACCAGGATGGTGAACGAGACGCGTTGATGTGGGTCACGACGCCTCCCGCGGCCGCGGAGGGGCTGGGAGGCGGGCGGGCCAGCCGGCCGTCAGATGCGGGGCGCGCACTCTCGTGGTGATCAGGTAGCAGATCGTGGTCAGCAGCGCGACCACGGGGACCCAGAGCAACTGGTACCAGTAGAAGAAGGGGAAGCTGCCGAGCTTGGGGCTGCTGCGCGTGTAGATCGGGACGATGAGCGTCCCCGAGCGTCGCAACTAACAGCAGGATCGTGACTGTGACCCAGGCGCAGACGTGCGGCGGGGGCGGATGGTCATCGCTTCGTCTCCCTGGTGTGTGTGCGGCAGCGAGGCCACGGCGCGGCGGGGGGCGCGCGCGTGACTTATGTCACGTTGCTGACGTCCATGCTGCGATGAATCGTCCCGCGCTGCAATGGCTTGCGGATCAGTGATCACAGCGAATCAGGGTCGCGGTGGCGTCGTAGTCCTTGCCCGGGCCGCGCACCCGCCAGCGCTCCTCCATCACGTCTTCGCCGAGCACCAGGTAGGTGATCTCGTACTGGTCGGCGCGGCACGGGTGGACCGCTGTGCAGTGGCCGGAGCGCAGGTCAAGGCGGTAGAAGAGGTGGCCGTCGGCGAACAGCACGTCCACCGTGCCATCGGGGAGGCCCTGGTAGCGGAGGCTGCGGGTGGCCGGGCCCGCGTGCGTGCCGAACCGCAGCTCGCCGGTCTCCAGGTAGCTCACCGGGCCCCCCGGGAGGCCCGGCCCGGTGAGCACGGCCTGGCCGGTGAACCGTCCCACCAGACCCGATCGGTGGTCGGCCAGCAGCCGCTCGAGGCGCCAGCGCCCCGCGGCGAAGGCGAGCGTGTCGGTTACCCGCATAGTCCGCCATTGTGACTGCTCACCGCGGGGTGCCGGCCACCCGGCGCCTTGGACGGCCCGGCCGCGCTTGATATCGTCCCCTCGGCTACCAGTACGTTTCCCCGCCTGAGGAGTCCCCCCTATGTCTGAAGCGGCCGCGCTGCGCCAGCGTTCCCCCCTGGTGCTCGCCGACCTGCTGCCCGGTGCCCTGGTCCGCGACACGCTCCTGGTCGTCGGGGCGGCCGGCTTCGTCGGGTTGCTCGCCCAGATCTCGATCCATCTGTCCTTCACGCCGGTGCCCATCACCGGGCAGACCCTGGGCGTGCTGCTGGCCGGCACGGCGCTGGGCTGGCGGCGGGCTGGGGCGGCGCTGGTGCTGTATGCGGTGGCCGGGCTGGCCGGGGTGCCCTGGTTCGCCGGTCACGCCAGCGGCTACGTGGGCGCCTCGTTCGGCTACGTGCTCGGCTTCATCGCGGCCGCGATCCTGTGCGGCTACCTGGCTGAGCGCGGGGCGGACCGCTCGGTGCTGCGGTCGGTGCCGGTCATGATCGCCGGCGAGGTGGTCATATACGCGTTCGGTGTGACCTGGCTGGCGCTGAGCCTGCACCTGAGCGCCTCGGCGGCGCTCTCGGAGGGATTCACCCCGTTCGTGGCGGGCGACGCGATCAAGGCCGCGATCGCCGCGGGGCTGCTGCCAGGGGCCTGGTGGCTGGCCGGCTACCGCCACGGCCGGCGCTCCGGCGAGGCCCGCTAAGCCAGCCGGGCGCGCTAGCGGCGGAGCCGGGTGACCAGCTTGTAGCGGTCGCCCCGGTACTTGGACTGGGCCCACTCGACCGGCTCGGCCGAGGCGTCGAACGCCTGGCGGGACAGCAGCAGCAGGGGCATGCCGACGTCCACCCCGAGCAGCCGGGCGTCCTTGGGGTCGGCCAGCACGGTCTCGATGGTCTCCACCGCTTCGGTGAGCTGGACCCCGTAGGCCGAGGACAGCGCCTCGTACAGGGACGCGTAGCGGTCCAGGTTCCGGCGCAGCCCGGGGAACCGGCGGGCGGGCAGGTGCGAGGTGTCCGTCGACATGGGCTCCCCGTCGGCCAGGCGCAGCCGGTGGATGCGCAGCACCCGGCTGCCCGGCGAGATGGCCAGCAACTCCGAGAGCTGCGCGTCGGCGGGCACATAGCTGGTGTCCAGGATCCTGGTCTGCGGGTGCAGCCCGTGCGCCCGCATCCCCTGCGTGTAACTGGCCAGTTCGAGGAGCTGCGCGACCTTCGGCTTGGCCACGAACGTCCCCTTGCCCTGCATGCGCAGCAGCCGGCCTTCGACCACGAGTTCGGCCAGGGCCTGGCGCACCGTGGTCCGCGACGTCCCGTACTGCTGGGCGAGCTCCCGTTCCGGCGGCACCGGGGTGCCCGGGGCCAGGCTCTGGGTCAGCTCGAGCAGCTGGCGCTTGACCGCGTAGTACTTGGGGATCCGGTGTGACGTCGCGCCGGGAGGAGCGGGCTCACCGTCGCTGATGGCGGGGGACGCTGTCACGGTCACTTCCTTCCGCAGCAACTGCGTTCCGGACATGATCCCTCATCAGGGCCCAGGCTGCGCCACAGGCTCGCCAGGTGGCCCGGATAGGCGATGATGGCAGGGTGCCCACGCTCAATGACCTCGCCCGCCGCCACACCGCGCTGACGTCGGCCGACATCGACTGGCTGCACGCGCTGGTGTCCGACTGGCAGCTGCTCGCCGACCTGTCTTTCGCTGACCTGGTGCTGTGGGCGCCACTGCAAGACTCCTCCGGCTGGGTGGTGCTGGCCCAGATGCGGCCGACGACCGGGCCGACCACCTTCCACGACGACGCGGTGGGCTCATTCGCGCCCACCGGGGCCAGGCCCTTCCTGGAATCGGCCCAGCGGGAACGGCGGATCTGCCGCGAAGGTGACCCGGAGTGGACCCGCGGGGTGCCGGTCCGCCGGGAATCGATCCCGGTCACCCGGGAGGGCCAGGTCATCGGGATCATCGAGCGGAGCACGAACCTGAGTTCGGCACGCACGCCGAGCCGCCTGGAGCTGACCTACCTCAAGGGCGCGGACGACCTGGCCCAGATGGTCGCCTCCGGCATGTTTCCCTGGCCCGGCCAGCAGCCGGCACTGGTCCGCTCGCCGCGGGTGGGGGACGGGCTGCTCCGGCTCGGCCGGTCCGGCAAGGTCAGCTACGCGAGTCCCAATGCCCTGTCCGCCTACCGCAGGCTGGGACTGGCCGCCGATCTGGTCGGGGCCGAACTGGGCCCGCTGACCGCCCGGCTGTGCGCCCCGGGCCGGCCCACCGACGACTCGCTCATGGTCACCGCCAGCGGGCGCGCCCCGCGGGAGACCGAAGTGGAGGGGAACGGGTCGGTGGTCCAGCTGCGGGCCATCCCGCTGGTGGTCAACGGGCTGCGGACCGGAGCGCTGGTGCTGGTCCGCGACGTGACCGAGCTGCGGCACCGCGAGCGTGAGCTGATGACCAAGGACGCCACCATCCGGGAGATCCATCACCGGGTGAAGAACAACCTGCAGACGGTGGCCGCGCTGCTCCGGCTCCAGTCGCGGCGGCTGGAGGAGCCCAAGGCGCGGGCCGCGCTGGACGAGGCGGTCCGCCGGGTCGGGTCCATCGCGACCGTTCACGAGACGCTCTCCCACGCTCCCGAGGAGATCGTGGACTTCGACGACGTTGCGGAGCGGGTCGCGGCGATGGCGGGGGAGGTGTCCGCGGCCGAGGCGCGGGTCAAGCCGGTCCTGCTCGGCCGGTTCGGTCTGCTGCCCTCCGCGGTGGCCACCCCGCTGGCCCTGGTGCTGGCCGAGTTGCTGCAGAACGCCCTGCAGCACGGCCTGGCCCAGGCCCCGGACGCCGGCCCGGACGGGCTGCTCGAAGTGTCGGTGGCCCGCAGCCAGGAGCGGCTGACGGTCATCGTGCAAGACAACGGGGTTGGATTGCCGGAGGAATTCGATCTGGATTCCGCCACGAGCCTCGGCCTGCAGATCGTCCGGACGCTCGTCGTGTCCGAACTCGGCGGCCGGCTCGAGGTCAAGCCGCGGGCGGGCGGCGGCACCAAGGCCGTGGTGGACCTGCCGCTGGACGCGGGAGCCCCGTTATCGGCCCGGGCGGCCCCGATCAGGCCGTGAGGCCAGCAGCCGCGCCGGTACCCCCGCACCGTTAAGCGGCAAAGCCCTGGGGCGCCCGCCAGGTTCACGCGTGGGCGCGCGCCCGCAGCCTGCTGGCCCGCCGCTTGAGGGCGCGCCGCTCGTCTTCGCTCATGCCGCCCCACACCCCGGCGTCCTGGCCGCTCTCGAGCGCCCACTGCAGGCAGCCCTCAATCGCTGGGCATCGGCGGCAGACCTGCTTGGCCTCGTCGATCTGGAGTAGCGCGGGCCCGGTGTTCCCGATCGGGAAGAACAGCTCCGGGTCCACGTCACGGCAGGCGGCGTCGTGGCGCCAGTCCATGCGGTCCACTCCTCCTTGGCAGCCAGGCCTTGGCCCGGCCCGGGTTGGAGACCTCGGCTCGACAGCTTGTGAACGGATTCACGAGCCGGGTCCTATATCGGGAGCCGTGTGGCTTCCCGGGGTTTGTCCACGTACTTCTATTCGAGCCAGCGGCCCCCACTGGACTCCGGTCCGAGGCCTGGAATCAGGACACTAACGCCAGGACCTGCCAGATGGCAGTGCATGGCACCGCTCACCCGAACCGGGTTCTAGCCTGTCAAGCGCCCGAATCAAACGCAAGACTATTCGGCAAAGGTTCAGGCCGATTTCGGTGTCTGATAGGTCACATCCTGACCGTTCCGGGCTAGTCAGGCAATTACCCGCAGAGCGCGCGGAACAGCGTGAAACGTGACACTCTCATGCTCACCTACGTACTCCCCGTCCACCTGCAGCGCGGCCGGCCGGGCCGACCGCAGGGTGAAGGCGGGCTGATCGTGCAGGCTCACCACGTCCCGGCCCCGGAGCGGCTCGGCGCGCTGGGCAAACATCTGGCGGAGCGCGTTCAGTGTGCCTATCGTCCGCATTCGCCGGAGCGCGAAGATGTCCAGCCCGGTGTCGAACCCGGCACCCGGGCTCGGATTGACCGGCCGCGGGCCCAGGTAGGTCCACGGCGAGGTGTTGGAGATGATCCCCAGGAACAGCGGCCCGATCGGTGGCATGCCCTCCCGCTGCAACGTGAGCGCGGGGTGACGGCGGTCGGTGACCCCGTAGAACTGGCGCAGCGCGCTCCGCAGGTACAGGCCGGGGCTCACGGCCCGGCCGCGGGCGCGCAGGCCCTCGATCACCCGTACCACCTCGGCGTCCAGGCCCATCCCGGCGTTGAAGGTGAAGTAACGGTCGCGGGCGGGCGCGTCCGGGTCGGCCTCCCGTGTGCTGGCGCAGCCCAGGCCAACGCGGCGGTCCTGGCCGGCCCGCAGGCTTTCCAGGATCCGCCCGGTGGCGTCGATCGGGTCGGCAGGCAGGCCCAGCGCCCGGGTGAACACGTTCGCGTTGCCGCCCGGGACCGCGGCGAAGGCCGGGTCCGCCCCGGGCGGGCGGCCGCACAGCAGGCCGTTGACCGCCTCGTTGACGGTGCCATCCCCGCCGAGCGTCAGGATCAGCTGGAAGCCGTCTGAAGCGGCCTTCCGCGCCAGGGTGCCCGCGTGGCCCCGGTAGCGTGTTTCCACGACTTCCAGATCCATCTGGGATGCGAGAGCATGCGTGATGACATCCCGGCGCAGGTGGGTGGTGGCCGTGGCGTGCGGGTTGACGATCAGGAGCGCGGGCACGGGCTCAGGTTAGCGAGGGGTGCGGAAGATGCAGCAAAGGCCTCCGAGCCTGCTCGGCGCGGCAGCGGTGCAGGCGGCTGACGCCCTGATCGTGGCGGCGGGCAGCGTGCTGGCCGGGGTGGACACGATCGCGGGCAGGTCGTATCAGACGGGCAGCGGGATCGCGCTCACGCTGATTGGGCTGGCCACCGCCGCCGCGCTGGCCTGGGTGGCCCTGGGGCTCGCCGGGGCCCGCCGGTGGAGCCGCACACCCGCGGCGCTGACCCAGCTGTTCGTCGGCATCGTCGGCATCTACCTGGTGCAGGGGCACCAGTACGCCTGGGGCGTCCCCGCGCTGCTGCTGGCCTGTGCCGGGCTCGCCCTGCTGCTGGCCCCGGCCAGCCTGCGCGCGCTGGCCCGCCCCCGGCCCGGCGGCCCGGAACCTCAGCCGCCACCGCGGGCGAAGGCGGGGCCGGCAAACCCGGGGCAGGCCAAGCCCGGGCCGCCCGCCAAGCCGAAGCCAGCGGGCAAACGGCCCGCCCGCGGCTAGCCGGGGTAACTTAGTCCTCGGCGGTCAGCCCGTCCCGGAGCTGGGCGAGGGTCCTGGCCAGCAGCCGGGACACGTGCATCTGCGAGATTCCCAGCTCGCTGGCGATCTGCGACTGCGTCATGTTCCCGAAAAACCGCAGCAGCAGGATGCGCTTTTCCCGGCTGGGCAGCTGCTCCAGCAATGGCTTGAGCGATTCGCGGTACTCGACCCCCTCGAGGGCGTCGTCGAGCATGCCCAGTGACTCGGCCACCGCGGGCGCGTCGTCGTCACCCGAGTCCGGGGCGTCCAGCGAGACCGTCGAGTAGGCGTTGGCCGACTCCAGGCCTTCCAGCACTTCTTCCTCGGTCATCTGCAGGTGCGCGGCGATCTCGGCCACGGTGGGCGCCCGGCCCTCACGCTGCGCCAGGTCCCCGATGGCCTTGGTCAGGGCCAGCTTGAGCTCCTGCAGCCGCCGCGGCACGCGGACGGCCCAGCCCTTGTCGCGGAAATGCCGCTTGATCTCGCCCACGATGGTCGGGGTGGCGTAGGTCGAGAATTCCACCCCGCGGGCCAGGTCGAACCGGTCAATGGACTTGATCAGCCCGATCGTCGCCACCTGGGTGAGGTCGTCGAGCCATTCGCCGCGGTTACGGAATCGCCGGGCCAGGTATTCCACCAGCGGCAGGTGCAGTTCCACCAGCTCGCCCCGGATGCGGAGCCGTTCGGTGTCGCCGTCGGGCAGCACGGCCAGCCGCTCGAACAGTTCCCGCGCGCGTCCCCGGTCCGGGACCGCGTGCTGGATCCGGGCCGGGGCGGTCACCTCAGCCAGCGGCGTGTCGCCCACCTGGGCCTCGATGTCGGCCGCCACGGTGGCATCGATCTCGTCGGCCACCCGGGCATCCACCTTCCGGGGCACCCTGACCTCGATTTCCTCGGTCACCCGGACCTCGACAGCTCGCGGGTCTTGCGCAGCATGACCGTGAGTTTGCTGCCCGGCCCGGCCCAGGCGTCCACGCTTCCGGCCAGCGCGGCGAGCACGGTCCAGGCGAAGGTGTCCCGGGCCGGGAGCTGGGCCCGCAGGGTGAGCACGGACACCGCGATCGTCACGCTGTCCTCGCCGAGGGTGAAATCGCAGTCCAGGGTGGCCCCCGGCACGGCCTGGCTGAGCAGCAGGCCGCATGCCTCGTCCACGGCGATCCGCAGGTCCTCGATCTCATCCAGGGTGAAGTCGAGGCGGGCCGCGAGGCCTGCCGTGGCCGTGCGCAGCACGGACAGGTAGGCGCCCTCGGCCGGCATCCGGATCGTCACTCGATCCTCGGCGTCCCGCGGTGCAGGCTCGCCGCGGACCGCGGTGGGCACGGCCGCAGCAGTCGGCGCGGTCGTCTCTTCGGTCACGATTGTCCTCCAGTGACCGTCAGCCCTACTGCTGCTGGCGGCCGTCGTGGTCTTGCCATGCAACCTACCGTCCGCGGCGTGCACCGCTAACGCGCCGCCCCGGATGCTGCCCAGCAAGTCGCTTTTGACCAGCCAGGATGCCCGGGATTGAGCGTGGATCCCAGGATGGCAGAGACCGCGCAGGCGACGTGCCTGCGCGGCCCCTGATGATCGCGACGTGCTGCGGGAGAAGGTCAGCCCTGCTTGGTCTCCCAGAAGATCTTGCTGATCTCGTCGATCTTGGCCAGCAGCTCATCGGCTGCGGCCACGTCGGTGCTGCTCTTCGTGCCGCCAGGGCCGCCGCCGGCCAGCTTGGTGGCCTCGTTGAACAGCTGGTTCAGCTGCGGGTACTTCTCGAAGTGCGGCGGCTTGAAGTAGTCGGTCCAGAGCACCCACAGGTGATGCTTGACCAGCTCGGAGCGCTGCTCCTTGATCAGCAGGGCCCGCGTCTGGAACGCCGGGTCCGAGCTGTCGTGATACTTCTGGATGATCGCCTTGACGGACTCCGCCTCGATCCGGGCCTGGGCCGGGTCGTAGACCCCACAGGGCAGGTCACAGTGCGCGTGCACGGTGGCTTTCGGTTCGAGGAGACGTGTCAGCAGTCCCATAGGTCCCCTTCTCTCATCTCGGATCATGGGTTACCGGTGACCGACACTACCCCCCAGGCTCGGGGACGAACGTAGGAGGGCCGATGCACTGGCCGCTATGGCGGGTCGCGGTCGTGGAGCGGTCCATGGAGCCCGGCCTCCACCCGGGTGACTGGCTCCTCGTCTGGCGGGGCACCCGGCCCGGCCGGGCGATCCGGGTCCGCCCGGGCCAGCTGGTGATCGCCCGGCACCCGGCCCGCCGGCCGGACCTGCTCCTGGTGAAGCGGGCGGCGCGGCGTGAGCCCGGCGGGTGGTGGCTCGCCGCCGACAATCTCCCGGCCGGCGCGGCGGACAGCCGCACGTTCGGCGTGGTCGCGGACCGGCTCATCGCGGGCCGGGTGCTGCTCCGCTACCGCCGCGCGGGGCTGATTGGCACCAGATAACGAAAACCCCCGGCCGCCAGGGCCGGGGGTTTCCGTACCGGAGTTACGCGGTCAGGCCGCCGTCCGCTCGGGCGGCTCGATGCCGGACTGCCGCTCGACCAGGTTGAGCATCTCCGCCTTGGGCAGCCGGGTGGCCATCGCCCAGTAGTAGATGACCAGGCTGAACGCGGCCACGACCAGCATGTCCCACCAGAACGGGATGCGGTTGGTGTTCAGCGGCGCCGCCTCGGCACCCCCGCTGTACTGGCCCTGCCAGGAGATGATGCCGATGCCGATCAGGTAGAACGGCAGCCACTGCGCCGACTTCCAGTCCAGCGGCGGGCGGTTCTCGTCGAACGCCATGCAGACGCCGATCAGCACGTAGCCGATGATGATCACCACGCCGAGCTTCCAGACCGTCTCGAAGCCGGACCAGTAGATGAGCATGTTGGCGATGATGAACGCGAGCGGGCTGACCACCTGGCCGACCGGCACCCGGTAAGGCCGGTCGGCCTCGGGAACCTGGCGGCGGAACGCGCCCATGGCCAGCGGCGCGCCCGCGTACATCAGCACGCTGGCCCCGGTGACCAGGCTGACCAGGGAGTGCCAGCTGGGGAACGGCAGCAGGAAGAACAGCCCGGCCACGAACGCGACGAGCAGGCTGACCCACGGGATGCCGTTCCCGTCAACCTTGGTGAAGAACTGCGGGAAGTAGCGGTTGCGGCCGAGGCCGTAGCCGACCCGCGAGCTCGAGGTCTGGTAGATCAGGCCGGTGCCGAACGGGGAGACGAACGCGTCGATCCGCAGGACCACGGCCAGCCAGGCGAGGCCGACCACGCCAGCCAGGCCGGCGAACGGCCCGGCCAGGATGTCCGGGTCGCTGATCTTCGCCCACCCGTGGGCAATCTGGCTGTTCGGGATCGCGCCGATGAACACCACCTGCAGCATGACGTAGATGATGATGCCGATGAAGGTGGCCAGCAGGATAGCCCGGGGCAGGTTCTTCTGCGGGTTCTTGATCTCGGCGGCCAGCTGGTCGGCCTGCTCGAAGCCGAGGTAGGCGAACACGATGCCCGCCGACGGGATAGCCGCGAACAGGGCCTTCCAGCCGTAGGGGTTGAAGCCCTGGCTGGTGAAGTTGGCGCCGTGGAACTTGAACAGCAGCACGATGATGGTCAGGACCGGGATGGCCACCTTCCACCAGGTGAGGCCCGAGTTGACCTTGTTGAAGGTCTTCATGGCCAGGAAGTTCAGCGCGGTGAAGATCACCAGCAGGACGACCGTCATCGCGAAGCCCAGCCCGGTGACGTTGCCCTTCCCGCCGGTCGCGTTGACGTCGAACAGGCCGTGCCAGTAGTACGACCCGTACTGCATCACCGCGAAGCACTCGATGGGGGCCACCGTGATGGCCTGCACCCAGGAGAAGAAGCCGAACGAGATGCCGGCCACGCTGCCGTACGCCAGGTGCGGGAATCGCGCCGTGCCGCCGGAGACCGGGTACATCCCGCCCAGTTCGGCGTGCACCAGGGCCAGGAAGATCACCGCTACGCCGCCGATGACCCAGCCCAGCAGGGCGATCGGCCCCGCGGCCTGTGAGGCGAACAGCGCTCCGAACAGCCAGCCCGAGCCGATGATGGAGGTCTCGGACGCCCAGGTGGCGCCGATCAACCCCATCTCTCGTTTGAGGCCAACATCCGACGGTGCCGTCGGAGTAGCCGCTACGGACTCAGTTGCCATGGTCCGAACCTTCTTTCCGGTCCGCATACGTGGGCCATACGGCCTGTGAGTAGGCCTCATGGTAATGATCGTCAAACAACCTGAGAAGAAGTGCAGTGGCTTCATTTCGGTAACGTGGATCACGATCAGTCCACGAAGCGACACGCGCCGCTGTCCATGTCCGGCCGGACCTCCCGCGTAACGGACGGGAAACCTGGGATGGAAGGGGAAACAGGGGCCGGGATACCCGGGAGTTGCGGTAGCCAGCCGGGCTAGACCGCGGCGGTGGAGGCCTTCTCGCTGTCCGGGCTGCGGCGGCGCTCATGCAGGGCCGTCACGCTCGCCTTGGCCGCGCAGCGGTCGCCGCAGTACGCCCGGGAGCGGTCGGGAGTCGCGTCCACGAGCACGTTGGGGCAGGACGGGGCCTCGCAGCGGCGCAGCCGGTCGGTGCCCAGGTTCGTGATCACGATGGTCAGCCCCAGCACGGCACCCGCCGCGTACCGGTCCGCGACCGAGCCGCTGTCCGCGTGATGCAGGTGCCAGCCCCCGCCGTCGTGCCGGGCGATCTCCGGGTGGATGGGGTGACGGGCGAGCAGCGCCGTTCAGCCGGGCGGCCGCTGCGTCCCCGTCCGCCGCCGCGCAGGCCGCGAAGATCAGCCGGAGCTGGGACCGCAGTTCCCGCAGCGCGTCGAGGTCAGCCGCGGAGACCCGGGCACACAAGGCAGCCCGGTCCGCCATGAGGGCACGATAGGCCTCCACGGTGGCGAGCTCATCCTGGTGGCCGTCGCCAGCGTTGCTTGTGTTGACCAAACGCACCGCTAGCTCGGCATAGGAGGTGAGATCCACTCCAGTCCTTCAGCTGCAGGGGGACAGGGGGTCCGCTTCCCCGCACCGAGTATGGCACAGACCGTCCGGCCCGGCCGGGCCTTCTCGCCGGGTCGCCCGTAGTACTAGGTAGCCGAGTGTAACGATGGGGCCCTGGGGGGCGTGCGGCGGGGTCACATCAATCCGCCGGGCCGCCCCGGACCATCCGCCGGGCGGCACCAGGCGCTAGGGTGCGCCCATGTTCGCTGTCACTGCCGCACGCATCGACGCCGACGACCCGCTGAGCGGGCTGGAGCTGGGCGAGCACCCGGATCCTTCACCCCCGGACGGGTGGACCACGGTGACCGTGCGGGCCGCGGCGCTCAACCATCACGACGTCTGGACCCTGCGCGGCGTGGGCATCTCGGCTGACCGGCTGCCTATCGTGGTCGGCTGTGACGCGGCCGGCACCGACGAGGACGGCCGCGACGTGATCGTGCACTCCGTGATCGGCGACCCCCTGGCCGGGGGCGGCGACGAGACGCTCGACCCCCGGCGCTCGCTGCTGTCCGAGCGCTACGACGGCACGTTCGCCGGGCGGGTCGCCGTGCCCCGGCGCAACCTGGTGCCCAAGCCCGCCGCGCTGTCGTTCACCGAGGCCGCCTGCCTGCCCACGGCCTACCTGACCGCTTACCGCATGCTGTTCACCAGGTCCGGCCTGCAGCCCGGGGCCACGATCCTGGTCCAGGGGGCGGGCGGCGGTGTCGCGACCGCTCTCATCGGGCTCGGGCGCGCGGCGGGCTTCCGCGTATGGGCGACCAGCCGCGATGAGCTCAAACGGGATCGCGCCCTGGAACTCGGCGCCGACCAGGTCTTCCCGGCCGGGGCCCGGCTCCCGGAGCGGGTCGACGCGGTCATGGAAACGGTCGGCGAGGCCACCTGGGCCCATTCGCTGCGGGCTCTCAAGCCCGGGGGCCGGATCGTAGTCTGCGGCGCGACCAGCGGCGCCATGCCGCCGGCCGACCTGAACCGGGTCTTCTTCCTCCAGCTGTCCGTGGTCGGCTCGACCATGGGCACCCGGGACGAGCTCGGGCGGCTGGCCACGTTCCTGGAGCAGACCGGCGTTCGGCCCGCGATAGACCGGGTCATGCCTCTGGAGCAGGCCAAGGAAGGCTTCGCCGCGATGATCGCGGGAGAGGTGTTCGGGAAGGTCGTGTTCACCGCCTAGCCGGCTGACGCCGCGGCGGAGTGCGTGAGCCCGCTCGTTACTGCCGGTAGGTCTCCAGGAACGCGCTCAGCCGGCCGATCGCGTCGTCCAGCACGTCGATCCCGGCCAGGAACACCATCCGCAGGTGGTCGGGGGTGTCCAGGTTGAACCCGGTGCCGTGGGTCAGCAGCAGGTGCTGCTGCTCCAGGAGATCGATGACCAGCTGCTGGTCATCGGAGATCTTGTGGACGTCCGGGTCGAGGCGGGGGAACACGTAGAGCGCCCCCTGCGGCTTGACGCAGTCCACGCCGGGGATCTCGTTCAGCTTCTGCCAGGCGTGGTCGCGCTGGTCGCGGAGCCTGCCGCCCGGCTGCAGCAGCGCCGTGATGCTCTGCGGGCCGCCCAGCGCGGCCTGGATCGCGAACTGGCTCGGCACGTTGGGGCACATCCGCATGTTGGCCAGCAGTTCCAGGCCCTCCAGGTAGCCCGCAGCCTCCCGGCGCGGGCCGCTGACCAGCAGCCAGCCGGTGCGGAAGCCGGGCGCCCGGTAGGTCTTGGACAGCCCGGACAGGGTCAGGACCACGAGGTCGGGCGCGAGCGCGGCGGTCGATTCGTGCACCGCGCCGTCGTAGAGGATCTTGTCGTAGATCTCGTCGGCCAGCACCAGCAGGCCGTGCCGGCGGGCCAGGTCGAGCAGGCCGAGCAGGGTCTCCCGCGAGTACACCGCCCCGGTCGGGTTGTTCGGGTTGATGATCACCAGGGCCCGCGTGTCCTTGGTGATCTTCGAGGCCACGTCGTCCAGGTCGGGCTGCCAGCCGGTCTGCTCGTCGCAGCGGTAGTGCGCGGCCCGGGCCCCGCACAGGATCACCGCGCCCGTCCACAGCGGGTAGTCGGGGCTGGGCACGAGGACCTCGTCGCCCGGATCCAGCAGGGCCTGGAGGGCCATCACGATCAGCTCCGACACCCCGTTGCCGAGGTAGACGTCGTCCGGGCCGACGTCGGGCACGCCCACGGTGGTGTAATACTGCGCGACGGCCAGCCGGGCGGAATGAATGCCCCGGGCGTCGCTGTAGCCCTGCGCGTCCCCGATGTTCTGGACGAGCTCGGTCACCACCGAGTCCGGTGCCATCAGCCCGAACGGGGCGGTGTTGCCGATGTTGAGCTTGAGGATCCGGTGCCCTTCGGCTTCCAGTTGCCGGGCCCGGCGCAGCACCGGGCCGCGGATGTCATACCGGACGTTGTCCAGCCTGCTGGCCTGCGGCACCATCAACACATACCTCCTGATCCGGGGTGGGTCCTGTCCACATGCGAACAGCTCCGCGGCGGTCACGCTACGAGATAAGAGCCTATCTTCACGCTCTGGCGCCCGGCCCGCGAACCGTTTTTCAGCGGGGGCCGCCGGGCTCGCCCCCGGAGCCGCCGGGGCTGCTCTGCTCACTGCGACGGGTGTCCGGGTGCGGGGCCTCGGGATGTGAGGCCCTCTGGGCGCCGAAGACCTCGGCCTTGATCCGGTCGAGGGCGTCGTCCAGGATCGTCCGGAGATCATCGACGGCGTCCTCGCTGACCGCCTGGGCCTGGGCCGCCGCGGCCCGCAGTTCGCTGGAGAAGCGGCGCGCCAGCTGTTCCAGGTCGCGGTAGGTCGCGGGGTCCGTCCAGCCGGATCCCTCCGGCGGCCAGCCGCGCCAGCCCATCCAGTCCGCCCACGGAGGCCGTTCCCCGCTGCCCGGGTGCCGGGCCCGCTCACGGGCTTCCTGCCGTTCCCGGCGGGCCCGCTCACGCTCGCGGCGGGCATCCTCACGCTCGTGGCGGGCATCCTGGTCACGATCCCCTTTCCCGCCCTCAGGGCCGCCCGGCTGCGTTTCCCCGTGCTGTCCTGTCCCGGGCTGTCCTGTCCCGGGCTGTGCCTCGCGGGGGTGCTCTGCGGGCTGTGCTTCCTCGCGCAGGGCCTCGTCCCAGGCTGATGAGGCACGCGCCCCGCCGCGCGGAGAGTCGCTGTCGCGCGGCGCGGTGCCCCGCGGCGGCGCGGTGCCCCGCGGCGGGGCGGTGCCCCGCGGCGGTCGGCGCGGTGCCCCGCGGCGGGGCGGTGCCCCGTGGCGGGGCGGTGCCGCGGCGGTGCATGTCCCGTGCCGCAAAGGTCAGTTCCTCACGCAGGTTGCGGACCGTCTCCCGGACGTCCTCGGTGACCTCCCGGGCGATGTCCCGGACCGACGCGGTGATCTCGTCCTCAAGCTCGCTGAGGTCATCGGAGCGGTTGCGGAGTTCTTCCCGGCCCTTGTCGGTGATCCGGTACACCTTGCGCCCGTCGGCCTCGTCGTGGGTGACCAGGCCCTCTTCTTCGAGCCGGGCCAGCCGCGGGTAGATGGTCCCGGGCGACGGGGCGTAGACGCCCATGAAGCGGTCCTGGAGCAGCCGGATCACCTCGTACCCGTGCCGGGGTGATTCGTCGAGCAGTTTGAGCAGGTAAAGGCGGAGCCTGCCGTGCCGGAAAACGGGACTCACCGGGCGCCTCCCGCCGCCCCGGCCGCTGCGCGCGGCGGGCCGGACTGCCCACGCTGCAGCAGCGTGACCTGGCCGGACATGGTGGCGACCCGGACCAGGCCGGGATTGCCTCCCAGGCCGTCGCCGGCGTCTCCCCCGGGGCACAGGTCGCCGCTGAGCGAGCTGGCGCCGGGCTTCTGGCTGTGTCGCAGGCCCGGGAACTCGCTCAGCACCCGCCCGGTGGTGGACCGCAGGTCCACCCGGGCGCGGGCGTCGGCGGGCAGCCGGATCGCCACCGGCCCGGACACCGTGGCCACCCGCAGCGCCGCGTCCGGGTCGAGGTCGACGTCCGCGGTGACCCGCCCGCTGATGGTCTTGGCGTCCAGCCGGTCCACCGAGCCGTCGGCCAGTGTGAGGTCGCCGGACACCGAGTTGAACCCGATCGAGCCGCCGAGGCCCTGCGCCTCGATGTCGCCGGACACCGTCCGGGCCTCGACCGCCCCGGTCACGCCGTCCAGGGTGATCCCCCCGGACACGCTCTTCACGGAGGTCGCCGCGGAGATCCCGGAGACGATGGCGCTCGCGGAGACCACGCCCAGCTGCACCGGGCAGTGCCGGGGCACGGTGATGGTGATAGTGGCCGCGGTCCGGTCCGGCCGCAGCCAGCCGAGCAGCCCGTCCCAGGTCAGGTCCTCGTAACTGACCGTCAGGGTGCCGTCGTTGTGAGTCACCACCAGTGGCTGGCCGGTCACCCCCGCGATGTCCAGGCAGGCACGCTCGCCGGTGCTGAGCACCGCGACGGAGCCGCCGAAGGTGCGGACCCGCAGCGTGTCCACCCGGTCGAAGTCGTACGTAGCGGGAGCGTCAATGGTCCAGCGCGGCATGTCGCGATCCTTTCACCCCCGCCGGGCGGCCCGGCGGTCTGGCACTCATACGATATGTCGCGTTGACCGAAAGTCAAGATGTATCGCGAGTTCCGAGGGCAGCCGCAATGCCAGCACCACAGGTGCGCGCAGGTCAGTCCGGATCGTCCTCGTCGAGGCGGGCCAGCCAGGTGGCCAGTTGCTCCACGGTCGCCGCCGACTCAGGGAACAAGTCGACGAACTCGCGCAGCCGCTCGGCGAGCCAGCCCAGGCTGACCTCGTCCTCGGCGCGCCGGTCGAGGAGTTCCTCGATGCCACGGTCGGTGAAGTACATATCGCTACGCCCCGGGGAGAGCCTCGTCCACCAGATGCTGGTGCTCGGCCTTGTGCGCCGTCGCCGAGCCCACCGCGGGCGGGGCGCTGGCCTGCAGCGAGATCCGGCCGAGCGGGCGGCCCAGGATCTCGGGCAGCTTCAGGGCCATGGTCGGCCAGGCGCCCATGTTGGCGGGCTCCTCCTGGACCCAGGTGATCTCCTCCAGGCCCGGGTACCGGCCGAGCTCCGCGGTCAGCTCCTCGGCCGGGACGGGGTAGAGCCGTTCCAGGCGGATGATCGCGGTGTCGGTCCGCTGTTCCTCGGCGCGCCGGTGGACAAGGTCGTAGTAGACCTTGCCCGAGCACAGCAGCGCCCGGCGCACCCCGGCCGGATCGGGCGCCCCGGAATCGCCGATCACCGGCAGGAACGAGCCGGCCGAGAACTCCGTGACCGGCGAGACCGCGTCCTTGAGCCGGAGCATCGACTTCGGCGTGAACACCACCATCGGGGCCCGCCGCGGCGACAGCGCCTGCCAGCGGAGCAGGTGGAAGTAGTTGGCCGGGGTGGTGGGCAGCGCGACGGTCATGTTGCCCTGGGCGCACAGGCCGAGGAAGCGCTCGATCCGGGCCGAGGAGTGGTCGGGTCCCTGGCCCTCGTAGCCGTGCGGCAGCAGCAGGACCACGCTGGACTGCTGGCCCCACTTCTGCTCACCGGCGCTGATGAACTCGTCCATGATGGTCTGCGCGCCGTTGACGAAGTCGCCGAACTGGGCTTCCCAGCAGACCAGCGCCTCGGGCCGGGCCACGGAGTAGCCGTACTCGAACCCGACCGCGGCGAACTCCGACAGCAGCGAATCGTAAGCGTGGAACCGCGCGCTGGCCGAGTTGAACTGGCGCAGCGGGGTGTACTCCTCGCCGGTGTGCCGGTCGACCAGGACCGCGTGCCGCTGGCCGAACGTGCCGCGGCGGGTGTCCTGGCCGACCAGGCGCACCGTGTGCCCGTCCATCAGCACCGACCCGAACGCCAGCAGCTCGCCGGTGGCCCAGTCGATGGCGTTCTGCTCCACCATCGTGGCCCGGCGGGCCAGCAGGGGCTGGAGCCGCGGGTGCGGGGTGAAGCCGTCGGGCAGGTTGAGCTGGGTGTCCACGATCCGCTTGATCGCCTCTTCGGAGATAGCGGTGGGCACGCTGCGATGATCGATCGGTTCCAGGGTGGTCTCCGGCCGGACCACGGCGCCGGGGTCCATCGGCCGCTTGGCCGCCTCCCGGGTCTCGGTGAAGGCGCGCTCGAGGTGCTTCTGGTAGTCCCGCAGCGCCTGCTCGGCTTCCTCCATCGTGATGTCGCCCCGGCCGATGAGGGACTCGGTGTACAGCTTGCGGGTGGACCGCTTGGCGTCGATGAGGTCGTACATCAGCGGCTGGGTGAACGAGGGGTTGTCGGCCTCGTTGTGGCCCCGCCGCCGGTAGCAGATCATGTCGATGACGACGTCTTTGCCGAACGTCTGCCGGTAGGCGAAGGCGAGCCTGCCCACCCGGACGACCGCCTCGGGGTCGTCCCCGTTGACGTGGAAGATCGGCGCCTGGATCATCCGGGCCACGTCCGTGGAGTACACGCTGGAACGGGACTCCGCGGGCGCGGTGGTGAAGCCCACCTGGTTGTTCACCACGATGTGCACGGTGCCGCCGGTCCGGTAGCCGCGCAGCTGGGACAGGTTCAGCGTCTCGGCGACCACGCCCTGGCCGGCGAACGCGGCATCCCCGTGGATCAGCACGGGCAGCACCGTGAAGCCGGGCTCGCCCCTGTCGATGACGTCCTGCTTGGCCCGCACCACGCCCTCGAGTACGGGGTCCACGGCCTCGAGGTGGCTCGGGTTGGCCACCAGGGACGTGGGGATCGTGGCGCCGTCGCTGGCAGTGAACACGCCGTCCGCGCCCAGGTGGTACTTGACGTCACCGGAGCCGTGCGTGCTGCGCGGGTCCAGGTTCCCTTCGAACTCCTGGAAGATCTGGGCGTAGGACTTGCCGATGATGTTGGCCAGCACGTTGAGCCGGCCCCGGTGCGCCATCCCCATCACGGCCTCATCCAGCGGGACCTTCGCCGCCTCGGTGAGTACCGCGTCCACCAGCGGGATGAGTGCCTCCGCGCCCTCCAGGGAGAACCGCCGCTGGCCCACGAACTTGGTCTGCAGGAACATCTCGAACGCCTCGGCCACGTTCAGCCGGGACAGGATCTGCATCTGCTCGTCGTGATCGGCCCGGTCGTGCGGCCGCTCGACCCGGGCCTGGATCCAGGCCCGTTCCTCCGGGTTCTGGATGTGCATGTACTCCACGCCGACCGTGCGGCAGTAGGAGTCCCGCAGCACGCCCAGGATCTCCCGGAGCTTCATCAGCGGCTTGCCGCCGAAGCCGCCGGTGGCGAACTCGCGCTCCAGGTCCCACAGGGTCAGGCCGTGCTGGTTGATGTCCAGGTCGGGATGCTTGCGCTGCTTGTACTCCAGCGGGTCGGTGTCGGCCATGAGGTGGCCGCGCACCCGGTAGGCGTGGATCAGCTCGTGCACCCGGGCCGACTTGGTGATGTCGTCCTCGTGGCCGGCCGGGATGTCCCGCACCCAGCGGACCGGCTCGTAGGGGATCTTCAGCGCCTGGAACACCTCGTCCCAGAAGCCGTTCTCGCCGAGCAGCAGCTGGTGGATCTGGCGCAGGAACTCCCCGGACTGGGCGCCCTGGATGATCCGGTGGTCGTAGGTCGAGGTGAGGGTGACCGACTTGCTGATGGCCAGCCGGGTCATGGTCTCCTCGGCCGCGCCCTGATAGGCCGCGGGGTACTCCATCGCGCCGACCCCCACGATGCAGCCCTGCCCAGCCACCAGGCGCGGCACCGAGTGCTCGGTGCCGATCGTGCCCGGGTTGGTCAGGCTGATCGTGGTGCCCGCGTAATCGTCGACGGTGAGCTTGCCGGACCGGGCCCGGCGGACCACGTCCTCGTACGCCATCCAGAACTGGCGGAAGTCCATCGCCTCCGCGGCCTTGACCGCGGGCACCAGCAGCTGGCGCGACCCGTCCTTGGCGGTCACGTCTATGGCCAGGCCCAGGTTGACGTGCTCGGGCTCGGCGATGGCGGGCTTGCCGTCCAGCTCGGCGTAGGCGTGGTTCATCGGTGGGATCGCGGCCAGCGCCTTCACCACCGCGAACCCGATCAGGTGGGTGAACGACACCTTGCCGCCCCGGCCGCGGGCCAGGTGGTTGTTGATGACGATGCGGTTGTCGATCAGCAGCTTGGCAGGCACGGACCGGACGCTGGTCGCAGTGGGGACGCTCAGGCTGGCGGCCATGTTGACCGCGGTACGGGCGGCCGCGCCGCGCAGCCGGGACGCCCCGGTGGCCTGCGCGGCCGGGCCGGTGGCAGAGGGCGGGCCGGACGACGTGCCCGGGGCCGGGGTGCCGCCCGGGCGCGGCGGGGCAGTGCGGTCGGAGGGGCCGGGGGGATCGGGGGGGCCGCGGGGGCGCTGGCCTGGCCCGCGGGGGCGCTGGCCTGGCCCGCGGGAGCGCTGGCCTGGCTGGCGGGCGGGGCTGGGGCTGCGGCCTGCTGCGCCAGGCCCCCCCGGCTGCCAGCGGGGCGGGGCCCGCTGTCCGGGCCGGGTGCCGGCGCTGCGGGCTGGCCCTGCCGCCCGGCGGCACGGGCGGCCGAGCTGCCCGCCGGGGGAGAGTAATCGGCGAAGAAATTCCACCAGGCCATGTCCACGGAGCCAGGGTCGGCCAGGTAACGCTGGTAGAGCTCGTCCACGAGCCATTCGTTCGGCCCGAAGTCCTTGCTGGCCGCACCCTCGCCGGAATGCTCGTGCGGTACACCCTGGCCAGCTCCGGCGTCCGGGCTGCTTGGTACTGCTTCGCTGAGATCCGCGGACTGCGGCGCCTCAGAAGACACGGCGGACATCGCCCTCTTCCGAATGTTGGATTTCTGTCACTCCACGGCCTCCCAGGCTACCGCCGCGGCAGGGCTCCGGGTCCGGGCCACCTTGTTCATGATCGCGCGGACATGCGCTCCCTGTCATGCGGTGAGAGCCAGTTCACGTAGGGCCCCTTGGGCACGATGCGGCTCGGATTGATCCAGTCCTGGGTCTGGTAGTAGTGCCGCTTGATCTGATCGAAGTCCGTCGTGTCCCCGAAACCCGGCAGCTGGTAGAGGTCGCGCGCGTAACCCCACAGCCCTGGATAGTCCACCAGCCGGTTCAGGTTGCACTTGTAATGGGTGTGATAGACGGCGTCGAATCGGGCCAATGTGGGATATAGCCGTACATCCGCCTCGGTCATATTGCTGCCGAGCAGGAACCTCCGCCGGGTCAGCCGTTCCTCCAGCGCGCTCAACGTGCTGAACAGCGCGTCGAACGCCTCCTCGTAGGCTGCCTGGCTGGCAGCCAGCCCCGCCTTGTAGACGCCGTTGTTGACCGCGTGGTAGATCAGCGTGCTCAGCGCGTCGATCTCGGCCCGCTGCGCCACCGGGTACAGATCGGGCGCCCCGGGCCGGTGGTAGCCGCGGAACTCGGTCTCGAACGTGATCGTGATCTGCTGGAAGTCGTTCTCGACGATGCGCTGGCTCCGGGTGTCCCAGACGAATGGGACCGTGAACCGGCCGCGGTAACCGGGGTCGGTGGTCAGGTAGAGGTCCGAGACGAACCGGGCACCGCTGACCGGGTCAACGCCGCCTGTCGCGGCCGGGAAGCGCCAGCCGCGCTCGTCCCGGATCGGGTCCACCAGGCTGAGCCCGATGACCCGCTCCAGCCCGAGCAGCCTGCGCACGATCAGCGACCGCTGCGCCCACGGATCCGCCAGCGAGGCGTACAGCTGGTAACGCCCTGGTTCTGCCAGGTACCCGCTCGATCCATCGCCCGTGATCCGCGTGGCAAACACGTTCGCTGGGCGGACGAAGCCGCCCGACGGCAGGACCTCAGGGCCAGTGTCGGGAGTAACTGGCATCATCCTCCCTCCTGCCAGCTGAAGCACCACCGTGCCTGATTTGTCAGCAGATGATGGCCGGCCTGGTGGCCTGGCGGAAGGGGTACCGCCAGGCTGCGGCGAGGTGGCACAAACCCACCCGGCCCAGTGGCTAGCATCGCACCCGGAAGCACTGCCTTTCGCACAGAGGCCAAGGCCGGCGTGCGCAGCGGCCAAGGCCGGCTCCGCCGGGGTGGTGCTGGGGATCCACTGGAGAGCCGGGCCGGGCGTGTGGGAGAGAGGTGGACGGGGTGTCTTCTGTCACCGCTGAACTGGCCCGGGTCAGCGGCCCGGTCGCGCTGCTGCTGATCGCTGCCCTGGTGTTCGGGGAGACCGCGCTCTTCCTGGGGTTCGTCATCCCGGGAGAGACCGCGGCGGTGCTCGGCGGGGTGCTGGCCAGCCGGGGTCGCGTCTCGCTTCCGGTGCTGATCGTCGTGGTCGTCGCCGCGGCCGTGACGGGACCGCTGGTCGGCTACGAGATAGGCCGCCACCTGGGCAGCCGCATGATCGCGGCGCGCCGGATGCGGCCGGTCGCGGCCGGGATGGACCGCGCCCAGGCGGTCCTGCGGCGGCGGGGCGGACTCGCGGTGCTGCTCGGCCGGTTCGTCGCGGTGCTGCGGGCCCTGATGCCCGCCGTGGCGGGTACCACCCGGATGCCTTACCGCACTTTCCTGTTCTACAACGTGCTCGGCGGGATCATCTGGGGCGTCGGTTACTGCCTGCTCGGCTACGCGGCCGGCTCCGCGTACGCGGCGATCGAGCGCACCGTGGGCACCGGCGTGGCGGTCGTGCTCGCCGTCGTGGTGGTGGCCGGGCTGGCCGTCTGGGCGGTCCGGCGGTTCCGCCGGGAACAGGCCGGCCTCGACGGCCTGGACCCGGACGGCCCGGAACGCCCGCGCTGAACCTGGTTCGCGAGCGTTTGTCCGCCGGTGCGGAGCAGGTCCTGGTTGTCCGGGCTACTAAATCTGCACGCAGGGAAGATTTCCTCCCCCAGGGCGCATCGTGTCAGCGGGCCGCGACGCGGCCCATGCCTAGCATGGGTAACCAGGAGGTGGCGGAAAGTGCGCGAGTTCGGTGAGCTCGAGTCCGCGATCATGGATGTCGTTTGGGCCAGTGAGCGGGCGTACTTAGTACGGGAGGTCCGCGAGCGGCTCTCCTATAACCGCCCCCTTGCCTACACGACCGTGATGACGGTCATGAACATCTTGTACGGCAAGGGTGTGCTGTGCCGGGAGAAGCACGGCCGCGCGTGGCGCTACTGGCCCGCGGAGTCCCGGGAGGAACACGACGCCAGGCTGATGGCGGAGGTGCTCCACTCCGGCGGCAACGAGCACATCACGATGATGCGGTTTGTCGAGCGGGTGAGCGACGAGGAGCGGGAAAGCCTGCGCAGCGCCGTCCTGCACGCGAACGGGCGGCGGCTGGCGGCCTTGTAGGCGCCCGGCCGGCGAGCCGCTCCGGCCGCTCACCGGCTCCGCCGTCTTCACTGCTCCGGCGACGGCCGCTCAGCTGCCCTGGGCGGCGGCGGGGCCGAACACGTCCTCGCGGCGGTGTTCCAGGCATGGCAGGGTGTCCCGGACGGCGGCGGTCAGCGCAGTGTCCACCTCGCCGACGGCCACCCCGGGAAACGGCCCCAGGTCCAGCCGGACGGTGCCCATGGGGTCGACCAGCATGCTGCGGCCGATCCCGGTCGGGGCACGGGTCCGGGGCGACTCCGGGTCGGGAACCTGCCCGGCGGCGGCGACCCAGACCGTGTTCTCGATGGCCCGGGCCCGGACCAGCGTGACCCAGTGCTCTTCCTTGAACAGCCCGGCCGCCCAGGCGGCCGGGACCACGAGCAGGTCCGCGCCCTGGGCTGCGAGGCTCCGGGCCAGCTCAGGGAACCGGATGTCGTAACAGGTCAGCACGCCCACCCGGAGCCCGGCGAGTTCGGCGAGGACCGGAGTGGACCCCGGGGCCACCACCGTGGACTCGGTCTCGCCGAGCGAGTCGAACAGGTGGATCTTGCGGTACGCCGCGACCCGCCGCCCGGCGGCGTCGTAGCCGACCGCGGTGTTGTAGACCCGGCCGTCCGGGGCAGGCTCGAACACCCCCGCGATCAGGGCTACCCCCGTGCCGCGGGCGGCGTCAGCCAGCCCCGCGCCGAACGGGCCGTCCAGCGGCTCCGCCACGGCCTGCAAATCCGTGCCGAACCGGGCCTGGGTCGCCTCCGGGAACACGGCCAGGGCGGCGCCGTCCCGTACGGCGTCCCCCAGGGCCCCGTGGACCCGGCTGAGGTTCACTGCCGGATCCGGGCTGACGGGCAGCTGGCAGAGCGCGATGCGCATGGCCGCAGCGTAAACCACCGGGACGTGACGCAGCAGGGGGCCGGCTGGTCCGGACGCGCCCGGCGGCGGACGTGTGATCTCATGACGGTGTGGACCGACCATTGCTGAACCGCCGGCTCACCGGCATGGGGACGACGATCTTCGCCGAGATGTCGGCGCTGGCCCTGACGACCGAGTCGGTCAACCTCGGCCAGGGCTTCCCGGACACCGACGGGCCGGCTGAGATCGCCGCCGCCGCCGCGGCGGCCATCCTGGAAGGACGGGGCAACCAGTACCCCCCCGGCCCCGGCATTCCCGAGCTGCGGCTCGCGGTCGCCGACCACCAGAAGCGCTTCTACGGCGTGGACGTCGACCCGGACCGCGAGGTGCTGGTCACCGCGGGTGCCACCGAGGCGATCGCCGCCGCCCTCATCGCGCTCCTGGAGCCGGGCGACGAGGCGATCGCGTTCGAGCCCTACTACGACTCCTACGCCGCGTGCGTGGCCATGGCGGGCGCCACCCGGATCCCCGTCACCCTCCGGCCGCCCGGGTTCCGTCCTGACCTGGAGGCGCTGCGGGCCGCGATCACCCCGCGCACCCGGCTGCTGCTGCTGAACACGCCGCACAATCCCACCGGCGCGGTGTTCACCCGGGACGAGCTCGCCGGGATCGCCGCGCTGGCCTGCGAGCACGACCTGCTGGTGGTCTCCGACGAGGTGTACGAGCACCTCGTCTTCGAAGGAGAGCACATCCCGATCGCCACCCTGCCCGGCATGCGCGAGCGGACCGTGACGATCAGCTCGGCGGCCAAGACGTTCTCGTTCACCGGCTGGAAGATCGGCTGGGTCACCGGCACCCCGGAACTGGTGACCGCGGTGCGCACCGTCAAGCAGTTCCTCACCTACGTCACCGGCGGCCCGTTCCAGTACGCGGTGGCCCAGGCGCTCGCGCTGCCCGATTCGTACTTCACGTCGGTCAGCGCGGATCTGCGGGCCAAGCGCGACCTGCTCTGCGCGGGCCTGGCCGACGTGGGTTTCGAGGTGTTCCGGCCGGCCGGAACCTACTTCGTGACCACGGACGTGCGGTCGCTGGGCGAGCCGGACGGGATGGAGTTCTGCCGGGAACTGCCAGCCCGGGCGGGCGTGGTCGCCATCCCCAGCTCAGTGTTCTACGACGACGCCGAGGCGGGCAGGTCCCAGGTCAGGTTCGCCTTCTGCAAGAAGCAGGAGGTGCTGCGCGAGGCGCTGGCCCGCCTGGCGCGCCGGGGCCTTGCCTAGCGGCCCGCGCAGCCCCGGGTCCGAGGCGGCTGGCGACGAGGCGTTCGGCGCCGATCTCTACGGGCGGCTGCCCAGCTCGGGCAACCTGGTTTTCTCCCCGGCCAGCATCGCGACCGCGCTGCGCCTGGTCCTGCTCGGGGCCCGGGGTGAGACGGCAGGCCAGATCGCCGCGGCCCTGCACCTGGCCAGCCCCCACGAGGCCGGCCCGGGCCTGCGGGCCGGGTCGGCGATCCTGCGCGACCTCGCCACCGGTGACCTGACGCTCCGCGCGCCCAACACCATGTGGGTGCAGTCGGGCCTGCCGCTGGAGCCCGCCTTCACCGCCGCGCTGGCCGCCTCGGCGGCGGTCACGGTGCGCGACGCCGACTTCCGCCGGGCCGCGGAGCGGGCCAGGCAGGAGATCAACCAGTTCATCGCGGAACAGACCGCCGGGAAGATCAGCGACCTGCTCAGCCCCGGCTTGCTCCGCGCCGGTACCAGCCTGGTACTGGCCAGCGCGGTGTACCTGAAGGCGGCCTGGGCCCGCCCGTTCCCGGCCGCCGCCACCCGCGACGCCCCCTTCCACCCGGACCCGGACCGCCAGGTCATGGTGCCCACCATGCACCTGCGCGCGACGCTGCGCTATCAGCGCGGCGACGGATATCAGGCGGTCGGGCTGCCGTACGCCGGCTCCCGGCTCGAACTGGTGATCATCCTGCCGGATGGCTCACCCGGCCCGCGGGCCGCCGGCCTGGCCGGCTTGCTGGCTGGGGTGGCGCCACGCCAGGTCAGCCTGGCCCTCCCGCGCTTCCGGGTGACGACCGGTTTCGGGCTGCGCCCCGTGCTGGCCGCGCTGGGCATGCCGCTCGCTTTCAGCGCGGAGGCGGACTTGGGCGGCATCACCACCGCGCGGCGGCTGCGTATCGACGAGGTCGTGCACAAGGCTTACATCGACGTCAACGAGGAGGGCACCGAGGCGGCCGCGGCCACGGCCGTGGTGATCAGGGCGATGGCCCGGTTCGCGGCCGGCGGCCCGCCAGTGGAGATGATCGTGGACCGCCCGTTCCTGTTCGCGATCACCGATTCGCGCAGCGGGCTGCCGCTGTTCCTGGGCCGGGTGACCGATCCCACGCAGGGCTGACCCAGCCCACCCACCCCGCCCTGGCCCGCCGGGCCGCCGGGCCGCCGGGCTGGCGGCCCGGGACGGCCGCGCCGGGCGGCGGCATGGGGCTGGCTGCTGGTAGCGCCGGCTGCGAGACTGGGCCTATGCGACCAGATGGGCTGCACCACGTCTCGCTCAACGTCCGTGACGTCCCGGCGGCGCTGGACTTCTACACCCGCGTGCTCGGCCTGACCCAGCGGACCGACCGGCCCGACTTCAGCTTCGGCGGGGCCTGGCTCGACGCCGGGGGCCAGCAGATCCACCTCATCGAGGCGGATGTGCCGCCGTCGCTGGGCCAGCACTTCGCCCTGGAAGTGACCGACCTCGACGCGGCCGTGGCCGAACTGCGCGGCCTGGGGGTCTCGGTCACCGACCCGGTCAAGGTCGGCACGGGGCGACAGTCGTTCCTCGCGGACCCGGCCGGCAACCGGGTCGAGCTGCAGGAGCCCGGCCGCTGAGCCCCTGGTTAGCCTGCCCCGGACTGCGGCCGTGACGCCCGCCCCGCGCCCGCGCCCGCCCGGCGCCGGGATGACGCCAAGGCGGCCGCCCCGCGCCCGTGACCGCGCCCGCCCCGCACCCGTGACCGCGCCCGGGGGCCCGCCCCGCGCCCGCGCCCGCGGCCGCCCCGCGCCCGTGACCGCGCCCGCCCCGCACCCGTGACCGCGCCCGGGGGCCCGCCCCGCGCCCGCGCCCGCCCCGCGCCCGTGACCGCGCCCGGATCGGGCCCGCCCCGCGCCCGTGACCGCGCCCGGATCGGGCCCGCCCCGCGCCCGTGACCGCGCCCGGGGGCCCGCCGCGCCCCGATGACGCCGATGCGGCTGTGACCAGCGAAGACCGGCGAATCGGACGTTGCGGCGTTAGCCTGAGCGCGTGCTCGCCCTCCTCCTCATCGCGGCCTCGGTGGGCCTCTCCAACCTGGCCGCGGCCGTCGGCATCGGCTTCGGCGGCGTGACCGCCCGGACCCGGGTCCGGGTCGGGCTGATCTTCGGGGTCTTCGAGGCGGGAATGCCCGTCATCGGCCTGGTCGTGGGCGCCGGCCTGGCCAGCGGCATCGGCCACACGGCCCGCTGGATCGGCGCCGCCGTGCTGATCGTCATCGGCATCGTCACCGTGATCCAGGCCTGGCGCCAGCCCGCGGAAACCGCCGGCGGCGCCGACAGCCCGGGCCAGCAGCCGCCTCAGAGATACAGCCTGGGACGGCTGATCATCAGCGCGTTCGCGCTCAGCCTGACAACCTCGCGGCCGGCTTCGCGCTCGGCACCCTGCATGTGAACGTGGCCGAGGGCGCCCTCGTCATCGGGGTGGTCAGCGTGCTGCTGTCCCTCGCCGGCCTCGAACTCGGCAGCCGGATCGGCGCCGCGGCCGGCCGCCGCGGCGAGCAGATCGGGGGCGCGATCCTGGTGGCCGTGGGCGTCGCTATGGCCGCCGGGGTCCTCTGATCCAGGCCGACCCGCCGGGCTCCGCCGGCCCGGTCCATCCCGCCTCGAATCGTCGGTCGGTCAGTGTCACCTCGTCGCTCAGGGCCGTTCCGCGGCCATGGCTACCGCTGCCGGTTACTCCTCCAGGCGGAGAGCCTGTTTCGGGCAGGACACGACGGCGCTGCGGACCGCGCCGGCCAGGGGCAGCGGCACTTCAGCGGCCAGAATGTGCAGGTAGTCTTCGTCGTCCAAGTCGAAGACCTCCGGGGCCAGGCCAGCGCATACGCCGTTGGCCTCACACAGGTCCCGGTCGACCGCCACCCGCATCGCGATCCCTCCTCGCCGGCCCGCCGCACCCCCTCGTACGCGATTACGGTAGTACCGCAGCCGAGCAGGTCCCGGCCGGCCCGGGAGGAAAGGTGGACGAATGACCACGGTCCCGGACGCGCCCCCGATGCCCGCCGGGCTGCGGCACGCGGCCGAGGCGGCCAAGGGGTTCATGCCGCCCGCGGAAGGCCTGACCCTGTACCGGACCGCGGCGGCGTACGCCCCCCGCGGGCCTATCATGGAGATCGGCACCTACTGCGGCAAGTCCACGATCTACCTGGCCGCCGCGGCCCGCGACGCGGACCAGGTCGTGGTGACAGTGGATCATCACCACGGGTCGGAGGAGAACCAGCCCGGCTGGGAGTACCACGACACCACGCTGGTGGACGAGCGGACCGGGCGGCTGGACACCCTGCCGCACTTCCGCGCCACGCTCGCCGCGGCCGGCCTGGAAGCCCACGTCGTCGCCGTTGTGGGCCGGTCCGCCCAGGTCGCGGGCCTGTGGCGGACGCCGCTGGGCATGCTGTTCATCGACGGCGGGCACACCGACGCCGCCGCCCAGGCGGACTACGCGAACTGGTCGCCGTGGGTGACCCGCGGCGGCGCCCTGGCCATTCACGACGTGTTCCCTGACCCGGCCGACGGCGGCCAGGCCCCCTACCGGATCTACCAGCAGGCTCTCACCTCCGGGGAGTTCTCCGAGGTCGCGGTGCACGGCTCCCTCCGCGTCCTCGAACGCACCACCCCCGGCCCCGCTTAGCCCTCCCCAGACGCCGACCGCAGTCGATCGTGGACGCTTTGGGCTGTCCAGGCAGCCATTTCCGTCCACGATCGACTCGCAGACAGGGAGTACCGGGATGAATGTGGCTGATGATGCTGGTGATGCGCGTCAGCCCGGCCTGGGCTGTGCGTCATATGGAAATCCGATGTGACTGAATGTTCAGTCAGGGGTGAATACGGCGCGGTCGCGGCGGCGGGATGCCGCCACGGATCAGTGGGGTCACCCGGGTCACGCTGGGCGGGGACAGCCGCACGGCTCGGCGCCGTCTGCGCCGGACCAGCCCGCCCCGGCACCCGTCCGCGCCGCCGGACCAGCCCGCTGCCCCGGCCCCGTCCGCGGGGCCATGCCCGTCTGCGGCGGGCAGGTCGCGGAACAGGGCCGAGCCCGGGGTGGTCCGGGACAGGGCGTCGGCGGCCAGGATCATCGCCGCCGCGGTCCAGCTGCTCCGCTCGTCCGGGAAGTGAGCCTGGTTCGCGTACTGCCAGCCGGTCCAGTACCCCCCGTCCGCGTCCCGCAGATGCTGGACCTCCCCGAACAGGGTCAGGGCCCGGTCGGAGTCACCCAGGGCGTCGAGCGCCATGACCAGCTCACAGGTTTCCGCGCCGGTCACCCACGGTTCGTCGCTGACGCAGCGCACGCCCAGCCCCGGGACCACGAACTCGGCCCACCCGGAGTCGAGGCGGGCCCGCGCGGCCGCACCGCGGACCGGGCCGGCCAGCACCGGGTAGTACCAATCCATTGAGTACCGGCTCTTGTCCGCAAACGCCCCGGGGTGGCACGCCACCACGTGACCGAGCCGCCGGGCGGCCTGCTCCCAGCGCGGTTGCGGCTTACCGGCCAGCCGGGCCAGCCGCGCGGCGCACACCAGGCTCTGGTACGTGCTGGAGCACCCGGTCAGCAGCGCGAACCTCGCGGGCGTGCCATCCGCCGAACGCTTCCAGACGATCTCGCCCCGCGGGAGCTGCAGATCGAGCACGAACCCCATCGCGCGGCGCACCACCGGCCACATCGCGGCCAGGAAGGCGCGGTCGCCGGTGAGCAGGTACTCGTGCCAGGTACCGACCGCGACATAGGCGGTCTGGTTGCTCTCGGCCGCGGCGTCGGTCACGATTCCGGCCTCAGTCCGCCTCGGCCACGATCCGTCGGCGCGCTGGGCTTCGCGCAGCCAGCCGTAGGCCCGCCGGGCCGGGCCGGACAGCCCGCAGACGGACAGCGCCATCGCGCACTCGATGTGGTCCCAGGCGTCCGCGTGCCCGTCCGGCCAGCTGATCGCGCCGTCGGGCTCCTGGAGGCCGGCGATGTGCTCGGCGGTGGCGAGGACCTCGGCCGCGGTCAGCACGCCCGGCACGCCCGGCACCCCGTAGCGGCGCACGGTAGTCATCCGAGGACGGTCCGCAGTCGCGGCCGGGCCGGCGGGCTGGGGATGGCCGTTGCTCACCGAGCCGGCCAGGTAGTCAGGCGAGGGCATGCGCCTGCTCAGGTACGTGACCAGCCTGGACGGCGCCGGCGTCCCCGGCGGGCCCGCAGCCCGCGGGCGGCTTGCCCGCGTAGATGACGATGCTCTTGCCGATCAGCGGGTTCAGGGCCCGCTCGGCCAGCCGGGTCGCGGCGGGCTTCTTCATGATGTCCCAGACCAGCAGCCGGTGGTAGGCGCGGGCCAGTGGGTGGCCGTCGTCGTGCACGCCGACCGCGCACTTCAGCCACCAGTACGGCGAATGCAGGCCGTGCGCGTGATGGTGCCCGCTGACCCGCAGCCCGGCCCGGGCCAGCTTGGTTTCCATCTCGGCC
Organism: uncultured Actinomycetes bacterium; assembly: GCA_963782185.1. GTDB lineage: Bacteria > Actinomycetota > Actinomycetes > Streptosporangiales > Streptosporangiaceae > RYN-230. The sequence goes on from CAWAJB010000016.1 coordinate 75,053, forward strand.
CGGGTGTAGATGCGGATGTGGCCGCCCGGGACATTGTGGTAATCGTCGGACAGCCGCCAGCAGATCCGCTCGGGCAGCCACGCGGGCACGGTCACCGCCACCTGCCCGCCCGGCCGCAGCACCCGCGCGATCTCGCGCAGGGCCCCCCAGTCGTCCGGGATGTGCTCGAGTACCTCGGCCGCGATCACCCGGTCGAAGGAGCCGTCGGGGAACGGCATCCGGGTCGCATCGCCGCGCACGGCCCGGGTCCCGGCCCCGGCCGGGACCTCGCCGGCCGCCGCCATCGCCCCCACCATGCCGGCCACCCCGTGCAGTTCATCCTCGTCCGCGTCCAGGGCCACCACGGACGCGCCGCGGCGCATCGCCTCGAACGCGTGCCGTCCCGCGCCGCAGCCGAGGTCGAGCACGCGGTCACCGGCCCCGGCCGGCAGCCGGGTGAAGTCGACGGTCAGCACGGCTGGTCTTCGTTGCGGGAAGGAAGGGGACCACGCGCGGCGCCGGGCCGGGCGGGGAAGCGCGTCATCGCATCGCGGTACCGCTCCACCGTCGCGCGTGCGACCGCGGGCCAGGCGAACCGTTCCTGCACCCGCTGCCAGGCGGCGGCGCCGAGCCGGGCGCGCTCGGTGGGGGAGTCGAGCAGGCTGCGCAGCGCGGCCGCGAGCACCTCGGGGTTCCCCGGTTCCACGAGGACCGCGGCGTCCCCCGTGACCTCGGGGAGGGCGCCGGTGCGGCTGGCAATGAGCGGCGTTCCCGAGGCCATGTGTTCAACTGCAGGCAACGAAAACCCCTCGTAGAGCGAGGGGACCACGGCGATCTCAGCACTCGCGCACAACCGGGACAATTCGCTATCGCTGATTCCGTGCACGAACCGGACCCGGTCCCCGAGGGCGAGGTCGCTGACCAGTTTCTCGGTCGGCCCGCCCGCCGCGGGCCTGCCGACCACGATGAGCTGGCCCTCGCGCTCCACGGTGATCTTCGCGAAGGCCTGGAGCAGCATGGACACCCCTTTGAGCGGGGAGTCGGCGCTGGCCACGGCCACGATCCGGCCCGGGACCCGGGGTGCCTTCCCGGGATGGAACAGCCGGGTGTCCACGCCGAGCGGGATCACGTGCACGCGGTCCGGGTCGACCCCGAAGTCGCGGCAGATATCGGCCCGGGAGGCCTGCGAGGCGGTGAGGACCGGGCCCACCCGGCGGGCCACCCGGCCCTGCATCCGGACGAACGAGTACCAGCGCCACTTGCCGACCCGGGCCCAGCCCCGGGAGGACTCCAGCTCGATCCGCCGGTCCACGCTGATCGGGTGGTGGATGCTGGTCACCAGGGGGAGGCCGAGCCGGGCCAGGCCGAGCATTCCGTAGGCCAGCACCTGGTTGTCGTGGACCAGGTCAAAGTCGCCCGCGCGGGCGCGCAGCGCACGCAGGGCCCGAAGGCTGAACGTGAGCGGCTCGGGGAACGCGCCGGTCTTCATCACGCCGAACTCCAGGACGTCGATCCAGTCCCGGTACTCCGACAGTTTCGGGGTGCGGAACGGGTCGTCATCGGCATACAAGTCCAGGCTGGGTACCTCGCGGAGCACCGGGCCCGGTTCCAGCTCAGGGTAGGGCTGGCCGGAGAACACCTCGACGTGGTGCCCGAGCGCGGCCAGCTCACGGGACAGGTGACGCAGGTAGATGCCCTGGCCGCCGCAGTGCGGCTTGCTGCGGTAGGACAGCAGCGCGACGCGCAGCGGCCGGCCCGTGCTGCTCCCGGTGCTCATCACGCAGGTACGCACCTCTCGTTGGCAGCTGACTGTCCGGTATGTGCCGCAGTGGCGGGCTTGCGGGGATCCGCCCGCTGTCCGCCCGGGCTGGCCCGCGTGGCCTGTTAGGCAGCGAACATTACCATCGGGTATGCGTGGCGCCGGGAGCCGGGACTGGCGCGTCCGCCACGGCCCGCGAGCCCGCCGTGCCCACGGCGGTAAGCTGCGCCGACGTACCCTGAGGTGGCACGAGCTGAGCCGGTGTGGCCGGCCGCGTGCGGATATGGCCCGTTCGCGGGCCGGGATGGCCCGGTGGCCAGGACGGAGGCTCCGCTGACGAGGCGTGCACTGATCACCGGGATCACCGGGCAGGACGGCTCGTACCTGGCCGAACACCTGCTGATGCAGGATTATGAGGTGTGGGGGCTCGTCCGGGGGCAGTCCAACCCCCGGGTGCGGGGCGTCCGCCAGCTGCTCGGCGACATCCGGCTGGTCCGCGGCGACCTGCTCGATCAGGGCAGCCTGATCGCCGCGGTGGAGAAGGTCCAGCCGGACGAGGTCTACAACCTGGCCGCGATCTCCTACGTGCCGATGTCGTGGCAGCAGGCCGAGCTGACCGGCGAGGTGACCGGCCTGGGTGTGCTCCGGGTGCTGGAGGCGATCCGGGTGTGCAGCGGGATCAGTGCGTCGCGCACGCCGCGGGGCGGCCAGATCCGCTTTTACCAGGCGTCCTCGTCGGAGATGTTCGGCCAGGTGCGGGAGAGCCCGCAGACCGAGCAGACCCCGTTCCACCCGCGCAGCCCGTACGGGGTGGCCAAGGCGTACGGCCATCACCTGACCCAGAACTACCGTGAGTCGTACGGCATGTTCGCGGTGTCCGGGATCCTGTTCAACCACGAGTCGCCGCGCCGGGGTGCGGAGTTCGTCAGCCGCAAGGTGTCCCTCGGCGTGGCCAAGATCAAGCTGGGGCACGAGCGGCAGCTGCGGCTCGGCACCCTGTGGTCGCGCCGGGACTGGGGGTTCGCCGGGGACTACGTCCGGGCCATGCGCCTGATGCTGGGCCAGGACGAGGCGGAGGATTACGTGGTCGGCACCGGGGTGACGCACAGCGTCGAGGAGCTGGTCGAGCGGGCGTTCGCGGTGGCCGGGCTGGACTGGCGGGATCACGTCACGGTGGACGCGGCGTTCGTCCGCCCGGCCGAGGTGGACCAGCTGTGCGCGGACCCCGCCAAGGCGGCGGGGCGGCTCGGCTGGGAACCCACGGTCGGCTTCGACGAGCTGATCACGATGATGGTGGAGTCAGACCTGAAGCTGCTGTCCGGGCCGGGCGGGCACGAGGACGACGCGTTCGGGCCGGACGCCTGGTGAATCAGCGCCCGGGCGCCTGGTAGGCCAGCTCAGGAGACGCCGGCGCCGACCGCGCTGCCGATCAGGAACGTGATCCCGGCCGCGACCGCGCCCAGGATGAGCTGCCGCAGCGCGCCGCGCAGGAACGGGCGGTCGGTGAGCCGGGCCACCAGGCCGCCGCCGACGAACGCGGCCACCGCGGCCAGGCCGAGCGCCACGGCCAGGCTGTCCAGCCCGAGGAGGTAGGGCAGCAGCGGGATCAGCGCGCCGACCGCGAACGTGGCCAGCGACGCGCCGGCCGCGGTGTACGGCGAGGGCAGGTCGTGGTGGTCCACGCCCAGTTCCTCGCGGACGTGCACGCCCAGGGCCTGCTCGGGATGAGCCGAGATCTGCTCCGCGACCCGGTCGGCCAGGTCCGCCTCCACCCCCTGCCGGCGGAAGCTGGCCGCGAGTTCCTTCTGCTCCGAGACGGCGTTGTGCTTGAGTTCGTGCTCCTCCTTGCGGACCTCCGCCTGGATGAGCTCGTTCTGGGAGGAGACCGAGACGTACTCGCCGGTCGCCATCGAGAACGCGCCGGCCGCCAGCCCGGCCAGGCCGGTGAGCACGATGAAGTGCGGGGACCCGCCGGAGGCGCCGACTCCCGCGCCCACGCCCGCGATCAGCGAGACGTTGGTGACCAGCCCGTCCATGGCCCCGAACACGGCAGGGCGCAGCCAGCCACCGGACACGTCCTTGTGCTCGTGGCCGTGGGCCTCGTTCTGCTCGTTGATCTCAACCGTCATGATGGCTGTCCCAGGAGGTGTGGGTTCAGGGAGTTGTGCGGGTCCGCGGTTCTCGGCGTCCGCGGGGCGCTCCGGGCCAGCGCGCGTCCGTGCGCCGGCGCGGTTCTGCGCTTTTGCGCGCATCCGCGCCCACTCGCCAGCAGTAAGCGTTCGCGCCGATAGCCATGCTTTAACCCCCGTGCCCATACCCATTATTCCAGTTGCCGGGGCCGCCGGGCCGGACCCGTCCCTCGTGCCGCCCGGCGGGCCAGCTACGGCGAGGGCCAGATCGCGGTGGCCAGCCGCTCGATGTCGGCGCCGAAGGGACGGTCTTTCTCGATGGGGCCGATGACGGCGGTTAGCGTGCCCAGCACGTCACGGCACCCGGCGGGTGCGGGCCGCCCGGAGAGCGCGATCGCCTGGTAGGCCGTGAGCAGCTCGCACGCGGTAACCGCCGCGGCCCGGCGCAGCGCCTGGCGGAGCGACTCGGCCGCCTCCCAGGCAAAGGACTGCACGTCTTCCTGGCCACCTGACGTCTCAATGAGCCCGACCGCGGCGGGGAGCGTGAGCCGGCGCATCGCGTGCACTTCGCCGGCGGCCCGTTTGTGCACGGTGACCAGGCCGGTCTCCGGTCCGGGTGTCCTGGCGAGCTGGGCGGGCAGGCCGGTGGCCGCGGAGTCGAGCAGCCGGTGGGTCCGGGCCGCGGATACCTCGGCGGCGTGGGTGAGCGCCGCGGTGAGCTGGTCGCAGCAGGCGGACAGGTCGATTCCGTGGAACCCGGCGGTCCCGACGAACCGGCCACCGAGGAACGCCGGGGAGTCGGTCACCCCGTCGAGGGCCCGCCCGGCCGCGGCCGCCAGGCCATCGCGGGCGCGCAGCAGGTGGGCCAGGACCGGCCCGGCGACGCGGAACGAGGTCGCCGCCTGGAGGTGGCCCGGATCCGTGGCCGGGCCGATCGCCTGCCGGATACGGCCAAGAACCTCGCCGAGGAGGCCGTCGCCGCGGGCGCATCCGTCCTGGTACGGATCGGTGGGTGCGCGGGCGGCCGCGATCGACAGCGCCGCCGCGGCCTCCATCCGGCGGGCCAGTCCGGCGGCCTCAGCCGCGCGCAGCACGGACAGGGCGGTCGCACCTGGGACGCCGGCGAGCAGCGCGACTCCTTCCTTGGGCCCGAGGGTGAACACCTCGAGACCGTGCTCACGCAGCGCAGCCGCGGCCGGCCGGGTGGCCCCGTCGGCGCCGAGCACCTGGCCGATCCCGGCCAGCGGGCCGAAGGCGTGCGCCAGCGGGATGATCTCGCCCGCGCTGCCCGAGCCGTCGCGGGGCACGGCTGGGATGATGCCCTCGTCCAGCAGGCCGGCCAGACGCTCGCACAGTTCCGCGGACACGCCCGCGTCGCCGGACAGGAAGGTGCGCAGCCGCACGGCGATCAGAGCCCGCACCTCGGCCGGATCCAGCCACGGCGGGCCTCCCGTCGCCCGGGCGAGCAGCAGGTTCCGCTGATGGGAGCGCTGCTGCTGCTCGGTGAGCCGGATACCCGACAGCGCGCCCATGCCGGTGTTCACCCCGTACACGGCCGCACCCTGGCTGAGGACCGTACGGGCCTGCTGGCACCGCTCTCGCACCGCTTCGCGCAGGCCGGGCACGATCCGGACGCGGCGGCCCCGGGCGATCTCGCTGATCAGCCCAGGGCCCAGGTCCGCGGCCGCGTGCAGAGCCCGCGGCGTCGCGGCGGCGGTCAGCTCTTGGCCGCCTGGTTGAGGAAGATGTGGCCGATGGCGGTCGGGTAAGCGCCGGTCACGTTCTTCGCCGTCGCCGACAGGTAGTTGTAGAAGTACCCGAAGATGATCGGGGTCTCGTTCAGCAGCAGGGTCTCGATCTGACCGGCGATCTGCCTCTGCGAGGACAGGTCGATAGCCGCGACGTACTGCTGCGCCAGCTTGTCGTACTGCGAGTTGCTGAAGTGTGCCGCGTTCCACGGCCCGGTGCCGGCCTTGGCGTTGATCGTCTCCAGTGGCGCGGTCAGGAACACGTTCGGCACGCTGCGGTGCCCGTAGTCGACCAGGCTCATGGTGGCGTCGAGCCAGTCCGAGTTCCCGAACGTGGCCTTGCCGTAGTACGCGGACGAGGCCTCCATCTTGACGTTGATGTTCACCCCGATGGCCTTCGCCGCCTGAGCCACGATCTGCGCGTACTCGCTGATCTCCTGCACATCGTTGCCGATCAGCTGAGTCGAGAACCCGGACGGGTGGCCCGCCGCGGACAGCAGCGACTTCGCCTTGGCGATGTTCTGGGCCCGCTGCGCGACGGTCGTGTTGGTGGACGGGAACACCGGCGCGAACGGGCTGTCGTTGCCGAGGTCCGCGAAGCCCTTGAACAGCGCGTGGACGATAGCGGGCCGGTTGAGGCTGAGCGCGATCGCCTGGCGCACCCGCGCGTCGGTGAACGGGGACTGGTCGGTGCGCATCGACAGCTCGCGGTGCGCGCTCGACTTGAGCCGGATGACGTTGTAGCTGCCGTTGAGCAGTTGCTGGCCGCCGGCCACCGAGAACTGTCCCACCACGTCCACCGTCCCGCCGGTGAGCGCGAGAATCTGCGGCGTCTGCTGGTCGTAGAAGGTGAACTCGGTGGCCGCGGGCAGTGCCTTGGTCCCCCAGTACTTCTCGTTGCGTGCGAACGTGGCGCCCTGCTTGGCCGTGTAGCTCTTCAGGACGAACGGGCCGGTGCCGACGAACGTGCTCTGCCACTTGGCCGGGTCATAGCCGTTCGGCAGGATGATCATGTTGTAGTTGTCGGACGACGTCAGGTACGGGAAGTGGCCGTTCGGTGCGGCCAGGTGGAACTCGACGGTGAAGTCGTCCACCTTCTTGACCCCGGAGGGGACCAGGACCCCGCCGAACGCGGACAGCGCGCTGGACCCGTTCTTGGGGTTGGTGTGCAGCTTGTAGGTGTAGACCACGTCGTCGGCGGTGAGCGGGTGGCCGTTGTGGAACGTGACGCCCTGGCGGATCTTGAACGTCCACACGTCCGCCTTGGCGTTCGGCGTCCAGCTTTCGGCGAGCACTGACCGCAGCGTCAGGTGCTGGTCGGACAGGCACAGGTACTCACCTGTCTGCCCGAGCATGTCCAGGCCGCCCTGGTCAGCCACGGTCACCGGGTTGATCGCCCCCGAGGGCACGATGATGGCCGCCTTGATGGTGGCGCCGGCCTTGCCTGCGGCCGTGCTGCTGCTGGACGACGACGGGCTGCCCGAGCTACCGCAGGCAGAGATCACGGCCCCCAGCACCGGCAGCGATATGCCCACGATCGTGCCGCGGCGGATGAAGTCCCGCCGGGACATCCGGCCCGCCGCGAACTCATCGATCACATGGTTTGCTATCTCACCCTGACCTGACCGCAGCCGGCCAAGTCGGCGATTATCGGCGTTCACTCGGATCCTCCCTGGGAGCCCGCGCCTCGCGCGCGAATCAAAAAACGCTATTGCTGCCGCTGGCCGGTGTCACGTGGGCTGTCCGGCGCGTTGCAGGTTCTGCAGCTCATCGAGCGGAATGTGGCAGCTCATGCGGTGGCCCGGCTCGGCCTCGCGCAGCGGCGGCTCTTCCGACTCACAGATCCCGCTGGGCAGCCGTCGCGGGCACCGGGTATGGAACACGCATCCCGTCGGCAGGCTAGTCGCGGACGGGATCTCCCCGGTGAGCTTTATCCGGTCCGCGCGCTGCCCGTCCAGGCTGGGCACCGCGGAGAGCAGCGCCTCGGTGTACGGGTGGTGCGGACCGGAGAAGACCCGCTCGGCCGGCCCGACCTCCATCACCTTGCCGAGGTAGAGCACGGCGATGCGGTCCGACAGGTAGCGCACCACGCCCAGGTCGTGGGAGATGAACAGGTAGCTCACCTGCTCGCCCGCCTGCAGGTCGGCGAGCAGGTTCAGGATGGCCGCCTGGACCGACACGTCTAGCGCGGAGGTGGGCTCGTCGCAAACCACGACGGCGGGGCCGCTGCCGAATGCCCGGGCGATCGCCACCCGCTGCTTGAGGCCGCCGGACAGCTGGTTGGGGCGCATCGTCAGATGGCGCTCCTCGAGCCGGACCGAGGTGATCAGCTCGGTCAGCCGGGCCCGCAGCCGCTCGCCGGACAGGCCCGCCAGCCGCGTCAGCGGGCGGCTGATCAGCCGCCGCACCGTGTGCCGCCGGTTGAGCGCCGAGTCCGGGTTCTGGAACACGATCTGCAGCGCCTTGAGCTGGCTGCGCGGCCTGCGGCGGACATCGGCGGCCAGTGGCTGGCCGGCCAGCTCCACGGTGGCGCCCGGATCCGGCGGCAGCAGCCCGAGCAGCACCCGGGCCAGCGTGGTCTTCCCGCTGCCCGACTCGCCGACCAGCCCCAGCGTCTCGCCCCGCTCCAGCTCCAGGTCTACCCCGGTGAGCGCGTGCACCTGCTCACCGCGGGTACCACGGGCACCGAAGGTCTTGGACAGTCCGGCCAGCTGAATGAGGGTCTCGGCGCTGGCCGCAGGCCCGGACAGCGGCTTGTCCTCCGGCGTGGCGCGCGGCAGGCCCGGGGCCACGTCATGCCGGTAGCAGCGGGCGGTCCGGCCCGCCCCGACCTGGAAGGACGGGGGTGCCGTTTCCCGGCAGCGGTCCTCGGCCAGCAGGCAGCGCGGGGCGAACACGCACCCGGTGAGCGTGTGCCCGGCGGGCGGCAGGAAACCAGGGATGGTGTCCAGCCGGCCGTGGTCCTTGCGCTGCCCGCGGCGCGGGATGCAGCGCAGCAGCCCGACCGTGTACGGGTGCCGCGGCTCGTCGAACACCTCTCGGGCCGGGCCCTCCTCGACGAGCTCGCCCGCGTACAGGACGCCGACCCGGTCGCACATCTTGGCGATCACGGCCAGGTTGTGGCTGATGAACAGGACCGACGTGTCGAACTCCGCGCGCAGCGCGGACACCAGGTCGAGCACCTCAGCCTCGACCGTGGCGTCCAGCGCCGTGGTCGGCTCGTCCAGGATGAGCAGCGCGGGCTCTGCGGCCAGTGCCATCGCGATGACCACCCGCTGCGCCATGCCGCCGGAAAGCTGATGCGGGTACCGGCTCATGACTCGGCCCGGCTCAGCGATCTGCACCTTGCGCAGCATCGCCTCGGCGCGATCGGCGGCCTCGGCGCGGTGCAGCCCGGCGATCTCGTACACCTCGGCGACCTGGCGGCCGACCCGGATCGACGGGTTCAGGGCCTTGCCGGGCTCCTGGTACACCATGGACACGGTCCGGGCGCGCAGGTGGCGCAAGTCGGCGCCGCTCAGGGCCAGCGGGTCGGCACCGTTGATGCTGACCGTTCCCGCGCTGACCCGGCCGTTGCGAGGCAGGTACCTGGTCAGCGCGAGAGCCACGGTGGACTTGCCGGACCCGGACTCGCCGACCAGCCCGTACGATTCGCGCCGCCCGACCTCGAACGAGACGTCGCGCAGGGCCAGCCGGTCCCGGCCGCGCACCTTGTACGCGACATCCAGGTGCCCGACGGACAGCGTGGGCTCGGCCCCGCCGCGGCCAGCCGGGGCGGCGGATGCGTCAGTGGCGGTCATGACGCGAGCACCTGCTCGATCGAGTCGGTGAAAAGGTTGATCGCGATCACCAGGGAGGCGATGGCCAGGGCCGGGAACAGCGTCATCCACCAGTAGCCGGCGCCGAGGGTCACGTAGTTGTGCGCGATGTCAGCCCCCCAGTCCGGGGTGGGCGGCTGGACGCCGAAGCCCAGGAAGGACAGGGTGGCGATGGTGAAGATGGCGTACCCGAGCCGCACCGTGAACTCGACCAGGATGGCCGGCACCACGTTGGGCAGCACCTCGAAGAGCATGATGCTGCCCGACTTCTCGCCGAGCAGCCGGGCCGCGGCCAGGTAGTCGAGCTGGCTCTCCACGAGCACCGTGGACCGGACGGTCCGGGCGATCAGCAGGGTGAAGACGAGACCGATGACCACGATGATGGTCAGCGGGGACGGGCCCACCGCGACGATGAACAGGAACGCGACGATCACGACCGGAAGGGCGAGCGCGGCCTCCACCAGCGCCGGCCACGATGTCGGCGATCCCGCCGAGATAGCCCATGACCAGGCCGAGCGCGGTGCCGAGCACGGTGCTGAGCACGGTCGCCGCGAACGCGATCAGCAGGATGCTCCTGGCCCCGACGATGACCCGGGACAGCACGTCGCGGCCGAGTTGATCAGTACCGAACCAGTGTGCCCCGGACGGCGGCTGGCTGGTCGAGAGAAGCTGCTGGGCCAGCGGGTTGTGCGGGGCGATGACGCTTCCGAAGATCGCGCAGGCCACCCAGAACAGCAGGATCACCGTCCCGGCCAGGAACGTCGGCCGGCGCAGCAGCAGCCGCCAGGGGGTCAGCTCGCCCGTCTGATCCGGCCGGGCGACGGCTATCCCGGCGGCCGGGGCGACCGCCATGTCGGTCATCCGCCGCTCCCCAGCCGGAGCCGCGGGTTCAGCGCGGTGCTCAGCGCGTCAGCGATCAGCGTGGCCACCATGTAGACCACGCCGATGGTGAGCACCCCCGCCTCGAGCATGGGGAAGTCCTTGGCCTGCGCGGCCTTGTAAATGAGGTTCCCGATCCCCTGGTAGTTGAACAGCGTTTCCACCACCACCAGGCCCCCGATCAGGTAACCGGTCTGCGTGGCGATCACGGTGATCGTCGGCAGTAGTGCGTTGCGGAGCACGTGGCGGCGGATCACCACCGATGGTTTAAGCCCCTTCAGCGTGGCGGTGCGCGTGTAGTCGGCGTCCAGCGCCTCGATCGTGCCTGCCCTCGCCATGCGGGCAATGTAGCCGAACAGGATGAGAACGAGTGGTATCGCCGGGAGGATCAGGTGATCAAGCTGGGTCAGCGGCGAGGCGCCAGCCCCGCCCGACGCCGACACGGGCAGCCATTTGAGCGAGACCGCGAAGATGATGATCACCACGATCCCGGACACGAACTCGGGTACCGTGGCCGCGGACAGCCCGACCACCGAGATGACCCGGTCGGTGGCGCGGCCGTACCTGAGCGCGGCCAGCACCCCGCCGAGAATGCCGAGCGGCACCACGATCACGAAGGCCAGCGCGGCCAGCTTGACCGAGTTCACCAGCGCCGCCTGGACGTACGGCTCTACGGCGGCCCGGTACTGGTACGACTCGCCCATGTTGCCGTGCAGCAGGCCGGTGATCCATGACCAGTACTGGGTGAGCAGCGGGCGGTCCACGCCGAGTTGATGATCGAGGGCCCGTACCGCCCGGGGATCGGCCAGATTGCCCAGGATCGCCCGGCCGGGGTCACCGGGCACCACCTGGCCCGCGAAGAAGACGATAACGCTGAGCAGCCACAAGGTGATTACGGCCAGCCCCAGCCGTTTCAGCAGGTACCTGGTCACAGCGTGAGCCCCCTGTGGCGTAGCCGCAGGGTCCTGGCCTGCTGCGCGTCCGCCGGCTGTCGTCTGGTGGCGTGATCACGCCGTCCGGAATCACCTGGCTGAAGGCAGCGTAGTTTCCGTCCGCCCGGGGCCGCAATATTAGCTCGATCGCAATGCCGTTACGGAATGTATTCGCAAATGTTTTCTAACCGGGTTGTCCTGGTCTGGATCGCCACGCCCGCAGACGGCATAATCTGTGTCTACCAGCGAGGAGGCGGGATGCTGATCGGGGAGAGCTTCGTTGGCGAGGGTGCCGGGGCGGCCCGCGTGAACACGGTGCTCACGGACCGTGCCGGCCCGGCCGGGGTGGCGGGCGGTGGCCGACGCCCTCAGCGAGGGCATCATCGACCCGGCCGGGGCCAGCACGCTGCTGCTCATCGCCGCCGTGTGGGTGAACCCGGTGGCCAGCGACGCCTCCTCCCGGGACGACCGGGGCCGGCCAGCCGGCCCGTGGTCTAGGCCCAGCGTGAAGATTACCGCGATCCGGCTGGACCGGCTGCGGTTCCCGCTGGACCCGCCGTTCCATGCGGCCTGGGACCCGGTCCCGCGTCGGTATTTCGACGCCACTCTGGTCCGGGTGGACACCGACGAGGGAGTGACCGGGACCGGCTCCGGCGACACCATGGAGGGCTTTGCCGGGTACGCGGACCTGTTCCTGGGCCACGACCCGCTCCGGATCGCCAGGCACGTCCGGACGCTGGAGACGATCAGTTTCCACACAGGCCGGTTCTGGCCTGTGGAGGCCGCCCTGTGGGACATCGCCGGCCAGGTCGCCGGGCTGCCGGTGGCCGCCCTGTTCGGCGGCGAACGGGACTCCCTGCCCGCCTACGCCTCGTTCGGCGAGGCCAGGAGCCCGGCGGAGCGGGCGGAGTCGGTGCTCGCCGCGGCCGCGGCGGGCTTCCGCGCGGTCAAGATCCGGATCGGGCGGGAGGACAGCGCGGCCGGCCTGGCCGCGGTCCGGGCGGCCCGTGAGGCCGCCGGGGGTGGCATTGAGATCATGGTCGACCTCAACCAGTGGTGGCGGATGCCCGGCGACATCTCCGCCGCCCTGGATCTGGCCGCGGTCCGCCGGCTGGCGGCGGAGCTTGCTGAACTAGGCGTGTTCTGGCTGGAGGAGCCGCTGCCCGCGGGGCATCTGGAGGGCATGCGGATGCTCCGCGAGCAGACCGGGATCAGGGTGGCCGGCGGTGAGATGGCCCGCACCCCCGGCGAGTTGCTCGACGCGGTTGACGCGGGCGCGCTCGACGTGGTCCAGCCCGATGTGGTCCTCGCCGTCGGCATGCTGCGGGCTCGGACCGTCGCCGAGTGCGCCCTGCTGCGGCACCGCTGGTTCAGTCCGCACACCTGGACAAACGGGCTGGGCCTGCTGGCGAACCTGCACGTGGCGGCGGGTGTGGGTGGCGGGCCGTTCATCGAGTTCCCTTACGACCCGCCAGGCTGGACTCCGCAGCGCCGCGATTTCTTCCTGGACCAGCCGGTCATGATCGGCGCCGACGGCTGCCTGGCCGTCCCGCCGCAGCCGGGCCTGGGCGTCAGCGTCGACGAGTCCGCTATCACGCGCTGGGCGCGGGATTGACCCGGCAGGCCAGCCACCTGCCATCGCTATCGCCCCGGGAGAGACCATGCCCTACCCTCGCCAGCACGACCATCGTCATCCCGCGCATGCCCACGGCCCACTTCGGCCGGAGGGCCACCAGCGCACTTCCGGCGATAGTCCAGCACGCTGGCGCCGACGCGGCGGTCATCGTCACCGATGCGGCGCTGGCCGCCACTACCGTCGTCCCCGGGTCGCCGCCACGCTCCGGCCCGCCGGGATCACCCGTGGTGTTCTCCGGGGTGCAGCCCAACCCCAGCACCGCTGATGTGGCAGCCGGCGCGGACTCCGGCGCGGAGCTGGCCGCGCAGGGCCATCAGGTCATGCTGGCGGGGGTACGGGGCCGCTCCGCCATCGACGCGGCCAAGGGCATCGCGCTCGCCGCGGTCAACCCGCAGCGCGGCCGGGACCTCGGCTACCGGCGCCAGTTCTCCCGGCCAGCGCTGCCCGTCGCCGCGGTTCCGACCACGGCGGGCACCGGGGCGGAAACGAACGCCTTCGGCGTGGTCAGGGACCCGGAGGCCCGGCGCAAGTTCTACGTATGGCACTTCCCGGGGATAGCTCAGCGCGCTGACTCGGCTGTCATTGGCCCTGGCTCGTGCGGCCGTGCGTTGTGACCTCAATATGGTGGCCTGGCGGTCGGGAATCGGCCGTTCGCCGGCAATGACCGTGCGCTGGCCCGGTCTTGTCTGGGTATTGTCTCCGCACCCATGAAAGCGGCCCAGCGGGGATGCGGTCAGTTCTCGTGAAGTCGCTCTTGACCCACTTACCGGGGCCACTGTAAACCCAGGTCAACAACTGGCAAAACTTACGTAAACCTTCCATTTTAAGCTATCACATTTATTCAATTAGTTCAGCGACGTCCTGCTAGTCGATGCCTGCTTCAGAGAGGGAAAGATGATTCTTCTCGCGGGTTCCAACTCGGATGGGAGTCCCTTGACAGTTGGCCCGCTCGGTGGATGGCATCAGTGGAAAATTCGGCTCTGCTGTTGACTCGGCGGCGGTCCCGCCCCTGGGAAGGGTATCCCTATCCCGTACAGGGACCCAAGGACAACCGAAATGGGCGCAAGTATATTTGGTGACCGCGAATGGGCGAGGTCCTGGCAGAGCAACTGTGACGATGGGTAACGGGCCTGGCGCCCGGTCGGTGGCCGCGCGTGCCAGTCATCACTGCTAGATGGACTCGTCTGTGGCGCCTGGTGGCTACTGGCGGTCCCTGGCCTGCGTGTCTGTTATCCCAGTGGCTTCTCCGATAGCACGAGATGATGAACTGGCTACAGCGGATCCTTTCACAGCCTGCTTTTCGACTCGACCCAGGAGCCAGCGATGACTGCCGCCGCCCCATCCGGCCCGCGCCCGGTCCGCGCCCCGCGCGGCACTGCCCTGTCCTGCCGCGGCTGGCCGCAGGAAGCGGCCATGCGGATGCTGATGAACAACCTTGATCCCGAGGTCGCCGAGCATCCCGACCAGCTCATCGTCTACGGCGGCTCGGGCCGCGCGGCCCGCAGCTGGCCGGCCTTCGACGCGATCGTTCGCAGCCTGGAGGACCTGCAGGGCGACGAGACGCTGCTGGTCCAGTCGGGGAAGCCGGTCGGGGTGATGCGCACCCACGAGTGGGCGCCGCGGGTGCTCATCGCCAACTCCAACCTGGTCCCGCAGTGGGCCACCTGGGAGGAGTTCCGCCGCCTGGAGTCTCTCGGCCTGACCATGTACGGGCAGATGACCGCCGGCTCCTGGATCTACATCGGGACCCAGGGCATCCTGCAGGGCACCTACGAGACGTTCGCGGCCGTGGCCGCGAAACGGTTCGGCGCGTCGCTGGCCGGCACGATCACGCTGACCGCCGGGCTGGGCGGGATGGGCGGCGCCCAGCCGCTCGCCGTGACCATGAACGGCGGGGTGGCGATCGTCATCGACTGCGACCCGTCGCGGATCGTCCGGCGGATCGAGCACGGCTACCTGGACGTGGCCGCCGATGACGTCGGCGATGCGCTGCGCCGGGCGGTCGCGGCCCGGGACGCCGGGCAGCCGCTGTCCATCGGCCTGCTCGGCAACGCGGCGGATATCCTGCCGCGGATGCTGGCCATGGGCGCGCCGGTCGACGTGGTCACCGACCAGACCTCGGCCCACGACCCGCTGACCTACCTGCCGCGTGGCGTGGCGTTCGAGGACATGGCCGCGCTGCGGGCCGAGGACCCGGCCGGCTTCACCGAGCGGGCCCGGCAGTCGATGGCCGTGCACGTCGAGGCGATGGTCGGGTTCATGGACGCCGGCGCGGAAGTCTTCGACTACGGCAACTCGATCCGGGGCGAGGCGGAGCTGGCCGGCTACACCCGGGCGTTCGATTTCCCCGGCTTCGTGCCCGCCTACATCCGGCCGCTGTTCTGCGAGGGCCGGGGGCCGTTCCGGTGGGCCGCGCTGTCCGGTGACCCGGCCGACATCGCCGCCACCGACGCGGCCATCCTCGACCTGTTCCCCGATAACGAGCCGCTGGCCCGGTGGATCCGGATGGCCCAGGAGAAGGTGCACTTCCAGGGCCTCCCGGCCCGGATCTGCTGGCTGGGCTACGGTGAGCGGAATCTGGCCGGGGTCCGGTTCAACGAGCTGGTCGCGCGCGGCGACGTGCAGGCCCCGATCGTGCTCGGCCGGGACCACCTCGACTGCGGGTCGGTGGCCTCGCCCTACCGGGAAACCGAGGGGATGGCCGACGGCTCCGACGCGATCGCCGACTGGCCGCTGCTGAACGCGCTGGTCAACACGGCCTCCGGGGCGTCCTGGGTGAGCATCCACCACGGCGGCGGGGTCGGCATCGGCCGGTCCATCCACGCGGGCCAGGTCTGCGTGGCCGACGGCACCCCGCTGGCCGGGGAGAAGCTGGAGCGGGTGCTCACCAACGACCCTGGCATGGGCGTGATCCGGCACGTGGACGCCGGATACGAGGAGGCCGCCGAGGTGGCCGCGCAGCGGGGCGTGCGCGTCCCGATGCAGCCGTGATGAGCGCGGCGACGGCGTTCGCGGACCTATGGGAACCGCTGCTGCCGGCCGGCCGGGACCCGGGGACCGGCGGCTACCGGCGGTTCTCCTGGACCGCGGCTGACCGGGATTGCCGGGCCTGGTTCGAGGCCGCGGCCCGGGAACGGCAGCTGCGCACCGGCCAGGACCGCAACGGCAACCTCTGGGCCTGGTGGGACGTGGCCGGCCCAGCGGCGGGCGAGGCTCCCGCCACGGTAGCCACCGGGAGCCACCTGGACTCCGTGCCGGACGGCGGCGCTTACGACGGGCCGCTGGGCGTGGTGTCCGCGTTCGCGGCCATCGATGAGCTCCGCGCCGGGGGGTTCGTCCCGGTCCGGCCGATCGCCGTGGCCGCGTTCACGGAGGAGGAAGGAGCCCGCTTCGGGGTGGCCTGCCTGGGCAGCCGCCTGCTGACCGGCGCGATCGACCCGGACCGGGCCCGCGGGCTGCGCGATGGCGATGGGATCACGCTGGCCGGGGCGATGCAGGCGGCCGGGGAGGACCCGGGCCGGATCGGCCGCGACGACGACCTGATCGGCCGGCTCGGCTGCTACGTCGAGCTGCACATCGAGCAGGGCCGGGCCCTGGCGGACCTCGGCGCCGCCGTGGGCATCGCCGAGGGGATCTGGCCGCACGGCCGGTGGCGGCTGGATTTCACCGGGCAGGCTGATCACGCGGGCACGGCCGCGCTGGCGGACCGGCGCGACCCGATGATCCCCTACGCCGCCACCGTGCTGGCCGCCCGCGTGGCCGCCATCGAGCGCGGCGCCCGGGCCACGGTCGGCAAGGTGACCGCCGTGCCGGGCGCAGCCAACGCCGTGTGTTCCTCGGTCCGCGCCTGGCTGGACGTCCGCGCCCCGGACGGGCGGACGCTCGAGGACACGGTGGACCAGATCCTGGCCGCGGCCGGGCAGGAGTCCGGGGCGAACCGGGTCACGCTGGCCTCCCGCCAGGAGTCGTTCAGCCCCGAGGTCGAGTTCGATGCTCCGCTGGCGGGCCGGCTGGCCGCGGTGCTGGCCGCCCGCGGGATCGACGCGCCCAGCCTGGCCACCGGGGCCGGGCACGACGCCGGGGTGCTGGCCGCCCGGCTGCCGACCGCGATGCTGTTCGTCCGCAACCCCACCGGGGTGTCCCACTCGCCGGCGGAGCACGCTGGGGACGCGGACTGCTCAGCCGGGGTCACCGCGCTCGCGGCCGTGCTGCGCGACCTGGCCGGCTGATGCCGGTCCCCGCGGCGGCCGGGCCCGGGCCCGCCGGTGTCCGCCGCTGGCACGCGGAGCTGGCCTGGCTGGGCTGCGGCGAGGTCCGGTCCGGCGTGCTGATCGAGGCGACCGGGACCTTGTTCCGGTCCGTGACCCCGGACGTGCCGCCGGAGGTGGTGCCGCCGGGCACCGAGCGGCTGCCCGGCCTCACCCTGCCCGGCCTGGCCAACGCGCACTCACACGCCTTCCACCGCGCGCTGCGCGGGATCACCGAGGCGGGCCCGGGCACGTTCTGGACCTGGCGGGAGCGGATGTACCAGGTCGCCGGCCGGCTGGCGCCCGACAGCTACCTGGAGCTGGCCCGGGCCGCCTACGCGGAGATGGCACTGGCCGGGGTGACCTGCGTAGGGGAGTTCCACTACCTGCACCACGGCCCGGGCGGGTCGCCGTACGCCGACCCCAACGAGATGGGCCGCGCCCTCGTCCAGGCCGCGGCCGAGGCTGGCCTGCGCATCACGCTGCTGGATACGTGCTACCTCTCTGGCGGGCTGGCCCCGGACGGGACACCCGAGCCGCTGTCGCCGGTGCAGCAGCGGTTCAGCGACGGGACCGCGGCCCGGTGGGCGGACCGGCTGGCCGTGCTCGGCGCCGACGAGCACGGGATGCTCGCGCCGCACGCGCGGGCCGGGGTGGCCGTCCACTCCGTGCGCGCCGTCCCGCCCGCCCAGATGCACCCGGTCATCGACTGGTCACACCGCCTCGGGGCGCCGCTGCACGCCCACCTGTCCGAGCAGCCCGCGGAGAACGAGGCCTGCCTCGCCGCCTACGGCGCCACCCCGGCGCGGGTGCTGGATGAGGCCGGGACGCTGGGTCCGCGCAGCACGATGGTGCACGCCACCCACCTCACCCGCCACGACATCGAGCTGCTGGGCGGCAGCCGCACCTGCATCTGCCTGTGCCCGACCACGGAGGCCTTCCTGGCCGACGGCATCGGCCCGGCCGGGGCGCTGGCTGCCGCGGGCAGTCCCCTCGCACTGGGCAGCGACAGCCATGCGGTGATCGACCTGCTGGAGGAGGCCCGCCGCGTCGAGCTGGACGAGCGGCTGGCCTCGGGCCGGCGTGGCCGGTTCGGCGCCGCCGCGCTGGCCGGGGCGGCTACCGCGGCCGGGCACGCCTGCCTGGGCTGGCCGGAGGCGGGGGAGATCGTCCCCGGCGCCCTGGCCGACCTGGTCACGGTGCGCCTGGACACCCCCCGGCTGGCCGGCGCGGCCGCGGCCACCGCGCTGGAGTCGGTGATCTTCGCGGGCACCGCGGCGGACGTGACCAGGGTGGTGACCGGGGGCCGTGACGTGGTCCGCGACGGCCAGCACCTGCTGGTCCCCGACGTGCCCGGCGCCCTCAGCAGCGCGCTGCGCCCCCTCCTCGCCTGACCCAGCGGGTCGCGCCCCCGCCCGCCCCCTGGATCGCGCCCCCGCCGCCCCCGGATCGCGCCCCCGGCCGCCCCGCCGGATCGCGCCCCCGGCCGCCCCGCCGGATCGCGCCCCCCGGCCGCCCCGCCGGATCGCGCCCCCGGCCGCCCCGCCGGATCGCGCCCCCCGGCCG
Source organism: uncultured Actinomycetes bacterium (assembly GCA_963782185.1). Taxonomy (GTDB): domain Bacteria; phylum Actinomycetota; class Actinomycetes; order Streptosporangiales; family Streptosporangiaceae; genus RYN-230. Next base: position 93,746 of record CAWAJB010000016.1, read on the forward strand.
CCCCGCCGGATCGCGGCCCCCGGCCGCCCCGCTGGATCGCGCCCCGCCGGCGCTCACGCCATCGGCTCGCCCGCGCGCGGCCCGGCTGTCCGTCCCGCCAATCCCACCCCGCCCAGAAGCCCCTCCCGTCCCAGGCCCCTTTCGTGATCATGGGTTTGGTGTGGCTATAGCAACACCAAACCCATGATCACGAACCTTCATCTGGCATTGGCGGGGTTGGCGGGGTTGGCGGGGTTGGCGGGGTTGGCGGGGCTATGGGGATGATGGGCTGGGGAGCGTGGGGTCAGGGGTCAGGGGTCAGGGGTCAGGGGTCAGGGGGCAGGGGGCAGGGGGCAGGGGGCAGGGGGCGGGGCGGAGACGGGCACGGGCGGCGGCGAGGCCTTCGGCCAGGGCCTCGCGCTGGGCCGGGGTGAGGGCGTCGATGAGGTTGTCGCGCACGACCCGCAGGTGCCCGGGTGCCGCGCGGCCGAGGGCGTCCCGGCCCGCGCCGGTCAGGATGGCCAGGATGCCCCGCTCGTCCGAGGGGCACTTCTCCCGGCGGACCAGCCCGGCCTTCTCCAGCTGGGTGATCTGGTAGGTCAGGCCGCTGCGGGAGACCACGATCACGTCCGCCAGCTCGCTCATCCGCAGCTGCCCGCCGTCCGCGGCGCCCAGCCGGGACAGGATCTCGTACTGCGCGTGGGACAGCCCGGCATCGTGGCGGAGCTGCTGCTCGATCGCGCGCTCCAGCAGGTGGCTGACCTCCAGGAAGGCCAGCCACGCCTTCATCTCCGCCGGGTCGAGCCAGCGCGCGGCGGGCTGGTCACTGGTGAAAGCCATCCCGCCAGCCTACCGAGTATCGTTCGAATTTGAACGACGATGTGGTCCGTCTGGGGGAATGTAGTTCAAATTTGAACTGTTATCCGGAACGATGACACGGACCACGCAGGAGGAAGCGATGACGGCCAGCGACACGTCGCCCGGTACCCCGGAGCGCATGCCCGCGATCTACCTCAGCCACGGCGCGCCCCCGCTGGCCGATGACGCCCTGTGGACCCGCCAGCTCGCGGACTGGGCCTGGGAGCTCCCCAAGCCGAAGTCCGTGCTCATGGTCTCCGCGCACTGGGAAGCGGCGCCGCTCGCGCTCGGGGCGACCACCACCGTGCCGCTCACCTACGACTTCTGGGGCTTCGAGGATCGGTACTACCAGGTCCGCTACCCGGCCCCGGGTGCCCCGGAACTGGCCAGCGACGTCCGCAAGCTGCTCCGCACGGCGGGCACCCCGGTCGAGGACATCCCGGACCGGGGGCTGGACCACGGCGCCTACGTGCCGCTGGCCGAGATGTACCCGGACGCGGACGTCCCGGTGCTCCAGGTGTCCATGCCCACGCTGGACCCCCGCGGCCTGTACGAGATCGGCCGCAAGCTCAGGCCCCTGCGCGACGAGGGCGTCCTGATCGTGGGCAGCGGCTTCTTCACCCACAACCTCCGGGCGCTCAGCCCCGGCGGCCGGGTGCAGCCGGTCATGGCCGAGTTCGACCACTGGGGCCAGGAGACGCTGGCCCGCGGTGACCTGGACGCGCTGCTGGACTTCCGGCACCAGGCGCCCGCCGCCCGCCAGGCGCATCCCCGGACGGAGCACTTCGCCCCGCTGTTCGTCACGCTCGGTGCGTCCGACGGCGACCTGGCCGGCGCCCGCAGCGTGATCGACGGGTTCTGGCTCGGCCTGGCCAAGCGCTCCATCCAGGTCGGCTGACCCGGAAAATTCTCCGCAACGAAAACCGTCCCGCCCACCCAGCTTCCCCAGGCCGGGGTGGTGCCGGGTGGGACCAGGCGCCGGCCGCGGCGCGGGTGAGGAAGCCAGCGCCCGCCCCGCACGAGGCGCAAACCGGCGCCGCCCGGGCGGAAAGACGCAGCCCGCCGCGGGACCCATGGCGCCAGGCAATCCGGCGCCGCCCGGGCGGAAAGACGCAGCCCGCCGCGGGACCCATGGCGCCAGGCAATCCGGCGCCGCCCGGGCGGAAAGACGCAGCCCGCCGCGGGACCCATGGCGCCAGGGAAACCGCCCGGGACCGCGCCCGGTAACGTGCTCGCGTGAGCACCCTGATCACGAACGTCGGTGAGCTGGTCACCAACGTGCCGCTGGACCGGGATCCGGGCCAGGGCCCGGGCGGGTTCGCCGCGCTGGCCGGCGCGGCCCTGGTCATCGAGGATGGCCGGGTGGCCTGGACCGGCCCGGCCGCGCAGGCGCCGGCCGCGGATGAGGCCGTCGACTGCGGCGGCCGCGCGGTGCTGCCGGGCTTCGTCGACTCCCATGCGCACCTGGTCTTCGCCGGCGAGCGCAGCGCCGAGTTCGCCGCGCGGATGGCCGGGACGCCGTACCAGGCGGGCGGGATCCGGAGCACGGTCGCGGCCACCCGGGCCGCCCCGGACGAGGTGCTGCGGGAGAACCTGGCCCGGCTGGCCCGGGAGATGCTGGCCCAGGGGACCACGACGCTGGAGTGCAAGTCCGGTTACGGGCTCACGGTGCCCGGCGAGGCGCGCGCGGTCGCGCTAGCCGCCGAGGTCACCCCGGAGGTCACGTTCCTGGGCGCGCACGTGGTACCGCCCGGGTACGAGGATGACCGGGCCGGCTACCTGGATCTGGTCTGCGGCCCCATGCTGAGCGCGTGCGCGCCGCACGCCCGCTGGGTTGACGTGTTCTGCGAGCGGGGTGCGTTCGACGCCGACGAGGCCGCCGCGGTGCTGGCCGCGGGCCGGGCCGCCGGGCTCCTGCCCCGGGTGCACGCCAACCAGCTCGGCCCCGGCCCCGGCGTCCAGGTCGCGGTGGCGGCGGGCGCGGCCTCCGCGGACCACTGCACCTACCTGAGTGACGCGGACGTGGACGCGCTTGCGTCGTCCGGCGTCCCCGGGTCCGGCACCGTCGCCACGCTGCTGCCGGGGGTGGAGTTCTCGACCCGGCAGCCCTATCCGGACGCGCGCCGGCTGCTGGCCGCGGGGGTGACGGTCGCCCTGGCCACGGACTGCAACCCGGGTTCCTGCTTCACGTCCAGCATGCCGCTGTGCGTGGCCCTGGCCGTCCGCGAGATGCGGATGACCACGCAGGAGGCCGTGGCGGCGGCCACCGCGGGCGGGGCCCGCGCGCTGCGCCGCAGCGACGTCGGCCACCTGGGGGTGGGGGCGCGCGCGGACCTGGTCCTGCTGGACGGCCCGTCCCATACGTACCTCGCCTACCGCCCCGGTGTCCCGCTGGTCCGCGCGGTCTGGCGGGCCGGGCAGCGTGAGTTCTAGCGCCCGGGAACTAGGCCCCGGTCTCCGGCCCAACCTCCCGGGTCTCCGGCGCCTCGCCTACCGCCGCCCCGGACCCGCGCCTACCGGCTGCGTGCACCCTGTCCCGGGTGGATGGCGGCCTCCCGGCCTGTGGCCAGGCTCAATGATTCGATCGGCCCATTGAACCAGTGCTGGCGCGGGCAGAGGATTTTCATTGATGATCCCCCATTGAACGTGCGCCCCTCCGCTGGCGGCAGTGCGCAGATGCCAGACCATGATCAGGTGGCCGGGCCTGCTGCCGCCGGGTCCTCATCGCAGCGGTGGCCGCACCGCCTGGCCGGGTAGCGCTTCACTCAGCGTGTGCCTTTCGGTGTTTGGTGCACGTCCCAAGGTAGGGGCCATAACGTTCGGCCAGCGTTCGGCCGCCGTTCTGCCCGGCGTTCGGCCGTCGTTCTGCCTACATTTGGCACCTTTTTCCGGGAACCCGCCAGGCCGCCATCCCGGCACCGGGTGATTACGAGGTGCTTATGGATCGGGCGCCTGCCCGCTGCCTGTGGATAACCGCGGTTACTCTCGGCCGTATGAGGTCCTCCCGCGTGCTGTACGCCCGGCTCCGGCTGCTCGCCTCTGAGGCGGGCAAGTTCGGTGTGGTCGGCGCGGTCGCCTTCGTGGTCACCGACGCCGGCACCAACCTGCTGCACTTCCGGGCTGGGGCGGGGCCGCTCGTCTCCAACCTGATTGCCTCAGTCATCGCGATGGCCATCTCGTACCTGGGCAACCGCTACTGGACGTTCGGGGGTCGCCAGCGCAGCGGCGTGCGCCGCGAGGGCATCCTGTTCCTGCTGCTGAACGGCGTGGGCCTGGCGATCCAGCTCGCCTGCCTCGGGCTGGCCACGTACGTGCTGAGCCTTCACGGCCACTTTTCCTACAACGTCGCGCTGGTCGGCGGCATCGCGCTGGGCACGCTCTTCCGCTACTGGTCGTACCGGACGTTGATTTGGCGCGCGCAGCCCGCGACTCCGCAGCGCGCAGGGCCGTCTCCCGGGAGACGGCCCTGCGCCCGGGCCATCGCGGATGCGTGGACCTGGTGGACTCGCGCAACAGCGCGGACATCGACCCGCTCCACGTGTCCATGTCCGAGTGGACGGAGTTCGTGGCGGCCATCAAGGCCGGCCGCTACGACGACGTGGACAGCAGCCGGACCTCCTGCTAGCACGGATCGTCCGGCCGGTCGCGGGTGCGCCGGAAGTCAGCGGGACGGGCTCTCAGATCCCCGGCGTGTCGTACCTGAGCTGGGAGAAGTCCCGGTTTACTATGGCAGGCAAGGGCGAGGCCCCTCCATGTATGAGATGGAGGGGCCTCGCGTCACCTGGCCGCACCGGCCCGCCTGCGGGGCTGGCAGCCCAGCCCCCGGCTTCCTTGTGCGGCCCGGCCCACCACGGATCACTGGTGCCCGCTGCGGGGCCGGCTTCCCGGTCCCCGCCGCGTCCGGGGTTTCCCCCGGCCGGCCCGTCTTCAGTGGTGAGTGCAGTTCTACTGCCCCGTGACCTGGGCGCACAAGGGGCCGTCGGCGGCTATTTAAAGATTCTTTCGCCGTCCACACGCAATCCACTGGGCGCCTGCTGTTTTCCCCCGCGTTACCGGGTCTGTCCACCATCCGTCCACAGTCTTGTGCACAGGCTTGTGCACAGGCTGGGGGATCACTTCCGGCCGACGCCGCCCCACATGGTGCCCACCCGGGCGGCCGTCCCGGCCGGGTCTGGGCGCCATTCGGAAATCCGGACGATTCCGGGTGGCACCAGCCGCAGCCCGCGGAAGAAGCGCTCCACCTCGGCCTGGCTGCGCGGCGTGACCTGCCCGGTCATCAGCCGGCTGAGCCGGGCCGGCGTCCTCGCCATGCCCCGGGCCTCGATGTCGTTGGCCGGATGCGCGACGACCAGGAAGCTGCCCGGCGCCAGCGCGTCGAGCAGGGTGGCCACGATCTTCCAGGGGTTCTCCCCGTCCGGGATGAACAGGAGCACCGACATGAGCACGAGCGCTACCGGCTGGGTGAGATCCAGCAGCCGGGCTGCCTCGGTCAGCACGGTCCCGGTATCGCGCAGGTCGGTGCCGAGGTAGGCCGTGCTCCCGTGCGGGCCGCTGGCCAGCAGCCCCCGGGCGTGCGCGAACACTACCGGGTCGTTGTCCATGTAGGCCACGAGCGCGTCGGGGGCGACCGCCTGCGCCACCTCGTGGGTGTTGCCCGCGGCGGGGAGGCCGCCGCCGATGTCCAGGAACTGCCGGATCCCCTCCTCGGCGGCCAGGTAGCGGACGGTCCGGGCCAGGAAGGACCGGGCCGAGCGGATCGACGCGACCAGGCCCGGGAAGGCGGCGGCCGCTTCGTCACCCGCCTGGCGGTCGGCGGCGAAGTTGTTCCGGCCGCCCAGCCAGTAGTCCTGCACCCGGGCGATGTGCGCCACGCTGGTGTCGATCCTGACCGGTGGCGAGCCCGCGCCGGGAGCGGCCTCCCGGCCCTCGTTGCCTGCCATGGCTGTGCCTCTCAAGCGGTAAGCCGCGCTGGATCCGGGAGTTAACCGTGGCCCGGTGCCAGGTAGCGGCCCGCGAACCTGATGAGCGGCTCGCCCGATTCGGCCAGGTAGGGGACCTGCGGCACGGACGCGATCACCAGCAGATGATCGCCCGCCTCCTCGCGCCGGATGACCTGGCATTCCAGCGCGGCCAGCCCGCCGTCGGGGATCAGTGCGCCGGAGCGCGGGCCGCGCCGGTGCGGCACGCCGTCCAGCATCAGCCGCGCCCCGGGGCGCCCGGCGGCGGCGAACCGGCCCGCCAGGGCCCGCTGCCCCGCAGCCAGGATCGTCACCGCGAACCACTCCACCCGCCCGAGGAGCTCGGCGGGATAGGAGCCCGCGATCAGCGAGACCACCACCAGCGGCGGATCCAGGGACACCGGGCAGAACGCGCTGACCGTGGTGCCGACGTCGTCGCGCCCATCGGCCACGGTCACCAGCGTGACCCCGCTGGCGAACACCGACAGGGCCGCGGCCAGCCCGGATCCGGAATCAGTCGCGGTCACCACAGGCCCGCGTGACTGGATCACCCCGGGTCACCACGGTGGCGGGCGTCACCGGATTACCCAGCGGCCCGGCAGCATCAGCGGGCCCTGGGGGGACAGGCCCGCGGCTGCAGCCAGGCCGGACACCGGCCCCCAGCTCTCCGCGAACAACGCCCCGATCCCGGCCGCCCCGATCCCGGCCGCCCCGATCCCGGCCGCCCCGATCCCGGCGGCTGCGGCCGGGCGCACCTCGCTGGAGTCTGGCGGCCGCAGCCGGTCCAGCGGGTGGGCCCGCGGGTACAGGCGCACCGGCGCGGCCTCCGGGAGCGAGGCCTTCTGCCGGGCCGCGGACATCGCCGTGTCCAGCCCGCCGAGCTGGTCGACCAGGCCGATGCCGGCCGCGTCCGCCCCGGTCCAGACCCGGCCCCGGGCGATCTCGTGCACCTGGTCCTGGCTCATCCCGCGGCCCTGCGCCACCTTGCCGGTGAAGTCAGCGTAGATCCGGTCCAGCCAGCTGTTGATCTTCTGCCATTCCTCGTCGCTGTACGGCCGCGACGTGGTGAACATGTCCGCGTGCGCGCCCTCGGTCACCGAGTCCGTGCTCACGCCGGCCCGGTCCAGGGCCTGTCCCAGCACGGGCTTGGCGCTGATCACGCCGATCGAGCCGGTGATCGTGCCGGGCTGGGCGACGATCGTGTCGGCGGCCATCGCGATGAAGTAGCCGCCGGACGCGGCGACCTCGCTCATCGACACCACGACGGGCTTGCCCGCCTCGCGGGCCCGGACCACCTCACGCCAGATCGTGTCCGAGGCCACGTACGAGCCGCCCGGGCTGTTCACCCGCAGCACGATCGCCTTGACCCGGCGGTCGGCGACCGCGCCGCGCAGGGCCCCGCTGACCGTATCCGAGCCCATCGAGCCGCCGCCCACCGGGCCGCGGGCGGTGCGCCCGCGCCGGATCGGCCCGGTCGCGTAGATCAGCCCGAGGCCGTCCCCGTCCGTGCCGGGCAGCTTCCTGGCCCGCTCGGCCAGGGTCCGGGCCCGCTGGTAGCGCCCCAGGTACAGCAGGTACGCGTCCGGGCCGGCTTCCTCGCGGACCGCCGCGTAGACCTCGTCGCGGTAGCCGAGCGCATCCACCAGGTGGGTGTCCAGCGCCTCGCCGGCCACGAACGGGCCGCGGTCGATCAGCGCGCGGGCGTCAGCCGGCGAGATCTCCAGGCGCTGGGCGATCGCCCCGGTGAGCTGCTCCACGATCGAGGCGGCCACCCGCTGCAGTGCCTCCCGGGCCGGCCCGGAGAACCCGTGCTCGGTCAGCCGCTCGGCCGCGCTCTTGTATTCGCCGCGGGCGCCGACCTCGACCTCCACGCCCAGCTTGTCGAGGGCGCCGCGGTAGAACCAGTTCTGCACGCTGATCCCGGTCAGCCCGAGATCCCCGGACGGCTGCAGGTGGATCCGGTCGAACGCGGTGGCCAGGTAGTACGGCACGTTGCCGGGGCTGAAGTCGCCGAACGTCTCCGCCCAGGCCACGGTGAGCTTGCCCGAGCCGCCGAAGTCGCGGATCGCGGCGTGCAGCTCCTGCACCTGGGCCAGCCCGATTGGCCGGCCGCCGACCTTGGCCACCAGCGCCCTGACCCGGTCATCGGACCGGGCCCGGCGCAGCCCGTCCAGCAGGTCGGCCAGCCGGGGCTTGCGCATCGTGGTCAGCGCGGAGATGGGGTCCGACGGCGGTTCCTCGGCGATGCCCTCGCTCAGGTCCAGCTCAAGGATCAGCGGCGCCGTCCGGCGCTGGCGGAACCTGGTGATCCGGTCGGTCAGCATCGAAGTCACCATGCCACCACCTTACGGCCAGCCGCCGCCCCCGGTGCCCGGCCCCTTCGTCGTCAGCGTGGCGCTTTCTGCGCCGGCTGCGGGCCGCCGGCGGGGCGAAAAGCACCACGATGATGCCCGGCTGGCCGTCCGGGTGGCGGGGCCGGCGCTGGGGCTGGCCAGATCAGGCGGTGGGGCTGCGCTATCGTCGGCCGGGGATGGCCGGAAGGGACGCCAATGGCCGAGGGAGACGGGAATGGCTGGGTGCTGTGCGCCCTGGGCCACCGCCACTGGGGGAAGTACGGCGCGGCCGGGCTGCTGGCCAGCGCCGCGAAGCCAGGCGGCCGGGCCAGCGTGCTGCTGATCCACCGGGCCGCCTGGACCCAGCACCCCTGGACCTGGGGGCCACCCGGCGGTGCCCGGGACAGCCACGAGAGCGCGGCCGGGGCGGCCTTGCGTGAGGCGGCCGAGGAGTGCGCGGTACCGCCCGAGGCGGTCCGGATCCACGGCCTGCTCGACGACGATCACGGGGGCTGGTCCTACCAGACGCTGATCGCGGATTCCGGTGTCGAGTTCGCGGTCTACCCGGCCAGCCGGGAGGCGCCCGAGGTGGCCTGGGTGCCCGCCGACCAGGTCGGGTCGCTGCCGCTGCATCCCGGGTTCGCGGAGACCTGGCCGGTGATCCGCGAGGCCCTGGAGCCGGTCACCGTGATCGTGGACGGCGCCAACGTGATGGGCGCCCGGGCCGACGGCTGGTGGCGGGACCGCGCCGCCGCGGCGGCCCGGCTGTACGGGGAGCTCGCCGCGCTCGCCGGGCGGGGAGTCGCGGAACTGCCCGCGGACCTCGGCCCGGACGGCCTGGACCGCTGGTTCCCCCGCTACGTCCTGGTGGTCGAGGGGCAGGCCCGCGCGGCAGTGCCCGCGCTGCGCGAGACCGAGGGCGTCCAGGTGGCCGCCGCGCCGGGCTCTGGCGACGACACGATCGCTGAGTTCGCCGCCACGGCCGGCGGCCGGCGGCTGGTGGTCACCGCCGACCGGGAACTGCGCCGCCGGGCCATGGCCGCGGGCGCGGCCTTCACCGGCCCCCGGTGGCTGCTGAATCTGCTGTAACCACGGGACCTGCCTGAATCCGGGCCCGGCGATGACTATCAGTAGTCAGATGGTTGCTGTATGTTTGTGTTAGTTCAGCTGGCCTTCCGGCGTCGCCGAAGTGATCCCCAGCTGAGCGGCTGCTCCAGCCCCCGGGCAGCGGACCCCGTGAGGACCGCCGAGCCGGAGGCGCCATGAGCCGCATTCTCCTGAAACGCCCTTGCGCCCCGGATCCACGCCGATCCGGGCGTTGCAGGCACCTTGCGTGGCCAGGCTGACGAGGGCCGCACCCAGTTCTCGCGCTGCCCGGACCTGCCCGCGATCACCACGAGAGACAGGCGCGAACGGGGGACAGGGCACGGTGTATCCACCATCAGCGGTCAGGACATCGACTGAACATCTCCTCGGCTCGACGACGGGAATGATCGTGACGGCGGTGGTCGCGATCTTGGCCCTCACCCTGCTGCTCGGCATGGTCTTCCTGGCCGGCGGATGGCCGTACGCCAGGCACCCGAAGGCGCCGCCGGGTGAGGCCAGCGGCGGAGGCCAGGTCCGGGACACCTCTGACGGCCAAGGTGACCGGCCGTGGGAACAGCTTGATGACCGGCACGTCCCCGGGGGGTGCTATCCCCATGGCAAGCCCGCATCCTGGGTACTCGTGGCCGTGACCACGGCCGCCGCGCTCACCGGCGGCATATCGATCCTCACGCACGCCTGGGTGCTGCTGTGGGCATGCATCGCCATCACGGTACTGGCCATCCCGGCCGGGAAGATGATCGGCATCATGAACGACACCGTCGACTGGGGCAGTACTCCGGCCGCGAACGCCGAGCCGCAACGTGCAGGCCCGCAGGATGATCGGGGGCCGGACCAGTCGGCGCAGATCGGCCCGGCCCCGGCGGTGAGCCCTGCCGAGGGAACGAGCTGACCGGCTCAGCTAGGCCGACCGGGCGCTGGCCTGGTCGCGGGCCAGCCGCCGCAGCACCGGCCGGGCCGCGAGGTAGGACCCGGCCAGGGCCGAGCCGCCGACGCCCAGGTCCACCGAGATCCGGCCCTGCCGGGCCCAGTACACGTCCCTGAGGTCCAGCAGCAGCGCGAACTCGTCCACGATGAGGGCCAGGGCCGCGCCGTAGCTGACCGCCACGGCCGGATGCCGCCGGTGCCGGTCCTCGCCGCGGACGGCGATCGCGCCGACCCCGGCCAGCATGCCGATGCCCCACAGGTAGTGGTGCAGGTGGGCGCCACCCGCGCTCAGGTTGCGGAACGGGCCGCGACCCGCCCGGATGCTGTAGGTGACACCCCGGGTGACCGCGAACGTGCCGGTGAACGACAGCCAGCTGAGCAGGGCGCTGCGCTGGCCCTCGTTCAGTTCCTCGTGGTACGCGGTGCGCACGGCGGCGGTCGGCGGCACCGGAAGGGCATTGCTCATACGCCGGTCATTACCCTCCGTGAAGGCCTTCTGATCGTCGCGGGCGCGCCGGTGTGGGCGACGTCACGGCCGCGGACCCCGCGGAATGTGCTTTGGTCGAGAGGTGACCGTCGCCGACGTTCTTCTGCTGCTGGTCACCGGGATCGCGGCGGGCATCGTCAGCACCGTCGCGAGCCTCGCCTCCGTGGTGTCGTACCCGGTGCTGCTCGCGCTCGGCCTGCCGCCGCTGTCGGCGAACGTCACCAACACGGTGTCGCTCCTGTTCACGGGGGTGGGCGCGGCCGCGGGCTCCCGCCCGGAACTGGCCGGCCAGGGTGGCCGGATCCGGCGGCTGGGGCTGGTCACGGCGCTGGGCGGCGCGGCCGGCGCCGCGCTGCTGCTGCTCACCCCGGCCGCGACCTTCGAGGCCGCGGCGCCGGTCCTGATCGGGATGGCGTCGCTGCTCCTCCTGCTCCAGCCGGCCGGGCCGCAGACCGGGCATCCCGGCCGGGAACGCAACCCGTTCCTGATCGCCGCCCTGTTCTGCGTGGCGGTCTACGTGGGCTACTTCGGCGCGGCCGGCGGCATCTTGCTGCTGGTGGTCCTGACCGCGATGCTCACCGAGCCGCTGGCCCGGACCAACGCGCTGAAGAACGTGGTCTCCGGGCTGGCCAATCTGGTCGCGGCGGTGGCGTTCGCGCTGTTCGGCCCGGTGCGCTGGGCGGCAGTGCTGCCGCTGGCGGCGGGCTTCCTCATCGGCGGCCGGATCGGGCCGGTGCTGGTCCGCTACCTGCCGGCCCGGGTGCTCCGGGTCGTGATCGGCCTGGGTGGCATCGGCCTCGCCGTCAAGCTCGGCCTCTCCGCCTATGACTGACCTCAATTCCCGCAACGAAAACCGTCCCGGGTGATCACCCGGGACGGTTTTCGTGGCGGAGATTTTTGGTTGTCCGGGTTACTCGGGGGCGAGCCAGAGGACGCCGAGCGGGGGCAGGGTGAGCACCGCGGATGCGGGCTGCCCGTGCCACGGCTGCGCGACGGCTTCGATCACGCCCAGGTTGCCCACCCCGCTGCCGCCGTAGTCGGCAGCGTCGGTGTTGACCAGCTCCCGCCAGCGGCCCGCGTGCGGCAGCCCGAGCCGGTACCGCTCGTGCGGCCCGCCGGAGAAGTTCGCCACGCACGCGACCACCCGCGGGCCGCCCGGATCGTCCTCCGGTCCGGCCAGCCGCATGAACGACAGCACGTTGCCGGCCGCGTCGTTCGCGTCGATCCAGCTGAACCCGGCCGGTGAGCTGTCCTGCGCCCACATGGCGGGTGAGCCGCGGTAGGCCCGGTTCAGGTCGCCGACCAGCTGGCGCACGCCCGCGTGGCCGGGGTAATCGAGCATCCACCAGTCCAGACCGCGCTCGGCCGACCACTCGTTGCCCTGGCCGAATTCCGACCCCATGAACAGCAGCTGCTTGCCGGGGTGGGCCCACATGTAGGCGAGCATGGCGCGGAGGCCGGCGAAGCGGTTCCACTCGTCGCCGGGCATCCTGCCGAGCAGCGAGCCCTTGCCGTGCACCACCTCGTCATGTGACAGGGGCAGCACGAAGTTCTCGCTGAACGCGTACATCAGCGAGAAGGTGATCTCGTTGTGATGGAACTGCCGGTAGACCGGGTCCAGTGACATGTAGTTGAGCGTGTCGTGCATCCAGCCCAGGTTCCACTTGAAGCCGAAGCCCAGCCCGCCCAGGTGCACCGGCCGGGTCACGCCCGGCCAGGCGGTGGACTCCTCGGCGATCATCATCACCCCCGGGACTCGCCGGTAGCAGGTCGAGTTGACCTCCTGCAGGAGCGAGACCGCGTCGGTGTTCTCCCGGCCGCCCTGGGCGTTCGGGGTCCACTCGCCGGCTTTCCGCGAGTAATCCAGGTACAGCATGGACGCCACCGCGTCCACCCGCAGCCCGTCGGTGTGGAACTCCTCCAGCCAGTACAGGGCGTTGGCCACCAGGAAGTTGCGGACCTCGTTCCGGCTGTAGTTGAAGATGAGCGTGCCCCAGTCGGGCTGCTCGCCGCGCTGGGGGTCGGGATTCTCGTACAGCGGGGTGCCGTCGAACCGGGCCAGGGCCCACTCGTCGCGCGGGAAGTGGGCCGGCACCCAGTCGAGGATCACGCCGATCCCGGCCTGGTGCAGCCGGTCCACCAGATACCGGAACTCGTCCGGGCTGCCGAACCGCGCGGTGGGCGCGAAGTAGGAGGTGACCTGGTAGCCCCAGGACCCGCCGAACGGGTGCTCGGCCACCGGCAGGAACTCCACATGGGTGAAGCCCAGGCCGGAGACGTACTCGGTCAGCTGCTCGGCGAGCTGGACGTAGGACAGGCCGGGCCGCCACGACCCCAGGTGCACCTCGTAGACGCTGACCGGCTCGCGGACCTGCTGGGCGCGGCCGCGGGCCGCCAGCCACTGCGCGTCGCCCCACTCGTATCGTGAGGTGTAGACGACCGACGCGGTCGCGGGCGGCCGCTCGGCCAGGTTGGCCATCGGGTCGGCTTTGCGGCGCCACTGGCCGTCCGGCCCGGCGACGTCGTACTTGTACCGGGTCCCCTCGCCGGCGTCGGGCACGAACAGTTCCCAGACTCCGGTGCCGCCCAGGGACCGCATCGGGTGCCCGCGGCCGTCCCAGTGATTGAAGTCGGCGATGACCCGCACCCCGCGGGCGTTGGGGGCCCACACCGCGAACGCCGTGCCGGTCACGTCGCCGTAGTGCTTCACGTGCGCGCCGAGGACGTCCCACAGGTTCTCGTGGCGGCCCTCGCCGATCAGGTGCAGGTCGACTTCGCCCAGGCTGGGCAGGAAGCGGTACGGGTCGTCGGCGATGATCTCGGGCAGGCTGCCGCCGTGGCCGTCGGGGTAGCTGACCGCGACCCGGTAGTCAGGTGCCTGGCCTACCGGGACCGTGGCCGCGAACACGCCCTCGTGCACGTGCTCGGCAGGGAACCGCCGCCCGTCCGGCAGCACGATCGTCACCGACTTGGCCAGCGGGCGCAGCACCCGCACGATCACCCCGTCCGGCCCGGGGTGGGCGCCGAGGATCGAGTGCGGATCGTGGTGGGTTCCCGCGATGACCCGGTCGATTTCGCCCAGGCTTATCCCGGCCTGGCTCTGGCTCTGGCTCTGGCTCTGGCTCACCATGCTCATGCGTCAGCGATCGAATCGGCGACGGAATCAGCGATCGAACCCAGCGGGATCGACAGCCAGCCGGGCCGGTTCCTGGCCTCGTACATCACCTCGTAAACCGCCTTATCCAGGACGAGGGCGCGCAGCAGGACAGCATGCGTGCCCGGATCGATCCCCCCGGCGGCAGCGTACCCGGAACAGAACGCATCGGAGTTGCGGCGGACCCACTCGAGGGCCGAGTTGTGCAGCCGGTCCCCGTCGGGGCGGGCCAGCAGCTGGTGGCGGGCCGCGTAGTCGAAGGAGCGCATCATGCCGGCCACGTCACGCAGCGCGGTGGACAGCGAGCGGCGCTGGGCCAGCGGGGTGGCGGGCTCGCCCTCGAAGTCGAGCAGCACCCAGCCCGTCTGGGTCCGCATCACCTGGCCCAGGTGGTAGTCGCCGTGCACCCGCTGGACGCTGAGCGCGGTGTCCAGCTTGGCCAGGTCGGCGAACGCGGCCCCGAGCAGGTCGGCGTGGCGGCCCAGCTCCGGCACGCTGGCCAGGGCCACGTCGAGCCGGGCGAACATCTCGTCGGCCAGCGCGCTGATGGCCTCGGGGGGCAGCTCGTCGGTGCCGAACGCGCGGGCCAGGTCACGGTGCACCTCGGCGGTGGCCTCGCCGAGCCGGTAGGCCTCGCCGGCGAAGTCGCCGCCCGCGTCGGCCGCGCTGATCCGGCCCTCGGCCGCGTACAGGTCCCGCACGCTGGTCGCAGCGAGTGACCAGCCGTCCGACGCGGCGCGCAGGTACCGGGACAGGATGCCCAGGATGGCGGGGGCCCCGTCCAGCCTGGTCTCGATCCAGCCCAGCGGCTCCGCCACGTGCGTGGACCCGCGCATGGCCAGCGCCCGGGGCACCTCCAGGTCGGGGTTGGGGCCGGGGGAGGGCCGGCGGAACACCTTCAGGATGGTGGCCTCGCCGAACATCATGCTGGTGTTGCTCTGCTCGCCGGTCAGCACCAGGCTCTCCAGGCTGGTGTCGATCTCGGCGCCTGCCTCGTGCGCGAAGCAGAGCGGGCCGGCCCGGCCGCCGTCGGCGATGGCCTGCAGCAGGAGGTGGGTCAGGTCCGGATCGTGCAGCGCGTCGTAGGCGATCCGGCCGTCGTCGGCCACGCCGATCATCACGTGCCGCAAGTGGTCGGGCAGTTCTTCGCGCAGGCCGATGAACAGCTGGTAGGAGTCCACGGTGCTGCCCAGGGGGACGGTGCCGCCCAGCGGGAGGCTGCCGCCCAGCGGGGCGGTGCGGCCCAGCGGAGTGGTGCCGCCCGGCCGGCCGGTGCTGCGGGGGGAGCCCGTGCCGTCGGGGAACAGGGTGCTGTCCTGGGCCGGGCCGCTGACCCGGGACAGGCCGCTGACCCGGGACAGGCCGCTGACCCGGGACAGGCCGCTGACCCGGGACAGGCCGCTGACCTGCGAGACGGCGACGATGAGGTGGTGCAGCCCGGGGTCGCCGCCGACCAGCTCGGTGTCGGTCACGACGGTCAGGTCGAGGATCCTGGCGCCCTTGCCAGCGAACCAGCGCTGACTCGGCATCCACTCCGCCAGCGTTTCCTCAAATGTCATATTTCCGGTCTACCCCGTCCCCAGGGATCATGCAGCATCACAGCGATCATCATCTCGCCCGATTACGCCCCGAAAACGGGCGGGCCCGGCGAAGGTTACCGGCGGCCTCACCGGGGTAGCAGGAGCGGTCACGGTGAGTGCTCATCCCCGGGGCTCGGGAAGCTGGAACCAGTAGAAACCGTGCCCCGGAAGGGTCAGCAGGTAGCTCAGGTCACCGATAGGGGGGAAGGTGACTCCCCCCATGCACTCAACAGGGGTCACCCCCTTGAACCGCCGCAGGTCGAGCTCGACGGGCTGGGGGAACCGGGAAAGATTATTGACGCACAGTATACGATCTGCTCCGTCTGCCCCGCCTGGATGGTCACTCTCCGTGTGTTCGCGTACGAACGCGAGCACGCTCGGGTTGGAGGAACTCAGCTCCTCGTAGCCGCCCAGGCCGAAGACCGGGTGGCGCTTGCGGATCTCGATCATCCGCTTGGTCCAGTGCAGGAACGAGCCGGAGCTCTTCTGCTGGGCCTCCACGTTCAGCGCCTGGTAGCCGTAGATCGGGTCCATGAGTATGGGCAGGTAGAGGCGGCCCGGGTCGCAGGTGGAGAAGCCGGCGTTGCGGTCCGGGGTCCACTGCATGGGGGTGCGGACGCCGTCCCGGTCGCCGAGCCAGATGTTGTCGCCCATGCCGATCTCGTCGCCGTAGTACAGCACCGGCGAGCCGGGCAGCGACAGCAGCAGCGCGGTGAACAGCTCCAGCTGGTTGCGGTCGTTGTCGAGCAGGGGCGCCAGCCGCCGCCGGATCCCGATGTTCGCCTTCATCCGCGGGTCCTTGGCGTACTCCGCGTACATGTAGTCGCGCTCGTCGTCGGTGACCATCTCGAGCGTCAGCTCGTCGTGGTTGCGCAGGAAGATGCCCCACTGGCAGGTGGACGGGATGGGCGGGGTCTGGGCCAGGATCTCCGAGATCGGGTACCGCTGCTCACGCCGGACCGCCATGAAGATCCGGGGCATCAGCGGGAAATGGAACGCCATGTGGCACTCGTCCCCGCCTGCCTCCGTGTCGCCGAAATACTCCACCACGTCGGCGGGCCACTGGTTCGCCTCGGCCAGCAGGACCCGGTCCGGGTACAGGCGGTCCACCTCGGTCCGGACCCGCTTGAGGTACTCGTGCGTCTCCTTGAGGTTCTCGCAGTTAGTCCCCTCGCGCTCATACAGGTAGGGGACCGCGTCCAGCCGGAAGCCGTCGATGCCGAGATCGAGCCAGAACCGCAGCACCTCCAGCATGGCGTCCTGGACCCGCGGGTTCTCGTAGTTCAGGTCGGGCTGGTGGGCGAAGAAACGGTGCCAGTAGTACTGGCCGCGCACCGTGTCGTAGGTCCAGTTGGAATGCTCGTGGTCGACGAAGATGACCCGCGCCTCCGGGAAGCGGTCATCCGTATCCGACCACACGTAGAAATCCCCGAACGGCCCTTCCGGGTCGGTCCGGGACGCCTGGAACCATGGGTGGGCATCGCTGGTGTGATTCATTACCAGATCGGCAATGACGCGCATGCCGCGTTCATGCGCGCCGTTAACCAGTTCCACGAAGTCCCCGATATTGCCGAAATCCGGCAAAACGGAAGTAAAGTCGGAAATGTCGTACCCGCCGTCGCGCAGGGGCGAGGCGTAGATCGGCAGCAGCCAGATGCAGTCCACGCCGAGCCACTGGAGATAGTCGAGCCGCGACGTGAGGCCGCGCAGGTCGCCGGTCCCGTCCCCGTTGGAGTCGTGGAATCCGCGGATCAGGACCTCGTAGAAAACGGCTCGCTTGTACCACTGCGGGTCGCGGGGCCGTTCAAACGAGAACGAGTCGGGGATCGGCTCGCCCGGGGGCGTGGCGAAGCTGGGCAGGTGCTCCGGGAGAGGGAGGCCGGGGAGATCGGCGCGGCCCGGCGCGGGCTCTGTAACCACTGAGGGCTCCTGCGGAGGTATCGGTAACTTCAGGCCCGGCTCAGGCCGAGGGGGAGGTCTTTACCTGGAAGATGTGAGCTGGTTCGTATCCCGGGTCGAGCCGGACGTAATTGGCCCGCCCCCACCGATACGACTGGCCGGAAAGCTCGTCGGTCACCACGAAGTCGGCGTTGCTCTCCTGGCCAAGCGCGGGCAGGTCAAGCCAGATGGTCGCCTCCCGGGGCTGGTGCGGGTCAAGGTTCACGATGACCAGTACCGTGTCCTCCTCCTGCGCATCGCGTTTGGAGAAGCAGATCAGCTCCGGCTGGTCGACGTGATGAAAGCGTAGATTACGCAACCAGTGCAAAGCGGGATGCGCTTTCCGGATCGCGTTGAGCCGGGCGATATACGGCGCTATGCCGGCGGGGCCCTGCTGAGCCAGCTCCCAGTCCCGGGGGCGGTACTGGTACTTCTCCGAGTTGAGGTATTCCTCGCTGCCCGGCCGGACCGGCGTGCCCTCGCACAGCTCGTAGCCCGAGTAGATGCCCCACGACGGCGAGAGCATCGCGGCCAGCACGGCCCGGATCTTGAACGCGGGGGGCCCGCCGTGCTGCAGGTACTCATGGAGGATGTCCGGCGTGTTGGCGAAGAAGTTCGGCCGCATGTACGCCGCGGCGGGCCCAGAGAGCTCACGTAGGTAATCGCTGAGCTCAGCCGCGCTGTTACGCCAGGTGAAATAGGTGTACGACTGGTGGAACCCGATTTCGGCCAGGGCGGCCATCGTCGCGGGCCGGGTGAACGCCTCCGCGAGGAACAGCACGTCAGGGTCGGTACGGGCGATATCCGCGAGGAACCGCTCCCAGAAGGCCAGCGGCTTGGTGTGCGGGTTGTCCACCCGGAAGATCCGGACCCCGTGTGCCATCCAGTGCCGGACGACCCGCATCACCTCCGCGTAGATGCCGACCGGGTCGTGGTCGAAGTTGAGCGGGTAGATGTCCTGGTATTTCTTCGGCGGGTTCTCCGCGTACGCGATCCGGCCGTCGGCCCGCTTGGTGAACCATTCCGGGTGCTCGGTCACCCAGGGGTGATCCGGCGAGGTCTGCAGGGCCAGGTCGATCGCGATCTCCATGCCCAGCTCGCGGGTGCGCCCGACGAACGCGTCGAAATCCGCGAGCGTGCCGAGATCAGGATGAACCGTGTCGTGGCCCCCCTCCGGGGCGCCGATGGCCCACGGTGAGCCCGGATCCCCGGGAGCGGCCTGCAGCACGTTGTTGGCGCCCTTGCGGGCCGTGGTGCCGATCGGGTGGATCGGCGGCAGGTAGACCACGTCGAAACCCATGTCCGCGATCGCGTCCAGCCGCCTGGCCGCGCTGCGGAACGTGCCACTGCGCGGCTCCCGGTAGCCCATCGGGTCCACCTCGACGCCCTCCGAGCGGGGGAAGAACTCATACCAGGCCCCGTACAGCGCGCGCTGCCGGTGCACGATCACCGGGTACCGGGCCGACCGGCTGATCAGGTCGCGCAGCGGGTACTGGGCCAGGATGGCCTGCACGGCCGGGGCCGACGCGGCGGCGAGCCGGTCCCACGGCGGCAGCGCCCGGTCCCGCAGCTGGGCCGCGACCTGCCGCAGCGTGGCCCGCGCGGCGCGGGCCACCTGGGCGGCCTGCGCCGCGTTCGCCCAGCGTTCCCCGGCCTGGGCAGCCTGGGTCCGCCAGCCGGGGCTGTCGCCCCGGACCCCCTGGGCGGCGCGCTCGAACAGCAGCGCCCCCTCGGCCAGCATGAGCTCAGTCTCCTGGCCGAGCGGCACCTTGATCGCGGCGTCGTGCCGCCAGTGCGCGATCGGATCGCCCCACGCCTCGACCTGGAAATGCCACAGCCCCTCGGCGGTGACGGTCACGTCGGCGCCGTAGCGGTCGGTGCCGGGGGCGAGCTCGCGCATGTAGGCCAGGGGGGATCGCTGCCCCGCCGGGCCGCGCAGCACCACGCCCGCGCCGAGCATCTCGTGCCCTTCCCGGAACACGGTGGCACTGACTTCGAAGGTTTCCCCTCTTACCGCCTTAGCGGGGCGGCGCCCGCACTCCAGGACGGGCTCGACGTCCAGGATGGGAATGCGTCCTATCACCCCTTGAAGCTACCCACTCCGCACCACCGCGCGCGAGGGGCCGGCCCGTGTTGACCGTGCGCACCCGGGGCTTTCACCGGCGCCGTCGAGGGCGCGCCGGCCACGGGGCCGCGGGGGCGCCTGGCCAGGGGGGCGTGGGGGAGCCGCCTGGGGCCGTGGGGCGCCGGCCAGGGGGGCCGCGGGGGCCTTCCCCCGGGCCTAAATCCCCGACCCGGTTCGCGGCATCTACTCGGGGCGATTAGGGTCACTGCCCGTGAGAGCCATCCGCCGCTTTACCGTCCGTGCCGCGCTCCCAGAGCCGCTTGCCCCGCTGCGTGACCTCACGCTGAACCTCCGCTGGTCCTGGCATGCCGAGACCCGGGATCTGTTCGCGGCGATCGACCCGGCGGGCTGGGAGGCGTCCGGCCATGACCCGGTCGCCCTGCTCGGCGAGGTGCCGCCGGCCCAGCTCGAGAGCCTCGGCCACGACCAGGCCTTCCTGCGGCGGCTCGACGACGCGGCCCGGGACCTGGACCAGTACCTCTCCGGGGCGCGGTGGTACCAGCTGCACGCGGACGGGGGGAGCGCTGGCCCCGCCCGGGACCCGGCCCGCCCGCCCGCGGCGATCGCCTATTTCTCGCCGGAATACGGGATCACCCAGGCGCTGCCGCAGTACTCGGGCGGCCTGGGCATCCTGGCGGGTGATCATCTCAAGGCCGGCAGTGACCTGGGGGTGCCGCTCGTCGGGGTGGGCCTGCTGTACCGGCACGGGTACTTCACCCAGTCCCTGTCGCCCGAGGGCTGGCAGACCGAGCGTTACCCGGCCGGCGACCCGAACGGGCTGCCGCTCACCCTGCTCCGCGCCCGCGACGGGACCGCCGTGCGGGTCAGCGTGGCGCTGGCCGAGGGCAAGCTGCTGGCGGCGCAGATCTGGGTGGCCCAGGTCGGCCGGGTGCCGCTGCTCCTGCTCGACTCCTACGTGGAAGAGAACGAGCCTGCGCTGCGCGAGGTCACCGACCGGCTGTACGGCGGCGGCGGTGATCACCGGCTGCGCCAGGAACTGCTGCTGGGCGTGGGGGGAGTCCGCGCGGTCCGGGCCTTCTGTGCCCTCACCGGGCACGCCGAGCCGGAGGTCTTCCACACCAACGAGGGGCACGCCGGCTTCCTGGGCGTGGAGCGCATCCGCGAGTACGCCGAGCAGGGCCTCAGCTTCGAGGAGGCCATCGAGCTGTGCCGGGCCGCCACCGTGTTCACCACGCACACCCCCGTGCCGGCCGGGATCGACCGGTTCAGCCGTGACCTGGTCGAGCGGCACTTCAGCGGGGCTGCCGCCGACCCGGCGCTGCCCGCCGACCGGGTGCTCGCGCTGGGCGCGGAGACGTTCCCGGGCGGCGATCCGGCCGTGTTCAACATGGCCGTCATGGGCATGCGGCTGGCTCAGCGGATGAATGGTGTCAGCCAGCTGCACGGCGCGGTCAGCCGGCAGATGTTCGCGGGCCTGTGGCCGGGGTTCGACACCGCCCAGGTGCCGATCGGCTCGATCACCAACGGCGTGCACGCCCCCACCTGGGTCGCCCAGGAGGTCCTGGACCTGGCCAGCGGCCCGCAGGAGGACTCCGCGGTGGGCCAGCAGCTGCCCGAAGACGGCCACGCCTGGGACCGGGTCGCGCACACCGCCCCGGCCCGCCTCTGGGAGATCCGGCGGGCGCTCCGGTCCCGGCTGGTCACGCTGGCCCGGCAGCGGCTGCGGGCCTCGTGGCGGCAGCGCGGGGCCAGCGACGCGGAACTGGGCTGGACCGACGAGGTCCTCGGCGACGGCGTGCTGACCATCGGCTTCGCGCGGCGGGTGCCCTCCTACAAGCGGCTCACGCTGATGCTGCACGACCCGGCCCGGCTGACCGCGCTGCTGCTCGACCCCGACCGGCCGGTGCAGCTGGTCATCGCGGGCAAGGCCCACCCCGCCGACGACGGCGGCAAGCGGCTGATCCAGCGGATGGTCCAGTTCGCCGACGACGCGCAGGTCCGGCACCGGATCGTGTTCCTCCCCGACTACGACATGGCCATGGCCAGTGCCCTGGTCCAGGGCTGCGACGTGTGGCTCAACAACCCGCTGCGGCCGCTGGAGGCGTGCGGCACGTCGGGCATGAAGTCCGCGCTCAACGGCGGCCTCAACCTGTCCGTCCGGGACGGCTGGTGGGACGAGTGGTACGACGGGGCCGACGGTTGGGCCATCCCGTCCGCGGACGGCGTGGAAGACCCGGAGCGGCGCGACGAGCTCGAGTCCCACGCCCTGTATGAGCTGCTGAGCCAGACGGTGGCGCCGCGTTTCTACGACACCGGCCCGGACGGGCTGCCCCGCCGCTGGCTGGAGATGGTCGGGCATACGCTGCGGGCCCTGGGTCCCCGGGTCCAGGCTTCCCGCATGGTCCGCGAGTACGTGGAGGAGCTGTACATCCCCGCGGCCCTGGCGTCCCGCGCGCTGACCGGCGGGGTGCCCGGCGTCGCGGCGTCCGTCCCCACCGGCCGGGAGGAACCGTTCGCGGCCGCCCGCGAGCTGGCCGCCTGGAAGCGCCGGGTCACCCGCGCCTGGGGCGGGGTCCGCATCGAGCATGTCGAGGGCGAGGACGGCGATCAGGGGCCCGGCGGCGAGCTGGTGGTCCGGGCGACGGTGGCGCTCGGCGGGCTGTCACCCGACGACGTGAGCGTCGAGGTCGTCTACGGCCGGGTCGGCGACGCCGACGAGATCCTCAACCCGGCGGTCAGCCCGCTGAGCCTGGAAGCCGGGCCCGACGACGGCGTGGCCCGGTTCGTGGGCAAGGCTGAGCTGGGCCGCCCGGGGCCGTTCGGGTACACGCTCCGGGTCGTGCCCCGTCATCGACTGCTGGCCAGCGCCGCGGAGATGGGCCTGGTCACGCTGCCGGAAGCGCCCGCGGGGCTGACCACCGGCGACCTCCGCTAGCCGACCGCTCGCCAAACCGCTAGCCGGGGATCCGGCAGGGGGCCCGCGGCGGCGGCCGGCCTGTCCGGCGGCCGGCCTGCGGCCACCCGGCCAGCCCGCGGCGGGTGGCCTCCCGGCCCCGCCCGGTGGGCCGCTGGCCGTGCCCGGAGACCTGCCTCTGGGTGCTTCGCACCCCCAGCTAAAATAATTGCGGAAAGTGGCCGTGGTATCACGTTCCGCACGTAAACCGCCGTGCGTCGCACTGCGTCTACTTTATGCAACAGGCTCGCGGGCGCTCTGTGTGCCAGCGTCCGCGGATGGCCTACACGACAGGCACAGGCGCGCCAGCAGGGAAGCCCGGGGGGGCCATGAGAACCAGCTACACGTTATGCGAGCAGCGTGACGCCCTCGTGTCACTTTCCGTTACCGAATTCGTCTCATCACGTGAAAGGGCACTGACGTCATGAAGCAAGACAACCGCACCGAGGACAGGCTCCTGACTCCGTCGGAGGTCGCTGCGCTGTTCCGCGTCGATCCGAAGACCGTGACCCGGTGGGCTCAGCAGGGCAAGCTCCGGTCCATTCGCACGCTGGGCGGCCACCGCCGGTACAGCGAGTCGGAGATTCAGGCCTTCCTGGAGGACTCGCAGGGAGTGCCGCGGCCGCGGACGGCGGAAGAAGACTAACCAGCCGGGAGGACCGGCTGGCCTTACGATGAGCTAGCCCCGACGTGAGCTAGCCCCGACGTGAGCTAGCCCCGACGTGAGCTAGCCCCGACGTGAGCTAGCCCCGACGTGAGCTAGCCCGGATTACCTCACGTGGAGGGGTACCCTCCACGTGGGCCCTGGGCGGCAGCGTGCCTGCCTGAGCGGGAGTGGCCCGGCAGGAGGTACCTCATGGGAGAGTTCGTCCGGGTCGGGATCGACCAGGGCATCGCCACGATCACGCTCGGCCGGCCGCCTATGAACGCGCTGAACCCCCAGGTCCAGGACGAGATCGCGGCGGCTGCCGCCGAGGTGTCCGGGGACAGCGGGGTCCGCGCCGTGGTGCTCTACGGCGGCCCGAAGGTCTTCGCCGCGGGCGCGGACATCAAGGAGATGGCCGGCGCGAGCTACGGGCAGATGGCGGCGGACTCGCGCCGGCTTCAGGCCAGTTTCACCGCGGTGGCCAAGATCCCCAAGCCGGTGGTGGCCGCGGTGACCGGATATGCGCTCGGCGGCGGTCTCGAGCTAGCCCTGTGCGCCGACTTCCGCGTGGCCGGGCAAGGGGCCAAGGTGGGCCAGCCCGAGATCCTGCTCGGGGTCATCCCCGGTGCAGGCGGGACCCAGCGGCTGCCCCGGCTGATCGGGCCGGCCCGGGCCAAGGACATCGTGTTTACCGGGCGATTCGTGGACGCCGCCGAGGCCCTCGCCATCGGCCTCGTCGACCAGGTGGTGCCGGACGCGGAGGTCTACGATGCGGCCCGGGCCCTGGTGGCCCGCTACGCCACTGGTCCCGCGCTCGCCCTCCGGGCCGCCAAGCAGGCGATCGACAATGGCCTGGAGACTGACCTGGATACCGGGCTGGAGATCGAACGGCTGCACTTCGCCGGCCTGTTCGCCACCGAGGACCAGCGCGCCGGCATGCGCAGCTTCGTCGAGAACGGCCCGGGTAAGGCCACCTTCACCGGGCAGTGACGCCCGGGGTCCCGGATGGCGGACAATTGACGTACCGCGCGGGCACGCCGCCCGCGTGCCCGCCCCGAGGGAGCAGCCAAGGTCATGCGCCACCTGATCACTCCGCGCCACGGCACCGTGTACCACGGCAGTGTGAATCACGGCACTGGGCGCCACGGGCCGGGCCGGCCATGACCCAGCCGGACGAGAGCCCCGACCTGGAACTGGTGACCGCCGCGCTGCGGGCGGACAGCGCCGACGCTGCGGTCTACGCCCGCGTGCTCACCGAATCCCTCGGCGAGTCGCTCCCGCCGGGATGTGTGACCATAGAGCGGGACCGGTCCGTGTCCGACCGGATGCACGGGCGTCCCGGCACGGTGTCGAGGATCACAGTCCGGCTGGGGGAGCGGATCATGTCGCTGGCGGTGCGGGCCGGGCAGCCCAGCGCGGAAATCTGCCGCGAGGTGCGCGGGGTGGTGCTGTCCCGGCAGCCGGTCGCGGTCCAGGAGTGGGCCGCTGAGCTGGCCAGGGCCCTGGTTGGCTATGCGGAACAGAACGCCAGGACGGCCGAGGCCCTGCGCAGGCTGGTCACCGGCACCTAGCGGGGACCGCCACGACTGGCCGGCCTGGTTGCCGTGCTGGCGCAGACGCTCCCACCAGCGTTCTGTCCCGTCTGGATGGGGTAGCCCGAGGGTAGTTCGTAGGCTGGGGGGGCGATGACAGCAGCAGACCACACGCCAGACCGGCTCGGCCCCTACCGGTTGCTCGACCGGATCGGCGAGGGCGGCATGGGCGTGGTCTATCTCGCCCGTGATCCCGAGCAGCGCTCGGTCGCGGTGAAGATCTTGCGCCCGGCGGTGGCCGGCGACCCGAACGCGCGACGGCGGCTGGCCCGTGAGGTCGAGACCATGCGCCGGGTCCGTAGCCCCTTCGTGGCCGAGGTCCTCGACACCGACGTGACCAGCGAGACGCCCTACATCGTGACCCGGTACGTGCCGGGCCGGACCCTGGACGAGGTCGTGACCCAGGAAGGGCCGCTGAGCGGGGCCCGGCTGATCCGGGTGGCTGCGGGGCTCGCGGATGCCCTGGCCGCGATCCACGCGGCGGGCGTGGTGCACCGCGACCTCAAGCCCGGAAACGTGATGCTGATGAACGGCGACCCGGTCGTGATCGACTTCGGGATCGCCCAGGCCCTGGACTCGACCAGGCTCACCATGACCGGGATGTTCATGGGCACGCCCGGTTACCTGTCCCCGGAGGTGATCGAGGGGCAGAACAGCACGTCGTTCTCGGATGTGCACGCCTGGGGAGCCACCGTGGCCTTCGCAGCGACCGGGCGCCCGCCGTTCGGCACCGGGTCGTACGAGACGATCTTCTACCGGATCGTGAACGGCAAGCCGGACCTGTCCGGGGTGCCCGCGCCGATGGCGGAACTGCTGGCTGCCGCGCTGCGCCGGGACCCGGCCCAGCGGCCCGCCGCCATCCAGCTGCGCAGCCGGGCCGCCGCGCTCGACCCGGCCGTCCTGCAGCCCCTGGCGGTGCCCGCGGGCCTGCAGGGGGTGGGGCTGGGTGGCCCGGGGACGCGTGCCGACCGGCCCGCGCTGCGCCCCACCGCGCTGGACGGGTTCGGCGGCCCGGGCGGGACCATGGTCTCCGGGGCCGGCCAGGGCGCCACCACGTTCCCGCCGCCGGCCCCGGGGATGACCCCGGCCGGGACCCAGCCCATCGCGGCCCGCCCGGTCGCCGCCGGGCCGGTCCGCGCCGACGACTTCGCGGACATCCTCCCCCCGGTGGCCTACCCGCCGGGCCAGCGGGACAGCCGTCGCGGCAGCTATCCCGGCCCGGACGGCGACGGCTTCGGCCGTCCCGGGTCCCCGGAGCGCGCCGGGCCGGACGGGCGGGCCGCGGCGCCCGGGGCGGACCGGGACGCGGACCGCTGGGCCCGCCCGCGGCGGCAGCCGATCCTGGTCCTGGCCACGATGGTGCTAGCAGTAAGCCTCGCCATCTTGCTGCCTCTGGCCGGCACCCTGATCGCGCTGGCCGTGCTGGCGTTGCTGCGGGCCGGCGACCTGGCTCACCGTGGCTCGGACCAGCGGGGTGCCTTCATGTCCGCCGCCACCTACCCTTTCTTCGTGGTCCGCTCGCTGATCTCCACCGTGGTGCTGGCGCCGCTGGCGCTGATCGTGGCCGCAGGCGCGGCCGGGCTCACGTTCCTGGCCATGCCGGCCAGGCCCGGCCTGCACGCGCTGTCCTACGGAGCGGGCGCGCTGGTGGCGTTCTATGCGTACGGCCCGGGTTCGGGCAAGGCGCGCCGCCAGCTCAACCGGGTCTGGGGCGCGGCGGTGCGCAGCCCCGGCCTGCAGGCGGTAGCGCTGTTCGGAATGTGCGCGCTCGCGCTCGCCGTGACCGCCGCCGCGGTGACCTCACCGGCCGTCTTCTGGCCGCTGGCGACGCCCAGCGGCACGCTGGTGCACCTGCCCACCCTCCCGGGGCTGCTGGGGCAGCTGCTCCCCGGGGGGCTGCGTATCAGGTTCTGAGTCTCAGCGCGCCGGACGCCGGCGGCATCGGCGGGGTCCGGTACTGCGCGCGAGACGTGAATCCGCAGGATGCGGGCTAGCTGGCGCGTCGCTCAGGCAGTCCGCCTCCCGCCGGGACGTGCCCCGATCCGGCGGGAACCGGAGGGCCCGCGGGCCGCTCCGAGCCCGGCCGGGACGGCTGGGGCTGCGGCGGGCTGGTTTGCGGTGGGTGGGGATGCGGCGGGCTGGTTTGCGGTGGGTGGGGATGCGGCGGGCTGGTTTGCGGTGGGTGGGGCTGCGGCGGCGGCGGCTTCTCGCGCCCGGCGGGCGGGAGCGGCCGGACAAGCCCGAGGGAGACCACCTCGTTGGCCAGCCTGACCCGCCGGTTGGTGCCCTCGGGGATGCGGAACTTCTGGTAGAGACGGAGCAGGTGCTGCTTGACCGCCGCCTCGGTGACCACGAGGTCACCGGCGATCTCACGGGCGGTCGCCGGCGCGACGAACGCCTCGTCGGACAGGGCTGGGCGGCACAGCGACGTGAGCACATCCAGCTCCCGCCGGGTCAGCTCCGGGCTGGGGGAGCGCCGGAGTTCGACCTCGGCCGACAGGTCCTCAGCCGGGATTCCGCTGATCCGGCACCGGGCGTTCCCGAACGTCAGCACGTCCCCGTCCTCCAGGACGCGCCTGGCTACGAGCCGCCCGTTGACCCGGGTGCCGTTGCGCGATAACCCCAGGTCGGTCACGTAGGCATAGGGGCCGCGGCGAATGATCTCGGCGTGAAGCCGGGAGACACTCGGGTCGCTGAGGCGAACGTCCACCCCACCGCCGCGCCCGATCGTCGTCACCGACTCGCCCAGCGGTATCACCTCACCGCTGTCCTCGATGCGTATATAGGGCCCTTCCACGACCGTTCCTCCCGCTTGTCCGAGCAGTCACGGATCTCTCCCCGTGCAGTTACCCTTTCCGGGCGGACTCGTACCCCCTTTTGCTTATGTGGTTTGGCCCCGCGCGCCGCCTGCCTGGCCAGTGGCCGGTCACGCAGGCCGGCGGCCGGTCTCTGCCGGCTGGCGCAGGGAACCCGCAGCGTGCGGAAGTACACTTCCGAGCGAGTGATCGGAAGGAAGAAGAAATGGCGGGCAAGCCGTCCAAGGGCCTGGCGGACGTCGTCGCCGCGTCCACTGCGCTGAGTGACATCGACGGCCAGGCCGGCGGCTGTTCTACCGCGGCTACGACATCCACCAGCTCGCCGGGTCCGCTACCTTCGAGGAGATCGCCTACCTGCTGCAGCGCGGATCGGCGCCGGACGCCGGTGAGCTTAACGGCTTCCGCGCGGAGCTCGCCGCGGGCCGGGCGCTGGGCGCGCTGGCCAGCTCCACGCTGCCGCAGATCGCCGCCAGCCAGGGCCCGATGGAGGCGATGCGCAGCCTGGTCTCGCTGGCCAGCGCGGATGACCCGGATGAGAGTTCCAACGCGGCGCCGGCGAACGAGCGGAAGGCCGCCCGGCTCACCGCGCAGCAGCCGATCCTGGTCGCCGCCTACCACGCCGCCCGCCAGGGCCGGCCGTGCGTGCCCGCCGATCCCGGTCTCGGCCTGGCGGCCAACTTCCTGCTCCAGCTGCGTGGCACCCCGCCGTCCGAGCGGGACGCCGAGATCCTGGACACCTGCCTGGTGCTGCACGCGGACCACACGATGAACGCGTCCACGTTCGCCGCGCGGGTCTGCGCCGCCACCCTGTCCGACATGCACTCGGCGGTGGTCGCCGCGCTCGGCACGCTGAAGGGCCCGCTGCACGGGGGCGCCAACGAGCAGGTGATGCGCGGGCTGGAGTCGATCCGGTCCACGGCCGGGCCTGACCCGGTCGCTGCGGTCGGCACGGTCGTCTCGCAGCGGCTGGGCGCCGGCGAGAAGATCATGGGCTTCGGGCACCGGGTCTACAAGACCGAGGACCCGCGGGCCATCCACCTGCGCAAGCTGTCCGGGGAGCTGGCCGCGGCGGCGGGCGGCGACGACACGTACTACCGCATGTCCCGCCAGATGGAGGAGACCGTCTTCGCGGAGAGGGGTCTCTACCCGAACGTGGACTTCTACGCGGCTACGGTCTACCACTACCTGGGCATCCCGACGGACCTGTTCACCCCGGTCTTCTCGGTGAGCCGGATGGCGGGCTGGACCGCCCATGTGATGGAGCAGCACGCGGATAACCGGCTGATCCGGCCGGACAGCGAGTACATCGGTGAGCGCGACCTCACCTGGGTCGCCCTCAGCGAGCGGTAGAGATGCGCTGTGCTGGAACCGGGCGAGCGGCGGCGGTGCGCTCGGCCGGCACTGGGCGAGCGGTAGCGTGGCTCCCACAGACAGCGAGTGAGCGGTAGCGATGCTCGTGAGAACCTTGAGTGAGCGGTAGCGATGCTCACGAGAACCTTGAGTGAGTGGTGCGGTGCCCACGACAACCTTGAGTGAGCGGTAGCGATGCCCACTGAACGAGCGGTAGCGATGCTCATGACAACAGAGGGCGGGCGGCCGTGACCAACGCGATAACGGGCATCACGCCGTCGGCCGGGCCCCGGAGCCAGACGGCCTACGGGCCGGCCGCCATGGCCGGGACTGGCCGGGGTGCCTGGCCCCCGCCGGAGCGCCGCCCCGGACTGTCCCCCGCGCCCCGCCCCGCGTCCCCCGGGGCCCCCGCGTCCCCCTACCCGGGGTCCCAGTCCCAGGGTTCCCAGTACCCGGGGCCGCCGTCGGCCTACCCCGAACCCCCGGTCCACCACCAGCACCAGCCGGCCCCTGAGGGCCTGCCGGCCCCGCCGCGCGGTGCCCGGTCCCGGCGGTCCGGCGGCGGGCGGGGAACCCAGGTGCCGTACGTGATCGTGGTGGCCGGCCTGGCCGCGGGGCTGGCTTATATCTGGCAGGGACCGCACTCTGTGCGGGCAGGTACGTTTATCCTGGCGGGTGCCCTTTTCGTCGCTGTCGCGGCCAGGCTTGCGCTGCCGGAGCGGCGGGCGGGCATGCTCGCCAGCAGGCGGCGCTATATCGACGTGACGGCGCTGGCCATCCTGGCCATCGGCCTGCTGGTCGCTGGCCTGGTGCTGCCGACTCCGTCGTAACCCGTGCCCCAGGGATAACAGCCCGGCGGGCAAGAGCACAGCGCAGTAGGGAAGGGAAGTCTGCGGCATGTCCAAGATCAAGGTAGCCAATCCCGTCGTCGAACTCGACGGCGACGAGATGACGCGGATCATGTGGCAGTTCATCAAGGACAAGCTGATCCTGCCTTACCTGGATATCGACCTGAAGTACTACGACCTGTCCATCGAGAACCGGGACGCCACGGACGACCAGGTCACGGTGGACGCGGCCAATGCGATCAAGCAGTACGGGGTCGGCGTCAAGTGCGCCACCATCACCCCCGATGAGGCCCGCGTCGGGGAGTTCGGGCTGAAGAAGATGTGGCGGTCGCCTAACGGGACCATCCGGAACATCCTCGGTGGCGTCGTGTTCCGCGAGCCCATCGTGATCGCCAGCGTGCCGCGCTTCGTGCCGGGCTGGACCGAGCCGATCATCATCGGCCGTCACGCGCACGGCGACCAGTACCGGGCCACGGACTTCGTGGTGCCGGGCCGGGGCACGGTGCGCATCTCCTACCAGCCGGAGGATGGCCAGGGCGAGCCGATCGACCTGGAGGTCTCCAGGTTCACCGGCGGCGGCGTGGCCATGGGCATGTACAACTACGACGACTCGATCCGTGATTTCGCCCGGGCCACCATGCGGTACGCGCTGGCCCGCAGCTACCCGCTGTACCTGTCGACCAAGAACACGATCCTCAAGGCCTACGACGGCCGGTTCAAGGACCTGTTCCAGGAGATCTACGAGGCCGAGTTCAAGGCCGAGTTCGAGGCCGCGGGCATCTGGTACGAGCACCGGCTGATCGACGACATGGTCGCGCAGGTGATCAAGGGCCACGGGGGCGTCGTCTGGGCGTGCAAGAACTACGACGGCGACGTCGAGTCCGACGTCGTCGCCCAGGGGTACGGCTCGCTCGGCCTGATGACCAGCGTCCTGATGACCCCGGACGGCAAGACTGTGGAGGCCGAGGCAGCGCACGGCACAGTCACCCGGCACTACCGGCAGCACCAGCAGGGCAAGCCAACCTCAACGAACCCCATCGCCTCGATCTTCGCCTGGACCCGCGGGCTCGCGCACCGTGGCGAACTGGACGGCACCCCCGAGGTCAGCCGGTTCGCGGAGACCCTGGAGCGGGTGTGCGTGCAAACCGTGGAGGAAGGCAAGATGACCAAGGACCTGGCGCTGCTGGTGAGCCAGGACACCCCGTTCCTGACCACGGAGGAATTCCTCACGGCGCTGAGCGAGAACCTCGCGAAGGCGATGGGCTGAAAGGAGCACGGGACATGACCCGTAGTGGCAAGGTGACCGTCGTCGGGGCCGGGTTCTACGGCTCGACTACCGCGCAGCGGCTGGCCGAGTACGACATCTTCGATGAGGTCGTGCTGACCGACATCGTTGAGGGCAAGCCGGAGGGGCTGGCCCTGGACATGAGCCAGTCGCGGCCGATTGAAGGTTTCGAGACCAAGGTCACCGGCCAGACCACCGGCCCCGGCGGCGAGGGCTACGAGGCAATCGGCGGCTCGTCCATCGTGATCGTCACGGCCGGGCTGCCGCGCAAGCCCGGGATGAGCCGGATGGACCTGATCGGCGTCAACGCCAAGATCGTCCGCTCGGTCGCCGAGAACGTGGTGAAGCACGCTCCCGGGGCCGTGCTGATCGTGGTGTCTAACCCGCTGGACGAGATGACCGCGCTCGCGGCCAAGGTGACCGGGTTCCCCGCGACCCGGGTCCTCGGCCAGGCGGGCATGCTCGACACGGCCCGGTTCAGCTACTTTGTGGCCGAGAAGCTGGGCGTGCCGGTCGGTTCCGTGCAGACCCTCACTCTCGGTTCGCACGGCGACACGATGGTGCCGGTCCCGTCCGCGTGCACGGTGGACGGCAAGCCGCTCGCCAGCCTGCTCGGCCAGGACGGCATCGACGCGCTGGTAGCGCGGACCCGCAACGGCGGCGCCGAGATCGTCGGCCTGCTGAAGACCGGGTCGGCGTACTACGCGCCGTCCGCCGCCGCGGCCCGGATGGCCCGCGCGGTCGCCGAGGACTCGGGCCGCGTGCTGCCGGTCTGCGCCTGGGTGGACGGTGAGTACGGGATCTCCGGGGTCTACCTCGGGGTCGAGGCCGAGATCGGCAAGTCCGGGGTCCGCTCCGTGGTGCAGCGGGAGCTCACCGACTCCGAGCTGGCCGCGCTGCGCGAGGCGGCCGAGGCGGTCCGCGCGAAGCAGGCCGACGTCGCCAGCCTCTAACCCCACCCATCACACCAGCCCCACCGCCCCCACGGGTAACTGGCTGTTCCTCATGATCATGGGCTTGCTGTTGCTATAGCAACAGCAAGCCCATGATCACGCGCGGGAGAGGACCGGGCGGGGTGGCTGTGGGGGCGCAGCGGCCGGTGGGGTATATGAGGCAGTCATTCCAGCGGGTGGCAGCCAGTCGGGTGGCCGGGCGGGCGCACGCCGGGCGGACCGGGGCGCCTCCGGGGCGTTGCTGGGTCCGGGCCGGGGTCAGGGACCAGCCGGGTCCGGGCCGGGGTCCGGGCCGGGGTCAGGGACCAGCTGGGTCCGGGCCGGGGTCAGGGACCAGCTGGGTCCGGGCCGGGGTCAGGGACCAGCTGGGTCCGGGCCGGGGTCAGGGACCAGCTGGGTCCGGGCCGGGGTCAGGGACCAGCGGGGGCCAGGCGGCGCAACGCCAGCTCGGCCAGGAGGGCCGCGCCGTCGGGGAGGACCGCGTCGTCGAACACGGCGTCTGCGGCGTGGTTGAACGGCGCGCTGGCCGGGTCCGAGCCATCCGGGACCGCGCCCAGCATCAGGAACGCCCCGGGTACCTCGTCGAGCACGAACGAGAAGTCCTCGGCCCCCGGCAGCGGGTTGGCCTGGGCGATCAGCCGGCCCTCCCCGAACAGGTCCGCGACCGTCTGCCCCGCGAACGCGGTCTCGGCCGCGTCGTTGAACGTGACCGGGTACCCGTCGATGTAGTCCGCCTCGGCCCGCAGGCCGTGCGCGGCGGCCAGGTCCGCGATCAGCCGCAGGCTGGCGGACCGCACCCGGTCCCGGGCCACCCCGGAAAACGAGCGCACGGTGGCCAGGAAATGGGCCTCGTCCGGGATGACGTTGTCGGCGGTGCCCGCGTGGAAGCTGCCCACGGTGATCACCACCGGGTCGAACACGTCGAAGCGCCTGGTCACCAGCGTCTGCAGGGCGGTGACCATTTCGCAGGCCGCCGGGATCGGGTCCTGGGCCAGGTGCGGCTGGGACGCGTGGCCGCCGTGCCCGCGGACCGTGACGTCCAGGATGTCGGCGGCGGCCATCATTGAGCCGGGCCGGGTGGAGAACACGCTCCGCGGTAGCTGCGCTGACGCCACGTGCAGGGCGTACGCGGCCACCGGCCGGCCGCCCGCCGCGCCGAGCAGGCCCTCGCTGATCATGTGGGTCGCGCCGGCCTGGCCCTCCTCGCCCGGCTGGAACATGAAGATCACGTTCCCGGGCAGCTCGGCCCGCCGGGCGGACAGCAGCTGCGCCGCGCCGACCAGCATGGCGGTGTGCAGGTCGTGCCCGCAGGCGTGCATCACGCCGGTCACGGCGGAGGCGTAGGGCAGCCCGGTCCGCTCGGTGATCGGCAGCGCGTCCATGTCGCCGCGCAGCAACACCGTGGGCCCGGGGCGGCCGCCCGGAGCACCCCGGTCACCGAGCTGAGCGCCCGGCCCCGGGTCACTTCCAGCGGCAGGCCGTCCAGCGCGGCCAGCACCTTGGCCTGCGTCCGCGGCAGGTCGAGCCCGATCTCCGGGTCCTGGTGGATCCGCCGGCGCAGCTCAGCGAGGTCGGGGCCGATCGCGGCGGCGTCAGCACGCACGGACATCAGCGCAGCCTCCTGGCGCTCGGGGACGGTGGTGCGTCGAGGAACCCCGGCTCGGGCCAGCCCAGGCGACCGAACGCCCCGCAGACCGCCTCCCGCACCTGGCCGCCATCCTGGGGGAGCAGGGCGATCACCGAGCCGCCGAACCCGCCGCCCATCATCCGGGCGCCCAGCGCCCCGGCCTCCACCGCGGTGTCCACCGCCACATCCGCCTCCGGCCAGGAGATCTCGAAGTCATCGCGCAGCGACGCGTGGGACTCGTTCAGCAGCGTCCCTATCCCGCCCACCTTGCCCCGGCGCAGCAGGGCCGCGGCCTCCAGGACCCGCTGGTTCTCCGTGATCACATGCCGGGCGCGGCGGCGCAGGACCGGGTCGGCCAGCCCGGCCAGGCTGTCCGGGCCGGGCACCTCGCGCAGCGTGCGGACGCCGAGCGCCCGGGCCGCCTCCTCGCACTCGATGTGCCGGGCGCCGTAGCCGCTCTCGGTCAGCGCGTGCCTGGCCCGGGTGTCGATGATCACCAGGGCCAGCCCGGCCAGGGCCGGGTCGAGCGGCACCGAGTCCGCCTCGCCGCTGCGGCAGTCCAGCAGCAGCGCGTGCCCGGCCTGGCAGAGCAGGGCCGCGGACTGGTCCATGATCCCGGTCGGCACGCCCACGAAGTCGTTTTCCGCCCGCCGGGCGATGCTGGCCAGTTCCTGGCGGACCACGTCGAGGCCGGCCAGCTGGGTCAGGGCCAGCGCCACCGCGCACTCCAGCGCGGCCGACGACGACAGGCCCGCGCCCTGCGGCAGATCCGAATCCACGGCGACCCGGGCCCCGGGTACCGGGTACCCCGCCTCACGCAGCGCCCAGGCCACCCCGGCCGGGTAGGCGGCCCAGCCCGCCACGCTGCCGGGCGCCAGGCTGTCGAGCGCGATTGTCACCGGCTCCGGGACGGCCGCCCCGCCGATCTCCTGCCGCGAGGTCAGCTCGAGCACGCCGCTCCCCAGCACCGGGTCCTCGTACGGCGCGGCCGCGGCGAACGTGCCCCGGTCGAGCGCGAACGGGAGCACGAACCCCTCGTTGTAGTCGGTGTGCTCGCCGATCAGGTTGGCCCGGCCGGGAGCGTGCCACACGCCTTCCGGCGCGCTGGCGTATTCGGCGCGGAACCACGCGGCCGCCTCGTCCGCGCCCCGCGAACTCACGAGGCGCGGCCCGGCTCGGCCAGGGCCTGCGCGGCGGCCCACGCGTCGGCGACCATGGCCCGCAGGTCACGCTGGGGCTGCCAGCCGAGCTCGGCGCGGATCCGGGCGGACGACGCGACCAGCACCGCGGGGTCCCCGGGCCGCCGCGGCCCGATCTCGGCCGGGATGTCCACCCCGGTGACGGCCCGGCACTCGGCCAGCACCTCGAGGTTGGAGGAGCCGGACTCGCTGCCCAGGTTGTAGACCCGGTGCCGGCCGGGCTGGCAGGCGTCCAGGGCCATCAGGTGCGCCTGGGCCAGGTCAGCCACGTGGATGTAGTCCCGGACACAGGTCCCGTCCGGGGTGGGATAGTCGGCGCCGAACAGCGTCAGCTGGCCGCCGTCGCCGCGCGCCAGCGCCTGGGCCACGGCGAGCACGTTGGGGATGAGGTGGGTCTCGGGCGCGTGCCGCTCGCCCAGCCACAGCCCCTCAGCCCCGTGGGGCCCAGCCTGGCGGTAGGCGCCCGCCACGTTGAAGTAGCGCAGGCTCACCGCGCCCATGCCGTGCATCCGGGCGTACTCGGCCAGCGCCGTGTCCACCGCGACCTTCGACCCGCCGTACGGGCTGGTCGGCCGGGTGGGCGCGGTCTCCTCGAGGGGCACCTGCTCCGGCTCGCCGTACACCGCGGCGGTGGAGGAGAACACGATCCGGGGTGTCCCGGCCGCCCGCATCGCCTCCAGCAGCGCCAGCGAGCCGCCCAGGTTGCTTTCCCAGTACAGGGACGGCTGGGCCATGGACTCGCCGACCAGCGACTTCGCCGCGAAGTGCAGCACCGCGTCCACGCCGCCGGCCAGCAGCCGGGCCGCGTCGTCCCGCAGCGTGCCCGCGGCGAACGAGGCGCCGGCGGGCACCGCGTCCTCGTGCCCGGTGGACAGGTCGTCGAGCACGGTCACGTCGTGGCCCCCCGCCACGAGCAGCGCCCCGACCACGCTCCCGATGTAACCGGCCCCGCCGGTGACCAGCAGCTTCACCTGGCCTCCCGCAGCCGCTCCGCTGCCTCCTCAGGCAGGACGTCGTTGATCCACACTCCCATGCCGGACTCCGTTCCCGCGAGGTACTTCAGCTTGCCCGGTGCCCGGCGGACAGTCATTACCTGGAGATGCAGCCCGAACTCCCGGCGCGCGTACTCATCCCGGGCGGGCGCCTGGTGCCAGGCGCCGATGTACGGCAGGGCCACGCCGAACAGCGCGTCGAGGCGGCGCAGCACGTCGAGATACAGGTCGCAGAACGCGGCCCGCTCGCCGTCGTCCAGCGCGGGGATGTCCGGCACCCGCCGGGCCGGGAACAGCTGCACCTCGAACGGCCACCGGGCCGCGGCGGGCACGAACGCGGTCCAGTGCTCATTGCGGGCCACGATCCGGGTACCCGCCGCGATCTCCCCGGCGACCAGGTCGTCGAACAGGTTCCCCCCGGCGTGCTGCGCGTACCGCCGGGCCTGGTCCAGCATGGTGGCGGTCCGCGGCGTGACGAACGGGAAGCCGTAGATCTGGCCATGCGGGTGGTGCAGGGTGACCCCGATCTCCTCGCCCCGGTTCTCGAAGCAGTACACCTGCTCGATCCCGTCCACGCCGCCGAGCGTCACGGTCCGGTCGGCCCACGCCTCCACGACCGTCCGGGCCCGCCGCGGGGACAGGCCGGCGAACGATCCGTCGTGATCGGAGGTGAAGCAGACCACCTCGCAGCGGCCGTAGGCCGGCCGCTGCGGGACGCCGCCGGTTTCCGGGGGACTGGCGGCGGAGCGGGCTCGTTGCGGAGATGCGGAGCTCAGCCCGCTGCCCTCCGGTACCGCGCCTGGAGGCCAGTGCCCCCCGCCGCGCAGGGAAGGAAAGCGGTTCTCGAACACGACCACGTCATAGTCGGGGGCCGGGATCTCGGTCGGCCGGCCCGGCCGGGACGGGTCGAGCGGGCACTCGCCGGGGGGCGGGAGGAACGTGCGGTCCTGGCGCGCGGCGGCGATCACCACCCACTCGCCGCGGAGCGCGTCCCAGCGCAGCCCGGCATCCGGCTCGCCGCCCGGCCCGGGCATGGGCCGGAGCGGCCTGGTGTCCGGCACCCCCGCACGGCCCAGGCCGGGGGACTCATCGAAGTAGATGATCTCCCGGCCGTCGGCGAGGGTGCCGCTGCTCTTCCATACCCCAGGGCTCACGGGACCCATACGCTATCTGGCCGGGCCCTGATTGCCCATCAGGTCCCCCCGGGTGGCGGGTCCCAGCCCAGGGTGCATGGCCCGGCCCGCGGCGGGTACCGCGGGCCCCGGGGGTAAAGGCTGGCTGTCCGGCGGGCAGCCCCCGGGTCACGGTGTCTGCTCAGGTAGGGGGCGCGGGGCTGCGGCGGACTGCTTAGACTGTGCGCATCTGCCCTGCGGGCGTGTACGGCCTGGCCCCGACCGTGGGGCACGGGGGAGCCGGACCGTCGGCGGCAGACACACGGAGGTCGGGGATCAGGACGTGAACCAGGTCGGCTGGGACATCGTGCTCGTCCTGCTCATCGTGCTCGTCGGCGGGTTCTTCGCCGCGGCGGAGATGGCCCTGGTCTCGCTGCGCGAGGGGCAGATCCGTACCCTCATGAACCGCGGCAGGCGCGGCCAGCGGGCCGCCCGGCTCGCCCAGGACCCCAACCGCTTCCTGTCCGCCGTGCAGATCGGCGTCACGCTGGCCACGCTGCTGTCCGGCACGGTCGGCGAGGCGACGCTGGCCGGGCACCTGAGGATGGCCCTGCTCCATCAGGGGCTCAGCTCCGGCTGGGCCGCCGCCCTCTCGCTGATCATCGTCACCGTGGTGATCTCCTACTTCACCCTGGTCCTCGGCGAGCTGGCCCCCAAGCGGCTCGCCCTGCAGCGGCCCGAGAAGGCCGCGATGCTCGCCGCGCCCACCCTGGACCGGATCTCGGTGCTGGCCCGGCCGCTGGTCTGGCTGCTGTCCCGGTCCATCAACCTCGTGGTCCGGATCCTCGGCGGTGACCCGGCCGCCGGCCGGGGCGTGATGACCGAGGAGGAGCTGCGCGACCTGGTCGCCGGCCACCAGGCGCTGAGCGCCGACGAGCGGCACATCGTGGGCGAGGTGTTCAACGCGGGCAAGCGCCAGATCCGCGAGGTGCTGGTGCCCCGGACCGAGGTGGAGTTCCTGGCCGCGGACACGCCCCTGGCCGACGCCATCCAGACCGTGGCCGGCGAGCCGTACTCCCGGTTCCCCGTCTACCAGCAGTCCTACGACGACGTGATCGGCTTCATCCATGTCCGGGACCTGATCGACCCCCAGTTCACCAGCAGGCAGCTGACCGTGGGCGAGATCTGCCGCCCCGTCAAGCTGCTGCCGATGAGCAAAACCGTGCTGTCCGCCCTGTCGGAGATGCGGCGGGACAAGGCCCACCTGGCCATCGTGATGGACGAGTACGGCGGCACCGCGGGCATCGTCACGCTGGAGGACCTCGTCGAGGAGCTGGTCGGGGACATCCAGGACGAGTACGACGTGGACGAGGGCCAGCCGAAACAGTTGCGGGGCGGCGCCATCGAGGTCGACGGGCTGCTGAACCTGGACGACTTCGCGGAACAGACGGGGATCGCGCTGCCCGAAGGCCCGTACGAGACCGTCGCCGGGTACATGCTGGCCACGCTGGGGCAGGTGCCCACCGGGCACGAGTCCGTGGAAGCGGCCGGGCACCGGCTGACCGTGCTGGCCATGGACGGGCGGCGGATCGCCCGGGTCCGGGTGGATCCGGCCGGTAACCCGGCCGCCACGGACGGCGAGGCGGCGTCCCGGGACGGTGCCACCCCCGGTGCGATAGGTGCCGGCGGTGCCGCTGCTGCCGCTGCTGCCGCGCTGCTGCCGGTGCTGCCGGTGCTGCCCCGGCGTCCCCAGCCGCGAACTCGTCGCCTTCTGGGGCCCCAGGAACCTCCCCAGCCCCAGCAACCTCTCCAGGCGCGTCCCCCAACTCGTGATCATGGGTTTGGTGTTGCCAGGGCAACACCAAACCCATGATCACAAACCAGGTGAGAGCGCCGGGGGTGGGCCCGGGACCGGGCCACTAGACTGGCGATCCCGAGCGGAAGGCGATGGCGTGCAGCCCAGTCCGGACTTCGACACCGTGCTGGTGGTCAACTTCGGGGCCCAGTATGCGCAGCTGATCGCGCGCCGGGTCCGCGAATGCCAGGTGTACTCCGAGATCGTCCCGGCCACCATGCCGGCCGCGGACATGCTGGCCCGTAAGCCGAAAGCCATCATCTTGTCCGGCGGCCCCGCATCGGTGTACTCCGACGGCGCGCCGCCGCTGCCGCCCGCCGCCCCCGGCCAGCCTGGCCTGCTCAGCGCGGGTGTCCCCGTCCTCGGCATCTGCTACGGATTCCAGCTCATGGTGTCCGCGCTCGGCGGCGAGGTCGCGCACACCGGCGGCGGGGAGTACGGCGCCACCCGGCTCATCCTGGCCCCCGGCAGCGCCCCGGAGACCCGGACCGTGGTCGCCGCGGAACAGGCCCAGCCCGGCGGCCCGCTGCCCGACGAGCCGTGGACGGCCGAGCCACTGCCGCACGAGCCGCTGCTCGGCGGGGCCCTGCTGGACGGCCTGCCCGCGACTCAGCAGGTCTGGATGTCGCACGGGGACACTGCCACCATCGCGCCGGCCGGGTTCACGGTCACCGCCGGCACCGCGGTCAGCCCGGTGGCGGCCATGGAGGACACCAGCCGCGGACTGTACGGGGTGCAGTTCCACCCCGAGGTCCTGCACACGCAGCACGGCCAGGCCGTGCTGCGCCGGTTCCTCGAACTGGCCGGCTGCCGCACCGACTGGACCATGGGCAGCATCATCGACGAGCAGGTCGGGCAGGTCCGGGCGCAGGTCGGCGACCGCGGCGCGATCTGCGGCCTGTCCGGCGGGGTGGACTCAGCGGTGGCCGCCGCCATCGTGCAGAAGGCCATCGGCAAGCATCTGACCTGCGTTTTCGTAGATCACGGGCTGCTGCGCCGCGGCGAGGCGGAGCAGGTGGAGAAGGACTTCGTGGCCGCCACCGGGGTGGACCTCAAGGTCGTGGACGCGTCCGCGACGTTCCTGGACGCTCTGGCGGGCGTCACGGACCCGGAGGAGAAGCGCAAGATCATCGGCCGGGAGTTCATCCGGGCCTTCGAGCGCGCCGCCCGGGAGATCAGCGCGGCGGCGGGCAGCCAGGGGACGGCCGTGGAGTTCCTCGTCCAGGGGACCCTGTACCCGGACGTGGTCGAGTCGGGCGGGGGCACTGGCGCCGCCAACATCAAGTCCCATCACAACGTGGGCGGCCTGCCTAGCGACCTGGCGTTCGGGCTGGTCGAGCCGTTGCGTGCGCTGTTCAAGGACGAGGTGCGGCGGGTCGGCGAGGCGCTCGGCCTGCCCCCGGAGATCGTGTGGCGGCAGCCGTTCCCCGGCCCGGGGCTGGCCATCCGGATCGTCGGTGAGGTCACCGCGGAGCGGCTGCGCATCGTGTCCGCCGCGGACGCCATCGTCCGCCAGGAGCTGTCCGCCGCGGGGCAGGACCGGGAGATCTGGCAGTGCCCGGTGGTGCTGCTCGCCGACGTCCGCTCGGTAGGCGTGCAGGGCGACGGGCGCAGCTACGGATACCCGGTCGTGCTCCGGCCGGTCACCAGCGAGGACGCCATGACCGCCGACTGGGCCCGGCTGCCCGGCGAGCTACTGGCCCGGATCTCGACGCGGATCACCAACGAAGTTCCCGAGGTCAACCGGGTGGTACTGGACATCACCAGCAAGCCGCCGGGCACCATCGAATGGGAATAGCCGCCCGCCGGCTCCCGGTACTTCTTTCCGCAACGCCCTGGCGGGGTGGCCGCTCACCCACCCCCGGCCCAGGGGGAACGCGGCGATGTCCGCCGGGTCAGCGGGGCCCGCGGGGCCGGGGATGTCCGCCGGGCCCGCAGGGCCGGGGATGTCCGCCGGGCCCGCGAGGGCCGGGGATGTCCGCCTATACCCCGGTTTCGAGGATCGTCCGGAGGGTGTCCAGCGCGTCCCACACGTCCGTGAACCGGGTCGTCACCGGGGCCGGCCCGAGCCGGAGCCGGTCCGGCGCCCGGAAGTCGCCGATCACCCCGGCGCCGATGAGGGCCTGGCTGATCCGCCCGGCCTCCGGATGGCGCAGGGTGACGTGTGACCCGCGCCGGGAAGGATCCCGGGGGGACGCGAGCCCCCAGCCAAGCGGGGCCAGCCAGGCGTCGGCCAGCTCGATCAGGTAGCTCGTCAGCGCGATGCCCTTGGCGCGGAGGGCCTGGATGCCGGCCTCGGCGAGCAGCCGGGTGCCCTCCTGAACGGCGACCGTGCCGGGGATGTTCGGGGTCCCGGTGGTGAACCGGCCGATCCCGGGCACGGGCTCGTACCGCGGCCCCATCGTGAACTGGTCCTGCTGGCCGAACCAGCCCTGGATGGGCTGGGACAGCTGGTCCTGCAGGTCGCGGCGGACGTACAGGAACGCGGGCGCCCCGGGACCGGCGTTGAGGTACTTGTAGGTACAGCCGACGGCCAGGTCGGCGCCGGACCCGTCCAGGTCCACCGGGACCGAGCCCGCCGAGTGGCACAGGTCCCACAGGACCAGCGCGCCCGCGTCATGCGCGAGCCGGGTGATCGCGGCCATGTCGGTGAGCGCGCCGCTGCGGTAGGCCACGTGCGACAAGCAGACCAGGGCGGTGTCCGGCCTGGTCGCGGCGCGGACGTCCGACGGGCGGATCCCCTGGTCGGCGTCCGTGCGGATCCAGCGGAGCTGGCCGCCGGACCGGGCGGCGATTCCCTCCAGCACGTAGCGGTCGGTGGGGAAGTTGTCGTCGTCGGTGACCAGGACCGGCCGGCCCGGCCGCGCGTCCAGGGCCGCGCAGGCCAGCTTGTACAGGTTCACCGTGGTGGAGTCGCAGACCACGACCTGGCCCGGCGCCGCGCCCAGCAGGTGCTCGCCGAGCAGGTCACCCACCTGCTGGGGCAGGTCCATCCAGTGTGCCCAGGAGCGGATCAGCCCGGAGCCCCAGTCCTGGGTGATGACCTCCGCGAGGCGCTGCGCGGTCGCGGCGGGCAGCATGCCCAGCGAGTTGCCGTCCAGGTAGACCAGGCCGGGCTCGAGCGGCGTGAACCGGTCCCGGAACCCGGCCAGCGGGTCGGCGGCGTCCAGGTCCGCGGCGCGGGACCGGCTCGTGGCGGTGGGGCCCGTGGCGGTGGGGCCCGTGCTGGTGGGGCCCGTGGCGGAGGCCATCACGGGCGCTCAGGCGGCACCGGGCGCGGGGCCAGCCGGCTCAGGCCCGGGACGCGCGGCGGCGCCGACGGACGATGCGCACCAGCACCCCGGCGATGAGCAGGAACCCCAGTACCGGCGCCAGCCGCTTGAGCAGCGGCAGCCCGGCCACGCTGAGCAGGTCGAGGGCCTCCTCGTCTTGGGGTCGGGCCCCGCGCGGCGGCAGCAGGCCGTTCGCCGACGCGCGGTCCGCGGACGGGACGTCGGCGTCCCAGCCCCCGGTGCCCGGGGTAGCGGCCGCCGGACGCGGGCCGGTGGTGCCCGTGGCCGCGGCAGCCCCCGTGCTCGCGGCAGCCCCCGTGCTCGCGGCAGCGCCCGTGCTCGCGGCACCCCCCCTGGTGGTGGTGGCCCCCTCGCTCGTGGCGTTGGTTCCCGGGGCGGCGGAACCGGTCGCGGCAGCGGTGCCCGAGGCCTCGTCCGCGGTCACGCCGGGCGTGGTGAGGGCCAGCCCGTGGTCGGCGAGCTTGCTCCTGATCTCCTTGATCGACTGGGGCCCGAGACCGTCGATGGCGAGCAGCTCCTTCTCCGTCCGGGCGGCGAGGCTCCCGACCGTGTGCACGCCCTCGCGCCGCAGGCTGTTGAAGGAGCGGACTGGCAGGTCCAGCTCCTCGATCGGCAGCTGCGCGGGATCCGCCGCCGCTGCATCCGCGCCGTTGGCCTCGGTCCCGGCCGCCGCGGCCGGGCTGCTCGTGACCTGGGTCGCCTCCGCCGGGGTACTGGCTTCCGGGGCACTGGATTCTGGGGTGCTGGCTTCCGGGGTGCTGGCTTCCGGGG
This sequence comes from uncultured Actinomycetes bacterium, assembly GCA_963782185.1. GTDB lineage: Bacteria > Actinomycetota > Actinomycetes > Streptosporangiales > Streptosporangiaceae > RYN-230. The sequence goes on from CAWAJB010000016.1 coordinate 136,442, forward strand.
TGCTGGCTGCCGCGGCGGGCGTGCCCTCCCCGGACAGCTGAGCGGCCAGGTTGGTGGCGAACTTACCGATGACCCGGCCGCCCACCTCGGCGATCACGCCCCGCCCGAACTGCGCGGGCCGCCCGGTGATGGTCATGCTGGTGCGCACCAGGACCCGGGTCTGGCCGCCCTCGTCCTGCAGCGAGGAGCGGACCGTGGCAGAGGCCGTGCCGCTGCCACGGGTCTCCTTGCCCGATGCCTCCAGCACGACCGTCTTGGTCGCCTCGTCCTTCTCGGTGAAGCGGGCCGTGCCCGCGTAGGTCATCTGGACCGGGCCGACCTTGACCTTGATCTTGCCCGAGATGACCTCACCATCGAAGGCGTCGACGGTGGCGCCGGGCATGCACGGCGCCACCTGCTCGACGTCCAGCAGGGCCTGCCAGGCCTGCTCCGGGGGAACCGGGATGATGAACGAGTGCTCCAGATCCATGTCGCTAAGCTCCAGCCGCGACCGCCAACGCCCTAGCGGTCAGCACCCGCGCCAGGTGGCGCCGGTAGTCGGGCGCGCCATGCAAGTCTGCAGGCGGCTGCGATTCCTCGTCGGCGTGCTCTGCGGCCGCCCGCAGGGCGCTGCGGTCGGCCTCGGCCCCGGCGACCGCCTCTTCCGCCGCCCGGGCCCGGACCGGAACAGGGCCCATGTTCGTGAGCCCGATCCGGGCCTCCGCCACATGCCCATTCGAACGCCGGGCTATGGCGGCCACCCCTACGGTCGCCCACGACTGGGCCGTCCGGTGGAACTTCTCATAACGATAGCCCCATGCCGGGCCGAGCTTGGGCACCCGGACCCCGGTGAGCACCTCGCCGGCCTCCAGCGCCGTCGTCAGGTAGTCGACGAAGAAGTCCGCGGCCTCGATCTCGCGATCCCCGCCCGGCCCGCGCGCGATCATGGTCGCGCCGAGCGCCACCGCCACCGCGGGCAGGTCCCCCGCGGGGTCGGCGTGGGCCAGCGAGCCACCCAGCGTGCCCCGGTGCCGGACGGCCGGGTCGGCGACCGTGCCGGTCGCCTCGGAGAGCAGCCCGCAGTGCTCGCGGACCAGCGGGTCGCGGACGACCTCGGCGTGCGTGGTCAGCGCGCCGATCCACAGGGTCTCCCCGTCGTCCCGGACCCCCCGGAGATCACTGAGCTGGCCCAGGTCGACCAGCAGCTCCGGGTAGGCGAGCCGGAGCCGCAGCAGCGGGAGCAGGCTCTGCCCGCCCGCGATGACCTTGGCGTCCTCGCCGCCGTCGGCGAGCGCCCGGACCGCCTCGTCCAGCGACGACGGCCGGATGTACTCGAATGCCGCCGGGATCATTCCGCACCTCCGTGTGCCTGCCCACCGTTTGACGGCGCGGCGTCGCTGCCGTGTGCCTGCGCGGCGTCGTCGCCGCTCACGTGCCCGACGGCCCCGTGGGCCTCGGTGGCCGAGTCCCCGGTGACCCGGGTGCCCGGGCCGCTGTCCTGGGCGGCCTTGAGGGCCCGCCAGACCCGCTCCGGCGTGCACGGCATCACGACGTCGCGGATGCCGAACGGGCGGAGCGCGTCGATGACCGCGTTGACCACGGCCGGGGTCGAGGCGATCGTGCCGGCCTCCCCGACGCCCTTGACGCCGAGCGGGTTCGTGGTCGCCGGGGTCTGCGTCCGGCCGGTCGTGAAGTGCGGCAGGTCCGACGCGCTCGGCAGCAGGTAGTCGGCCATGGTGGTCGTGGTCAGGTTGCCCTCGTCGTCGTAGATGGCCTCCTCGAACAGCGCCTGGGCGATGCCCTGCGCCAGCCCGCCGTGCACCTGGCCGTCCACGATGAGCGGGTTCACCACGTTGCCGACGTCGTCCACGGCCACGTAGCTGCGGATCTTCACCGCACCGGTCTCGGTGTCGACCTCGGTGGCGCACAGGTGCGTCCCGTGCGGGTAGGAGAAGTTGTCCGGATCGTAGGTGGCGTCGGAGTCGATGTTCGGCTCCACGCCGTCCGGCAGGTCATGGGCGGCGAACGTGGCCAGCGCGATCTCCTGGATGGTCTTGGCCACGCCGTCACTGCCGCGGACGCTGAACTTGCCCGCCGCGAACTCGATCTCCTCGGGCGGCGCCTCCAGCATGGCCGAGGCGATCACCTTGGCCTTGGCGATGACCTTCTCGCACGCCCCGTTGACCGCCACCCCGCCCACGGTCAGCGACCGGGACCCGTAGGTGTCCATGCCCTTGGGCGAGACCTGGGTGTCGCCGTGCAGGACCCGGACGTCCTCGAACGGGACTCCCAGCTTGTCCGCGACGATCTGGCTCCACGCGGTCTCGTGGCCCTGGCCGTGCGCGCTCGAACCCGTGACCACCTCGACCTTGCCGGTCGGCAGCATCCGGATCGAGGCATGCTCCCAGCCGCCCGCGCCGTAGGCCAGCGAGCCGAGCACCCGGGACGGCGCCAGCCCGCACATCTCGGTGTAGGTGGAGATGCCGATCCCGAGCTGCACCGGGTCATGGGCGTCGCGCCGCTGCTCCTGCTCGACGCGCAGCTCGTCGTAGCCGAACATCTCCCTGGCCTTGGCCGTGGCCGCCTCATAGTTGCCGCTGTCGTAGGTGAGGCCGGCGATCGTGGTGTACGGGAACTCCTCGTGCTTGATCCAGTTCCGCTCGCGCAGTTCCAGCGGCTCGATGCCCAGTTCGAAGGCCAGGTCGTCCATGATGCGCTCGATGGCGAACGTGGCCTCCGGGCGCCCGGCGCCGCGGTAGGCGTCGGTCGGCATCTTGGTCGTGAACACGCCGGTGCAGCGGAACGAGAGCGCGTCCATCTTGTAGATGCTGTTGAACATGAACGCGCCGAGCAGTGGCACGCCCGGCGTGACCAGCATCAGGTAGGCACCCATGTCGGCCAGCAGGTCCACGGACAGGCCGCGCAGCCGGCCGTCCTGGTCCGCGGCGACCCGGATCCGCTGCCACTGGTCCCGGCCGTGGTGCACGGTCAGGTTGCCCTCGCTGCGCGACTCGGTCCATTTGACCGGCCGGCCCACCTTGCGCGAGATCAGCAGGGCGAGCACTTCCTCGGCGGTCACCTGCAGCTTCGAGCCGAAGCCGCCGCCCACGTCCGGTGCGATGACCCGGATGTTGTGCTCCGGGATGCCGGTGACCAGGGCCAGCATCACGCGCAGCACGTGCGGGATCTGGGTCGCCGACCACAGCGTGAACTCTTCGCCCTCATTCCAGCCCACCACCGCGCGCGGTTCCATGGCGCTGGGGATCAGCCGCTGCTGGCGGTAGTTCCGCTCGAGGACCACCGGGGCGTCACGGAACGCCGCGTCGATGTCACCGTTGCCGAACACCCACTCGAAGCTCTTGTTCCCGGCCTCGTGGACCTTGGGGGAGGACTCGTCCAGCGCGGTGCGGATGTCCAGCACCGGCGGGAGCGGCTCGTAATCCACGTCCACCGCTTCGAGCGCGTCCGCGGCCTCGTAGCGGTTGCGGGCCACCACGCAGGCCACGGCCTCGCCCACGTAGCGGACCTCGTCGGTGGCCATCGGCGGGTGTGCGGGGATGACGATGTCCGGGGTGACCGGCCAGGCGCAGGGCAGGCTGCCCTGCTCGTCCGCGAAGTCCGCGCCGGAGAAGGCAGCGATGACGCCCGGGCACTTCAGCGCCCCGCTCACGTCCACCCGGGTGATCCGGGCGTGGGCGAAGGGGCTGCGCACGTAACAGACGTGCAGCATCCCCGGCAGGACGATGTTGTCGGTCCAGTTGGTCTTCCCGGTGACCAGGCGGGCGTCCTCCTTGCGCGGCCGGGCCCGGCCGAGTTCGGTCACCGGCTGGGTCTGCGTCTCGGCGGTCATGCCGACGTCACCCCCTTCCCGGCCGCGAGGCGTACCGCGCGGACGATGTTCTCGTAGCCGGTGCACCGGCAGAGGTTGCCCTCCAGGCCCTCGCGGATCTCCTCGTCGCTGGGATCCGGGTTCTCGCGCAGCAGGTCGGCGGCCGCCATGATCATTCCAGGCGTGCAGTACCCGCACTGCAGGGCGTGCTCGGTGTGGAAGGCCTTCTGCAGCGGGTGCCACTCGCCGTTCGCGAGGCCCTCGATCGTGGTGACCTCGCGGCCATCTGCCTGGACGGCCAGGACGGAACAGCTCTTGACCGAGACCCCATCGAGGTGGACGGTACATGCGCCGCAGTTAGAGGTGTCGCACCCGATGGGCGTGCCGGTCTTGCCGGCCCACTCCCGCAGGTAGTGCACCAGCAGCAGGCGGGGTTCGACGTCATCCTCATAATTGACGCCATCGACCTTGACGGTTATTCGTGTCATCCGAGCCCCTCCTCAGGAGACGGCTGTGGCTCCTGATGACAACCTAGGACGGCGGCCTCCGGCGCACCAGTCCCCGCCTGCGCTCATCCTGATACACGCTAGTGATGCTAAGTGATCATACGTGAGCGTTACGTCACGATCGTGCGATGCCGGGCATCACCGTCAGGCCGTGTCGAGGACCTGGAACATCTCGGCCAGGCGGCCGGCCGCGAGCCCGCCCCGCTCCGCCGTCCGGCTCATCCAGCCACGCAGGAACTCCTCCAGGTCATCCAGGTGCGCGGTCTGGCTCTGGTGAGCGCGCAGCGCGGCGATCTTCCGGGGGAACACGTCCGTGACGTCCATGTAGTGATCGGCGCCGGGAGCGGCGGAGATCCACACCTCGCGGACCGTCCAGGGCTCCAGCCCTTCGCCGGCGAGCAGTTCCGGCCACGCGAAGGGGTTGCGGGCGTCCGGGTAGACCGCGTCCAGGGCCGCGGCGCCTACGGCCCGGTGATCGGGGTGGCTGCCCGCGACCCGCTGGTAGTTGCGTTCCGGGGTCGGGCAGACCAGCCGGTCGGGCCGGACCTGCCGGATGACCCGGGCCAGGTCCTTGCGCAGCCCCAGGGTCGGCTCCACCCTGCCGTCCGGGTAGCCCAGGAACCTGAGGTCGTGCACGCCGAGGACCGCGGCCGCGGCCGTCTGCTCCTTCCGGCGCATCGGGGCCATCTCCGTGCGCGGGAGGGCCTCGTCGAAGCCGCCGGCGTCACCGTCGGTGACGAGGCAGTACGAGACTTCGATGCCGGCGTCGGTCCAGAGCGCGACGGTGCCCGCGGCACTGAAGTCGATGTCGTCCGGGTGCGCGGCAATCACCAGGACATGCTGGATCTCGGAGTCACTGAGCATGATCCCGATCCTACGGACGACCGCGTCCCGCTCAGTGCGGGAGGCGGCCCCGGGAAAAGACCGTTAGAGGGCGTCCTGGGCCCGGGCGGGGCCAGGAGGCGGCCCTCCGGGCCTCAGCCAGGCTGGCGGCCCGGGAGCAGGCCCGGGGCCGCCAGCCTCAGATCATCGTCAGTCCAGGGACGACATAACGTGCTTGATCCGGGTGTAGTCCTCGAACCCGTACATGGACAGGTCCTTGCCGTAGCCCGAGTGCTTGAAGCCGCCGTGCGGCATCTCGGCGACCAGCGGGATGTGCGTGTTGATCCACACGCAGCCGAAGTCCAGCCCGCGGGCCATCCGCATGGCGCGGGCGTGATCGGTGGTCCACACCGACGACGCCAGGCCGTACTCGGTCCCGTTCGCCCAGGCCAGCGCCTCGTCCTCGGCGCTGAATTCCTGGACCGTGATGACCGGGCCGAACACCTCCTGCTGGATGATCTCGTCGTCCTGGCGCAGCCCGGTGACCACGCTGGGCTCGAAGAAGAAGCCGCGGCCGCCGATCCGGTTTCCCCCGGTGCGCACTTCCGCGTGGACGGGCAGCCGGTCGATGAACCCGCTGACCCGGGCCAGCTGGTTCTCGTTGTTCAGCGGCCCGAAGTCGGCATCAGGCACCTCGGGGCCGGCCACGGTCTGCTCCCGGGCCTTCTCGACCAGGGCATCGGCCAGATCGGCGGCGATGCCCGGCCCGGCCAGTACCCGGGTCGCGGCGGTGCAGTCCTGGCCCGCGTTGAAGTACCCGGCGATCGCGATGGCCTCGGCGGTCTTGGCCGGGTCGGCGTCGTCGAACACGATCACCGGAGCCTTGCCGCCCAGCTCGAGGTGGACCTTCTTGAGGTCGGCGGCGGCGGCGACAGCCACCTCACGGCCGGCCCGGACGCTCCCGGTGATCGAGACCATCTGCGGCACCGGGTTGGTGACCAGGGCCCGGCCGGTGTCCCGGTCCCCGCAGACCACGTTGAACACGCCCGGCGGCAGGAACTCGCCCATCAGCTCGGCCAGCAGCAGGGTGGACACGGGGGTGGTGTCGGATGGCTTGAGGACCATGGTGTTGCCCGCCGCCAGGGCCGGGCCGAACTTCCACACCGCCATCATCATCGGGTAGTTCCACGGCGTTACCGCGGCGCACACCCCGATCGGCTCACGCCGGATGAACGAGGTGAACCCGGACATGTACTCGCCCGCCGAGCGGCCCTCCAGCATCCGGGCGGCACCCGCGAAGAACCGGATCTGGTCCACCATCGGCGGGATCTCTTCGGACAGCGTCAGCGCGAGCGGCTTGCCGGTGTTCTGTGACTCCGCCTTCACCAGCTCGTCGGCGTGGAGCTCGATGGCGTCCGCGATGCGGAGCAGGGCCAGGCTCCGCTCCGCCGGGGTGGAATCACGCCAGTCCGGGAACGCCTCGGCTGCCGAGGCGAAGGCCGCGGCCACCTCGGTCTCGCTCGACACCGGGGCGCTGGCGAAGACCTCGCCAGTACTCGGGTCGACCAGCTCGGACCGGCGGTCGAACGCGGTGTCCGTCCACTGACCGCCGATGAAATTGCGCAATTCTTCCACCACGGGCCTCCGTTCGGTGTTTCAGGGATTGGGCTCTGGTGTTTCGGGGCTGGGGTTGGTGTTCTCGGGGTCGGGGGGGTTCAGGGCTGGCGTTTTCAGGGCTGGGGTGCCGGGGTCCGCTCCTCGAAGGCCCAGGGCGAACCATAGTCGCCCAGCAGGTCCAGGAACGGAACGGGCGGCAGGGCTTCCGGGCCCAGCACGCCCGAGCCGGACCAGGCTCCCGAGTCCATCAGCTCGAGCGCCACCACCGGGTTGACCGCCGTCTGCCAGACGACTGCCTGGGAGCCGTACTCTGCCATGGACCAGGCGTTGTCCACCACGTGGTGCAGGTAGACCTCACGGGGAGCGCCGTCCTTGCCGGTCCCGGTCACCCAGGTCCCGGCGCAGGTCACACCGGTCATCTTGTCCCCGAGCGTGGCCGGATCCGGCAGGCAGGCAGCGACCACGTCACGGGGGGAGACGCTGGCGGCGCCCACCGCCACCGGGTCGGTGCGGTCCAGGCCCAGCTTGTGCAGCGTCTCCAGGACGCCGATGAACTCGGCCCCCAGGCCGTACTTGAACGTCACCCGGCGGGCCTCGAGCCAGCGCGGCATCAGCAGCACTTCCTCGTGCTCCACGTTGACGCACTCGACTGGGCCGATGCCGGCCGGGAACGTGAACACCTCCGGCTCGCTGAACGGCGGGGTGGTGAACCAGCCCTGCCCCTTTTCCCAGATGACCGGGGGGTTGAGGCATTCCTCGATCGTGGTCCAGATGGAGAAGGTCGGGGCGAAGTCGTAGCCGGCCACCTCCAGGTTGGCGCCATCGCGCACGCCGAGCTGGTCGATCTCGCCGAACAGCTCATCGGCCGCGTACCGGGCGAATACGTCGGACAGGCCCGGCTCCACGCCCATGCCGGCCAGCGCCAGCTTGCCTGCCTGCTCCCACCGGGACGCCAGCGCGAACTGCTCGTCACCGAGCTTCACGCCGGTCCGCCGGTAGGGCGCGTCGGGGTCTGGGTGGGACAGCGACATGGCCATGTCCATGTAGTGCACCCGGGCATGCAGCGCGGCGGTGAACAGCGGCATCACGAACCGCGGGTCCGTGGCGTTCATCAGCACGTCGCAGCGGTGCTCGGTGAGCAGGGCCGCGGTGGCGGCCTCGTCCCGGGCGTCGAGCCGCACCGCACGGTAGCTGTCCTTCGCGGCGGCCGCGTGCTGGGCGCGGCCCAGGTCGTAGTCGGCGATGATCAGGTCGGCAAACCGGCGGCGGGCGGCGATCCGGGCGAAGGCCGTGCCAACTCCGCCAGCCCCGACGAGAAGGATGCGCATACTCGTGATCTTAGCCTTCCGCTGGCCGCTACAACACGGGACCAGTCGTGACATGTACCCGTTACAACGGAAATCGTTGCCGGGGCGGTCCATGCGTGCTAGAACCGTGGCAGTTGGGTATTGCCTAAGACGGGGCCCGACGAACCCAATGATCACCGGATCGCCGGATTGCCGTCGGCGAGGTCATCTCTGAGCGCCTTACCGACCGGCTGGGGATTGCCAGGAGGGGTATACGGCATGGCTAGTACCGAACAGGCCTCAGTGGAGCAGTCGGTCGATAAGGGTCTGAAATCGGGCGCGCTCGGCCTGGTCTCCACGACGATCATCGCGACCGCCTCGGTCGCGCCCGCCTACAGCATCGCCGCCACGCTGGTGTTCGTGGTGGGGGCCGTCGCGCTGCAGTCGCCGGCCGTGGCGGTCCTCGCGTTCGTGCCGATGCTGCTGACGTCCATCGGCTACAGCGAGCTGAACAAGGCCGACCCGGACTGCGGCACCACCTTCACCTGGGCCACCCGGGCGTTCAACCCGAGGACCGGCTGGGCGGGTGGCTGGGCGATCATCGTCGCCGACGTCCTGGTCATGGCAAGCCTGGCCCAGGTGGCCGGCCAGTACGGGTTCCTGCTGTTCAACGCCAAGGGCATCGGGCAGAACCCGACCAGCGGCTGGGTGCTGCTAGTCGGCGTGATCTGGATCGTGGTCATGACCTACATCTGTTACCGCGGCATCGAGGTCTCAGCCAACTTCCAGAAGGCGCTGCTCGGCATCGAACTGGTCATGCTGCTCGTGCTGTCGATCACGGCCCTGGTCAAGGTCGGCACCGGGCACGCGCCGGCCGGCCACCTCACCCCGAGCCTGTCCTGGCTCAACCCGTTCCGCATCACCAGCTTCAGCGCCTTCGCCAGCGGCATCATCCTGATGGTCTTCATCTACTGGGGCTGGGACACCGCGGTCGCGATCAACGAGGAGACCAAGGACAAGAACAAGACCCCGGGCCGCGCGGCGATCCTGTCCACCGTGATCCTGCTGGTCACCTACGCCATCGTGATCTTTTCCATGCAGTCCTACGCCGGCATCAAGACCACGGGTAACGGCCTGGGCAACGTGGCGAACGCTGGTGACGTGCTGTCGATCCAGGGCAGCAGCATTTTCGGCACATCCACCCTGGGCTCGGTCCTCAGCCACCTGCTGCTGCTGATGGTGCTCTCCTCGGCGGCCGCGTCCACCCAGACGACGATCCTGCCGACCGCGCGGACCACCCTCTCGATGGCCGTGTACAAGGCGATACCGCAGTCGTTCGCGAAGATGCACACGCGCTACCTCACCCCGACCGTGTCCACCATCGCCATGGGCGCGATCTCGATCGCGGTCTACGTGGGGTTCAACTACGCGTCCAACGGCATCGGGATCATCGGCGACGCGGTGATCGCGATCGGCCTGTACATCGCCTTCTACTACGGGCTGACCGGATTCGCCTGCGGCTGGTACTACCGGCGGAACCTGACCAGCAGCGCCCGCAACCTGTGGATGCAGGGCATCCTGCCGGTCACTGGCGCCCTGATGCTGTTCTTCCTCGGTGGCTGGAGCCTGTGGCTGGACTACGACGTGGCCACCGAGAACGACTACACCATGTGGACGGTGCCGTTCATCCACTGGCAGATCGGTGGCGCGTTCGTGATCGCCGTCGTGTCGGCGCTGGTCGGCGTGGTTGCCTACCTCTACTGCCGGATCGCCAACCCGAGCTTCTTCAAGGGGCGCACCCTGAGCCGGGCCACGCCGACGCTGGTGCCGGACGAGTAACCCGCCCAGCCCGGCGGATGGGGTGTGAGACACGGATGTAGGGGTTGTTGATCGTGGCTGGTGGTGCCTCCATGCTGAGATAGGTTCATTCTCAGAATGGAGGCACAGGTGCCTGACGAGCCGGACCTGGTGGGGCTGGAGGCGGAGCGGGCGCGTTTGTATGCCGAGCTGGGCGGGGTTGGTGACTTCCGGCGGGGCACGCTGAGCGCGGTGTTCCGCAAGTGCGGCAAGCCGAACTGCCGGTGCGCCCGGCCGGGCGAGCGGGGCCACGGCCCGCAGTGGAACTGGACCCGGTGGGCCGGCGGCAAGACAGTGACCGGCCATCCGCGGCCAGGCCCGGAGCTGGACAAGGCGCAGCGGGAGGCCGGCGAGTGGGAGCGGTTCCGGTCGCTGACCGGGCAGATCGAGGCCGTGAACGAGGCGATCTGCGACGCCCGGCCGCCGTTAGCGGGGCCCGGCGAGGCGGCCCCTGGCGGCGAGGGGCAAAAAAAGGGCTCTGCGATCAGCTCGCCGCGGCGCTCGCGGCCGAGGCCGCCGCGGAAGTGACCCGGCTGGCCGCCGCGGCGGCCGCGTCGATCGCCGGCGGCGCCGGGCTGGAGGCCGCCGAGAAGGCGATCCGCGCCGGGCTGCTGCGGCTGGGAGCCAGCGTGCTGGAGGAACTGCTGGCCGCCGACGCCGGCTACGCCGGCCCGCGCGTGCCCTGCGGGGAGGGTCATGAGGCACCGCTGGTTTCCTGCCGGGCAAGGAACGTGGACACGGTGCTCGGCCCGGTAACTATCCGCCGGGCCTGGTATCACTGCTATGCCCAGTACCGGGCCCTCGGCCTGTTCGTCGGCTCAGGCGTCGTCGAAGCCGGCTGCAAGTCCGTCATCGGCCAGCGGCTCAAGCTGTCGGGCATGAGATGGACCGAGCACGGCGCCACCGGCATCCTCACCCTGCGCTGCCAGGAAAGCAGCGGCCGCTGGCACCAGACATGGACCCAGCCCGGCCACCCGCACGCCGCCTGACACCCATCTGCCCAAGACCCGCACTCAGACCTCCCAGGCCATCAGGCCTTACCCGCGAGTCACCTAGATTCGTGTCCCACACCCCGGCGGATGACGGGCTCCCCCGGCTGTCGGCGGGAGCGCCTAGGCTTGACGGGTGACCGCCACCACAGCCGCTGACTCCCTCCTGGACGGCCTGAACCCGCAGCAGCGGGAGGCCGTTGTGCACCAGGGCTCGCCGCTGCTCATCGTGGCGGGCGCGGGGTCGGGCAAGACCAGGGTGCTGACCCGCAGGATCGCCTACCTGCTGGCCGCGCGCGAGGTGAGTCCCAGCGAGATCCTGGCCATCACATTCACCAACAAGGCGGCGGGCGAGATGGCGGCGCGGGTGGCCGGGCTCACCGGGCTGCGCTCGCGGGCCATGTGGGTGATGACGTTCCACTCCGCCTGCGTGCGGATCCTGCGCCGGGAGGCGCCCCGGTTCGGCTACCCGTCGTCCTTCTCGATCTACGACCAGGCGGACTCGCAGCGCCTGATGGCCCTGGTCTGCCGCGAGCTCGACCTGGACGCCAAGCATCATCCGCCGAAGGCGATGCTGGGCCAGGTGTCCAACCTGAAGAACGAGCTCGTCGACTACGAGACGTTCCTCGCGCGGGCCGACAACTACCGGGACAAGGCCCTGGCCCAGGCGTACGCCGAGTACCAGCGCCGCCTGGTCGCCGCGGGGGCGATGGACTTCGACGACCTGATCATGGTCACGGTCAACCTGCTGCAGGCGTTCCCCGAGGTCGCCGAGACCTACCGGCGCCGGTTCCGGCACATCCTGGTAGACGAGTACCAGGACACCAACCATGCGCAGTACATGCTGGTCAGGGAGCTGGTTTCGCATCCGGCCTGGCAGTCGGACGACGAGGACGCAGGCCCGCTGCCGCCCGCCGAACTGGTCGTGGTCGGCGATGCGGACCAGTCCATCTACGCGTTCCGCGGCGCCACAATCCGCAACATCGAGGAGTTCACCCGGGACTTCACCGATGCGAGCGTGATCATGCTGGAGCAGAACTACCGCTCCACGCAGAACATCCTGGCCGCGGCGAACGCGGTGGTGGCCCGCAATTCCGGCCGGCTGCCTAAGAACCTCTGGTCCGACGCGGGCGACGGTCCGCCGATCGTCGGGTACGTCGCTGACAGCGAGCACGACGAGGCCGCGTTCGTGGCCGAGGAGGTGGACCGGCTCGGGGACGAGGGGGAGGCCACCCCCGGCGACGTGGCCGTGTTCTACCGGACCAACGCGCAGTCCCGGGTATTCGAGGAAGTGTTCATCCGGGCCGGCGTGCCGTACAAGGTGGTCGGCGGCGTCCGCTTCTACGAGCGCCGCGAGGTCCGTGACCTGCTGGCCTACTTGCGGCTGACGGCCAATCCCGAGGATGAGGTGTCGCTGCGGCGGATCCTCAACGTGCCCCGCCGCGGCATCGGGGAACGGGCCGAGGCGTGCGTGGCCGCACTGGCCCAGCGCGACCGGATCACGTTCGCGCAGGCCCTGGCCCGGCCCGACGACGCGCCCGGGCTGGCCGGCCGGTCCGCCAAGGCCATCACGGCGTTCAACGGGCTGATGGCCGGGCTGCGGGCCGAGGCGCAGCAGGGCCTGCCCGTGGCCGACCTGGCCGAGATGATCCTGGACCAGTCCGGTTACCTGGCCGAGCTGCAGAACTCCACCGACCTGCAGGACGCGAGCCGGATCGAGAACCTGAACGAGCTGGTGTCGGTGGCCCGGGAGTTCGACGCCCAGCAGCCGGACGGGACACTCAGCGACTTCCTGGAGCAGGTATCCCTGGTTGCTGACGCCGATCAGATCCCGGACGGGGAAAAGCACGGCGGCGTGGTGACCCTGATGACCCTGCACACCGCCAAGGGCCTGGAGTTCCCTGTGGTGTTCCTCACCGGGATGGAGGAGCACGTCTTTCCCCATCAGCGCTCGATGACCGACGACAAGGAACTCGAGGAGGAACGCCGCCTGGCCTACGTGGGCATCACCCGGGCCCAGCAGCGGCTCTACCTCACCCGGGCGGTGGCCCGCACCTGGTGGGGCCGGCCTGAGTACCACAAGCAGTCCAGGTTCCTGGACGAGATCCCTGGCCACCTCATCGAGTGGCGGCGCGACGAGCGGGCGGTGGCGGCCCCCGCCGCGGAGCGGCTGGCCCGGCGCCCGGGCGGGCGGACGCCCGGCAACCGGCGGGTGCCGTCGCTCAGCCCGGGCGACAAGGTCACGCACGATGCGTACGGGCTCGGCACGGTGCTGTCGGTCGAGGGCCGGGGTGACGACCCCGAAGCCAAGATCGACTTCGGTGGCGAGTACGGGATCAAGCACCTCGTACTGCGCTACGCGCCGATCGAGAAGCTGTAGCCCGGGACGGGACGCGAGGTGTCCGGGCGCGCCGGAGCGGGTGCCCGGGATCTGACGCACGACGCCTGGCGGGCTTCGCTGGTAACAGGGGAGTTACCCTTCGAAGGACAGGACACTCACGACGGCCGGAGGCAGGACATGGGAACCATCCGGGTCGTCATCGCCAAGCCGGGACTGGATGGTCACGACCGGGGAGCGAAGGTGGTGGCGAGGGCGCTGCGCGATGCGGGCGTGGAGGTTATCTACACCGGGCTGCACCAGTCCCCCGAGCAGATCGTCGCCGCGGCCGTCCAGGAAGATGCCAACGCCATCGGCCTGTCCATCCTGTCCGGGTCGCACATGACCCAGTTCACGCGGGTCCTGGAGTTGCTGGCCGAGCGCGGGGCCGGTGACATCGTGGTGTTCGGCGGCGGCATCGTGCCTGAGGCCGACATCACCGAGCTGGAGCGGCTGGGCGTGGCGAAGATCTTCACCCCCGGCGCGTCCACCTACGACATCGTGGATTGGGTGGAGTCCCACCTCGGTGGGAAGCCGGCCGCTACCGCGCAGCAGGGTAGCTGACCGTCCGCCGACCCGGTTGGCCGTCCGCCGTCCCGGTTGGCCGTCCGCTGTCCCGGTCTGGCCGTCCGGCCGTCCCGGTTGGCCGTCCGCCGTCCCGGCTACCCGGGTGCCGGAAGGGTCCGCACCGCCAGCCGGGGGCCGGCGCAGTCCGCTCTCCAGGGCCGACCGTATTTCCGCGGCGACCATGGCGCCTTCGGTGCGGATCCGCCGGGGCGTGAAGTGCATGACGTTGATCCCCAGGGCGCCCATGCGGGTGCCGCGGCGGAGCGTGCGCTCCCAGTCTTCAGGGGAAAGGTGCCACTCCCGGGAGTCCACTTCCACGACCACCCCCGCCTCGGGCCACCACGCGTCGGCCATGGCCAGGAAGTCCCGTCCGCAGTACAGCCGGGCATTGAACACGGGTGGCGGGAGCCCGTGCGCCCGGATCAGGTCGCGCAGATCCCCCTCGGCCACCGACCGGACGCCGTCCATCACCTCGGCCAGCGCCCGGCGCAGCCATGCCGAGTGACGCACCGGCGCATGCGCGAGTTCCTCGGTGAGCTGGTCCAACCGGCACCGGCGCCGCTGCACGGCGTCCGCGGCGACGGCCCGCACCTCCCGGAACGACCCCAGCTCCCGCGACGCGTCCGCCACCGCCCGCGCCGCCTCCGCGAACCGGACCGCCCCGTCGGTGAACACGAATTCCGGCATCCGGGTCGTAGCCCAGATCCTCACGAACCCTTCGCTGCGGCGGCGCTGTGCGGCGGGGACGAGCACCGTGACGAACATGCTTCCCGGAGCCCGGACGCCGTGGTGCTCTAACGCCGCGATGCTGGTCAGAACGCTCGCGGGCCCAGCACGGCGCAGGGCGGCAATCTCCCTCTGCCGCTGGGTCGGCGTACCGGTAACGGCCAGGTAGACACCGGGCAGCAGCCTTTGCCACGGGCCACCGGGGCGGATCCGGTGCCGGATCTCAGCCAGGGAGAGCCCGCAGCCGAAGGTCTGAGCCCGGGTGATGACTCCCTCGTTCTCGCGCAGGGCCTTGTCGAGCGGGTTACGCCCCAGCTCCTTCGTGGGTGCCATTCCGTCACCCTCCCACGGGGGTCCGACACGGCTTTGCGGCCGCGGCGCCGCCCACCCCCTTCGTGATCTAACGATCGGTGTTGCTATCACGACACCGATCGTTAGATCACGAAGGAAGGGCGGGCACGCGTGGGGCTTGTGAGGCTGGAGGGGACAGTGGGGGTGGGGGCCGGGCGATGCCCGAGGGTTCCCGCCCACTGCGCCGGGCATTTGCCCCGCTTCCGCCTCCCGCGCAAGGGCTCGTTTGCTCTACCGCACTAGGGCTCGTTTGCTCCCCCTCACCCTCGGCCCGCAGCGCCACGTGCTCTTGCCCCAGCCTTCCCCCGGCCCGCGGCGGGCGGCAGCATGAGGGTGAACGGGGAAGGGTGCTGCCCGCCCGGTAGGCTGCGTGCGAATCCTGCTCACCCGAGGTCACCCCCGAGGACGGACGCTAGTGGACCTGTTTGAGTATCAGGCGAAAGAACTGTTCGCCGAGTACGGGGTACCCGTACAGCGCGGCCGGGTCGCCTCCAGCCCCGAAGAGGCGCGCGAGATCGCGGCGGGCTACGCGGCCGAGGGCTCATCGCTCGTCGTGGTCAAGGCCCAGGTGAAGGCCGGCGGCCGGGGCAAGGCCGGCGGGGTCAAGCTCGCCAACGGCCCGGATGAGGCGGAGGCCAAGGCCCGCCAGATCCTCGGCATGGACATCAAGGGCCACACCGTGCACAAGGTCCTGATCGCCGAGGCGAGTGATATCGCGCAGGAGTACTACCTGTCGTTCCTGCTCGACCGGGCGGCCCGGACCTTCGTGGCGATCTGCTCGGTTCAGGGCGGCGTGGAGATCGAGGAAGTCGCGCACACCAGCCCGGAGGCGGTCGCCCGGATCCCGGTCGACCCATTGACCGGGGTGGGCGCGGCCAAGGCGGCTGAGATCATCCAGGCCGGCGGCCTGCCGCCGGAGGCGGCCAAGCAGGCGGCGGTGCTCGCCGAGCGGCTCTGGTCGGTGTTCGCCGACGAGGACGCCACCCTGGTCGAGGTGAACCCGATGGCCTTGACTGACCAGGGTGACGTGCTCGCCGTGGACGGGAAGGTCAGCCTGGACGACAACGCTTCTTTCCGCCAGGACCACGCGAAGTTCGCCGACCCGGGAGCGGCCGACCCACTCGAGGCCCGGGCCAAGGCCAAGCACCTGAACTACGTCAAGCTCGACGGCCAGGTGGGGATCATCGGCAACGGAGCCGGGCTGGTCATGTCCACCCTGGACGTGGTGGCCCTGGCGGGTGAGCCGTTCGGCGGGATGAAGCCCGCGAACTTCCTCGACATCGGCGGGGGCGCGTCGGCTGAGGTGATGGCGGACGGCCTGGAGATCGTGCTGTCCGACACCTCGGTACGCAGCGTCCTGGTCAATGTGTTTGGCGGCATCACCTCGTGCGACGCGGTGGCCAACGGCATCGTGTCGGCGATCGGCATGCTGGCCGCCAAGGGCGAGGAGGTCCGGCACCCGATCGTGGTCCGGCTGGACGGCAACAACGCGGAGGAGGGCCGCCGCATCCTCGCTGACGCGGGCTTGCCGGTGGTCGAGCAGGTCGCGACCATGGACGACGCAGCCCGGCGCGCCGCGGAACTCGCCGCTGCCGCCCCGACGGGAGCATGAGATGGCGATTTTCCTGACCGGCGACAGCCGGGTCATGATCCAGGGGATCACGGGGTCGGAAGGCACCAAGCACGGCCGCCGGATGCTCGCCGCGGGCACCACGGTCGTGGGCGGCACCAACCCGCGCAAGGCCGGGCAGACGGTAGACCTGGGCGGCGCGGAGGTGCCGGTATTCGGCACGGTCGCCGAGACCATGGCGGCGACGGGCGCGGACGTGTCGGTGGTCTTCGTCCCGCCCGCGGGCACCAAGGACGCGGTGATCGAGGCCGTGGACGCGAGGATCCCGCTGGTCATAGTGATCACCGAGGGCATCCCGGTGCACGACACGGCGGTCTTCTGGGCCTACGCCTCCGCCAAGGGCAACCAGACCCGCATCGTGGGCCCGAACTGCCCCGGGGTGGCGTCGCCGGGCAAGTCCAACGCCGGGATCATCCCGGCCGACATCACCACCGAGGGCCGGATCGGGCTCGTATCCAAGTCCGGCACGCTGACCTACCAGATGATGTACGAGCTGCGGGACATCGGCTTCTCCACCGCGGTCGGGATCGGCGGTGACCCGGTGATCGGCACCACGCACATCGACTGCCTCGCCGCGTTCTCCGGCGACCCGGAGACCGACGCGATCGTGATGATCGGCGAGATCGGCGGTGACGCCGAGGAACGGGCCGCCGCCTACGTCGAGGCGAACGTGTCCAAGCCCGTGGTGGCCTACGTGGCGGGCTTCACCGCCCCGGAGGGCAAGACCATGGGCCACGCGGGCGCGATCATCTCTGGTTCCGCGGGCACAGCGCAGGCCAAGAAGGAAGCGCTGGAGAAAGTGGGGGTGCGCGTCGGCCGGACGCCGAGCGAGGCCGCCCGCCTCGTCCGTGAGGTGATGCGGGCCACCTGACGCCGCCGGGCCCGCTGGGCCCGTACCGCGGTCCGGGCCCGTACCGCGGTCCGCGCGCGGCGCGCCTCCACCATCCCTGGCCGGGCGAGGCCAGGATTGGTAGTCATGACCGCTTCTGCCCTGCCCGCCGAGCGTGCTGACGGCCGCGACGGGGCAGGGGGGTCACCGCCGAGGCCGAGCCGGCCGCTGGTAATCACGGGCGCGATCGCGGCGTGCGCCGCCGCCGGCAGCGGGCTGGTCTTCATCACGCTGCTGGTCCTCGCCGGGTGGATCGCCGCGCCGCACGCCGGCGTGGGACTGACCGGCGTGCTGCGCACCGCAGCGGACCTGTGGCTGGTGGGCCACCACGTCGGGTTCGCGCTGCACGGGACCGGGCGGATCGGGATGCTGCCGCTGGGCCTGGTGCTGATCCCCGGCGCGCTGCTGTGGGCCGCGGGCCGATGGGTGGTCCGGCAGGGTCAGGTCGCCCGGCTCGCCGACGTCGGCTACGCGGCCCTGGCCCTGGCGGTGCCGTACGCGCTGGTGGCTGGGGCGCTATCGCTGGCCGGGCAGTCCGCGCTGGCCACACCCTCGCTGCTGCAGGCGGTGCTGTCCGGTTTCCTGATCGCCCTGGTCGCCGGGGGGCTCGGCGGCGCCAGGGCGCTGGCTCCCTGGGGCCGGCTGATCCACCTGCTGCCCCCCCGTTCCAGGGCCGTGTTCCTCGGCTCGGTCGGCGCACTGACCGTGCTGACCGGGGCGGGTGCGATCCTGGCCGGTGCCTCCCTCGCCACCAGCATGGGCGGATTCCGGTCGGTCAACGTGGCGCTCGCTCCCGGCCTGGTGGGCGGAGGCCTCCTGCTGCTGGCCCAGATCGCCTACGTGCCGAACGCCGTCGTGTGGTCGATCTGCTACACCCTGGGCCCCGGCTTCGCGTTCGGCAGCGGCACCGTGGTCGCGCCCACCGGGTCCGCGCTCGGGTCACTGCCGATGCTGCCGATGCTCGCGGCGCTGCCCGCCGGACCGCACTCGTCCATGCCCGGCTGGGCGTCCATGCTGATGCTCAGCGTGCCGTACCTGGCCGGGGCGTTCGGCGGCCTGCTGACCGCCCGGGCGGCGCCCACCCCGGCGGTCGAACTGGCGCCGCTGTGGGGCTTCGCCTGCGGAGTGGCCACCGGGATCGCCCTCGGGCTGCTGGCGGCGTTCGCGGGCGGCCCGCTCGGCAGCGGCCGGCTGACCGCGGTCGGGCCGTCCGGGTGGCAGGCCGGCGTGGTGTCCGTGCTCGAGGTAGGCGTGGCCGCCGCCGTCACCGCCGGCCTGGTGAACTGGCTCCGGATGCGCCGTCTGACCGCGGCTGGGGTGGTCTTCCCGGGAGCCGGCGGCCATGAGGCTGACCTGCCCGGGCCCGGCCCCCGGCGGGCGGGACCCGGGCCGGGCGACGCGGAGGCCGACATGAGCGGCCACCACCTCTACGTCGACCCCTGGGGTGACGCGGAGGACGCTCCGGACGGCAGGCCAGATCCGCCCGGCCCGGCGTCCCTGCCCTGACCCCCGGCGCCCCCGGCGGCAACCCTCAGGAGGCAACCCTCAGGAGGCAACCCTCCGCGGGCAACCCTCCGGAGGCCAGCGCGCGAAAATCCCGAAGGTCAGCGCGCGGCCTTCTCGATGGCCCGGGTGAACTGGGCCCGGCACGTTTGCTGGGCGGCGACCGTGTTCGCCCCGCTCAGGCACCGGGTGAACGTGGACGCCTGCTTGCCGAACAGCGCGAACCCGGCCAGCAGGATGCCGCTGACCAGCACTCCAACCCCGCCGACCGTGATGGCCACGACCGAGCCCCGCGGGCCCGCCGTCCCGCCACGCCGCGCCCGCCGGATCGCGGTGGCCGCCAGCCAGATGGCCATCGCTCCCGCCACCAGGGCGAACGCCACGATGTAGACACCGCGCTGGAAGTTACTCAGGCCCAGCACGCCGAACAAGCTCAGCAGCGCGAGGAACAGCGCCGCGACCGACCGCTGCTGATGCGCGGGGTCGGCGCGCACGGCGCGCCTGGAGTTGGCCCGGGGCAGCGACGGTCCCGGGGTGCCCGGCCCCGGGGACGATGCCGCCTGATGCGGCGCCGCCTGCGGCGGTGCCTGCTCCGCGCGGCGGGCCGGGGCCGTGCCCGGGTCCGCCAAGCCGGCCGGCGCGTCCGGCGGGGCGGACTCGGCAGGCGGGGGCTCGGGGGGCGGTGGCGGCTGGACTGCTGGGGGCATGAGCGGGGGGCTCCAGGGGGCAGGCGCCGGGGGGGCGGATACGGACGCAGCCTCCTATTTTGCCCTGTCCCGGCCGGCGGGCAATCCCATGGCCCGAGTGCGGTTATCGTGGCCGCATGCGCGCACGCCTGGTGGTCCTGGTCTCGGGCGCGGGGACGAACCTGCAGGCCTTGCTGGATGCGTGCGCGGACCCGGCCTACGGCGCGGATGTGGTGGCGGTCGGATCCGACCGGGCCGGCATCGAGGCGCTGGACCGTGCGGAGCGGGCGGGGGTCCCCACGTTCACGCACCGCGTCAAGGACTACCCGAGCCGGGAGGCGTGGGATGAGGCGCTCACCGCGTCCTGCCATGCGGCCCGTCCGGATCTGGTCATCCTGGCGGGCTTCATGAAGCTGGTCGGGCCGCCCTTCCTGGACGCGTTCGGCGGCCGCCTGATCAACACCCACCCGGCCCTGCTGCCCGCGTTCCCGGGCATGCACGGCGTCCGCGACGCCCTCGAGCACGGGGTGAAGCTGACCGGCTGCACCGTGTTCCTGGTGGACGCGGGCACCGACACCGGCCCGGTGATCGCCCAGGCGGCGGTCCCGGTGCTGGATGACGACGACGAGACGACCTTGCACGAGCGGGTCAAGGTGGCCGAGCGGGCCCTGCTCGTGGAGACTGTGGGCCGGATGGTCCGCGGCGGGTGGGCTGCGGCGGGCAGGAAGGTAAGGATCGGGCTATGAGGGAAGGTGAGGGCCGCACGGTGACGAGAGTGCCGATCAGGCGGGCTCTGATCAGCGTGTACGACAAGACCGGGCTGGATGACCTGGCCCGCTCGCTGCACGCCGCGGGGGTGGAGATCGTCAGCACCGGCAGCACCGCGGACACCATCCGTGCCGCGGGCGTCCCGGTGACCCGGGTGGAGGATGTCACCGGGTTCCCCGAGGCCCTCGACGGCCGGGTGAAGACGCTGCACCCCGCCGTGCACGCCGGGCTGCTCGCCGACCTGGGCAAGCCCGACCACCAGGCCCGGCTCGACGAGCTGGGCATCGCGCCGTTCCAGCTGCTGGTGTCCAACCTGTATCCGTTCGAGACGGCGGTGAGCAGCGGCGCCCCCCCGGCCGAGTGCGTCGAGCAGATCGACATCGGCGGCCCGGCCATGGTCCGGGCAGCCGCCAAGAACCACGAGCACGTGGCGGTCATCACCGACCCGTCCCGTTATGGAGACGTCGAGGCGGCGGTGGCGAGCGGCGGGTTCACGCTGGAGCAGCGGCGGCGGCTGGCGGCCCGCGCCTACGCCCACACCGCCGCGTACGACAGTGCCGTCGCGTCCTGGTTCGCCTCTGCGTACGCGCCGGACGAGACGGCCGTGGAAACCGGCTGGCCGGACGTGACCGCGGCGCTGTGGACCCGGCGCGAGGTGCTCCGCTACGGGGAGAACCCGCACCAGCGGGCCGCGCTCTACGTCCGGAGCGATATCCGGAGCGCCGCCGCGAGCGGCGCCCAGAGCGCCGCCGGGAGCGGCGCCCAGAGCGCCGCCGGGAGCGCCGCCCAGAGCGCCGCCCAGAGCACCGCCGGGAGCGGCGCCGCGAGCGGCGCCGGGAGCGCCGCCGGGGAGGCGTCGGCGGGCATCGCCGGGGCGACCCAGCTGCACGGCAAGGCCATGTCGTACAACAACTACGTCGACGCGGCCGCGGCCTGGCGGGCCGCGTTCGACTTCGTCCAGCCGTGCGTGGCGATCATCAAGCACTCCAACCCGTGCGGGATCGCCCTCGGCACGGACCTGGCCGAGGCGCACCGCAAAGCGAACGCGTGCGACCCGGAGTCCGCCTTCGGCGGCGTCATCGCCGCCAACGGGGTGGTGACCGCGGAGATGGCGGCCCAGGTCAAGGACATCTTCACCGAGATCGTCATCGCGCCCGGCTTCGAGGACGCCGCGCTGGACATCCTGTCGGGCAGCAAAAACCTGCGCCTGCTGACCTGCCCGCCGCCCGTCCGCGGCCTCCACCTGCCGGAGTGGCGGCAGGTGGACGGCGGCCTGCTGCTGCAGACCCCGGACGAGATCGACGCGCCCGGGGACGACCCGGCCAGCTGGACACTCAAGACGGGGCAGCCCGCCTCGGCGGACATGCTCGCCGACCTGGCCTTCGCCTGGCGGGCCATCCGCAGCGTCAAGTCCAACGCGATCCTGCTGGCTTCCGGGCTGGCCACGGTGGGCGTGGGCATGGGCCAGGTCAACCGGGTGGACGCGGCCCGGCTGGCCGTGGCCCGGGCGGGTAAGCGCGCGGCCGGGTCCGTCGCGGCCAGCGACGCCTACTTCCCGTTCCCGGACGGCCTGGAGGTCCTGACCAGCGCCGGGATCCGGGCTGTGGTGCAGCCCGGCGGGTCCATCCGCGACCAGCTCAGCATCGAGGCGGCCGAGCAGGCGGGGATCGCGATGTACGTGACCGGCGTCCGCCACTTCTTCCACTGACAGTTCTTCCGCAGACACTTCTTCCGCAGACACTTCTTCCACCTGACAGTTCTTCCGCAGACACTTCTTCCGCAGACACTTCTTCCCGAGCAGTTCCGCAGACAGAGAGGGCTCACGGTGCCGGCGATCATCCTGGACGGGAAGGCCACCGCAGCCGCGATCAAGGCCGAGCTCAAAGAGCGGGTGGCCGCGCTGGCCGCCCGCGGCGTGCGGCCCGGCCTGGGGACCGTCCTGGTCGGGGATGATCCGGGCAGCCGGGCCTATGTCAACGGCAAGCACCGGGACTGCGCTGAGGTGGGTATCGCCAGCATCCGCCGGGACCTGCCCGCCGACACCACCCAGGAGCAGGTGGAGGCGGTGGTGGACGAGCTGAACGCCGATCCGGCCTGCACCGGGTACATCGTCCAGCTGCCGCTGCCGGCCGGGGTCGACGCGAACCGGGTGCTGAGCCGGATCGACCCGGACAAGGATGCGGACGGGCTGCACCCACTGAACCTGGGCCGTCTCGTGCTCGGTGAGCCCGGTCCGCTGCCGTGCACCCCGCGGGGGATCGTGGAACTGCTCCGCCGCTACGACGTGCCGATCGCGGGGGCCGACGTGACCGTGATCGGGCGCGGGATCACGGTGGGCCGGGCACTGGGGCTGCTGCTGACCCGGCGCAGCGAGAACGCCACCGTGACCTTGTGCCACACCGGAACCAAGGACCTGGCCGGCCACACCTCGCGAGCCGACATCGTGGTGGTGGCCGCGGGCCGCCCCGGCCTGCTGACCGCAGACATGATCAGGCCGGGGGCCGCGGTGCTGGACGTCGGGATCACCCGGACCGACGCGGGACTGGTCGGCGACGTCGCTCCCGAGGTCCGGGAGGTAGCCGGGTATCTGGCCCCCATGCCCGGCGGGGTCGGCCCGATGACCAGGGCCATGCTCCTGGCTAACGTGGTGGACGCCGCGGAGGCAGGGTAAGCTACCCATAAGTAACATGTTGGCCGGCTCCTAGGGGGACCCCCGGGGGGCCGGTAAGGAACAGGCATTTGGCACTCTTAAGGTGCGTCGCCGCATACCTGGCCAGCCTGGCCAGTCAGGGGCCAGTCCTGGATGGCGGCGAATAGGGCAGGAGGTTGGCCGCCGGTCATGAACATCGTCGTTTGCGTCAAGCAGGTGCCGGACACGTGGGCTGAGCGGACCCTGAGGCCCGAGGACTCGCGCCTGGACCGGGCGTCGGTCGACGGGGTCATCAACGAACTCGACGAGTACGCGATCGAGGAAGGGCTGCGGCTGGCCGAGGCGCACGGGGGCGAGGTCACCATCCTCACCATGGGCCCGGACAAGGCCAGCGAGTCGATCCGCAAGGCGCTGTCCATGGGCGCGGACAAGGCGGTCCACGTCCTCGACGACGGCCTGGCGGGGTCGGACGCGCTGCAGACCTCGGCGGTGCTGGCCGCGGTCCTGGGCCGGATCGGGTTCGACCTGGTCATCCTGGGCGCGGAGTCCACCGACGCGCGGATGGGCGTGATGGCGGCCATGCTGGCCGAGCGGCTTGGCGTGCCGCAGGTCTCGCTGGCCAGCAAAGTCGAGGTGGACGGGACCGCGCTGCGGATCCAGCGGCAGCAGGACTACGGCTACGACAAGGTCGAGGCCAGCCTGCCCGCGGTGATCAGCGTCGTGGAGAAGATCAACGAGCCGCGGTACCCCTCGTTCAAGGGCATCATGGCGGCCAAGAAGAAGCCGGTGGAGACGCTCACCCTGGCCGACGCCGGGATAGACGCGGGACAGGCCGGCCTGGCCGCGGCCGCCACCGGGGTGGTCAGCTTCGCGAACCGGCCGCCGCGGGAGGCGGGCACGGTCGTCAAGGACGAAGGCGACGGCGGGGCCAAGGCGGCTGAGTTCCTGGCCGCGCAGAAGTTCATCTGAGTCCCAGCCCGCCTGGGCCCGCTGCGTACGGGCACCGCTGCATCTGAGCATGAAAGGAAGGACGGCCCACGATGGCTGAGGTCCTGGTCCTCGCCGAGCACGACGGCGAGACGGTGAAGAAGGTGACCGGCGAGCTGCTGACCCTGGCCCGCCGGTTCGGCGAGCCCGCGGCGGTCTGGATCGGCGCGGGCGCCGAGGGCGGCCGGGACCGGCTGGCCGAGTTCGGCGCGGCCAAGGTCTACGTGGCCGACGGCGGCGACATCGAGGACTACGTGGTCGCCCCCACGGCCGAGGTGCTGGCCGGGCTGATCGCGCAGAAGTCCCCGGCGGCCGTGCTGCTGGCCGCCACCGGCGACGGCAAGGAAGTGGCCGGGCGGCTGGCGGTCAAGACCGGCTCCGGCGTGATCACCGACGCGGTGGGGCTGGCCCAGGGGGACGGCGGCCTGGTCGCGGAGCAGTCCATCTTCGGTGGCGCGATCAACGTGCAGTCCACCGTGCGGGCCGGGACCCCGATCATCGCGGTCCGGCCCAACTCGGTCGCGGCCGAGCCCGCGCCGGCGGCCGGCCAGATCGAGCCGGCCGGGGTGGAGCTGAGCGACGCGGCCCGGGCGGCGAAGATCACCGAGCGCGTGGTGGCCGAGCGGGGTGAGCGGCCCGAGCTCACCGAGGCCGCGATCGTGGTCTCCGGCGGCCGGGGCGTCGGCAACGCGGACAACTTCGCCCTGATCGAGAAGCTGGCGGACTCCCTCGGCGCGGCGGTGGGCGCGTCGCGGGCCGCGACCGACGCCGGCTGGTACCCGCACCAGTTCCAGGTGGGCCAGACCGGGAAGACGGTCTCCCCGCAGCTGTACCTGGCGGTGGGCATCTCGGGGGCGATCCAGCACCGGGCCGGCATGCAGACCTCCAAGACCATCATGGTGATCAACAAGGACCCCGAGGCGCCGATCTTCGAGCTCGCCGACTTCGGCGTGGTCGGCGACCTGTTCACGGTGGTGCCGCAGCTGACCGAGGAGGTCGGGCGGCGCGCGGCGAACTAGCGGCGAACCAGCGGCCCACCAGCACTGGCCCCCGAACACGCCTGCGGCGTGCTCCGGGGCCGGATCGCCCACTAGGCTGAAATCCGTCATGGGGTACATCGACTACGCGGCCGAGCGCCCGCGGCCGGCTGAGGACTGCGTGGTCTACCTGGACCACGCGGCGACCACGCCGATGCTGCCTGAAGCGCTCGCCGCGATGACCGACGAACTGGGCCAGCTGGGGAACCCGTCGTCGCTGCACAACGCCGGGCGCCGGGCCCGGCGCGTGGTCGAGGAGTCGCGGGAGCAGATCGCCGAGGTGTTCGGGGCCCGGCCCAGCGAGGTGATCTTCACCAGCGGCGGCACCGAGGCCGACAACCTGGCGGTCAAGGGCCTGTACTGGGCCCGCCGCGCGGCGGCTGCGGGCCGGTCCGGCCACGCGCCCCGCCGGGTGCTGGCCACCGCGATCGAGCATCACGCGGTGCTGGACTCGGTGCACTGGCTGGCCACGCACGAGGACGCGCAGGAGCACTGGCTGCCGGCCGACAAGGCCGGGGTGCTGCACCCTGCCGGCCTGGCCGAGGCCATCGGTGCCGACCCCGGCCAGGTGGCCCTGGTCACGGTGATGTGGGCGAACAACGAGGTGGGCGTCGTCCAGCCGATCGCCGAGCTCGCCGCGCTGGCCCGGGAGCACGGCATCCCGTTCCACACTGACGCGGTCCAGGCGGCCGGCCAGCTTCCGGTCGACTTCGCGGCCAGCGGCGCGGACGCGATGACCATCACCGGGCACAAGTTCGGCGGCCCGGTGGGTGCGGGCGCGCTGCTGCTGGCCCGGGGGGTCCAGCCGGTCCCGGTGCTGCACGGCGGTGGCCAGGAGAGCGAGGTGCGGTCCGGCACGCTGGACGCCCCCGCGATCCGCGCGTTCGCGGTCGCGGCGGCGGTCATGGCCAGCCGCCGGGACGAGGAGGCCGCCCGGCTGGCCAAGCTCCGCGACGACCTGATCGCCCAGGTGCTCGCGGCCGTGCCGGATGCCATCCTCAACGGCCCGCCCGCCGGACCGGGCCGCCTGCCCGGCAACGCGCATTTCTCCTTCCCGGGCTGCGAGGGCGACGCGCTGCTGATGCTGCTCGACGCCAAGGGCATCGCCTGCTCGACCGGCTCCGCGTGCACCGCCGGCGTGGCCCAGCCCAGTCACGTGCTGCTCGCCATGGGCGCGGAGGAGGCCAGGTCCCGGGGATCGCTGCGGTTCTCGCTGGGCCACACCTCCACGCAGGAGGACATGGACGCGCTGGGCGCGGCCATCGGCGAGGCCGTGCAGCGGGCCCGCCGCGCCGCCCGCTGAGCTGCGCACGGGGCGGGGGTTTCAATCTTTCCGCAACGAACCGCTCACGTGGCCGGTCCCCCGCACCACCGGATCCGCAGCAGGCGATGACGTGGCGCGGAGGCTGCCCGGCGGCGCGTAGGCTGACTGGACGATGAACCGCCTTCGCGTGCTGGCCGCCATGTCCGGCGGAGTGGACTCGGCCGTGGCCGCCGCCCGTGCCGCCGACGCTGGTCACGACGTGACCGGCGTCCATCTCGCGCTGTCGGAGAACCCGCAGTCCTACCGCTCCGGCGCGCGGGGCTGCTGCACGGTGGAGGACGCCCGCGACGCCCGCCGGGCCGCCGACGTGATCGGTATCCCGTTCTACGTCTGGGACATGGCCGGGCGGTTCGACCGTGACGTGGTCGCGGACTTCGTGGCCGAGTACGCGGCCGGCCGGACGCCCAACCCCTGCCTGCGCTGCAACGAGAAGATCAAGTTCGCGGCGGTGCTGGACCGGGCGCTGGCGCTCGGGTT
This sequence comes from uncultured Actinomycetes bacterium, assembly GCA_963782185.1. Lineage (GTDB taxonomy): Bacteria > Actinomycetota > Actinomycetes > Streptosporangiales > Streptosporangiaceae > RYN-230. Next base: position 163,299 of record CAWAJB010000016.1, read on the forward strand.
CGACGCGGTCTGCACCGGCCATCACGCCCGGCTCCGCGACGGCCGCCTGGTCCGCAGCGTGGACCCGGGCAAGGACCAGTCCTACGTGCTGGCCGTGCTGGGCCGTGAGCAGCTGGGCCGGGCCATGTTCCCGCTGGGCTCCTCGACCAAGGCCGAGGTGCGCGCGGAAGCCGCGGCCCGGGGGATGGCCGTCGCCGGCAAGCCGGACAGTCACGACGTCTGCTTCATCCCGGACGGGGACACCCGGGCGTTCCTGGCGGGCAGGCTGGGTGACGCGCCGGGTCCCATCGTGACCGAGGACGGGACGCCGGTCGGCACGCATGACGGCGCGTTCGGCTTCACCGTCGGCCAGCGCAAGGGGCTGCGGGTCGGGGTGCCAGCCGGGGACGGCCGGCCCCGCTACGTGCTGGACATCGAGCCGGTGTCCCGGACCGTGACCGTCGGGCCGCGTGAGGCCCTGGACGTGCGGGAGATCCTGGCTGAGCGGCCGGTGTGGAGCGGGTGCGAGCCGCTGCGCGAACCGCGGGAGTGCCTGGTCCAGTTGCGGGCCCACGGCGAGGTCCACCGGGCCATCGCCGCCCTGGACACCGGGGACACGCTCCGGATCACGCTGGACGAGCCGGCCCGGGGAGTGGCCCGGGGCCAGGCCGCGGTCCTGTACGACGGGGACACGGTGCTCGGCAGCGCCACGATCAGCGGTACCCGCGCCGGGGCGCCTGCCCCTGCGCAATCCGCCCGCTGACCCGGCGCAATCCGCCCGCTGACCTTGGGAGCATCCGCCCGCTGACCTTGGCGGACTCCCGCCCGGCGCCGACCGACGCCCCCGGCTCACGCCTCACGCAAAACTTGCGTCCCAAATGTGACCATAACGTCGCATGACGGGCGCAATCATGGGAACCATGGCCGAATCGTGTCAGTACGGGTCCATTGCGGCGCGGAGGATAGCAAAAGTTCCCTGAACGTGCATCCCCTTGTTACAGGTGGGGAAAGCCTCTAGCGTTGCTAATCAACGGCGGGGGTGACAGGTGCAAAGAGGCATCGGGCCGCGGGAGGCACCATGATGGGTGGCAGTGATCGCCAGGCCGGTTCACGTGAGGCACGCTCGGAGCCGAAACCCAAACGCCGGGCCCGGCCCCGTTTCCGCGTCCTGGCCGCCGCGGGCGGCGGGGCGGTCCTGGCCTCCGCGCTGCTGGCTGCCTGCGGGACCAGCAGCGCCAGCACCGGCCCGGTCACGCTGAACTTCTACAACTTCCCGGACCCGTCCGGCGCGGTCCAGACGGCGGCGGACAACTGCAGCGCCGCGAGCCACGGGAAGTACAAGGTCGTCTACCAGAAGCTGCAGAACGCCGCCGACCAGCAGCGGCTGCAGATGGCGCGGCGGCTGGCCGCCCACGACTCGTCCATGGACATCCTCGGCCTCGACGTCACCTGGGAGGCTGAGTTCGCCCAGGCCGGCTGGATCAAGCCGTGGACCGGCGCGCTCAAGCAGCAGGCCGTCGCGGGCACACTGGCGGGGCCCCTGAAGACCGCGACCTGGCGCGGCCAGCTGGTCGCGGTGCCCTACAACAGCAACACCCAGCTCCTGTGGTACCGCTCGGACCTGGTGAAGAAGCCACCGGCCACCTGGGCGCAGATGTTCGCCGATGCCCAGGCGCTGGCCAAGCAGGGCAAGCCCCATCTCATCGAGATCCAGGGCGCCCAGTACGAGGGCACCGTGGTCTGGTTCAACACGCTGGTGGCCAGCGCGGGCGGGAGCATCCTGAACCCCACCTCGACGGCGGCCCAGCTCGGGGCGCCCGCGGTCAAGGCGCTGTCGATCATGAAGACGCTGGCCAGCTCATCTTCGGCCGACCCGTCGCTCGGGGTGCAGATGGAGGACCAGAACCGGCTGGCCATGGAAGCCGGCACGGCCGCGTTCGAGCTGAACTACCCCTACGTCTATCCGTCGATGAAGGCCGACAACCCCAAGCTGTTCAAGTCATTCAAGTGGGCGCCGTACCCGAGCGTTATCCCGGGCACCCGCGCCAAGGTGACGATCGGCGGCATCGACCTGGCGGTCAGCTCGTACTCGCCTCATCCCACGCTCGCGCAGCAGGCCGTGCTGTGCTTGCGCAACGCCGACAACCAGCTGATCGCCGCGGTCAAGGGTGGGCTGCCGCCCACGCTGGCCAGCGTCTACAGCAACCCGAAAATGCAGGGCCCCTACCCGTTCCGGCAGCTGATCCTGCAGCAGGTCAACAACGGGTCCGTGCGCCCCAAGACCCCGCTCTACCAGGTCGTGTCGGTGGCGATCGCGCACCAGGTCTCGCCGCCCACCTCGATCATCCCGGTGAGCACCGAGCAGAACATGAGGACGCAGATCAACAACGCCCTGACCGGAAAGGGGCTGACTCCGTGAGCGCCCCGCGCACGCCCAGAGAGGTGGAGACATGACCACCGTCACTCCTCCGGTTACCGCCCAGGAACCCGCCGCCGGGCGCCACGGGCGGCCCCGCCTGTCCGAAGGGGCCCGCGCGGAACGGCGGCTGGGCTGGCTGCTGTGCGCGCCCGCGGTGATCGTCATGGTCGCTGTGACCGCGTACCCGATCGGCTACGCCATCTACCTGTCGCTCGAGCGTTACATCATGTCGTCCCCGCAGCTCACCAAGTTCGTCGGGCTGAGCAACTACGGGGCCGTGTTCACCTCCCCGTTCTGGTGGCACGCGCTGGTGGTGACCATCATCATCACCGTGGTGTCGGTGGCCATCGAGTTCGTGCTCGGCATGGCGCTGGCGCTGCTGATGTACCGGACGATCTGGGGGAAGGGCGGGGTCCGCACCTTGATCCTGATCCCCTACGGGATCGTGACCGTGGCCGCCGCGTTCAGCTGGCTGTACGCCTGGACACCGAGCACCGGCTACCTGTCCGCGGCGTTCGGGAACGCGGCCCCGCTGACCTCCACGACCCAGGCGATCGGTGTCATCATCCTGGCCGAGATCTGGAAGACCACGGCGTTCATGGCGCTGCTGCTGATGGCCGGGCTGTCGCTGGTGCCCGAGGACCTGCTCAAGGCGGCCAAGGTGGACGGGGCGACCGCCTGGCAGCGGTTCACCCGGGTGATGCTGCCGCTGATGAAGCCCGCGATCCTGGTGGCGCTGCTGTTCCGGACGCTCGACGCGTTCCGGATCTTCGACAACATCTACATCCTCACCCAGGGCAACAACGGCACCGGGTCGGTGTCGATGCTGACCTACGACAACCTGTTCACCGGACTGAACCTGGGCATCGGCTCGGCGTTGTCCGTCCTGATCCTGATCTGCGTGGCGATCATCGCGGTGGTGTTCATCAAGATCTTCGGCGCAGCCGCTCCCGGATCGGACCTACGGCGATGATGTCGGCTACGCGAGCAACGGAGGTGCGACGCTGATGGCAACGACGACACCGGCGAAGGTCGGGTGGAGTGTCGCGAACATCGTCACGATCGTGCTCGTGCTGATCCCGCTGGTGTGGATCATCTCCCTGTCGTTCAAGACGACCGCCTCGATCACCGATCCGACCTACTTCCCCGTCAAATGGACGTGGTCCAACTACTCCGGGATCCTGACCACCTCCACCTTCCTGCGGCCGCTGCTGAACTCGATCGGCATCGGGCTGATCGCCACGTTCATCGCGGTCGTGCTGGCCTCGATGGCGGCGTACGCGGTGGCCCGGCTGAACTTCCCGGGCAAGACCGTGCTGATCGGCCTGTCGCTGCTGATCGCGATGTTCCCGGCGATCGCGCTGGCCACCCCGCTGTTCAACATCGAGCGGATCCTGGGCCTGTTCGATACCTGGCCGGGGCTGATCATCCCGTACGTGGCGACCGGCCTCCCGCTCGGCATCTACACGCTGTCCGCGTTCTTCCGGGAGATCCCGTGGGAGCTGGAGAAGGCGGCCAAGGTGGACGGGGCCACCCCGTTCCAGGCCTTCACGCGGGTCATCGCGCCGCTGGCCGCGCCGGGCATGGTCACCACCGCCATCCTGGTCTTCCTGTTCTGCTGGAACGAGTTCCTGTTCGCGATCACGCTGACCGCCACACTCAATGCCCGCACCGCGCCCGCGGCGCTCTCGTTCTTCACGGGGAACTCGCAGTTCGCCGTGCCGACCGGGTCGATCTCCGCGGCGGCGGTGGTCATCACCATTCCCATCATCATCTTCGTGCTGTTCTTCCAGCGCCGGATCGTGGCCGGACTGACCTCCGGCGCGGTCAAGGGCTGAGTGAAAGGGGCATTGCAGTGGCCGAGATAATCCTGGAGCACATCACCAAGCGCTTCCCCGACGGTGCGCTCGCGGTTGACGACTTCAACCTAGACATCGCGGACGGCGAGTTCGTGATCCTGGTCGGCCCGTCCGGCTGCGGCAAGTCGACGACGCTGAACATGATCGCCGGCCTGGAGGACATCACCGAGGGTGAGCTGCGCATCGCCGGCAAGGTCGTCAACCAGAAGGCGCCCAAGGACCGCGACATCGCGATGGTGTTCCAGAGCTACGCGCTGTACCCGCACATGACGGTCCGGGAGAACATGGGGTTCGCGCTGAAGCTGGCCAAGACCCCGCAGAATGTCATCAGCGAGAAAGTCGAGGAGGCGGCCCGGATCCTGGACCTGACCCAGCACCTGGACCGCAAGCCGGCCAACCTGTCCGGCGGCCAGCGGCAGCGGGTCGCGATGGGCCGGGCCATCGTCCGTGACCCGTCCGTGTTCCTGATGGACGAGCCGCTGTCCAACCTGGACGCGAAGCTGCGCGTGCAGATGCGCACCGAGGTGTCCCGGATCCAGCGCCGGCTCGGCACCACCATGGTCTACGTGACGCACGACCAGACCGAGGCCATGACCCTGGGCGACCGGGTCGCGGTCATGCGCAGTGGCCTGCTGCAGCAGGTGGCCTCGCCGCAGGAACTCTACGACCGGCCTGCCAACCTGTTCGTGGCCGGCTTCATCGGCTCGCCCGCGATGAACTTCATGGGCGGCGCCTTGGAGGAGAGCAAGCTGCGCACCGGGCTGGGGGACATCCCGCTGACCGGACGGCTCCAGCAGCTCTTGAGCAGTTCAGCGGCAGGTCGGGAAATGATCGTAGGAATCCGCCCGGAGGACTTCGAGGACGCGTCGCTGGTGCCCAGCGAGACCCGGGACAACGGGATCACCTTCCAGGCCACCGTCGACGTGGTGGAGTCGCTGGGCTCCGAGAAGTACGTCTACTTCAGCCAGGAACTGGGCGGGGTGGATGCGGCCGAGCTCACTGAGCTGGCCCGGGACTCCGGGCGGGCAGACACGGGTTCGGGCGCGGAGACCGTGGTTGCCCGGTTCGACCCGGCCACCCGGATCAGCGAAGGGCAGAACGCCGAGATCTGGGTGGACGTACGCAGGCTGCACGTGTTCGACCCGTCAACCGGGGCGAACCTGACCCTGGGCGACTCCGGCACGCACGCCTCGGCGGCGCCTGCGGACACGGGGGGCGGCACCCCGGCCCAGGCCGATGCAGGCGCCACCGGGCAGGACACCGGCTCCACCGGCTCCACCGCCGCACCGCAGCCATAATCGGCCGCCGCACCAGCCAGCGGCGGCGCCGCCGCGTCTAGTCCGCGGCGGCGCCGCCGTCCTGGTCTGCTGCGGCGCCGCCGTCCTGGTCTGCTGCGGCGCTGGCGTCCTGGTCTGCTGCGGCGCTGGCGTCCTGGTCTGCTGCGGCGCTGGCGTCCTGGTCCCCGGCGGTGCTGGCGTCCTGGTCGGGCGCGCCGCCGTGCTTGCCCGGCGGCATCGCCACGGCGCCTGAGCCGCGGATATGCCAGCGCGGTGACCGGAACTGCCGCTGGAGTTCCTCGATGACCTCGTCGTTCCACTCGTGGGTGCGGATCAGCCGGTAGCGCTCCCGGGCGATGGTCAGGTACGCGTCGGCGTCGGTGCCCGAGCCGACCAGGTCCGCGGCGTGCAGCAGGCGCACGACCGGGGTGAATTCCTCGGTGAACCAGCGCCGGGACACCTGGGACCGGTCGTAGAACTTGTGCTCGTGCTGCATGAGCCGGAAGCCCCAGGCCTCCACGGCCTCGCCGAGTTCCGCGTAGCCCCAGGGATCGGAGAAGGTGATCTTGGCGTAGGCCTGGGGGGTCAGCTTGACCCGGGAGCGGAACAGCCGCTCGTAGTTCTTGAACAGCAGGTCGCCGCGGCGGCGGATGCCCCGGGCGGGCACGGCGGTGAGGATCTCGGTCACGTAGGCGTCGATCGTCTTCTGCCCCATGGCCAGCGCGATCGACACCCGGTGATGCCCGTCGGAGACGAAGTGCAGATCGCCTACGCGGTACACGTCGATGGGCGGGATCGACTCCCCGCGGCGCTGGGCCAGGGCCAGCCGCTCCCAGCGCTCCCGGACCCGGCTGGAGGTGGGCCGGAACCGGCGGTCGAAGTCCCGGGTGGAGTCCACGGTGCCCACCACGGTGTCGAGCTTGATCACCTGCAGGCCGAGCTTGCGCTCGCCGGTCATCCCGAGTGCGGCCACGACTTCGTCGAACGGCAGGATGAGGTTGACGTCGTCCGGTTCCCGGCGCAGCCGCTGGGACAGCCGGGCCAGCACCTGCCTCCGCCGGGCACGCTGGAAGTCGTTCTCCACGTCGGCCTGGGGGAACCCCGTATCAGCGGGCATCGCGGTCGCCACCACCGTTGTCACCAGCACCGTGGTGGCCGAGCCGGGTGGAACCAGCCCGGGTGTAGCCGATCCGGGTGGAACCAGCCCCGTTGTAGCCGGCCCGGGTGTAGCCATTCCGGGTGTAGCCGGCCCGGTTGAAGCCAGCACTGTGGTGACCGGTGACGTCGGCGACCCGGCCCGTCGCGGGCTCGAGGTCGAAGAGCTGCCATCCGGTCACGTTCCGGACGAGTGTGCGGCCGAGCTGGTGGTCGCGGCCGCGGGCCGGGTCCGGGTCCACGTGCCCGTGCAGCAGCAGGGGCGGCTGCAGCCGTGCGGCGAGGACGTTGAGGGCGGGGAAGCCCTGGTGCACCGGGTCGGTCCCGTCGCCCACGCCGCGCGGCGGGGCGTGGGTCAGCAGCACGTCGAGCCGGTGCGATCGCCCGCGGCGCGGCCCGCCGCGAAGCTGGCGCAGGGTCATCCCGTGCCGCCGGATCCGGGCGGCCAGCCGCCGGGCCCGGCGGGCCTGCTGCCGGTCGGTGTACTGGTTCGGCCCGGGGCAGTAGCGGCGGGAGCCGCCCAGGCCGGCGATCCGGAGGCCGGCCACGTCCACGACCTGGCCATCCGCGCTGACCGCCCCCTCGGGCCACGGCGGCCGGGCCGGGAGCCCGGCCCGCAGGGTCAGGCCGGCCCGGCTGAGGCGGTACCCGGACAGGTCAGGGTCGTGATTACCGGGCACGAAGACCAGCGGCACGTCGAGTGCGTTCATCAGGTAGCCCAGGTACTCGAACGGCAGGTCGCCGCAGCCCAGGATGAGGTCGGCGCCGCGTGCCGGGCCGATATCGGCCCACAGGCCTTCCTCGACCACGTCGGAGACAGCCAGGACGCGCACCACACTGTGATCGTACGCTGCGAACCGGTTCGCAGCCGATGGGTCAGCGCGAGGCAGTTTCCCTGACATCAAGGCCGCGGCGGCGCAGCGCGGCCTCGGTGCGGTAGATGTCGGCCTGCGGGACCTGGTCCCCGGGCGGCGGCGCGGCGACGTCCAGCCGTTCGCACGCGACGCGCATCAGGTCCAGGTAGGCGCCGCGGATCGCGCGCAGCCGCATGCCTTTGGCAGGCAGGTCGCTGCGGGTCTCGGTGGCCTCCAGTTCGGCGCGGAGACGGCGCATCCTGCCGGCCAGCCGCTCGATCGGCTCGACCATCACCGGGAGCGCGCTGGGATGCTTCCGCGAGTGGCGCTCCGCCGCCCAGCGGCACGCGCGAATGCTGCCCAGCACCGCGTATCCCACGGCCGTGGGCAGGAGGATCACGAAGATCAGCTCGATCGCCGGGCTCACCCCCTCAGTCTCGGTCACGGCCCTGGGGCATGGCAAGGCCTGGGGAGGGTCAAGGCCGGGCCGGCGGGTCCCGGAGGAGGCCGGCCTGTGGGCGGCACCCGGGCCGGCGGGTCCCGGGGCCGGCCGCGGGTCCCGGGGCCGGCCGGCGGCCCGGAGGAGGCCCACGTGTGGGCAGGGGCCTGGCGGGTACGGACGGGCCGGCGGGTGAGCAAAAGGCCGGCTGAGGATGCAAAACGGCGGCCGCCGCGTTCTGGCAGGGAAGGGGAGTCCCGTGCTCGCCTGACTAGCCGACTACACCGCCCGGGAGAACGATGGACACGCCAGGGACCCAGCCCCGCTGGTGGCACGGAGCCACCCTGTACCAGATCTACGTCAGGTCCTGGCAGGACACCAACGACGACGGCTACGGGGATCTCAACGGCGTTACCGCGCATCTGGATTACCTGTCCTGGCTGGGCGTGGACGGCATCTGGCTGTCCCCGACCATGCCATCACCGGACGAGGACTGGGGCTACGACGTCTCCGACTACATGGGCGTCCACCCGGAGCTGGGCACGCTCGCCGACCTGGACCGGCTGATCGCCGAGGCCGGCCAGCGAGACCTGCGGGTTCTGCTCGACCTGGTGCCGAACCACACCAGCAGCGCGCACCCCTGGTTCGTCGAGGCGGTCAGTGACCCCCGCTCGCCGCACCGGGAGTTCTACGTCTGGGCCGACCCTGCTCCCGATGGCGGGCCGCCGAACAACTGGCTGGCCGCGACCGGCGCGCCGGCCTGGACGCTGGACGAGGCCAGCGGCCAGTACTTCCTGCACAACTTCCTGCCCAGCCAGCCCGACCTGAACTGGTGGAACCTCTCCGTCCACCAGGCTTTCCAGGACATCCTGCGGTTCTGGTTCGACCGGGGCGTGGCCGGGTTCCGGATCGACGTGGCCCAGGGGCTCTACAAGGACGCCCAGCTGCGCGACGACCCGCCTGCCCCCGAGGGCGAGCTGGTCCGCGGCCGGTTCGGGCTGGCCCAGGTGTACAGCGCCAACCGGCCTGAGTCGCACGGCGTCTTCCGGGACTGGCGGAAGATCGCCGAGAGCTACCCGGTGCCGCGGGTGCTGCTCGGCGAGACCTGGGTCGGCAACCTGGACGCGCTGACCGCCTTCCACGGCCAGGGGGACGAGCTGCAGCTCACGTTCAACTTCCCGTTCATCTTCTCCCCGTTCACCGCGGACGCCCTGTCTGCCGTGGTGGGAGAGACCCTGGAGAAGCTCCACCCGGGGGAGTGCGCGGTCTGGACCGCGTCCAATCACGACATCAGCCGGTTTCCCACCCGCTGGTGCGGCGGCGACGAGCGCCGCACGAGGCTGGGGCTGCTCGTGCTGGCCACCCTGCCCGGCACGCTCGTCCTCTATTACGGCGACGAGGTGGGCATGACCGACGTGGACGTTCCGGCCGGGCTGGTCCGCGACAAGATGAGGGCCGAAGCCGGAGCCCGGGAGAGCCGGGACCGGGCCCGGACCCCGATGCGCTGGGATTCCTCCCCCTCTGGGGGGTTCACCGGCCCCGGCGCCCAGCCCTGGCTGCCTTATGGGAGTGGCGCGGACGGATCCGTTGCGGAGATGCAAGCTCAGCCATCGTCCATCCTGCACCTGTGCCGCGACCTGCTGGCCCTGCGGCGCAGGGAATTCGCCGGCCAGCTGGCCAGCTACGAGCAGTGGCCGGCGCCCCGCGGGGTGTGGGCCTATCGGACCGGGGACCTGGCGGTGGTGGCCAACTTCAGCGACGAGCCGGCCACGCTGGACGGGGCGCCGGGAGCGGTGCTGCTCAGCACCGGCGAGGGCGCGCTGGACGGGCTGGTGCTGCAGCCCTGGGCCGGGGTGATCGCCCGCTCAGCCGGGTAACGGCCGGGCGCCGGGACAGAAGGGGCGCCGGGGCAGATCGGGCGCCGGGACAGGGCGGGCGCCGGGACAGGGCGGGCGCCGGGGCAGAGCGGGCGCCGGGGCAGAGCGGGCGCCGGGGTCAGGGGCCGGACGTCGGCGGCGGGCTGGCTGAGCTGCTCACGCCCGGGGTGCCGCCCGCCGTGGCGTGGGGGCGGCCGACGGGGTCGCCACCGCGGACGAGCCGGGCAGGTGCGGCGAGTTCAGCGCCGCCTGGTCGGCGAGCGCGATGGCGAGCTGGCCCATGGCCGTGGGGTGGAACGGTGCCGGGTCCCCGAGTCCCTGCACGTAAGGCTGGGTGGTGCAGAGCTGGTGCCCGGTGAAGTCCGGCCTGGCCGAGGTGAAGCCGAACTCGGCGGCTCCCTTGGCCAGCACGGCGTTCAGCGTGGCCAGCCGCGAGCCGAGCGTGCGCATCTTGGCGGCGGTCATGCCGACCCGGCTCAGGCAGCTCAGCTGCAGGTCAAACGGGTTGTAGTAGCGATTGATGATCACCTGCGGGTGGCTGGGCAGGGCCGCCAGCTCGTCGAGCAGCTGGAGATAGTTCTTGCTGAACGAGTGCAGCTGCTGCTGGAAGTAGGCGGTCGTGGCCTTGTCGTTGCAGGTCTTGGCGACGGCGCACAGGCGCAGCATGGCCGACCAGTCCAGGTCGTCGGCGCCCACGCTGACGATGATCGCGGACGCGTGCGTGGCCCGCTGCGCGGCGTCGATCTGGGCCGGCTCGGTCTCGCCGCCGCGCCCTTCCGGGCCGAGGAGACCCTGGCTGATCGTGGCGCTGTTGCAGGCCAGGTTCATCACCTGCCAGCCGTTGGAGCGGGCCAGGTCCTCGGCGTAGGAATCGGTGCTCCGCCCGCAGGCCTGGTCGGCGCGGGACGCGTTGCGGACGGCGGGCAGCCCGGCCCCCGCCGCCGTGGAGTCGCCGATCACCACCAGCCGGACCCCGGGCGGCACCGGGACCCCCTTCCTGGCGTCGGTGACCCTCGGCTCGCTGCCGACCAGCTGGCTGAGCGACCGGACCTGGCGCAGCGTCGAGGGTGCGGTGTAGGCGGTGAGCATGATCGCGCCCAGGTTGATCGCCTCGGTCAGGACCAGGCCGCCGGCCAGGAGTTTCAGCGTTGTCCTGTGCGGCACGCGGCGCCAGCCGGCCAGGGCGCCGAGCAGGAGGAGCGAGCCCACCGCGGTGAGCCCGATCTCCCACGCGAAGTAGTGCAGCCAGCCGCTGGCCAGCTGGTCACCCAGGATCCGCTCGGCGCCCGCCGGGCCCGCGCCCTGGACGAAGTTGGTCAGCTCGCTGTTGATCGTGATCTGGGTCAGCTGGAGCCGGGGGCGGACCGGGCCCAGGAACGTCACGTGGGTGGGCAGGCTCTGGCCGAACAGGTCGATCTCGCCCGGGCCGGACAGGCTCAGGCTGGGTGCGGACGTGCCGACCTTGATGACCTGGCCGGCCACGGTGACGGTCTGCAGCGGAGTGACCTTGAGGGCCACGCCGATGGCGACGGCGGCGCTGAGGATGCAGACGGCCAGCCAGATGGCCCAGCGGGTACGGCGGCCGGGGCGGCGGGACCAGGGGCGCTGGGGCGCCGTTTCGTCAGGCTCCGGCGGTCCTTGGGGGGCGTGGCCCGGCGCTCCGGCGGCGCGCTGCCCGGGCCGCGTCATGAAGCGCTGGGGCTGCGGCCGCGGCCGGGGGCACCGGGCACGCCGCGGATCCGGCATCCAGACATGCTGCCCGCGCCCCGCCATGGGGGCAGTGAGCCTGTTTCCCGGCGGGAACCCAGGCTGTCGCGCACGACTCTGACCATCGCCATAACTTCACCCGAAACTACCCGCTGCGCGGGGCCGCGACACGCCGCGGCCGTCGCGGGGTCACCGCTCCGGTGGCTCTTCGTGAAACAGCGCAGGCCAGGGTGGCGTGAGATGCTTCGTGGGCTTCTGGAACAGCGCGCCCGAGGGGTAGTCGGGATCGGTGCACATACCGCAGGTCGCGAACCCCTGGCGCTCGTAGTACGCGTGCAGTTCCTTGTTGGTGCGCCACACGTCCACCCTGATCCACCGGGCCCCGTGGCCGCGCCGCGCGGCCAGGCCGGCCCAGTCCAGGAGCGCGGCGCCGAGCCGCTGGCCGGCATGGTCACGGCCGACGACCAGCCGGCGGACATAGACCGCACGCTCGCGCTGCTGCTCGGCGGGCCAGATCGGGTAGTCCTGGGGATCGGCGGTGATCGTGGCCACGGTGATCCCGCTGTCGCGCAGCAGCCAGGTCTTCCCGGCGGTCAGGTCGCGGAGGATCCGGTTGCTCCGGTCCTCCTCACTGCGCCACGGCTGGGTCCACTGGTCGGTGTCCTTGGTGAGCCGCAGCCACTGGGCTGCCGCCTCGATGAGGCCGACGATGGCGTCGTGATCGTTCTCATCAGCGCGGCAGAGTTGGAGCGGTAAATAACCCACGGTTCCAAATCCTGCCCATAACCGAAGGATTTGGAACTGCCGCGGGGTGGCCTGCGCCTCTGGGCGCGGAAACGGACAATTATCCCTTCGGGCACTCCCGCCGCAGGTGCCGTGCTAGTTTCATGCCCCGCTGTCGGCGCTGGCAGGCCGTCAAGCTGACGCAGCGCCGGCAGCGTGCTATGGCCGGGCCGGCATCCGCGAAGCAGATATGCCGGTGGCCGTCAAACGCCTTACTCGTCAGCGTGGGTCGTAGTGCTCATAGCGGTACTGAAGCGACGGACGCCCGAAGCGCTTAGCCATGACACCTCCTCATTTCAGGATGGCGGTGATTTCCCGTCCGGGGGATCCCGGGCGGATCAGGGCTTGCGCCCTGCCCCGCCGCCTGTGCTCGGCACGGGCGGCGGAAGCTTGCTGGTGACTCCTGATCCTGCTGGGTGCTGAGCTGTGAGCCTGGCGAGCTGTCATTCCTGGCGGGGCGCGGGGCCAGCGCCTCCGGCCGCGAAGGACTGGTCGCTGTCGGCGGCCGGTTCGGCCAGGACAGCGGAAGGCGGGGCGGCGATGCTCTCGGGAACCTGGCCGACGTTGACCGCGAACAGGTTGCGGTCGGCCGGGTAGACGCTGATCGTAAGCCTGACCGGTGCACCCTGCTCGTTGAACGCGGTACGCCGTACCTCGATGACCGAGATACGGCCGTCGCCGGGGAGCCGGAAGAACCGGGACTCGCTGCCGTGCGGGGCCCGGACCATGATCGTGTCCTGGTATCCCACCTGCTTGATGCCCAGGGTCTCCTCGAGGTAGGCCACGGTGCCTTCCGTGATGTCGCCTGCCTGGATCAGCCGGGTCGCGCCCCGCAGGACGAGGGACATCGGGTAAAAGGAGGTCTGGAGTGACCACGGCGTGCCGTCGATGGAGCGTTCCTGGTGCCGGCTGACGACCTGCTGGTCGGCCGCGATGCCGAGTTCCGCGACCGCGTCGCTGGCCTCCTGGATCTCCACCCGCGGCGTGGTGGCACTCGGCTGGCGGAACAGCGCGGAGACCTCGTCCTTGTAGGCACGCCCCTCACCGCTGCTCGTCTCCGGGGTTCCGGTCAGCGTGGTCACGAACGGGACAATCTTCTCGACGACGAACGTGCCCTGCCCGGGCCGGGTCTCCACCAGGCCGCGGGTGATCAGCCACTTGATCGCGTCCCTGACGGTGTTGCGCGAAGCGTCATACCGGTCCCGGAGCTCCAGCTCAGTTGGCAGCTGGGCACCCGCGGGGAGCATGCGGGCCTCGATCTGGGTCTGCAGATCCTCGGCGATGACCCGGTACATGGGATCAGCCATGACACCTCCCAGAGATACCAACCAACCCAACCGTAAGGGTGACTGGGCTGAAAAGGATCATACCTGCGGTCCATGTCTTCAGAATCTTTGGAATAGCTGAGGTTTAACGCCCTTGTGGGGGGTTATAGATCCGATAGCACCAAAGGTTGGGATGGCTAGGATCGCTTGATCCATTGGTCTCAGTCTAGCAGTTGGACTGCTTGGGCGTACATGGATCAGGTGACTGTGTCCCAACACCCGCCTCACCCCGGCCACCCATACCGGCGATGAGGACAGCAGAGGGCGGCACCACCGCCGAGGGCCAGCAGTAAGGGGACCGCCATGGCCATCATCGTCTTCATCGGACTCGCCACTTTCATGGCCGGAGCCGCCGTCGGGGCGATCCTCCTGGTGAGCTGGGGGATCCAGCGGGAGGAGCGGAATTCTTCCCTGACCCGCCAGGCCCCAGGCCAGGTCAGCCGGGGGACCCGCCGGGTGACTGGCCTCTACGTCCGCCGCCGGACTGACGCCGCTCCTGCTCCCGCCCTGCGGGAGAACATGTTCGTTTAGCTGGCCGGGGCCGGGCTGGCCGGGGCCGGGGGTCGCCGGCCAGGGCCGGGGGTCGCCGGCCAGGGCCGGGGGTCGCCGGCCAGCCCGCCCACGGGGAGCATCCGCGCCGCACCATCTCGGGGACATGGTGCGGCGCGGATCGCTGTCCGGGCCCGCCCCTTCCGCCAGGGGCACGAAGTCAGAGCAGGTCACCGGGACCTCACGGTCCCCGAACACTAAGCTCGCTAGGGTGCAAGACTCCGCAACTCCCGGCTCCTACCCGTGGCCCCCGCAATCTGCGACGGGCGTGGGCTCCATGCCCGGCACCGATCCCCTCGCAGTCATGCGGCTCATCCTCGATGAGCTCCCCGACCTGCCCTGCCTGGTCGAGCTCCCCGACCGCGGCGTGGGTGCGGACATGATCGGCCGGACCGCGGCGCTGCTGGTCGACCTGCCCGTGGACGTGACCACCCGGGGCTGGCGCCTCGCCGACCGCCCGGGCCAGGACCTGCGCCGCGCGCAGTCGCTGCTGGCCCGGGACCTGGATGCGCTGGAGGAGGCGGCCGACGGCTACCAGGGCGCGCTGAAGCTGCAGGTCTGCGGGCCGTGGACGATGGCGGCCAGCCTCGAGCTGGCGCGCAGCCAGGAGCCGGTGCTGGCCGACCCGGGTGCGGTCCGGGACCTGGCCGAGTCGCTGGCCGAGGGGGTGGCCGCGCACGTGTCCGCGGTCACGGCCCGGGTGCCCGGCGCGCGGCTGCTGCTGCAGGTGGATGAGCCCTCGCTGCCCACGGTGCTGGCCGGCGGGGTGCCGAGCGCCAGCGGGCTGAACCGGGTCCGGCCGGTGGAGGAGGCCGACGCGCAGGCGGGCCTGCGTGAGGTGCTCTCCGCCACGGCGGCCCCCACCGTCGTGCACTGCTGCGCAATGTCGGCGCCCCTTGGCATCATCAGGGGGGCGGGCGCGGACGGGGCGGGGATCGACCTCGGCGTGCTCCGCCGGGGGGAGGAAGAGGTGCTGGCGGAGGCGGTGGAGGCTGGCCTCGGGATTTTCGCGGGCGCGGTCCCTGCGACGCCGGTGCCGGGCGCCCCTGCGGCAGCATCCGCCGGCCGCCTGCGGGCCGGCGGCTCAGCAGCGGACGCCAAGTCTCCGCAACGCACCGTTTCGGGCACCCTGCCCAGCGCCAGGACGGCCGCCGGCCGGGTGGTCGAGTTGTGGCGGCGGATGGGGTGGCCGTCCGCCCGCGAGCCAGGCGCCGCCGGTGTCGCGGCCCAGGTGGTCATCGCCCCGGGCTGCGGGCTGGCCGGTGCCCCGGCGCAGTACGCGCGGGCCGCGCTGGCCTGCTGCCGCGAGGCGGCCCGGATGCTTCCCGAGCTGATCGAGGAGGAGGCGCCGTGAGCAGCGAGGATGGCAGGGCGGCGAGCCAGCCGGGTCAGCCCGGTGTCCCGTCCGCCAGCCAGGCGGAGGAGTCCGGCGGGATTCCCGGGTCCAGCGTGGACGCCGCCGCGCGGCACCGGCACGCCGAGCTGAGCGCGGAGATCACCGAGGCCAATCACCGTTACCACGTGCTGGACTCGCCGACGATCTCGGATGCGGAGTACGACGCGTTCATGCGTGAGCTCCGGGCGCTGGAGCAGCGCTACCCGGAGCTGCGCACGCCCGATTCCCCCACCCAGCGGGTGGGGGGCGCGATATCCACCGAGTTCACCGCCGTCGAGCACCTGGAACGCCTGCTCAGCCTGGACAATGCGTTCTCCGCCGAGGAACTCGACGCCTGGGCGGCCCGGGCGCAGCGGCTCGGCGGGACCGGCCCCTATCTGTGCGAGCTGAAGATCGACGGGCTCGCCGTGGACCTGGTCTACCGGGGCGGGGCGCTGGTCCGCGGCGCGACCCGCGGGGACGGGACGACCGGGGAGGACGTCACCCCGAACATCCGCACGATCGCCTCGGTCCCGCTCCGGCTCACCGGCCCGGATGTGCCGGAGACGCTGGAGGTCCGGGGTGAGGTGTTCCTGCCGGTGGCGGCCTTCCACGAGCTGAACGAGCGGCTGACCGCGATGGGCCGGCCGCCGTTCGCCAACCCCCGCAACTCGGCCGCGGGGTCGCTGCGCCAGAAGGACCCGCGGGTCACCGCGACCCGGCCGCTGGACCTGATCGTGCACGGCGTGGGGCTCACCACGGGGGACGCGCCGGTGACTCACTCCGGCTGGTACGAACGGCTGCGCGGGTGGGGGCTGCCGGTCAGCGGCCTGTTCCAGGTGACGCCGGGGCTGGATGGGGTGCGCGAGTACGTCGCCCGCTACGGCGAGCACCGCCATGAGACGCCGTACGAGATCGACGGGGTCGTGGTCAAGATCGACCGGCTCGACCTGCAGCGCCAGCTGGGCCACACCAGCCGGGCCCCGCGCTGGGCCATCGCCTACAAGTATCCGCCCGAGGAGGTCAACACCCGGCTGCTGGACATCCAGGTCAACGTGGGCCGGACTGGCCGGGTCACCCCGTTCGCGGTGATGGAGCCCGTGGTGGTCAGCCAGTCCACGGTCGATCGGGCGACGCTGCACAACGCCGACGAGGTGGCCCGCAAGGGCGTCCTGATCGGGGACATGGTCGTGCTGCGCAAGGCCGGCGACGTGATCCCGGAGGTGGTCGGGCCGGTGGTGGACGTGCGCACCGGCGTTGAGCGGGCGTTCGAGTTCCCCACGGTGTGCCCGGCGTGCGGCACCCTCCTGGTCCGGGAGGACGGCGGGGTGGACTGGCGCTGCCCGAACACCCGGGCCTGCCCGGCCCAGCTGCGGGAGCGGCTGTTCCACCTGGCCGGCCGGGGCGCCCTGGACATCGAGGTGCTGGGCTACGAGGCGGTGGCCGCGCTGCTCGACTCGGGGCTGGTCACCGACGAGGGTGACCTATTCGCGCTCACCAGCGAGGACCTGGCCACCTGCTCATTCTTCGTGAACAAGCAGGGCGGGCTGACCGTGAACGCCGGCAAGCTGGCCGGGAAGCTGGACGAGGCCCGGCACCGGCCGCTGTGGCGGGTGCTGGTGGCCTTGTCCATCCGGCACGTGGGCCCGACCGCGGCCCGGGCGCTCGCGGCCCAGTTCGGCTCGGTTGACGCGATCGTGTCCGCCTCGGCGGAGGAACTGGCCGCGGTGGACGGAGTGGGCCCGAAGATCGCCGCCTCGCTGATCGAGTGGTTCGGCGTGGACTGGCACCAGGCGATCGTGGCGAAGTGGCGGGACGCCGGCGTCCAGCTCGCGACCCCCGGCTGGACGCCGCCGCCGGTGCCCGACGCCGGGGCGGGCGCCGAGGCCGGCGGCCCGCCACTGTCCGGGGTGTCCGTGGTCATCACGGGCAGCCTGGACGCCTTCAGCCGGGACGAGGCCGCGGAGGCGGTGCAGGCGCTGGGCGGGAAGGTCACCTCGTCGGTATCCAAGAAGACGGCGTTCCTGATCGCGGGGGATAAGCCCGGCAGCAAGCACGACAAGGCACTCACCCTGGGCGTCCCGGTGCTGGATGAGGCGGGCTTCCGGGTGCTGCTGGACAATGGCCCGGCTGCGGCGGCTGAGCATGCCGTGAACCCTGAGACCGCCGGGGCTTCCGGGGCCGCTGACGACTCCTGATAATGACGGCCTTCGTGGGCCGTACATTGATTCAGCCGGTCTGCATTGCTCTGACCTGGGAAATTTTCGTTGTTCGCCAATGCGCTGTAACAGATAGTGTGCGATTGGCTTCGCGAAGTACCGTTATCGCCGTACCCTGCTGACAGAGCCACGCGTATCCCCGCCGGCTGGGTGCGGCATGAGGACACCATGAGGGACCCGAACGACACCAGGGATATCGGTCCGCGGATCGGTTCCCCCCTGTGGAACTACATCACCGCCGTCACGGTGGCAGGTCTCGCTGCTCCTCTGGTCGCGGTCCGCGGCCTGCCCGGCTCGGGGGCCTACCAGCTGCTGGGGGACCCGCTGCTGTGGGTGGTCGCCGCCCTGGCCCTCCTGGGTGAGCTCAAGCGCATCGTGACGCCGGGCAAGTCCGGGCCCGACGCCGGCGCGATCTCCGTGACGTTCTGCTTCGCCGCCCTGCTGTACTGGGGCTTCGGAGTCGCCGCGCTGCTCCGGGCGGTCACCACGCTGGTGGTCGCGCTCTCCGCCCGCCGGGCGGTGTTCCGGGCCGTCTTCAACGTCGCCCAGCTCACGCTGAGCCTGGCCGCTGCGGCGGCCGTTCTCGCGGTCGCGAACGTCCACCCCTCGCCATCCCGGCCCTGGGTCCCGGCCGGCAGCCAGCTGGCGGTGGTCGCCCTGGCCGCGGCAGCCTACTTCGCCTGCAACTTCGTGCTGGTGCACGTGGCCGTGGCGCTGCACGGACGGGCGCCCGCCCTGGCCACGCTGCGCAAGGCCCTGCCGTACCAGGCCTTCGTCACGCTGGCGCTGCTGTCCGCGGGGCCGCTGGTGGTCGTGGTCATGCACCGCTCGGTGCTGCTGGTGCTGCTGTTCCTGCTGCCGCTGACCGCCGTCTACGCCAACGCGGCCATGTCGCTGAACCGCGAATACCAGGCGCTGCACGACCATCTGACCGGCCTGCCGAACCGTACCCTGCTGCTGCGCCGGACGTCCGAGGCCCTGACCGAGGCCGGGCGCACCGGGGCCAAGTGCGGCTTCCTGCTCCTGGACCTGGACCGGTTCAAGGAGGTCAACGACACGCTCGGCCACCCGCTGGGGGACGACCTCCTGCAGGTGATCGCCTACCGGCTGGCGTGCAGCGTCCGGCCGGGCGATGTGGTCGCCCGGCTCGGCGGCGACGAGTTCGCGGTGCTGCTGCCCGCGGTGCGGACCATCACCGTGGCCGCCGAGGTGGCCGCGCGGCTGCGCGCTGCCCTGGCCGAGCCGGTGCGCCTGGAGGGCATGTCGTTCGAGATCGAGGCCAGCGTGGGCATCGCGCTGTACCCGGACGACGGGGCCACGGTGGAAGTGCTGCTGCAGCGGGCGGACGTGGCCATGTACCTCGCGAAGGAACGGCGCACCGGCGTCGAGACCTATGTGGCGCGCGCCGACCGCTACTCCCCGGCGCGGCTGTCCCTCCTCGGTGACCTGCGCCGCGGCATCGACCAGGGCGAGTTCGAGCTGCACTACCAGCCCAAGGTGTTCCTGGCCACCGGCCGGACCGCCGGGATGGAGGCGCTGCTGCGCTGGCGGCACCCGGACCGGGGGGTGATCGGGCCCGCCGAGTTCATCCCGCTGGCCGAGCAGTCCTTCCTGATGCGCGAGCTGACCGCGCACGTGGTCCGGCTCGCGCTCAGCCAGGCGTCCGTGTGGCGGCGCAGCGGGCTGGCGGCCCAGCTGTCGGTGAACGTGTCGTACCGGGATCTGCTGGACGGCAGCCTCGCGGCCACGATCGAGCGTGAGCTCGCGGGGCAAGGGCTGACCGCGGGCGCGCTGATGGTCGAGATCAGTGAGCGGACGCTGATCCGGGAGGTCGCCGACATCGCGGCCGGCCTGGGCGCGCTGCGGTCGCTCGGGATCGGGCTCAGCATGGACGACTTCGGGACCGGGTACACGTCCATCGGCCGGCTGAAGGAGATGTCCATCGGCGAGGTGAAGATCGACCCGTCTTTCGTCGCCGGCGTGGTGACCAACCGGGACACCGCGCTGATCGTCAACTCCGCGGTGGACCTGCTGCGCGGGCTCGGCATCCGCTCGGTGGCCGAGGGGGTCGAATCGCCGCAGGTCGCGGCCGCGCTGCGCGGAATGGGCTGCGACGCGGCCCAGGGCTGGCAGTTCAGCCGGCCGCTCAGCGCGGCTGCCGCCACCGCCTGGCTGGCGCACCCGGGTCCGGACCCTGCGGGTCCCGGGGCGCCAGTCCCCTCGGGCGCCGCGGGGTCCGCGCCGTCTGCGGGGTCCGCGCCGGCCGCGGGGTCCGCGGGGTCCGCGGGGTCCGCGCCGGCCGCGATGCCAGCGGGGCTGCCCGCCTCCGGGGCGGTGCCGGTGTCCGGGGCGGTGCCGGTGTCGGGGGCGGTGCCGGTGTCGGGGGCGGTGCCGGTGTCGGGGGCGGTGCCGGTGTCGGGGGCGGTGCCGGTGTCGGGGGCGGTGCCTTTGTCCGGGGCACCCGCCCCCGTGCCGGGGGCACCCGCCCCCGTGCCGGGGGCACCCGCCCCCGTGCCGGGGGCACCTGCCCCGGCGCGCCGCTAGGAAGAAGGCCGGCGGCTGCCCCGCCCCGAGCCCGGGACCAGGGGGACGACCGCCTGGGACGCGGCGGCCCGGCCATAATCCCGTCAGCCCGTCCGGGGACCGGGCCTAGGATGGCATCCATGTCCATTGCCCGTGCCGAAGTGGCCCACCTGGCCCGGCTGTCGAGACTGGCCCTGACCGACGAGGAACTCGATCACTTCGCGGTCCAGCTCGACCAGATCATCTCGGCCGTGGCGCGTGTCCAGGAGGTCGCCGCGGAGGGCATCCCGCCGACCTCGCACGCGGTCCCGGTGACCAACGTGTTCCGCGACGACGTGGTGGTCCCCCCGCTCGGTGCGGACAAAGTCCTGGACCAGGCGCCGGCCGTGGACCTGCAGCGGTTCCGCGTCCCGCGGATCCTGTCGGAGGACTGATCGTGGGCGACGAGACCAGGCCAGGCGAAGCCAGGCCTACCCCGGCCAGTGCTGGTGAGAACCGGGCCGCGGAGCTGACCCGGATGACGGCGGCGGAACTCGCCGCCGCGATCGCGGGCGGCCAGGTGTCCGCGCTGGAAGTGACCGACGCCCATCTGGGCCGCATCGACGCGGTCAACGGGCAGCTGCATGCCTTCCTGCACATCGCGGCGGACAGCGCCCGGGCCTCCGCCCGCGCGGTGGACGAGCGCCGCGCGGCGGGTGACGTGCTCGGCCCGCTGGCCGGCGTGCCGCTGGCCCTCAAGGACGTCTTCACGACCACGGACATGCCGACCACCTGCGCGTCCCGCATCCTCGGCAGCTGGCGGCCGCCGTACGACGCGACCGTGACCCGCCGGCTCCGCGAGGCTGGCGTGGTGCTGCTGGGCAAGTCGAACATGGACGAGTTCGCGATGGGCTCGTCCACCGAGAACTCGGCGTTCGGGCCATCCCACAACCCGTGGGACCTGGCCCGGGTACCCGGAGGGTCGTCGGGCGGCTCGGCCGCCGCCGTCGCGGGCTTCGAGGCCCCGCTCGGCGTCGGCACCGACACCGGCGGATCCATCCGGCAGCCCGCCGCGGTGTGCGGGATCGTCGGGGCCAAGCCGACCTACGGCGGGCCGTCCCGGTACGGGCTGATCGCCTTCGCGTCGTCGCTGGACACCCCCGGGCCGCTGGCCCGGACCGTGCTGGACGCGGCGCTGCTGCACGAGGCGATCTCCGGCCATGATCCATGCGACTCCACGTCGGTGGACGCGCCGGTCCCGCCGGTGGTCGCGGCCGCCAGGCAGGCCGACGTGAGCGGCCTGCGCATCGGGGTGGTGCCCGAGCTGAGCGGCGAGGGCTACCAGCCGGGGGTGCTGACCCGGTTCAATGAGGCCGTCGAGCTCCTGCAGTCCCTGGGCGCCAAGATCGTGGAAGTGTCCTGCCCGCACTTCACGTACGCGCTGCCCGCCTACTACCTGATCGCGCCCAGCGAGTGCTCCTCCAACCTGGCCCGGTTCGACGGCATGCGCTACGGGCTGCGGGTCGGCGACGACGGCACCCGCGACGCCGAGGAAGTCATGCTGCTCACCCGCGCCGCCGGATTCGGGCCCGAGGTGAAGCGCCGCATCATGCTGGGCACGTACGCGCTGTCGAGCGGCTACTACGACGCCTACTACGGCAAGGCCCAGCAGGTGCGGACCCTCATCACCCGGGACTTCGAGGCCGCGTTCGAGCAGGTCAACGTGCTGATCTCGCCGACCACGCCGACCACCGCGTTCCCCATCGGGGAGCGGGCCGACGACCCCATGGCCATGTACCTCGCCGACCTGTGCACGATCCCGTCGAACCTGGCCGGTAACGCGGCCCTGTCAGTGCCGTGCGGGCTCGCGCCCGAGGATGGCCTGCCAGTCGGGCTGCAGATCATGGCGCCGGTCCTGGCCGACGACCGGGTGTACCGGGTGGCCGCGGCCGTGGAGGCCGCGCTCACCCAGCGCCGGGGCGGCCCGCTGCTGGACGCCATCCGCGGGCCGGCCGGGCTGCCCGCCCCCCGGGCTTCGGGAACCGGTGCTTCGGGAACCGGCGCTTCGGGAACCGGTGCTGCTGAGAGCCGAGGGAGCAGCGCATGAGCGACCAGTCGACCATGGACCTGGTTTCCTACGGGGACGCGGTGGCCCGGTACGACCCGGTGATCGGCCTGGAGACGCACGTCGAGCTCGGCACCGAGACCAAGATGTTCTGCGGTACCCCGGCCCGGTTCGGTGGCGAGCCCAACTCCCTGGTCTGCCCGGTCTGCCTGGGCCTGCCCGGCTCGCTCCCGGTGACCAACCGGATGGCCATCGAGTACACCATCAAGATCGGGCTGGCGCTCAACTGCACCATCGCCGAGCAGGCCAGGTTCGCGCGGAAGAACTACTTCTACCCGGACATGCCGAAGGACTACCAGATCTCGCAGTACGACGAGCCGCTGTGCACCGATGGGTGGCTGGACATCGTCGTGGCTGACCCGGACTCCGGCCAGCAGCAGCCGGTCCGCGTCGAGATCGAGCGGGTGCACCTGGAGGAGGACACCGGCAAGTCGATGCACGTCGGCGGGGCCACCGGGCGGATCCACGGCGCGGACTATTCGCTCGTGGACTACAACCGGGCCGGGATCCCGCTGGTGGAGATCGTGACCAAGCCGGTGGCCGGCACCGGGGCGCTCGCGCCCGAGGTGGCCCGGACCTACGTCACGGAACTGCGGGACCTGCTGCGCGCGCTCGGCGTGTCCGATGTGCGGATGGAAGAGGGTTCGCTGCGCTGTGATGTGAACACGTCGCTGGCACCGGCGGGCTCGCCCGAATGGGGCACCCGTACCGAGACCAAGAACGTGAACTCGCTGCGCTCGGTGGAACGCGCGGTCCGGTCGGAGATCCAGCGGCAGGCCGCGGTGCTGGACGCCGGCGGCCGGGTGGTGCAGGAGACCCGGCACTTCAACGAGGAGACCGGGACCACCTCGCCGGGCCGCAGCAAAGAAGAGGCGCAGGACTACCGCTACTTCCCCGAGCCCGACCTGGTCCCGGTCGCGCCGTCCCGGGACTGGGTGGAGAGCATCCGGGCCCAGCTGCCCGAGCTGCCCGCGGCCCGGCGGGCCCGGCTGCGGCGTGAGTGGGGCCTGTCGGACCTGGAGATGGCGGCGCTGCGCAACGCGGGCGCGCTGGACCTGGTGGCGGCGACGGTCGCGGCGGGAGCCACGCCGGCCGACGCCCGCAAGTGGTGGCTCGGTGAGCTGCTGCGCACGGCGAACAAGTCCGGCCAGGATCTCGGCGACCTGCCGATCACGCCCGCGGATGTGGCCCGGGTGGCTCAGCTGGTGGAGTCGGGGGCGGTCAACGACCGGCTGGCCCGCGAAGTCATCGAGGGCGTGCTGGCTGGCGAGGGCACGCCGGATGACGTGGTCTCCAGCCGCGGCCTCGCCGTGGTCAGCGACGACGCGGCCCTGTCCGCCGCGGTCAACGAGGCCATCGCCGCCCACCCGGACATCGCC
Source organism: uncultured Actinomycetes bacterium (assembly GCA_963782185.1). GTDB lineage: Bacteria > Actinomycetota > Actinomycetes > Streptosporangiales > Streptosporangiaceae > RYN-230. The sequence goes on from CAWAJB010000016.1 coordinate 187,122, forward strand.
GACAAGATACGGGGCGGCAAGGTGGCCGCGTCCGGCGCCCTGGTCGGCGCCGTGATGAAGGCCACCAGGGGCAAGGCCGACGCCAGCCGGGTCCGGGAGCTGATCCTCGGCCGCCTCGGCTGAGCAGCGTCCGTGATGCCCCCGTCCGTGCTGACCCGCGCATGCTGATCTGGGCGCCGACGGCCGAGGTGGCCGCGGGACTGGACGGGCTGCCTGGCGCGGATGTGGAGGTGGTCGCCCCCGACGGCGCGCCGCTGCCGGCGAGTGCGGGCCGGGTCGAGTTCTACGTCCCGCCGTTCTTTCCCGGGTCCGCGGGCATCGCGGCCATGCGCGAGATGCCGCGGCTGGCCGTGGTGCAGACGCTGACGGCCGGCGTGGACCGGCTGCTGGGCGACCTGCCCACCGGGGTCACGCTCTGCAACGCGCGCGGCGTGCACGATGCGAGCACAGCGGAGTGGGTGGTCGCCGCGATGCTCGCCGTACTGCGCGAGTTCCCGCTGTTCGCCCGGGAGCAGGCCGCCCAGCGGTGGAACTATCACTTCACCGGGTGCCTGGCCGGCAAGACCGTTCTCATCGTCGGGTACGGCTCGATCGGCGCCGCGGTGGAGCGGCGGCTGGCCGGTTTCGAGGTGGAGGTGGTCCGGGTGGCCCGGACGGCCCGCCCCGGCGTGGCCACCGTGAGCGACCTGCCCGGGCTGCTGCCCGGGGCGGATGTGGTCGTGCTGCTGGCACCGGTGACTCCCGAGACCGTCGGCATGGCCGACGAGGCGTTCCTGGCCCGGATGAAGGACGGCGCGCTGCTGGTCAACGCGGCCCGCGGATCCCTGCTGCACACCGACGCCCTAGTCGGAGAACTGCGGCGGGGGCGGCTGCAGGCCGCGCTCGACGTGACCGACCCCGAGCCGCTCCCGGCCGGTCATCCGCTCTGGACGCTGCCCGGGGTGTTCATCACCCCGCACGAGGCGGCGTCCACCCCCGTGTCGGTCGCGCGGATGATCAGCCATGTCCGTGATCAGGCGGCGAGATTCCTCAATGGCGAGCCGTTGCTGAATGTCATCTCCGGAAGTTATTGAGAATTTCGCCAGCTACGCAAGGGTTTTCGCCGATTACCCCTGGTCAATGCCGTATGGCCGGGTTACGGGCCGCCGCAGCGAGCGAGATGTCTCCCGCTGGACGCCCTTCCTCAATCGAAGTGTGACCTAAGGGCCCTAAAGTGAGCAGCATCGTTCACTGGCGATGACCGCGACCAGCCCGCTAGCCAGGTCCCGCCGCACACCGTGCGGGCACCTGCCCTGTCCTGGTGACCGTGAGTCCTAGCTCGGTTGCGCAGGAATAGTCAGCCTGGGCCCACAAGGCGCCGCTGGCGCACATGCGATGCCGCGTGCAGCGGAACAGAGCAGCGGAAGGAGACTCGGTGCACCCGCAAGCATCGGGTGACCCGCGATGAGCCTGGCCGCACAGGCAGCAACCACGCTCGTGGCCCTGATCGCTGCCGTGGCCACAGTCAGCCTCTGGCGGGGCGCCAACCGGCACGCGGGCTCAGACCGGCGTGCCTACCGGCTGTTCGCGCTGACCGCCGCGCTCTGGGGGGCCGGGGCCGTCGGCCAGCAGGAACTGGCCACCGCCACAGCCGGAGCCACGTTCCCGTTCACCGTCGCCGACCTGCCCGGGCTGCTGGCCCTGCCCGTCCTGGTGGCCGGGCTGGCCAGCCTCGGTTCCCGGCGCGAGACCGCGCGTCATCCGCTGGCCCAGCGCCGCCGGGCCCGGATCGGCACCGCCATTGCCCGCGGCGCGGATGGCTACGTCGTAGCGTCCGCCCTGTTCGTCATCGGCTGGATCACGGTGCTCAGCGCCGGCTACGCGCACTCGGGCGACGACCCGGGCACGTTCGCCGCCGAACTCATCCATCCCCTCGCCGACCTGCTCGTGCTCGGCGTGGTGCTCCCTCTCGCGCTGGCGGCCGGGAGGCGCGGCGCCGCGCCGGTCGTCGCCCTGCTCGCGGTGACCGTCAGCGACACGCTCGCGGTCGGGGCGAAGATCACCAACGGGCACCCGGGCGCGGCCGCGCAGCTGCTGCTGATCGCCGGGTTCTGCGTGCTCGGCTGCGCTCCCTGGATAGGCGACTCCTGGCCCGCGGGCCCCGGGGAGACGGGGCAGTTCTCCCGGGCCGTGGCCCACGTCACGACCGCGCTGGCCGCCGTCAGCGCCGCGGGGGCCATGCTGGTGCTGATCGGCTGGGTTCTCGCGGGCAGCCCGGCCGCCGAGCCGGTCCTGACCCTGGTCACCGGGACCATGGTGCTCGCCCTGACCGCGCGGGTTGTGATCCTGGCCCACCGGGACAGCATCAGGTCCCGGCTCTGGCACGAGTCGGGGCAGCAGTTCCGCGAGCTGGCCGACCGGATCAGCGACGTGGTCCTGGTGTGCGACTACGCCGGTGCGGTCAGCTTCGCGAGTCCCGCGGTGCGTGACTACGGCTACACCCCGGACGGCCTGGAAGGCCGGGTGCTGATCGACCTGGTGCACCCGGAGGACCGGCTGGGCGCGCTGCGCGCCGTCCGCGACGCGGCGTCCATGGCGGGCGCGCTCGCGGCGAGTGAAGCGGTCCAGCCGGTCCGCTACTCCTGCCGGGTCCGGGCCGCCGACGGAACCTGGCGTTACGTGGAGGCGACCATCTCGCGCCACCGTAGCCAGGGTGCCGCGGACCGGCTGCTGGTCACCTCACGGGACGTCAGCGATCAGGTAGCGCTGCGCCGCCAGGTCGCGCACCTGACCTACCACGACGGGCTCACCGGGCTGCCCAACCGTGCCTTCCTGGAGGAGCGGGCCCGGGAGGTGTTCAGCCACCCCGACCCGGGCACTCCGGGCGTGCCGGGGGTCATCCTGGTGGATCTGGACGCGTTCACCAGCGTGAACGACGCCGCCGGTCCCAGCGCGGGTGACCTGGTCCTCGCCCAGGTGGCGCGGCGGCTTCGGGCGGTGGTACCGCCGCGCGGCACGGTGGCGCGCTGGGGCGGCGACGTGTTCGCGGTCCTGATGCAGGAAGCCTCCTCTCCCGGCGAGATCATCGAGCTGGCCCGGCGCATCCTGGCCAGCGTGGCCGCCGAGCCTTTCCGGGCCGCCGACCGCAGCGTGGTCCTGTCCGCCAGCGTCGGGGTGGCGGTCGCCGACGGCAGCCCGGCCGGGCACGTCTGGCGTAACGCCGACGCCGCGGTATCACGGGCCAAGGAATCCGGCGGCGGCCGCCTGGAGGTCTTCCCGGCGCTGCCGCATCCCGACGCGCAGCGGCGGCTGAGCCTCGCGGCGCAGCTGGGCCGGACCCTCAGCCGCGGCCAGCCTGGGGAGAGCCAGCCTGGGGAGAGCCAGTCTCGGGAGAGCCAGCCCGGCGAGAGCCAGCCCGGCGAGAGCCAGCCTGGCGGCCGGCTGGAGCTGGCGTACCGGCCCCTGGCCGACCTGGCCACCTCCCAGGTCATCGGTGTGGAGGCGCTGCCTCGCTGGCGCTGGGACGGGACCGACGTACCGCAGCGGGAATTCCAGGCCGCGGCCGAAACCGCCCGGGTCACGGTCGAGCTGGGCGACTGGATGCTAAGCGAGGCCTGTTCTCAGGCGGCCGCCTGGTGGCGGGACGGCTGGGAGGCGAGCCTGTGGCTCCGCTACCCGCCGAGGCCGCCGCTGGCGCCGTTCAGCGAGTCCGTGCTCGGTGCGCTGGCGGGCAGCGGGCTCGCCCCGGCCGCCTTGATCCTGGAGGTCGCCTCCCCCGTGCTGGCCGACGGCGGCGAGGCCGTGCTGCGCGAGCTGGGGGAGCTGCGCGAGCGGGGCGTCCGGCTGGCCGTGGACGTCTCCGGTGCCGGGTACGGCTCCCTGGCCGGGCTGAGCCACCATCCGGTCGACCTGGTCAGGATCGGTCCCGGCCTGGTCGCGGGCCTGGGCGTGGACGCCGCGGCCGAGACCCTGCTCAAGGCGCTGGTCCGGGTGGGCCAGGACCTGGGTATCGAGGTGGCCGCCGATGGAATCGAGACGGCCGGGCAGCGCGATCTGCTGGCCGCGATGGGCTGCGTCCTCGGCCTCGGCCCGTTCGTGGCGGGGCCGGTGCCGCCCGCCAGCATGCCGGGTCCGGCAGGTGGCCACGGCCGGGCCGGCCACCACGGCCGGGCCGGCCCCCATGACCGGGCCGGGGACCCGGGCGTGGCCGGGGCCCCGAGCGCTGCCGCGGGGCGCGGCCTGCCCGCGGAGCATGGGCCAGCCGGCGGGGACCTTCCGTTCGGTGACGTCATCTCGCCCGCCCCTCATCTCGCCAGCTGAGACGAATGGGCTCTCAAGTTGACGGCAGCCCGGGACTGGGACAGAGTGGTACGCGTGTCCGGTAACCCCGTGCTCGTACTCCACAGGCGCGCAAGCAGCTGATTTAGTCCAGCTACCTGCGCGCTACCCTCGTCCGCCTACGGCGCCGAGGGTTTTTTGTTGCCCACCAGCTACCCACCGCAGACGAGGAAGCTTGCGATGACCGACCAGACGACCGCGGCCCATCCGGGCCCCGGACTGGCAGGCACGGCGCGGAAAGGCCCCAGCCCTACTCCGCGCGACCTAGCAGCCCGAGCCGCGTCACGCGATGCCGCGGACTCCCACCCCGGCCCGGCCCAGCCGGGAGCCGCCGCCGCGCCCCCTGCGCCCGGTGACCGGCCCCGCCCTGACGGGGGCCCGCGGCCCGACGCGGCCCACCGCGGTGACCCCGCGCCGCGCAGCGAGCCTGCCGCCGCGGCAGGCACCCGGATGACGGGCGCCTCGGCCCTGGTCAGGGCGCTGGAGCAGCTGGGTGTGGACGTCGTGTTCGGCATCCCGGGAGGTGCCATCCTCCCGCTGTACGACCCGCTCTTCGACTCACCCTCGGTCCGGCACATCCTGGTCCGCCACGAGCAGGGCGCCGGTCACGCGGCCACCGGATACGCGCAGGTGACGGGGCGCCCGGGCGTCTGCATGGCCACGTCGGGGCCCGGCGCGACCAACCTGGTGACCCCGCTGGCCGACGCCTACATGGACTCGGTGCCGGTGGTCGCCATCACCGGCCAGGTGCCGTCCAGCCTGATCGGCACCGACGGCTTCCAGGAAGCCGACATCTCCGGCATCACCCTGCCGGTCACCAAGCACAACTTCCTGGTCACCAAGGCTGAGGACATCGCGCGGACGGTGGCCGAGGCGTTCCACGTGGCCTCCACCGGCCGGCCCGGGCCGGTGCTGGTTGACGTGGCCAAGGACGCGCTCCAGGCGGAGACGGAGTTCCGCTGGCCACCCACCTTCGACCTGCCCGGCTACCACCCGGTGACCCGGCCGCACTCCCGTCAGGTCCGGGAGGCGGCCCGGCTGATCGCCGGGGCCAGCCGTCCGGTGCTTTACGTCGGCGGCGGCGTCCTCAAGGCGGGCGCCAGCCCGGAACTGCTCGAACTGGCCGAGATGACCGGAATCCCCGTCGTCACCACGCTGATGGCGCGGGGCGGCTTCCCGGGCAGTCACCGCCAGAACCTGGGCATGCCCGGCATGCACGGCACCGTGGCGGCCGTGGGCGCACTGCAGAAATCGGACCTGCTGGTGACCCTCGGCGCACGGTTCGACGACCGGGTCACCGGCAAGCTGGACAGCTTCGCTCCCGGCGCCGCGGTGGTGCACGCCGACATCGACCCTGCGGAGATCTCCAAGAACCGGCGTGCGGACGTGCCCATCGTGGGGGACTGCAAGGAGGTGATCACCGAGCTGATCACCGCGGTCGCCGCCGAGTTCCAGGCCGGCCACCGCACCGACCTGGCCGCCTGGTGGTCGCAGCTGGATGCCTGGCGCAGCACCTACCCGCTCGGCTACGACCAGCCCGGGGACGGGTCCCTGGCCCCGCAGTACGTCATCGAGCGGATCGGGAAGATCGCCGGCCCGGACGCGATCTACGTGGCCGGGGTCGGCCAGCACCAGATGTGGGCCGCCCAGTTCATCAGCCACGAGCGGCCCGGCCACTGGCTGAACTCCGGCGGGGCCGGCACCATGGGCTACGCCGTGCCCGCCGCGATGGGCGCCAAGGTGGGCGACCAGGCCGCCTGCGTGTGGGCGATCGACGGGGACGGCTGCTTCCAGATGACGAACCAGGAGCTCGCCACCTGCGCGGTGGAAGGCATCCCGGTCAAGATCGCCATCATCAACAACGGCAACCTCGGCATGGTCCGCCAGTGGCAGACGCTGTTCTACAACGAGCGGTACTCCAACACCGACCTGGACGGGCGCGCCCGCACCCTGCAGGCCGCGGCGGGCCCGGAGGCGGGCCTGGCCGGGGACGCCGCCCCGCGGCATGATCCCGCTCCCTCCGGGGGTGGCACCCGCATTCCCGACTTCGTCAAGCTCGCCGAGGCCTACGGGTGCGTGGGCCTGCGCTGCGAGGACGCCGGGAGCGTGGACGCGGTGATCGAGCAGGCCATGAAGATCAACGACCGGCCTGTGGTGGTCGACTTTGTCGTGCACCGGGACGCCATGGTCTGGCCGATGGTCGCCGCGGGCACCAGCAACGACGACATCGCCGTCGCGCGGAACATGGCGCCGGACTGGGATGTGACCGAATGAGCCAGGGACTGGCCCGCCTCCGTGACCAGGAGCCAACGATGAACAGGCACACGCTCTCCGTGCTGGTGGAGAACAAGCCGGGCGTGCTCGTCCGGATCGCGGGGCTGTTCTCCCGCCGCGGGTTCAACATCGACTCGCTCGCGGTCGGGCCCACCGAGCACCCGGAGATCTCCCGGATGACGATCGTGGTGGACTGCGCGGACCACCCGCTCGAGCAGGTGACCAAGCAGCTCAACAAGCTGATCAACGTGCTCAAGATCGTGGAGCTTGAGCCCGCCGCCTCGGTGCAGCGGGAACTCCTGCTGATCAAGGTGCGGGCCGACCTGGAGAGCAGGTCGCGCGTGCTGGAGACCGTGACGTTGTTCCGTGCCAAGGTGGTCGACGTGGCCCAGGACGCGGTCACGGTCGAGGCGACGGGCAACCGCGACAAGCTGGACGCCCTGATCAGGGTGCTCGAGCCGTTCGGGATCAAGGAACTCGTCCAGTCCGGCATGGTCGCCCTCGGCCGCGGCGGCCGGTCGATCACGGACCGGGCGCTGCGTCCGGTGGACCGGGTGGCCGAGCGGAGCGGGGCAGGCGCCGCGCCGTGACGCGCGGCCCGTGCTGGCTGGCGCCGTGGTAGTTACCGCCGGGCCGGCCAGCGCCGTGGTGGCCGGGCCCGCCACGGCCTGCAATGTGATGAGCAAAATGTGATGAGCAAGCGGTAAGCGAAAGGCAGACAATGGCAGACATTTTCTACGACGACGGGGCCGACCTGAGCATCATCCAGGGCCGGCACGTCGCCGTCCTCGGGTACGGCAGCCAGGGGCACGCTCACGCGCTGTCGCTGCGCGACTCGGGCGTCAACGTCCGGGTCGGGCTTCCGGAGGGCTCCCGCAGCCGGGAGAGCGCGGCCAGCGAGGGCTTGCGGGTCACCACCCCGGGCGAGGCGTGCGAAGAGGCCGACCTGATCATGGTGCTGGTCCCGGACCACCTGCAGCGCGCGCTGTACGCCGAGGCCATCGAGCCGAGCCTGGTAGACGGCGACGCGCTGTTCTTCGCGCACGGGCTGAACATCCGGTACCAGCTCGTCCGCCCGCCGGCGGGGGTGGACGTGTGCATGGTGGCCCCCAAGGCTCCCGGCCACCTGGTCCGCCGCCAGTTCTCCGAGGGACGGGGCGTCCCGGTGCTCGTCGCGGTAGAGCAGGACGCCACCGGCAACGCGTGGCCGCTCGCCCTCTCCTACGCCAAGGCCATCGGCGGGACCCGCGCCGGTGCGCTGGTCACCACGTTCAAGGAAGAGACCGAGACCGACCTGTTCGGTGAGCAGGCCGTGCTCTGCGGCGGAGTCTCCGAGCTCATCAAGGCCGGGTTCGACACCCTGGTCGAGGCGGGCTACCAGCCTGAGATCGCCTACTTCGAGTGCCTGCACGAGATGAAGCTGATCGTCAACCTGATGTACGAGGGCGGCATCTCGAAGATGTACTGGTCGGTGTCGGACACCGCCGAGTTCGGCGGCTACACGCGCGGACCGCGGCTGGTGGACGAGCGGACCCGGGAGGAGATGCGCCGGATCCTCGGCGAAGTGCAGGACGGCACCTTCACCCGTGAGCTGATCGAGGAGTTCGACGCCGGCCGGCCGAACTTCCTCAAGCGGCGTGAGGCGTCCCGGGCGGACCAGATCGAGCAGGTCGGCGCCCAGCTCCGGCCGCTGATGAGCTGGCTGGACTCCCCGGGTGACGCGGACGGCTGAGCCCGCTGCGATGGTGTGGCGCCAGCCCCGGCTGGCGCCACACTTGTGGCCTGCGCGGCGCACTGTGCACGGCCGCAACGCTGACGGATGCCACGTCTCGTGAACGTTTTCACAAGCTCCGCTAGACTGTGCTTTTGCTGTCCGTCATGAGGGGCCATCGCCGTGCCTGCACCCATCGTCGTCATCGCCGAGGAACTTTCGCCGGCCGCTGTCGAGCAGCTGGAATCCGACTTCGACGTACGGCACGCGGACGGCTCTGACCGCCCGGCGCTGCTCGCCGCGCTCGCCATGGCTGACGCAGTCATCGTGCGCAGTGCCACCCAGATCGATGCCGAGGCGCTGGCCCACGCGCCTCGGCTGCGGGTGGTCGCGCGCGCCGGCGTCGGCCTGGACAACGTGGACGTGGAGGCGGCGACCCGGGCGGGCGTGATGGTGGTGAACGCGCCCACGTCCAACATCGTCAGCGCCGCCGAGCACGCGGTCGGCCTGCTGCTCGCCGTGGCCCGGAACGTGCCGCAGGCTGCCGCCTCGCTGCGGGCCGGCGAGTGGAGGCGCTCCGCGTTCACCGGGGTCGAGCTCGACGGCAAGGTGGCCGGCATCCTCGGCCTGGGCCGGATCGGCGTCCTCGTGGCCGAGCGGCTCAGCGCGTTCGGCATGTGCGTCATCGCATATGACCCCTACGTGCCGCCGGCCCGGGCGGCCCAGCTCGGCGTGCGGCTGGCCAGCCTGGACGAGCTGCTGAGCCAGGCTGACTTCATCACCGTCCACCTCCCGAAGAACGCCGAGACGACCGGCCTCGTCGGCGACAAGGAACTGCATCTGGTCAAGCCGGGCGTGCGTATCGTGAACGCAGCCCGGGGCGGCATCGTGGACGAGCAGGCGCTGGCCCTGGCGCTGCGCGAGGGCCGGGTGGCCGGGGCGGCCATCGACGTGTTCGCCGCGGAGCCCGCTACCGGCCACCCGCTGCTGGACATCCCCGCGGTGGTGGCGACGCCGCATCTCGGCGCGAGCACGGCCGAGGCGCAGGAGAAGGCGGGGACCCAGGTCGCCAGGTCGGTCCGGCTGGCCCTGGCCGGTGAGTTCGTCCCGGACGCGGTCAACGTCCAGGGCGGCGTGGTCGACGAGGACGTCAAGCCCGGCCTGCCGCTGGCGGAGAAGCTGGGCCGCATCTTCACCGCGCTGGCCGGCGGGATGGCCGCCCGGATCGACGTGGAAGTGCGGGGGGAAATCGCCGGCCACGACGTCCGGGTGCTCCAGCTGGCCGCGCTCAAGGGCGTCTTCACCGATGTGGTGGAGGACGCGGTGACGTACGTGAACGCGCCGCTGCTGGCCAGCGAGCGCGGCGTGGAGGTCAGCCTGGTCACCGAGGCCGAGAGCCCGGACTGGCGGAACCTGGTCACGCTGCGCGGCATCATGCCCGGCGGGCAGGTGGTCTCCGTGTCCGGGACGCTGAGCGGGCGGCGGCAGCACGAGAAGCTGGTCGAGGTCAACGGCTTCGAGATGGAGATCGCCCCCGCCGAGCACATGGTGTTCCTGACCTACACCGACCGCCCGGGCGTGGTGGGCACGGTGGGCCAGATCCTGGGCAGCGAGGGCATCAACATCGCCGGGATGCAGGTCTGCCGCGACGCCCGCGGCGGCCACGCCCTGATCGTGCTGTCGGTCAACTCGGCCATCCCGCCGGTGGTGCTCGACGACATCCTGTCCACGATCGGGGCTGTGGTGGGCCGCACCGTCAACCTGGACGAGCGCTGACCGCCCGGGCTGCCGGATCCGTCTCGGCGTGAGAGACGGATCCGTCCCGCGGGCGACAATCCCCGCTGCAGGTACTAGGATGTCCAAGTAAATGCGGCGCTTCGTATCCATCATGAGTGGCCGCAGCGGGGCCTGATCAGGGCAGGCCGGCCACCCGCTGCGGGGAGCGGTGCTGGCCGTGAGTCCGCCCGAGGGAACCCCACCCAGCGCGCCCGGGACCCGGGCTGCTGGCGCGCACCGCGGCCCACCCGGCCAGCGGACCACCCGCCTGGCGCCGCGCAGTCAGGCCGCAGTGACAACGTCAGGAGACTGCGCCGTGTACGACATGTATCCGTGGAACCAGCCCGACGACGCTTCCCCGGCCGCCCGGCCCGGCCCGGCCCCGCGGGCGCCGCGGCTCCCCGGCAGCGGCCGCACCGCCGACGCCACCCAGGCGCTTCAGGTAGCCCTGGACCGGCGTGATAACGGCGGAGAGTCAGCGGCCACAGTCGCCCAGTAAGGTACGCGCATGGCATCTTCAGCGATCAAACTCGCCGTGATCGGCGGGGACGGCATAGGCCCGGAGGTTGTGGCCGAAGCGCTCAAGGTCCTCCAGGCCGCGAACGTGGGCATCGACGCCACCACCTACGACCTCGGCGCGCAGCGCTGGCACCGGAGCGGGGAGACCCTGCCCGACCCGGTGCTGGAGGAGATCCGGGCCCAGGACGCGATCCTGCTCGGAGCGGTCGGTGATCCGACCGTGCCCAGTGGCGTACTCGAGCGGGGCCTGCTCCTGCGGCTGCGCTTCGAGCTGGATCAGTACGTCAACCTGCGCCCGGTCCGGCTCTACCCCGGCGTGCTCACGCCGCTGGCGGGCGTCCGCCCCGAGTCGATCGACATGCTGGTTGTCCGGGAAGGGACCGAGGGCCCCTACGCCGGGGCGGGGGGCGTGCTGCGCAAGGGAACGCCGGAGGAAGTGGCGACCCAGGAGAGCCTGAACACCGCGTTCGGGGTGCGCCGGGTGGCCCGGTACGCGTTCGAGCGGGCCGCCGAGCGGCCCGCCCGGAAACTCACCCTCGTGCACAAGACCAATGTGCTCGCCTACGCCGGGGACCTGTGGCAGCGCACCGTCGAGGCGCTGGCCAAGGAGTTCAGCTCGATCGCGGTGGACTACTGCCACGTCGACGCGGCCTCGATGTTCTTCGTCAGCCAGCCGGACCGCTTCGACGTGCTGGTGACGGACAACCTCTTCGGTGACATCCTCACCGACCTGGGAGCGGCGGTCGCAGGGGGCATCGGGCTGGCCGCGAGCGGGAACATCAACCCCGAGCGGACCGCCCCGAGCATGTTCGAGCCGGTTCATGGCAGTGCCCCGGACATCGCCGGGAAGCAGAAGGCCGACCCGACCGCGGCGATCCTGTCCGCGGCCATGCTGTGCCAGCACCTGGGGCTGGCCACCGAGGCGGCCCGGATCGAGCAGGCCGTGGCCGATGACCTGGTGGAGCGGCAGGGGGCCTGGGCGGCGCGGGTCACTCCCGAGATCGGCGACGACATCGCCGCCCGGGTAGCCGGATGAGGGGTTCGCGGGCCGACCCGGCCGCGGGCCAGAGGGGCGCGCCAGCAGCGCGCGGCGACGAGAAGAACAGCTGAAATGACCACCACTAGGCACAAGGACCCTGCGTACCAGGAATCTGCGTACTGCAACTCTGCGTGCATACACACTGCGCCGCGGCAGCCCGTGTGCTGCCGCGGCCGGGGCAACGGCGCTCCGCCCGCTAGGTTCGGCTGCGCCGGGTAAGAGGAAGGACCCTGTCATGACGGCAAGCCCGAGCACCGAGATCGCTTTTGACGTCCGCGCCAGCGCCGATCCTGTTCGGCCGGCGGAACTCGAGCGTGTCCTGGCGAGCCCGGGGTTCGGGGAAGTATTCACGGACCACATGATCACGCTCCAGTGGACACGAGAGCGCGGCTGGCATGACGGACGGGTGCAGCCGTACGGGCCGCTGATGCTGGAGCCCGCCACCGCGGTGTTCCACTACGCCCAGGAGATCTTCGAGGGGCTGAAGGCGTACCGGCAGGGCGGCGGCCCCATCGTGGCGTTCCGGCCCAACGCCAATGCGGCCCGCTTCAACCGCTCGGCAACCCGGCTGGCCATGCCGGAGCTGCCCGAAGCGGCGTTCCTGCGCTCCATCGAGCTGCTGGTCAGCCAGGACCGGGACTGGGTCCCCACGGCCGAAGGGCACAGCCTGTACCTGCGGCCCTTCATGATCGCCACGCAGCGCGGGCTGGGTGTCAACCATCCGTCTTCCTCCTACCAGTACACGGTGATCGCGTCACCGGCCGCGGCCTACTTCAAGGGCGGCGTCCGCCCGGTGTCGGTCTGGCTGTCTGAGGACTACAGCCGCGCCGCGCCGGGAGGCACCGGCGAGGCGAAGTGCGGCGGCAACTACGCGGCTGCCTTCGCCGGGCAGATCCAGGCCGTGCAGAGCGGCTGCGACCAGGTGGTCTGGCTGGACGCGGTGGAGCGCCGGTGGGTCGAGGAAATGGGCGGGATGAACCTGTTCTTCGTGTACGGCAGCGGCCCGCAGGCCCGGATCATGACCCCGGCGCTGACCGGGACCATGCTCCCGGGCATCACCCGGGACTCGCTGCTCCAGCTCGGCCCGGATCTGGGCTTCCCCGCCGAGGAAGGCAAGATCTCCGCCGACCAGTGGCGCGAGGAGTGCGCCGCCGGCGAGCTCACCGAGGTGTTCGCCTGCGGAACCGCTGCGGTGATCACGCCGGTGGGCCAGGTCAAGAGTGCGAGCGGCGAGTGGATGATCGGGGACGGAACCCCGGGCCCGGTCACCACGCGCCTGCGCGAGGAACTGGTCGGCATCCAGTACGGCCAGCGCCCCGACCCCTACGGCTGGGTGCACAAGATCTGCTGAGTGTTGGGGCGGTGTCCGCGCCGTGTGCGCAGGCTGGCCCTGGTCCGCGCGCCCATCCGTCTGATGCGGCCGGCGCGGATGTGCTTTCTTACGTACCTCGTATCGGGTACGCCTGCGCACACGGCACGGACACCGCTCGCTCGCTTCGCGTCGCGCGCCCATCCGTCTGGTCTGGCCGGCGCGGGTGTGCTTCTTCGTAGCCGCTAGCTCCGTGCGGCACGGACACGGGTGCCCCATCGTTTTGTCTCGAAAAAGCGGCCGAAATGGAAGCAACCTTTGGCCTCCTTGCGTGTCTTACTTTAGGTGAGCACGTTTTGTCTCTAACGGGGAGGCGATGTGGATCGTCGTTTAGTCCGGTGGGCGACGGCGCCAGCCGCCATGGCTTTGTGCCTGGCCAGTGTGGTGGGCTGGACCGGGGTGAGTGGGGCGGCGGGGGCGGCTACGGCGCGGGGCGTTCTGGGGATTTCCAGCCGGGCGGGGGCGGTCAGCGGGCCGGCCGTGCTGCTGGTCAACGGGGACCGGGTCATGTCGTCCGGGGGAGCGGGGACGCGCAATGTGGCGGTGGTACCTGCGTCGGCTCACGGCCTGGCGGGGGCGACCATGGGCCTCAGCCTGGGCGGGCACCATTATGTGATCCCGTCCGCTGCCGTTCCCTACCTGGGTCACGGGCTGGGCTGGACCCTGTTCGATGTCTCGGCGCTGGCCACCGCCGAGAAGTCGGGCCGGCTGCCGGTCAGGATCAGCTACGGGGCGCGGCTGCATGCCCTGCCCGGGGTGACCTTTACCCGATCCGGCGGCGGCCTGGCCTCCGGATACCTGACCGCCTCGTCGGCCCGCGTGTTCGGTGCCGCGCTGATCCGGCAGTTCCGGGCGGATCGCCGCACCGGCAGCTACGGCCGGGACGGGATCTTCGCGGGCCGGGAGTCGGTCGCCTTGGCCGGACCTGCTGTGGCGGCGACCGCCCGCCCGGACCTTCCGATGCATGTCCTGACGATGACCGCGACGAATATCGCCGGCCAGCGGGACAACGGGGATGTTGTCTTCGTGGTCAACGAGGACAACAGCACGCTGTTCGGCGATCCGATCGAGGCAGAGAACGACTTCTACCGGGGCAGCGCCAAGTTCAGCGTGCCCGCGGGGAACTACTTCGCGCTGGGCATGTTCTTCGATGCCTCTGGCGCGACCCGGCTGGTCGTGCTGCCGCACTTCAGCGTGCCGTCCACGGGGTCCGCGACGGTACCGATGGCCGAGAGCCTGGCAAGCAGCAAGATCACCTTCGCTACCTCGTTGCCCGCGCGGGTGACTGACATCCAGGCGACGTTGCTGACCCAGTCGGCGGCGGGACCGGAGTCCTCGTTCAGCTTCGACAACGCCAACATTCCGCTATACCTCAGCCCAACCACCTCCGCGCCGCCCGTCGGGCACCTGTACGTGGGGTTGAACGCGCTGCTCCATTCGCCATCAACGGCGACGTCCCCCTACCAGTACAACCTGGTGTACCAGGACGCTAGCGGGACGATTCCGGCGCAGGACTACACCGTCCAGGCCAGCAGCCTGGCCACGTTGCACCAACGGTTCTTCCAGGCCGGCCGAGCCCAGGGCGGGTTCTTCCAACTGGGGATCTATCCGTGGGAAGGCGGCTACTTCACCACTATCTATCCGCAGGCGCTGCCGTACCAGCGAACCGTATACGCCAGCGGTGACCCGGCCGCGCAGTGGGCCGCTGAGTCCTTCCAGTCCTACGCGACCCTGGCTGGTGGCCAGTCGGCCTCCCTGGAGCAGTACGCCCCAGGGCAGACGGTGCCCGACGACTGGAACGCCGGCCCGCTGCACGCGGGCACCAACGTGAATCTCATTGGCGCGGCCAATCTGTTCACCGCGGTACCGTCCGCGAGCCGGTCGGGTAACACCCTGTCCCTGGACGTCACCCCGTTCAGTGACAGCCAGCCAGGGCATCTTGGGTCGGGCTTCCAGCCGGGGATCTTTGCCGCGACCGGCAAGGTCACCGGCAGTTACGAGATCGACCAGAACGGGAAGAAGATCGCCGGCGGCAACGCGGTCAAGGCGGCGCAGGGCAGCTCCGACCTATACGCCCAGGCCAGGCTCAGCGCCAAGCGATCGGTGATCAAGTTCGCGGTAAGCGCCTCCAGGACGGGGCGGGCTTACGGGCTGGCCACGTCCAGCCGCACAGTCTGGACGTGGCCCTCGGCCAGGCAGACCGGGGCGGTGCCGCCCGCCGGGTGGATCTGCCCGTCCAGCCAGGCCTGCGTGGTCCAGCCGATGATGACGCTCGAGTACTCGGTACCCGGGCTGAGGCTGAATGAGTCGGCGTCACCCGGCCGGCAGGTCCTGGACTTCTCAGCCGCGCACCTGCAGCTGGCGACGGCGGCCGCGGTCACCAGGGCCACGGTGCAGGTGTCGCAGAACGGCGGGAAGACCTGGCGGCCGGTCGCCGTGACCGTCACCGGCCCCGGAAGGTTCCGTGCGATGTTCAGCGACAAGCAGGCCGGTACGGTTGCGCTCCGCGTGACCGCTACGGATTCGGCCGGCAGCCAGATCAAAGAGACCATCCTGTCCGCCTACAAGGTCTCCTGACCGGAAGCATGGAGCGGCACATCATGAGCGTTTTAGTGTGTTCCGCTGCCTCCTGGCTACGCCGGCCAGCGCGGGCCGCAGGGACCCTGGCTGTGGCGCTGTCCCTGGCCGGGGCCGTGATGGCGGCCGGCTCGCCGCTCGCGAGCGCCGCGGCCGGCCCGTCCGCACCGCCGCCGCGCCAACCTGCCGCGGGGATGCGGGCGGCCTGCGCGCCGGCCCGTCCCGGGTTCGCCCGCTGTTATGCGCTGTGGGGGCCGCAGGCCACCGTCAACCGGGCGATCGCCGCCGGGGTCACCGGAGCGGCCGCGAAGCCGAAGGGGTGGGGAGCCAGGGACCTGGAATCCGCCTACAAGCTTCCGGTCGGCCGCCACCCGCACCAGACCGTCGCGGTCACGATCGCCTACCACACCCCTCATCTCGCTCACTACCTGGCGGTCTACCGGAAGGAATACGGCCTGCCGGCCTGCACGTCCGCCGAAGGGTGCTTCCGCGTGGTCAACCAGAACGGCCGCAGGTCCCCGTTGCCGTCCTCCGGCAGGAACACCGGCTGGGACCTGGAAATCACCCTGGACATTTCGATGATCTCGGCGGCGTGCCCGCATTGCCGCATCCTGGTCGTGGAGGCGAACCAGCCGTCGCTCCTGGCCCTGGGCAAGGCCGAGGACACCGCGGCCAGGCTCGGTGCCCAGGTCATTTCCAACAGTTTCGGCACCCGGGAGGACGGTTACTCCTACTCCCTCAGCAAGTACTACGACCACCCCGGGCACACCATCGTGGATTCCGCCGGTGACTTCGGCTACACCGCGGCCAACTGGCCGGCCAACCTGAGCACCGTGACCGCAGTCGGCGGAACCGAACTGCACCGCGCGGCGAACGCCCGCGGCTGGTCCGAGACCACCTGGAACAACGACTGGGGAGCGGGCGGCAGTGGCTGCTCCGCCTATGTGCCCAAGCCCTCCTGGCAGCCGCCCACTGACTGTCCCATGCGTACCGTTGCCGATGTCTCCGCGGCCGCCTTCAACATTCCCGTCTACAACGCGGTCTACGGCGGCTGGGTCACCGTGGCCGGCACGAGTGCCTCCGCGCCCCTGATCGCCGGGATGTACGGCCTGGCCGGCAACGGCGCCCGCACCACCCAGAAATTCCTCTACGCCCACGCGGGTTCGCTGTTCGACATCACCTCGGGGAACAACGACTGGTTCTCCAACAGCAAGGGAGCCGCCTGCGGTTTCGATTCCCTATGCGTCGCCGGCCCGGGCTACGACGCCCCCACTGGCCTGGGCACCCCCGACGGCACCGGAGCCTTCTAAGGAGCGCCGAAAGGGCAGGCTACGGCGGGTATCAGTGCGGTACGCGGATGGGGCCGGTGTGCGTGCAGTATGCGCGGGCGTACCCGATGAGGCCTGCGGAAGACGCATCCGCACGACGGCCGTGACAAGGGAACCACGTGCGATGCGAGGCCACCCGCGCATACTGCACGCACCCCGGCTTGGGGGTTACGGCACGACTACCCCGCAGCATGTGTAACACTGGGTCCATGACGTCCGGCCGCATCATTATCGGCAGGCGCGTCGGCACCTAGCAGCGCCGCCTCACGGCAGGCAGCCCGCACCGCCGACGCGCAGACCTCTCGCATGCCGCGAGGGGTCTTTTGTTTTGCGGGCAGCACGGCACTCGCACAGCCACCCACAAGCGCGGCGCGACCGCCGCATGACAGAGACGGACGAGGTCATGGCGCAGAGCCCCGACGATGTGTTCCACGTCTACGACACCACGCTGCGCGACGGGGCCCAGCAGGAAGGGCTGAGCCTGACCGTTGCCGACAAGCTGGCTATCGCGCGCCGTCTCGACGAGTTCGGGGTCGGCTTCATCGAGGGCGGCTGGCCCGGGGCGATCCCCAGGGACACCGAGTTCTTCCGGCGTGCCCTCACCGAACTAGACCTCAGGCACGCGCAGCTCGCCGCGTTCGGCGCGACCCGCCGGCCCGGCGTGCAGGCGGCCGACGACCCACAGGTCGCCGCTCTGCGTGGGTCCGGGGCGCCGGTCGTGACTCTTGTTGCCAAGAGTCACGACCGGCATGTCCGGCTGGCCCTGCGGACCACGCTGGAGGAGAACCTGGCGATGATTCGTGACACGGTCAGCCACCTGCGGGCCGAGGGGCAGCGGGTGTTCCTGGACGCGGAGCATTTCTTCGACGGGTACCGGTCGGACCCGGCCTATGCGCTCGAGGTGGTCCGGGTAGCCACCGAGGCCGGAGCGGACGTGGTCGCGCTGTGCGACACGAACGGCGGCATGCTGCCCGGTGAGCTGGGTGACGTGGTGAGCGCGGTAGCGGCGGCGACCGGCGCCCGGCTCGGGATCCACTGCCACGACGACACCGCCTGCGCCGTGGCGAACAGCCTGGTGGCGGTGGATGCGGGCGTGACCCACGTGCAGGGCTGTGCCAACGGATACGGGGAGCGGGCCGGCAACGCCAACCTGTTCAGCGTGGTCGCGGGACTCCAGCTGAAGAAGGGCCGGGCCGTGCTGCCAGACGGCTGCCTGGCCGAGATGAGCCGCGTGGCCCACGCGATCAGCGAGGTCACCAACGTCGCTCCCAGCACCCACCAGCCCTACGTCGGTTTCTCCGCCTTCGCGCACAAGGCCGGCCTGCACGCGTCGGCGGTCAAGGTAGACCCGATGCTCTACCAGCACATCGATCCCGAGCTAGTCGGCAACGACATGCGGATGCTGGTGTCAGACATGGCGGGCCGCGCGTCGGTCGAGATCAAGGGCAAGCAGCTCGGCTATGACCTGTCCGGCGACCGGGACACCGTCGGCCGGGTGGTCAGCCGGGTCAAGGACCTCGAGGCCCGTGGGTACACCTTCGAGGCGGCTGACGCGTCCTTCGAGCTCCTGCTGCGCGACGAGCTGGCGGGCGAGCGGCAGCGCCATTTCCAGGTGGAGTCGTGGCGGGTCATCGTGGAGCAGCGGGCTGGCGGCGGGGTGGCCAGCGAGGCTACCGTCAAGCTGCACGCCAAGGGCGAGCGGATCGTGGCCACGGGAGAGGGCAACGGGCCGGTCAACTCGCTCGACAAGGCGCTGCGGCTCGCCCTGGAGGGGCTGTACCCGGAACTGGCCATGCTGGAGCTGGCGGACTACAAGGTGCGCATCCTGGAGGGCTCGCACGGCACTGGCGCGGTCACCCGGGTGCTTATCGAGTCCAGCGACGGCACCGGATCGGCTGACGGCACCTGGAGCACGGTGGGCGTGGACGAGAACATCATCGCCGCGTCCTGGCACGCCCTGGAGGAAGCGGTGACCTACGCGCTGCTGCGGGCCGGGCACCAGCCCCCGCGCGACGGCGCGTGATTCCCGGTACCCGCCCGCACGGGCGGGTACCGGGAGCGGGGCATGACCGCCTTGCGAGGCAGGGACTGTGCGCCCTGTTACTGGAACAGGACAAACGGGTATGGTTCGCTCATCAGCCTCCGTGCCTGCGGCAGAGCTCCAGACCCCGGCTCTTCGCCTGACAGTAGCTACCGGGCCGCTGCTAGCGACGCGCGTGTCACCCTCGGCCCGGATGCGCCGCCTGGGAAGTTGCGCTGCGCCAGGGCGGCGGTGCTGGCCTACTTCGTCCTCCTGGGCGTGACCGAGGGCATGTGGATCGCCCGGATCCCGGGCGTGAAGGCGGGGCTGCACCTGAGCGACGGGCTGCTCGGGGCCTCCCTGCTGGTGGGCCCGGCCGGCCTGGTCGCGGTGATGCCAGTGGCGGGCCGCCTGTCCGACCAGTTCGGCAGCGCCCGGCTGAGCCGGCCAGCGGCCGCCGCGGTCGCGGTGATGCCCCTGTTCCTGTGGACGGCCAGCACGCTGGCCGGGGTCATGCTGGCCGTGCTGGCCTTCGGTGTCGCCGGCGGCATGCTGAGCGTGGCCCTCAATGCGCAGGGTGTGCAGGTGGAGCGGGCCTACGGGCGGCCGCTGATGGCCTCGTTCCACGCTTCCTTCAGCGTGGGCGGACTGACGGGAGCCCTCTTAGGCGGGCTGCTCGCCTGGCATCAGGCTGGCCGGGTCAGCCACCCGCAGATGGACGTCCTGACGGGCATCGCCCTGGGCGGGATGACTCTCACCCTTGCCGCTGGGTGGTGGCTGCCCGGGGAGCCAGGCAAGTACGACGTGCCCGGGCCGGCGTGGCACCGGGCAGGCAACTGGGTGCGCGGGTGGGCGGGCGGGTGGATCTCCGGGACCCGGCTGGTCCTCCGGCGAGCCCGTGCCTTCCTGAGCGGCGGCCCCGTATGGCGACGAACTGGCCCCGGGCGGGGCGCCCGTCCCGCCCGGGGCCATCTCGGCGCCTCCCGGCTGACCATGCTGGGCCTGCTGGCCCTGTCCAGCCTGATCGTCGAGGGGGCGGCGGCCAACTGGAGCGGCGTCTATCTCCGGGACAACCTCGATGCCCCGCGCGGCTACGCGGCCGCCGGATTCGCCGCATTCTCGCTGGCCATGGCCGTCGGCCGGATCGCCGGTGACCGCCTCGCCGCCCGCTACGGACCGGCCTGCCTGGTCCGCGGGTGTGGCTTGCTGGCTTCGGCCGGCCTGGCCGCCGCGCTGTGCACCCGGAGCGCGGCCGGCGCGGTCATCGGCTTCGCGGCCTGCGGGGGCGGCCTGTCCTGCACGGTCCCGCAGTTCCTGTCGGCCGCCGGCCATGCCGACCCCGCGCGACCGGGGAGCGGCATCGCCCAGGTGGCGAGCCTCGGCTACCTCGGCCTGGTCGGCGGCCCGGTGCTCATCGGGGGGTTCGCGAGCGTGGCGGGGCTGCCGGCCGCGCTGTGCATCCCCGTGGCGCTCGGGCTCTGCGTGGCGTCGTTCGGGGCCATCGTGATCCCGGACCGCCCCGCCCGCGAGCCGGCCGTTCCCGCCCTGGACCCAGCCGGGATCAGCGGAACGGATCCTGCCCGACCGGCCGGATCACGATCTCGCTGACGTCCACCCCGGCGGGCTGGCCCACGGCGTACATCACGGCGGCGGCGACGTCGGCAGGAGCAAGCCTCGGATCAGCCTGCCGTCCCGGGCCGGTCGGTCCCGCATCGGTCAGGCCGGGCTGGATCAGGGTCACGCGGACCCCCGTGCCCCCGCACTCGGCGCGGATGCCGGACCCAGCACGTTCGCGGCGACCAGGCCGTGCCACTCGCCAGGAGGCAGGCCCCCCTGGCCCAGGAACGAGGTGGGCGCGGACTGGCCTGCATTGGCGAAGACCACGTCGAGCCGGCCCAGCGTGCCGAGCACCTTGCTGACCAGGGTGCTCAGCTGATCCCAGTCGGACACGTCGCAGCTCACGGGCAGGGCCCGCGCGGGGCCGAGATCCGCGGCCAGGTCCCGCAGCGGGGCTGCCCTGCGGCCGGTCAGCGCCACCCGGTACCCGGCCCGGACCGCGGCCCGGGCGGTGGCGGCTCCGGTGCCGCCCGAAGCCCCGGTGATCAGGAAGACTGGATCCGGCACCGGGCCAGGCTAGCGGCTGCCCCGCGGGCGGGGTGCGCACGGTTTCCCGTACGGTGGGACTCATGGATGACAAGGAGATCCTGGGCCATATCGACGAGCTGATCAAGACCGAGCACGAGCTGCGGACCCAGGCCGCTGACGGGAAGCTGTCCAGCGACGAGGAACGGTCCCGGCTCCGCACGGTCGAGGAGTCGCTCGACCAGTGCTGGGATCTGCTCCGGCAGCGCCGTGCCCGCCGCGAGTTCGGCGAGGACCCGGCCGGCTCGGCGCCCCGTCCGCCCTCCGAGGTGGAGGGCTATCTGCAGTAGCTACCCTGCGGGACTGCCGTGCCCGGCCCGCCCGCCGGCGCTCAGTAGGCTCTAGGGAGCCCGGCAGCGAGACCGGGCCAGGGCAGAACTTCATCGAAGAGGTTGAGCGGTGCGCATCGCGAGATTTGCCAAGGGTGGCGAGGTCGCATACGGGGTGATCGGGGAGTCCCAGGCTGATGGGGCGGGTGCGGCCCGGCCCGTGACCGCAGCCGGAGGCCTGAGCGTCGTCGCAGAGCTGCGGGGGCATCCGTTCAGCCCCGGCAAGGGCGGTGTCCAGTTCACCGGGGCGACATTTCCCCTGGATGACGTGCGCCTGCTGGCTCCGGTGCTGCCGAGCAAGGTGGTGGCGGTCGGCGGCAATTACGCCGATCACGCCCGCGAGATGGGCGGCGAGCCCCCCGCGGAGCCGGTCCTGTTCCTCAAGCCGTCCACGGCGGTGGTGGGGCACGGGGACCAGATTGCCTACCCGATCAAGCTGACCCAGCGCGTGGACTACGAGGGCGAGCTCGCGGTGATCATCGGCAGGCTCTGCCGGGAGGTTCCCGCGGCCCAGGCCTCGGAGGTTATCTTCGGCTACACCTGCGCCAACGATGTGACCGCCCGCGACCTGCAGGCCCGGGACGGCCAGTGGACCCGGGCCAAGGGCTTCGACACGTTCTGCCCGCTGGGCCCGTGGATCGAGACGGATGCCGACCCTGCCGACCTCGAGCTCACCACGGTGGTGAACGGCGAAGTCCGCCAGCAGGCGCGAACCTCGCAGCTGCTGTACGACGTGCCCGCGCTGGTCGAGTACGTCAGCACCGTGATGACCCTGCTGCCCGGTGATGTGCTGCTCACCGGGACCCCGGCTGGCGTCGGGCCCCTGGAGGACGGAGACGAAGTGTCCGTGACCATCGAGAACATCGGGTCGCTGCGAAACACGGTGGTGAACCGTGACTGAGCACCCGGGGACCGGGAGCGTGGTGCGGGTCCGCTTCGCCCCCTCGCCCAGTGGTGACCTGCACGTAGGCAACATCCGGACCGCGCTGTACGAGTGGGCCTTCGCCCGGCACACCGGCGGGACGTTCGTGCTGCGCATCGAGGACACCGACCAGAGCCGGGTCACCGCCGAGTACATCGCCTCCGCGCTGGACACGCTGCGCTGGCTCGGGCTGCAGTGGGATGAGGGGCCGGAGGTCGGCGGCCCGTACGGCCCGTACCTGCAGAGCGAGCGCATGGATATCTACGCGGAGTGGGTGCAGCGGCTGCTCGCGGACGGCCACGCCTACTACTGCTACTGCGCGCCCGAGGAGCTGGCCGCCCGCCGGGAGGCAGCCCGCGCCGGTGGCGGTCCCAGCGGCTACGACCGGCATTGCCGGGTGCTTACCGCCGAGCAGGTCGCGGCCTACCGGGCCGAGGGCCGCAAGCCGGTCGTGCGGTTCCGGATGCCCGAGGGTTCCACCACGTTCAACGACCTGGTCCGCGGCCCGGTCACGTTCGACCACGAGCACGTGCCGGACTTCGTCCTGGCGCGGGCGGACGGCTCCCCCCTGTACACGCTGGCCGTCGCGGTGGACGACGTGCTCATGAAGATCACCCACGTGGTGCGCGGCGAGGACCTGCTGTCGTCCACGCCCCGGCAGATCGCCGTGTACCGGGCCATGGGCGTGCCCGAGGACCAGTTCCCGGTGTTCGCGCACCTGCCCTACGTGCTCGGCAAGGACGGGCAGCGGCTTTCCAAGCGGAACGGGGTCGTGTCCGTCATCTGGTACCGGCAGGAGGGATTCCTGCCCGAGGCGATCGACAACTACCTGGCCCTGCTCGGCTGGTCACCCGGTGACAACCGGGAAGAGTTCACGCTGGCCGAGATGGCCGCGGAGTTCGACCTGGCCCGGGTGAACACGAATGCGGCCCAGTTCGATGTGCGCAAGCTCGAGTCGATCAACGGGGACAAGATCCGCGCGCTGGACCCCGCCGGTTTCGTCTCGCGGATCATTCCGTTCCTGCAGCATGCGGGCGTGGTCGGTGATCCGGTGAGTGAGGCGGAGCTGGCCCTGGTCACGGCGGCCGCACCGCATATCCAGACCCGGATTTCCCGGCTTACCGAGGCGGCGGGCATGCTCGGCTTCCTGTTCGTCGACGAGGAGCGTTTCGAGGTGAGCGCTGAGGAGGCCGACCGGGCGCTCGGCCCGGACGCGCTGCCCGTGCTCCAGGCCGCCGAGGCGGCACTGGCTGAGGTGCAGCCGTGGACCGCCGAGGCGATCAAGTCGGCCCTGTCGGCCGCCCTGGTCGAGCCGGACGGCCTGGGGCTGAAGCCGCGGGCCGCGTTCGCGCCGGTGCGGGTCGCGGTGACCGGGCGGCGGGTGTCCCCGCCGCTGTTTGAGTCCATCGAGCTGCTCGGCCGCGAGCGGACGCTGGCCCGCCTGTCCCGTGCGGTCAAAGCCGCCTCAGGCTGACCACCCCGGCTCCCAGGCCAGGGGGCGCGCGCCCGCCGGGTCCCAGGGCCAGCCTGCTGCCGGGCCCTGGGCGCACCCCGGCGCCGGCGGGGTGGGAAGGATTTCGCGGGAGGGGGGTGGGTTCGGCTACACTGCACTGGCGCGGGTGAGCGTAGCTCCGCCCGGCGCGATGGGGTATGGGGTAATTGGCAGCCCGACGGGTTCTGGCCCCGTTAGTCTAGGTTCGAGTCCTGGTACCCCAGCAGCGCGATGACCGGCAGGCCTCCTCATTCAGGACGGCCCTGCCGGTTTGTCGTCCCGGGCTCCCCGCCCAACTCGAAATCGGCGAAATCGAAGCCGGGGACGACCAGGCAGGCCACCAGGGACCACGGCGCTGCCGCAGTGGCGTCGGGCGCGGGAGTGGCTGACTGCCACGCTCCCGCTGGGACCAGCACCTGGGGTTCATGCCCGGCGCCCGGGCCGGGCCCCAGCTTGCGGATCTCACGGCCGATTCGCAGCTCGATCGGCGCGCCACCCTGCCAGAGCCACAGCTCGTCGCCCCGGACCCGGTGCCAGGCGGACTCCTGGCCGGCCGGGAGCAGGTAGAGAATCGCCGTGGCCAGTGCCCGCTCACCCGGCCATCCCGCCGGGATCGTCTGCAGTCCAGACCGGTAGGTCTCCCGGAAGTACCCGCCTTCCGGATGGGGTGCGAGCCGCCAGCGCTGCACCGCCGCCGCGACGTCCATCCCGTGGCTTACGTCCATGCCCTGCTCAACGCCGGGCGGGGCCCGGGCCATGCCACACGGAGACGGCCCGGCACCCAGCTCGCTCGGTCAGATCCAGCGGCGTCGGCTGCTACGGCTGCGGCCGTAGCGCTTGTGGCCGCGCTCGTGACCGGACAGCCGGTACAGGATCAGCAGGATCAGGGCGCCGGCGATGGAGCCGATGATCCCCGCGGTGCGGAGGTGGTGGACGGCGAGGGTGTGGTATTCGATCAGGTTCAGGATGAACCCGCCGAGGAAGGACCCCAGCACGCCAAGGACGATGGTCCCCAGCAGGCCGATGGGGTCGCGGCCGGGAACGAGCAGGCGCGCCAGCGCCCCGGCGATGAGTCCCACGATCAGCAGAACGAGTATGAATGCCAACATGCCCGCCATCTACCCCTACAGATTGTGATCATGCGGTACGTTATGCCTTTCCAGATTCCTGGATTTTGGGCCGAGATGCCTGATTCTTAACCTGGCACCCGGGCGGGCGCGTCGGGAGTGGTCGGCGTCCGGCCGCCGGGCTGAGTGCTGCCGCAGTCCGCCGGATGCCTGCGCGTTGCCCATTTGGCGTCATCCCTCGCGGTGCCCTACCATGCAGTGTCTGGCCCCGTCGTCTAGTGGCCCAGGACGCCGCCCTCTCAAGGCGGTAGCGGCGGTTCGAATCCGCTCGGGGCTACTCATGGAGTAGCAGGTCACAGGCCCGGTCACCCGCTCAGGGTGGCCGGGCCTTGATCATTATGGCCGGCAGGCTGAGCGCATCCCGGTCACCTGGCCGGGTTATGCGATCTACACCTACCGCGGCCCGCCAGGCGGCCACCGCGGCGGAACACATCCGCTGCTGCGCCGAGGGTGATCCGGCGCAGGCCGCCGACGCGTGGGCGCCGTCGATGCGCTGCACGTCGCGGCGCGAGCGCTGCGGAACCCCGGACTGCGCCGCGCCGCGGACAGCTACAGCCGCGCGCCCACGCCCGCTACGGGCAGATCCCCGGCGCCGATACTCACGAGACATTCCCTGGGGTGACCGCAAGGGACACCGCCACATAGACGGTTTTGCCTGGGCCGTCGCTGTCGTCTACGACTCCTCGTGCGCCGCCGTGCAGGCCGATCAGGCCATCCAGCAATTCCAGGCCCCGGCCCTGTTCGTCGTCGGTGGTGGCGTGCTGGCGGACCGGGCGACCTATCCCCTGGTCGTGGACTTCGGCCCACAGGTCGCCGCAGGCATAGGACACGCGGACCTCGATCGGTCCCTCAGCGTGGCGCACGGCGTTGGTGACCGTGTTCTTCGCCCAGGTCGGTGATGTCCGCGGCAGTGGCTTAGAAGATCCGCAGGCCGAGCAGCCCGAGCATGGCCACCAGGGCGAAAGGCATGGGTCTTTGGAGTTACGGGCCGCGGTGAGCAGGGCCTCGAACTGCAGATGGGTGAACCCCAGGGTGGGTGATTCCGGGGGCACGGCGGGCCGCCGGACATGTTCAGCCGGTGAGTGGCCCAGCAGGCCGTCGATGACGCAGGTCTTGTAGAACCCGGCCACGACGGAGAACCGCCGCGACACGGTGGAGGGCTTGAAGCGGCGGATCTCTTGCATCCGCCGGATGTACAGCTCCAAGTGCGGGCGGAGCGCGGTGAACGGGTCCAGGCCGCGCTGGGCGCGCCAGGGTAGGTAGCAGCGCAGGTCAGATTCGGTGTGCTGCCGGGAGGCGCCGGTGGATCGGGCCAGGTAGGCGGCCACTGCCAGGCGCAGCTGGTCAGTGAACGGCGCCGCGCGATCGGAGGGGACGCGGGTGCCAGGTCTGTGAAGGTCATCATGCCCAGACACTGCGCCCCGCCTCCGGCCCAACGAGGCCTGCCAAGGTACCGTGCGCAGGCACATCATCGGTGATCATCACGGTCGGAGCGCCGGGCGAGCAACTCCGCTGGTCAGGGTCGCGGACGGGATTCTCGGCACGCAACGTCAACCGCGTCAAGATGATCAAAAGACAGATGTGGCCGCGTCAACCCCGACCTGCTCCGCAAACGCCTCCTGCTCGCGGACTGACCCCATCACCACAATTGAGCCAGGGCCATCGCAACCTGACCATTGACATTTCACAGCCGGGGCCGGCGCTCTAGAGTGGGTGGTAAATCTCGCCGTTCTCCGGCGGGCGCCCCGAGGCAAAAGAAACGATGATGTGTCTATGACCGGTGATGATCCGACCTCGTCGGTTATTCGAAGACCCCATCCTTCCCATCATTCTGGGCCCGGCTACGTGGAACATCCGATAGCGCGCAAGTTCGAGCTGACCGATGAAGTTACAGTTGCCGCAGCACGGTGGCTCGACTATGTGCCCTCTGAACACCGCCATCGGGCCGCAGAATCGGACAAGGGTGCTCTGGAGACACTCGAAGAGCACATGCGTAGCTGCAGCGAGCATCCCCTTCGGGCCCTGTGGGCCGCGCATCGCCATCTGCAGGAGCCCTCGACTTCGATCCGGGTCGCGTCGCTCGTGCTTGCCTCGGAGGCGCTGTGGTGGCTGGAGTATTTTGAGGATGCCCGGATTGCCGCCGAGGCGGCAGTCGAAGCCGACCCGAAGTCGGCCCAGGCGCGCTGGCGCCTTGCGGTCGCGCTCTACCGACGGGGCCGATTCAGTGACTCAGCCAAGTGCCTCGACGGCCTTCTCGGATTGGTCAATCGGTTCGGCCCCGCGTGGGCGCTACGCGGCCAGGTCAAGGTCTGGCTCGATCCGGATAACCGTGATGCAGGGCTGTCCGACTTCGTCGCTGCGGCGAACCTGGATTCCGATTCCGGCACCTGGGTGGTGCCGTACCGGATAGGGCGCGATGACTTCGAGGCGAAAGTTGAGGAAGAGCTCAGGATCCGCAACTCGGAGGTACTCGGTTCATCCGATGTCGGTGTCTTTACCGATGTGGAATGGCTTCCAGAAAAATCCTGGATCGAGAACGGCCTGGACCCCGACACGCGATGGCACTTGCCCGCCATCCCAGACAGCGTGCCCACCAACACTGTGTTTCCGTTGGGCGGAGAGTGGGCTGCGGGGACACCCCCGCAGCTGCCGTTCGGTACGACATTCGTTCTTTATCAGCGGAACATTGAGAATCTCAGCGGGGACGAGGAGACTGTCCGCAAAGAGATACGGGAAACAGTGGCCGAGCTTTTCGACAGGGCTGGCCATCTAGGCGCGAGGATCGCAGATAAGGTGCCTGAAGAACATGCCGAGGCTGCGGACGTCCCGGAGGACGAAGACAGATAGGCGTCTTTACTTCATCCAGATGGCTCACGGTACATGCGATAGATTGCCAGCGGCCCGGGTCCCTGGATAATGCCGCACCGATCACGGTGATGCGCCTGTACGACGCACTCATTTCGGCAGACCCGGAAAAGGCGCTGGGAGGCGGTGGGCTGTTGACCTTGTCAGGCGGCGTGGGGCGCGAGTTGGACGATGAGGTCGGCGTCGAGGGCTGCGCTGATTCGTTCCAGGAGCGGGATCGTGGGTACGACGCCGCCGGCTTCCAGGCGTGAGAGGGCAGGCTGGGTCATGTCAGCGCGGACTGCGAGTTCGACTTGGGACAGTCCCAGGGCCAGGCGGCGTTCGCGGACTGCCTGGCCGATGAGGAACGCCCGGCGGGCTTCGGCGTACCCTTCGCGGTACTCGTCGCTGTCACGGCGCCCGGCGGCGAGTTCCTCGTAAGAGGAGTGCCGTGCGGTCATGTCAGTTCACCTCCCAGTCGAACACCTGGTGGGCGGTGCCGTGTTCGGCTTCGCAGATCTTCTGGGCATGCAACGCACGGGCTACCTCAGCAGTCTCGGCGCTGCGGGTT
>CAWAJB010000017.1:0-22176 GCA_963782185.1 uncultured Actinomycetes bacterium
TAGAGCCTCAGCTGACGTGTCCTTAATGTCCGCCACGAGCACCCTGACGTGCTCGGATGGCGGTTTTTTCATGGTTATCTCCTGCCTTGTCCGTGACGTTGTTCAAGGAGGAGACGATGCTCGTGCATCCGGTAGTGATCCCCGGCTCAGGGACCCGTTCGTGGACCGTGCTCGGGGACGACGACGTGCTGGTCGTCCCGGTCAACCGGTTCCTGGCCTATCTCACCGACATCGGCCGGTCGCCGAACACGGTGAAGGCCTATGCCCACGACCTCAAGGATTACTGGGAGTTCCTCAGCCTCCGCGGGCTGGACTGGCGAGAGGCCCGGCTGGAGGACGTCGGCGAGTTCGTGGCCTGGCTGCAGCTGCCGGCGCCGGGCCGTGCGGGCGAGGTCGCGGTGCTGCCGTCGGTGACGGCTCAGGTGACGGCATCGACGGTGAACCGCAAGCTCGCGGCCGTCAGTTCGTTCTATGCGCACCAGGCCCGTAACGGCGCTGGGGTCGGCGACCTGCTGGCCGCGTGGAAGGCCGGCGGGCGGGGCGGCTGGAAGCCGTTCCTGCACCACGTGACCAAGGGCGAGCCGTATCGCGGGCGGGCGATCGCGCTGAAGGAAGAGAAGAAGCTGCCGCGGATTCTCACGGCCGCCGAGATGCAGGCGATCCTGGATGCCTGCACGAGGCTGCGGGACCGCTTCTTCTTCGCCGTTCTTCACGAGACCGGCTGCCGGGCCGGCGAAGTACTCGGCCTCCGTCATGAGGACATCGCGGCCGCCGAGTGCGAGGTCAGCGTGGTGGCGCGGGAGAACGCGAACGGGGCGAGGGTCAAGTCCGGCGGGCGGACGGTCCCCGTCGGGCCGGACCTGATCCGGCTCTATGCCGACTACCTGCACGAAGAGTACGGCGGTATCGACAGTGACATGGTCTTCGTCAACCTCTGGGCGGAGCCGAAGGGACACGCGTGGTCCTACCAGGCCGTTTATGACCTGGTCCTGCGGCTGCGGGCCAGGACCGGGATCGCTTTCGACCCCCATTGGTGCCGGCACAGCGCGGCCACGCGGTGGCTGCGCGACCGCGTCCCGATCGAGGTCGTGTCCACGCTGCTCGGTCATTCCTCGGTAGCAGTCACGTCCTCGGTCTACGGCCATCTCACAGTTGAGGACGCGCGGGCTGCGCTGGAGAAGGCGGGCTGGTTCACCGGGAGGGAAGTGTCGTGGTGACCGGCGGCTGGATCACGCAGGGCGACCGGTCCCGCTGGCAGCAGCGGGCCGCCGCCGAGTTGGCAGTCATCCTCGACGCGCACCCGGGCATCCCGGTCATCGCGTGGACAGTCACCGCGTCCGGCGGTGCACTGTCCGGCCGGGTCCTTGCCGCGGCGGGCAGGCGCGGGCTGTTCGCCGAGTGGCAGAAGGCCCTGGGGCTGGACGAGGTCACCGAAACCCCGTCCAGGACCGGAACTCCGGTTTACCTGCACGCCCGCGGTGTCCGCGGCGGCGTCGCGGTCAGCGTCACCGCGACCGTCTTCGACGATGGAGAGGACAGCCGGTGAGCGGCCCGGATGCCGCAGAGGCCGGCCGCAACCGGGTTCCGGCCGGCCTGCTGGAGAAGCTGATGGCTGCGGTGCGCCCGGAGTTCCGGGCTGACGAGCTGGCCTTCGACCCGCGGGACCCGGTATTCGGCGGGAAGCCGTGCCTGGTTCCCGCATGCGAGCGCTCCGCGGTCGGTCACGGGCTCTGTCACGGGCACCGGCAGCGGTGGGCCGCCGCTGGCCGGCCCGACGTCCGGGAGTTCGCGGAATCGACCGCCTTCCGGTGGCGGAAGGACGCGCCGCTGTCCCGGTGCCAGGCACCGGGATGCGGCTATGGCGTCGGTTACCGCAAGGGGCTGTGCGTCCGGCACGCTGCCGCGTGGGAAAGAGCCGGGATGCCGGCACTGCCGGCCTGGCTGGGCATGCTGCCGACCGCGGCGCCCGAAGCCCCTCCGGCGGGCTGCCTGATCGGCAGCTGCGGGCTGTGGGCCGAACCGGGAAGCGACTGGTGCCGGTCGCATGGCGCGACCTGGAAGCGCCGCGGCAGGCCGCCCGCCGCGGAGTTCACCGCCCAGTGGGCGCAAGCCGAGCCGGGCGCGGGCCGCGAGCGGGTCCGCCTGGGCAGCCTGCCCGCCCAGCTGAGGCTGGAAGTCCAGTACGCGCTGCAGCGTCGGCAGGACGAGCGCGCGGGCACGGCGCCGCCGTTCGTCGTCATGATCATGGTCCGGTTCCTGGCCGCCAGCGGCGTGTCTTCGCTGCTGGACCGGACCGAGCAGGAGTGGCGGGAGGCGTTCGGGAGGAAGCGGAGCAACGCGGGCGCCCTGCTGACATGGTGCCGCCGGCAGGTCACCGACCTGGCCGAGGGCAGCGGCTGGGACGCCGAGTATCCCCGCGATGCCTGGCAGATGCACCGTCTCGGCTTCGAGGGCAGGAACATCCTGGACTTCTCCCGCATCTCCCAGCCCTGGCTGAAAGGCCTTGCCAAGCGCTGGATCCGGTGGCGGCTCAGCACGGGCCTCGGGCTGGAGGCCGGCGGGCGCCGCCCGCTGCGTTTCCTGACCCGGCTCGCAGTCTTCCTCCGCGCCCGCGGGGTCGTCGGCGCGGACGGCATCAGCCGGGCCGTGCTCGAGGACTACCTCGCCGACCTCCACGCCGCCCTGGCCGGCAGGCCGGAACACGGCGCCCACGTCAGCGCGATCGGCCTGTTCCTCACCGCGGTCCGCCAGCACGGCTGGGCCGACCTGCCGCCGGACGCCATGATCTTTCCCGGCGACCAGCCGCCCCGCGCCGAGCTGCTGCCCCGGGCCCTGGCCGGGCACGTGATGGCCCAGGTCGAGCAGCCCGGCAACCTCGCCCGCCAGGAGAACCCCGCCTACCGGCTGGCCACGCTCATCCTGATCCGCTGCGGCCTGCGCGTCTCCGACGCGCTCAGGCTGCCGTTCGACTGCACCATCACCGACGACAGCGGAGCCCCTTACCTGCGCTACTTCAACCACAAGATGAAACGCGAGGCGCTCGTCCCCGTCGATGACGAACTGCTGGAGTTGATCCGCGGCCAGCAGCAGCGGGTCCTGGACCGCTATCCCAGCGGAATCGTGCTGTTCCCCCGGCCGGCGAAGAACCCGGACGGGAAGACCCCGGTCAGCAGTTCCACCTACCGGCTGGCGCTCTACCGCTGGCTGGAGCGCTGCGACGTCCGCGACGAGCACGGCCGGCCCGTTCACCTGACCCCCCATCAGTGGAGGCACACGCTGGGAACCGTCTTGATAAACCGGGACGTTCCCCAGCATGTCGTGCAGAAGATACTTGACCATGACTCACCGCTCATGACAGCTCACTACGCCCGGCTGTCCGATAAGACCGTCCGCGAACACTGGGAGAAGGCCAGCAAGGTCAACGCCCAGGGCCAGCCCGTCCAGATCAGCCCCGACGGCCCGCTTGGCGAGGCCGCCTGGTCGAAACAGCGGCTCTCGAGGGCTACCCAGGCGCTGCCGAACGGCTACTGCGAGCTTCCCATGGTCCGGGTCTGCCCGCATGCAAATAGTTGTCTGACCTGCCCGATGTTCGTGACCACGGCGGAGTTCCTCCCGCAGCACCATGCCCAGCGGCAGCAGACCCTGCAGATCATCACGGCCGCCGAGGCGAACGGGCAGGCCCGCGTCGCCGAGATGAACAAGCAGGTCGCCGGCAACCTGGACAAGATCATCACCGCCCTCGAGGACGGGGAAGCCGACAGCAAGAAGGCAGCCGCCGATGCGCCCTGACCCCCTCGCAGAGGCCGCCGCCCGGCGGCATCAGCTGACCAGGTCCAGAGCCGTCCAGGCGCTGCGCGAGCTCGACCGGGCCGGCGCCCCGGTAACGTTCGCCGGCGTCGCGCAGGCAGCGGGGATCTCGCGGTCGTGGCTTTATACCCAGCCCGACATCAGCAGCCAGATCCGCAGGCTGCGGCAAGAGACAACCGCCGCCGACTCCGCCGGCGGCGTCCCCGCGGCCCAGCGGGCCACCGATGCGTCGATGCGGACCCGGCTCGCCGCCGCCCTGGACCGCAACAAGCAGCTCGCAGACGACAACGCCAGGCTCCGCCGCCAGCTCGCCCGCGCGCTCGGCGACCAGCGGTCGGGACGGACCCGAACAGGTAACGATCCAGAGGAGTGAAACAGCCGCTACCAGGCAGCAAGCGTCCCGTCGGCGACACTGTCCACGACGGGACGCCGCAGGTCACAGCGCCGACTGACACAAAAGCTCAAGATAACCATCGAATCCATCAATGCCAGGCTACGCCGCGCCGTGAACGCCCGCGGCCATTTCCCCACCGAGCACGCCGCACTCAAGTGCCTGTACATGGCGATCATGAGCCTGGACCCCACCGGCCGGGGACGCAAGCGGTGGACCAACCGGTGGAAGGCCGCCCTCAACGCCTTCGACATCACCTTCGACGGCCGCCTCAGCGCGGGACGGAAGTAAACAACAGAGACAGAAGTTACACCGTTTACTTGACAGACCCTCCTTGAAGGGTTGAGGCGCGGGTTTCGTGTGGTTCATGCGGCTTGGCTGAGGACGCTGGCAACGGTGGGACCGGAGATCACGGAATCGTCGCGCTGAGTCTGGCGGGCGAGATGGCGGGCGTGGTCGGTGCGGGCGTCATAGGTCCAGGTGAAGGGGCGGGCGGTGCGGTTGTAGCGGACCGCGAAGCTGGTGATCTTCCCGGCGAGGTCAGCGCGGGAGGTGAACTCGCCGCGGCGCAGCAAGGCCCGGGTCAGTATCGAGAACCACAGCTCTGCCATGTCCAGCCAGGAGGCATGTTTCGGCGTGTAGGTGACGGTGATCCGGGGGTGCGCGGCGATCCACGCGCGGGTAGCGCGAGAAGTGTGCGACGACCCGTTGTCCATGATCAGGTGGATGTTCAGCCGCGGGTCGGTGCACTGGTCCAGGCGGTGCAGGAAGCCGGTGAAGGTGACCGAGTCGTTGCGGCCGATCGGCTCGGCGATGACCTGCCCGGTTCTACCTCCAAGCGCGGCGACGATGGAGACGGTGCCGTTGCGGACGTACTCGAACTCCCGGCGGGCCAGCCGGCCTGGGGCTGGCGGCTGCTCAGGGTATTTGCGGTACTTGGCCTGGATTCCGGTTTTCTCATCGATGCAGATCACCACGGTGTGCTCGGGGCGGGCGCAGGTAGACCTCGCACACTGCGGCGGCCTGCGCCCAGAACTGGTCGTCATCGCGGCGGTTCAGCCAGCCCCGGACCCGGTGCGGCGCCAGCTCCAGGCCGGCCAGGATCCGCCCGGCCTGGGAGCTGAGATGCCCGTGCTGGCCAGGTGGGCGGCAATCGAGGCGTGCGTCCACGCCGAGGTGCCTTCCGGCGGCGACGGAGGTGGCGGCGGCCACGACCGCCAGCCGGACGTCCGGGCCGTAGACCTCGGGCCGGCCGCTGCGGGGCCGGTCGGACAGGGCGGGCATGCCGCCGCGGGCGAACCGGCGCCGCCAGGCCCGCACCGTGGTCACCGTGCAGCCCAGTTCGGCGCGATCTGCGCGTTCGGCGAGCCCTGGTGGGCGAGCAGGACGATCCTGGCGCGCCGCACCAGCGCCTGCGGCGCGGACGGCCGTCGCGTGATCGCCTCCAGCCTGGCCTTGCGGCGCGCCCCTAATATCACGATGTCCTGCTGGCTGTGCGTGCCATGACCCGCCTGTCGGATGATCGGTGATGATCGCCCGAGAATGCCCGGGACAAGATCAGGACTGGCGGCGGCGCGCCGCGCCGCGGCGACAATGACCTCATGCCCGTGCCGTCCAGACGCCTGAAGGACCTCATCGAAGGCACCGTCGACCACCACGCCTCCCAGCGCTGGCCCGCCCTCGAAGAAGTCACCATCAGCTGGCGCGGCTCCTACGGCTACCTCACCGGCTACCTCAGCGAGAACGACGACGACACCATCAAGCTGTGCCGCATCGGCTACCTCGGCGACCCGGACGACTGGGCATTCGCGATCTGGCAGGCCAGCACCGACAGCTACGCCGACGCCGTCCTGCTCGACGGCCAGCCCGCCGGCGCACCCCAGCCGGCACTCGACACCGCCTGCACCCTCTACCTCGCCGACACTGGCGAGCCCCTCCAGTAGCAGCGCGAAACCCCTCAAGGACTTATGCGGGGCTGCACTAGTGTCCCCCGCCTGAAATTTAGACTCTAAGTTGCTATGATTTCTTTATGCCGTCTCTGGGTCGCCCTGCTGCCAGGCTCGTGCTCGCCGATACCGAGCGCGAGGAGCTGGAGCGCTGGTCGCGCGGCCCGGCGCCGGCGCTGGCGCTGCGGGCGCGGATCGTGCTGGCCTTCGCTGGCGGCGGCTCGGGCCGGCAGGTCGCCGCAGATCTCGGGGTGACCGAGGTGACGGCCGGCAAGTGGCGCGGGCGGTTCGCGGAACGGCGGCTGGCGGGCCTGGCCGACGGCGAGCGCGCGGGCCGGCCGAAGGCGGACCTGGTCCTGACCGCCGCCGAGGAGGCGCAGCTCACGCGGTGGGCGCGGCGGGCGACGTCGGCGCAGAGCCTGGCCATGCGGTCGAAGATCGTGCTCGCCTGCGCCCGTGGCGCGTCGAACAAGCAGGTCGCGGCAGACCTGCGGGTGACGGCTGGCACGGTGAACCGGTGGCGCGCCCGGTTCGTCCGGGAGCGCCTGGACGGCCTGACCGACGAGGAACGGCCGGGCCTGGCCGCCCTCGATCCTGCTGGACAAGGTCGAGGACGTCATCGTCGCGACGCTGGAGCAGACCCCGAAGGACGCCACCCACTGGTCACGCGCGTCGATGGCCAGGCGCAGCGGCCTGTCACCATCGACGATCGGCCGGATCTGGCGGAAGTTCGACCTGAAGCCGCACCTGACCGACGGGTTCAAGCTCTCCTCCGACCCGCTGTTCGTGGAGAAGGTCATCGACGTCGTCGGGCTCTACCACAACCCGCCCGAGAAGGCGGTCGTGCTGTGCGTTGACGAAAAGTCGCAGATACAGGCCCTGGACCGGTCCCGGGCGGTGCTGCCGATGATGCCGGGAATGCCCGAGCGGCGCACCCACGACTACGGCCGGCACGGGATCACCAGCCTGTTCGCCGCGTTCAATATCGAGGACGGCACCGTCATCAGTTCGCTGCACCGCCGGCACCGTGCCGCCGAGTTCAGGAAATTCCTCATCAAGATCGACAAGGCCGTCCCCGCGGAACTCGGCATCCACCTGATCTGCGACAACTATGCCACCCACAAGACCCCCGAGATCCAGGCATGGCTCGCCCGCCACCCCCGCGTCAAAATTCACTTCACCCCGACCGGATCGTCGTGGATCAATCAGGTGGAACGGTGGTTCGGGTTCCTGACCGACAAGCTCATCCGCCGCGGCGTCCACACCAGCGTCCAGACCCTCGAAGCGGACATCAGGAACTGGATCGACACGTGGAACCAGGACCCCAGACCTTTTGCCTGGACGAAGACCGCCGAGGAGATCCTGCATTCCCTCGCCGAGTACCTCGCCAAGATCTCTGTGCCGCCCACGGAGAAAACCATCGAACTTAGAGCGCAGATTTCAGGCGGGGGACACTAGCAGCGGGGTGACCACACAAGGCAACCGCTAGAACCTACAATCTGCGCATGGACGAGCTCTTGGTCTACGAGGACATGGTCGTCCACACACGGCCACCACGCATCGTGGCGACTGTCGTCACTGCAATCACGGAGTCGGGCAGCGGGGTAGCCGGGATGAGCGGGCTAGCACGTGGCGGGGCCCTTACGCTCTGAGGCTGAAGCAAGCTCTGCTCCCATCCAGGGCAGTTTGATGCTGCGGAACTGCGGCACATGTATGAAGTGACTTGTATCGGTAGCCTTCACTCCTGAACATGCGGAAGTTGATCTTCGCCTCGCTCGCATGGTTGCTCCAGTGGGGATATCTGTGGGATGGTGCGCGCCATGCGGGACACCATGGCCATCGTTTTGCCGGGTCGGAGGCCGGTTGCGACCGCAAAGCGTGATCGTCTGTAAAACCGTCGGCTTAGCCTACGTTGGTTCGAACCCAACACCTGCCACCATCAAAACCCCAGGTCAGACAGGGGTGCGTGCGCGGGCGTCACGCCCGAACGGGAGCGGTCCGTCAGACCGTTCCCGTTTTCTGTGGGCCAGCTGTGGGCCAGATCTGGCCCACAGCTGGCCCACAGCTGGCGGCCAGCTGTGGGCCAGATCTGGCCTGGTCAGCGGCCTGCGGCGGAGCGGGCCGGAAGCCGGGTGTCCAGGGGACGAGTTCGTAAGGCAGACCTCCTGGGCGGGTATTCCCGCAGGTCACAGGCGGGTTCCCGGTCCTGGCCTGGCGTGCCGGGTCCAGCGGCGTCCCACTGTGTCCAGCTGTGACACGGACGCCTGACGGACGGAATCCGCCCGCTGTCCCGGCATTTTGGTGGGCCAGCTGTGGGCCGCGAGCCCGCGCCGAGGGCCTGCTCGATGTGCCGGCTGGCGATCTGGTCATGGCCTGGTATGCAGTGGGCGTAGACGGCGAGCAGGACATTCACGCTGTGCCCGGCGCGGGCGGCGATCTCGGCCGGGGGAGCACCGGAGGCCAGCCACAGCGACAGCGCCGCGTGCCGCAGATCGTAAGGGCGCAGTACCGGGTGGATGGCGTGCTGGGCTGAGATGGATGCTGCGGCACAGGCCTGGTGCCAGATCCGGCCGTAAAGGCTTTCGCTGAGCGGGCCGCCGCGGGCACCGCGGAACAGCCGCCCGTCTGGCGCGGTGCCGTGTGCCGGCAGGTGCCAGCAGAGGAGGGAGACTAGCTGCGGCGGGATGGGAACGGTCCTGGTGGCGCCTTCGGGGCGGAGCTTGAGGCCGCGCGGCTCGTGTGCGGTGCCGTTGCCGGTCCAGGCGCGGGCGGATCGAGGCAAGGCGGCGGTCAGCGTCAGCTGGCCCCACCCGCTGGCCGGGAGGGTGAGGCTGTCACGGCGCAGCGCGACGGCTTCCTCGGGGCGCAGCGCCGCGTAATACAGGCAGCCGAAGAACGCGGTCAGCTCGGGCCGAATTCTGCTGACCTGTTTCAAGATGGCGTCGAACCTGCCCGGGGCTCGCGATAACCCGGGGATCGGCCGTGCTGGCGGCTCTCGGCCGCCGCTGGAACTGGCCGAGCGGGTTGACCTCTAGCAGTCCGAGTTCGACCGCGTAGCCGAGCGCGTTGTAGAAGACAGCGCGCTTGCGGGTGATGGTGTTCGCCGCGGCACGGCGACGATCCAGCCGCACGGCGAGGGCATCCAGTGCCTGCCGGGTCACGTGCGGATCCTGCAGCCGAGCCACTGGCAGCGAGGCACGCTCCAGCCACGCCAGCGCAGCTGCCGTCGCCGGATCCGGTTTCCTGGTCTGGCGTTGCGGGTTGAAAGCGTGCCCATATAGCGCGGCCCGCAGCACTTGCGCTGGCGGGCGCTGACCTGTCGCCGTCGTCAGGACAGGGGTGACCGTGGCCAGGGCCTCGGCCATGCTCGCGCGTGAATGCGCCGCCAGCTCCGGCCATTTCATGTCCGTGTAGGCGAGCGCGTGGCGGTACCACGTGGTGGCAGCAGGCTGCAGCGCAGCCCACAGGACGGGCTCGCCGGTGACCGGGTCGAACTCCAGGCCCTTGCGGGCGGCGCGGACCAGCTCCGCGCGGTAACTGTCGGCCAGCCTCCTGGTCATGAACGACTTGGACCTGCTGCGGCCGGCGGCATGCCAGCGGACCTCGAACGGGCGGCGGCGGTTCCTGCGGTGCCGGATTGCATGGATACGCACATCGAACAGATTCACAAAGACCATCTCCTGACGTTGAGCGGAGCGACAGTTACAACTGATCACGCCCGGGCCGCCGGGATCAGGCGCGGGCGCGGCGAAGGCATCTCCCGGCGCGCCGCATCGCGCGGCACCGGATGCCATCTGCGAGGGCGTTCCTACGGCTTATTAGGAGCTTGACGATGGTGCCGATCGGCACGATGACGCCGTGGATTCGAGCGCTCGCCGAGTCAGCCGACGTTGCGCTTCGCAGCTCACCGCTGGCAGGCAGACACTTGCTGCTAGTGCTCAGCGCGCCTCGCCATGGTCCCCAGCGCTCGGTGCGCTGCTGGCCACCCTCCCTGGCCCCGCACCTCCAGCGCGCCCAATGTGTCGTCAGGGCGTCCGGCTGGCACGCGCGATCTTGTACCGCTTCAAGACTCATCGCATGAGTGCTTGAGCTGGGTTTCATGATTCGGCTAGGCAGCCTGGTGGTACTCGCTGATCACGCCGCCGCCGATGGCGGGACTGGTGGGGCCGGTGCCGGTTGCCATGGTCGGTGTACTCGCCGCGGACCGATTGCAGGTGCCGTTCGTGGTAGATGAGCATCCGGTTGGTGCTGGGGACGCGGGCGGCAGTGATGGTGAACTGATCGTGCACGCAGGCTGCGTGGCCGGGGTTCGCCGGACACGATTGCGATACGCAGAGCCAGCGGCACCTCCGCGGTGGGTGGCGGTGAGCTCCGGAACGCCCGGCCGTGCCCACGCTGCTGGCTTGTGTTGCGGGTGAACAGTGGGTGAACTGAGTAAGGCGGGCGCATGATGGTCGCCAGCAGACCCAGC
This sequence comes from uncultured Actinomycetes bacterium, assembly GCA_963782185.1. Taxonomy (GTDB): domain Bacteria; phylum Actinomycetota; class Actinomycetes; order Streptosporangiales; family Streptosporangiaceae; genus RYN-230. Next base: position 10,616 of record CAWAJB010000017.1, read on the forward strand.
GCGCAGGGAGGTGGCGGACGTGAGCGCAGGCGGCCATTTCGAGCGGGTAGCCGCTGTCTACGAATCGCTTCGCACCACTGACGAGGCGCCGGTGCGCAGGATCCGCGAGCTCCTGCCTGAGCGCCCCGTCACCGGCCTCGATACCGGCTGCGGGACGGGACGGTACTCGCGGCTGCTGCGCGGGCTGCTGCCGGACGGCTCGCTGCTGGTCGCGAGCGACGTCTCGGCGGCCATGCTGGCCGAGCTCAAGGCCGGCGACCACGACCACGCCCTTGGGGTGGTGCCGCTGCTGTCAACCGCCGAAGAGCTGCCGTTGCGGACCGCCAGCCTCGACCTGGTCACCGCGTTCAACTGCGTTCACCACTTCGACCTCGGCCGTTTCCTGACTGCCGTCGCCCGGGTGCTGGCGCCTGGCGGCCAGCTGTTCATCTACACCCGCACCCCGCAGCAGAACGCGCGGACGATCTGGGGCCGCTACTTCCCGGGTTTCACCGAGCACGAGCAGCGGCTGCACAGCGTGGCCGCGTTCCGGGACGCCGTCAGGCGGACTGACGGGCTGAAGGTGGTCGCAGCACAGACCTTCAATCATCCGCGCTTGAGCACGGCCGGGCGGCTCCAGGCCCAGGCCGAGGGGCGCCACTACTCGACGTTCTCCCTCTACACGCCGGAGGAGTTGCGCGCGTCCATCGCCACGTTCCTGGCCCGCCTGCCCGGCCCCGAGGTCTCCTGGGTTGACGAGCACCTCCTGGTCGTCGCCGGCGCGAGCCTGCGCAACCAGGCAGAGCCTTGCGGTCCGGGCCGCCTGGCGAGCCAGGCGGGCAAGGATCAGGGCCCCCCGGATCAGCGCCATGCGCGCCGGGAAGGCTCCCAGGAGTCGTCCTGGCGGCCGCCCGGCGACCAGATCCTTACCGGCGGCAAGCGCCGCGGGCGCGCCAGCATCACCTCCAGCGCAAGCCCGGCCGGCGCCGGAACACCACCACGCCGGGCCCGGAAGTGGGCGTCCGAGTTAACGGCTTAGTGGTCTGGCCCCTAAGTTCGTCGGGGGTCAGGCCCAGGCGGTGGGGTCGTTGAGATAGAGGCCGCAGGCGGTGTCGAGGGCTTGCTGGCAGGTGCCGATGGGCAGGCCGGTGGGGAAGACCGATTCGTCGTAGTCGTCGTGGCTGGCGCGGTAGATCGCGTATTGCCATTGGTGGGCGGAGCCGACGTAGCGCAGGCGGCATAGCTTGAGCGTGGTGGCGTCGGTCAGGGTGGCGTCGATGTAGCTGAAGACACCTCGGTGGCGGATGTGCAGGCTGGCGATCTGGGGCCAGCGTTCGCGGGCCCGGGCGGCCAGGCGCTGTTCCAGCGACGTTTTCGTCGAGTCGGGGTATTTGGCCACGGTGGCCATCTTTCCTGATCGCCGCGGCGGTCACGGCGTGTCCTGCTGGCATCCCGGTGGCGGGTCCGGCACAACGATCAGATGACTGTGATCAGTTCGTACCGGATTGTCTTGCCGGCTGAAGAAGCGGCTGTTTTAGCAGCCCGTGTGCGATCGGTGCGCACCCAGTACCGTGACCGGCTGCGGGCTCAGATCGTGCTAGCGGCGGCCGTTGGCAGCACCAACGTTGCGATCGCTGGGCAGGTGGGCGTGCATGTGGACACCGTCCGCAAGTGGCGCCGCCGGTTCGCCGCCGCTGGGCTGGCCGGGCTGAAGGATGCTCCTCGCAGTGGGCGCCCGCCGGTGTTCACCGCTGCGGACCGGGCGGAGGCTGTGGCGCTGGCGTGCGCGCTGCCGGCCGAGTCCGGCGTGCCGCTGTCGCGGTGGAGCTGCCCGGACCTGGCCCGCGAGCTGGCTGTCCGCTGCCAGATCGTGGCCTCGGCGTCCACGATCGGGCGGTGGCTGGCTGCCGATGCCCTCAAGCCCTGGCAGCACCGTTCCTGGATTTCTGTCCGCGATCCCGAATTCGCCGCCAAAGCCGCCCGGGTGCTGGATCTGTACGCCGGGATCTGGGACGGTGAGCCGCTGGGCCGAGGCGACTATGTCCTTTGCGCGGATGAGAAGACCTCCATCCAGGCCCGCTGCCGCTGCCACCCCACCCTGCCCCCGGGCAAGGCCCGCGCGATGCGGGTCGAGCACGACTACAAACGCCGCGGCGCCCTGGCCTACCTGGCCGCCTGGGACGTCCACCGTGGCCAGGTCACCGGGCGGTGCGAGGACACCACCGGCATCGTCCCGTTCGCCCGGCTGGTGGAGCAGGTGATGACCGCTGAGCCCTACGCCCGCGCGGACCGGGTGTTCTGGATCGTGGACAACGGGTCCTCCCACCGCGGCGCCGCCTCGATCACCCGGATGGCCAAGGCCTGGCCGAACGCGCACCTGATCCACCTGCCCGTGCACGCCTCCTGGCTGGACCAGGCAGAAATCTACTTCTCCGTCGTCCAGCGCAAAGTCGTCAACCCCAACGACTTCACCAGCCTGAACCAGATCCGCGACCGCCTCGCCGCATTCGAGACCCGCTACAACGCCATCGCCAGACCGTTCAACTGGAAGTTCACCCGCACCGACCTCGACGATCTGCTCCATCGCATCGACGCCCACGAAAACACCCGGACCCACGCCCTGGCGGCATGATTTTCACCCCCGACGAACTTACGGGGGAGACCACTTAGCCATCGGCGCCCCCGTACGAACAGCGGCAGGAAGACCTCCGCGAGCATCACCGGCCACACGGTGGCCACCAGCAGCGGGTTGTGACGGCCTTCAGCGACCCCATCCGGGAATACGCCAGGGCGCTGAAGGTGGTCTGGGGCGCCCGGCGGCCAGGACCGGTACGCGCTTGCCGGGATGGCCCTGGGCATCAAGAGCCGGGACTGGGCTCAGGCGCCGGCTGCGGGCCTACGCGCTGCTCGGACTGGGCGGGGCGCTCGTGCTCCCCGCCGTCGGCGAGGCCTGCCAGCGGCTGGACGACGCTGCCATGGCCTTCCGCGAGCTCGACGACAGGTGGGGCCTGGCGCTGACGCTATCCACGCGCGGTCAGCTCGCTCTGCTGGCGGGCGACCACGCCGCGGCGCGGCGGATGCACGAGGAGGCCCTGGGCGCCGCCCAGGCGATCGACAACCACTACCTCCAAGCCCAGGTCCTGGACATGCTCGGACTCGACGCCGCCACGGCCGGCGACATGGCCGCCGCAAGAGACCGCTACGCCGCCGCTGCCGACCTGCATATCCGCCTGCTCGACTACGAGGGCTCGGCCTACGGGCTTTCCGGTTTCGCCGGACTGGCGCTGGCTCAGGGCAGAGCAACGGCCGCGGCGCGGCTGATCGGCGCCTCCGGTTACGCTCGGCAGGTAGTCGGATCGGTGATCTGGCCGGGCATGCAGTCAACGGCCGATGACCTGGCCGCCGCAGCGGCCGGAGCGCTGGGACCGGCCGCGTTCGCGGCGGCCGCAGCCGCCGGAGCCCGCATGCACATCCCGGACGCCCTCCGTTACGGGCTGGCCGCCACCGCGGAGCAGGCGACGTCAGATCCCTTCCCGGAATGGGTCTCCGGGCTCAGACCAGCAGAGCCGGTTGCGGCAAGCCGGCCCCGTCTTTGAGCGGTGGCATCCGCCGGCCACCACCCCTGTCGGGTTCCCAAAGTGGCCTGCACCTGTGACCTGGGGCAATGGCCAAGACATGGCCGTGGGGCATGATGATCACCCGTGTCCTTCGCCTGCTCTACCTGATCCTCATCCGGCTCGGCAGCCGGCCCGTCCGCTAGGCCGCTCATCGGCGTCCAAGAACGCGGAACTGCTGGTACTCCCGCATGAGGCCGCCGTGCTGCGCCGCACCAGGGCCGGCCCCGGATGGACTTGGCCGGCCGGGCGGTGCTGGCCGCGCTGATCCGGCAGCTGCCCAGAACGCTGCGGGCGCACCGGCTGGTCACGCGTGGCACCGTCCTGCGGTGGCATCGGTGGCTGGCGAGAAAGAAACGGGCCTACCCGCACCGGCAGCCAGTCCTGGACTTGCAACTCGCCTCGACCTGTGTGATCCAGGCGCTGTCCTGATCCCACTGCGACTCATTCACCAGACCGGATCCCACTCGGCGAAGGACGTGACCCGCACCGCCGGCCGGCGCGACTCAGGGCAGGGAGGCACTGGATGCTTCGCCATGCTCGGCCCCCAGGGCGCTGGCCAGCCCGTCGAGGTCCGCCACGGTCACGGTGAGCGCCGAGTGACCACTACGGCGAAGCGGTGATGGCACCTTCTCCGTGAAATGGATGCACACCCCCGCGTTGTGGTTCGTTCCAAAGCTCAAGCCGTCGTCGTGTTCCCGTATGAGGTTCCCTTGCGAGACAGAAGCGCAGACCAGCACATGGGACTTCTTGACCCCAAGGTTCAAAACCGCTACGGTCGGTGCATGGGCCGTCCGCGCAGCTTCGACGACGACGTCGTCATCGAGCGCGCGATGGACGTGTTCTGGACGCACGGCTACGCGAACACGTCACCCGCTCAGCTTGCAGAGGCGACCGGCGTCGCAAAGGGCAGCCTGTACAACGCGTTCAAGAGCAAGCGCGAACTGTTCGACCGCGCCCTCGCGCGCTATGACCGCCAGGTGTCCGAGCTCGCCGGCGATCTTCTTTCCCGGCCGGGAACGACCCGGGAGTGCATCCGGTCCGCCCTGCGTTTCATCGTTGACTTCGATCTGGCCCAGCAGTCGCCGAGGGGTTGTCTGGTGGGCAACACTGCCGTCGAGCTGGCCGGGCATGACGCGGAGATCGCTCGGACGATCCGCACCATGCAGGACCGCCAGACCGCCGCACTCATTGCCCGGATCGAGCAAGGCCGGCGTGATGGTGACGTCGGCCCCGACGTCAACGCGCGGGCCTTCGCGGAATTTCTCGCCACCACACTCGCCGGGCTGCGCGTGATGGTGATGACCCACGACGCCCCGACCCTGTACCGCGTCATCGACTCGGCACTCGCCACGCTGCCCTGAACGCGCTCGCCGCGTTGACCGTTTCGTCATGTCCTCATTCTGGTCCTATAGTTCAAGAAAGGAATGGCCATGGATCTGCAAATGCACGGCAAGACAGCGGTGGTGACCGGTGCGAGCCGTGGCATCGGGTTGGCCGTGTCCCGGGCGCTCGCGCACGAGGGCGTCCGAGTGGTCGGCGCCGCGCGGACGATCACACCGGAGTTGGAACAGGCGGCCGTCGCGACGGTGGGCGCCGACCTGTTGACCGCTGAAGGGGCCGCGGCCGTGGTGGACGGCGCACTTGCCGAACTGGGTGGCATCGACATCCTGATCAACAACGTGGGAGCCGGCGACGCAGATCGATTCGGGCTCGGCGGGTTCCTCGACGTCGGCGACGATCAGTGGCGAGACCTGTTCGACCTCAACCTGTTCAGCGCAGTCTGGATGACCCGGGCGGCATTGCCGAGCCTGCTCGAACGGCGTGGCGCGATCCTGAACATCGCATCGATCAACGCGCGTGTGCCGGCGACCGGCCCGGTCGGCTACAGCGAGGCCAAGGCGGCCCTCACTGCCTTCGGGAAGCGACTGAGCGAGGAGTTCGCACCGCGCGGAGTGCGCGTCAACACCGTGTCCCCGGGAGTGGCCGGCACCTCGCTATGGCGTGACCCCGAGGGCTTCGGCGGCAAGGTCGCCGCGGCCAACGGTCTCAGCCACGAGGAATTCCTGGCCGCCATTCCCGAGCAGGCCGCCATCGCCTCGGGCCGGATGACCGAGCCCGAGGAGGTGGCAGCACTCATCACGTTCCTGGCCTCCGAGGCTGCGGCCAACATCATCGGCGCGGACATCGTCATCGACGGCGGAATGATCAAGACCAGCTGAACGCGGCATCCGCTGCTGGACGCCAACCGGCACCCGGTATCGCATGATCGTGGGTAGCGGTCTGGCTGGTCGTCCTGGTGGGGTCGTTCGTGGCCAACGGTTCGGCTATGCAGGGTGTGACCGCTGTTCGCCGGCGCCGGGGCCGCCGTGGAGGCAGTGCTTGACTCAGCCTGACCCGCTGCTGTTCGCGGCCGGGGACGCCGTCCTGGCAGGACTCGCGATGCCGCGCGGCTGAGGCGACGCCGCTGCCCGGCGAAAGCGGAGGCCAGTAGAACGACCTGGCGTTGGTGGGAACCAGTGCGCGGCACATAGGGTCGGGGGGTGGCCAACGCTGATCATGCTGACGCTCACCGCACGGAGGCCGTCCCGTGGCCTGGCGTTCTGCTGCAGGTCACTGTCACGTGGTGTGACTAGCCGCGGTGTTTGGTCAGTTCACGCAGCTCGTCTCGGAAGCGTCCGGGTGGGCGTACGGCATTGTCTTCCTCTTCGCCTTCCTGGATGTGCTCGTGCCAGTAGTGCCGAGCGAGGCTTCGGTGATCACGGCGGGCGTGGTGGCCGCGGCGGGCGGCCTCTACCTGCCGCTGGTCATCGCCGCCGCGGCCTGCGGCGCATTTCTCGGCGACAACACTGCCTACCTGGTCGGCCGCCGGTTCGGCACCCGTGCGGCCAAACGCTTCTTGCGCGGCGGCAAGGCACAGAAGACCCTCGACTGGGCCGAGCGCCAGCTCACCCAGCGCGGCGGCGAACTGATCCTGGTCGCCCGTTTTATCCCGGGCGGGCGGACCGCCGTCACCCTGGCGGCGGGCACGCTGGCGTTCCCGTGGCGGCGCTTCGCCGTGTTCGATGCCATTGCGGCGCTCATCTGGGCCTTGTACGCGTCGCTTCTGGGATACTTCGGCGGGCGGGCGTTCGAGAACGAGGCCTGGAAAGGGCTGGTGCTCGCCTTCGGGCTCGCCTTCGCCGTGACGGGTGGCGTGGAAGTCGTGCGCTGGTACCTCAGGCGGCGCCGCACAACCAGCCAGCCCGGGCCGGACGGATGACCCGCAGGTGCCTGGGCAGCAGCCGCCTCAAAGCGGCGATCACCGCACGGTCAGCCCAGTCCGGCTTGGGGCGGGTGACCTGGCGGCGCAGGACCGCGACCTCATACCGTAGGACCAGATCTCCACATCTTTGAGGCGTCGCTGCGCGCGAGCAGCGCCAGCCAGCCGAACACCCGGACCATGAGCAGATAGAGGAGGCGGAAGAGCGCGAGTGAGGAGGATAGAAGCCCAGGTCAGATGCTCTGCGCGAGTTCTGGCACCTCACAGGCACTTCCGGGAGCCCGGACGATGAGTCGAGGCGGGACGGCGGCCAGCGATGTGACCCGCGAAACCGCGGAGTGCCGGCTCCAGGCATCAAGCCGGAACTTCACACGAGAGCGGTGACGTCCGGATCCTCGCCGCCCTGCCGCTGCGGCCCCGCCCTGGCCTGTACATCGACCCGGCCCCGGACAAGACCGGTGAACTCGTGATCCTGGAAGAGCGCTGGCCTGGAGGAATACGGCGCCGACGCGATCATCGGCCTGGCGATCCGCGGCCAGGACGGCTGACACCTCGGCTGCATCGGATGCCGCGACGAGATCGATAAGGCCGACGCGGGCATGTGCCGCCCGTGCCGCCTGGACACCGGATGGCAGGAACGGCAGCGCGCCATGCGGCAGGAAGAGGGCTGACACAACGGGGAGAACTCAACGGACCGTGATCCCCTGCGCCTGCCCTGAGGTGCTTGCACGCCTTCCAGGGTGTCTGGTGGTGCCCGCCGTCCAGGGGCCTGGATCAGCGCGGCGCGGGCGCGGGGCGGCGCTAGATGACCTATGCGTGGGGATGCGCTGCGGACATGAAGCGAGGGCGTCCATGATCATTGTGTGACGAATGACATTGACACCCTCGCGACCGCGCTCTACGTGAAAACCGATGACCTGCTGAAGCAGTACCCAGACCTGGCCCCCTTGCGGCCACAGGCTGGGCTGCAGCCCCGGCTGTCCGATGCTGAGCTGGTCACCCTGGCTGTGATGCAGGCCCTGCTGGGATACACCTCCGAATCGCGGTGGGTCCGGCACGTCCACGCGCACCTGGGGCATCTGTTCCGCTACCTGCCAGGCCAGCCCGGCTATAACCGCCGCCTGCGCGCCGCCGCCCGGGCTGATCACCACACTCATCCGGATGCTCGCCGCCGATACCAGCCTGTGGAGCGATGACGTCTGGATTGTCGATTCCACCCCGGTGGAATGCGGCCGGTCCCGGGAGACCACCCGCCGCTCTGACCTGGCCGGATGGGCCGAATACGGGTACTGCGCCAGCCATTCGCGTTACTTCTGGGGCCTGCGCCTGCACCTGCTGTGCACCCTGCACGGGCTGCCCATCGGCTTCGCCCTGGCCGGCGCCAAGGCCGACGAGCGCCAGGTACTCCTAGACATCCCGGCTGACCCTGTGGGGCTCGAAAATACGGTTCGGGCGCTGACCTGCGTCTTTCCGTAGCAGTGCGGGGCGGGCAGTGATCTGCCCCGCGCTTTCCGGACAGCGTATTTGTGGTTAATTCACGCTGCGGACTGCCGTTCCAGGTATTCCTCGTGGACTTGCCGCGGGGTCCGGTACTGAAGCCCCGAGTGCCGACGCTTTGAATTGTACCAGAATTCGATGTACCTCACAACGTCCCGGCGCGCGTGCTCACGGGTGGGATACTGGGTCCGGTGGACGCGCTCGTTCTTCAGGGCGGCGAAGAACGATTCGGCCATCGCATTGTCGTAGCATATCCCAGTACGGCCGACGGACTGCCGGAGATTATGTTTCTTCAGCGTGCCGGCGAACTGCTGGGACGTGTAATTACTACCGCGGTCGGAGTGAAAAATAGCATTCTCAGCGAGAGAGCAGTTGCGGGCGGCCATCTCGATGGCCTTCTCGATGAGCGGCGTTTTGTAATTGTCGTCCGCCGCCCAGCCGATTACTTCCTTCGAGTAGCAGTCGATGACCGTCGCCAGGTAAAGCCAGCCCTGCCATGTCGGAATGTAGGTGATGTCCCCGACCATTTTCTCGCCGGGCGCGGCGGCGGTGAAATCGCGGTGCACGAGGTCGGGAATGTCGTGCTCCTGGCCGTCACCCTCGGTGAGGCTGAACCGCCACGGCCGCGGCTGGCAGGGTTCCAGGCCCAGCTCACGCATGACTGATCGGACCAGCTCCGGCCCGGCCGGCACGCCCCAGCCCACCAGGTCCGTGTGCACCCGCCGGTATCCGTACGTCCCATCGGAATCGTCGAAGGACTTATTCACGTACAGCTTGAGTATCCCGCGCCTTTTCGCGGTCGCTGATTCCGGGGCATTCCGCCAGTCATAGAACCCGGACCGGGACACTTCCATCCACCGGCACATCATCACGATGGATGGCACGTGCTTATCGCCTGATTCCTGGTAAGCCGCATACTCCGCGTCGATGAACTCGAACCTCTCGGTCACCGATGGTCGCGGGCGAAGGCGAGTAGCCGGGCGGAATCTCACCGCCCGGCTCTCTCAGAACCGTGCGTGAACCTCTCGACTCACACGGCTCCCACCATCCAGCATTACCGTTCAATGCGAAGAGACCGTCACACCGAAACGCCAGTGCGCGAACAATCCCGGAGCGCGTGCTTCCACGCTCTCCAGCCATGCCCACGCTTTCTTGCGCGAGTGTTTCAGGCTCTTATACTTCCGCATCGCCCACCGCATCAGGTATACGTTGAGACCACGGAAAGCGGCATACAGCGCGGACTTGTAGAACCGCCCGTAATAAGCGGCCCAGCCCGCGACGCGGGTGTTTACGAAGGCGATAATCTCGGCGAAAGTCATGTCACTGCGCCGGTGAATGCGCCAGCCCCGGATCTCATGACGGATCCGGATCAGCGCCTCACGGCTGACCGCGGGCGAGAAACTGACAAAGAAATGCCCCATCCTGCTCTTGGCCAGCCGCGGCCGGAACGTATACCCCAGGAACGTGAACTGCTCATGCTCGAACGAGCCGGAGCGGCCAGAGTCCTTGCAATACACTATCCGGGTTTTGACCGGGTGCAGCTCCAGCCCGCACTCCGCCAGCCGGGCAGCGATCCTGTCCCGGATGAACTCGGCCTGGGCCTTGCTGCGGCAGTGCACAACCGCGTCATCGCAGTAGCGCTCGAACGTGACGGCCGGGTAGGTCCGGGCCATCCACGCGTCAAACGCGTAATGCATGAAAAGATTTGCCAGCAAAGGCGAAATCGCGGAACCCTGTGGTGTTCCCATCGTCCGCTCGGATATAGTGCCGTCCGGCAGCCTCAGCGGCGCTTCCAGCCACCGCTTCACATACAGCAGCACCCACGACTCCCGGGAATGGTGCTTTACCGCCCTGAGAACCAGGTCCCAGGGAACAGTATCGAAGAACGCCCGGATATCCATGTCGATTACCCAGTCATTCTCCCAGCAGCGCCGACGAGCCTTTGCCACCGCATGCAGCGCCGAACGGCCCGGCCGGTACCCATATGAATCCGGGTGGAACGCCGGCTCTGCCGCCGGCTCCAGCACCATGCACACTACTGTCTGCGCAATCCGGTCAGACACCGTCGGAACCCCTAGCATCCGGGTCCCGCCGGCTTTCTTCGGTATTTCCACTCCGCGCACCGGAGGCGGGAAATAAGTTCCCGATGACAGCCTGTTCCAGAGTTTGTAGAGGTTCCCTTTCAGGTCCTCCTCGAACTCGGCAATCGACTGCCCGTCCACCCCGGCCGCCCCTTTGTTGGCAGCAACTTTCCGGTATGCCTCCCACACCAGCCGCTTGTCGATATCAAACGGCTTCTGCTTCAGGTCACTCACTTGTTCCTCCCGTTTCCGGTTGACTCGTGAATTTCCTGCGGATAGCCCGTCCCCTTCGCTCCGCTGCCATTACAGCAGCATCATCACTACTACGGGACGGTCCGCCCCCGTGCCCTGGACCGGTACTCTGCCTCTCGCGGTTCCTGCCGCTTGAGGAACTCCCTCCACCCCGCCCGTCCGGGCACGGAGATTCCAGGACGACGGGTTCTCCTGTTCCACGCAAGAGCCTGGATCGTGCTCGCGCCCTCTTCACGCCGGATGCCGCCAGGGCAGTAAACAGGTGTCCCCCCGGCTTATCCCAGGACCGCATACCTTTTCCTGGTTCTGACATCACCTTAAGCATTTCGACGCTTCAACAAGGGTTCGGTTTCACTCGCCTTCACGATCCGCACCTGACGCAGTCTTTGCCGCGTCTTTTCCGCGACGCTCACCACCCCGGCTCTTAACCGGCGCAGCTCGCGGTGGTTTGCTGCCTCCTCCTGCAAGGCGGCAGCGGAGGGCCTGCCCCCATCTCTTGCACAGCACCGGCGCCAGCCGACCGCACCTACGCGACCAGCTGATTACCGTTCAGGACACACGTATGCTGCGGCTTTTTTCAGGAAATCGTTTTCCATCCTCAGTTCCCGGGTTTCCCGCTCGAGCTCACGCAGCCTCGCGCGCTCGCTCACGGTCAGCGGCGGTTCCTCGCCAGCATGCTCACGGCGGTAAATGCCCACCCAGTTACCTAGCGTGCCTTCGTTGATTCCGAGCTCCTTGGCTACTGTGGCAATCGGGCGCGACGTCTCGATCACCATCTTCACGGCTTCATCCCTGAATTCCGGCGAGAAGCTCTTCTTCGGTCGGGGCAAAATTTTCACCTTTCCAGATCGCCCATCCTAATGGATGGACTGTCCG
>CAWAJB010000018.1:0-79741 GCA_963782185.1 uncultured Actinomycetes bacterium
GGATGCCGAGGGCGTAGGTGTCGCTGATGCCCTGGGCCCACTTGTTGATCGTGTTGTACGTGGCCGGGGCGACGATGATGGCGTCGGCCGGGCGGGACCTGGGCTCGCCGGGCTTGCGGTACTGGCTGCGGACCGGGCTGCCGGTAAGGGCCTCGATGGCGGGGACGTCGATGAAGTCGAGCGCGGCGGGCGTGGCTATGACCTGGACTGTCCAGCCGCGTTCCTGGGCGAGCTTGATGAGCTGGCCGACCTCGGACGCGGGGCCTGCGGCGCAGACGATGACGGTCAGGACGCGGCCATCCTCGGTCATTCGGTGACCCCGATCCGGCGGGCGAAGTCCTCGGCCTGGCGCTGGACACTGAGCGGCGCCGTGGTCATCAGGTCACGGACCAGGCGGCGGGCCACGGGGCGGCCGGTGATCTCCTCGGGCGCGATCTCGTCGGCCGCACGGAGCGCGAGGTAGGCCCGTTCGTGCCTGCCGCATTGCAGGAACGCGCGGGCGGTGTCCATGAGGAAGGTCGCCTTCCGCTCGGTGACGTCGATCTTTCCTAGATCCACGGTACGGGCGACGTCGATCGCGGTGCCCGCGTCCCCCAGGGTGACGGCGATGTTGACCCGGTGCAGGCTGGCGTTGGTCGGGCCGAACGCCGTCCAGCGCAGGTTCAGGTCATCGCCCAGACGGACGGCGGCATCCTCGGCCTCGGTCAGCAGCTCGTCGGCACCGCCGCGGTTCTCGTGTTGGGCGGCGGCTATCGCGCCCCGTAGCAGAAGCGAGCCGTAGACCGACAGAGACTCGGGATCGTGGGCCGACACGTCGTGGTCGAACTTGGCGGCCAGGGTGCTCGCCGTGTCGGTCGCTGCCCTGTAGTGCTTACTGCCCATCAGCGCGTGGGTGACGATCCGGGCGCTGGACGCGACGGTTACCGGGTCTTCGCTGGCTCGGGCGGCCTGCATGCTGCGATCCGCGGCCAGCCAGCACAGGCCCTGATCGCCGACCTTGAACAAGATGCTGGCCGCTACATGATGCGCCTCGGCCGAGAGCGTGCACGCCTGCAACCGGGCCTCGCCGTCGAGCATGGCGCAGGCAGACTGCAACCGGCCGAGCAGAGCCGGCAGGCTCTCGGTCACCTCCGAGTACCGGCACGCCTGGTAATCGCGCTTGGCGCGGGCGACCGCGGCGGCCAGCGACGGCAGGTCAGGGGGCTCGTCCAGGGCCGAACCGGCCGTGTCAGGGGCATAGGCGGCCAGCACTGCCGCGAAGGACTCGATGGCGTCGGCCTGGCCGCTGCGCAGAGGGTCGGCCAGGACCGCACCGAAGAGGGCGGCGCCGGTCAGGCCGACAAAGGTTCGCCGTCTCACGGAGGGATCATCCTCCTCGCTGTCTCCTGCATCTGCGCTGAGCAGACCGGATACAGCGGGAGCAGGCAAGGCCGGGCGGGTATCACGTGGCGGGATAACCGGCGCGACCCGCACGGCGGCCGGGGTCGTGGGGGCGGCGGCCGGGGCCAGGCCGAGGGCGATGCGGGCGTGGTCGGGCATGTTCAGCCCGTCCGCGATCCGCTCGAAAACGTCCAGCTCCTCGACCTTCGCGACGCCCCGCATGTAGCCGCTGATCTTGGGCTGGGTGGTGTCACACGCGATGGCCAAGCGGGTCTGGCTGACGCCCGTGGCGTCGTTTAACAGGACGAACAGGCGGCCGATGTCGCGGCGGCGCAGAGCGTCGAGCACGTCGGGATGCTGCCAGAACTCGTCCGGGATCTCGATGAGATCAAAGACGCGGCGGCCTGGCATGCCGTGATCCCTCTCGGTCAGGCGATTGTTCCTGAGAGTCCATGCGGCGTTACTGACTGCGAGCTTATATCCCGTCGGGTGATATCTCGCGGTTATGGGAGCGGCTCGGCAATTGCGCGATCTTTGACGGCATGAAGGCCGCAGAGGTTGCTGAGCACGAGGTTTGCCCGTCGTGCCGCGGGCGGGGATGGAAGTACAGCGGGCCCCGGCGTTGGGTCGCGAGCCAGCCCGTCCGGGGCATGTCGGGCGGCGCCATCCGGATCGTCTGCCTGGACTGCGCCGGAACCGGATTGGCGGGGCCGCAGTGATGCCAACACCAGCGCCTCGGGCCCTCGCCCTGCGCACGACCGGGGTCACCTACCCTGGCACCGACGACCAGATCAGAGTCGTCCGGGCCGACCTGCGGACATTACTGGACGACTGCCCGATGGCTGACGACGTACTCGTGTGCGCCTCGGAGTTGGCGACCAACGCCGTACTGCACAGCCATTCCCGGCTGGCGGGCGGGACGTTTGCCGTCCGCGGCAAGGTCAGTCCCGGTGACTACTTCTGGCTCGAAGTCGAAGACCAAGGCGGCCTGTGGACTCCAGCCGTCGCCGATCCCGAGCCGGGCCACGGACTCGACATCATGCGAACCCTGGCCGACGACTGGGGTATCGAAGGCGATCACGACGGCCGGACCATCTGGGCCCGCTTCGACTGGCCCACCCCGTGACGGCCACAATCCCAAGCAATCGGGCCCAGCCGTTGACCATCATCGCGATGGCACGCTAATGGCGTGGAAGATCAATAAGTGTCCAGCAAAGTGCACGGGTCAGGCCCGGCATACCGGCACTGACCACGAAGAACGCGTGATCTACCAGCACGAGGCCCGGGGCGCAGATCAGGCGATCACCCGCGCTATCGACACGGCACGTCCAGGCCGAGCAGGCGCGACGACGATGACGAAGACGGGCGCAGCCGGGCGTACTCGCCCCGGTGAGCTAATGGCCCGCTAATGGCACTGGAAGATCAAAGAAGGTGCTGAGGATGATCAAGGCCACGGGCTCGGCATACCGGCCCTGAGCCTGGGCTTGGACTCGTGGAGCGGGTGACGAGAATCGAACTCGCACTATCAGCTTGGGAAGCTGACGTTCTACCATTGAACTACACCCGCAACGCCCGCCAGGGCCCGTCCGGGTTCGCTGACGCCGCCCCGACATAGTACCGGAAGCGCCGGCCACCAGGGTGCGCTCAGCCGGTAGGTTGCCAGGGTGCTCCTCTCCGACCGTGATATCCGGGCCGAGGTCGATTCCGGCCGGGTCCGGCTCGACCCGTACGCGCCCGAACTGATCCAGCCGTCCAGCATCGACGTGCGGCTGGACCGATACTTCCGGGTCTTCGAGAACCACCGCTACCCGCACATCGATCCGGCCGTGGAGCAACCCGACCTGACCCGGCTGGTGGAGACGGAAGGCAAGGATCCGTTCGTCCTGCATCCCGGGGAGTTCGTGCTCGCGTCCACCTACGAGGTGGTGTCGCTGCCCGACGACGTGGCCGGGCGGCTGGAGGGCAAGAGCTCGCTGGGGCGCCTCGGCCTGCTGACCCACTCCACGGCGGGCTGGATCGACCCCGGCTTCTCCGGCCACGTGACCCTGGAGCTGTCCAACGTGGCCACACTCCCGATCAAGCTCTGGCCCGGGATGAAGATCGGCCAGCTGTGCCTGTTCCGGACCAGCTCACCGGCGGAACACCCGTACGGCTCGTCCCAGTACGGCTCGCGCTATCAGGACCAGCGCGGCCCCACTCCGTCCCGGTCCTACCTCAACTTCTACCGCGCCGACGTCTAGGTGGCCTGACGCCTCAGGGGTGGCCGGCTAGCCGGCCGGCGGGCTGTCTTCCCCGCGGCGAACCGGCGGGTGCTGCCGGGCGTCCCACAGTGCCTCGCGGAGCGCGTCGCATTCCGCCTCCAGCTCCCTGATCCGTTGCTCCAGCTGCAGGACCCGGCGGATCGACGGGAGGGTCATTCCCTCGTCGGCGAGCCGCACCACGTACTGGACCACGGTGATCTCGCTGCGGGAGTACCGGCGCTGCCCGCCGCTGGACCGCGACGGCTGCACCACGCCCTTCTCGTCGAGCCGTCTCAGGAAGGCCTGCTGGATCTCGAGCATGGTGGAGACCTGCCCGACGGTGAACAACGGCAGGTTCTCGTCCTCGAACGGCAGCGACGGCATGACTGTCTCCATGGTGACCGCGGGCCCGGACAGCTGGCTGTCCGGGCCCGGCGATGTGAATCTTACGGCCTGCGCCGCCGGCCTCGCGGCTATCGGTCAGCGCGTCGTGAGGTGCTCGATCAGGCGGTGAGGCCCTTCGGCGCCCCGGCCTGGATCTCGACCTTGCGCGGCTTCGCCGTCTCGGCGAGCGGAACCCGCACGGTCAGCACGCCGTGCTCGTACCCGGCCTCGACCTTCGCGGAGTCGATCGCGTCACCGAGCCGGATCCGGCGGGAAAACGTGCCGGTCACGCGCTCGCGCACGTACGGCTTCTCGCCCTCGGCCAGCTCCTCGTCCCGGGTGGCGCTGACGCTCAGGACACCCCGGTCCACGGTGACGTCGAGGCTCGCGGGGTCGATCCCCGGCAGGTCGAAGCGCAGCACGACGCCATCTTCGGTGCGGGTGGCGTCCATCGGCATGCCCGCGGCAGTGCCCGCGCGGGACGGGGACCAGGCGGGACCGAAGGCCCGCTCGAGCATCCGGTCGAAGTCCCGGGTAAAGGGGTCAAACGTGGTCCGCAACATAAAGCTCGCCTCCAGATGTAAACTTTGGCTCATCGCTGAGTCCAGATTACTACTCTTTCTAACTACAAGAAACTTCTTACTTGAGTTACATATTCCTGAGGTGGCCAACCCGGGAGGCAGCCGCCGTCACGTGCTTGACCTGGGAATCACCCTCTCAGCGACCCGCAATCGCTACTATCTGTAATTACTGATTACTGAGCGCATCCGAACGCGGGTCAGCGGATGGCCCACGCGAGGGGCAGACCCGGGGGAACGCAGCACCATGGACACCATCGACGACGTTGCAGGCCTGGTCAGCATCGGCCAGCTGGCCAAGGCCGCGGGCGTGAGCAGCCGGACCATCCGCTACTACGAGGAGCTCGGGATCCTGCCCGAGCCGCGCCGGACCAGCGGCGGCACCCGCAAGTACCCGCGCGAGTACTGCGGCTACATCGAGACCGCGCTGGCCCTCAAGGACCTGGGCTTCCGGCTGGAAGAGGTCAGGCCGCTGGCCAGGCTGGCCCTGGGCCGGACGATAGCCCCCGGGCAGCGGGCCCGGGCGGCCCAGCTGGTGGAGGACCGGATCCAGGCGCTGGACCGGCAGGTGGCGGTGTTGCGCAAGCTGCGCGAGTGCGTGGATCAGCCGGACGGGACGGCCGGCCTGGACCCGCTCGATCTGCACACGGGATCGGTGGCCTGGCCGGCCTTATGCTCGTTACCAGTGGCCGACCCGGCAGCCCCCCGGCCGGTCACCGGATCGCGATCCCCGGAGGCCGGCATGACGGACGTGACATCGAGCGGGATTATCCTGCTGGTGTTCATCGCGGCCCTGGTCACCTTCTTCCTGACCCGGGCGCGGCGGCGGCTGGGGATGGGCAACGCGACCGGCCGGACCTGGATCATCATCATGGCCGTGGTGATCCTGGCCGTCCTCGTCCTGTACGCCGCCCAGACCCAGGGCAAGTAAGCCGGCCGCCCGGTCAGCCGACCGGGTCGCGCCGCAGCGGCATCTCGAACCAGACCGCCTTGCCGTCACGGGTCGGCCGGGACCCCCAGCGGGTGGCCAGCTGATCGACGAGGTAGAGCCCGCGCCCGCCCTCATCGGTGTCAGCCGCGCTGCGGATCCGCGGCAGGCGCAGGTCGTTGTCGAACACCTCGACCCACACCGCCTCACCGCCGCGGCGCAGCCGGAGGGTGAACGTCTTGCCCTCCGCGGCCGCGCCCTCGTCGCTGAACGGGACGGGCGCCCAGCCGGTGACCAGCCCGGGCGTGCGCTGGGCCGCGGCGCCGGCCACCTCCAGGGTCAGGGCCCGGCGGGGCGCACGCGATGCGGCCGTGTGCAGCACCACGTTGGTCACCACCTCGGACACCAACAAGCAGGTGAGCTCGACCTGCTCGGTGTCCATCCCCCAGGACCGGAACGTGGCCTCCGCCAGCCTGCGCGCCTCGGAGACCTTGATCGGCTCGGCGGGGAACGTGCAGTCCCAGGAGGCCAGGTCCACCGATGACGTGCGCATCGCGACGATGGCCATGTCGTCGTCGATGTCCCCGGGTACC
Source organism: uncultured Actinomycetes bacterium (assembly GCA_963782185.1). GTDB lineage: Bacteria > Actinomycetota > Actinomycetes > Streptosporangiales > Streptosporangiaceae > RYN-230. The sequence continues at coordinate 6,104 of CAWAJB010000018.1, forward strand.
GCTTCCTGCGCGGCCTGCGCGATCATCTCGACGTCGCCGTGCGCCACCCGGCGCACCGCCTGGTGCAGCATCAGCCGGGCGTCGTCCTCGGAATAGGTACCCAGGCCGTCGGGACGGTGCCGCCGGTCGGTGAGCCCGTCGGTGTAGAGCACCAGCCCGGACCCCGCCGGGAGATAACGGGTCTCCTCCCGGTAGGGCGGCAGCGCGGGCAGCCCTTTGCCGCGCATCCCGAGCAGCACGCCCTTGTGCTCCATCTCCAGCTCGCCGACCTCACCGTCGACGATGAGCAGCGGCGCGTCGTGGCCCGCGTTGGCGAACGACAGCGTGCGCGACCACGCGTCATAGACCAGGTAGGTGCAGCTGACCATCGGCGGGTCTGAGGCACCGGGGTCGCCCTTGGCCAGGCTGAGGGTGCGGCACCACTCATCGAGCTTGCGCAGGATCTCCGCGGGCGGCTTGTCATCCTGGGCGAACGCGCGCAGCGCGGCGCGGAGCTGGCCCATGACGGCGGCCGCGCGGGCCCCGCGGCCCTCGACGTCACCGATGACGATGCCCACCCGGCCCGCGGACAGCGGGATGATGTCGTACCAGTCCCCGCCGACCTGCGTCTGGATGCCCTGGCCGTGCGTGACCAGCGGCTTGGCGGGCACGTAGCGGCAGGCCACCTCCAGCCCGTCCAGCTGGGGCAGCTGCTGCGGCAGCAGGCTGGTCTGGAAGGCCAGGGCCGTCCGCCGCTCCTCCTCGAACAGCAGCGCGTTGTCGATGGCCACCGCCACCCGGCTGGCCACCGCGCTGAGGAATTCGCGGTCGTCGGCGTCGTAGTACTGCTCGTGGCGCCTGGTCAGCCCGGACAGGGCCAGGCTTATCACGCCGAGCAGCTCGCCCCGGGCGATCAGCGGAGCGGCCACGACCGACCGCAGGCCAACGTCCTGCGCGGCGGCCAGGCTGGGCGCGCTGGGCGCCGCCGGCTGGATCTCGGCGAGGTTCTCGACCAGGACCGCCTCCAGGCGGGTCATGGCCTGCTGGCAGAAATGAGCCTCGGGATACTTGATCGGGCCGCCGACCCGGGTCCAGCTGCCGGACGGCGGGACCCAGCCGCCCGCGTTCATCTGCGACTGGCGGATCAGCTTGTCGCCCTGGAACAAGTCGATGGTGCAGTGGTCCGCGAACTGCGGGACCAGGGTCTCGGCCACGTGCCTCAGGGTCGTGGTGAACTCGAGCGATCCGGCCAGCTGCTCGCCGATGCGCTCGAGCAGCGAGACCCGGTCCCGTTCCCGGCGGCTGCTGCGCCGGCTGGCCTCCCGCGCCAGGATCACGATGCCGTCGATGGAGCCGGACGGGTGGCGCAGCGGCATCGCCTGGGCCCGGACGAACACGCGGGAGCCGTCCGCGCGGAGAACCGAGAACGTCCCGTCCCCGCCCCGGCCGCGGAGCACCTGCTTGGCCAGCTCGGCCGCCTTCCCGGCGTCGCCGCCGGAGAAGGCGAGGGACAGCACCGGGCGGCCCAGCAGCTTGCCCTGCTTCGGGAACCCGAACAGCGCGGCCGCGAAGGGGTTGGCGTAGAGCAGGTTGCCCTGGCGGTCGGTGACCACCACGGCCGCGGAGATCTGGGCCAGGATGGTCTCGGCCGGGAGGTAGGCGTCGTACCCAGCGGCGGTTGCCCACTCAGTCACCGGGGGCACCGTCAGCGCCTGACGACAAAGACATGGGCGGCCACCAGGCGGGGCAACTCCGCCGTGACCCTGCCGGCCCTGTCCTCACTGATCACCCGCACACCCTCGTCACTCACCGCGAGCGTGACCTCGCGTCCGGGTTGTATCCCGATCCGCTTGAGTTTAAGCATCAGGGAGGGGTCACTTTGGACTTGTTCGCTGATCCGCAGGACCGTTACCGGGGCCGCGAGCTTCGCCGCAACCGCCGTCATGGCCTCGGCCCGTTCTTCCCCGGCCGCCACCGCCCGCTGCCACGCGTCCGGCGGCACGCCGAGCTCGTCCAGTCCGGGGATGATGTTGCCGTGCGGGCAGGAGACCGGGTAGTCAAGCAGCTCCACCAGCCTGCGCTCGACGTTTTCCGAGATCACGTGCTCCCACCGGCAGGCCTCGACGTGCACGTCTTCCCAGGGCAGCCCGATGACCCCGACCAGGAGGCATTCGGCCAGGCGGTGCTTGCGCATCACCCGCATGGCCAGGGTGGCCCCCGCGGGGGTCAGGGCGAGCTGACGGTCGCCCTCTACCTTGACCAGCCCGTCCCGCTCCATCCGCGCCACGGTCTGGCTGACCGTCGGCCCGCTCTGCGACAGCCGCTCGGCGATGCGGGCCCGCAGCGGGACGATGCCCTCCTCTTCCAGCTCGAAGATCGTGCGGAGGTACATCTCGGTGGTGTCGATGAGCCCATGCACGTCCAGGCCTCCCTCCTCACCTGATGCTATGCCGGCCGGGCGCAGCCGCGACCCGGCTAATCGGTGAAGGCATACTGGCCCGGGGGGTCAGCCGGGCGGGAGTCCTACGGCGCCAGCCGCTCCAGAAACCAGTCCCCGCTCTCACGGCGGTAGCGGAGCCTGTCGTGCAGGCGGCTCGGCCGCCCCTCCCAGAACTCCATCACCTCCGGCACCACGCGGTAGCCGCCCCAGAACTCCGGCATGGGCACGGCCGTCCCCTCTGGCCAGCGTTGCGCCAGCTCCTGGTACCGCGCTTCCAGCTCAGCGCGGGACGGCAGCACGGACGACTGCCGGCTAGCCCAGGCGCCGACCTGCGAGCCGTGCGCGCGGGAGTGGAAATAAGGCTCGCTCTCGCGGGCGGACAGGGCCTCCACCCGGCCCTCGATGATCACCTGCCGCTGGATGGGATGCCAGGGAAAGACCAGGCACGCATAGGGGTTCCCGGCCAGGTGCTGCCCTTTGGCCGAGGTCCGGTTGGTATAGAAAACGAAGCCCGGCGGCCCGTACTCCTTCAGCAGCACCGTTCGGCCCCGCGGCCGGCCGGCCGGGGATACGGTGGCCAGCACCATGGCGGTCGGCTCGGGCAGGCCGGCGCTGACCACGTCGTCCATCCAGCGCGTGAACAGCACCACAGGGTCGGCCGGGGCATGGGCCTCATCCAGGGGATGACGGGACGGTTCCACGGGAATGATCATCACACACCAGCCGCTCCCCGGCGGGAGCATCCAGCCAGCGTGCCCAGTGTCACGGTCAGCCGATCTACCCGATTATTGTGCGAGCAGGGTTGAATTGACCCGGCTGGCACCCACCGGTCAGCTCCGGGGCGGCACAACCGCCCCGGTACGCGCTCCACGCAGCTCACGAGGACACACGAGGACCACGGAGGACCAGCACATGTCCGATTTCGTGCCTGGGCTCGAAGGCGTCGTAGCCTTCGAGACAACGATTGCCGAGCCGGACCGGGAGGGCGGGTCGCTCCGCTACCGGGGCGTGGACATCGAGGAACTCGTTAACCGCGTCTCGTTCGGCCACGTGTGGGGCCTGCTGGTGGACAACAAGTTCGCCCCGGGACTGCCCCCGGCCGAGCCCTACCCGATCCCGGTGCACTCCGGCGATATCCGGGTGGACGTGCAGAGCGCGCTGGCCATGCTGGCGCCCGCCTGGGGCATGCGCCAGCTCCTCGACATCGACGACGACCAGGCCCGCGACGACCTGGCCCGCGCCTCGGTGATGGCGCTGTCCTTCGTGGCCCAGTCGGCGCGCGGTCCCGGGCTGCCGCCCGTCCCGCAGGAGCGGGTGGACGAGGCACGCAACATCGTCGAGCGGTTCATGATCCGCTGGCGGGGCGAGCCCGACCCGCGGCACGTCAGGGCCGTCGACGCCTACTGGACCTCCGCCGCCGAGCACGGCATGAACGCGTCCACGTTCACCGCCCGGGTGATCGCCTCGACCGGCGCTGACGTGGCGGCCGCCCTCTCCGGGGCGGTCGGCGCGATGTCCGGCCCGCTGCACGGCGGCGCGCCCGCGCGGGTGCTGTCCATGATCGAGGAAGTCGAGCGCACCGGCGACGCGATGAAGTTCGTCAAGGCCTCCCTGGACCGCGGGGACCGGCTGATGGGGTTCGGGCACCGGGTGTACCGGGCCGAGGACCCGCGGGCGCGGGTGCTGCGGCGGACGGCCAGGGAACTCGGGGCCCCGCGCGCCGAGGTGGCCGAGGCCCTGGAGGAGGCGGCCCTGACCGAGCTGCACGCCCGCCGGCCGGACCGGGTGCTGGCCACGAACGTGGAGTTCTGGGCGGCGATCATGCTGGACTTCGCGGAAGTCCCGCCGCACATGTTCACGTCCATGTTCACCTGCGCGCGGACCGCGGGCTGGGCGGCCCACATCCTGGAGCAGAAGCAGACCGGCCGGCTGGTCCGGCCCAGCGCCCGCTACGTGGGCCCGCCGTCCCGCCCGGTCACCGACGTCCCCGGCGCCGACCAGGTGCTCGGCGAGGTCTGACGGCCCCGGGCGCGCCCGGGTTCACGCGCCCGGGTTCACGCGCCCGAGCCGCTCCCCCGGCGTGGATAGGCTGGCGGCGTGACCGACATCGCGATTCCCGCGGGCCTGAAGCCGGCCGACGGCCGGTTCGGCTGCGGGCCCTCCAAGATCCGCCCGGAGCAGCTCACGGCGCTGGCCGCGTCGTCCGCCAGCTACCTCGGCACCTCGCACCGGCAGGCCCCGGTCCGCTCGCTGGTCCGGCGGGCTCGCGACGGCCTGGCGGACCTGTTCGGGGTGCCCGAGGGTTACCAGGTCGTGCTCGGCAACGGCGGCACCACGGCGTTCTGGGAGATCGCCGCGTTCGGGCTGATCCGGCAGAAGTCGCAGCACCTGACGTTCGGGGAGTTCTCCGCGAAGTTCGGCAAGGTCGCGCAGGCGGCCCCGTGGCTGGACGACCCGACCGTGATCGCCTCGCCCCCCGGCACCCATCCGGTGGCGCGCGGCGAGACCGGGGTGGACACCTACGCGCTCACCCACAACGAGACCTCCACCGGCGTGGCCATGCCCGTCCGCCGGGTCCGGGGCAGCGATCCCGGGGCCCTGATCATCGTGGATGCGACGAGCGGCGCCGGCGGCCTCCCCGTCGATGCCGGCGACTGTGACGTGTACTACTTCGCGCCGCAGAAGTGCTTCGGCTCCGACGGCGGGCTGTGGCTCGCGCTGATGTCCCCCGCGGCCCTGGACCGGGCCGCGGAGATCGCGGCGAGCGGCCGCTACATCCCCGAGTTCTTCTCGCTGCCGGTCGCCATCGACAACTCGGCCAAGCAGCAGACGTACAACACCCCGTCGGTGGCGACCCTGCTGCTGCTGGCCGACCAGGTGGAGTGGATGCTCGGCCAGGGCGGCCTGGACTGGGCGGTGGGGCGGACCGCCGACTCCTCCTCCCGGCTGTACACCTGGGCTGAGAAGTCGCCCTACGCCACCCCGTTCGTCACCGATCCGGGGCAGCGGTCCCAGGTGGTGGGCGCCATCGACTTCACCGGGGGCGTCAACGCCGCGGCCGTCGCGGCGGCACTGCGGGCCAACGGGATCGTGGACACCGAGCCGTACCGCAAGCTCGGCCGCAACCAGCTGCGGATCGGCATGTTCCCGGCCGTGGACCCGGCCGACGTGGAGGCGCTGACCGCCTGCATCGACTACGTGATCGGGCGGCTGTAGCCGCGCCGCGTGCCCTGTGCCGGCTCGCTAGCGCAGGGCCGCGCCGATCAGCGCGCCTGCCACCAGGATCGCGAGGACCAGGGGCAGCAGCCAGCGGGTCGTGCGGTTCACATCAGGCAGCCTATGCCGCGCGCAGCGGCCAGCTGCCCAGGGTCTCGTACCGCGGCCGGTCGTGCGGGCGGCCGCCGGGCAGGTGGCTGCGGATCAGGTAGATCTCCCCCGCGGTCCACGGCGTGCCGGTGTACCCGGACAGGCTCCCGACCAGCGACCGGGCGTCCACCGGTTCCCGGCACCGGGCCAGGGTCAGATGCGGCTGGAAGCGCCGGCCCTCCTCGGCCGGAGGTGCGCCCGCGCGTCTCGCCCCGGCCGCCACCGAGGCGGCCAGGGCAGCCAGCGCGCACGGGTCGCCCTGCACCCCGGCCCACAGCACGCGGGCGCGGTCCGCACCCGGGAAGGCGCCGGCCCCGCCCAGACAGACGGGCAGGCAGGGATGGCGGCCCGCGGCGCGCTCCAGGCGCGGCATCAGCCGGGTGCTGACCGTCTCGTTCACCTCGCCGAGGAACGCCAGCGTGACATGCCAGGCGTCGCGCCCGGTCCAGCGCAGCGCAGGCCACGACCGCCGCAACGGCGCCACCGCCCCGTCCAGCTCGTCGGCCGCATCGGCCGGCACGGCGACCGCCACGAACAACCTCATAATCCATTCGTAGCACCAGCTGCCGGGCCGGGTCCGCGCGCAGCGCCACAAAGCCCGCGCACAGCACGACAAAGCCCCCGCGCGGCACCACAAAGCCCCCGTGCGGCACGAAAACGGCGTCAGGCGACCATGCGGGCCAGCGCGGCCGGGCGCAGGTAGTCCCGGGCCCCGATGCCGTGCCGGCGGGCCAGCAGCAGGCCGATGACGCCCGCCGCGGCCGCCGAGATGACCCCGCCTGCGAGCAGGCTCATCCGCGGGCCGAATTGCTCCGCGACCCAGCCGACCATCGGCGACCCGAGCGGCGCACCGCCCAGGAACACCAGCATGTACAGCCCCATCACCCGGCCGCGCATGTCCGGCGCCGAGGCGAGCTGGACCGTGGAGTTGGCCGCCGTGCTCAGGGTCAGCAGGATCAGGCCCGTCGGCACCAGCATGGCCAGGAACAGCCAGAACGAGGGCATCAGCGCGGTGAGCACTTCCAGCAGGCCGAACGTGAACGCGGCGGTCACCAGCAGCCGCATCCCGGGCCCGCGGCGCCGCGCGGCGAGCAGGGCCCCGCCCAGCGCGCCGGCCGCGAACACCGCGGAGGCCACGCCGAACGCCGTGGCCCCGGTGTGGAACACCTGCCGCGACATGAGCGCGTTGGTCACCTGGAAGTTCATCCCGAACGTGGCCACGAAGAAGATCAGCACCATGGGCATCAGCAGCTGGGGCCGGGCCCGTACGTAGGCGAAGCCCTCCCGGAGCTGGCCCGGGTGCCGGGGCACCGGCTCCACGGGGTGCAGCTCGCCGGGGCGCATGAGCTTGAGGCTGGTGAGCACCGCACCGTAGGAGGCCGCGTTGAGGAAGAAGGCGGCCGGGGTGCCCACCGCCCCGATCACCAGGCCCGCGGCGGCCGGTCCCGCGATGCGGGCCAGGTTGAAGATCGCGCTGTTGAGCGCGATCGCGTTGGGCATGTCGGCCTGGCCGACCATCTCGGTGACGAACGCCTGCCGGGTGGGGTTGTCCACCACGGTGGCCAGCCCGAGCCCGAAGGCCAGCGCAAAGACCTGCCAGATCCGCACCGCCCCGGTGAGCGCGAGCACACCCAGGATCAGCGCGAGCAGCCCCATCGCGGTTTGGGTGACCATCAGGATGCGCCGTTTGGGGTAGCGGTCCGCGACCGCGCCGCCCCACGGGCTGGCCAGCATGGGCAGGAACTGCAGCCCGGTGGCGATGCCCAGCGCGGTGCCGCTGCCGTGGGTCAGCTGGAGGACCAGCCAGTCCTGGGCCACCCGCTGCATCCAGGTGCCGCTGTTGGAGACGACCTGGCCGACCGCGAACAGCCGGTAGTTACGGGTGCCCAGGGACCGGAACGTCCGCAGCCGCGAGCGCGGCCCGGTCAGGACTGGCTGAGCTTCTCCAGAATCGGCGCGGCCGCGCGCAGCGTCGCCCGCTCCTGCGCGGTCAGCTCGTTCAGCCGCCTGGCCAGCCAGGCGTCCCGGCGCCGGCGCGCCCTCGCGACCAGTTCCCGGCCCGCCGGGGTCACGGTCAGGACCACCTGCCGCCGGTCGGAGGCATGCGCTGCCCGCGTGACGAGCTGCCATTCTTCCAGTGCGGCGATGACCCGGGTCATCGACGGCGGCTGCACCCGCTCGTGCCCGGCCAGCTCGCCCGGGCTCATCGCGCCGTGCTTCTCCAGCGTGGCCAAGGCGGCGAACTGCGTGTCCGAGAGCACGGGCTCCTCCTGGCCGGGCGCGGTCCGCTCGACCCGCAGCCGCCGGGCCAGGCGGCTCACGGAGATCCGTAGCGCTGTGGCCAGGCCCGCATCGGCCCTGGTCCCCGAGGTTGTCATTATCTTTAGCCTGAGTCATTACTTTTGCTAACGGTATGCGAGCCAGCGGCATTCCGTCAACCGTTAGCAGAGCGAACGGTGGCACCCCAAGCGGGGTGTGGACCAAGTACACCACGCGCAGGCCCGTTAGCCTGGGTCAGGTGAGCAGGAAACTTCGGCCCGCACCGCCGCCGCTGGAGGCCAACGACCAGCTCGTGACCGCGGTCATCACCGCGGCCTGGGCCATCGGGCTGATCAGCCTCCTGGTGCTGCGCGACGACCTGCCCCCCGGCCAGCGCTGGTGGGTCTGGACGTGCGCGGTCGGGCTGTGCCTGGGCCTGTTCGGCCTCTGGTACGTGCCCCGGCTGAAGCGGGCCCGGTCGCGGCAGGCGGAGCGCCGTTCCACCGCTGGGGGCTGAGTACCCCTAGCTGAGTACCCCTAGTTGTGGTCGAGCGGCTCGAAGACCGTCTCCTCCATCGAGACCCCGGGCATGTCCACCATGTCGTAGCCCATTTCGTCGATGACCGGCCGCAGCTGCTCCGCGGTCGCCGCGCTGCCCCCCTCGGAATGCGCACCGCAGCCGTGATCGAGGGAGACGACCCGGCCGTCATCGGGCGCGTACTCGTTCGCGCAGACCCCGAACACCCGCCCCAGCGGGCCGCCCAGCCGCACGAAGAACCCGCACCCCGAGCAGAGCCCCGGGGCGGCACTGGCCAGTGGCGACTTCGGGCCGTGCTCACTGGTGTACCAGCGCAGCGCGGTGTCATCGCGGCCGATGGCCGAGAGCACGCGGGCCCGGGGCGGCCGGTCCTCGATGCCCTCCGTGGTCGTGCCGTCCGTCCCCGCGGCCACCGCCAGGGCCGCCACGCCGGTGCGGTCTTCCGTTTCGGCGTCTTGGAGGTCATCCGGCTCGTCGGCGAGCGGCTCGGCGGACGGGACCGGGACCAGGTCTTCGGGTTCGGTCCCGGGCATGGCCCAGGTCGTCTCGCCCCAGTCGGCGACCCCGTCGTCCCCTTCGAGTGAGGCGGCCGGCACCAGCCTGGCGTCATCCGGCGGCGCCGGGAGCAGGTCCCCCACCCCCAGGTCGCCGGGGAGCAGCCGCTCCCGCCAGGGCACCCAGTCCGGGGCGAGGATCGCGTCCGGCCCCGGGAGGAGCACGCTCTCATCGACGGTCACGTTCTTGGCCCGCGAGGCGCGGGCCACGGTGACCGCCCAGCACCAGCCACGATAAGCGGGCTCGAGGCAGGCGAACCGGTGTGTCACCACCCGGTCAGCATCAGCCGTCACGCCGAGGTGGCCGCCCACGCCGGCCGCACCGGCCATCTCCTCGGCCGCGCTGCGCGCCAGGTCTACCGCCTGCGCGCAGGCGTCATCCGGTTCCTTGCTCCGTGCACGCCCAGGGCTCACGGTGAGCAATTGTCCCCCATTCACGCACCCGCTGTGCGACAGAAACCTGATTGGCCAGCTGCAGTCTGGCCCGTCGGGGTCGTCGCCCCCCTGAGAACGCAGAATACTGGGAACATGGGACTGTCCGGTGCGCGGCCGCAGGCGAGGCGGGCAGCCGGCGGTTTCGCGACCGGGCTGCGCTCGACCGGGCGGGCTGGCGCGTCCACGGCCCGGGGCACCGGGCGGGTCATCCGCCGGATGACCCAGGCCTCCGGGGCCGGGCGGACCGGCCTGGACCGGGTCATCGAGCTGACCGCGGCGGGCGCCGCGGCCGACGCGTTCGTGGCGGTCGCCCTGGCCGGGACGCTGTTCTTCAGCACCTCGGTGGACCAGGCCCGGGGGCGCATCGCGCTGACCCTGCTCATCACGATGGCCCCGTTCGCCGTGCTGGCCCCGTTCATCGGGCCGATGCTGGACCGCGTCAGGGACGGCCGCCGGTACATCATGGTCGGCACCCTGCTGGCCCGCGGCCTGCTCTGCTGGGGGATGGCGGGCGCGGTCCAGCACAGCGACACGGTGACCCTGCTGCCGGCCGCGTTCGGCGTGCTCGTGCTGCAGAAGGCCTACGGGGTGACCCGCAGCTCCGTCACCCCCCGGGTGCTCCCGGCCCGGATCACGCTGGTGTCGGCGAACGCGCGGATCTCGCTCGCGGCGCTCATCGCCTCCACGGCCGGGGTCGGCGTCGCGGCCGGGGTCTCGTTCCTGGCCGGCGGCGGCACGGCCGGGGCGACCTGGGTGCTGCGCGTCGGCACCCTGGCCTACCTGGCCGCCATCGCGCTGGGGATCAGGCTGCCCACCCGGGTGGACCAGCGTGACCCGCAGCCGTCCGATCCCGGCGCCGGCGCCCCGGAACCCGCCCCAGCCGGGGCCGCCGCCCCAGGGCCCGGTCCGGGGGCCGGCCCTGGTCCAGGGGCCGCCCACGGTCCGGGGGCGGGACCCGGGGGCGGGACCCGGGGCGGGACCCGGGGCGGGACCCGGGGCGGGACCTGCGCCGCGGCCGGCGACGGCCGGGGCACCGCCACGGCGCGCCAGCTGGGCCACCACCCTGCGCAGCGTGGGCCCGATCGTGGGCGAGGCCATGCGCGGCAACGCGGCGCTCCGCGCCTTCTCCGGCTACATGATCTTCTTTCTCGCCTTCCTGCTGCGCACCGTGCACTTTCCCGGCACCAGCGACAAGCTCGCGCTGGGCGCGATGATCGCCGCCGCCGGGGCGGGCGGGTTCATCGGGACCGGGATCGGCGCGCTGCTGAAGGCCCGTGCCCCGCACCTGATCCTGTTCGCGCTGCTCTGCGCGTCCACCGCGATCACCGCGGCCTGCGCCGCGTTCTTCGGCCTGTGGGCGGCGCTCGTCGTGGCCCTGGTCGCGGCGTTCAGCCAGGTGCTCGCCAAGCTCGCGCTGGACTCGATCGTGCAGCGCGAGATCCCCGAGGAGATCCGTTCCTCGACCCTGGCCGCGTCGGAGACCATCCACCAGCTGGCCTGGGTAGCGGGCGGGCTGGCCGGGCTGGCCATGTCCATCACGGACAGCGGGGTAGCGGGGCTGGCCGTGCCTGCGGCGGGCCTGGCCGCCACCGCGGTGCTGCTGCTGGCCAGCAGGCGCCGCCGGATCCTGGCGGCCCGGGCCGCAGCGGCCCGGGTGCAGCGCCGTCCATGATGCCGGACAATATCTGCCACATGGCGCCCCTTTTCGACCGGGATCATGGACCCGTACGGCCCCGGCGCGGGGGGGTCGGGCGGGGCGGGCTAGGCTTCGAGGTCGTCGGCGACGGCGCGGAGCACGGTCGCGATCTTCTTCCCGTCGCGGGCGTCCGGGTGCCTCCCCCGCCGGTAGGCGGCGGACACCCCGTCGAGCAGCTTGATCAGGTCCTCGACGATCACGACCATCTCGTCGGGGGTCTTCCGGCTGACCTTGGCTACCGTCGGCGGCGGCTCGAGCAGCCGGACCTGGAGGGCCTGGACTCCCCGGCGCCCCTCGGCCACGCCGAACTCGACCCGCTGGCCGGGCCGCAGGGCGGTGCTGCCCGCAGGCAACGCCGTGGAGTGCACGAAGACCTCACCGCCGTCGTCGCGGGTGAGAAAGCCGAACCCTTTGTCGGCGTCATACCATTTGACCTTGCCAGTGGGCACGGACCTGACCTTATGCAGTAGAGCGGGCGGGCGGGCGCAGGAGCAGCAACTCTAGGTTATCGGTCCCGCCCGGCGTACGTTAGCGGGGACGCTGCCAGGGAGGAAGGGTCCGTATCCGCGGGCCGCGGCGCAGCCGCCAGACGAGATACCCCGCGCACAGCACGCAACCTGCCCGGATGCTGAGCCCGACGTCGTGCTGCGCGGCGTGGTAAAAAGCCGAGAAGAAGTTGCCCGCGGACGTCCCGGCGCGGATCAGCAGGACCACGAACGTGAACAGGGGCGGCCCCGCCAGGGCTATCCACTTATCGCGCGCGTCCCAGCGCCGGGACCGGAGCGCGACGATTCCCCCGATCAGCCAGAACGGGAACGGCAGGATCAGGCCGCCGACGCCCAGCAGGATGACGGAGACGGCCTCCAGTGGGTGCTTGCGGGCCAGGGCCCATGCTTCCGCGAGTACCGCCGGGGGCGGGCGGCGCCGGCTCACCGGGGGTTCTTCCGTCTCGGCGGGCTGCTCCATGCCGGGGACGATCGACTGCGGCCCGGTCTCGCCGGGCGGCGGGGCGGGGCGGGGGCGCATCCAGCCCGGCGGGGTTTTCCCGGGCTCTGGCGCGGTCCTGTCCGGAGCGGTCCTGTCCGGAGTGGCCCCGTCCGGAGCGGTCCCGTCCGGAGCGGTCCCGTTCAGCCCGGCCTTGTCTGGCTGGACCTGGTCTGGCCCGGCCTGGTCTGGCTGGACCTTGTATAGCGGAACCTGGCCTGGCCCGGCCTGGTCTGGACCTGGCCTCGTCTAGCTGGGCCTCGTCTAGCTGGGCCTCGTCTAGCTGGGCCTCGTCTGGGGCGGCCGTCTCCGGCTGGCCGCCGGCCAGTTCTGCCGGGGCCGGCTCTGCCCAGACCGGCTCCACCGCGTCCACCGCGTCGAGCGCGTCCAGCGGGGACATCGTCGCCTCGGGCGAGTCCGCCTGGCGCGGCACGACGGGAGCCGCATCCAGCCGCGGAGCGTCCGCGGCTGGCCCCGCGGGTTTCGGCTGGGCCGGCCCGGTCAGCCCACGGTGCGGCCACGGTCTGGGCCTGTGCGCCTGACCCGGCCCGCGGTCGCGGCCGCGGCCGTCGGCCGGGGGTGGCGGGGCCGCGCCCCGCCGCGGCGCTTTGGCCGGCTTCCAGAGGGCGGGCGGGGCCGCGGCCGCGCCCCGCCGCCGGGCGCTGTCGAGGCGCTCGCGCTCCCGCTTGGCGAGTTCCTCCGGGTCGCCCATGGTGTTCAGCGCGCTCAGCACGTCATCGGCGTCGGCCGACGCGATCGGGCCGACCTGGGCCTCGATGGCCGCCCGGGTGCGGCCGACGAACAGCAGCCGGTCACCCTTCGGCAGGACCTTCGTCGCCGCGACCGAGACGCGCCCGAGGTAGTCACGGATCATCTGCTGAGCGGACGGCGGCGGAGCTGAGCGGCGCCTCATGCTTCGATAATCCTCTGCAAACGGGGCATTGTGGACCCGGCACGTTATCAGTTTGCCAATGCCGGCAAAGCAATAAGTACCCATCGATACGGCGAAAGCGCCTGGTGATCCGGCCAGAACACGCTGACCTCGGGGAAGCACGCCGATCCCCCGGGATGCAGGCAGACCAAAGGGGCGGTCCCGGTGATCCGGGACCGCCCCTTCGGTCAGTCCGGGCAGACGGCGCGCCGTCTGCCACGTGGACTCTGCCACGGTGGGGGAGCTAGCCCCCCGGCCGGGTCAGAAGTCCATGTCGCCGCCGCCAGGGGCGGCCGGCGCCTTTTCCTTCTCCGGCTTCTCCGCCACGACCGCCTCGGTCGTGAGGAACAGCCCGGCGATGGAGGCCGCGTTCTGCAGCGCGGAACGCGTCACCTTGGCCGGGTCGATGATCCCGGCCTTGAACATGTTGACGTACTCACCGGTCGCGGCGTCGAGCCCCTGACCGGCAGGCAGCGTCTTGACCTTCTCGACCACGACGCCGCCCTCGAGGCCGGCGTTCACCGCGATCTGCTTGAGCGGCTCCTCGACGGCACGGCGCACGATGGTCGCGCCGGTCGCCTCGTCGCCCGTCAGCTCGAGCTTCTTGAAGGCACTGGCCCCCGCGTGCAGCAGGGCCACGCCACCGCCAGGGACAACGCCCTCTTCGACGGCGGCCTTCGCGTTGCGCACCGCGTCCTCGATGCGGTGCTTGCGCTCCTTCAGCTCGACCTCGGTGGCTGCGCCGGCCTTGATGACGGCCACGCCGCCAGCCAGCTTGGCCAGCCGCTCCTGCAGCTTCTCGCGGTCATAGTCGGAGTCGGTGTTCTCGATCTCGGCCCGGATCTGGTTCACCCGGCCGGAGATCTGCTCGGGGTCACCGGCACCGTCCACGATGGTCGTCTCGTCCTTGGTGACGACGACCTTGCGGGCCCGGCCGAGCAGGTCGAGGTCGGCGTTCTCAAGCTTGAGACCGACTTCCTCGCTGATGACCTGCGCGCCGGTCAGGATGGCGATGTCACCGAGCATGGCCTTGCGCCGGTCACCGAAGCCGGGCGCCTTCACCGCGACGGACTTGAACAGGCCGCGGATCTTGTTGACGACCAGGGTCGCGAGGGCTTCGCCCTCGACGTCCTCGGCGATGATGGCCAGCGGCTTACCCGACTGGACCACCTTGTCGAGCAGCGGGAGCAGGTCCTTGTTCGCCGAGGTCTTGGAGTTCGTCACCAAGATGTACGGGTCGTCGAGGACTGCTTCCATCCGCTCGGGGTCGGTGACGAAGTACGGCGAGATGTACCCCTTGTCGAAGCGCATGCCCTCGGTGAGCTCGAGCTCGAGGCCGAAGGTGTTGCTCTCCTCGACGGTGATGACGCCTTCCTTGCCGACCTTGTCCATCGCCTCGGCGATCATCTCGCCGATCGCGGGGTCGCCGGCCGAGATGGAGGCCGTCGAAGCGATCTGCTCCTTGGTCTCCACGTCCTTGGCGAGCTTGGACAGTTCCTCGCTCACCCGCTCGACCGCGGCCTCGATGCCCCGCTTGAGGGACATCGGGTTCGCGCCCGCCGCCACGTTGCGCAGGCCCTCACGGACCAGCGCCTGCGCCAGCACGGTGGCCGTGGTGGTGCCGTCGCCCGCGACGTCGTCGGTCTTCTTCGCTACTTCCTTGACCAGCTCAGCGCCGATCTTCTCCCACGGGTCCTCGAGCTCGATCTCCTTGGCGATGGACACGCCATCGTTGGTGATCGTGGGGGCGCCCCACTTCTTCTCGAGCACCACGTTCCGGCCCTTCGGGCCGAGGGTTACCTTCACGGCGTCCGCGAGCTGGTTCATTCCGCGCTCGAGGCCGCGCCTCGCGTCCTCATCGAACGCGATCATCTTGGCTGCCATAGGCTCCAGTCCTCCCGGGACTTGGTGGCTTTGTGTGTGAACCGGGCCGACGCCCGCGACGGCCGACCCCCCGGCGGACAGTCCCTTCCTGCCGCCGGCGAGGCCTCATCGCCCCGATTCCCGCCCTGGAGTTGTCACTCTCATGCCGAGAGTGCCAACGCCTTGTTTAGCACTCTCGGCATGAGAGTGCAAGCTGGAACCGCCCACCCGTCCCCCCGTACCTGGCCGCGGCCGGCCAGCCGGAAAGCCAGGCGTACCTGGCCATATGAGGATTCATGCCGGAAGGGACCCGGGCGCTGGGCGGGACACCGGAACGCTGACAGCGAACACTCACGTGGTGGCCGCCGCGGGCCAACCTAGCGGCCCGCGTCACGCCCGAAGGGCGCTACTGGTCATGTCCTCGGCACTCAGTACCTGAGGGGTGGGCCCGGGGCGCACCCCTCAGGCCCCTGATGGCCCGGCACCCGTCACCCGGGCACCGGGCCATCAGCCGAACTTAGACGCCGAGCTCACACAGCCCGGACGGCCTCCGCCTGCGGGCCGCGGTCACTCTGCGTGATCTCGAATTCGACCCGCTGCCCCTCTTCGAGGCTGCGGTAGCCATCCATCTGGATGGCGGAGAAGTGCACGAACACGTCCCTGCCACCGTCGACCGCGATGAAGCCGTAGCCCTTGTCCGCGTTGAACCACTTGACGGTGCCCTGAGCCATTACCCAACAACTCCCTAACTCCGCTCGGGCCTCGGGTTCCACCCTTGCCTTTGCGGAACCCGTCGATCGCGGCGCGGGTTAGGCGTGGGCAAGCCAGGCTTGCCGTATCACCCCGACCGACAGCGACCGGACACGACCTTACCCCGTGCGGTGGGCGTTCGGGACCTGTAACTCCCCGAACTCAGCGGGGCCGGTTCCCGCATCTGGCCAGGACCCATGGGCGCTTACGCAGATCCTGGGCGGAAAACTGGCGGTGCGTCCCTCGAAGGATCATCCGCCCGCGACGGCCGGAATCACGGACACGTGCGCGCCGGCCGGGACCGGCGTATCCAGCCCCTGGGCGAACCTGACGTCTTCCTCGCCCACGTACACGTTGACGAACCGCCGCAGCTGGCCGGAGTCATCCACGATCCGGCCCCTGATGCCCGGATAACTGGCGTCCAGGCCGGCGATGACCTCGCGCAACGTCCCCGAGCCGGCGGTGACCTCAGCCGCGCCGCCGGTGTAGGTACGCAGGATGGTGGGGATACGGACGGACACGGTCATGCCGGGGCCTGCCTTTCAGGGAGCGCGGACCAGCTCAGAGTGGCTGAAGGGTCCTATAGTGCCGCGTGACCGGACCCCAGCGAGGCCTCGAAGGCCAGGAAGGCGTCCAGGGTGGGGCGGATGGCCGGGGGGGTGCTCACCGCACCGGCGACGGCGTCAAGCGTCTTGAGGCCGTCGCCCGAGTTGATGATCACCGTCTCGGCGTCCGGGTCCAGCTGGCCCGAGGCCAGCAGGCTGCGCAGCACGCCCAGGGTCACCCCGCCGGCCGTCTCGCCGAAGATGCCCTCGGTGGCGGCCAGCAGGCGCATGGCCGACACGACCGCGTCGTCGTCCACATCGGCCACCACCCCGCCGGTGCGGCGCACCACGTCGAGCACGTAGGGCCCGTCGGCCGGGTTCCCGATGGCCAGCGACTTGGCGATGGTGGCCGGCCGGACCGGCTGGACCACGTCGTGGCCCTGCCGGAACGCCTCCGCGACCGGTGAGCAGCCGGTGGCCTGGGCGCCGAACACCTTGTACGGGGTGTCCTCGACCAGGCCGAGGCTCACCAGCTCCCGGAACGCCTTGTCGATCTTCACGAGCTGGGCTCCGGAAGCGACCGGCACCACGATCTGCTCGGGCAGCCGCCAGCCGAGCTGCTCGGCGATCTCGAACCCGATGGTCTTGGAGCCCTCCGCGTAGTAGGGCCGGACGTTGACGTTGACGAATGCCCAGTCCTCACGGTCGTCAGCCAGCTCGGAGGCCAGCCGGTTGACGTCGTCGTAGCTGCCCTGCACCGGGACCATGGTGCCGCCGTACACGCCCGTGGCGATGATCTTCTGCGGCTCGAGGTCCGACGGGATGAGCACGACCGAGCGGATGCCCGCCCGTGCCGCCGCCGCCGCGACCGCGTTCGCGAGGTTGCCCGTGGACGGGCAGGCGAGGACCTTGAAGCCCAGTTCCACCGCGGCCGCGAGCGCGACGGCCACCACCCGGTCCTTGAAGGAGTGAGTCGGGTTGGCCCGCTCGTCCTTGACCCAGAGGCTGCGCAGGCCGAGCTCACGTCCCAGCTGATCGGCCCGTACCAGGCGGGTCCAGCCCGGATCGGTGTTGGGGGTACCAGCCACGTCCGGGGCCACGGGCAGCAGGCTGGCGTAACGCCAGATGCTGGCCGGCCCGGCCTCGATGGCGGCCCGGTTCAGCCTCGGGTAGTCGTACCGGACCTCGAGGGGCCCGAAGCACTCGGCGCACGCGTGGGTGGAGCCCAGCGGATAGGTCTGGCCGCATTCCCGGCAGCCCAAGCCGGTGGCGTAGCCGAAGCGGGAGGGCGCGGGCGAAGCAGGGGTGGGTGCGAGGGGTGTGCTCACGTGGCGAGGCCTTTCTCCTCATCTGCCCCAGCGGCCGGATGGCCGAGGGCCGGACTTGGCACCTGTCACGGGAATGGCCTCGCGGGCACACCTCACCGTGATGGTTGCCGGGGCTTCACCGGGCCGTATCCCTCCACCCCTCTGGATGAGCGTTATGAAGTTGTACCCGCCACTCTAACCGACTCCCTGGCCAGCACTACCCGGCCGATCCGGCTAGCCTCGCGTGCATGGACCAGAGCGGTGCTCAGCTGCCCGATGGTGCAGCGGGGCGGGACGGCGGCGAGCGGGTGCTCATCGCTTCCAACCGGGGGCCGGTCTCCTTCGCGGTGGGCGAGGACGGCTCACTGGTGGCCGAGCGGGGCGGCGGCGGCCTGGTCTCCGGACTGTCCTCGATCAGGGATCAGGCGGACGTGCTGTGGGTGTGCGCAGCGCTCAGCGACGCCGACCGGGCCGCGTCCAGGCTGGCCCTGGATGGGCGGATCGGCGCCGAGCTGACTCCTGGGAAGTCAGCCGTCCGGATGCTGGACATCTCGCCACCCACCTTCCAGCGGGCCTACAGCGCGGTGGCCAACTCCACGCTCTGGTTCGTGCACCACATGCTGTTCGACACGTCCAATCAGCCCGCCTTCGGGCTCGCGTTCCGCCGCGAGTGGGAGTCGTTTCGCGCCTACAACGCCGCGTTCTCGGACGCGCTGGCCGAAGGGGCCGGGCCGGCGGGCCGCCAGGGGCAGGTCAAGGCGATGGTCCAGGACTATCACCTGCCACTGGTCCCGCGGATGCTCGCCGAGCAGCGGCCCGACGTCCGGATCGCGCACTTCTCGCACACCCCGTGGGCACCCCCCGACTACTACCGGCTGCTGCCGGACGAGGTGGGCCAGGAGGTGCTCGCCGGGATCCTCGGCGCGGATCACGCCGGCTTCCTCAGCCAGCGCTGGGCGGACGCCTTCCTGGACTGCTGCGCCGAGTTCCTGGGCGCAGCGGTCGACCGGGCCGCCGGCACGGTCCGGTACAAGGGCAAGCTGACCTCGGTGGCCGTTCACCCGCTCGGCGTTGACGCGGAGGAGTTGCGGCAGCGGGCGACGGCCGCCGACGTCCAGGGACAGGTGGCGGCGCTGACCGCCATCACCACGGGCCAGCGGCTCATCGTCCGGGTGGACCGCACCGAGCTGTCCAAGAACATCGTCCGCGGCATGGCCGCCTACCGCGAGCTCCTGATCACCCACCCGGAATGGCGCGGCCAGGTGACCCATCTGGCGTTCGCCTACCCGTCCCGTCATGACCTGCCCGAATACCGGGAGTACACGGCGCGGGTCCAGCGGATGGCCGGCGAGATCGAGGACGAGTTCGGCACCGACGCCTGGAACCCGCTGATCCTCCAGGTGAACGACGACTACCCGCGCTCGCTGGCCGCCTACCGCCTCGCGGATGTGCTGCTGGTCAACCCGATCCGGGACGGGATGAACCTGGTGGCCAAGGAAGGCCCGATCCTGTCTGAGCGTGCCTGTGCGCTGGTCCTGTCCACGGAGGCCGGCGCGGCGGCCGAACTCGGCGGCGATGCGCTCCTGGTGAACCCGTTCGATGTCACGCAGACCGCGGAAGCGCTGCACCGGGCGCTCACCATGCCGCAGGCCGAGCGGGCCCGGCGGGCCGCCGGGCTCGCGTCAGCGGGCGCGGCCTTCCCGCCCAGCGCCTGGCTCCAGTCCCAGCTCGACGCGCTCGAGGGGTGAGATCCCCGGGGCGCTGCCCGGGGCCCGGGGGGCTGCCGGGCCCTGGCGGGCTGCCGGTCCGCATTCCGGGGCTGCCGGGCCGCATTCCGGGGCTGCTGGGCCCCGGGAGGCTGCCAGGCCGCATTCCGGGGCCGCTGCCCCGCCACCCCGGGTAACTGCCGGGCCGCTTCCCGGGATAATGAGACGCCTGGAGCCGAACGCGGCCGCCGGTATCGCCGGATTGAGGTGGGGTGAGCCTGTGAGCGGGGTGGTGGCCGCGGTACTCACTGTGCTGTCGCTGCCGTTCCTCGTGGCGCGGGCGGCGGGCGGGCGGCCACCGAATCCGGGCCCGAAGCTGGCCGCCCTGGCCCCGGTGGGAATCGTGCCCGCGCTGGCCGGGGCCGTAGTGGCCGCGCTGTCCTCCTGGTGGCTCGCGCTGATCCTGGCCGTGCCCGCGCTCACCCTGGTGGCCTGGCAGCTGCCACCGGCCCGGCCGTCCCGCCGGGCCCGGGAGCCGGCGGCCGGCCCGGGGGCCAGGCGGCGCCGCTGCGGGTGCTGACCCTGAACGTCATGGGGGGCGCGGCGGACGCGGAGGCCATCGCCGCTACCGTGGCCGCCCTCGAGGTGGACATCCTCCTGGTCCAGGAACTGACCACGGGGCTGGTGCTGCGCCTGGCCCTCACCGGCCTGGCGGACCTGCTGCCGCAGTCGCAGCTCGAGCCGCGCGAGGGCTCCAGCGGCACCGGGCTGTGGGCCCGCTGGCCGCTGACCCCGCTCCCCCCGGTGGACGGCCTGTTCGCGGCGGCTCCCCGGGCCCGCATCGACCCACCCGGCGGGCCGGCTGTCACCGTCACCGCCGTGCACCCGGTCGCCCCCGTGGGGGACCGGGAACGTCTCTGGCGGCGGGAGCTCGGGCTGATCCAGTCGGCCCTGGCCGGCACGAGCGGCCCGCAGCTGGCGGCCGGGGACTTCAACGCCACCCGCGACCACCGCGCGTTCCGTGCGCTGCTCCGCTCGGGCTTCGTGGACTGCGCCGACGCCGCCCGCCAGCGGCCCTGGCCCGGCTTCACCTGGCCCGCGGACCGGCGCTTCCCGCCGCTGATGCGGCTGGATCATGTGCTGGCCTCACGCCCCGGGGTCGTGGTGCACGAGGCCCGGATCGTCCGCGTGCCCGGCACCGATCATCAGGGCGTGCTGGCCGTCCTCGAATTCTGCTCCCCAGGCTGACAGGTCCCGGCGGGCAGATCACCGGCTGGCGATCACCGGCCGGCTGATCACCGGCTGGTGCATCCCGGCTGGCCCGGGCCGGACCGTTATCTTGGCTGCTGGCCGGCGGCCGCGCCGGCCAGTGCACCGAGCAGGGCCACGACGCCGTCCGGCCCGTCCACCACCAGGTCGGCCGATTCAGCCAGCGCGGTCACCTCGGCGGAACCGCTGAACACGGTCAGCCCCGGCGTGCCGTCACCGCGCAGCGCGCGCACCGCGTCGAAGGCGGCCACGTCACCCAGGTCGTCTCCGCAGAACATGACCGCGGACGGCTGCCGTTGCGCGGCGAGGGCGAGCAGGGCCTGGCCCTTGTCCATGCCCTGGGGCCGCAGCTCGATCACCATCCGTCCCGGCTCGACCGCCAGCCCGTGTCGTGCGGCCAGGCTGGACAGGGGCTCGCGGAGCCGGTCCAGGGCAGCCTGCGGATCGCCCGCCTGCCGGGTGTGCACCGCGACCGCATGGCCCTTGTCCTCGATCCGCGTCCCGTCCGGCGCGCCGGCGTCGGCCAGCAGGGCGGGCAGCTCGGCGCGCGCCGCCTCGACCCCGGGCGGCGACGGCGGTGACTCCAGCGTCCCGTCCGCCCAGCGCTCGAGGCCGTAGTGGCCGAGCACGGTGAGCCCCGGGACCGCCTGGAACCCGCCCAGCTCCACGGCGGACGCGGCGGGACGGCCCGTGATCACCGCGAGGGTGCCGACCACCGCGGCCACCTGGCGCAGGGCCGGGACCGCACCGGGGTGCGCCCGGGCCGCAGCCGGGTTGGCCACGATCGGGGACAGCGTGCCGTCAAAATCCAGCGCGACCAGGGCCCGGCCCGGGTCGGCGAGCAGCGCATCCAGCCCGGCCCGCCCTTCCGGGGTCACCGGCGATGGCAGGCCCGGCGTCCCGCTCACCAGGAGGAACCGTCGCGGCGGTCGGGGCCGGCCGAGCGCATCCGGTGCCGCCTGGCGCGCTGCCGGCGCAGCCGGGTGACCAGGGCCGGATCGAACACGAGCGCCTCCGGACGGTCGATGAGGTCGTTGAGCAACTGGTAGTAGCTGGTCGCGGTCATCCCGAGGGCGTCACGGATCTCCTGCTCCTTGGCCCCGGGCGAGCGCCACCAGCCACGCTCGAAGGCGAGGACCCGCATCTCGCGTTCGGACAGCGCCGCCATCTGCCCTCCAGTACCGCGCCCGTAGCTTCATCGTAGGGCGGCTCTAGCCGCTGTGCCCACGACCCCGTACGCTCAGCCTTCGTGGCTTCATTCGACTGCATAACGTTCCTTACTGACTACGGGCTGGAGGACGGGTTCGTCGCGGCCTGCCATGGGGTAGCCGCCCGCATCGCGCCCGCCATCAGGCTCATCGACATCACCCACCTCGTGCCTCCCGGCGACGTGCGCCGCGGCGCCGCGGTGCTGGCCCAGACCATCCCCTACCTGCCGGCGGGCGTGCACGTCGCGGTGGTCGATCCGGGAGTCGGGACCGCACGCCGCGGGATCGCGGTGGCCGCCGGGGACAGCATCCTGGTCGGCCCGGACAACGGCCTGCTGTCCTGGGCGGTGGCCGCGCTGGGCGGGGCGGCCGCGGCCTGCCAGCTGACCAACGGGGAGCTGTGGCTGCACCCGGTGTCGCCCACGTTCCACGGCCGGGACATCTTCACCCCGGTCGCGGCGCACCTGGCGGCCGGCGCCGACCTGGCCCTGGCGGGCACGCCCATCGACCTGGCGGACCTGGTGACGCTGCCCGCGCCGACCAGCCGGGTGCACGACGGCGAGGCCGAGGGCGAGGTGATGTCGGTGGACCGCTTCGGCAACGTCCAGCTGTCCATCGCTGCCTCGGACGCCGACCGCCTCGGACTGGGTTTCGGATCCCCGGTGGTGGTCCGCTGCGGGCGGCGCCAGCTGACCGTGCCGTACCTGGAGACGTTCGCCGCGGTGGCACCCGGGGAGATCGTCGCCTTCACCGACAGCGCGGGTCTCATCTCGCTCGCCGTGAACGGTGGCGACGCCGCGGAGCAACTCGGGCTCCCGCCCGGGGCGCATGTCCGGCTGTCCGCGGCCATGCCCGCCTGAGATCTGCGCGTCCCGCCGGGTCAGCCGCGCCGGGCGCCGGGGCTGCTGGCCAGGCCCGCCACGTCCGGCGGCCCGGCCAGCCCGCGGGCCCGGCCGCGGTCGCGAGCATGGGCGGGCCGTCCATCTCCGCCCTCCGGATCGCCCCGAACGTGGCAGAATGCCCGGGGGATGAATGGAGGATCAGCGCATGGCGCAGCGGCTCCGGAGCCGGGCGACGGCGGCTGTCGCCGCAGGCCTCGCAGCGGCCTGCATCGGGGTGGCAGCGGCGCCCGCGTTCGCGGACACCGTCCGCAACCAGGAGTGGTGGCTCACGTCTTTGCACGTGACCAAGGCCTGGCTGTCCAGCCGGGGTGCGGGCGTGAAGGTGGCCGTGCTGGACAGCGGCGTGGACCCCGCCCAGCCCGACCTGGCCGGCTCGGTCATCACCGGGCGGGATTACACCGGCTCCGGCCGGACGGCGGGCGGCCCGTTCTGGGGTGTGCATGGCACGGCGGTGGCCAGCATCATCGCCGGGCACGGGCATGGCCCGCACCACGCTGACGGCATCATCGGGGTGGCGCCGCAGGCGAAGATCCTGTCCGTCCGGGTCACGCTGGACAACAAGGACCCGCTGCTGGTCAGCCCCACCGTGGTGGCCGCCCTGCCCCGCGCCATCGCCCGCGGCATCAACTACGCCGTCCGGCATGGCGCCCAGGTCATCGACCTGCCCCTCGACCCGGCCGCGCAGGCCGGCGGGACCACCCCGGGCGGCAGCCCGGCGGAGCGCAGCGCGGTCAAGGCGGCGCTGGCCAAGGGCATCGTCCTGGTCGCCCCGTCCGGGGATAACGGCGCCGGGACCGACTCGGTCAACTACCCGGCCGCCTACCCGGGCGTGATCTCGGTCGGCGCGTTCGGCCCTGGCTTCGTCAAGGCGCCGTTCACCAGCCACCAGCCCTACGCCACGCTGACGGCGGCCGGCAACGGCGTCGTCGCGGCCAACGGCCCAACCGCGTACGCGAAGATGAAGAGCACCAGCGCCGCGAGCGCCGTGGTGACCGGCATCGCCGCCCTCATCCGGTCGCAGTTCCCCACGTTCACCCCGGCTCAGGTCGAGCAGGCCCTGACCAGCGGCACCGTGTTCCACCACAAGAACGGGCGGACGGACGGCTCCGGGTTCGGCACCGCGGACGCGGCTGCCGCCCTGCTCGCCGCGGCCAAGATCAACGCGACGCCGACCAGTTCAGCGTCGCCGGGCACGGCGGGCAACCCGGCCCCGCCCACCGCCCCGAAGGTCCATGTAGCCACCAAGAGCTTGTGGCAGGCCGTGCGCTTCCCGGCGCTCGGGCTCGCGGCCCTGCTGCTGCTCGCGCTCATCATCCTGGTCAGCGTGCGGGTCCGGCAGCGCCGCGCGCTCGACGCCCAGCTGGCTCCGTTGCAGGCGGCGGCGCGGGCTTCGCGGACCCAGGCGGCCAGCATGACCGGGATGGGCAGTCCGGGACCTGGCTACGGGCGGCCCGCGGGTGCCGTGGCGCCCGGCCGGGCGCCGGCGAGCAGCGAACCCGTGGGCAGCGGCCCGGCGAACTTTGGCCTGGACAGCGCCGGCCTGGCCGGGGCTGGTCTGGCTGACCCACGTATGGCTGACCCACGTCTGGCCGGGACAGGGCTGGCCGGGACAGATCTGGCCAGCTCTGTCGCGGCGAGCGCGGGCCCGGCGGGCCACGGGTTCGCCACCGGTGGGGTGCCCGGCGGCTGGCCGGGCGGTACCAGCCGACCACTATCAGGCTCGGTGGCCCGCCCGGTAGTCAGCGGCAAGCCACCCTGGGAAGAAGAACAAGGCGACGACCGGCTGGCGGCCCCGCCCGCGCCCGGACCGCCCCCTGCTGAGCCTGGCCGGGGCGGGGGCAGGTTCCTGTTGCCGGGCCGCGGGCTGGGCAGCCTGGACGCTGCGGGCGGCAAGGGCTCCGCGGACAGTGGTCCGGGCGGCGCCCGGCCTGGCCACAGCAGTTCCGGCCGGTCCGCCGGCAGCGACAGCGCGAGCACCCTGAACCTGGGTGGCTGGAGCCTGGGCAAGCCGGGCAGCGGCGGCACGGGCGCGCCAGCCACGGGCGGGCTGGGGACAGGCGGGACGGTCACGGGCGGTCCAGCCACGGGCGGGCCGGTCACTGCCGGGCCAGCCACGAGCGGGCCAGCCACGAGCGGGCCAGCCACGAGCGGGCCGGCCACAGGCAGGGGTGACGCCGACGCCGGCCACGGGACCGCGACCAACGGGACCACGACCAACGGAACCGCCGGCCACGAATCCCCGGGAGCCGGGCGGGAAGGTCCCGGGTCCCCAGGGCCGCTGGCCGGGAACGGCGGTACCGGCTCGAACGGGGCCGCCGCTGCCGCCCGGGCCCGCTTCGGCCCGTCACCGTTCGATGATCCCTCGTTCGAGATCCCCGCCGTCAGGCCGTCCGCCTCCGACGGCTCCCCCTCCGACGACCGCGCGTTCGGCGCGCCGGCCGCGGGCACATCCGCCCGGGGCGCGTCCGGAGCAGGTGTCGCTCCCCCGGATGCCCCGGCATCAGGCCGGCCCGCGCCGCGTGCCTCCGCGGATGCAGACAGCCCGGGTCCAGGCACAGGGACGCGTGCCCCGGGCCGCCACGGCGCGGTGCGTGGCGCCCCCGCCGGGAACTCTCCCCGGGCGGCCGGTGGAGCCGACCCCGACGCTCCGGCCGGGAGCCGGACCAGCGATGCCCCGGCCCTCCCGATGCGTGGGCTCGGCTCCGCGCAGCGGCTGAATCCGGTGCGCGCTTCCAGGCCCAGTGGCCACCCGCCCTGGGAGCCGGCCGAGAAGCCAGTCAGCGAGCTGCCGTGGATGGACGCGCCCGGCGCCGGCCAGAGCCGGCTGGTTCCGCCCCGGCGGTCCTTCCCCGCGGGCGCCGACGGACCGCCCGCCAGCGGTCTGGGCGCCAGCGGTCTGGGCGCCAGCGGTCTAGGCGCCAGCGGTCTGGGCGCCAGCGGTCTGGGCGCGGGTGAGACCGGCCGGCCACTGGCCGCCGCCGGCGGCCCGGCCGACCCGCCGCCCATGACCGCCTCGGGGCTGGTCCGGCGCAAGCCGAAGAGCCAGAGCCCGTTCCCCGAGCTGGAGGGCCCGCCGCCGGGGCTGAAGCCATCGGCCGGCAGCGGTTCCGGCGACGAGGCCGAGGAAAGCCGGCCCGTGTACTCGTGGAATCCGTCCGCCACCACGGAGGCCTTCCCCGTGGTGCCTCCCCCCGGAGACTCGCGCCCCGGCTAGCCAGCCGGGCTAGCGAGAGGCGGCCCGGCTGGCGAGAGCCCGCCCCGCTGGCGAGAGGCGGGCCTTACCCCGGAGGGGCCTGGCCGTCCATTTCGGCCTTGCGGACCGACGCGTACATAGGCACGTACTCCTGCCCGGAGAGGTCACCGATCGCCTGGATGACGTCGTCGGTGATGGCGCGGCGCGCCTTGCCCGGGGCGGTCCCCTGGTAGGCCTCGAACGTGAGTGGCTTGCCGATCCGCATCGATACCTGATGCAGCCGGGGCACCACGTGCCCGGGCGGCAGGATGTGGTCAGTGCCTATCATCGCCACCGGGATCACGGGCAGGCCGGAGTTCATCGCGAGCCAGGCCACGCCGGTCCGGCCGCGGTAAAGCCGCCCGTCGGGCGAGCGGGTGCCCTCGGGATAGATGCCGAACAGCTCGCCGCTGCGCAGCAGCGCCAGCGCCGCCTCCAGCATGTCCTGCCCGGCCCGGGCCTGCGCCCGGTCCACGGACAGCTGCTTGGTAGCACGCAGGTAGGTACCGGCCAGCCGCTGGCCCACGCTCCGGCCGGTGAAGTACTCGGACTTCGCGGCAAAGGTCAGCGGGCGGTCGAGCATCAGCGGAAGGAAGATCGAGTCCACGATGGACATGTGGTTGGAGGCCAGGATGGCTCCGCCCTCGGGAGGGATGAACTCCAGGCCGGTGATGCGGGGGCGCCAGAGAAGACGCAAGAGCGGGCCGGCCACAACCCTGGACAGCTGGTACTGCACCCGATGACTCCCGGAATGTCGATCCGCCTGGCTGCTCAAAGATATCCGGGGCCAGCCGCAGCCGACGCGGCTCGGTCACGCCCGAGTCCTCAGCCGCGGCGCCCCGGCCCGGCCTTCTGCCCAGAGCCAGCCGACCCGGCCCAGGTCAGCTCGCGCAGATGTTCTGGCTGGCCGTCCGCGACGAGACACTGGGCGAGGGAGTAGGGACGGACGACTGGGTCGTGCCCGCGGTCTGGGTCGTGGTCGTGGTCCCGTAGTTACTGCCCAGCAGGAGCACGAGCCGGTCGCTGCTGCCCGGGACCTCCTGGATGGCCGAGCCGGGCACCCTGGCCTCCAGCAGCCTGGCCTGTGCCCCGTGACCCGCGTGGTACCTGATCACCGTCTCGGTGACGTCCTGCGCGGTCCCCTGGGTCATGCTGGTCACGTTGAAGCCCTTCTGCGTCAGCAGGAGGCCAACCGAGTTCTGCAGCCCGTACTGCGCGGTCCCGTTGCGGACCGAGACGGAGACCGTGCGCGGCGACATCGTGGGCTTCCTGGCCTGCTGCACCCTCCCGTTGCTGACCGGGATGTCGTCCCGGAAGTCCTGGAAGATCCTGCTGTCCACGGGCTGGGTCCACAGCACGTTGGCGGTGTCGGTGGGCACCACCAGCTGGCGGGGGTAGGTCGGCAGGGTGAAGAACGTGACCTGGCTGGAAGGCAGGTTCCGGACGCTCATGGCCAGGTCGTAGAGGCCGTGAATGCCGCCGAGCTGGCTGTCGACCGTGATCGACTTGGTGGCGGCGTTGAGGAAGTTGTAGATGGCGATCGGGTGCAGCAGCTTGCTCTTCACCCGGCCCACAAGCGAGGACATGAAGGCTTGCTGGCGGCCGATCCGCTCAAGGTCACTGCCGTTGCCCAGGGTGTAGCGGGCCCGGACATAGGCCAGCGCCCCCAGGCCATGCAGCAGATGATGACCGGGCTTGAGGAACAAGCCGGACTTCGGGTCGCTGATCGCTGTCGTGTTGCACTCCTCGACCCCGCCGAGCGCGTTCACCATGTCCCGGAAGCCCTGGAAGTTGATCGACACGAAGTGATCGATGTGGATGCCGGTGTCCTGCTCCAGGGTCTTGATCGTGCACGCCACGCCCAGGTCGGTGTGGTTGCCGTCCAGGTTGCCCAGGGCGAAAGCCTCGTTGATCTTGAACGTGGTCGGCGCGGACGTCTGGCCGTTGCCCATCTTGCAGGCCGGGATGTTCACCCAGGAGTCACGCGGGATCGACATCACGTTGACCCACTTTCGGTCGGCCGCGACGTGCATGATCATCAGCGTGTCGGACTGGTCCGTGTTGAGGTTCTGGCCGAAGCCGCGGCCCTGGCCGTTGCGGGTGTCCGAGCCGATGATCATGATGTTCTCGGCCCGCGGATGGGTGTCGACGGGCTGGCTGCCGAGTTCGCCCGAGATGTCGAGCTGGTGGATGTTGCCGTTCAGGTGCCGGTAGACGGCATAGGCACCGCCGAGGGCCAGCAGCACCACGACCGCGACGCCCCCGGCTGTCCAGGCCAGGATCTTCTTCTTGCGGCCAGGGTGGTGGCCCAGCTCGGGCGGTCCGGCCGGCCCGGCCGCCGCGCCCCCGGCAGCGGGGGCCGCCGCGTTGCCAGCGGGGTCCGCCGCCTCGGCAGGCGGCGGTGCGGGATCATGCGCGGGAGCGCCCCCGGGCGGTCCATCCCCCTGAGCCTGCCCGGCCGCGTCCGGCACCTCACTGTCCGGCCCTCGCTGCAGCGGGTCCTCACCGTCCAGGCCGCGCTCCGGCGGGTCCTCACTGCCCGGCGCATGCCCCCGGCCTGAACCAGCCTCGCCCATGTCAGGGCCAGGCCCGTCCGTGTCAGCCGGCCCCATGCGTTCTCACCCCATGCCCAGATCCGGTCGGGGGCTCGTGCAGTGTCGATGCGGACGCGCGGCGGTTGCGGAGCGTCACACTCGGGTGCACAAACCATCCCACTCGGCGCAACGTAGTACTCGCGCGGATAGTTTCACTGCCCGCTACGTACCCACCTGAGGGCAAATAGTCGCCTTCAGCAGGAGTAACGGTCAGTAACTGTCCTCGTGATCAGAGTACACGTCGTGGTTTCTGGTGCTCTGGGTGGCACAGCACCATTTAACGGGGCTGATGTCCTGGCAGCCCCACATGAGGTTTGTGGTGCGGTATGGCCACCCCCGCTCCCGGCGGAGCCAATTCCAAATGTCTACTAAATCGATCGATATAATCTATTAGCGCTTCCCCCGGGCCAGCGGGGAAATCACACCTGCCCCACTTCCCCGTAGGGTCGGGTCATCAGCACGACACCGCGAGAGGATCCGCCGTGCCCGTATCCGAAGCTGAGTCATTGCCGGTTCTCGACGCCCTGCACTCCACCCCGGCCCGCCGGTACCTGTCTGCCGAGCCCATTCCGGAGGACGTCATCTGGGCCATTCTCGACGCGGCCGTGCGCGGCCCGACCGGCGGAAACCGCCAGGGGTGGGGCTGGGTCGTGGTCACCGACCCGGCGATCAAGCAGTAGGTGGCCGGGTGGTACCTGGAGGGGTGGAACCGGGCGTACGGCAGCCGGCGGGAGGAGATCCTGGCCGCGCCGCCCGGCCCGGACGGGCTGACCCCGCGTTCGTTCCTGGCCGCCGAGCACCTGGCTCATCACATCGCGGATGCCCCGGTGTGGATCTTCCCGGTGCTGCGCCACGCGGCCGATGCGCACAGCCCCCGGCTGGGCAGCTCGATCTACGGGGCGGTGCAGCAGCTCATCCTGGCCGCCCGGGCCTACGGCGTGGGCACCACCCTGACCACGCTCTACTCCGGCCACGAGGACGAGGTGCGGGAGCTGCTCGGCCTGCCCGGGGACGCGCTGACCATGGGACTGCTGCCGCTGGGCTATCCCGCCCGCGGCCGCTGGGCTCAGCCGAAACGCCGCCCCGTGGAAGAGGTGACGCACTGGAACGGGTGGGGAGCCACCCGACGCCGCCCCTGACCCAGCGTCAGGCTGGGCGATGGCGCGCGTAATCCCGTGGGTGGGGCCCCGCGCCAGGCGAGCGCGCAACGAGTTGTATCTGTCGTAACTCCTTGCGCTCTATACGCTACTATGCGTAATAGGAGCCTGGTTGGGATACCGCTCCCGGCCGGAGTGACGGTGCGCCGCGGGGCCCCGACCAGCACCCGCGGTGTGCGTCGCACCCCTCACTGTCGGCATGTGGGCAATGGCCGCCGCCGGTTCGCCACGACGCTCAGGGAGGAAGCACCATGATCCCAGCCGCCCGACCCCTCCTGGGTGATGAGGAATGTGCTGCGGTTGACCGGGTGCTCCGGACCGGGATGATTGCGGGGGGCCCGGAGGTCGCCGCTTTCGAGCAGGAGTTCGGCGCCCATCTGGCCAGCGGCCGGGCCTGTGTCGCGGTCAGCTCTGGCACGGCCGGCTTGCATCTGGGCCTGCTCGCCGCCGGGGTCGGGCCGGGGGATGAGGTGATCGTCCCGTCATTCACCTTCGCGGCGACCGCCAACTCCGTCGCGCTGGCCGGCGCCACCCCGGTGTTCGCCGACATCGAGCCCGACCACTTCTGCCTCGACCCCGACGCGGTCGAGGCCGCGGTGACCGGGCGCACCAAGGGCATCATGCCGGTGCACCTGTACGGCCACCCCGCGGACATGACCCGGCTGGGCGCGGTGGCCAGCCGGCACGGGCTGGCGATGTACGAGGACGCGGCCCAGGCCCACGGCGCCACCTGGCAAGGCCAGCCGGTCGGCGCCTTCGGCGAATTCGGCATGTTCAGCCTGTACCCGACCAAGAACATGACCTCAGGCGAAGGCGGCATGGTGTCCTGTACGGGCGGCCAGGTGGCCCGCATGATGGCGCTGCTGCGCAATCAGGGCGTGGAACGCAGGTATGACAACGAGATCGTCGGCTTCAACGCGCGGATGACCGACGTGCACGCGGCCATCGGCCGGGTCCAGCTGGCCGAGCTGCCCGGCTGGACCCAGCAGCGCCAGGACAACGCCAAATTCCTCGACGCCAACCTGGCCGGCGTCGTGATACCGCCGGTGGCCGACGGCGCCATCCACGTCTACCACCAGTACACGATCAGGGTCCCAGGCGACCGCGACGGGTTCGCCAGGGCGCTGGCCAGCGAGCACGGCGTCGGCACCGGAATCTACTACCGCACCCCCACCCACCGGCTGTCATCATTCCATCTCAGCCTCGACCTCCCCGAGACCGAACGCGCCGCCCGCGAAGTACTATCCCTGCCCGTCCACCACGCCCTATCCCCCGACGACCTCGAAACCATCGCAGACGCCGTCAACACCATCGCCAGAGCCGGTGTGTTAGGGCCACCTCGTGAGCTGCATGGCGGTGCGGTGGAAGTGGAGCCGGTGACCAGGATCGAACTGGTGACCTGCCGTTTACAAGACGGCTGCTCTGCCAACTGAGCTACACCGGCGGGCTCGCTGAATCGTAGCCGACCGGCAGCCGGACGGGCGCGGCAGCAGCACAGCCAGGGCATCTGCCCCCTGCGGCCCCGTCCCGGATCCGTCCCGAGTCCGCCACGGCCCCGTCCCGCTTCAGATCACTTCTCGTCACCCCGGGGGAGCATTCCGCGAATCTTCGTCCCGCCGGGGGGAGCCAAATCTTCGGTTTACCACGTACTATCCGCTAAACGCGGTCACAAGGTCACAAGGTCACGAGGCGGTGGGGCGGATGACCGGACCCGTACCTAGCGGTATCGATCAGATCGGACTGCTGCCGGGCAGCCACGTCTGCGCGTTCTACCGCGGGGACACCGATCGGGACCGGCTGCTCAGCGGTTACCTCGGCGCGGGGCTGACCGCCGGAGACAAGTGCATCTGCGTGGTGGACTCCGCGGACACCGCGCAGCGGCTCGAGTCGCTGCCCCGGGCCTGCGGCGAGCCCGGGCCCTACACCGGGCAGCTGGACATCCACCTGCCCGAATCGACCTACCTGGCCGGCGGGGAGTTCACCACCAGCGACATGCTCACGTTCTGGACCGAGAGCATGGTCAAGGCCGAGATCGAGGGGTACACCTTCTGCCGGCTGGTGGGCGAGATGACCTGGGCGCTGCGTGACGCGCCGGGAGTGGAGCACCTGGTCAGCTACGAGTCGGAGCTGAACCGCGTGACGCCCGGCTACCCCGTCGTCGTGCTGTGCCTGTACGACCTGGACCGGTTCAGCGGCGAGGTCGTGGTCAACGTGGTCAAGACCCACCCCCAGGTGCTGGTCCAGGGCATCCTCGTCGAGAACCCGTACTACGTCGGGCCGGATGAGTTCCTCAGCTCCGCGGATCCGGAGCCCGCGAACCCCAGGTCGGCGAGTGCCTGACCGGCCGCGCGAATGACCGCCGAGCAAACGACGAGGAACACCAGGCCCTCGGACACCGCGGCCGTGGTGCGGCTGCCCCGGCGGCCCGCCGGCGCGGGCGGGGCAGGCGGCGGCGACCTGCGCGAGCGGCTCGGTGAGTTCCGGGCCCTGCTGGTGATCTCGCTGCTGATGACCGAGTCGGTCAACGAGGAGCAGATCCTGGAGCTCGCCGCGTCCAGCGCCCCCGGGCTCGGCCCGGGGCGGATCGAGGGCTACGGCTTCACCGACGGCCAGTGGCGTCCCGGGCCCGGCCAGCCCGCGGCCGCGGCCGACGGCCTGACCAGGCAGCTGGCCGCGCTGGCCAGCGCGGGGGGCGCGGGGGGCGCAGTAGACCTGCCCGGCCGCCCCTGGGCCTGGGCCTACCCGCTGCGCGGCGTCGGCGGACTGCTCGGCCACCTGGTCGCCTCCTGCGACGAGGAACCCTCCGCCGAGCAGCGGTTCATGATCCAGGTCATCGCCCAGCAGACCGGGGTGGCGGTGTCCAACGCCCGGCTGCACGCCCGGGAGCGTGCCACCGCGGCCGAGCTCGCCGCCACCAACGAGGCGCTCGCCGAGACCGTCACCACCCTGCAGCGCAGCATGGCCATCCACCAGCGGCTCACCCGGGTGGCGGTGTCCGGGGAAGGCCAGCCGGGCATCGCCAAGGCCCTGCACGAGCTCACCGGGATGCCGGTCGCGATCGAGGACCGCTACGGCAACCTGACCGCCTGGGCCGGCCCGGGCCGGCCGGACCCGTACCCGAAAGAATCCTTCGCCAAGCGCGAGCATGTGCTCCGCCGGCTGATGCGGGCCAGCTCACCGACACGGGACGGGGAGCGGCTCATCCTGCTCGCCTCGCCGCGCACCGACGTGATGGGGGTCCTGGCCCTCATCGACCCGCAACGGCGCGCGGACCACGCCGACCTGGTCGCGCTGGAGCACGGCGCGACCGTGCTGTCCATGGAGCTGGCCCGGCTGCGCGGCATCGCCGACGCGGAACTGCGGCTGCGCCGTGACCTGGTCCATGACCTGCTGGCCGGGACCGACGACGAGAGCGCGCTGACCCGCGCCGAGGCCCTGGACTACGACCTGCGGCGGCCGCACCGGGTCGTGATCGTGGAGGGCAAGGGCCGGGCCCGGGCCCACGACGCCCTGCTGAGCGCGGTCCGCCGGGCCATGCGCCAGGCCCGGCAGGAGGGGCTGTTCGAGACCTGGTCCGGCAACGTGGCGGTGATCACCGCGGGCCAGGCCGACTGGGAGCAGCTGCGCCGCGCGGTCATGTCCGATCTCGGCGGCCAGGTCTGCCTGGGGGTGGGCGGCGCCGCGGCCCGTCCCTCGGAGCTGACCCGCTCCCTGCGCGAGGCGGGCCTCGCGCTGCGGCTGCAGAAGACGCTGCTGCCCGGCAACAGCGCCTGCGAGTACCCCAAGCTCGGCATCTTCCGGATGCTGGCCGCCATCCCGGACCTCACCGACGTGGACTCGTTCGTCCGCGAATGGCTCGGCAGCCTGCTCGACTACGACGCGCGCCGCAAGGCCGAACTGGTGCACACGCTCACCCAGTACCTGGAGCACGGCGGCAACTACGACGCGACCGCCGCCGAGCTGTCCGTGCACAAGAGCACGCTGAAATACCGGCTGCAGCGGATCCGCGAGCTCACCGGGCTGGAGCTGAACGACCCCGACGTGCACTTCAACCTGCAACTCGCCACCCGGGCCTGGGGCACTTTGCAGGCGCTGCACGACGAGCAGTATTGATCCGGGGGGCGACCCCCCTGGACCCCCGCTCGCCGCTGCGCGCCGAACGCCGGCTCGGCGAGCACCCGCCTGCGGCGGGCCCCGCCTCCCCGGCGCGCGCGCACGCTACGCCCCCCTGAACCCCGAAGGGCGACGCCCGGGCCGTTCTTCGTCCCCCGGTGACCTGCCCCGCCGGCGCAACGCTGGCGATGCTGAACAGGCAGCCAGCCACCGGCATCGAGGGGTCACCGATGATCGACGTACGCCACCCGGCCGACGGATTCAGGTCTTTGCGGGCGCGGATCGCCGCGCTCGGGACGCTCGGCGCGCGTGACCGCGGCGCGGACGGCACCCCCCTGACCGTGGGCGAGTGGGCGCTGCTCATCGACGACATCGTCGACCACCCGGCGGACAACACCGAGGGCCTGTGGAACGTGGCCGGCCCGGATGAGGACGACCGCGAGTACGACGCGATCTTCGTGGGCGGCGGCGCCGCCGGCCGGTTCGGCTCGGCCTTCCTGAAGGCCCGCGGCGGCCGCCAGCTCACCATCGACGCATGGCCGTTCCTGGGCGGCTCCTGCCCGCACCAGGCCTGCGTGCCGCACCACCTGTTCTCCGAGGCGGCCCGGGAGATGGACCTGGCCCGGCACATGCAAGGACGCCTCTGGTACCCGCCGTTCGACGAGAAGCGGGCCAGCATCCAGGAGATCGTGGACCTGTTCAAGGCCGGGCGGATGTACCCGCACGCCATCATGAACTGGCAGTCCAAAGAGCAGCTGGACATGGAGTTCATCCTCAACACCCCGGCCACGATCATCGACGCCCGCACGGTCGAGGTCGAGGGGCAGCGGTTCACAGCGCGCAACCTGGTGCTGTGCACCGGCGCGCGGACCCGGTACCCGGACATCCCCGGCATCCGGGCCAAGGGCGTGTACGACTTCGCCACGCTGATCGAGGACCTGGACTACGAGCCGAACCGCTGCGTGATCATCGGCGGGTCCAAGGTGGCGCTGGAGTACGGGTCGTTCTTCCAGGCCACCGGCTGCCAGACCACGATCCTGACCCGCAGCCCGCTGATGGAGACGGCCAGCCTGCACCACGTGGACTCAGGGCTGCGTGACTACGTCGTGGACATGATGAAAGACCGGGGCATCGAGATCATCGAGGGCGCCGAACCGCTCGAGGTGCTCGGCAACGGCAAGGTCACCGGGGTCCGGTACACCGAGCCGGGCGGCGCGGTCCGGGAGATCGACACCGACTTCGTGTTCGTCGGCACCGGGGAGCGCCCTGACCTGTCCATGTACGCGCCGCTCGGGCTGGTCACCGACGAGCGCGGGTTCGTGATCGCGGACACCCACATGCGCACCTCGGTGCCTGGCGTGTACGCGGCCGGCGACCTGGTCGGGCCGCCGATGGAGATGTTCAAGGCCCGCAAGTGCGGGGTCGGCGCGGCCCGCAACATCATGGGCGAGGACTACGAGTTCGATTACACCTCCTACCCCGACTTCCTGCACACCACCTACGAGGTGACCTGGTGCGGCCTGTCCGAGGCCGAAGCGAAGCAGAAGTACCGGAACGTTATCAAGATCCAGATGCCGCCGGACGACGCGGACCCGGAGACGTTCGCGCTCCCGGCCGCCGAGGGGTCGATGCTGTACGCGTTCACCCGGCCGGTGCTGTCCGGCTGGCTCAAGCTGGTCATCGACGCGGACAGCCGCAAGGTCCTCGGCGCACACCATGTCGGCTACGGGGCCAAGGACGCGTTCCAGTACATCGACTACCTGATCCGCCGGCCTGAGGGCTTCACCATGGACGAGATGGCCGAGCTGAACGAGCTGTTCCTCAACCCGGAGCACTTCATCCAGCTGTGCCGGCTGCGGGCGGGCCAGCGCAGTCCGGTGAACCTGTGACGGCACCGGCCGCTACCCCCCGGGTGGCCGTGGTCACCGGGGGCGCCTCGGGGATCGGGCTGGCCACCTGCGGGCGGCTGCGCGACGAGGGGTTCGCAGTCGCCGCGCTGGACATGAAACCGGAGGGCGCGGCGGAGGCGGCGGCCATGACCCTGCGCTGCGACGTCACCGGGGAAGACGACGTGGCCCGAGCCATGGACCAGGTCGCGGAAAGACTCGGCCCCATCGACGTGCTGGTCAACAACGCGGGCATCACCGGCTCCCAGGCCGCGGCCCGCTGCCACGAGACCCCGGTGGCGGAGTGGGACCGGGTCCAGGCGGTCAACGTGCGCGGCCCGTTCCTGTGCAGCCGCGCGGTGCTGCCGTCCATGATCGCCCGCGGATCCGGGCACATCATCACGATCGCGTCGGTGGCCGGCCTGATCGCGTTCCCGGGCCGGTGCGCGTACACCGCCTCCAAGGGCGCGGCGCTGATGCTCACCCGGTCGATCGCGGTGGACTACGCGGCGGCGGGGATCCGGGCCAACGCCATCTGCCCCGGCATGGTCTACACCCCGATGACCAGCTGGCGGCTGGACCAGCCGGATCTGCGGGCGGCGGTGGAGGAGCGGATCCCGGCCGGCCGGGTGGCCGAGCCGGCGGAGATCGCGGACGCGGTCGCGTTGCTGGCTTCGGGGCGGCTCGGCTACATGACCGGTCACCCGCTGGTCCTGGACGGCGGGATGTCCGCGCTCTAGGTGAGGGCGGTACGGCGGATGGTTTTCGTTGCGGAGAAGAAGGCGGGACACGATGACGGGCAAGCTGGCCGGTAAGACAGCCGTGGTGACGGGGGCGGGCTCGGGCATCGGGCGGGCCGCCGCGGCCCTGTTCGCGCGGGAGGGGGCGGCGGTCGCGGTGCTGGACCTCAACGCCGACGCGGCCAAGGACGCGGCGCAGCAGATCACCGCCTCCGGCGGCACGGCGCTCGCCGTCGCGGCCAACGTCGCCGACCGGCTGCAGGTCACCAGTGCATTCGAACAGATCCGCAACGAATACCGCCGCGTGGACATCCTTTACAACAACGCCGGTGTGAACAGCAGCGGGTCGGTCGTCAACGCCACGGAAGACGACTGGGACCGGAGCTTCGCGGTCAACGCCAAGGGCACGTTCCTGTGCTCCCAGGCCGCCGCGCCCTCCATGGTGGCCTCGGGCGGGGGGTCGATCATCAACCAGGGCTCGGTCGCCGCGCTGGTCGGCGTGGCGAACTTTGCCTCCTACTGCGCGTCCAAGGGCGCCGTGGTCGCGCTCACCCGGTCCATGTCCGTGGACCTGGCCCCGCGTGGGGTGCGGGTCAACGTGATCTGCCCGGGCACCGTGTACACGCCGCTGATGGAGCCGATGCTGCGGGCCCGCGGCGGCGGGGACATGGAGGCCGGGCTGGCGCTGACCGTGGCCAAGTACCCGATCGGGCGGCTCGGCACCCCGGAGGAGATCGCCGCGGTGGCGCTGTTCCTGGCCAGCGACGACTCCTCGTTCCTGACCGGCTCGGTGATCACCGCGGACGGCGGCATGACCTCCCAGTAGCCCCGTACCACCATCAGCCCCGCAGCCCCGGACTCCCCCCACTCCCCGCTCTCCCCCACTCCCCCGCATCTCCCCCATTCCCTTCGTGATCATGGGCTTGCTGTTGCTATAGCCACAGCAAGCCCATGATCACGGGGCAAGCCGGGCGGCGGAACGTGGCCCGGGAAGACCAACCTGTCCTGGCAGGACAGGATCCGGGGCGGAGTTTGCCCCCGGGCTCGGTTAGTTCTGGCCCCGAGAAGATCTACGCTCCGGGTGAGCCGATCCACGGGGCGGTGGAAGCGTGGGCACAGTTAGGTCACCCGTTGAATCACCTGCGGGCGCGTTGCCCCCGGGGGCGCATCGCGACGAACTGAGCCTGCTCCGCAGCCAGCTGACCAACCTGAGGGCGCTCCTCGTGCTGTCCATCCTGATGACGGAGAGCGCGGACGACCAGCAGATCCTGCGGCTCGCCACGTCCGCGGCCGCCTCACTGGGCACCTGGCAGATCGCGGGTTTCGTGATCGGTGACGCGTGGCAGGCCGACGGCCGCCACTGTGGCACCCCCGCCCCGGAGCTGGCCGCCGAGCTCGGGGCCCTCCCCGAGACCGGCGGCCCGGTGACCAGCCTGGACGCCGGATGGGCCTGGGCGTACCCGTTGCGGAGCATCGCGGGGCGGCTCGGCCACCTGATCGTGCACGCCGCGCACGAGCCCGCGGTCGAGGAGCAGTTCCTGGCCCAGGTGCTGGCCCAGCAGACCGGCGTGGCGGTGTCCAACGCGCAACTGCACCGCCGTGAGCGCGACACCGCGGAGCAGCTGGCCGCCACGAACGGGGCGCTGGAGGGAACCGTGGCCACGCTCCGCCACGGCATGGCCGTCCACGAGCGGCTCACCCGGGTCGCGGCGGCCGGCGAGGGCGCGGCCGGCATCGCCGAGGCCCTGCACGACCTCACCGGGCTCGCGGTCGCGGTGGAGGACCGCTACGGCAACCTGTCCGCGTGGTCCGGCCCGGGCCGGCCCGCCCGGTACCCGAAGCCGCCCGCCTACGAGCGGGAGCAACTGCTGCGCCGTTTGATGACCGCGGGCCGGTCGGTCCGCGACGGCGGCCGGGTCGTCGCGCTGGCCTCGCCGCGCCCGGGGGTGGTCGGGCTGGTCGCGCTCATGGATCCCGGTCACCGGGCGGGTACCACGGACGTGATGGCCCTGGAGCACGGCGCCACCGTCCTCGCGGTCGAGCTGGCCCGGCTGCGCGGGATGGC
Organism: uncultured Actinomycetes bacterium; assembly: GCA_963782185.1. Lineage (GTDB taxonomy): Bacteria > Actinomycetota > Actinomycetes > Streptosporangiales > Streptosporangiaceae > RYN-230. The sequence goes on from CAWAJB010000018.1 coordinate 44,623, forward strand.
CGACACCGAGCTGCGGATCCGCCGCGAGCTGGTCCAGGACCTGCTCACCGGCACCGACGACGAGAGCGCCTACCGGCGCGCCGAGGCGCTGGGCTACGACCTGGGCCGGCCGCACCAGGTCGCGGTGCTCGAGGTGGCCGAGAGCTCGCCGGCCCAGGAGGAGGTGCTGCACGCGACCCGGCGGGTCCTGCGCCTCCAGCATCTGCCCTGCCTGCTGGGCAGCATGGCCGGCACGGTGGTGATCGTGGCCGCCGCGGGGGCCGCCGGGGGCGGGGAGGGCTCCGGTGGCGGCGCCGACTGGGAGGCGCTGCGCACCGGCATCGTGGCTGAGCTGGGCGGCAGCCGCTGCCGGATGGGCGTCGGGGACGCCTACCCGCGGCCGTCCGAGCTGTCCCGCTCGCTGCGCGAGGCGCGCCTTGCGCTGCGGATGCAGAAAGCGTCCGCCTCGGCCGAGCGGACCTCGGTGTTCGCCGACCTCGACGTGCTCCGGATGCTGGCCGCGTCCGGCGACCTCACCGACGTGGAGGCGTTCGTCCGCAAGTGGCTCGGCACGCTCGCGGCCTACGACGAGCGCAAGCACACCGAGCTGGTCAAGACGCTGATCCAGTACCTCCAGCACGGCGGCGGGTACGAGGCCACCTCCCGGGCCCTGTCCGTGCACCGCAGCACGCTGAAGTACCGGCTGCAGCGGATCCGCGAGCTGACCGGGTTCGACCTGGGCAATCCCGAGACCCACTTCAACCTGCAGCTCGCGACCCGGGCCTACGTGACCCTGAGCGCCCTGCGGGACTAAGCCTGCGTGACTGAGCCTGGGCGTCGCAGGCGCGGCGCTCAGTTGGTCCGGCCAGGACGAGGCTGCGTGCGCGGCGCCACCGTAGCGTCCTGGTCATGGACGGCGCAGATGACCTGGAGCTCTTCGCGCAGATGTGCTTCCTGCGGCGTTTCGAGGAGCGGGCCGACACGCTGTACCGGCAGGGCCTGATCCACGGCCCGGTGCACCTGGGACTCGGCCAGGAAGCGGTCGCCGTCGGCGCCGCGTCCGTGCTCCGCCCCGGCGACTACTCGCTGGGCACCTACCGGGGCCACGCGCACGCGCTGGCCCGCGGCGCCCCGGCGGACGCGGTCCTCGCCGAGCTGCTCGGCCGCGAGGGCGGGATCTGCGGCGGCAAGGGCGGGTCGATGCACATCACCAGCGTGGAACACGGCTACTACGGCTCCTACGCGATCGTCGGCGCGCACCTGCCGATCGCCTGCGGGCTGGCCTGGGCCTCGACGATCCAGGGCACCGGGCAGGTGACCGTGTGCTTCTTCGGCGACGGCACAACCAACATCGGGGCGTTCCACGAGGCGGTCAACCTGGCCGCGGTGTGGCGACTGCCGGTCGTGTTCGTGTGCGAGAACAACTGGTACATGGAGTACACCCCGATCGGGGACGTGATCCCGGTCGCGCTGCCCGCCGCTGACCGGGCCGCCGCGTACGGGCTGGACCGGATCGTGGTGGACGGGAACGACGTGTCCGCGGTCCGGCAGGTGGTCGGCGACGCGGTCCGTGCCGCCCGGGACGGCCGCGGGCCGAGCCTGGTCGAGGCGCAGACCTACCGGCTCAAGGGCCACTCGGCCGCGGACGGCGGCGCGTACCGGCCGGCCGAGGAGGTCGCGCGCTGGCGCGAGCGGGACCCGCTGCTGCTCGCCCGGGCCGCACTGGCGGCCGGGGGGACGGCCCCGGAGAAGCTCGACGAGATCGACGCGCGGATCAAGGCCGACCTGGCCGAGCTGGCCCGGCAGGTGCTGGCCCGGCCCGTCCCCGACCCGGCCGGGGCCTGGACCGACGTGTGGAGCGATGGGAGCTGGCAGTGGCGGAACTGACCTACCGGCAGGCCGTCGCCGCGGCGCTGGCCCAGGAAATGGCCCGCGACGGCCGGGTGGTGCTGCTCGGTGAGGACGTCGGCTCCGGCGGCGTGTTCAAGACCACCGGGGGGCTGCGGGAGCGGTTCGGGGCGGACCGGGTCCGGGACACCCCGATCTCCGAGCAGGCCATCGCGGGCGCGGCCATGGGTGCGGCCATGGCCGGGCTGCGGCCGGTGGCCGAGATCATGTTCTCCGACTTCTACGCGACCTGCTGGGATCAGGTGGCCAACGAGATCGCGAAGGTCCGCTACATGACCGGCGGGCAGGTCAGCCTGCCGCTGGTACTGCGCGGCGCGAACGGCTCCGGCGGGCTCGGGTTCGGCAGCCAGCACGGCCAGTCGGCCGAGAACTGGGCGATGACCGTGCCCGGCCTGAAGATCGCCTCCCCGTCCGGCCCGGCCGAGGCGTTCGGGCTGCTCGCCGCGGCCATCCGGGACGACGACCCGGTCATGGTGTTCGAGCACAAGGCGCTGTACGGGCGCAAGGAGGACATCGGCGACGGCGAGCACGTGCTGCCGCTCGGCCAGGCCCGGATCGTGCGGCCGGGTTCCGACGTGACCCTGGTCGGGCTGTCCATCACGGTGGGCACCTGCCTGGCCGCCGCCCAGGAACTGGCCGCCGGGGGGATCGAGGCCGAGATCATCGACCTGCGGACGCTGGTGCCGCTGGACGTGGCCACCGTGCTGGCGTCAGTAGCACGAACCGGGCGGCTGGTGGTGGCCGAGGAGAACCCCGGCCAGCTCGGCTGGGGGGCCTCGATCGCGGCGATCGCAGCGCAGGAGGCGTTCGGCGACCTGTCCGCCCCGGTCACCCGGGTCAGCGGCGGCAACGTGCCGCTGCCGGTGGCCGCCTCCCTCGAGGCCGAGGTAGATGTGTCGGCCGCCCGGGTGGTGGGGGCTGTGCGCAGTGTGCTGGGTGCCGGCCAGCCGGTGGTTCCCAGGTAGTTCAGCAGTGCCTGTCAGCAGAAAGGCTGAGATCAATGGAGATTCGCGGTGAAGAAGTCCTGCTGCCCGTCTCGGCGGTATCGGCGTTCCCCCGGCCGCACTGGCTGCAGGGCCGGGTACTCGGCTCGCTGAGCGAGCCGGTCTACCGCAGCCACAACCTGCGGGTGGCCTACGAGGACGCCTGCCACATCTGCGCGGACGAGCAGGAAAAGGCCGGGCTGGACATCCTGTGCGACGGGGCCCAGTACTACGAATGGGAGGCGCCCGGCTTCCAGCTGGAGCCGATCTTCCACTTCATCCCGGAGAACCTGGGCGGCTTCCGGCCGTACGGCCCCCCCGGGGAGGGCGCGAAGTACCGGCCGTTCTACCAGGCCGTGGTCAAGGACAAGATCACCTGGGAGCGGCCCGTCTTCGAGAGCGTGGTCATGACCATGCAGAACGTCACCGACAAGCCGTTCAAGGTGGCCTTCCTCGGCCCGGCCCAGCAGAGCGTCATCGTCAAGGACGAGTTCTACGGCGACCAGGTCGCGGTGGCCCGGGATCTGGCCATCGCGCTCAACCAGGAGCTGAAGTACCTGGTCAGCATCGGGCTGGAGGCGGTGCAGCTGATCGACGTGCTGCCGCCGTACACCACCGACATGTGGCAGATCGAAATGCAGAACATCCTGTTCGACGGCGTCGACGCGATCAAGTTCTGGCACGTCTGCTACGGCAGCGTGGACGGCCAGCGGGACATCTTCGACAACCATGCCGCGTCGATGATGCCGCTGTTCAAGGAGTCGCCCGCCGACGTGGTCCACCTGGAATTCACCAACAAGGGCTTCGACGAGCTGGAGGCGTTCCGCGACTTCCCCACCGACAAGGTGCTCGGCGTGGGCGTGGTGGACGCGAAGAACTTGCAGGTCGAGACCCCCGAGCAGATCGAGGGCCGGATCAGGCGCGCTCTGGAGGTCGTCCCGGCCGACCGGCTGCTGGTCGCCCCGGACTGCGGGCTGGGGTACTTCAGCCGGACCGCCGCCTACGCCAAGCTCCGCAGCATGGGGCAGGCCGCCCAGGCTGTGCGGAGCACCCTCTGAGGCGGTAACGTCGGCCCCAGGTGGCGGCAGTCACCTGGGGCCGGGCTCCAGGGGAGGGCAGGCATGACCGCAGAGGCAGCCCGCGAGGTACTGGGCCTGGAGCTGCGTGTGGGGGATCACATCTGCGGGTTCTACCGCCAGCCCTCCGAGCGCGACGACATCCTCATCCCGTTCCTGGTCGAGGGGCTCGGGGCGGGCGACAAGTGCACCTGCGTGGTGGACAGCTGCACCCCGGATGACGTGCTGGCCAGCATGGCCGAGCACATCGAGGTGGACCCGTACGTCGCCGAGCGCCAGCTCGAGGTGCTGGACGCCAGCGGCACCTACCTGGCCGACGGCGGCTTTCTGCCCGAGCGGATGCTGAAGTTCTGGGAGGGCAAGGCCCGGCAGAACCCGCGCCCGGACGGTCCGGCCCGCGCCCGGAACATCGGCGACATGAGCTGGGCACACCGCGACGAGGCGGTGGTCAGCGACCTGATGGGCTACGAGTCCGAGCTGAACCGGATCATGTCGAACTTCCCCCAGATCAACCTCTGCCTCTACGACCTGACCCGGTGCTCCGGCGACCTGCTCATGGACGTGCTGAAAACGCACCCCAAGGCGCTGCTCGGCGGCATGGTCATCGACAACCCGTACTACCTGGACCCGGACGAGTTCCTGGCCAGCCGCCTGGATCGGGACGGCTGAGCACTGTGACAGCTGAGCACCGTGACAGCTGAGCCCGGCGTGGCGGCTCCCCCGGCCGTCGCGCGGATCCCGGCCGGGCGGACCCATCACGGCGACACCGTGACCGACGAGTACTCCTGGCTGGCCGTCAAGGAGGACCCCGCGACGATCGCGTTCCTGGAAGCCGAGAACGCCTACACGCAGGCCCTGACGGCGGGCCAGGCCCCGCTCCGCGACGCGATCTTCGGCGAGATCAAGGCCCGGACCCAGGAGACCGACCTGTCGGTACCCTCCCGCAAGGGCGGCTGGTGGTACTACACCCGGACGGTCGAGGGGAAGCAGTACGCGCTGCACTGCCGGCGGGCCGTCCGGCCCTCGGATACGGGACCGCCGGAGGCTGGTGACGGCGGGCCGCTGGACGGCGAGGAGATCCTGCTCGACGGGAACGAGCTGGCCGGCGGCGGGCAGTTCTTCTCCCTCGGCGCGTTCAGCGTGAGCCCCGACGGGCGGCTGCTCGCCTACTCCACGGACTTCGCCGGCAGCGAGCGGTTCACGCTGCGGGTCAAGGACCTGGTCACCGGGGAGACCGTTCCCGACGAGATCCCCGGCACGTTCTACGGCGCCGCCTGGTCGGCCGACGCGTCGGCGCTGTTCTACGTGACCGTGGACGAGGCATGGCGCCCCTACCGGGTGTGGCGGCACGTCGTCGGGACCCCGGCCGCCAGCGACGTGGTGGTGTTCGAGGAGGCCGACGAGCGGTTCTGGGCCGGCGTAGCGCTGACCCGCAGCGAGCGCTTCCTGGTCATCCGCGCCTCCAGCAAGCTGACCAGCGAGGTGTGGCTGCTGGACGCCGCCGACCCGGGCGGGGAGTTCACGGTCGTGGCGCCGCGGCGTCAGGGCGTCGAGTACGAGGTCGAGCACCAGGTGAGCGAGGACGGCACGGACCGGCTGCTGATCCTGCACAACGACCACGCGGAGAACTTCGAGCTGGCCCAGGTTGAGCTGGCAGAGGCGGCACTGGCCGACCCCACGGCCTGGACGCCGCTGGTCCCCCACCGGACCGACACCCGGCTGCTCGGGGTGGACGCATTCGCTGACCACCTCGTCGTCTACCTGCGCCAGGACGGGCTGACCGGGCTGCGGGTGCTGCGGGCCGACGGGAGCGAGCACGACATCTCGTTCCCGGAGCCGCTCTACCGGGTCTCGCCCGGCACGAACCCCGAGTACGCCGCGCGGGCCTACCGGCTGGGCTACGGCTCGCTGGTGACGCCGGACTCGGTGTACGACTGCGACACGCGGACGGGTGAGCTGACCCTGCTGTGGCGCCGCCCGGTGCTGCCCCTGCCGGGCGGGGCCGGGTACGACCCGGCCGCCTACGAGGAGCACCGGCTGTGGGCGACCGCACCGGACGGTACCCGGGTCCCGATCTCGCTGGTCTGCCGCGCGGGAATGCCGCGCGACGGCCAGGCGCCGTTCGTGCTGTACGGCTACGGCAGCTACGAGATCCCGGCCGACCCGGGCTTCTCCATCCCCCGGCTGTCCCTGCTGGACCGGGGGTTCGGCTACGCGATCGCGCATGTCCGCGGCGGGGGCGAGCTGGGCCGCCGGTGGTACGGCGACGGCAAGATGCTCAGCAAGATCAATACCTTCACCGACTTCGTGGCGTGCGCGCGGCATCTGGCCAGTGAGGGCTGGACGTCGCCGGGGCGCCTGGTCGCGCGGGGCGGCTCGGCGGGCGGGCTGCTGGTGGGCGCGGCGCTGAACATCGACCCGGGCGCGTTCGGGGCCGTGGTCGCCCAGGTCCCGTTCGTGGACGCGCTGACCAGCATCCTGGACCCGTCCCTGCCGCTGACGGTCACCGAGTGGGAGGAGTGGGGCGACCCGCTGCACGACCCCGAGGTCTACCGCTACATGAAGTCCTATTCGCCGTACGAGAACATCGCCGCCGACCGCGACTACCCCCCGGTGCTGGCCGTCACCAGCCTCAACGACACCCGGGTGCTGTATACCGAGCCGGCCAAGTGGGTCGCCCGGCTCCAGGCGAAGGCACGCGGCGGCCCGTTCCTGCTGAAGACCGAGATGGCCGCCGGGCACGGCGGGCGCAGCGGCCGGTACGACGCGTGGCACGAGGAGGCCCTGGTCCTGGCCTGGATCGTGGCTACCGCCGCGCAGGCCTGAACTGGCTGGGCGGGCCAGCCGCCGAGCGGGCCAGCCGCTGAGCGGGCCAGCCGCTGAGCGGGCTAGCGGCCGTAGGCCCGCCAGTGCGCGCCGAACAGCGCTTCCTCACTGATCGTCTTCGGCTCGATAGGCCGGGACACCCAGGTCAGGTTGACGAAGTGCCGGGCGTTCATGTTCTCGGTCGTGATGTTGCCGCCCCAGGTCCCGCAGCTGAGGCTGAGCGTGAACGGCAGGCCGTTGCGCGCGCTGCCCGCTCCCTCGTTGAGGTTCTGGTTCACCAGCACCCGGGCGGTCTGGGTCGTCATGGCCAGCAGGTCCACGTTCGCGTCCGAGCTGGTGTGGATGCCGCAGGTATGACCGAGCCCCTGGTGGGCGGTGATGGCGTTGACCAGGTCCGCGGCCGCGGAGATGCCGCCCTCGTACCGGTAGACGGCCAGCACCACGGACAGCTTCTCGCCCGAGAACGGATGATCCGGGCCGGCCCCTGTCTCCTCGACCACGATCATCGGGCAGGCTGCATCGACCTCGAAGCCGGCCAGTCCCGCGATGTGCGCCGCGGACTTCGCCACCACGGCGAGCGCGGGCACCGGGCCGCCATCGGGCCACATCACCTGGCGCAGCGCCTCCTTCTGCGGCGGGTCGCAGAGGTGCGCGCCCGCCTCAGTCAGCCGCCAGAGCAGCTCGTCGTACACGTCCGCGTGCACGACCAGCGCGTTGTCGGCCAGGCAACTGGTGGCGTAGTCGAAGGTCTTCGCGGTGAGGATGGCGGACGCGGCGTCGGCCAGGTCGGCGGTCTCGTCCACCACATGCACGGCGTTGCCCACCCCCACCCCGTAGGCGGGGGTGCCGGAGCTGTACGCGGCGTGCACCATGCCCGCGCCGCCGGTCGCGACGATCAGGTCGGCCTGGCGCATCAGCTCCTGGGTCTTCGCCAGCGACGGCGCGGGCAGCGACTGGACCAGGTCCGCGGGCGCGCCCACCTGCTCGCACGCGTCCCGCATGTACCCCACCACCGCCTCGGTGGCGCCGGTGGTCCGCGGGTGCGGCGCGCAGATGATCGCATTCCGGCCCTTGAGCGCGAACAGGGCCTTGACCGGCGGTGTCGCGTCCGGGCCGGTGGTCGGGATCAGCGCGGCGACCACCCCGACCGGCTTGGCGATCTTCACCAGCCCGGCGGAAGGCAGCTCCTCCACGACCCCGACGGTGCGCAGCCCGGTCATGTCGGCCAGCACGCCGGTCACCCGCTTGTTAATCTTCGCGACCTTGTCCGCGTAGTTGCCGAACCCGCCCTCGTCCACCGCGCGCCGGGCCAGCGCCTCGGCGTGGTCCTTGCGCACCACGGCCCAGGCGACGGCGGTGACCAGCTCGTCCACCTGCTCCTGGGTGTAGGACTCGATCGCGCGGGCGGCCGCGCGGGCCCGGGCGACGACCTGTGCGACGTCCGCGGTCACCGCAGTGGTCCCTGTGCTGCTGCGCTCCGTCATGCAGCCCAGCGTGACGGCTGGCGGCGCCGATTCCACTGCTCTGGCGGGTCGAGCCTGCCCGGCTTCTTCGTCCCGGCAAGACCTGACTGCGGTGGCGGCCCGGCCCGCATGCTCGGTGATACCGGGCAGCGAGGTGATGGGAGTACGGGTGGCACGGCTCGTGGTGATCGGCGGGGGTGCCGCGGGGATGTCGGCCGCCTCGGCGGCGCGCCGCGCCGATCCCGGGCTGGACGTGGTGGTCTGCGAGGCCGGCGGCTTCGCCGCCTACGGCATGTGCGGGATCCCCTACTACGTGGGCGGCACCGTGGCGGAGGCGGAGAACCTCCTCGCCTATCCCCCGTCTGTCTTCCGGGAGAAGCGCGGCATCGACCTGCGGTTGCACACCCGGGTCACCGGCATCGACACCACCGCCCGGACCGTTCGCCTCGCCGGGCCAGGCGGATCCCTGGCCTGGGACAGGCTGGTGGTGACCAGCGGCGCCGACCCGGTGCGGCCGCCGGTACCCGGCCTCGATGACCGCCGCGTGTTCACGATCCGGTCCCTGGACGAGGCCATCGGGCTGCGGCGGCTGCTGGACAGCGGCGCGGTCCGCCGGGCCGTGGTGGTGGGCGCCGGCTACATCGGCCTGGAGACCGCGGAAGCGCTGGTCTGCGCGGGTGTGGACGTGGACGTGGTGGAGGCGCTGCCGGGGGTGCTGGGGACGGTGGACCCACCCATCGCCGCGCTGGCCCAGGCCGAGCTCGAACGGCACACGAGGCTGCGGCTCGGCGCGCGGCTGGAGGCGGTCAGACCGGGAAGCACCCCCGACGGCTGCCTGGCCGCGGTGGTGGATGGCCAGGAGATCCCCACCGACCTGGTGGTCATCGCGGTGGGCGTCCGCCCCGCCACTGACCTGCTGATCCAGGCGGGTGCCCGGCACCTGCCGGACGGTGCGGTCGTGGTGGACGCCGGGATGCGCACCTCGCTGCCCGGCGTGTTCGCGGCCGGCGATGCGGTCGCGCTGCCGCACCTGGTCCTGGGCCGCCCGGCCTGGGTGCCGCTCGGGCCCGCCGCCAACAAGACCGGCCGGGTGGCCGGGACCGTGGCCGCCGGCGGGACCGCGTCGTTCCGGGGAATCGTCGGCACGGCGGTGGTGAAGATCTTCGGCCTGGAGGTGGCCCGGACCGGGCTGGGACTGGCCGAGGCGCAGGCGGCCGGGCTGGACGCCGTCGCCACCGACGAGGTCTCCCGGTCCCGCGCCAAGTACTATCCGGGCGCCTCCCCGCTGCATGTCCGGCTGGTGCACACCCGGGACGGGCGGCTGCTCGGCGGGCAGCTCGCGGGCCGCGAGGGCGCCGCCAAGCGCGTTGACGTGCTGGCCACCGCGCTGCACGCGGGGTTCAGCGTGGATGACCTGGCCGCCCTCGATCTCAGCTACGCCCCGCCGTTCGCGCCGGTCTACGACCCGGTGCTGGCCGCCGCGATGAAGGCCGCCCGCGGGCTGGCCACCGTCACCGCAGGAGGATCCCCATGAGCCTGCACCCACCGGGCGACAAGCGGGCCAGCCTGGCCGGCGCGGCCGCCCTGGTCAGCGACGGCGACATGGTCGCGCTCGGCGGCGGGCTGTCCGCCCGGCTCCCCATGGCCCTGGTCCGGGAGCTGGTCCGGCAGCGCCGGACCGGCCTGCACCTGGTCGGCTCGGCGCACAGCATCGACGTGGACATGCTGGTGGGGGCCGGGGCGGTCCGCCGGTGCGAGGAAAGCTACGTGGGCTTCGAGCAGGACCTCGGGCTCGCTCCCGCCTACCGCCGCGCCGCCGAGGAGGGGACGATCGAGGTCGCGGAAAGCTGCTGCGCCACGATCCTGGCCCAGCTGAGGGCGGCCGAGATGGGGGTGCCGTTCCTGCCTGTCCGGGGGGTCCGCGGCTCCGACATCGTCCGGTTGCACCCCGAGTACGCCGAGGTCACCTGCCCGTTCACCGGGGAGACCCTCGTCGCGGTGCCACCGCTGCGCCCCGACGTGACCCTGCTGCACGCCCCGTCCGGTGACCGCTACGGCAACCTGCACCTGGAGCAGCCGTACGTGCTGGACGAGCGGTTCGCGTCCGCGTCGCGGATGGTCGTCGCGACCGTGGACGAGCTGGTCTCCACCGAGCAGGTGACCGCGGCCGGCGTCACCATCCCCGGCCACCTGGTGGCGGCCGTGGCGCACGTCCCGTTCGGGGCGCATCCGGCGTCCTGCTACCCGCGGTACGCCTACGACCGCCGCCACCTGCGGGAATACGTGACGGCGGCCCAGTCGGGGCCCGGGGACCTGGAGAAGTACCTGGCCACCTACGTCTCCGGCAGCGAGGAAAGCTACCGCGGCGCGATCGGCGCCGACCGGCTGACCCAGCTGGCCGGCTGGTCGAAGTCCACCGAGGCGTGGCAGGAGCTTTTCCCGGCCGCGGGAGGCACTTCATGAGCTGGACGATCGATGAGTGGTTCGTGGTGGCCCTGGCCCGGACCATCCGGCCGCGGGAGACCGTGTTCCACGGGTTCGGCAGCCCCTGCGCGCAGGTCGCGATGCACGTGGCCCGGCGCACCCATGCCCGCGACATGCTGCTGGTCGAGGGGGCCATGTACGCGATCAACCCCGACCCGCCCTTCATCCCGCCGACCAGCAACGACGCCAGCCTGAGCCGAGGCGCCGCGTACAGCATGCGCTTCGAGGAGTTCTTCGACGCCGCGGTCCGCGGTGACGTGGACCGGATGTTCCTGTCCGGCGGGCAGATCGACGGATACGGCAACACGAACGTCACCGCGATCGGGTCCGGGGCCCTGCGGGGCGCGCAGCCGAAGGTGAAGCTCGGCGGCGGGGGCGGCGGCTGCAACCTGTCCGCCACCATCGGCCACCTCACGGTCTGGACCACGCGGCACCGCACCGGCCGGACCCTGGTCCGGGACTGCGACTTCGTCACCGACATGGGGCACCGCACCCGGCTCGGCACCCGGGCCGAGCTGGGCTTCACCGGCGGCGGCCCGCAGTGGCTGGTCACCGAGCTGGGCGTGTTCGACTATCCGGACGGGCAGGCGCGGCTGGTGCAGGTGTTCCCGGACGTCAGCGTGGCCGAGGTCCGCGTGGCCACCGGGTTCGACCTGCAGGTCGCCGGGGACCTGCGCCCCGTCGCACCGCCATCGGCCTCCGAGCTGGCCGCGGTCCGCACGGTGGACCCGCTCGGGGTCCGGACGTCGGAGTTCTCGCCGAAGGAACTGGCCCGGGTGTTCGAACCAGATCACGGCCCGGGGTGCGCATGCTGAGCGGCCGCGATGGCCTGTCCGCCGTGTTCACGCCGCGCCGGGTCGCCCTGGTCGGGGCGTCCGACCGGGCCGGTTCGGTCGGGCGGCTGCTCTGGGACAACCTGGCGGGTTTCCCCGGCGAGGTGGTGCCGGTGGGACCCGCGGGCCGCGTCGGCGGCCAGGTGGCCTACCCCGGCCTGCGGGACATCCCCGGCGAGGTGGACCTGGCCGTGGTGGCCACGCCCGCCGCCACCGTCCCGGGTATCGTCGGGGATGCCGCAGGCAAGGGTGTCGCCGCGGTCGTGGTGCTCAGCGCGGGGTTCGCGGAGACCGGCGGCGAGGGCGCGCGGTTGCAGGACGAGGCGGTGGCCGCGGCGCGGGCCGGCGGGGTGCGGCTGGTCGGCCCCAACTGCTTCGGGGTGCAGAACGCTGATCTGCCGCTGAACGCCTCGATCGCGGCCGGCACGCCGCGCGGCGGCGGGGGCGTCACGATCGTCACCCAGTCCGGGTCCTACGGGATGGCCGTGCACGCGCTCGGGCAGGACGAGGGCCTGCGGGTGGCCAAGGTGTTCGCGGCCGGCAACAAGGCTGACATCACCGACGCGGAACTGCTCGCCTACCTGCGGCAGGACCCGGACACCTCGGTCATCTGCCTGCTGCTGGAGTCGATCACCGACGGGCGCGGGTTCTTCACCGAAGCCTGCCTGACCACGCCGCACAAGCCGGTCATCGCGGTCGTGGGCGGGCGGACCAGCGCCGGTCAGCGGGCCGCGATGTCGCACACCGCCGCGCTGGCCACCGACGACGCGGTCCGCGACGCCGCGCTGCGCCAGGCCGGCGTGGTCCGGGTGCGCACCGGCCTGCAGGTCCTCGACGCGGCGCGGGCCTTGTCCGGCCAGCCGGTGCCCCGCGGCCCCCGGGTGGCGGTGGTCACCAACTCCGGCGGCACGGGGGTGGAACTGACCGACCTGCTGGCCGACGAGGGCCTCGTGGTCCCGGAGCTGAGCGAGCCGCTGCAGAAGGAGCTGCGGGCCATCATGCCCGCCTACGCCAGCGCCCGGAACCCGGTGGACATGACCCCGGCCTGGAAGCTGTTCACCACCGTGTACCCGGGGGCGATCGAGCTGCTGGCCAGGTCGGGTGAGGTCAACATGGTGGTGCCGGTGCTGCTGCAGCGGTCCGCGTCGGCCGAGGTCGCCGAGGCCGTCCGGGACGCGGCGGCGCGGCTGCGGGCGGACTCGGTGCCGGTGCCGGTCTACGTGTGCTGGGTCGCGCCCCGGGCGGCCGACGGGCACGCGCGGGTGCTGCACGAGGCGGGAGTCCCGTGCTTCCCGTGGCCGGAGCGCACGGCGCAGGTGGCGGGCGTGGCGGTGCGCTGCGGCGCCGGTCTGCGGGCCGGCGAAAACCAGTCGCCGCGTAGGGAGGCGATGGTTCCCCGGCCCGCACCGCTTCCGGCCGCCGCACCGAACGGCTTCCTGCCGTCCGAGGCCGCGCGCGGCCTGCTGGTGGCTAGCGGGATCCCGGTCATCGGGACCGTGGGGTGCCGCAGCGCCGCATCTGCCGCGGCCGCCGCCGACCACCTCGGCTATCCCGTGGTGGCGAAGGTGGATCATCCCGATCTGATCCACAAGTCTGACGCGGGCGGGGTGCGGCTGGGGCTGGGGTCCGGGGCGGAGGTGGCGGAGGCCGCCGCTGAGCTGCTCGGGCTCGCGAAGGGGGCGCGGGTACTGGTGCAGCATCAGCACCAGGGGGTGGAACTGCTGGTCGGGGGGGTGCGGGATGAGGAGTTCGGGGCCATGGTGGTGGCCGGCTTCGGCGGGGTGCTGGTGGAGACGCAGCGGGATGTGCAGCTGGCCGTGGCCCCCGTGGATATCCAGCAGGCCCTGGCCATGCTGTCCTCTTTGCGGGGCGCCGCAATCTTCCGCGGCCTGCGCGGCAGTCCGCCGGTGCACCTGGGTTTCGTTGCGGAGATTATCGTGGCCATCGCAGACCTGATGGTTGTGCACCCGCAGATCGCCGAGCTGGACCTGAACCCGCTGCTGGCCGGCCCGGACGGGTGCGTGGCGGTGGACTGGCGGATCCGCACGCGGTAACCGCCGTCTGCGCATGAAATCCTGGCCCGGGGTAAGCCCGCAGGTGATTACTGTCCGGCCCTTGCAGTAATGGCAGCCTTATTGCCACGCGGGAGACCGAGGACAGGCCGGATGAGCAACCACACCACGTTGAGCGGCAGCGATCAGCTGGATATGGCCCCGGTGGAACGGCCTGGGGGAACTCGCCGCCGCAGCCCGGAAGCCGCAGGTGACCGAGTAGCCGGATCCCCGGGGGTCAGGACGGCCCGGATCGGCATGCTGCCGCGGTGGCCACGCCCGCAGCATCGCCGGCCGGTCAGCTCCGGCGGCCGGTCAGCCCTGCCGGCCGGCCAGCTCTGCCGGCTGGTCAGCTCTGCCGGCCGGTCAGGGCCACGGTGACGCCGACGCCGATCATGGCCAGGCCACCGGCCCCGCCGACCAGCGCGAACCGGCGCGGGGACCGGGCGAACCAGGACCGCAACCTGCTGGCCCCCAGCCCCCAGGTGCTGTCCGACACCAGCCCGATCATGATCGACACCAGGGCCAGCAGCAGCATCTGCAGCGGGACGTGGCCGGCGGCCCGGTTCACGAACTGCGGCAGCACCGCCCCGAAGAGGATCAGCGCCTTGGGGTTGGTCACCCCGACCAGGAACCCCTCCCGCACCGCCCGCCGGTCGCTGCGCGCCTGCGCGGCCTCGGCGAACGTCCCGGCCAGCGAGCCGCGCCGCCGGAACGCCTGGATCCCCAGCCAGATCAGGTACAGCGCGCCCGCGAGCTTCAGCCCGGTGAACACCTGCGCCGAGCGCTGGACGAGCGCCCCGACGCCCACCGCCACGCAGATCGCGACGACGTAGTTGCCTGCGGAGTTGCCGCACACGGTGGCCAGCGCGGTGCGGCGCCCGTACGCGAGCGCCCGGCCCACCACGAACAGGACGCTCGGACCCGGGATGACGATCAGCACGAACGAGGCCAGCGCGTAGCCGAGGAGGCTCGAGGTCGAGATCACGCTACCGACAGTAACCCGGCTGCGGATTTCTGCCCCGGCGTGGGCACCCGCAGGCCGAGACCGGTCCCCGGGTAGGGAAGAAACTCGCTGGTCGTCCTGCCTACGCTCCTGGAACCTAGCGACGAGCGCGCGGCTGCTGCGGCCATGCAGCCGGAGCAGCGCAACCGGAAGGAGCGACGATGCTCATCGGCGGTCAGGACATCTTGCTGCCCACGACGATGGTGGGTAACTATCCCAATCCACGGTGGTACGACGGGCACGCCTTCGCCACCCTGCCCAAGGGTGAGTTCATCCACGACTCGATCAGCAAGGAAGCGTTCGAGGACGTCGTGGGCGCGATCGTGCGCGACCAGGAGGCGGCAGGCCTGGACGTGATCAGCGACGGGAAGGTCTACGGCGGAGACTCCCCGTACGGCACGATCCTGTACTACTACCTGGAGCGCATGTCCGGGTACCGGCTCTCCGGGCCGCCCATCGGCCTGCCGATCTACTCGACCCTCTTCTCCCCGACCTGCGTCGGGGAGATCAGCCGGGAAGTCCCGTTCCACCTGGTCAACCTGCGCGCGGTCCGCAAGGCGACGAAGAAGCCGGTCAAGGTGTCCTACACGGGCCTCGGCGTGATCGCCGCGGCTACCACCAACCTGCACTACAAGGACACCCGGGAAGTCGCGATGGCGCTGGCCAAGGCGTTCAACGAGGACTTTAAGGAACTGGCCGACAACGGATGCGACATCATCCAGCTCGATGAGTTCGTCTGGCCGTACGGCATGGGCGACTGGGAGATCGACGCGCTCAACGCCTCCGTCGAGGGCGTGAACTGCGAGTTCTGGGTGCACACCTGCTGGGGCAACTACTCCGGCACGCCCGCCTACTTCCCGGACGAGACCACCACCGAGTTCGGCGCGTTCGTGCTGGACAAGCGGGCCTCCGACGCCCCGGCCCCGGAGCGGGCGCACGCGATCTTCCCGCACGTGCTCGACGCGAACATCACGGCGCTGAACTACGAGGTGGGCCGGACCGGGCCCGATGACCTCAAGCCGCTGACCGACAACAACTGGACCAAGCCGTTCGTGGCCGGGGTCATCGACGTGAAGTCCACCGTCACCGAGAGCGCCGACGAGGTCGCCGACCGGATCAGGCGGGTCCTCGAGTACGTGCCCGCCGACCGGCTGGGCCTGTCCACCGACTGCGGGCTGATCAACCTGCCCCGGATGATCTCCGCGGGCAAGCTGCGGGCGCTCGCCGACGGCGCCGCCCTGGTCCGGGCCGAGCTCTAAGGCCCGCCTTCGCTGGCCCCGGGGGGCCGGTCACCCCCGGGGCCAACGAAACCGCGAAACCTCACCCTGCCAGGACAGCGAATCCCGGGTCTTCGCATGCCTATGGTGGCGCACACGCGATCGAGCGGGAGGCGCACCGTGCCCGAGTGTCCCACCTTCCTCCAGCTGCCGGCCCGGTCAGCCAAACCCCGGTCCCGCGGGGTCACCCACGTGCTGGACACCGGGCTCACCCCGGAGGGCACCCGGGCCTTCCTGGGCCAGGCGGGGCACCTGGTGGACATCGTGAAGGTGGGCTGGGGCATCGGGTACATCGACCCGGCGCTGGAGGAGCGGGTGGGCATCTGCGCGGAGTACGACTGCCCGGTCTCGCCGGGCGGGACCCTGCTCGAGGTGGCCGCGGCCCAGGGCCGGATCGGGGAGTTGCGGGACTGGGCGCTCAAGGTCGGCATGACGCACATCGAGGTGTCCAACGGGCTGCGGGCCCTGCCGGCCAGCCGCAAGCGCGCCCTGGTCCGCGAGCTGGCCGCGGACTTCGTGGTGCTGGCCGAGACCGGCGCGAAAGAGGGTAACCATCCGCCGACCCCGGCGGGGTGGGCCCAGGAAATGGCCCGTGACCTCGACGCCGGCGCGACCTGGGTGATCGCCGAGGGCCGCGAGAGCGGCCGGGTCGGGCTCTATCACCCGGACCAGGGCGTCCGCGAGGACCTGGTCACGGGCATCCTGGACCGGATCCCCCAGGACAAGGTGATCTTCGAGGCGCCGGACAAGGTCCAGCAGGCCTGGTTCGTCCGGCAGTTCGGGGCGGACGTGAACCTCGGCAACGTCGCGCCGGCCAGCGTGCTGTCGCTGGAGACGTTGCGGCTGGGGTTGCGCGCCGACACCGCCCCGGCCCTGCCGTGATCGCCGAGCCGGCCCCCAACACCATCACCCGGCCCTACCGCGGCCTGTCCGTGCAGGAGGTGGACATCCCGCTCACCCCGGCGGCCATCGGGAACCTGCTGCGCAGCCGGGAGATCTACCGGCGGACCGCGTTCCTGGTGCTCCGCCACGGTGACCAGACCGCGCTGGCGGCGGTCCGCCCGGCTGATCCCGGCCCGCTGTTCTCGCCGGTCGCGGAGCTGCGGGTGCTGTCCGGGCCGGACTCCACGGTGTGGATCACCGACCCGGGCACCGACGTGGGCAACGCCTCCTCCCTGGCCGCCGCCGCGCTCAGGCATCAGCGTGACGGCACGCTCGCCTACGTCGTGCAGGGCAGGTTCGAGCACGTCAACTTCATCTGGCGGCCCGCGCCGGTCCGGATCCGGGTCACCGAGGTCATCCCGCCCCACCCGCCGAAACTGCTGGCCATGGCCGCGCAGGTGACGGCCTACGACGAGGACCTCCCCCCGGTCAACCTGGTCCTCGACGCCATCGATGTGCGCGACCTCATGGCCGCCAACCCTGCCCGGCATTACCTGCTCCCGTGCCGCGGCAGCGGCGTCCCAGCCGAGGGTGACGTCAGCTTCCTGGACACCCACCCGCCTTACCAGGACGACTGGCTGCTCATCGGCTGCGAGCGCTCGCGCCAGTTCCACCAGCATTTTTACGCAACGGATCCGTCCCGGGTCGATCTGTGCCCGAAGACGAGGATCGTGGCCGGCCCGGACGGGGACCGGGTGCTGACCAAGTGCTGCCTGCTCGAACGCGGAATCGAGGTGGACGCCGCGACAGCCGTCGTGCCGTGGGGCGCCAACCTGGACGAGGTCCGGGCCGCGCTGCGCGCGCTCTGCGGGGTGCCCCCGGCCGGCGAAGACCCGGCCGGTAGAGACCCGGCCGGCAGGCTCGCACAGGCGGCCGGCGATGAGTAGCGCCCACCCGGCCGACTCGGCGATCTTCGGCCACCTGTGGACCACCCCGGAGGCCTCCGCCCTGTTCACCGACGAGGGCCGCACCCAGTCGTGGCTGCAGATCCTGGCCGCGCTGGCCCAGGCCCAGGCGGACGTGGGCCTCGTGCCGGCCGCCGCCGCCGAGGCGATCCGGGCGCACGCCGACGTCAGGCTGATCGACCTGGACCTGGTCGCCAAGCAGACCCGTGCGACCGGGCACTCGACCATGGGCCTGATCCGCGCGCTGCGCGACCTGCTGCCGGAGCACGCGCGCGAGTGGGTCTACTACGGGGCGACCGTGCAGGACCTGTCGGACACGTGGTTCGCGCTCGTGTTCCGGGCCGTGGGGGACATCGCGGTGCGGGACGTGACCCGGATGCGGGACCGGGCCCTCGACCTGGCCGGGGAGTACCGGGACACGCCGATGTGCGGCCGGACGCACGGGCAGCCGGGCCTGCCGATCACGTTCGGGTTCAAGGCCGCCGTGTGGGCCGCGGAACTCGACCGGCACCTGGAGCGGCTGGGGCAGGGCCGGGCCCGCTGGGAGGCCGTCCAGCTCGGCGGGGCGCTCGGGAGCATGGAATTCTGGGGGGACCAGGCCCTCGGCCTGCTGGACGCGTTCGCCGGGCAGCTGGGGCTGGGCGTGCCGGTGATCCCGTGGATCACGGCCCGGGACGGGGTGGCCGAGTTCGCCTGGCTGCTGGCGGCGATCTCCGCGACCGCCGGCAAGATCGGCAACGAGGTGTACCAGCTGCAGCGGCCGGAGATCGGGGAGCTGCGGGAGTCGATGCCCCCCGGCACGGTCGGCTCGATCACGATGCCGCACAAGCGCAACCCGGAGATCTCCGAGCACCTGGTCACCCTGTCCCGGGTGATCCGGGGCCAGGCCGCCGTGGCCCTGGACGGGATGATGTGCGAGCACGAGCGGGACGGCCGCGCCTGGAAGGCCGAGTGGCTGCTGGTCCCGGAGATCTCGATGGCGTTCGCGGCCTGCGTGGGGTCCGCGGCCCGGATGCTGGACGGGTTGCGCGCCGACCCGGCCCGGATGCTCGCCAACATCGACAGCCACCGCGGTTACCTGCTGTCCGAGCCGGTGATGCGGGCGCTGGCCAGCCGGCTCGGCAAGCACTCCGCGCACGACAGCGTGTACGCCGCGGCCATGCACGGCCTCGACTGCGGGCAGGACTTCCGCACCGCGCTGCGCGCGGACGCCAGGCTGGACGCCATCCCCGACGCCGAACTCGACGAGCTGCTGCAGGTGGGGTCCTCCCTGGGCTCATGTGCCGCGTTCGTGGACCGGGTCCGGCGGGAGCGCGCCGGACCATGGCGGTGAATGTGGGCGGCCGGGATGGCGCCCGCGCGCCCGGTGCCGCGCCCGGTGCCGCGCCCAGTGCCGCGCCCGGCCTGGCGGACCGGGCGCGCGTGAACCTGGTCCTCGCCCCCACCCCGCTGCACCCGGCCCCGCGGCTGTCCCGCGAGCTGAGGGTCCCGGTCCTGCTGAAAAGAGACGACCTGGCCGGCGCGGGCCTGGGCGGCAACAAGCTGCGCGGGCTGGAGTTCCTCATCGCCGACGCGCTCGCGCACGGGTGCGACAGCCTGGTCACCGGGGCGGGCCCCCAGTCGAACTGGACGATGCTGGCCGCCCTGGCCTGCCTGCGCTACGGCATCGAGCCGCACGTGGTCTGCTACGGGACCGGGGCACCCGGGCGGGCCGAGGGCAATCTGCGGCTGCACCGCTGGCTCGGGGTGGACGTGCGGTTCACCGGGTCGGCGCAGCGGTCGTCGGTGGACGCGGGCATCGCGGCGGTCACCGCCGAACTGCGGGCCGCGGGCCGGCGCCCGTACCCGGTGCCACGCGGCGGCGCGACCGCCCTGGGCGCGCTCGGCTACGTGCGGGGCAGCGTGGAACTCGCCAGCCAGCTGGACAGCCTCGACCCGCCGCCGGCCGGGCTGTGGCTGGCCACCGGGTCCTGCGGGACCCAGGCCGGGCTGGTGGCCGGGGCCGCCCTGACCGCCGCGCCGTACCAGGTGGTGGGCGTGACCGTGAGCCGGCCGGCCGCCGAGTGCCGGGCGCGGATCCGGGAGCTGGCCGTCGCGGCGGCCGCGCTCGGGGGCATCGAGGCCGAGCTGCCCGAGCCGGATGTGCGGGACGGCTGGACCGGGCCGGGATACGGCGTCCCGTCCGCCGCCGGGCAGGCGGCGGCCCGGCTGGTGGCCAGGACCGAGGGCGTGTTCCTGGACCCGGTGTTCGGGGCCAAGGCCATGGCCGCGCTGATCGACGGGTGCCGCGCCGGCCGGGTCCAGGGCCCCCAGGTGTTCCTGGTCAGCGGGGGCGCACCGACGCTGTTCGCCGGACCGGCCCTCGACGGCCCGGTCCTGGCCGGGTCCGGGGGTGACGGGTGATGACCGGCGGCAGCGCCCCCGAGGGCTACCTGGGCACCGCGGCCCGGATCACCAGCGGGCCCGCCCCCGAGCTGGTCGAGGCCGGGTACGCCCTGGAGATCGCCGACGCGCCGTTGCTGCACCGCGGCCTGACCCTGGCCGATCTCGCGCACCTCGTCGAGCTGGTCGAGTGCGGCGCGCTCACCCGCGCCGAGGCGGCGCCGGTGGGCACGGCGCTGCTCAGGCTGCTCGACTCACCGGCGTCGGAGTTCCCGTACGACCCGGTGTACGGCGACGCCTACAACAGCCGCGAGCGGGAACTGGAACGCGAACTCGGCCGGCGGCCGGCCGCCTGCACCTGGGCCGGACCCGCCGCGAGGCGGGCCGGATCGCGTTCCGCCTCACCCTCCGGGACCGGCTGCTCAGCCTGCACGCCGACGTGGCGGCGTTCGCCCGCGCGGTCGCGGACCAGGCCACCCGGCACTCCGGCACGCTGTGGGCGGACACCACGTACCTGCAGCCCGCCCAGCCGTCCACGTTCGGTCACTACCTGGGCGGGTTCGCCGAGCAGGCCGTGCGCCACCTGGACCGGCTCGAGGCCGCCTACGGGCTCGCTGACATCTCCCCCGCGGGGCCGGCGGGGCGGGCGGGACCCGGCTGCCGCTGGACCGCGGCCGCCTGGCCCGCACGCTGGGGTTCGGTGCGGTCGGCCCGCACACCCGGGACGCGATGTGGTCGGCCGACGCCCTGGCCGACGCGGTCCTCGCGGCGGCGCAGGCCGTGACGACCATCAGCCAGCTCGCCTCGGACCTGGAGATCTTCGCCAGCCCGGCGTTCGGTTACGTGACCCTGGACGCCTCGCTGTGCCGCGCCAGCGTGCTGATGCCGCAAAAACGCAACCCGTACGCGCTGCCGGTGCTGCGCGGGGGCGCGGGCACGCTCGTCGGCCGCCTGACCGGGCTGCTGGCGACCGGGCTCACCCCGTCGGCCCGCACCGACAACTGGCTGTACGCCTACGGCGAGGTGGCGGGGGCCCTGGACCTGGCGGGCCGGCTCGTCCGCCTGGGATCCGCGGTGGTGACCGGGCTGACCGTGGACACCGGCGCGCTGGCCGGGCAGGCCGTGAGCCATTTCACGGCCGCGGCCGACCTCGCGGAGGAACTGACCCAGCGCTACCGCCTCGATTACCGCACGGCCTACCGGGTGGTCGGCCGGGCCGTCGCGGCCACGATGGCCGGCGGCGGGGACCGGCTGACCGTGCCGGTCGTGCGCGCCGCCGCGTTGCAGATCACCGGGGCCCGGCTGCCGATCACCGCGGACCTGCTCACGGCGGTAACGGATCCGGCCCTGGCCGTGGCGGCCCGCGACGCGCCAGGCGGCGCGAGCCCCGGGCGGGTCCGTGAGCACGCCCGGCGGGTGCGGCGGCGGGCGGGCGCGGCGCGGCAGTGGAACGCCGCGCGCCGGGCCCGCGAGGCCGAGGCCGAGACGGCGCTGGTCGCCGCCGCCCGGGCGCTCACGTCCGGGGAGTGAGCACCGGCGGGTTGCCGGGCGGCCAGGTGCGGCCCGGGCGGTCGCGGTTACTCGCGCGTCCAGTGCGGCCGGCGGAACATCCGGCCGATCCGGTCGTGCAGCGCCTGGCCGGTCTCCCCCAGCATGTTCACGTGGTAAACGGGCGTGCCGTCCGGCGGCGGCAGCAGGGCGACGTCCGGGTGGTCCAGATCGCACCGGATATAGCCGGCCGTAATGGCGGCGATCTTGTCAGCGTCGATGAACCGCAAAGCCCCCGAGACCGACGCGTGCTCGTAACCCCGGGCCGCGGCCTGGTGGCCTTTGCTGAGTTCCTTCTGGATCTCCCGGCCGGTGAAGGATCCCCCGCCGACCCAGACCACGATCCCGTCGAACAGGTCGAGCTGCGGGACCTCGAGGACGTGCTCCAGGATGCCGAACTGCTCCTTGTCCCGGGTGAGCACCGGGACGCCCGGCGTCACCGCCTCGTAGGAGACCAGGAATTCATCTTCCACGCCGAACCTCCCAGATACCGGCCCGCACCAGTGCGGTGGAAACGACGCTGGGTGGTGAACGCCGCACCGCCAATATACGGAGACCGCACCCATGCCGGGGCAGGCTTCACGGGTGGGTCAGGACGAGCCCAGGACGGGTGCCAGGCGCGGCGGGGCCGTGGCCGATCGCTTCCCAGCCCTCCCGCTGGTACAGGGCCATCGCGGGCGTCGGCTCGTCCTGGGTGGTCAGCCACGCCCCGGTTTTCGTTGCGGAAAGGAGAGTCTGGAGCAGCTCGCGGCCCAGACCCGCCCTGCGGTACCACGGGTGGACGGCGAGCAGGCAGACCGCGAACCGGCCGTCCAGGTGATCGGCCGCGCCGCCCAGGCATTCCTGCAGCTGGAGCGCCCAGTCATCGGTCTGCTCGGCCCACCGCCAGCCGTGCCCGTAGGCGAAGCCGGCGAGCTGGCCGCCAGCGGCCCGGGCCGCCACGGCCTCGAGATCGGGCCGCCGCAGCCGGGCCGCGTACAGCCGGGCGCACCCGGCGGCCATCCCCCTGGACTCGCGCAGCGGGCTCTCGCAGGTGGCCGCGTAGCACAGCGAGCCGACCTCGGCCGCGCTGGGCACCTGCCGCGGGCCGCAGCGGAGCACCGGGATCGGCTGCTCAGCCACGGCGCGGCCGGTCCGGGGGCGCGCCCGGCGCGCCCGGCGCGTCAGTCACGCCCGGCGCGTCAGTCACGCCGGGCACGTCGGCCACGTCGAGCTCCCAGGCCGGCCAGCGGTCTAGCACCCCGAACCCGAGCTGGTCGTTGATGGCGATCATGTGGTCGTTGCCGGCCGTGTTCAGGGTGATGACCCGGGTCAGCTGAGGCTCGCGCGCGGCCAGCAGGTCCAGCATGGCCAGCTTGAGCAGCAGCCCCAGGCGGTGCCCGCGGTGCGGCCTGGCTACCGCGGTCAGCTCCTGGAATCCCCATTCCGGCATGGCTGGGTCGACCGTCAGCTGGGTCAGCGCGGCCAGGTCGCCGGTGACCGGCGCCCGCGCCGCGACCACGTGGGCCGAGAGCCCCATGGCCGCGACCCGCCGCTCGTCCAGCCGGACCCGGGCCGCGTCCCAGGACTGCGGTTCCTGGCCGGCTTCCCGCGGGGCGTCGGCCATCGCCGCGTTGAGGGCGGCGACCTCCCCGACCGCCTCCTCGGGTGTGGCACCGTGCCAGGACAGCAGGGTGTATCCGCGGGCTGCGGGCTCCGCCTCGGCCCGCAGCGCGGCGAGCCGCCCCGCGGGCAGGCCGTCCAGGGCGAGGACGCGCCGGATCGCGGTCAGGGACGGCCGCGTCTTGAGCGCGCCCGCGAACGACGCCCCGGGCGAGCCTTCCAGCGCATCGAACTCCAGCACCGTCCGTCCGGCCTGGCTCGCCTGCCTGGCCGCGTGCTGGAGCAGGGCGGTCCCCCGGCCCGCCCGGCGCCGCGCGGCGCGCACCATGAGGGTCAGCGCGGCCGTGTGCCGGTTCTCGCGCTCCGGCAGGGTCAGCGCGTACCACCCGTACGGCTCACCGGAGTCCTCCCGGCCCAGCCACGTCTGCACCGGGTCCTCCGTCCAGCCCAGGGCCAGCCAGCCCGCGAAGGCCCGGGGCGACAGGGGCGGCCCGAGCGGGTCGTCAGCGGGCAGGCCGCTGAGGTAGATCTCGTGGCAGGCGTGCACCGAGGCGCTGCCCGTCCCCGGAGCGAACCGTTCGACCTTCATGGGCCCAGCTAACGTCGCGGAGCCAGCTCCGCGCCAACGGTTTTCCCCGGCCCCACCCGACGGCACGCATGACCGGAGGCCTGGGCCCCGGCGCCGGCCCCCCGGGCTTTCCGGCCCAGGCCATTAGGCCTTACCGGCCGCGAATCCGGCGGCAAATGGATCAGGGGAAAAGGCCTCAATCAAGACAGGCTGCAATGCTCTAGGCCACAGACGGCGATTTGCTGAGACTGGTAATGAAAGCAAAATGCCACCAGGAAATCTCCAGGAGCCACATGTATGCCGGTACCGATTCATCACCCAAGACCGCGCGGCTCCACTCCGCGGAGGCGAATGCCCCGGCCGCCCGCCGTCGCACCCGGGGACGGCACCTGCGCACGATCCAGGCCAAGGTCGCCGTCGCGGCACTCGCCACGGTCAGTGCCGCCAGCATGGCGCTGACCCTGACCGCGGGCCCGGCCGGCGCCGCGACCAAGCCAGCCTGGATCATGACCGCCGGGAACGTCCAGTCGGTAAGCCAGCAGGATCCCGGCACGACGTCACACTTCTTCAACACGCCCACGGCCTACGGCGCCGGGGCGAGCCTGGTCAAGACCCCTGTCCAGACGAGGTACGCGACCACGCCGATCTTGTCCTACACCTCCTACGCGCAATTCAAGTCCAACATCCAGAGCGGCGCGATCAAATACCCCTACCACTGGGTCATGTATGACCCGGAGCACTGGTACAAGACCCCGGTCAGCGAGCAGCAGAACCCGGTCAGGTACATGACCCTGTTCGGCCAGCTGGCCCACGCCCACGGGCTGAAGGTCATCCAGGCTCCCGTCCCTGGACCTGGCATACGTCACCGGCTCGGTCCTCCCGCGCAAGCACCGCGAGAGTGGCCAACCAGTGGTTCCTGCGGGTCAACATCGCCGGTAAGGCCGCAGCCGCTGAGTGACATCTTCCTGCTCCAGGACGAGTGAACACCCGCGCCATCGCGCGGTACACGTCGATGTACAACACGACCGCGATCCAGGCGCGAGCAGCGAACGCGAAGGCGAAGGCGAAGGTGTTCTCCGAGGTCTCGACGGAAAACGGGACCGCGGCCGAGATGGTCGCGGCGGCGCGGTCCATCAGCCCGGATGGCTTCTACGTCGCGGCCGCGGGGGACATCCCCTCGACGGTTCAGTTCTTCAACCTGATGAAGGCGGCTGGCTACTGAGGTAGCTGCAGGCTATTGAAGTAACCGCCCACGCTCCGCGGGCCCGGCCCTGGCCGGCCCGCGGAGCTCTCCTGCCCGGCGCGGATCATCCCCGGCGCTTCATGCCCAGGGTCAGCCCCGAGGACTTGACCCCGGCGCGGAAGGCCGCGACGGCGGCCGGGTGGTCATCCAGCCGCCAGTCCTGGTGAAACAGCCCCTGATGCTGGGTCACGTCGAAGTAGATCAGGCCCAGCAGGTGATCGTGGCGCATCCCGGCGAACAGGCCGGGAATCTTCGCGGCCTGCCCAGCGCGCGGCCCGATGCCAACCTCGGAGAGCAGGACCGGCTTGCGGGTGAACCTCCGGATGTTCCTGACGGTCTTGCCGATGACGGTCCTGAACGTGTCCGTTCGCCGGAAGTAGTAGCCATCGACGCCGACCCAGTTCACGTAGCGGCTGCCTGGCCACCAGTGCCGGGCATGGCCGGTCGCGCGGCTAGCCCCGCTCATGACCCAGAGCCAGGTCACGTTGGTCGCGCCCGACTGGCGGAACACCCTCACCGCATGCCGCCAGGCCGCCACCCAGCGGGCGGGGTCGGCGTGATGCCATCCCCAGGGGTACCAGCGGCCGTCCGCCTCAGGAGCGAAGCTCATGACGACGTGGCCGCCGTGGTGGCGGACCGCCGCGGCGAAGCGGTGCAGGTAGCGGTCTGAGTGCCCGGTGGCGATGCCAGCCATGGACTGGTGCCAGGGCTCCATGTGCACCAGCACGACGGCCCCGGCCCGGGCGGCCGCAGTAGCAAAGCGGGCCCGGAACGGCATGCCCCAGCCGCTGTAATAGACGGTGAGGTTGGGCCTGCGGCCTGGCCACGGCCGTGAAGAGCGTCGCCGGCTGGTAACTGCTGGCCGTGTTGTGCTCGAAGACGCCCAGGTAGTGCATCGGGCCGGGGTTGCCGATGGCCTGCTGGGGAAAGGGCGCGGAACTGGCTGGAGGGAGCATGACCACGTGCCGGGCCTGGGGGATGGGTTCATGCCGGTAGAGCCACAAGGCGGAGCCCGCACCGGTGACGGTGATGGTCACTCCCACCGCCGCGATGAGCGCGGCCACGAGCCTAGCCTTGTTCATAGACGAGCACCTCCGCAGCGGGGACGGGAGGACCGGAGAGAGTCACTTCCACCTTCTTGCGGGTAACCCAGCCCTGACGATGACAGGTGGCCATGCCGTAGAAGCGGATCTGGCGCAGGACCAGGAGGTACCACAGGGCGGCGAAGGGCAGCAGTGCGGTTGAGGCCAGCCAGGTGGGCCACCGCTGGTCAGAGCGGCTCACGGTGACCAGGCGCAGGGCCACCGCGAGCGGCCAGGCGACCAGGGCGAGGGAGCTGGCGAGGACCAGGTTGCGGGTGGCCGGCCAGGCGAACGGCACCGCCAGGGACACCGCGGCCGACGCGAAGAAGGCGTACTGCTGGTACACCACGAACCACCAGGCGTAAGAACGCACCGGCAGATAGCGCATCCGCCACAGTGTCCGGATCGTGGAAGCCCGCATCCAGCGTGTCCACTGGCGCAGGTGGTGGGACAGGGTCTCCGGGTACACCGGCATCGACACGGCTGTGGGCTGATGGACGGCCCGCCCGTGCAGCAGGGAGAACATGCTCAGCGCCGTGTCATCGCCCAGGGTCACCGGTACCCCGAAGAATTTCTCTTGCAGGTAGGCGGGCAGGCACTGGTGAATCAGCCACCCCCGGTAGAGCGAGAACGCACCCGGGTTAATCACCACATTCCCCCCGGCGACGCTCTGCGCACTCATGGTGAAAAGCTGGAAGGCGAGGGATCGCAGGCCCATGGCCCGGGTGAGAATGTTGGTGGTCAGGTTGTAGGCCATCTCCAGGCCCGCAACCGAGGTCACCTCACGGTTGGCGAAGGGCTTGAGGCCTTCCTCGATGGCGCGCTGCTCGAGTGCGGAGTCTGAATCCATCGTGGCGTAGATGTCGGCCGAGGGCACCGCGCGGAACGCCGCGGCCTGCGCATGCTTCTTGCCCTGGTTCTCCTGCCGTATCCAGATGAATTCCGTGGCAGACGGGTGGGCCTGCCAGCGGCCCCGGACATCGGTGTAATCAGCCGTGGAGCCGTCATCGACCACGATCACCCAGTCGAGGCGCGCGGGTCTGGGCGAACAGGGCGTAGATGGTCCGGTCAAGGATGGCCGGATCCTCGTTATAGCAGGGCACCACGGCGGCGACCGCCAGGCGGTCCAGCTTGGCGCGCTGCGCCTCCGTCACGGTGAAGGGACGCTGGAACCACGCGAGGAGGAGCTGGGAGAGCACGAACGTGAGGCTGATCGCCCACAGCAAGAGCGTATAGCTCTCGCGCGGGGAGAACTCGGCCAGGACGGTCCGGTGCAGGAAGACCGAGCCGACCACGATCATGATGAGCGGGATGATCGCCAATCCCCGGCGCGGCCGGAAGGTAACCCGGGGAATCTGGAAACTGCGGCTATGGGTTATGGCTCCACTGCCCGCTTCCCACGGCGGAAGAACAGCCGTACTGTCAGCGTCAGCAGCAGGGTCGCGCACGCTGAGATCCCGAACACGATCCAGATCACGGCGCCGAACCCGGGACTGTCTTTCACGGAATTTCCCCCCATTGATTGTGTTACGAAGCGGATCATCATCATAGGTCGCCATGATCCAGGAAGTCCTCCCCGAGAGTGACCGGCTTTCGGTCATGGACATCATACAATTTTCGGGCCGTGAGTTCAGGTAAACATTCTAGGCTCTCATACCTTCCCTTTTCCGCGCTGCGGCCGCCGGGCGTTTTGGATTAACACGCCATATCGCCGGTACGAGCGAGCAAGAAGCACGAATCAACCCGGGTCCCCGGGGCTCCCGGCCACGAGGCGCTGCGACAGATGGGGTTAAACGTCCCTCAATCCCCCGGACCGGAAATAACGAAGACGCTGGGCTGCGGCCATTCCATTCCCGGCGCGGCCGCCGATCCGGGCGCCGGATGACAGCGCAGCGTGCCGATCGATCGCTGCCTGCATCCGTTCATGCACGGGGTCCAGGCTGCCGCGGTGCCCGGTGCTGAGCCGGGCGGCACGGGTCAGCACCTGAAGGGGAACGGCCGACAAGGTGGCATCCAGCAGCGACCACGAAAGGCCGTCGAGCGCCGCGCGCACCGGACCGGGCTCCTCGGTTGCCGCGCAGGTGTCGGCGAGCGCGCGCATCTGCTCGTCCAGCGCGGAAACGGGTGCCACCTGAAACGGGAACACGTCAACGGCCGGGCACCACGACGGCCGGGCATCGGTGGCCTCGAAGGCGCTGATCAGCGGGCTCACATCACCGGCGGTCACCGGATCGTAGAGCCCGGGAAACGGCGCGGCCTCGTACCCGGGGTCGTAGCCGCTGAAGTAGATAGGCGCCGCGGAACCGGTCCACCCGAGCACTCCGAGCGCCACATCGAGCAGGGTCACGGGCCAGCCGAGGTCGCTGATGGCATGCACCGGCAACGAGCCAGGCTGCGCGCTTGCCTCAGCAGCCAGCAGCAACCGCGCCGACTGGAGTGCGGACTGAACGTAGAAGGCGATGCCGGTGTCATGCAGGCGGATCACCCCGCCGTCGCACCAGTCCAGCAGCCGGGCATGGATGATCGAGTTGTCGATCACGTGGGTGAACCTCGCGACCGAGCAGGTGGCCAGCCCGCGCGCCGCTGCCTGCCAGAGCAGCCACTCGGCGACTCGCTTGGAGGCTGTGTACACCTCGGGTGAATAGGGACGGAGGGCCTTCCCGGTCGACGCGAAGATTACGTGCGGAACCTTGAACAAGGCGGCAGAGCTGATCACGTTGCAGGTGCCGAGCACGTTCGTGGTGACGGTGCGGTGCACCTCGCGCTCGGCGAGGCCCGGATCCCGCTGCCCTGCGACATGGAAAACGAGGTCGCATCTCACCTGGTCGAAAACGGCGGCCAGCTGATCGGCGTCCCTGATGTCAGCCTGGACATACTCAGCTCCCGCAACCCGCGGCCAACCCTGGGTGATGCCGCGGCTGACGCTGACCAGGCGGGCCGGGGAGAACCGCGCCAGCTGTGCCATCAGCGCCGAGCCGACACACCCTGAGCCCCCGGTGACCAGTATCCGCTTGCCCTGCAGGCGTGCCGCAAGGACGGGCCCCGGCAGGTCGATGTCTTTCCGGACCGCGGCCAGGAACCTGCCGTACTCTTCTTGCGCCTCCGGCTTGCTAGCGAGCAGCGCCCGCGTAAGGCCAGCCAGGCACTCCCGCTCTGCGGCCGTCAGGCACTGCCTGCCACGCGGCACCGCCTCATGCATTCCCGCGATGATCTCTGCGGCAATCTGCACCATGCTCTCCATTGAGTCAGCGTCTAGACGCCCGCCCTGGCCCTGGGCAGCACTTATCTACATAAGTGTCCTGTTTTATTCAAGGCACCCGAACTGCCCCTGCGGGTTGAGCAGATCGTGCGCTGAAGGTACATGAATGCCCGCCATCCCGGTGGCTGATTGGCAAACCCCGGCAGGCGAAGTCCTGCGCCATCATCCTGGGCGGCGAACGACACGAATTGCCGTATTCGGCGCATTCCGGTCCGCATTTCTGGCCTGCCGTGTTTGCGGACGCATGCGGGGGTGCAAATTTTTGACAGAAGCATAAGTGTCAGTGGGATCAATGCGGTTACGGTGGTGCCTCCCTATACCCCGCAGAAGGGAAGTTGGCGTGAATCACTGTCCTGTCGGCCAACCGGCGAGAAAACTGCTCGGCCAACCGGCGAGAAAACTGCTGTGCGTGATGACAGCCGCAGCCTGCGTGGTCCTCGGCGGGGCCACGGCCGCCTCCGCGTCGCCTGCCCGGGCCACCTGCACGGCCGGGCAGTTCCTCCGGCCCGCCGGAGCGGGCGCCCAGCGCTACGTCATCCGGAACAAGCCCAGCATCAACCACAACGACCACGGGATGTGCGTCTCGGACCCGGGAGGGCGCACGGGCTTCACCGTCACCCGGTCCCCGGGCCTGGCGCCCTCAGCGAAGGTGCGGGCTTATCCCTACATCGGCACCGGCTGCTTCGCGAGGGTGTGCCCCACGGGCGGCGAGGGAGTGATGCGCCGTGCCGCATCACTCGGGAACACCACGGTGCACGTGGCGACCGTGACCCCGCGGAACAGCGGCGTGTGGAACGCGTCCCTGGACCTGTGGCTCGGCCCCCGCGTCGGAGCCGGTACATCGGAGGTGATGATCTGGCTCCGGTACAGCAAGCCGTCGTGGTGGAAGGGGCTGTACCCGACCGCGAAGATCGACGGCGCGAAATGGTACCTGGTGCCGCACACCACTCCTGACGGCCGCTATTACATCTCGTTCCGGCGGGCCACCCCGGTGTCAGCAGCCACGCTGCGGCTAGCGCCGTTCATGGCGGAAGCCGAACGGCTCGGCGCGGTCCGCGCGTCCTCGCTGCTGTGGTCCGTCCAGGCGGGCTTCGAAATCTGGTCAGGCGGGAAAGGCCTGGCGGTCACCAGGTTCTCAGTCACGCAGTAGATCCCGGCCGCAATCACCAGATATTCGGGTAAGCACCCCGGCCGCAGGCACCGGACATTCCGGCCAGCAGCACCCCCGGCCAGTTACGAGCGGGGCTATTGATCTGGCCGGCCAGCAAGCCGTGCCGCGAGGGCCGCTGCCTGCGACCGCCGGTGCATTCCCAGCTTGGTCAGCACCGAAGACACGTAATTCTTGGCTGTCTTCTCCGAGAGGACCATGCGCTCCGCGATCTCGCGGTTGGTCAGGCCATCACCGATCAAGTCCAGGACCCGGGTCTCCTGTGCGGAAAGGGCTGACACCTGAGCTTCAGTCGAGGCTCCTTCACGCACGTGCCGCATCACCCGTTGCGCGGCATCAGCATCGAGAGTCGCCCGTCCGGCCGCGACTGCGCGTACCGCGCCTACAGCTCGCGGCCGGACGTCTGCTTGGCGACGTAGCCAGCCGCTCCCGCCATGATGGCGCCCAGCAGCGCCTGATCGTCCCCGTACGCGGTGAGCATCAGGCACGCCGTGGCGGGCAGCGCGGAACGTATCTCCCGGCACACCCGCACGCCATCCCGGTCCGGAAGCCGGACATCGAGCAGGCCCACATCGGGCCGCAGCGCCAGCATGCCGTTCAGCCCCGATTCGGCCGTCCCCGCCTCACCGACAACCTCGATGTCGGGTTCCGCATTAAGCAGGTTCCTGAGCCCGCGGCGCACCACTTCGTGGTCATCCAGCAAGAACACGCGGATCGGCGGACGATCGCCGTCGGCCCCTGCGCCGGATGATTCACTCATCGGGCCCCCTAGTCCGGCCGCCATCAGCCGGTGCAGCAGTGGGAGCAAACACCTTACGGTACAGATGTTACTACAATTTGTACTTTAGACGCTACTCAGCGTAATCAGACTGTCCTGGCGATCAGGGACCGGGCGCCCGGCCAGGCCAGCCGGTAGCCCGGCCAGCCCAGCCGGAAACCCGGCCAGCTAGGTCAGCTGGTCAGGAACGGGGCGCGTAGTCCCGGAGCACGCCATCCAGGCCCGGCTATGTAGAAGCCGCCCTGCGAGACGGCCGGAGAGCCCCAGAAGCCGCTGTTGTCCGGCTTCTGGGTCCACAAGGTCGCGCCGGTCGCCAGGCTGAGTGCGTAAAGACTTCCCGCGGTGCTCCCGGCCACGAGCACCTGCCGCCCGATCGGCCCGGTGACCGCGGGAGAATCGAAGAAGGTGGACGAGGCAAGGACGTGCCAGACCTGCGCCCCGGTGGTGGCGTTGAGCGCGTAGACGCCAGTATCTGATCCGACGTAGATCCGGTCGCCTACCAGGGCCGCCCCGGCGAGATCGCCATTGGTGCCCCTGGCCAGCGCGTGCTTCCAGATCAGCTGGCCAGTGGCGAGGTTCAGGGCATAGACGACCTTGTCTTTGCCGGTCACATAGACGACGCCGTCGGTGAAGCCATTGCGCCCGCGCGGGGAGATGGTCGGCGGGGCGCCCACGTCAGAATCTGCCAAAGTGCTCGTCTGATAGCGCCAGACCCGCGCGCCGGTCCTGGCGTTGAGCGCGTACACGGAGTCGTCGCGGTCTTTGCTGCCGAACACGAGCAGCGGAACGCCGCCCGCGCCCACGCCGTACGCGGGAGACGACCAGGTACCTCCCGGGGTAACCGCCCAGGAGTTGAACTTCCAGTCCATGGTGCAGGCGCCGTGCCTGTTGCCGGGACCGTAGATGGCGTATTCCGCGCCCGATCCGCTGTTCGGGACCGTGCCGTCGTAGACCACCGGCCCTGACCCATCGGAGGCGCCGACCACGACCGGAGAGGCCAGGATGGCCTGCCCGGTGTTGAACGAGCAGATCCGCCTGCCGGTCGAGGCGTTCAGGGCGAAGATGGTGCCGGCGGTGGAACCGAAGTACACGACACCACCGACCACCGCGGGGGAGTTCTCGACCACCCCGGCGGGCAGCGTGTAGCTCCAGGCCGCGGCGCCACCTCCCGCCGGGTAGGCGTAGAAGTGGTTGCCGGCGCCGGCGTAGACGAGCGCCCGGCCGCCGCTTGTGGCCACGGCAGGTGACGTGTAGCTGGGGGTGCCGAGCCGCGCGGTCCACCGGGTCGCCAGCGAGGGCGCGGTCGTGGTGCTGATCGCGGTCTCCGGGGACAGACCGGAGTGGCCAGGATCAGCGTGGAACATCGGCCAGGCGGAGAATGCGGCACCCGAGGCCGCACTGGCGGTGCCGGTAACGGCCAGCGCCCCGGCCAGGGCGGCCCCTGCCGCCGCGATGACCAGCGCGGGCCTGGATTGCTGCGTGAGTCTCGACATCAGCATGCTCCTTGCTTTGGTTTGTCTACTGCTGGCTGCCGCGTACAGAGCTGGCCCTGGCACCGCCGTCCCGACCCCGGGCCATGGGGTGCTGCAGGTGGGATGGCAGACGTCCTCGGGGTTGATGAACGGCCCGGCAAGGATCCTCATACGCGGATAGGCCGCCGTGACCCCCGGTCAATTCGATAAGTAAGTTGCGAATTCCACCGGAATTGGACAATGTTCACGCTCCGGGTCACGATACGGTGGGCGGCCGCCTGGAAGCGTACCCCTGCGCCCCGGCTCAGGAATGGATATTTTCAAACTTCGGTCCGTATGCGCGCTGATGTCATTTCAATGGCAGCCGCTGCCTGTGCCGTGAAGGTGGAGCATAGCGGTCACCACGGCTGACAGGGTGAGCGGATGAGCATTTCCCCAGGTTTAGGAGGCAGAAAGGGCTAATCGGCACAGCACGGGTAAAGGCAGCATTTCGCCCAGCCTGAAACGCGAGGTTTGAATAAGGCTACGGCGGAACGCCTATTAAGTCGCTACGGTCAGGCCATGACCCCCGGCCGACCGGGAGAATCCCAGCCGATGTTATGTGGCGCGGCATGCCGCGCCGGTCCAGGGGCACAGCGCCGGGTCGTAGTCGCGGCCGGCCAGGCCGCGCAGGAATTCCGCGTTGGCGCCGAAGTCGTCGTTGACCCACCGGGCGGCGACGAGCACGGAGACCCGGGCCGCCCCGGCCGCCCGCAGCGCCAGGACAGCGGACTGCGCGTGCCCGCCGCGGGCCCAGGTGTCGTCCACGAGCAGCACGTGCGCGCCCGCGGGCAGCCGGGCTGACCGGAAGTGCCCGGGATCGAGGTCCCGCGGATAGCCGACGTCGTCCGCGGCGGACAGGGCGGCCTCCTGCCCGGGCGCTAACCGGCCGACGATGGAGTGCAGCGGATGCTCACCAGGCTGGGCGGGCAGCGAGGGCACCGTGGCCCAGTGCGTCACCGGCCCGCTGCGCCGCCCGGCGCAGCCGGCGTGCCGGGCCAGCCCCAGCAGCACGAGTAACGTGACGATCTCCCGGTGCTCGCGCACCGGCGGCCGGGCCTTGTATCCCTGCATCACGTAGCCGGACTGCCGCCCGGCCACCGCGTAGGTGAGGAACCCGGTCGCGTCCGCGAGGCCCGTCCGGCCGCGCCGCCGCTGGCACTGGTAGCAGAGCCGGAACCCGGCCACCGGCGTCGCGCATACCGCGCAGGTCACCAGGTCCTGGCGGACCGGGTTGCGCAGGTACCCGCCGGCCGTGGCCACCAGGGCCGCGCTGAGCCGGGCGACCACCTCGGGGACGGCCATGTCACGGGGGCGCGAGCCGGCGCAGCGCGGCTCCCACCGCGGCGGGCTCGGCGATCAGGTGGTCAACGATGTCCAGCACGGCCTGGAGGCTTCCCGCCACGTGCACCCCGGGCCGTCCCGCCAGCGCGCGGGCCCAGTCGTTGCGCTCCGCCACCAGCGAGGTGAGGATCACCGGCCGCCCGTGCTCGACCGCGATCCGGGCCTGGGCCCGCGACCCGCTCTGCTCGCCGGCCTCCACCACCACGGTGGCCAGGCCGTACCCGGACATCGTGGCGTTGCGCATCAGGAAGTTGTGCCGCTGCGGCGGCGCGTCCGGCCAGAACTGGGACAGCACGAGGCCCCGCGCGGCGATCTCCTCCTGCAGGCCCCGGTTCCCCGCTGGATAGGCCCGCTCAATTCCAGTTCCGATAACGCAGACCGTCCGCCCTCCCGCCTCCAGCGCGGCCCGGTGGGCGGCGGTGTCGATGCCGAGGGCGAGCCCGCCCAGCACGGTCACGCCGCGCGCGGCGAGTTCCCTGGCCACCCCGGCCGCGATGCCCAGGCCGCGGGGGGACGCGTCCCGGGACCCGACGACCGACACGGCCATGTCGCCCGGGACCACGGTGCCGCGGGCGAACAGGACCGGCGGCGCCTGGTGGATGCCGCGCAGCCGGGCCGGGTAGTCCGCGTCGAGAATGCTGAGCAGCCGCCAGCCCCGGTCCGCCCAGCGGCCGATCTGCGCGGCCGCGGAGTCCAGCGGGCCGGGTTCTGCTGGCGGGCTGATGAGCATGGGCGGTACCTCACGCTGCCACACGGCGAGGGCACTGCCGGCCTCGAGCACGCTGGCCGTGATCTCCGTCCAGCCCCGCCACCCGGGCCGCTCCCGGAGCAGCGCCACCAGCGCCGCCCGCTCGCCGAGCGCGCCCCCGTCATCCTGGTCGCCGGCCACGGGCCCAGCGTA
>CAWAJB010000019.1:0-511132 GCA_963782185.1 uncultured Actinomycetes bacterium
CTCGGGCATGGTGCTGCCCGGCTCGCTTATCGAGCGGCGGACCCGCTGCGGGCGGTCGAACTGCGGCTGCCACGCCGACCCGCCCCGGCTGCACGGCCCGTACTGGCAGTGGACCCGCAAGATCGCCGCCAAGACCATCTGCCGGTGGCTCAGCGCCGAGCAGCACGACGACTACCAGGCCTGGATCGACAACGACCGGCGGCTACGAGAACTGCTGGCCCGCCTCGAGGCCCTCGGCGCAGCCGCCCTGGAAGCTGACCCGCGCCTGCACCGCCAGCGCCGCAGCCGCCCAGGCCGGGCCAGCTGACCACTACCCGCTGAGCCGAACCCCGGGACAGCGCCAAAGGGCTAAGCGCCTAAACCACTGTGGGCGCAGCCCGCTTAACCTGTGGGTGACCTCCGCATCAACGCCCATCCGGCCAGGTCAGGCCCAAAGGTGAAGACCTCACCCCGTGGTCTTCACGTTTCAGTGGGGACCATGTTCACGTTTCGGTCTGACATTCTGGGCCTGGCGGCATGGCCTGAGTTGATCTTGTTTTTTCCTGTCTTGCGTGGCCAGCGGGTGGCCTGGGATGGGTTGCTGGCTGACCTGGGGCGTGCGGGGCGGTCGGGCGGGCGTGCTGGTGAGCGGCGGGGTGGTCAGGGCGGTGCGGTGAGGCCGGCGAGGGTTCTGCGGCGGCGTTTGCGGGTTTTCGGGGGCAGCCCGGCGGCTGTCCTGCGCTGGTTTTCGGCTTGCCGGGTGTTCCATGCCGTGAGGATCCGCTGATTGCGGACGATCAGCAGGGTTGCGCTGAACAGCATCAGTGGGGTCAGGCCCATCAGGCGGCACCAGCCGCGGCTGATGTCGTTGGTGGCGCGATCTTTGGCGGTGGCGAAGCCGCGTTCGGCGCCGGTGCGGCGGGCGTAGGAGCGGCGGTGGGTTTTTGACGGGTAGTCGTGTTTTTGCGCGGTCTTGGCCAGCACGTCCGCCGGGACGGTGATGGTCTGCTGGGTGCAGCATGCCTGGTGATGCTCCGGCGGCTGGAGGATCTCGGGCCGGTCCGCGGTCCAGGGTCATCGACGGTGGCCGGAGCGGGCAGCGGATCTTGCCCATGGCGGCGGGGCACTGGACGCGGTGGTAGCCGTCTTGGTCGTCGCTGGTGATGCGGCCGAGTTTGCAGCGGGCGGTCTCGGCGGTCTTCGCGTCGTGCGCGGCGGCCTGTTCCGGGGTGGCGTCGCGGGCGAGTGGCCCGAGTTCCAGCAGGGAGCGGGGCGTGACCGGGCAGTAGAGGTTGCCGTTGCTGATGATGGCGCCGTCGTGGGTGCCTTCGGGACCGCGGTCGTGCGGGTGCAGGTCCTGGACGAGCTGGGCGCCGGCGGCGCGCACCGGCAGTGCCCAGGCGCTGGCGTCGCGGTGGGCATAGCCGGAGTCGGCGAGCACGTCGTCGAGCGGGATCCCGGCGGCGGGCATCGCGGTCAGGACGGGCACGAGCGCGCGGACCGGGTCGTGCCGGCACGACGATGCCGTGACGCGGCGGGCCAGCTCGGGGACGGCGGGGCCGTGCTCGCCGGGCATCATGATCGCGGCGGACAGGTAATAGCCGTAGAACAGCTCGTCTTCGGAGCGCAGCAGGTTGTTCTTGCGGTGTCCCCAGGAGGCTTCGGGGTCGGCGCAGGGCCCGCCCCTGGCCGGCGGGGGCCGGGAGAAGGACTCCAGGTCTGTCCAGTCCACCGCCAGCGAGGTGCTGGCATCCTTGAATTCTTCCGGGACTGATGACTCGGGCAGGTCATCGCAGACCGCCTGCAGCGCTTGCGAGGGCAGCCCGCCGGGCTGGTCATTGCCGAGGGCGGCGGTGACCAGGCCGCAGGTGCGCTCGGTCTGCCGGCAGGTCAGCAGATGCGGGCCGTGCTTCCAGTCCGCGATCACGCCCAGCCGCCGCCGGGCGTCTTCGGGGAGGGTGGTCAGCGCCTGGTGCACCCGGGTCAGGTGGGCTGGCCGGTGATCGGCCTGGGCCAGGCACATGCCGGCCAGCAGGGCGCGGACGCTCAGCTGCCGGGGCCGCACCCCGATGGGCAGCAGGGCCTCGATCCGCGCCGCGACGCCGGAGGCATCGATGATCTCCCCGGACACCGCCAGCGGGATCATGGCCGCCGGGCCGCCCCGAGCAGCCGCACCGCGCCGGCCTCGCCGGCCTGCTCCAGCCCGGCGAGCAGGTCGCCGAGCCGCTCGGGCAGTTTTGGGAGCTGAAGACCAGACCGCCGCCGCTGGCGCTGGCGCTGGCGCTGGCGCTGCAAGGATCAGCCCTGTCGTGCTTGGGGGCCCTAGATCGCACGCACAGCCCGGACCCGGCTAGACGTGACTCTAATGCGGAGTCGATCGCGGGGCGCTCAGCCTGTCTGATCTGGCTGGGGATTCACGATCGGAGAGCCGGCGGTAGGTCGTCACTCGCACATCGGCGACCGTCTCGAACCGTGCCGCAGCCGCTGCTGCTATGCGGACGTCAATATCCGGTGGGACGCGCCAGCGGTAGGGCGTCATCGCGAACAGGTCACGCAAGCCCGCAACGTCAGTCACGACTACGTCGAAAGTGACCGACCTTGAACCGGTCTGAGTGAACCACTGGCCCGCGGCACGCAAGGGCGGTTTCACCTCATGGGGGCGGGCTTGCGTATAGACCATGGAACGCAGGCCCTCCAGGTGGGCCGCTCCGGGATGAGCGGTCACAACGGCTCCACCCGGGCGGACGACTCTAGCCAGTTCCGCTGCGGCGACCGGGCCGAATACATTGAGGGCCACATCGACAGCAGCGTCTTGCAGTGGCAGGTCAGCGGCGCTTGCCACGGCATACCATCCGCCGGGGTGTGCGCGAGCAGCGGCAGCCACTGCCGCTTTTGCAATATCGACACCAAGCACCGTCGCCGCGGCAACAGCCCTGGTGTGATATCCCTCGCCGCAACCCACATCGAGCACGACAGCCGGTTGCTCGCCTGTGGCAGCCTGGGCGACGGCAGCAGACAGCGGGTCATAGGCACCCGTGGCCAGGAACCGGCGCCGGGCATTCACCATCTCCCTGCTATCACCCAACTGACGGCTACGGCGCTGACCGGCGAGCAGGAGATTGACATAGCCCTCGCGCGCGACATCAAAGCTGTGGCCCGCAGGGCATACCCATCGGGACCCGCCCTCGCTCAGAGCCAGTCGCTCCCGGCAGACCGGACAGCACCAGAGGGCTCCCTGCGTGCCCCGCTCGTTCCGTCGCATGAGCTCATGATCTCAGCGTGCTGGCCTATCAGCGCGGTGCATTGTTAGCGTCCAGGCGCACACGATGCACCGCGCTGATGTTTCGGGCGGCCGGGCGGCGGGGCACTTTCTGCGTCAGGGCGCGTCTCAGACGAGCATTCCCAGCGGGGCCTGGATCCGGGTCGTGAACGCCGCCAGCCAGCGGGCTGCGAGGGCTCCGTCGATCGCGCGGTGGTCCACCGACAGCGTGCAGCGCATGACCGTCGCCACGCTCACCGCGCCGCCGGTGACGACCGGCTGGGGCTTGGCCGCGCCCACCGCGAGGATGCCCGACTGCGGCGGGTTGATGATCGCGGAGAACTCCAGCGTCCCGTACATGCCGAGGTTCGAGACCGTGAAGACGCCGCCCTCCAGCTCGTGCTGCAGCAGCCGCCGGTCCCGGGCGCGCTGCGCCAGGGTCCGAGCCTCCTGCGCGATCACGGAGAGCCGCTTGGCCTCGACTCCGCGCAGCACGGGGGTGACCAGGCCGCCGTCGGTCGCGACGGCGATCGATACGTCGACCGACGGGTACGCCACCAGCCCCTCGTCGCTCCAGGTGACGTTGGCCTCCGGCACGTCACCGAAGGCCGCGGCGACCGCCATGACGACGAAGTCGTTGACCGAGATATTCACCGGCGCGGTCTCGTTGATCCGCTCCCGCAGCGCGAGCAGCTCGTCAACGACGCACTCCGTGGTCATGTAGAAGTGCGGCGTCGTCGTCTTGCTCTCGGTGAGGTGGCGCGCGATGGCGCGGCGGATCGGCGTGTGCGGGATCAGCGTGCCGGCGGCGGACGCCGGGGCCGGGGCAGGCTGGGACGCGGCCTGGGCTGCGGCCGGCGGGAGCGCAGCCGGCGGCGGTGCGGTCTGGCCGCCGGTGCGCGCGTCGGCCGCCGATATCCGGCGCCCGGCGGCGAGCCGGTCGAGGTCGCGGCGGACGATCCGGCCGTTCGGGCCGGTTCCGGCGATGGCAGCGAGATCGATGCCCTGCTCGCGGGCGATCCTCCGGACGATCGGGCTGGCGAAGATGCGCACGGCCGGGGCGGCCGCCGCAGCCGGCTCGCTCTCGTACGGCCGGCGCGCGGCCGGGGCCACCGGCCCGGTGGGGGCGGAGACAGCAGGCGGCCCCGCAGGGGCAGAAGCGGCGGGTCAGCGGTGCAGCGGGTGCAGCGGGTGCAGCGGTGCGCGGGTGCAGCGGGTGCAGCGGGTGCCTCGCCGCTGAGCGCGGCATCGATGTCGGCGTCCGTCTCGCCGTCCTTCACCAGCACCGCGATGGGCGCACCGATCTCGCCGGCGG
Source organism: uncultured Actinomycetes bacterium (assembly GCA_963782185.1). Classification (GTDB taxonomy): domain Bacteria; phylum Actinomycetota; class Actinomycetes; order Streptosporangiales; family Streptosporangiaceae; genus RYN-230. Next base: position 4,554 of record CAWAJB010000019.1, read on the forward strand.
CGCCCGCGGCGAGCACGAGGCGGCCGACGACCCCGGCCTCCTCAGCGCTGTACTCGACGATGGCCTTCTCGGTCTCGATCTCCGCGAGCGGGTCGCCGACGGAGACGGCGTCCCCGGGCGCGACGAGCCAGCTGGCGATGGCCGCCCCGGTCGCGCCCGCGAGCACGCTCGGCATCCGCACGACCGACGCCATCAGCCGGCCCTCCCCAGGCCGGCCCGGACCCGTTCGAGCCCGGCGGCGACTTCCTCGGTGCGGGCGATCGCCGCGCGCTCGAGGACCTTCGAGATGCTCGGGCTCGCCTCAGAGCCGGTCACCCGCTGCACGGGCTGGTCCAGCCAGTCGAAGAAGCGGCGCTGGATCTCGTCGGCCAGCCAGCCGCCGTAGGAGGTACCCTGCGCACCCTGCTCGACGATGAGCACCGCGTTGGTCTTCTTGAGGCTGTCCCCCACCGTGTGCCAGTCCAGGCTCGCCCGGTCGAGGAATCGCAGGTCGATGAGCTCGGCGTCGACGCCGGTCTGCTCGATCGCCTGCCGCGCGTGCTCGACCATCGACAAGTAGGTGAGCACCGTGACGTCGTTACCCTCGCGCCGCACCGCGGCCCGGCCGAACGGGATCTGGTAGTCGAGGTCGCCGGCCGGGAACTCGCCCTCGCAGGCGTAGAGGTCGACATGCTCGAGCATGAGCACCGGGTCGTCGATCGCGAGCGCCGCGTTCATCAGGCCCACGTAGTCGTAGGGGGTCGAGGCGGCCATGATCCGCCAGCCGGGGCTGGTCGCGAAGATACCCGCGGGGTCCATCAGGTGCTGGGAGCCGTAGCCCGAGCCCATCGCGACCTTCGTGCGCAGCACGAGCGGCACAGGGTTGCGGCCGCCGAACATGTGCCGGGCCTTGCCGATCTGGTTGAACACCTGGTCGGCCGCCACCCACATGAAGTCGGGGTACATGAACTCGACGACGGGGCGGAAGCGGCCGTCGAGGGCGAGACCGCCGCCGAGCCCGGCGAAGGCGTTCTCGCTGATCGGCGTGCCGAGGACGCGGCCGGGATATTTCTTGGCCAGGCCCTTGGTGGCGCCGTTGGTGCCACCGCCCAGCCGGTGCACGTCCTCGCCGAGCACCACGATGCGCGGGTCCCCGCCCATCCGCCGGTCCATGACGCCGGCCACGGCGTCGATGAGCTTGCCCTGCCTGAGCTCGCCGGAGAAGTCCCGCCGCTCGACCGTGCGGGCGTCCGCGAGCTCGGAGAGGTCGCCGCGGATGCCGACGTCGACGAAGGCCGGGTCGGGCCACAGGTCGGGGCGGATGCGGCGGCCCCCGGGCCTGGCGCCGGTGTCCGGCTCGACGAGCGCGCCGACGGCCGCCCTCATGGCCTGCTGCGCCTGCTCGCGCACGGCGGCGACGCCCGCCTCATCGATGAGGCCCAGCCTGGTCATCTCGCCCGCGAGGCGGCCGAGTGGGTCGCGGGCGCGCCACATGGCCTCCTCCTGTTTGGTGCGGTAGCCGAAGGCGCTGCCAGGGAACGGACCGTTCTGGTGAAAGAAGCGGTAAACGAGCGCCTCGATGACTACCGGGCCCTCCCCCGCGCGCAGCTTCTCCTGCGCGCGCTGCATCGCGAGGTGCACGGCGAGCGGGTCCATGCCGTCGACCCGCCAGGCGGGGATGCCGAAGCCGAGCGCGCGGGCCGACAGCCGCGGCTCCCCGGTGGCCTCCTCGACGGTGGTCGAGACGGCGTAGCGGTTGTTCTCGATGAAGAAGCAGAGCGGCAGGCTCCACGCGGACGTCAGGTTGAGGCTCTCCAGCACGGAGCCGATGTTGGCCGCGCCGTCGCCGAAGTAGGTGACCGTGAGGTCGTCGGTGCCGGAGTGCTTCTGCGCCCACGCGTTCCCCGCCGCCATGGGCACCCCGCCGCCGACGATGGCGTTGGTGCCGAGCGCCCCGGCCTCGAACCACTGCAGGTGCATGGACCCGCCGCGGCCGCTGCAGTATCCCTGGGCGAGCCCGAGGATCTCGGCGAGCGTGCGCTGCAGGACGACCTGGACCTCCGGTGTCACGAGGTCCGCCGGGTCGAGTACGCCCTTCGTCACGTGCGTGATGGCCTTGGCCAGGAACTGGTGGTGACCGCGGTGGGAGCCGTTGACCGCGTCCGCGGACCGGAGCGAGACGATGGAGCCGACCGCACCCCCCTCCTGGCCGATGCTCGAGTGCGCCGGGCCGTGGACGAGGCCCTCGCCGGCCAGTTCGAGGACCGACTCCTCGAAGGCCCGGATGAGGTGCAGCTGCCCGAGCATGGTCGCCAGCAGGCCGGGGTCGGCCGCCTTCCAGTCCGCCGCCGTGGTGCTCAGCTCAACCCACTGCGCCGCGGGGTGGAGGCGCTTCTCACGTGGCATCCGCATCTCCCTCGATGTGCTGACCGCCTGGCAGGAGGCTATCGCGCGAATGTATCCATTTCAACGATTAATATAACGAAACCCTGGCTGAAGCGATCATATCTCGCAATAGTGGATACATAGCTGGTGGAGGAGGATCCATGGGCAGAGGCATCCCCGGATTGCGCGGCGGTGACCACATCGGCGTCACCGTCCCCGATATGGAGCAGGCCCACGCCTTCTTCGTGGATGTGCTGGGCTGCGACTACGTCTACTCGCTGCCCGGGATGCGGCACGACGACGACTGGATGCTCGGGCACCTCAACGTCGACCCGCGCGCGGTGGTCCGGGAAATCCGGTTCTACCGCTGCGGTTTCGGCCTCAACTTCGAGGTCTTCGAGTACGAGCGCCGGCCGGGCCAGCGCCCCCAGCCGCGCAACAGCGACCTCGGCGGCCACCATGTGGCCCTCTACGTCGACGACATGGACAAGGCCGTGGCCTACCTGCGCGCGAACGGCGTGCGGCTGCTCGCCGGGCCGGTGGCGAGCCGCAACGCCTCGGCCGGTCAGCGCTGGCAGTACTTCCTCAGCCCCTGGGGCATGCAGTTCGAGCTGGTGAGCTTCCCCGACGGCAAGGCCTACGAGAAGGACGCCGCCGTCAGGCTCTGGCATCCGGGGCACCCGGCGCAGTGATGAGTAACGACACCGGCTACCACGAGAACGTCGCGAGCCACCGGATCGCGGACAGCCTCCGCAGCGCGATCCTGGGGGGCAATTTCCTGCCGGGCACGCGCATCAGGCAGGAGGACGTCGCGGCGCAGCTCGGGCGCGAGCCGCATCCCCGTGCGCGAGGCGCTGCGGATGCTCGACTCCGAGGGGCTCGTCACCCTGGTGGCCAACTCGGGTGCATGGGTCACCCGGCTGACCCTCAGCGAGTGCGTCGAGACCTACCTCATCCGGGAGCGGCTCGAACCCCTGCTGCTGCGCACCAGCCTGCCGAACCTGGACGCCGCCACGCTGGAGCGGCTCGGGCAGCTCGCCGGCGAGATGGAGGGCGGGGCCGGGCTCGACGCCTTCATGCGTGCCGACCGCGAGTTCCACCTGTCCAGCTACGCGGGCGCGGCGCCGACGCAGATGTGGCAGATCATCCACCGCATGTGGAACACGACCCAGCACTACCGGCGCGAGTTCACCAGGCTGGCCATGAAGGACGGCCTGACGGCGACGCACCTGGAGCACCGCCTGCTGCTCGACTGCCTGCGCAGGCGCGACCCGGACGACGCCGAGCGGGTGCTCGTCATGCATCTGCGCCGCACCCGCCTGGAGCTGGAGAAGCACCCCGAGATCTTCGAGTAAAGTCGCAAACGATTGCGCCTTCCGATCAGGAGGAAGCCTCATGACCCCACCGGAACGTCCCGCAGGCGTGCGGCCCCTCGGTGCCCCCGGTCATATGGGAGTCGACTATGAGGAGCGGGTCGACTTCGGCCGGCTGCGCAACTACCGCATCGCCCGGGCCCGCGCCGCGCTGGAGGCGAGCGAGTGCGGCGCCTTCCTGCTCTTCGACTTCTACAACATCCGCTACACCACGCAGACCTGGATCGGCGGCGCGCTCGGCGACAAGATGATCCGCTACGCCCTGCTCTTCCGGGACCGCGACCCGATCCTGTGGGACTTCGGCTCGGCCGTCCGGCATCACAAGCTGTACTCCAGGTGGCTGCCGGACGAGAACTGGCGGCCCGGGTTCCTCGGCTTCCGGGGCGCGGTGGCACCCGAGGCGGGCCTCATGCGCGACGCGGTCACCGAGATCAAGTCGCTGCTCACGGAGGCCGGGGTCACCGGCGCCCCGCTCGGCCTCGACATCGTCGAGCCCCCGTTCCTGTTCGAGCTGGAACGCCAGGGCATCGCGGTGCGCGACGCCCAGCAGGCCATGCTCGACGCCCGCGTCATCAAGTCGCCGGACGAGATCATGCTGCTCAACCAGGCGGCGGCCATGGTCAACGGGGTCTACCAGGACATCGTCGACGTGCTGAAGCCGGGCGTCAGGGAAAATGAAATCGTCGCGCTGGCGAACAAGCGGCTGTACGAGCTCGGCAGCGACCAGGTCGAGGCGGTGAACTCGATCTCGGGCGAGCGGTGCAACCCGCACCCGCACAACTTCACCGACCGCATCATCCGGCCTGGCGACCAGGCCTTCTTCGACATCATCCACTCCTTCAACGGCTACCGGACCTGCTACTACCGCACGTTCGGGGTCGGCAGCGCGACCGAGAGCCAGCACGACGCCTACCGGCAGGCGCGGGACTGGATGGACTCGGCGATCGGCGCCATCAAGCCCGGCGTCTCCACCGACGTCGTCGCCCGCGTCCTGCCCCGCGCGCAGGACTTCGGCTTCGAGAGCGAGCTCGCCGCCTTCGGCCTGCAGTTCGCCCACGGGCTGGGCCTCGGCCTGCACGAGAGGCCGATCATCTCCCGGCTCAACTCGCTGGAGAACCCGATCGAGCTGCAGGCGGGCATGGTCTTCGCGATGGAGACCTACTGCCCCGCCTCGGACGGCATCTCCGCAGCCCGCATCGAGGAGGAAGTCGTCGTCACCGACTACGGCACCGAGATCCTCACCAAGTTCCCGGCCCAGACCCTGTTCGTCGCGAACAAGTACTGACGACACCGCCCCCCGCGGCCAGGTCGCGTGCGGGTTTCGACGCGGCGCCGCTAGCCAGCGGCGCACGCCCGCCGGAGGGAGCTCCATGTCCGTCTCACGCTTGCGGCACATCCCCGGGATCGGTGTCAACGAGATCGGCGACGCCGCCGACGCGACCGGGAACCCCCGCTTCCTGCGGCTGGAGAACCTCGACACCGATGTGCCGCCGCCCGCGGTCGCCCGTGAGGTCACCCACGCCGCGGTCGAGGCGGACGAGGCCAACAGCTACCTGCCGTTCCAGGGGCACCGCGCGCTCCGGGAAGCCGCGGCCGGGCACGTCGCGGCGATGAGCGGTCAGCCCTGCGATCCGGGCACGGAATGCGTCAGCGTGGCCGGCGGCCTCAACGGCATCCTCAACGTCCTGCTGGCCACCGTGGAGCCCGGCCAGGAAGTCGTCATCTGCGACCCGATCTACGCCGGGCTGGTCAACCGCATCCGGCTCGCGGGCGGGATCCCGCGGCACGTGCGCTGCGTACCCCGTGCGGGCGGCTGGGGCACGGACCCGGGTGAGCTGGCCGCGGCCGTCGGCCCGCGGACGGCGGCCGTGCTGCTCATGAGCCCCGCCATGCCCAGCGGGGCGATCCTGTCCGGGGAGCATTTCGACGCCCTGGCCGGCCCGGTCAGCCGCCACGGCGCCTGGGTCATCTGGGACGCCGCGATGGAGCGGATCGTGTTCGGCGCCCGCCGTCCCGTGCACCCGGCCCACCACCCGGGCCTGGCCTCGCGCACCATCACGGTCGGCTCGGCCTCCAAGGAACTGCGCATGATCGGCTGGCGGGTGGGCTGGGTGACCGGCCCCGCGCCCATCATGAAGGACATCGGCCTGGTCGGGCTGACCAACGTGGTGTGCCAGGTCGGCATCGCCCAGCAGGCCGTGGCCGCGGCCCTGCGCCATCCCGGGGCCGGCGCGGACGTGGCCAGGGCCACCCGGATCTGGGAGCAGCGCTGCACATGCATCCTCGAGCAGCTGGCCGGCTATCCCTGTATCCGCCCGGACGGCGGGTGGTCGTTGCTGATCGACTGCACCCCCCTGGGCCTGCCGGCCGCAGAAGCGTCGCAGCGCCTGTTCACCCGGGCCGAGGTGGCCGCGACCCCGATGACCGGCTGGGGGCCCAGCGGCGAGCGGTACCTCCGTCTCGTGTTCGCCAACGAGCCCGTGGAGCGGCTCAGCGACCTGCGCGCCCGCTTCGACGCCGCCTTGGGCTGACGTGCGGGCCCAGCGGCCTGACGTTCAGCGGTCAGAGGGACAGGGATAAGCCCAGGCCCGGCAGGTCCGCCGCCGGCGTCCGCGGCAGGTCCGCCGCCCCGGCGAAGTGGCGGGTCAGCAGCTGGTCGAATTCCTCGGCGCACAGCGGCGGCGAGAAGTAGTAACCCTGGGCCACCTCGCAGCCGATCATCTTGAGGCCGGCGACCTGGCTGCTGGTCTCCACGCCCTCGGCGACCGTCGCGATGCCCATGGCACTGGCCAGGTCGATGACCGCCCGGACGATGGCCGCATCCACCGGGCTCTCGGCCACACCCTGAACGAACGCCCGGTCCACCTTCACCTCATGGACGGGGAACTGCTTGAGGTACGCGAGCGAGGAATGGCCGGTGCCGAAGTCGTCAATGGCCAGGCGCACGCCCAGGCTGTTCAGCTTCTTCATGATCTCCCGGGCACCGGAGAGGTCGGCCATGACCATGCTCTCGGTGATCTCGAAAATGAGCAGCTCCGACGGCAGTCCGGTCGCCTCCAGCATCGCTCCCACGTGCGCGGGGAGCCCGCTCTCCTGGAACTGCCGGGGCGAGAGGTTGATGCTGATCGGCAGGTCCACGCCCAGGCGGTTCCGGACCGAGCACACCTGCTCGCACGCCTTGTCCAGCACGTAACGGCCCAGCGGCATGATCAGGCCCGTCTCCTCGGCGATCGGGATGAAGCTCGCCGGGCTGATCAGCCCGTTCGCCGGGTGACGCCACCGGACCAGGGCCTCGGCGCCGACGATGCGCTCCCCGTCCAGGGAGTAGAACGGCTGGTAGTGCACCTCGAGCTCATCCCGCTCGAGGCCCTTGCGCAGGTCAGCCTCGAGCTGCAGCCGCTCGGAGGAACGCGACCCCATCGACGCCTGGTCGAACACCCGGTAGGTGCCGCCCCCGCCCTTCGCCTTGGCCTCGTACATGGCCACGTCGGCGTGGTGCAGCACGTCGTCGGCGCTCTGGCCCGGCTCGGTCAGCGCGACCCCGACGGACACGCTGGCGACCAGCTCGTAGCCGTCGGGCAGCACGATGGGCTTCTGGACGGCCGCGCAGATGCGCCGCGCCGCGGTGACCGCGAGGTCCACGCCGCCCACGTCCTCGAGCAGCACCACGAACTCATCGCCGCCGAAGCGCGCCAGCAGATCGCCGCTGCGCACCATCACCTTCAGGCGGGCCCCGATCGCGACCAGGAAACCGTCACCGGTCACGTGGCCGAGGCTGTCGTTGATGTTCTTGAAGCGGTCCACGTCGACGAAGATCAGGGCGTGGGTCTTCCGGTCCAGCACCGACCGCCGGAGGGCCTGGTCCAGCCGCTCCACCAGGAGCCGGCGGTTCGCCAGGCCGGTCAGGCTGTCGTAGCACGCGTGGTGGTGGAGCTCGTCCTCGAACGCCTTGCGCTCGGTGATGTCCCGGAAGGTGATCACCGCGCCCGACGGGGTGCCGCCACTCAGGACAGCCGACGCCGTGTAGGCGACGGGGATGGTCTGGCCGTTCTTGCCGTGGAAGCGTGCGTCATCCTCCCGGATGGCCCGGCCCGTCCGCATGGCTTCGCGGGCCGGCTCGAGGAGGAAATCGGGAGCCAGGGGGGCACCTTCCGACACCGGATCGTCGATCGCGATGTCGAGTGACGGCAGCTCGATCAGCGCGGCCGCGGCACGGTTCACGAAGGTCAGCTCCCCGGCCGCGTCGATGGCGCAGACGCCTTCCCCGATGTTGAGCGTGATCGAGGAGAGCCTCTCCCGCTCGACGTGGACCTGCTGGAAGAGCTCGGCGTTGCTGAGCGCCCCGCTGCCCACGGCGGCCAGCGCCCGCAGCAGGCCCTGGTCGGCCTCGTCGAACGGCTCATCCCGCCGCCGTCCCGACGCGACCAGCCACTGCCGCCGCTCGGTCACGGTCATGGGCGCGGCCAGCTGGCCAGGCTCAGGTTCGTCATCGGTCAGGATGGCGCCCGGGCTGCGGAGCAGCCCGCGCGCTGCCCCGAGGATGGTCTCGAGCACGGCCTGATGCTGGCGCAGCCCCCGGTTGGCCTCCAGCGCGACCTCGTACAGGCCTTTCATCCGGCTCCGGTCGCGCAGGGCCGCGAACCGGGCGCTGATCAGCTGGCGCTCCAGGACGAGCCCGGGGATAACGAGCGCCAGGGCCCACAGGTGCGCCTGAATAGCCAGGGCCAGGATCAGGCCGACGATGACCCCCGCCCCCGCCAGCGTGGTCACCACCGGAAGGTCGCTCGCCAACTCGCTCCAGGAAGTCCCTGTCGACAAGAAGATCCCGGTGATCAGGACCGTATTGACGAGGACGTAGGCGCCCATCCCGGCGGCCATGGCGGCCAGCTGGCCAGCGGTCAGCGGGTCAGAGGGGACATCGATACTGCGGCTGACGGCGAGTCCCACGCCCGCCGCGATGAGCGCCTGGCCCGCATTGAAGGCCGACTTCACGACGGGACGCCGACGCACTGCCTGAGCCAGGATCATCACCAGAGCCATGGTCCCCAGGGTGAGCAGCGGTGGCACGAGCAGGGCGAGGATCACGAAGAATCCCTCGTCCATGTTCACGGCCTCTGATTCGCCGCCCCGGTACACGACGACCGGCCACACCCAGCTGGCCAGGGCGAGGACGCCCATCGCACCGGCGATGATCCACTGGCTTCCACTGATCAGCTGCCCCAGGCTCGGCTGCCGCCATCCGGCCACGCCTAGAGTAACCAGGCCACCCGCGATCGAAGCGACGATGATGACCCGGGTCACACAGGGTATCTGCGTGGTCTTCATGGTCCGGCTAGCCGCCGACTCACTACTTCCATGCCGAGCTATCCCAGGCGGCGCCGTTCCAGGCCGCCCCGTTCCAGGCCGAGCCGGACCAGCCCTCGTCGTTCCAGGACCGGCCGGTCCAGTCCTCGCCGTTCCAGACCGCCCCGGACCAGCCCCCGTCGTTCCAGGACCGGCCGGTCCAGGTCCAGCCGTTCCAGTCCGCCCCGTTCCATGCCAGGCCGCCCCAGTTGCCGCCACCGGAGCCGGGACTCACGCTGAGCCCGGACCACAGGCCCAGATTCCAGGTGTCGGCCGATCCGCTGGGCGCCAGGGAGACGGTCGCGCCGAGCAGGGCCCCGATGAGGCCGGTGGCCGACTGGTGGTAGTCCATCGGGCCCGCGGTGGCCGCCGCGTAGGCGTCGAGCGCCCCGTGGCCGTCCACGAAGGGATTCCCCACCGGCCCGGGGTCGGCGGTGCCGAGCAGGCGCGCCTTCACCTCGTTGGGGGACAGGCCCGGATTGTCCGCCAGGATCAGCGCCACCGCCCCGCTGGTGATCGCGGCGCTGAAGGAGGTACCTGAGCCCACGAAGTTGGCCGCGCCGACCTGGGCCGACGGATAGCCGTTGTCGATCGCGGAGCCGGGAGCGGCCAGGCTCACGACGGACCGGCCCGGGGCGACCAGGTCAGGCTTGACCCGGCCGTCGGGCGAGGTCGGCCCGACGCTGCTGAAGTCGGTCATCTCGTCGTCCGCGGTGGACGGCGTGGCCATGTCGTCCAGTGCCCCGACGGTGATGACCAGAGGATCGTCACCGGGGGACAGGATGGAGCCGTTGAACGGCCCGGCGTTCCCCGCGGAGGTCACGACCGTGATGCCGGAGTTCCAGACGGCCTCGACGGCCTGGTCGAGAGGGTTGGTCACCGTCGACTGGCTGGACTGGTAGCCCAGGGACAGGTTGAGGACCTTGATGCCGTAGGCATTCTGGTGGTCCACGGCCCACTGCAGGCCCGTGATCAGGGTGCTCAGGTGGGTGATGCCGGTCAGCCCCGCCACCTTGATGGAGACCAGCCGGGCGCCGGGTGCCTCGCCGGAATACTGCCCGCCCGAGGAGGCGCCGTTGCCGGCGATCAGCCCGGCCACGAAGGTGCCGTGCCCGTAGCCGTCCTGGAACGGGTTGTTCCCGCCGGTCAGGTCCACCCCGCCGGCCAGGCGGCCCGAGAAGTCGGGCAGGCTGTCGATGCCCGTGTCCAGCACGGCCACGGTGACGCCCTGCCCGGTGTCACCCTGGGCAGCCAGCTTGGCCGCCCCGGTCTCCTGGAGGAACACGTCCGACGGCGTGTGCGGTCCGGTGGACTCCGGGACCGACTGCACGCTCACCGTGAGGTCGGAGGTGACGGTGATGCCCGGCAGCGCGTCGAGGGCCGGCTCGAGGGCCGTCGGGACGAGCGCCTCGACGCCGTTGATGAGGTGGTACCGGGTCAGGATGGTGCCGCCCACCCCCAGCACCGCCGTGACCGGGCTGAGCAGCCCGGTCGCGGTGACGATGACGGTGTCCATCGGGCTCGCCGAGGCGGCCGGGACACCTGTCATCGACGTGGCCGCTAAGGCGGCGGCCAGCGCGGCAGCCGCCGAGGCGACCCGGACTCTCCCGCGGCCCGCCGGCCGGGCCAGCCCGGACCGGCCCGGCCGGCGGGCCCAGCCGGGCCAGCCGGCCCAGCGCCCGGCCGGCCCAGCGGGCGCATTGCGCCCGGAAACTGACAGTTGCGCCGAATGAGACATGACGTCGCATTTGGCCGCCCCTCCCCTTGGGTGCCTTTTGATCCACCTACCGTACGCGGACAGGCCCGTTTTGGAAGGGAATTGACTTACACAAGTTGCGATTCTTTGCTAATCCCGTCTAATTCAATGGATATTAGTAGTGAGCCCGCTGACCCCGCAATCGAATTGTATTACGAAGAAGGTTAGTGAAAGACCGGCAGAAAGAGCACGATAGGCGCGCTGCACCCTGACCGAGCCGCCGCCCGCCCGGGCGGTCAGTGCATCTGCTGGCCGCCGCTGATGTTCAGGGCCTCCCCCGTCACGTTGAGGGCCAGGTCGGAGGCGAGGTACGCGCAGGCGTGCCCGATGTCCCCGGCGGACTGCGGCCGCCCCAGGGGGATGCCGTCCAGGAATGCCTGCCAGCCGGTCTCCCCGTCCAGCTGGCGGAGGATCCCGGACTCGGGGTCGTCCCACAGCGGCGTGCGCACCACACCCGGGCAGACCGCGTTCACCGTGACGTTGTGCGGCGCCACTTCCTTGGCCAGCGACTGGGTGAGCCCGATGAATCACGGCCCTGCGGCGGGACGCCCAGCCGGCCCCGGCCGAGCGCCAGGCCGGCGGCTAACTCATGATCATCATTGCCCCACAGCCTTGAAGGTCCAGTCGGTGAGCCTTTCGGGTGTGGCGATGGCGTTGCCGTTCAGGTCGGTCATGGTGACGGCGACGCCAGAAGTGAGCGACCGCCAGCCGCTGGTGGTGTAGGCGCTGATTTCGTCGAAGTAGACGGCCCCGAACCGGGCCAGCGCGGGGAGGGGTGGCTCCTGGAAGTTCCCGCCGCGCGAGACGCCCGCGAGGGCGGCGGTGGCAGGGGGAAGTCCGGTGTCGACCGTGAAGCTCATGGTCTGCCCGGTGGTCTCGTTGGCGAAGAAGTAGTTCGCTCGGCCGGGCGGCTGGGTGTCCAGGCACAGGGAGCCGCTGATCACATCGCCGGGGGTGACCGGCAGGTTGACGTTCCCGACATATTCCGCCCAGAGCTGGCTGGTGACTGCGTTCGCTGAGTCGACGGTCATCTCGACGTGGACGTCGAGACCGCCTTGAACCGAGGTAAGAGTGGCGAAGGTGCGGAACAAGTTGGGGTCGGGGCCGACCGGCGGGTTAGGGGTGTACTGCAGGTCGGGCACCGTCCAGGTGAGGAACAGGGCGGTGAACGGCGCCCCGGAAGTGTCGAGCTCGTAGCCGCACGACTCGTAGGGTGACAGGTAGAAAGACCCCGAAGGCGGAGCTGCGGGGGTGAGCGGTGTCTTGGTCGCCGTTGCGGGCTGGAACTGCGGCTCGAGATGCTCGAAGTCGCGGTAACGGCGTGCCTTCCGCTCCCACAGCGCGGCCATGCCCGGCTGGGTCTGCGGGTCAGGCCGCAACGGCAGCGCGTGCCTCTTCAGGTCCTCCTCGGTGGCAGCGAACGGGTCGAAGTCCTTCGGCGGGGGCGGGCAGAGCCGCACCCTGTTCCTGCCGGAAGTTTCCTGTCCAGTCATGAGCCTCTCCTTCCAATAGCCCGGTCCGGCACCACTCCACCAGGACGCCGGCGGCAGGCCGTCACAGCACGCCAGTCAGCCGCCGCCAAGCCGCCCCCGAGCAGCGGTAATACTTGCTCTCTCAGAGCCGCGTACTTCGCGGCTGATACAGCATCGTTCCGCAACCCTGGATCTTGGAACGGGTCTCTCGCCATAGCTGATCCGTTCGAACCCCGGCGCCGCCGGCGGATGACGGCGGCACGTTCATTCCAGCTGGCCGTCCAGGACCCCTGGCGCCGCTCACCGGAACTTGGTCACCGAGGCCTGATAGATCTGCTCGACCGAGTGCTCCAGCTCGGCGTTGAACTCCTCGTCGGTCTGGCTCTCGGTCAGGCCTTCGAGGAGCGCGCGGGAGAAGCTGGCGACCGGCTCCGTGCGTGGTCATCAGATGCGGTCCCCTAGGGCAGCCGCGCTCTGGCGATCCATAGGGGAACGATTCGGCCGGCCGTGGTTCATTGGCTAACCGGCTGATGCCCTCCCACAGCCCGCGGACCCCGGCCAGGTCGTCGCTGAGGAAACCGGCGGCCCGGTCCAGAGCCTGGACCTCCCTGTTGATCTGATAGCTCACTGAACCGGCAAGCCCAGGCGACGAGACGCTTCCTCATGGGAGACATAGCAGAGCCTCCCGGCGCTCCGGCGGCTGAGGAAGTCCGCCTGAGCAGCGTCGAACTCCTCGTTGACCTGCTGCTCCTCCAGCGCCCGCCGCAACTGCCGGTACTCCGCCAGCGGCACCACGACCCAGGACGATCCCCTGCGCCCGGTCTGGGCCAGAAGGCGGCCACCAGTGCGGGTTCTGGAACGCGCAGGCGCCCCCGGCAGGGTCATGAGCCCAGCCGGGGCGCGGCCGGCTCATGACCTCAGCCTGGGCACGTCGGCCATGAGCTGCGCGGTGTAGTCGGTGCCGGGCCGGGCGAGCACCTGCTCGGCCGGCCCGGCCTCGACGATCTCACCGCGGCGCAGGACGACCGCGAGCTGCGCGACGTTCCGCACCAGGGCCAGGTTGTGCGTGATGAAGAGCATGGCCAGGTGCCGCCGGGCCGCCGCGGCGCGGAGGAGCTCGACGACCACGGCCTGCACGGAGACGTCGAGCGCCGAGGTGACCTCGTCGCAGACCAGCAGGGCGGGCTCGGCGACGAGGGCGCGGGCGATCGCGACCCGCTGGCGCTCGCCGCCGGACAGCTGGTCGGGGTACCGGGACAGGTAGCGGCGGCCGAGGGCCACGTCCTCGAGCACGCTGATCACCCGGGCCGTGTGCTCGTCCCGGGGCACGCGCAGGAGCCGCTGCAGCGGCTCGGCCACGATCTGGCCGACCGTCTTGCGGGGGTTGAGAGAGGTGTACGGGTTCTGGAAGAGGCACTGGATCTGGCGCAGCACCGTTACCGGGCGGCGGCGGGCATCATGCGCGAGGGGGGCACCGGCGAAAGCGATCTCGCCGGCCCAGTCCCGGTGCAGCCCGACGATACAGCGGGCCAGCGTCGTCTTGCCGGATCCGGACTCGCCGACGACGGCCACGCAGGCCTGCGCGGGCACGTCCAGGTCGATGCCGGACAGCACCGGCACCGGGCCGTAGCGGGCGCAGACCCCCCGGACGGACAGCACCGCCGGCCCCGGCGGGCCGCCCGCGGCGGCAGGCTGCCGCGGCTCCGTCCGGGCGGCGCCGGCCTCGGCCGCGCGCAGGCAGAGCACGGTACGCCCGGCGACGGGCGCTGGCTCCGGCACGGCGGCCAGGCACGGGCCGGTCGCGATACGGCAGCGGGGGGCGAACGAGCAGCCGGGCCCGCGGTGCCCGGGCGGCGGCTGCTGACCGGGTATCCCGGTGAGCAGCCGCCCGCCTTCCGGGACCGGGACCGAGGCAAGCAGCCCCTGCGTGTAGGGGTGCAGCGGCGCGCTGAACAGCAGTGCGGCGGGTCCGGCCTCCACGATCCGGCCGGCGTACATGACGGCTACCTCGGCCGCCAGCTCGCTGACCACGGCCAGATCGTGGCTCACATAGACAGCCGCCACCCCGTAGCCCTGGCAGAGGCCGCGGACCGTGTCGAGAATGTGGCGCTGGGTCGAGACGTCGAGGCCGGTGGTGGGCTCGTCCAGCACGATCAGCGAGGGCCGGCCGGAGAAGGCCATGGCCAGTGCGACGCGCTGCTGCTGGCCGCCCGAGAGCTGATGCGGGTAGCGCCGGAGCAGGGCCGGGGTGGCGTCCAGCCGCACCTCGCGCAGCACCTCGAGAACCCGCGCCTCGCGGTCACGGCCCGGGCTGGACCGGCGAGGGTACGAAGCCGGTCCGCGATGATGGACCCGGAGGGCTTCCCGGAGCTGGTACCCGATCCGCAGGGCCGGGTTCAGCGCAGCCGAGGGGTCCTGGGGCACGTAGCTGACCCTGGCCCCGCGCACCTGCCGCAGGCCGGCCGGGCCCAGCCGCAGCAGGTCCGTCCCGTCCAGGCGGATCTCGCCAGCGGCGACGGACAGGCCGCGCCGCGTGTACCCGAGCAGGGCGAGGGCGACGGTCGTCTTCCCTGACCCGGACTCACCGACCAGGCCGAGCACGTCACCGGGCCGCACCGCGAAGGAGATCCCGCTGACCACGGACGGCCCGCGGGGCCCGCTGCGGATCTCCAGGTCGCGGACCTCCAGCCGGAACGGCCCCGGCTCCCCGGCCCTCTCTTCCCCCGGGGTCATAGGGCGTCCACCAGGGCTGCTTCCTCGGGCCTGCGGTCGACGCCGAGCGCCGCCCGCCCGATGGCGTCCGTCAGCAGGTTGGTGCCGATGGTCAGCAGGGCGATCAGCAGGGCGGGGACGATCACGGCCCAGGGGTTCAGGGCCAGGCCGGCCCGGTTCTCGTTGATCATGGTTCCCCAGCTGGGCGCGGGCGGCGGCTGGCCGAAGCCCAGGAAGGCCAGGCCCGCCATGATGATGATCGAGTAGGTCAGCCGCAGTCCCGCCTCGACCATCAGCGGGGTGCTCAGGCTGGGCAGGATCTCCCTGGCCATCACCGAGGCCGGGCGCATGCCCTGCAGCTCGGCCACCTTGACGAAGTCCCGCTCGGAGATGTCCAGCGTCGCCGACCGCAGCACCCGGGCGACGGCGGGCGCGTGAGTCAGGCCGACGGCCAGCACGATCAGCCAGATCTTGGGGCCCAGGATGCTGAGCAGCAGCAGGGCGAAGACCAGCTGGGGAAACGCCAGGATCACGTCGACGGTCCGCATGATCAGCCCGTCCGCGCGGCCGCCCAGATAGGCGGCGCTGATCCCGGCGGCGGCCCCGGCGGCGATGCCGAGTGCGGTCGCGCACACCGCCATCAGCAGCAGCAGCCAGCCGCCCTCCAGGACCCGGGACAGCACGTCGCGGCCGAGGAAATCGGCGCCGAGCGGGAACCGTCCCGACGGCTTCCCGAACGGGAAGGTCTGCAGGGCGCTGGGCGAATCCGGGGCCACCAGCGGCCCGAGGACCGCGACGGCCACGACGAAGCCGGCCAGGGCCAGCCCGGCCGCGCCGCGCGGGGTGCGGACCGCCGCGCCCGCCGAGGCCAGCCACTGGTGGCGCCGGATCCGATCCGGGCCCGGCTGTGCGGCGCTCATCGGTACTCCCCCGTCCTACCTGGGAATCCGGTGCCGCGGCGTGACCAGCAGCGCGATCACGTCGGTCGCGATGTTCATGACCACGTAGAACGCGGCCAGCAGCACGACGGTGAACTGGATCACGGGGATATCGCGGTTCTCGACCGCGTAGACGAGCCCCTGGCCGATGCCGGGGAACGCGAAGACGTACTCCACGATGACCACCCCGCCCGCCAGGTAGAGGAAGGTCAGCCCGATGACCTGGATCACCGGCGCGGTAGCGTTGGGCAGCGCGTGCACTGCCGCGATGCGCCACGTCGGCACGCCCTTCAGCCGGGCCATTTCCACGTAGTCGGACTCCAGCGCCTCGATCATGGCCGCCCGCGTCATCCGCTGGATGTACGGCACGATGACGATGACGAGGGTCACCACCGGCAGGATCAGCAGCCGCGGGGCGTTCCAGGCGTAACTGCCCGGCGGCAGCAGGGACACCGCCGGCAGCAGGTGGGTGACCACCGTGGAGAACGCGATGATCAGGCCGATCGCGACCACGAACTCCGGCAGGGCGGTCACCGCGAGCGTGGTGACCGTGAAGACGTGGTCGAGCCAGCCGTCCCGGCGGAGGGCGGCCAGTGCCCCCAGCCCGACGCCGGCCACCACCCCGATCAGCCCGGTGATGCCCATCAGCACGGCGGAGTTGATGAGCCTCGGCGCCACGTACCCCCAGACCGGCCGGCCGTTGACCAGCGAGTGACCCAGATGGCCGGTGACCAGGCCGGAGAACCAGAGCCAGTACTGGTCGGGCAGCCCCCGGTTGAGGTGCAGGGCGGCCTCCAGCCGGTGCAGCGCGGCGGGGCTGCTGGCCGCGGCGCGGCCGAGCACCGCGTTGGCCGCGTTACCCGGCAGCACCTCGGTGGCCGCGAACACCAGCACGGAGACGACGCATAAGGTGAACAGCCCGGCCGCGGCCCGGCGCCCGAGGAGGCGGCGGACGGGGTGAGCACCCCGCCCCGCCTGCGGGTGCGGCGGGAGCGGGGAGCCTGCGGTGCGCCCCGGCTCGGGCCGGACCGCGCGGGCGTCTGCCACGTTGCTGATCCTCCCGCCAGCCCCAGCGCCATTTACCGGAATCAGCCTGAATCTTACTCTTCGCGGAGATATTCTCCTCGAAACGCCACCTCGAGTGGCGGGCGCCCCTGTCACCCAGTCAGGCCGCCCGGCCCGGGCAGGGACCTTTTAGCCCGAATTTTCTTAGTAAATCCGCAGCAGGCCAATGGAGCGTGGGTCGCCCATGTCAGCCTTCGATTGTGATTCCCGGACTCACCCGGTGATGGGTGCAACTGATGTGACGGGACTGCGTCACACCCGCACCTCCGGACCGGCCGTTTACGGTGGTCACAGTGGCCACAGAAGAGTGCATATGGCTGACCCTCCTAGTTACTTCGTAATTGCGGACCCGGGAATGGCTTCGGCCTTCCAGGCCGCCCCCGGGGACCGGGCCCGCACAGGCCCGGCCCATCCCGGCCGCGGAGGTCGCGGGCGGTGAAGGCGGCGGCGTTCTACGAATACGGTCCGGCCGAGGCGATGCAGTACGCGGACATCCCCGATCCCGAGATCGGCCCAGGGGACGTCCTCGTCCAGGTGCAGGCCTGCGGGGTCAACCACTCTGACCTGGACTCACGCGCCGGCACGTCCCGGTGGCCGTTCGATCTGCCGATGGTCCTCGGGGCGGAATTCGCCGGCACGGTCGTCGGTGTGGGTGACCGCGGCGGCCCCATCCGGGCCGGCGACCGGGTCACCGCCCTCCAGCAGTACAGCTGCGGCCGGTGCGCGCGGTGCGCCCGGTGGCGGCCCGATCTGTGCGAGGCCTTCGAGGTCTTCGGCACCACGCGGTGGGGCGGCTACGGCGAGCTGGTCTGCGTCCCGGCCGAGGTGGTGGTCCCCCTCGAACCCGCCGATGACCTGCTGGCCATGGCGGCCGGGCAGTGCGCGGTGAGCACCGCATGGCACATGGTGAACGGCCTCGCCCTGGTGCGGCCCGGTGATCTCGTACTCGTCCCGTCGGCCTCGGGCGGCGTGGCCGGTGCCCTGGTCCAGTGCGCGAAGCTGGCCGGGGCGACCGTGGTCGCGACGGCCGGCACGACCGCCAAGGCCCGCGAGGTCAGCTCGCTCGGCGCGGACGCGGTCATCGTCCGCGGCGAGAACGACATCGCTGCGGACCTCCTGCGGGCCACGGCCGGCCGCCGCTTCGACGCGGTCCTGGACACCGTCGGCGGTCCGTTGTTCGCGGCCCATCTGTCCGTGCTGCGCGAGGAAGGCACCCTCGTGACCTGCGGCGCCCATGCCGGCGAGGTGGTGCCGATCGACCTGGTTCCGCTGTTCCGGAACGGCTGGCGCATCATCGGCTTCCGCCTGGCACCTCCCGACGAGCTGGCCACATCGCTGGACCTCATCCGGCGCGGTTGCATCACCGTGCCCATTGCCGCCACCTTTCCCGTCAGTGACGCCGCCGCCGCCCATCGTTTCCTCGAACGCCGCCAGCACGTGGGAAAGGTGCTCCTTGTTGCCGAGTAACCTGCCACTCCTGGCGCGTATTTCCCCGGCTAGCGCGACCACTCGGGCTGTGACACGATGTCTGGTAATCCGCCACGGGCGCTTTACCGGGAGGATAGGTCCCCCATGCCGCGCCGGGCCTTCGCGCGCCTCTTCGATCATGTTCCCTCAGACTTTAGCGTCACCATGCCGAACTTCCTGGAGGTAGGTTTCCGTGGATCGACCGGATGAGAGCAGCACGCTGCGGCCGGGAGCAGAATTCGGGCGGCGCCAATTCCTGCGCGGGATTGCGGCCGCGGGCGCGGCGGCAGGCGCCGGCGGTTTGCTGGCGGCCTGCGGCGGCTCCGGTTCCGGGACGGCCCAGCATTTAGATCAGGCGAGCCGCAGCCTGACGCGGGGCGGCAACCTGAAGCTTGGCCTGTCCGGCGGATCCAGCTCGGACACCCTCGACCCGCATAAGAGCCTGACCTACATCGACACATCCCGCCTGCAGTCGCTGTACCAGCCCCTGGTCCAGCTCGACGCCCAGGCACAGGTCGAGTACGTGCTGGCCGATTCGATCAGCCCCCATCAGGGATCGCTCTCGGAGTGGGTCATCCGACTCCGGCCAGGCGTGACCTTCCACGACGGGAAGGCCTTCACGGCGTCCGACGTCCTCTTCACGTTCCAGCGCGTCTACTCCAACGACTTCACCGGGAAGTTCGGCCTCGGCCCTATCGACCTCGCGAACACCAGGGCCCTGGACCCCCATACGGTCCTGGTCCGGCTGACCAAGCCCTTCTCGAGCTTCGCCGAGCAGCTGGCCGCGTTCTGGTACAACCTGTACATCGCGCCGGCCGGCTTCAGCCCGGCCAAGCCGGTCGGCACCGGGCCGTTCGTGTACCAGAGCTTCACGCCGGGCCAGCGCAGCGTCTTCACCCGCAACCCGCATTACTGGAAACCGGGGCTGCCCTACGTGGACACGCTGACCATCATCGATTTCAGCGACAACACCACCCTGCAGGATGCGCTGAGCACCGGCGTCATCCAGGGGGCCGGCGCGCTGGACGGGCCGCAGATCGCTTCCCTGGCCACCAGCAGCGGCATCAGGACGGTCGTGTCGCACTCCGGGGAGATCGTCCCGTTCACGATGCGCGTCGATCAGCCGCCCTTCAACGACGTCAACGTCCGGCAGGCGATGCGGCTGCTGGTGGACCGCCCGCAGCTGATCGACTCGGCCCTGGACGGCTACGGGGTGGTCGCCAACGATCTCTTCTCCCCGTACGACCCTGACTTCGACCACTCTGCGGTCCGGCCCGCGCAGGGCGACATCCAGCAAGCCAAGTTCCTGCTGAAGAAGGCGGGCCAGGAGGGCCTCACGGTGACCCTGACCACCTCGGCCGTGGCGACCGGCACGGTGGCGATGGCAACGGTGCTGGCCGCGCAGGCTAAGGCGGCCGGCGTCACGATCAAGCTCAGCAACGTCCCGGCCGGCACCTTCTTCGGCCCGAACTATCTCAAGTGGTCGTTCGCCCAGGATTACTACAACTATTACCCGTACCTGGCCCAGGTCGCGGAGTCGATGCTGAAGGCGTCCCCGTTCAACGAGACGCACACCGACAATGCCCGCTACACGCATCTCTACAATCAGGCCAACGCGACCGCCAGCCCGTCGCTGCGCAAGGAAATCATCACCGAGATGCAGGCCTTCGACTTCAGCGAGGGCGGTTACATCATCCCCGCCTACATCGATGTGCTGGACGCTTACAGCGACAAGATAACCGGGTACACGGCGGGTAAGGTCGGCCAGCCGCTATCCAACTTCGACTTCGAGCATTTCGCCTACACCGGCTGACCGCCCGGAAAGCGGATCCCCCCCGGCGCCCGGCAGCTTCCGTGATCGCGGTCGATATCTGCCACATGGCGCCCCCTATCGACCGGGATCATGAAGATCCGGCCGAGCCGGCGCGTATTTGCCGGCGAGGCGGGGCGCGCCGCAGGCGTGTTCCCGCCGAGCCGGCAAATGGCGGGGGGCCCAGGGGGGTCGCCCCCCGGACTAGCGCAGCACGAGGGTCTTCAGGGGAATCGTGGTGCGGATCATCCCGGTGCCGTACATCAGGTCCGCCACCCGCTGCACCTGCCCGACGCTCAGGAAGGTCGGATACTGCCCGATCGTGACCAGGGCGGCTTCCCGCGCGGACATCCCCGGCAGGGTCCCGAGCGCCGAGCGGACGGTGCCCAGCTGAGCCGTGCCCGCCTTCGCCGTGTTGAGCGCGGACCGGAAGCCGCGGAGCGCCGCGGCATGACCGCGGGCGAAGGCGGCGCTGGTGAAGTAGCCGGAGAGCGGCAGGTTGGCGGTTACGCCGCTGGCGACGTCGAGGAGCTCGACTGCCCCGAGTTCGGTCTCGGCCTGCAGGATGTACGGCTGCGTGGCGACGATCGCGCTGACCTGGTGGTCGCGGAGCGCGGTGATCATGTCTCCCGGCGGCATGGCCGTCCACAGCACGCTGGTGGGGCTCACGCCGTCGCTCTGCAGCACCGCCTCGGTGGTGAGGGTCTCGATGTTGTAGGGGGCGTCGGCGGAGAAGGGGGCGAGTTCCCGCGGCGGCGTGGCGACCACCTTGCCCTGCAGGTCCTGCGGGGTGGTGATGGCGGAGCCGGGCAGGGTGAGAACCTCCATCACCCCCGGCATGGCGTCGTAGCCGTCGGCGATCAGCCGCAGCCCGGCACGCGGATTATGAGCCTGCGCGTAGAGCAGCCCGGCGTAATCACCGCTGATGACGTCCGCCTGCCCGCTGGTCAGCGCCGCATAGGCCTGCTGCAGCGTCTGGTAGGTCTGCACCGTCACGTCGAGGTGGCGCCGGGCGAACAGCCCGTTCTCGACGGCCACCTGCAGCGGCGCGTTCGCGAACCCCGGCACGACCGCCACCGCGATCTGCTGGCCTCCCGCCGCCTGGCCCGGCGAGCCGCCCGCCATGTGGCATCCGGCCGCGAGCAACGCCAGTGAGGCTGAGACCACCGCCGCGCACGACCGGCGGGTCAGCTGCGCACGCCGTCCGCGGGTCCAGGCCCGAACAAGCCTCATGGAGCCTCCTCAGATAAAGGTCTGGCCGGGCCCGATAAAAAACTGCCGCAGAAATGATAATTTCCTTAGTGCCATAGCAGCGCCCGGGGAATTCCGAAGAAAGGTAGTAATATTCACGTGTCTGCCGCTCAGGCTAACCTGCCAGGGCGGCGCTCGTACCCAGATTGGGTACGCTTTACCGCTGACCCACACGCCCTGATAGCAAGATTTGACAACAGTGGTAACAATGACCGTGAGACGGTCCTCCGGGCGTTAGAGTTGACTCCTGGCTCCATGGCCAGGGTCCCGCCGCAGAATGGTTTGCCAGAGACCGGGAGCTGCCATTCCGGCTTCCACGCCGGCGACTGCGGCTCGGTGGGCGCCCGCCATTTCCGGGTTGAGAGGTGCAGAAACTGTGCGATCCAGGCGAGCGAGAGCAGACGGCGTGGACCTTGACCCGACCGGCCGCCCGCTGGCGCTCATGGCAGCGGATACCGCTCTCGGCGGGAGCCGCGCCTACTTCGGCGGTGGTGCGCCCGTGGCCGGGGGCAGGGCGGGCGCCGGGGGCAGGGCGGACGCCATGGGCAAGGCCGGGGGCAGGGCGGGCGCCGGTGGCAGGGCGGGCGCCATGGGCGGGGCCGGAGACGGGGGCGGGGGCGAGGCCGGAGACGGGAGCGAGGCCGGGGGCGGAGCGGGTGCCGGGGGCGAGGCCGGTCCCGCGGGCTTGGCTGACAGCGCCCTGATCCCGCAGTTCAGCCTGGCTTCGGCACCGGCGCCGAAGACGTCCCGCCTGGCCCTGAAGAACTGGCGGGTGCGGTCCCGGCTGCTGCTGCTGGTCCTGCTGCCCACGCTGGCGGCCGTGATCCTCGGCGGGGTCAGCGTGGTCTCCTCGGCGCGCAGCGCGCTCGCGTATCAGCGGGTCGAGCAGTTCTCCCGGCTGGGCGGCCAGATCACCAACCTGATCCAGGCGCTCCAGGCCGAACGCGAGGACACGATCAGGTACATCACGATGGGCCCGGCGGGCGGCGGCCGCGGCTCGCCGGGCGCGGCCGCGGGCCCCCACCTGGCGGTGCTGGCCCAGGACCGCCAGGCCACCGACCAGCTTGCGCGCCGGGTGCGGGGCGGGGCCGCGACCATCGGCCCGTCCTACCCGGCCCTGGCCCAGCAGGAGGCCAAGGGAGCGATCACGGCGATCGACGGGCTACCCGCCCTGCGCGGCGTCGCGACCAGCACCCGGATCCCTGCGCTGGCGGTGGTCCAGGAATACGCCGCCACGATCACCCAGCTGCTCGCGCTCGAGGACGAGATCGCGACCGGTAGCCACGACGCGGTACTGGCTGACACCGCCCGGGTCGTGGGGCTCATCTCCGCCTCGAAGGAGGAGGTCAGCCAGGAGCAGGCCATCCTCACCTCTGCCCTGACGCCGGACCTGGTGGGCGCGAACCAGCTCCAGCCGGGGCAGCTGGCCGCGATCAACGCCGCGCAGGCGGAGCAGCAGGCTGATCTGGCCCAGTTCAGCCTCACGGCCTCCAGCGGCCAGCGTCACCTGTATGACAGCGACCTGTCGTCCGCCCAGGCCGATCGCGCGCAGGCCCAGGTGCAGCAGGCCATCACGCTGGCGCAGGGCGGCGGCTCACCGGCGGACAATCCGGCCTTCACCAACGCCGCCAGCGGTTCCGCCTACCTGGTGTCCAGCCTGCACGCGGTCGAGCAGGGCCTGATGGGCTCGGTCATCGCCCAGAGCGGGTCGCTGCGGGGCCAGGCGATCACGGCCGCCCTGATCGGCGGCTTCGCGGTGATCCTGGTGCTGGCACTGGCGCTGCTGTTCACCGTGGCCCTGGGCCGCTCGATGACCCGGCCGCTGCACCGGCTGCGGACCGGCGCGCTCGAGGTAGCCGGGGAGCGGCTCCCGGAGACGGTCCGCCTGGTGAGCGGGGGCGGCAGCGAGGCACCGCTGGAAGTGGCGCCCATCGACGTGGACTCCACCGATGAGATCGGTGAGGTGGCCCGGGCCTTCGACCAGGTCCACCGGGAGGCGGTGCGGCTGGCCTCCAACGAGGCGGCGCTGCGCGGGAACATCAACGCCATGTTCGTGAACCTCTCCCGCCGCAGCCAGACGCTGGTGGAACGCCAGATCCGCCTCATCGACGACCTGGAACAGGGCGAGCAGGATTCCGAGCGGCTCGCGAACCTGTTCCAGATGGACCATCTGGCTACCCGGATGCGCCGCAACTCCGAGAACCTGCTGGTCCTGGCGGGCCACGAGCTGTCCAAGCGGTGGAGCGAGCCGGTCGTGCTGGTCAACGTCCTGCGGGCGGCGGTATCGGAGATCGAGCACTACGAGCGTGTCATCCCTGACATCCAGCCCGGCATCTCGGTCCGCGGGCAGGCGGTCAACGACGTCGTTCACCTGCTGTCCGAACTCGCCGAGAACGCCACCACGTTCTCTCCCGCGGAGACTCTCGTGCACGTGTCGGGATACTCGCTGAACAGCGGCGGCGTCCTGCTGGACATTACCGACCAGGGCGTCGGGATGGGCTCGGAGGAGATGGCGCACGCCAACTGGCGGCTGGACAACCCCCCCGTCGTGGACGTCGCGGTGTCCCGGCGGATGGGCCTGTTCGTCGTCGCCCGGCTGGCCGCCCGGCACGGGATCCATGTCCGCCTCCGGCCCGCGCCCAAAGGCGGCCTGACCGCCCTGGTGTGGCTTCCCGACGAGGTGATCACCCGGCAGGGTTCGCCGTCGGAAGGTCACCCGCTGGGGGACTCCGGCCCGGCCCCGGCCTCCTGGATGGAGGCGAGACCGGCCGTTGGCGGGGGGGACGACCACCCGGCGGCCTCCATCCCCACGGCTTCCATCCCCACGGCTTCCATCCCGGCGGCGGGGGCGCGGCCGCTGCGTCCCGCACCGGATCAGTTCGGCAACGGCGACGCGGCAGCAGAGTCCGTCACCGGCGCGAACGGAAGCGCGACGTTCCCGCCGCTATCAGCGAACGGCAGCAGCGCCGGGACGTCCACCCCGCGGACGGCCACCCCCGCGACTCCCAGCCTGGGCACCGGAGCGCCCGGTGGCCTGGCCGCCCATCACGTGGTCCTCCCGCTCCCGGGGGCCACCGGCCCGGAGAACCGCCTGCCCATCTTTGAAGCGGTGGAGTCCGACTGGTTCCGGCGTGGCGGCCACCCCGTCGGCCGCCCGGCGTCGCCACCGGACCCCGGCGACACCGGCTGGTCATCACCCGCGGACGCCGGATGGCAGGCGGCTGAGGCAGTGCGGGCGCCGGTCTTCGCGGATACCACGCAGGCCGGACTGCCCAAGCGGGTACCCAAGGCGAACCTGGTGCCCGGCGGCGCAGGCTCACCGGCGGCGCCCGAGCCACCCGCGGAGGGGCGCTCCGCGTCGCAGACCAGGCAGCGCCTGTCCAGCTACCAGCAGGGAATCAGGAAAGCGCGCGCGACCGGGGACGAGACGGACATCGGCGACGAGGCCGACCGTGCCTCGTAACGCGGTGCCGTCCCCCGGCCGACCGCGAACATCCAATTGGCCCTCCGGGGCCAGGCAGAGAGGGGAATCGTGAGCCCGCTGACGTCGCCGGTCCAGGACCTGAACTGGCTTATCACCGATTTCGCGGACCGGGTGCCTTCGGTGGCCCACGCCATCGTGGTGTCGGCCGACGGCCTGCCGCTCGCCTTCTCGGACGGGTTCCCGCAGGACCGCGCGGACCAGCTCGCCGCGGTGACCTCGGGCCTGACCAGCCTCACCCAGGGAGCGGCCCGGGTGTTCGAAGGCGGCCCGGTCACCCAGACGATCGTCGAGATGCGGCGGGGCGTGCTGCTCGTCATGGCGATCAGCGACGGTTCGAGCCTGGCCGTGCTCGCGGCAGGCGAGTGCGACATGGGCCTGGTGGCCTACGAGATGGCATTGCTCGTGGAGAGAGTGGGACGTGCCCTCACGCCCGAGCCGCGCGGCGCTCTGCGCCCCCGGCACGGCAGCTGAGTCCCGGAAGGGATTCGCCCCGAGTCTCACCTGCGCGGAAGGCAGCCCAGTGGATCACGTAAGCGTCCAGCCCCTCCAGGCTGATCCAGCGAGCACGGCGATGACGTCCGTGAAGATCGTCGTCGCCGGCGGTTTCGGGGTGGGGAAGACCACCTTCGTGGGATCGGTCTCCGAGATCACGCCGCTGACCACCGAAGCGGTGATGACCGCGGCCAGCGAGGACGTGGACGACCTGTCCTCCGTGCCGGAGAAGACGACCACCACGGTCGCGATGGACTTCGGCCGGGCGACCCTGGACGCCGGGCTGGTCCTCTACCTGTTCGGCACGCCCGGCCAGCAGCGTTTCTGGTTCATGTGGGACGACCTCATCGAAGGGGCCATCGGGGCCGTGGTGCTGGCAGACAGCCGGCGGCTGGCCGACTGCTTCCCCGCCGTCGATTACTTCGAGGCGGCGGATCTGCCGTTCGTGGTCGGCGTCAACGGTTTCCACGGCGAATTCCCGCACACGGCCACCGACGTCCAGGAAGCCCTGTCCGTGGATCAGCAGGTGCCGGTCATCCAGTGCGACGCGCGCCAGCGGACATCAGCCAAGACAACCCTGCTGACCCTCGTGGAGCACGCCATGGCCACGCACCTGGCCCGCCGGTGACCCGGCGCGCCACCCGGGCGGGCCAGCACGAGCGGGCCGGCGGTCAGCCTTCCAGCTGGGCGTCGAGGGAGATGTCCACGCCGGTGAGGGCCTTGCTGACTGGGCACCCGGCCTTGGCGTCCTCGGCGGCCTTGGCGAACTGGGCGGCGTCCAGGCCGTCGACCTCACCCCGGACGGTGAGCTTGATGCCGGTCAGCCGGAAGCCGCCCGCCGGGTCGGGTCCGAGCGACACGTCCGCCTGCACATCGAGCGCCTGCGGTGTGCCGCCGGCCTGGCCGATCAGCGCGGACAGCTGCATCGCGTAGCACGCCGAGTGAGCCGCCGCGATGAGCTCCTCGGGGCTGGTGTACCCGCCGGCCTCGTCAGCCGCCCGCCTGGGAAAGGACACCTCGTAGGTGCCGATTCCGGAACTGGTCAGCTCGACCTGGCCGGAGCCGGTTTCGAACGTCCCCGTCCAGCCGGTCCGTGCCGTTCGTGTGGGCATCGGGTCTCCTTCCCGTTTGGTCACGTATCCGCCTGGACTCTAGCCCCCGCGCCGGGCCCGGAACACGATGTCCCTGATCTTGACCGGACGGCCGTCCGGGTGCCGCCGGGCACATCCGGGTGCCGCCGGGCACATCCGGGTGCCGCCGGGCACATCCGGGTGCCGCCGGGCACAGGAGTCCTTGCCGGCCAGGCCAGCACGGCGCGTCAGCGGTCGAGGTCGCCCCAGAAGGTGTCTCGATCCTGGACGAGCTCCAGCATCATGGCCCTGGTGCGCACGGGCAGCCACTGCAGGGAGGGCAGCACCCCGGGGTCCAAACGGGCCAGGTCGTCGATGATCTCCTGAAGGGCCGCCTCGTTCATCGGCTGGCGCCGTGAGTGCCGCCGCACGAAACGCCGGGCCGCGCGGGGCTTGCGGTGCTCGATGAACAGCTCGGCCCGGCCCAGGAACAGGCTGCCGGCGGCCCGCGCGGCAAGCTGGGTGTTCCGCCGGGTGGGCCGGTATCCGCCCGCGGACACGATCTCCGCCACCCAGCCGGGGGGCAGGACGGGCGGGACGAGCGTGATCAGCCCGGCCGCGAGGCCGCCCGTCGGCTTGGACAGGGAGATGTCGCGCTGGCGCCAGGCCGTCAGCAGCGAGCATTCCAGCCCGCCCGCCTGGTCGGCGCCCAGCGGGAGGAGGCCGATGCGGCAGCCGCGGGAGGCTGGCCAGAGCGCCACGAGCACATAATCCCCGGCGCGGTCAACGCAGATGAGCAGCATCTCCGGGGCCTGACCCGGTTCCCCGTTCCAGGCCCAGCTGGCGTGCGTGAACGCGGGCAGGTGGGTGTATTCCGGCACACGGAAACTCAGCAGTGTCCGGCCGAGCGTCCGCAGGCACCCATCCCGGTCAAGGGCGCTGCTTAAGGCGATTTCCGGGCCCGGCACGCGCGCCTGCGCGGCGGCCCCCCGTCGGCCCTGCTCCCGGCTGAATAAACCCATTCCAACCCCCCCTGGGTGGCACCCGGGTTACCTGCCTCGCCAGCGGCCGGCGTGCCCCGCCCACACGATTGCGGTGGCGGCGCACGGGCAGCATTCCTGGCCGGGCCGCCCACGGCAGGCGCGGCAGGTCAGCAGCGGTTTCCCGCAACCTGCTCTTTCGCAGGTGAGGCTGAACATCGAGGCAGTTCCTCCCAAGTGCTCTGAATATGCAGGTACTACCCTCACAGGGCAACCCCCGCATCCGGGGTGCCCGGTCTAAAGGCCGGACAAACCCGGACAGTCGCGGGACCGGCCGCGACTACCCGCGGCCGTCTTCGGGGCTGGTTCCGGACGGACCGTTGGGGAAGAAAAAATTCACGGGCGGTGCGCAGGGTCATCCGGGCACCGGCGTCGCCCGGACGAAGTCGGCGATCAGATGGCCGAGCTGCTCGCCGGCATCTTCCTGGAGAAAATGGCCTGCTCCCTCGAGCACCGGGTGTTCCAGGGCCGCGGCTCCCGGAACGGCCCGCTTCAGCACGGGACCCATCGCGCCCGTGATCGGATCGCGGTCGCTGAACGCCACCAGGAACGGCTTGTCCCAGGCGGAGAGCTGCCGCCAGGCGGCACGGTTGGCCTCCGAGGCCGGATCATCGGGCGCGGTTGGCACCAGCCCCGGCATGGCCCGCACTCCTGCGGCGAAGCCCTCGTCCGGGAAGGGCGCTTCGTACGCGGCCAGCACGGCAGGCGGCAGCGTGGTCTGGCAGCCCGACTGGACGAGCCGGGACACGCTGAGCACCGGGGCGGTACGGACCACCTCACGGAACCGCAGCCAGACCTCGGGCATCGGCTGATCCCCGGTGGGCAGGCCGGTGTTGGCCGCCACCACCCGGGCGAAGCGGCCAGGATGCTCGGCCGCGAGCCGCAGCCCGATGAGCCCGCCCCAGTCCTGCCCCACCAGCGTCACGCCGTGCAGGTCCAGCCGGTCGAACGCGAGCGCTCGGATCCATTCCACGTGCCGCGCGTAGCTGTGGTCACTGACGTTCATGGGCTTGTCGGACCGGCCGAACCCGGCCAGGTCCGGGGCGATGGCGCGCAGTCCCGCGCCAGCGAGCACCGCCATCACGGTCCGGTACAGGAACGACCAGCTCGGCTCGCCGTGCAGGAGGAGGACGGGCTCGCCGTCAGGCGGCCCCGCTTCCACGTACGCCAGCCGAACCCCGCCGACCGGAACGTAACGCGCGGGGTACGGGAAATCGGGCAGGTCCGCAAACCGGTCTTCAGGGGTGCGCAGCACTCGCATCCGCCCATGCTGTCACGATCCGGTCGGGTGGCAGCAGGACGCCAGGCGCCAGAATCCGCCCGCGCCTCCCCCGGGCGCGCCCCCGGCTCCGCCGCTGCCCCGCACTTGTGCCAGCCCCGCCGAGCAGACCCCGCTCACCGCGCTGCGGCTCGCCGAGCTGATCGCCGAGGCCGGCATGCCTGAGGGCGTGGTCAATGTGGTACCCGGTTTCGGGGAGACCGCCGGGGCGGCCCTGGCCGCGCACATGGACGTGGACAAGGTCGCCTTCACCGGATCCACTGAGGTCGGCAAGCTGATCGCACCGGGCCGCGGTTCGCGGATCCCACCCTGTTCATCTCGGCGGACATGGCCAGCCCTCCGGGCTGAGACGTACTAGTCACAACGAGACTACCGAAGCCGGCCCCGGCCGTCACGGCCGCATCTGCGCACTACGCTCAGGATCATGAGCGCGGGGCCATCACTGTCGCTGGCGGAACGCACCGTCCTGGCCATCCTCAGCGAGCGGCCCGCGCACGGGTTCGCCATCGCCCGGCTGACCGCGCCCGACGGCGAACTGGGCCGCATCTGGCAGGTCCCCCGCCCGGTCATCTACCGCTCGATCACCCGGCTGCTGGACGCCGCGCTGCTGACGCAGGACGCGGTGGAGTCCGGCCGGGGCCCGCAGCGCACCCTCTACGCGGTGACCCCGGAAGGACGGCGGCTGGCGGCGGAGTGGCTGGACACGCCGGTCGAGCACGTCCGGGACGTCCGGTCCCACCTGCTACTCAAGCTGGCCCTGCTCGACCGCGCCGGGCGTGATCCCACGGACCTGCTCCGCCGGCAGCGGGCTGCCCTGGAGCCCATCGCGCGGGCCGTCCAGGCGGAGCGGTCCCCGCGGGACGGTTTCGAGGCGACCCTGCTCGCCTGGCGCCGGGCTACCACCGCGGCCACGCTCAGTTTCCTTGACGACGTGATCGGGCCCGCGCAGTTCGTCCACCCGGACCAGGGTGACCCCGGCCAGGATGAACGCGCCGCCCAGGAACTGCATCGCGGACGGTAGCTGGCCGAGCAGCAGCCAGGCGAACACGATCGCGAACAGCACCTCGGCCATGCCGATGAACGAGGCCAGCTTGGCGCCGAGCCGCCGGGCGGCCCCGATCCCCGCCACGTAGGCGATCACGGCCGCCACCAGCGACAGCCCGAGCACCGGAACGATCCAGCTGACCTGGTGATGGACGAAGTCGACCGGACGGGCGCTGGCCGTCATGGGCAGGACGCCGATCCCGCCACACAGCGCCAGGGCCACAGCGCCGACGCACATCCCGGCCCAGGCCATGGCGATGGGCGGCAGCGGCTCGGCAGAAGGCGCGGCCGAGAGCAGGAAGTAGATGGCCAGGGCCACGGCGGCGAGCAGCCCCCACATCACGCCGGCCGGGTTGATCCCCGCGGCCCCGGTCAGGTTCAGCACCAGGATCAGCCCGGCGATCGAGGCCACCGCACCGGCCACGGTCAGCCGCCGCGGCCGCTGGCCGTGCCGCAGCCACAGCCAGCCGACCACCAGCACGGTGCCGAGGTATTCGAGCAGCAGGGCGACGCCGACCGGCATCCGTGCCACCGCGTTGAAGTAGAACAGCTGGCAGCCGGCCACACCGGCCAGGCCGTAGACGGTCACCCGCGGCGCGGCCCGGCGCAGCGCCGGCCAGCGGCTGCGCAGTTGCACCAGGGCGGGGACGGTGAGCAGCGCCGCGGCCAGGGTGATCCGGGCGAGCACTGCCGCCGCGGGGCTCCACCCGGCACCGATGAGCGAGGAGGCGAAGGCCCCGGACGTCCCGAAGGCCGCCGCGGACAGGATGCCGAGGGACAGCCCGGCGCCCCCCCGCCGGGCCCGGCCCGTCCCGCCGGCACCGTCGCCGCCGGCGGGGGCCGGACGGGCACCGTCGCGTCCGCCACCTCCGCGCACGGGAGGGGGCAGGACGCGAGTCCGGGCGGAAGTCACGGCGGCACTCCAGGTCACGATCCGGGCAGGGGGCGGGGGGTCGGGGGCGGTGGAGGTCGGGGGCGGCGGCGGTCCCGCCCACGGTGGGATGTGTAAGAAGCAAACCGCCTCTACACTTATGACACTAGCCGCCTCGGGTGAAAGGGGTCAAGGTGCTTTTTGCTCATGACACCGAGGTCTCCCTGGCTGCGACAGCAGCCCTGGTCAACACCGGCCGCGGCGGCACCGAGGGCCTGCCGGACGAGGCCGCCCTCGACCGCTTCGTCACCGAGTGGCGCTGGACCGGCGAGCGCACCGGGGACCGGGCCGAGCTGGACGCGGTCCGGAGCCTGCGGCCGCGGCTGGCCCGGCTCTGGGAGCTGCCCGAAGACGAGGCCGCGGCCCTCGTCAACGCCCTGCTGCGGGAGGCCGGAGCACTACCGCAGCTGGTCAAGCACGACGGCTGGGACTATCACCTGCACGCCACGTCCCCCGACGCCCCGCTGGCCGACCGGATCGCGGTCAACGCGGCGATGGGGTTCACCGACGTGATCCGCACCGGGCAGCTGGGCCGGCTGCGCCGCTGTGCCGCGGAGGACTGCGACAACGTCCACGTCAACCTGTCCAAGAACCGGTCGCGGCGGTTCTGCGGCACTGCGTGCGCGAACCGGGTCAATGTGGCCGCCTACCGGACCCGCCGGGCCGCCCGCGCGCCAGCCCCGGCCAGAACTCGGCCACGGGTGCCAGGATCGGCTTGATGTGACTGGGCGTTGCTGCCAGGCTTCGAGGGGCTGCGGCCCGCGCCGGTGCCGCTGCGCGGCTGGCGCCCGGCCCGCCACCCCTACGGGCCGGTGTCTACCGACAGGAGTGTCATGCACCTGCCTGCCCGTTTCAGCGCCCTCGCCCTGGCCGGGGCGCTGCTCCTGGCAACGATCGCGGCCGCCCCGGCCGCGGAAGCGGGCACCGCGGCTCCGGCCGGCCCGGCGGCCCGCACCACCCTGGCCCGCGCCCCCCGCGGCGTGCAGGCCGTGGGCGGCGCCCTGGTCGGCGCGGCCACCGGCGCGGTGATGTGGAGCCGGAGCATGAACACGGAGCGGCCGATGGGCAGCATCACCAAGGTGATGACCGCGATCGTGGTGCTCCAGGCTGGTGACCTGCACCGGCGGATCGAGGTCCCGAAGGGCGTGATCCCCTACGACCGCAAGTACGACGCCAGCAACGCCGGCCTGCGCCCGGGGGACTACCTGACCGCGCGCGAACTGCTGGAGGCCATGCTGCTGCCGTCCGGCTGTGACGCGGCGTACGCGCTGGCCAAGTCGTACGGGCCGGGCTGGACAGCGTTCATCGCGACGATGAACTCCACGGCCCAGCGCATGGGCCTGGCCCACACCCACTTCTCGAACTTCGACGGACTGCCCTGGCCCACCGAGACTTCCACCTACTCGACCCCGCGGGACCTGATAGCGCTGGGCCGGGCGGCCATGCAGTACCCGGTGCTGCGCTCGATCGTGGACCAGCGGTCCTACCGCCTGGCCGCGAGCCCGCGCCACCATGCCTACGTGTGGCGGACGACCAACATGCTGCTGCGCGGCTACCCCGCCGCGATCGGGATCAAGACCGGGTCGACCGCGGCGGCGGGATACTGCCTGCTGTTCGAGGCGCGCGAGAGCGGTCATACGCTCCTCGGCGTGGTCCTGCACAGCTCGCGCCGCAACGACATGGCCGCGTTCAGCGATGCCACAAAGATTCTGGACTGGGGCTTCAGGCACGTTTAGCCTGCAAGGCGGCGTCTCTCCCGCTAGATTCCATTCGCTGGCGGCGGTCTAAGGCGCTCCTGCGTCACCTCACGCCGTCGGGGGGGCGCAATACTTGGGGTAGCTGACGGCATTTCGGGGCAAGGGCGGCACTCATGCGGTTCCGGTCGGGTGTGGCGATCGACCTGGGTACGGTCAACACCCTGGTTTCAGTGGCCGGCCGCGGCCTGGTCATCGACGAGCCGTCGGCCATCGCGCTGGACCGGGCGACCGGGCGGGTCGCGGCCGTCGGCCAGGCCGCGGACGCCCTGGCCGACAAGGAACCGCAGGGCGTCGAGGTCCTCCACCCGCTGCGCGACGGGGTGATCGCGGACCTGGAGGCAGCGTCGGCCATGCTCCAGGGCTTCGTGCGCCGGGCCCGGCTGCGGCGCGGGCTGCTGCGGACGGCTGCGGTCGTATGCGTGCCGGGCGGCGCCACCTGGGTGGAGCGGCGGTCCCTGGCCGCCGCGCTGAGCGTGATCCGGCCGCGTTGCACACTCCAGCTGGTCGACGAGCCGATTGCCGCCGCGGCGGGCGCCGGATTCGACCTGGCCCAGGGCGCCGGGGCGTTCATCGTGGACGTGGGCGGCGGCACCACGGAGTCCGCGATCGTGGCCGGCGGCCAGATTGTCCGGGCCCGCTCGCTGCGGGTCGGCGGCAACGCCATGGACGACGCGATCGTGAGCGCGGTCAAGGCCGAACTCGGCCTGCTGCTCGGCCGCAATGCGGCCCGCAGCCTGAAGACCACACTCGGCCTGGACGGGGAAGCGGCCGGGTCGATGGAAACGGTGGGCGTGGACGCGGCGCGCCGTACCCCCCGGGTCGAGCAGGTGCCGGCGTGGCTGGTGGCCAGGGCACTGGAGCACATCGTCACGGCGATCGTGGACTGCGTGGAGGAGATGCTCTCCGACGTCCCGCCCAACCTGGCCGAGGACGTGGTCCGGGGGAAGATCCGGCTGGCCGGGGGCGGCGCGCTGCTGCCCGGCCTGGCCAACCGGATCGAGGCGGCCACCGGCATCGCGGCCGTGGTCGTGGACGACCCGCTGCGCTGCGTCGCCCGGGGTGCGGCGGAGATCCTCGAGCGCGGCGACGGGCTGCAGCTGGGCCCCGCGGCCCAGAGGTAACATCGGGCAACACGGGAGCGGACCTCGCTTACGACGGCTATCTCCTCGGCCACGCCGCCTGGTTCGGCACGCCCGACGGCGCCGCCGTCCTGGACCACCTCCGCCGCCGGGCCCGCGCCCGGGTCCAGCCGGATGAATGAGACACCCGGGCCCACCGGACCCGCTGGCTGAACCTTCGTGCCCTGCGGCGGCCCTTAGGCTGCGGATGTGGATCTCGAGCGGTGGGTGGGGCAGGCGGTCGCGGCGAACCGGGAGTGGGCGGCGGGATTCGGCCCCTATGACCCGCATCCCTCGCTGGAGATCAGCGACGAGCGGTTCGGGGCGGCGTTCGCCGAGTTCACCGAGCGCCTGGCGGACAACTACCCGTTCTTCCACCCGCGGTACGCGGGGCAGATGCTCAAGCCCCCGCATCCGGCCGCCGTGGCCGGCTACCTCGCCGCGATGCTGGTCAACCCGAACAACCACGCACTGGACGGCGGCCCGGCCACCGCCCGGATGGAACGCGAGGTGACCGCGCAGCTGGCCGCCATGTTCGGCTTCGGCGCCCACCTGGGGCACCTCACCACCAGCGGCACGATCGCCAACCTGGAGGCGCTGTTCGTGGCCCGCGAACTGCACCCGGGCCGGGGTATCGCCTACAGTGCGGACGCGCACTACACGCACAGCCGGATGTGCGGCCTGCTGGGCGTGGAGAGCTACCCGGTCGTCGTGGACCGCCAGGGCCGGATGGACCTCGGCGCGCTGGAGGAACTGCTGGGCACCGGCCGGGTGGGCACGGTGGTGCTGACTGCGGGCACGACCGGGCTGGGCGCGATCGACCCCATCCACGAGGCCCTCGGGCTGTGCCAGCGGCACGGCGCCCGGATCCACGTGGACGCGGCCTACGGCGGGTTCTTCACGATCCTGGCCCGCGCCGAAGGCGCTCAGGAACAGCAGGGCGCCGAAGGCGCTCAGGAACAGCAGGGCGCCGAAGGCTGGCTGCCGGCCGCGCCGTGGCGGGCCATCCCGGAGTGCGACTCGGTGGTGGTGGACCCGCACAAGCACGGGCTTCAGCCCTACGGCTGCGGCGCCGTGCTGTTCCGCGATCCAGGGGTGGCGCGCTTCTACCTGCATGACTCCCCGTACACCTACTTCACCTCCGCGGACCTGCACCTCGGTGAGATCAGCCTGGAGTGCTCCCGGGCGGGCGCGGCCGCCGCGGCGTTGTGGCTCACGTTCCGGCTGCTGCCGCCGACCGCGGACGGGCTGGGGCAGGTCCTCGCGGCGGGGCGGCGGGCCGCGCTGGCCTGGTCCGCACTGATCGGCAAGTCAGACGTGCTGGAGCTGTACCAGGAGCCCGAGCTCGACATCGTCAGCTATTTCCCGGCCACCGAGCCGGTCGCGCTGTCCCTGATCGACAGGGCCTCGGAACGGATCTTGCAGGCCGGGATGGCCACTGCCGACCCGGTGTTCCTCAGCACGCTGCGCGCCGGCGCGGGGGACTTCCTGGCCCGGCACGAGTCTGTGCACGCTGACGCGGCGGGAGCCCGCATCCTGCGCAGCGTGCTGATGAAACCGGAAGCCGAGACGTACGTGCCGCACCTGCACGAGCGGCTGGAGCAGCTCGCGCGCGGCTGAACGGCTGGCAGCCCAGCCGCCCCGGGCGGCTGCCGGCCCAGCCGCCCGGGGCGGCCCAGCGCCCTGCTGACGGGCCGCCCCACAGAGCCGCCCGGTATCCAGCCTGTATCGCGATAGTGACTCCCCGTTGTACACGCCGCCTGGCGGGGCTACCATCCAGAGGTCGGAGCGTTTCGCATCCCCGGACGGGACCTTGGTCAAGATCTCTGACGTGGCGCGGCACGCGGATGTCTCGCCGAGCACCGTGTCCTACGTGCTCAGTGGCAAGCGCTCCATCTCGGAGCCGACCCGGCGGCGCGTGCTGGACAGTATCGCCATGCTCGGCTACCACCCGCAGGCGGGAGCACGGGCCCTGGCCGCCCGGGGCTCCAACGTCATCGCGCTGGTCATCCCGCTGCACGCCGGCCTCTACGTGCCGGTCCTCATGCGGATCGCGGCCGCGGTCGTAACCACGGCCCGCGGCTACGGCCACGACGTGCTGCTGCTGACCCAGGATGAGGGCGCCAGCGGCCTGCGACGGGTCGCCGCCACCTCGTTCGTGGACGCGATCATCGTGATGGACGTGGAAACCCACGACGAGCGGCTGCCGGCCCTGCGTGCCCTGGGGCTTCCCACGGTGCTGATCGGGTTCCCGGCCGAGCACGCCGACCTGACCTGCATTGACCTGGATTTCGAAACGGCCGGGCGAGCATCCGCCGAGCACCTGGCTGCGACCGGCTGCCGCGACATCGCGCTGATCGGCGCGCCGCCGGAGGTCTACCGGCGCGGCACCGGCTTCGCCCAGCGCACCCAGGACGGCTTCGGTCGGGCGGCCCGCGCCTGGGGGCTGCGCCCGGTCGTCTGGCCGTGCGACCCGGCACCGGGCGCCGTCCGCGCCACCGTGACCAGCCTGCTGGAGCAGCGGCCCGGGCTGGACGGGGTCGTGGTCCACAACGAGTCCGCCCTCGGTCCGCTGCTGGACGCGTTCCGCGCGGCGGGCCGGCGGATCGGCGGGGACCTGTCGGTGCTCGCGATGTGCCCGGACGACCTGGCCGAGCAGGCCACTCCGCCGCTGACCTCCATCGCCATCCCGGCCGATGAGATGGGCAGGCAGGCCGCAGCCCTGCTGATGGCCAAGCTGGACG
This sequence comes from uncultured Actinomycetes bacterium, assembly GCA_963782185.1. Lineage (GTDB taxonomy): Bacteria > Actinomycetota > Actinomycetes > Streptosporangiales > Streptosporangiaceae > RYN-230. The sequence goes on from CAWAJB010000019.1 coordinate 41,064, forward strand.
ACGAGCCGGTGCCCGGCGCCACACTGCTCGCCCCGCAGCTCACGGTCCGCGCCAGCACGGGCGCCGCGAGCCGGCTTGGCCGCGGCTGAGCCGGCCCGGAGGTCAGTCCCGGCCGAGCACGTCCCGGACCTTGGTCAGCAGCTGATCGGGGGTGAACGGCTTGGTCAGGTAGCCGTCCGCCCCGGCCGCGAACCCGCGCGAGATGTCCGCTTCCTGCACGCTCGCGCTCATCAGCAGGATGGGCAGCCGCTGCGTGGCCGGGGTATGGCGGAACCGCTCGGTGAGGTCGAACCCGTTCAGCCGCGGCATCATCACGTCCAGTACCGCCATGTCCGGGACCTGCTCCGCGGCCAGCCGGAACGCCTCCTCGCCGTCACGGGCCTCGATGATGGCGTACCCGGACCGGCTGAGCCGGTAGGCGACCAGCTCGCGGATGTCCTGCTCGTCGTCGGCGACCAGGATGGTGGCCGGCTGGGTCTCGGTCGAGGTCACAGGCTCTCCTCCGGCCCCGCGTGCAGGGGGGTTCTCCACCACGAACCGGGCGAGGCCGAGAGCCGGGCCAGGCTGGCCAGGTGGGCCAGGCCGGCCGGGGCCTGCAGGCCTGCCGCCCGTGCGGTCATCTGACCTCGCCTCAAATTGGGCAGAATGTTATTACTCACAGCATTCTATATATTACTCTTCGGAGCCATATTGATCTCGGGTCACCCTCCGGGCCGCCACAGCCCACCCCGCCTCGCAATCACCATGCGGAACTGGAAAGCTTGGACCAACCCCGCGAGGAGGACTCATGACGAGCAAAGCGACGGCCACCGCGGCCGGCACCATCGACATCGGCGGCGACCTCACGGTCAACCGGATGGGCTACGGCGCGATGCGGATCACGGGCCCCGGGATCTGGGGCGATCCGCCGGACCGGGAGCAGGCCAAGGCGGCCCTGCGCCGGGCACTCGAACTGGACGTCAACTTCATCGACACCGCCGACTCCTACGGCCCGGAAGTCAGCGAGACGTTGATCGCCGAGACCCTGTATCCCTACCCGGACGACCTGGTCATCGCGACCAAGGCCGGCCTGGTGCGGCCCGGCCCGAACCGCTGGGAGCGCGATGGCCGCCCCGGGCACCTCCGCGAGGCGTGCGAGGGCAGCCTGCGGCGGCTGAGGCTGGAGCAGATCCCCCTCTACCAGTTCCATTCGCCCGACCCCAAGGTGCCGCTGGCCGACTCGATCGGCGTCCTCGCCGAGATGAAAGCGGAGGGCAAGATCCGGCACATCGGGGTGTCGAACTTCTCCGCCGGGCAAGTCCAGGAAGCGCAGCGGATCGTCCCCGTGGTGTCGGTGCAGAACCGCTACAACGTCAACGACCGCTCCTCCGAGCCGGTCGTGGACCTGTGCGCGCAGGAGGCCCTCGCGTTCCTGCCGTGGGCGCCGATCCAGGAGACCGAGCGGATCGCGGCCGTGCTCAGCGCGGCGAAGCGGCTGGGCGTCAGTGAGCGGCAGATCGCGCTGGCCTGGCTGCTGGCCCACGGCACGCAGATCCTGCCCATCCCCGGTTCCGGCTCGCCCGAGCACGTCGAGGAGAACATCGCCGCCGCCAGCCTCGAGCTCACCCCGGAGGAATACAACTCGATCACCGATTCCATCGAAGCGGGCTGACCCCCGGACTCCGGACCCCGGGGACCCGGGGGTCCGCATCCCCTGGCCGGACATGACGGCCACTGCGGTCCCGCGGTCGTGATCATGGGCTTGCTGTTGCTATAGCCACAGCAAGCCCATGATCATGAAGGCTGGAAGCCCGCCCGGGAAGACACAAGGCAACACCAGCCACGCAGACCCCAGAAGCTCCCGTACCGGATCACGACGCCCGGGTTCGCGGGCAGGGTCGGCAGCCGCAGATCGCGCACGACTAGCGCGGGATGACCCGTCCCCCCGCTGGGGGGGTTAGCGGGGGGACGGGGGATCATCGCGCGGCCCGGGTCAGCCCGGGCCGCCGGGAGGCTAGCCGGTCACGGCACCGACCACTGCTGGTGGCTGCCTCCGTTGCAGGTCCAGAGGTCGAGCTGGGTGCCCTGCGTCGTGTTGAACCCCGGGTCGTCCAGGCACTTGCCGGACGCCGGGTTCACCAGTTCGCCGTTCACCGCCAGCCACTTCTGGTTCGAGCCTCCGTTACAGGTCCATTCCTCGATGAGGGCACCGTTGGCCGTGCTGCCGCCGGTGATGTCCAGGCACTTGCCGTTGATGCCGACGGTGCCGTTCGACGCCATGGTCCAGCTCTGCGCGGCCGCATTGCTGTCGCACGTCCACATCTGCACCTTCGCGCCGTCCGCAGCCGAGCCCCGGTTGACGTCGGCACATTCTGCGGTGTCGTCACCCGCGATGATATGCCCGGTCGGGGTGGCTGAACCGGCCAGGGTGACAGACAAGTTATCGAACTGGTCCGTCTGATACCCGGATGTGCCAAACCCGACCATTCCCGAGGCGTACGTGGCATCGGTGACGGACGCGACCGTCGTCCCGCTGATGGCCGCGGAGATGCTGCTGCCGTTGAAGGTCAGGGCCAGGTGCTGCCAGGTGCCGGTGCCCGGGGCGGCTACCGTGCCGCTGGCCAGCGTGGTGAGCGCGTCACTGGTGTTGTTGCGCACCAGGGACCACGCGCCGGCGTTGCTGAGCTGAAGGTAGTACTCGTCGATACCGGCCGGCCCGAACGCGTGCTGAGGGCCAGCCCGGCCGATCAGCTGGACCGAGCCCGCCTGCCCCAGCAGCGCATCGGCGGACACGGTGTAATTTGCCCAGCTCAGGTTGCCGCCGATCGTGTAGGGGTTGGAGTTCCCATCCCATTCGATCGGCTGGACCGCGGCCTGCTGCTGGACGCACTGGCCGGACCGCCCGCCCGCGCACGGCCCGACCTCGAACGCGCCCTGCATCTGGGACAGGTAGCGGGGCTGCTGGCCCGCGGTGTCGCTGTCGAAGTTGTCGGAGTACGGCAGGGACAGGGTTCCCTGTCCGGGGCTGGCGGCGGCGCCCTTGCCCTGCCCGCTGGTGGTGGTCAGCGTGTAGATGTAGCCCGGCTGCACGGTGAGCGAGTAACTGCCGTTCGCCGGGGTGATGGTGGACTGCTGGGCGAACTGGGGCCCTGATCCGGGCGTGTTGACGTCGGTAGCCCACACGTGCACGGCGCCGGTGGACAGGCCGCCGGACACGGTGACGTTGACGGTCTGCGCCGCGCTGGCCGTGGTGGTCTCGATGATCGTGGAGTAATCGGTGCCGTGCCGCGTCAAGATGCCGCCACAGCCCGTTTTCCGGACCGCGAACCCCCCCGGGCGAGGCGGCCTGAAACCGGCCGCGCGTGAGTGAACCGGCCGGGCCTGGCGCCCGTTTCCGGAGGCGTGACCCTGCTCTGCTGGACGGACTGCACTGGCCTGACCTGGGACGGGGCGTCCGTTCATCCCAAAGTAGCCACCCAGCTACTAAGAGTAATAGAAGGGACTGTACGATCGGATACCGCATGATCCAGTACGGGTCGTTACTACCTGGTAGCATTTCCGTTGCCTCACCGTGCCGAGCCTGCCGGGGGACCTGGTCAGGGGAACAGCTCAGCGCGCAGGTACAGGGATGCCCGAGGATCACAGGAGAGTGGTTTGTCGGGGGCATACGGCGTCATTCAGGGCGTTGGGGGGTTGACCAGCCGGGGTCGGACGGCTGGTCACGAGGTACGGACCACGGGGGTGGAGCCGGTTACCCGGTCCAGCGTGCAGCGCCTCCTGGACGTGCTGCCCTTCCTCATCATGGGCGCGGTGACAGCGGCCAGCCTGGTCATCGGCCCGCACTCGGGGCTGCTCGAACTGCTGGCGCTCGGGCCGGCCTTCGCCGCAGTGTCCGGCGGCCTGCGCAAGACCGTCGCCGCCGGGGTGGTGGCGCTCGCTCTCACCGCGCTGCTGGCCGCGGACCAGATCATCGGCACCTGGGCTGACTACGCGCGGGACTCGGCCAGCGTCCTCGGGGTGACGGTGGCCGCGGTGATCGCCTGCACGGTACGGCAGCGGCGCGAGCAGGAACTGGCTGAGGTCCGGGCCATCGCCGAGGTGGCGCAGCAGGTGCTGCTGGGCCCGGTACCGGACGCGGCGCTTAGCGTCCGGCTGGCTGTGCGCTACATGTCCGCCACCTCGCACGCGCGCATCGGCGGCGACCTGTACGAGGTGGTGACCGGCCCGGGCGGGATGCGGCTGATCATCGGTGACGTGCAGGGCAAGGGCCTGGTCGCGGTCAAGACGGCCGCCACCGTCCTCGGCGCGTTCCGCGAGGTAGCGCACGAGGCGGCCAGCCTGCCCGAGATCGCTGAACGGCTGGAGATCAGCCTGGGCCGCCAGCTGGGCGACGAGCAGTTCGTGACCGCGATCCTGGCCGAGGTGAGCGCGGACGGATCCCAGATCAAGCTCCTCAGCTGCGGTCATCCCCCGCCGCTGCTCATCACCCACCACGCGGGCCGGTTCGTGGAATCGGACGCGCCGGGCCTGCCACTGGGCCTGGCCAGCCTGGGCGAGGTGCCACGGCAGGTGATCACGGTCCCGTTCGCGCCCGATGACCAGATGCTGTTCTATACCGACGGGGTCAGCGAGGCGCGGAACCGGGCCGGGGATTTCTACCCGCTGCCCGACCGGGCGGTCTACACCGAGGCCGCGGACCCGGATAGCGCCCTGGACCGGCTGCAGCAGGATGTGCTGCGGCACGTCGGGCACGCGCTGGACGACGATGCGGCGATGCTGCTGCTGCGCCGGCGGGCGGCCTGAGGACTCGCGGCACCCGGCGGGCAGCAAGCGGGCCGCCGCAGGGGATCCCCTGCGGCGGGCCGCTCCCGGCTACCCGGGTTCGTGCTGGCTAACGCCCCGCCGGTGGCTGGCTGCCCGCGCGGCCGGGCCAGGTGCAGCCCCGCCGTTCAGTCCCGGACGGGCTGCCCGGTGGTGGGGTTGAGGTACAGCGTGCGGTCGTGACCGTAACCGCCGCTGAAGTCGAACATGGTGTTCAGCGATCCGGCGATGGAGTCGAAGGAGCCGCTGATCCTCGGCAGCCGCCAGTTGTCCTCGACGAACTTGGTGATGGAACTCTGGTCGGTCAGGTTGTGCGCGACGTAATTGCGCTTGGCCCACGGCGAGATGACCAGCAGCGGCAGGCGGGGCCCGTAACCGCAGCGGCCGTTCTGCCCGGCCAGCGGCGGGTGGGCGGTCGTGTCGCCGCAGAGCCCCGTGCCGGTCAGGAAGTCCTGCGGTCCGGGTGGCGTCGCCACCGCTGAGGTGTTGGACGGTGTTGTGGATGCCGCTGAAGACGTGGTCGTACCAGCCATCAGAGTCGTCGTAGGAGACGACGACCGCGGTGCTGGACCAGTCCGGGGTGTTCTCCAGCGCGTTGACCTCATCCACGATGAACTTCTGCTCGTCGATCGGGTCGGAGTAGCCGGCGTGGCCGTCCTGGTACCCGGGGGCCTTGAGGAAGCTGACCGCCGGCAGGTGATCGGGTGAGAGGTAGCCGTGCGAGATCGCGCCCACGAGCGGAGTCGAAATCGCTCGTGTCGTACTGGTGGTTGGCGGTGTCGAACTGGGGGACGCCGCTCTTGTAGGTCTGCGTGTCGGTGCCGATCGCAGCCGAGGCGACGCCGGCGGCAGGTGGTGCGGGTTGGCCGTTGACGCGTAGTACTGGAACGGCTCGTGGTGGGGGATGTAGTCGTCCTTGTTGCCGTAGTTGGTGGGGCCCGGCGGTGACGCCGCCGGTACCGCCGATGGCCGGGCCAACCGGGTGGACAGCGTTGCACAGCCCCTGGTCGGAGGCCGGGCGCGACCGCGAACTTGCCCTTGAACTGGTCCGGGGTGAAGGTGCTGGTGGGCTGGGTGCCCGCCGCGTTGCGGTGGCGAAGCTGGTGGTGGGCCGGAACCCGCCCTGGAACCAGCCCCAGCTCAGCCCGGCGGCGTTCAGCTCATCGCCGATGTTCTTGCCGGTCATCGACGACCGCGTCGCGGGTCGAGCAGTCGTCGTAGTACGGCTGGGCGTCGCTGACGAGCGACGTAGCCGCCCTTACCGTCGCGGAACGGTGTCAGCCGTTGGTGCTCGGCGCCGTTGATCATCTTGCCCGACGGTGCCGGTGTCGCCTGAGGCGAGGTTGATGCGCGCCGGGAGCGGACGGGCCGAAGGTGGTCCCGAAGGAGTTGTCGCTCATCGCGAAGTTCTGGGCGTAGTTCCACAGCCCGGTCACGGTGTTGCCGTCGTAGTAGTTCATGACGTCACTGGCGCTTGCACGGCTGGCCGGTGCCGCTGGTGCCTGACCCGGTGCCGACGCTGGTAGACGAACTTGTCCATCTTGCCGCCGTCGAACGCCTTCTGCTCATCGTTGTAATCGTGGTCCTGATCGCAGGTCAGCACGTCGTTGATGTTGGCCGGGTCAAGGCGGCGCGGGTTGACCTGGTTGCCGCTGGCATCCGTGTTGGGGTTGTTGGTCAGCAGGTTTCCCGTTGCCGCCCGCGCCCTTCGTGTCAACGAGATTGTTCACCCCCGGGGTGTCCCGGGCCGCGCGGAACCGCTGGCCAGAGGTGTTGGCTGCCTTCGGGTACGTGCCGAAGTAGTGGTCGAAGGAGACGTTCTCCTGATAGATGACGACGAGGTGCTTGATCGGCGTGGTGGTGTTCCCCGCCACTGTCCGGTAAGCGGTCGCTGAGCCCGCCGCGGCCGCGCTGGACGTGCTCGCGCTGGCTACGGTCGCGCTCGCAAAGCCGCCGAAGGCCAGTGCGCCTGCGGCGAGCGCGGCCGTGTATGGCCGCCGCCACCTGCGCCTACTCCGGCCAGCCCGGCATGCCTTTGACTGGGCCTTCGCCCATTTCACCCTCCTGAGTCTGGGGCAGATCCATGGCGCCTTTACACCCGCATCACTCCTACGGCACCATCGCGCACAACAGAGCCAAACGTTCCCGGAACGGCATGGCCGAATCCGCGTCCGGTAAGTGACCGGCAGGCAAACGGCGAACAAGTCCGCCCAGCTCCCGCGTCGGCCACCCGAAGCACGGTCGACGCCGTGCTGACCAGGTCGCGAATCGAGCCGGAACAAGGCTGACCGCAACGGGGGGCCGGAACCACCGGGGTTACCCCGAGCCGGTATCCGGGCATGCGGACCGGGAATATGCTCAGCAGCTAGCCGCCGATGGCGGCGCTACGCTCACGCCGCGACAGGCAGGAGGCGTTCCCGGTGAGTTCGAGCACTCCGGAGCAGGTGCCGGGCGACCCGCCCGGCGGTGATGGCACCCCGCGGCGGCGCAGCCTGCCGCGGCTGCTCGTGCTGGCCAGTGTGCTAGCCGTGCTGCTGGTCGCCGCGGTCGCCATCCCCGCCTACGTGGTCCACCAGCGCAACCAGACCGCTCTGGCCGCGCAGCAGGCCCGGGTGTCCGGGATCCCGGCCAGCGTCTCCACCAGCCTGGCCAACCTGATGGTGCTCAGCCCGGTGCCCGGGATCCGGGCCCCCGGCTTCACCCTGACCGACCAGAACGGCCACGTGCTGAGCCTGGCCAGCCTGCGCGGCAAGGTCGTGGTGCTCCAGTTCATGGACCCGCACTGCACCGACATCTGCCCGATCGTGTCGGCGGAGTTCGTGAAGGCCTACCACGACCTGGGGCCGCTGGCCGGCAAGGTGGTGTTCGCCGCGGTCAACGTCAACGCCTACCATGCGCGGGTCCAGGACATGGCGAAATACACCCGGGCCCAGGCGCTGAACACGATTCCCAGCTGGCATTTCTTCACCGGGCCGGTGCCCGAGCTGAAGTCGGTGTGGCGCGGCTACGACATTCAGGTTTATGCCGCCAACCCCAACGCCGACGTCGAGCACACCTCGGCCGTCTACTTCATCGACCCGCAGGGCCGCGAACGCTTCCTTGCCTCACCGGAGGTCGATCACACCAAGTCCGGCACGTCGTACCTGCCCGCCCGCCAGCAGATCGAATGGGGGCACGGCATCGCGCTCGTCGCCCGCCAGCTCGCCGGCTAGCCAGTCCCCCGGCTCGCCGGACCGCTCCCCCAGCACCGCGGCGTAGTGCCCGATCAGCTGGTCTCCGAGCGCCATCCAGCTGCGGGCCAGCACCCGCTGCCGGGCCGCCCGGCCCATCGCGGCCCGCCGCAGCGGGTCGGCGGCCAGCCGCCGGGCAGCGGCGGTCAGCGCGTCCGGAGTCCGCGGGAGGCACCAGATAACCGGTGACCCCGTCGCAGACGAGGTTGAACCGGGCCGCCCACGGCCGGGGCCACTACGGGCAGGCCGGAGGCGGCCGCCTCCTGGATGGTCTGGCCGAACGTCTCGTGGCAGCCGCTGTGCACGAACACGTCCAGGCTGGCGAAGATGCGGGCCAGCTGCTCGCCGCGGTGCTGGCCGAGGAAGACCGCGGACGGCATCAGCCGGCGCAGCCGGGGCTCGGCCGGGCCGCCGCCCACGATGACCAGGCGCACCCCGGGCAGCCCGGCCACCCCGGCCAGCAGCTCGACCTGCTTTTCCGGGGCCAGCCGGCCGACGTAGCCGGCCAGCACCTCCCCGCCCGGCGCGAGGGAATGGCGGAGCGCGTCGCTGCGCGCCGCCGGGCTGAAGCGCTGGGTGTCCACGCCGCGGCTCCACATCCAGACGCGCTGCACCCCGTGCGCGGCGAGCCGCTCGATGCTGGGGGTGGACGGCGCGAGGGTCCGGTCCGCGGCGTTGTGGATGCCGCGCAGCCAGCCCCACGCGGCGGCCTCGGCGACGCGGCCCCCAGTGGTACGCCCGGGCGTATCCCGGCACGTCGGTCTGGTACACGGCCACCACCGGCAGCCGCAGCCGCCGGGCTGCCCGGCTGCCCTGCGCGCCGAGGAAGAACGGGCTGGCCAGGTGGACCAGCTCGGCCCGGTGCCCGAGCAGGGCCCGCCGGATGGCCGGGGAGGCCAGGCCGAGCCGGACGCTGCGGTAGCCGGGGAACGGCACCGAGCGCACCCGGACGACCGGGAAAGCATGCTGGGTGTCAGCCGGGAACCCGGCCGACGAGCCGCCCCGCGCCAGGCTGCCCGGCACCCGGCAGCCCGGGGGCTGGCTGGGGGGCGATGACGAGAGGCTGATGTCCCCGGGCCACGAGATGCTCGGCGACCCGGAGCACGCTGTGCGCCACGCCGTTCACCTCGGGCGGGAAAGATTCGGTGACGATCCCAATCCGCACATGTCACGATCCAACGCGGTCGTGGCAGCGCCCGGCCATGCCGCGGCCAGGGCAAGAACTATGGGTGACATCCGCGCGCCGCCGCCCTGCCGTCCGCGTGACCGGGCTCGGCTGCGCAGCCTGGCGGGCGCTGCCAGACTAGTGATCATGCAAACTCTGGTCGTCGATCACCCGCTCATCGCCCACAAGCTCACCACGCTGCGCGACGAGCGCACGGACTCGCCCACGTTCCGGCGGCTCACCGACGAGCTCGTCACGCTGCTGGCCTATGAGGCCACCCGCGAGGTCCGGGTGCAGCCCGAGGTGGTGCAGACTCCCGTCGGCGAGGCCCGCGGGGTCAAGCTGGCCCGGCCGGTGCCGCTCGTCGTCCCGGTGCTGCGGGCCGGGATCGGCATGCTGGACGGCATGATCAGGCTGCTGCCCACGGCCGACGTGGGGTTCGTCGGGCTGGCCCGCGACGAGGAGTCGCTGGTGGCCGCGACCTACGCCAACCGGCTGCCGGCCAACCTGGCCGACCGCGCGGTGTTCGTGCTGGATCCCATGCTGGCCACGGGCGGGACCCTGGAAACCGTGATCACCATGCTGAGCCAGCGCGAGGCGGCGTCGGTCACCGCGGTGTGCCTGCTGGCTGCGCCGGAGGGGATCGACCGGGTCGGCGCCACCTTCCCGGACGACGGCCCGCTGCCGGTCCGGGTGGTCACCGCGGCCATGGATGAGCGGCTGAACGAGCGCGGCTACATCGTGCCCGGCCTCGGCGACGCCGGCGACCGCCTCTTCGGCGAGATCTGACTCGCTCGAGCACTATCGGTTCATGATCATGGGTTTGCTGTTGCTCCAGCAACAGCAAACCCATGATCACGAACGCGTCCGCGGGCTGGGTGGGGCGCATGGGACTGGTGGGGCGCACGGGCCGGCGGGGCGCAGGGCCCGCCGGGGCGCACAGGCCGGCGGGGCGCAGGGCCCGCCGGGGCGCACGGGGCCGCCGGGGCGCAGGGGCCGGTGGGGCGCATGCGTCAGGTGCCGATGGGGTGCCAGATGGTCTTGGTCTCCAGGAAGGCCAGTAGCCGCCGCACCCCCGGGTCCGCCGCCCAGTCCTCGCCCCGGGCCGGCCCGGCCGCGAATACCCGCTTGACGTTCCCGGCCGCGAGTCGCTCGAGTTCCGCCCGGTCCGCCGGATCGGCGCCGGTCAGGTCGATAGCGTTGACGTCCTGGTGCGCGGCGAGCACCGGCGCGAGCTCGGCGGACCGCCCGGTCAGCACGTTGACCACGCCGCCCGGCACGTCGGACGTGGCCAGCACCTCGGCCAGGCTGACCGCGGCCAGCACGGCCGGCCCGCTGGCCAGCAGCACAGCGGTGTTGCCGGTGGCGATGACCGGCGCGAGCACGCTGACCAGCCCGAGCAGGCCGCCGGCCGGCGGTGCGAGCACCGCGACGACCCCGGTCGGCTCGGGCACGCTGAGGTTGAAGTAGGGGCCAGCCACCGGGTTGGCGCCGCCGGTGACCTGCGCTACCTTGTCCGGCCAGCCCGCGTACCAGACCCAGCGGTCGATGGCCTGTGCCACGTCACGCGCGGCACCGTCCCGCTCACCATTTTTTTCCGCAACGAAGACCTCATCGGTGAACTGCCCCGCCCGGCCCTCGAGCATTTCGGCCACCCGGTACAGGACCTGGCCGCGGTTGTAGGCGGTCGCCCCGGACCAGCCACTCAACGCCTTGCGGGCCGCGACGACGGCATCCCGGGCGTCTTTGCGGGAGGCCAGTGCCGCGTGCGCCAGCAACGTCCCGTCCGGCGCCGTGACCGGGTAGGACCGGCCCGACTCCGAGCGGGGGAACGCGCCGCCGATGAACAGCTTGTAGGTCTTGCGGACCGCCAGCCGGCCTGCGCCGCCGGGGTCCCGGCCGGCCTGTACGGTCGGGCCGCTTCCTGCCGGGCTGGGCTGGGGGGGCGGAGCGGGCGGTCTTCGCGGCGCGGCGCTCCCCGCCCGGCTGGGCTGGGGGGGCGGAGTCCGCGGCCTTCGTGGCGCGGCGCTCCCCGCCCGGCTGGGCTGGGGGGGCGGAGCCGGCGGCCTTCGCGGCGCGGCGCTCCCCGCCCGGCTGGGCTGAGGGGGCGGAGTCCGCGGCCTTCGTGGCGCGGCGCTCCCCGCCCGGCTGGGCTGGGGGGGCGGAGCCCGCAGCCTTCGCGGCGCGGCGCTCCTCAACAGGCCCGGCTGAGGGAGCCGGGGGGGCGGTTTTCGTTGCGGAGGATTTTTTCCGGGGGGCGCGCTCAGGCATCGAGGTACCCGGCCAGTCCGTGCCGGCCGCCCTCGCGGCCGAACCCCGACTCCTGGTAACCGCCGAACGGGCTGGCCGGGTCGAACCGGTTATAGGTGTTGGCCCAGATCACCCCGGCGCGCAGGCGCTGCGCCATCCAGAAGATCCGGCTGCCCTTCTCGGTCCAGATGCCGGCGGACAGCCCGTACGGGGTGTTGTTCGCCTTGACCACGGCCTCCTCCGGGGTGCGGAACGTGAGCACGGACAGGACCGGCCCGAAGATCTCCTCCTGGGCGATCCGGTGCGCCTGGCTGACCCCGCTGAACACGGTGGGCGGGAACCAGTAGCCGCGGTCCGGCAGGGAGCAGGCCGGTGACCAGCGCTGCGCGCCCTCCTGCTCGCCGGCCGCGGACAGCTCGGTGATCTTGTCGAGCTGCTGCCGTGAGTTGACCGCGCCGATGTCGGTGTTCTTGTCCAGCGGGTCGCCCAGGCGCAGCGTGCCCAGCCGCTGTTTGAGCCGGTCCAGCACCGTATCCGCGACGGACTCCTGGACCAGCAGCCGGGAACCCGCGCAGCACACGTGACCCTGGTTGAAGAAGATCCCGTTGACGATGCCCTCGACCGCCTGGTCCAGCGGGGCGTCGTCGAAGACCACGTTGGCGGCCTTGCCGCCGAGTTCCAGGGTCAGCCGGGTACCGGTGCCCGCGACCGCGCGCTGGATCTCCTTGCCCACCTCGGTGGAGCCGGTGAACGCGACCTTGTCCACGCCCGGGTGCGCGACCAGGGCCGCACCCGTGGTGCCGTCGCCGGTCAGGATGTTCACGGTGCCGGGCGGCAGGCCCGCCTCACCGATGACCTCGGCCAGCAGCAGCGCGGTCAGCGGCGTGGTCTCGGCCGGCTTGAGCACGCAGGTGTTGCCGGCCGCCAGCGCCGGGGCCAGCTTCCAGGCCGCCATCAGCAGCGGGAAGTTCCACGGGATGACCTGGCCGGCCACCCCGACCGGCCGCGGGTCCGGGCCGAACCCGGCGTGCTCCAGCTTGTCCGCCCAGCCGGCGTAGTAGAAGAAGTGCGCGGCGGCCAGCGGGATGTCCACGTCCCGCGATTCGCGGATCGGCTTGCCGTTGTCCAGGCTTTCCAGCACCGCGAACTCGCGGGCCCGCTCCTGGATGACCCGGGCGATCCGGTACAGGTACTTGGCCCGCTCCCGGCCCGGCGTGGCGCCCCAGGCCCCGTCGTAGGCCGCGCGGGCGGCGGCGACCGCCCGGTCCACGTCCTGCTGTCCGGCCTGCGCCACCTCGGCGAGGGGCTCCTCGGTGGCCGGGTTCAGCGTGGCGAACGACCCGCCGTCCGCGGGCGGAACGAACTCGCCGCCGATGAACAGGCCATAGCGGGGCGCGATCGACACGATGCCCGCGGACTCAGGCGCCGGTGCGTAGTCCCAGTCCGGGGCGGCCCGGGGTGAAGTGGCGACCATGGCGTTAACCTACCCCGCCTCGGCGCGGCCGTAGGCGGGCCGAGGCGGGGACGCGCAGGGCGGTCGTGGTTTCCCGGCCCGGCGGCGCCGCGTAGCCAGGTCAGGCGATGACGTCGTCCACGGTGACGTTCACCGTGACGTCCTGGAGGCCGACCTTGCGGCGGAGCTCGGCCACCGCCCGCCGCTGGACTTCGCGGGCGACCGCGTCCAGTTGGTCCCCGTACTGGACCGCGATCGCGAGATCGACCACCGCGGTGCGGCCGAGGACGCCGACCGCCGCGTTGGGGTGCCTGTGCCGCAGGGTGGCCCGCTCGACCAGGCCGGCCATCCGGCTGTGGGTGCTGCGGCCGAAGGCCACCCGGACCCCAGCGACATCGCGGGCGGCCTCGCGGGCGATCCTGGCTACCACCCGGGCGGCGACGCGGATCGCCCCGCCGTCGCTGAGCTGCAGGGTGTGCCAGATATCCGCGACGAGCTTGCGGACCTGGCCGACGACGGCGCTCTTCAGCGCGGCAGGGACGGCAACCTGCTCCGCGGCTAGACGGCGCACGGGCTCCCAGACCCGGCCGAACTCACCCAGCGCAGCCTGGCAGTAGGGGCAGCCCTGCTGGTGGCTGGTGAACTGGCTCGCGTACCCATCGGCGGCCTGCTCCAGCAGCTCATCGACATCGGCGCCGCAGGCCAGGTGCTGGTTCGCTCCGCTCAGCAGCAGGCTGACGTCATGGATCGGCTGGCCCGGGCCGCCCATCGCGTTCACCTCCACTCCGCTAGCGTCGTACTCAGTGTGCGCCTGCCGCGGAACAAGTGGCTACGGACGGCCGGGACCGTGCTGCCGGTGACGTCCGCGATCTCGGCGAGTGGCAGGCCCTCGAAATGGCGCAGAACGATGGCGACTCGCTGCGGGGGCGGCAGCGCGATCACGGCGTCCGTGACCGCGTCGAGGGTGAGATTCCGCTCCGTCTGCTGGCCGGGCCCGGCGCGCGCGTCACTGACGTCGCCCAGCAGGTCCATGGACTGGGTGATCCGGGTCCGGGTGATCCGGTTCAGCGCCTGGCGGGTCACGATCTGGTACAGCCAGGTGGGGAAGCTGGAATCCGCCCGGAACCCCGGCAGCCGCTGCCAGGCGGTGACGAGCGCTTCCTGGGCGACGTCCTCGGCGTCCTGATGGTTCCCGAGCATCCGCAGCGCGACCCGGTAGGCCAGCTGGCCATGGCGGTCGACGAGATCCGAGTAAGCGTCAACGTACCCCTCCTGGGCTCGCCGGACCAGGTAGATGTCGTTGACGTCCGATCCCACCGCCCCTCCCCCTGACTCGAAACCTGCCCGCTCGCAGCCCGTTCACGAGCCTGCCAGGCACCTTCTGCCCGGCAATGAACAATTAATGTGCGACGTTTCCCGCGGGAGCGTGTCTAACCCAGTAGAGCCGGTGGACAGCCGGGCCGGCCCCGGTGGGGCCGTTCCTCGCCGCCTCGTACACCTCCGACAGAGAGAGCTTCCTCATGACCCAGCCCAGCACCGCATCGTCGGCTAAGCCGGCCACCCGTACCAGCGAGCTCAGCCCCGGTACCGCCGAGCGCCTGTCCACGGACGACGGCAAGATCAGCGTCGCGCAGAGCGTGGTGCAGAAGATTGCCGGGATCGCCTGCCGTGAGATCAGCGGCGTGCACGCCATGGGCATGTCCACCAGCCGCGCCTTCGGCGCGGTCCGGGAGCGGATCCCGGGCAGCAGCGGCCCCAACGTCGCCCAGGGCGTAGGCGTGGAGGTCGGCGAGACTCAGGCCGCGATCGACCTGGACATCGTCGTGGAATACGGCGTCAGCATTGCTGACCTGGGCCGGAGCATCCAGCGCAACGTCAAGCAGGCGGTCGAGCGGATGACCGGACTGGATGTCGTGGAGGTCAACATCAACGTCGATGACCTCTGGATGCCGGGCACCGACGACCAGGATGACGCGCCTTCGCGGGTGTCATGATCCAGCCGGCCCGGGCTGTCATCGACGGCGTCGACCTGGACGCCGTGGCCGCGGCGGTCCGCAGCTGCCCGGCCATCGATGACCTCTCCTCGGGTCCGTGGGGCGGCGTGGTGTCCTACCTGCCCGGACGCCAGCTCGCGGGGGTTCGGGTAGCCTCCGATCACGTGCTGATCTCCGTTCGCGGCCGGTGGGGGGTCCCGGTCGCGGAGATGGCCCGCCAGGTCAGGACCGCTGTGGCCGGGCTAGTAGGGCCGCGCCGGGTGGACCTGGAGGTCGCCGACCTGGCCGGTGCTCCCGGTGACGCCCCGGCTGGCGGGCCACGCGAAGAGGTGAGTTCATGGCCGACGACCAGTCCTGGCGGCGGGCCCGGCGCGAGTTCATCCGCACCCATCACCCCGACCGTGGCGGCGACCCCGCCGCGTTCGCCGCTGGCCTCGCCGCCTACGACCGGCGGCCCGGCCGGGAGCCGGCCGCCAGGGTGGTGATCGTCCCGGACACGCCGTGGCTAGTCAGCCTGCTGAGGCCGATACTGCGCCGGATGGGCTGGCGGCGTCCGCCACCTCGGACCAAGTAACGACCTCGACAGATTTTGAATGTGAGATGACATGACACGTACCACTGCGATGGGCATCGTGATCGGGCTCGCCCTCGGCTTGGCCGTGGCGTTCGGCAACTTCGGGGACATGCTGATCGTCGCCTTGTTCGGCGCGATCGGCTTCGTCGTGGCCAAGGTGCTCGAGGGTGACCTGGACCTGGGTCCCTACCTGTCACGCCGGCGCGACAGCCGATGACGGCCGCTGCGGCCATCCAGCCCGCGGTGGCCGCCTCCGCGCCTGGCCGTAACGAGCTGGGCATGATCAGCATCAACGACCGGGTGGTGGAGAAGACGGCCGCCCGCGCCGCGATCGAGATCCCTGATGCGGGTGCGGCCGCGTCCCGGTTCCTGGGCCGTTCCATGGCCGGCGCCTCGGCCCTCGGAGCCCGGCAGACGAGCCTCACCGCCCTGCCGAAAGCCTCAGCCGACGTCGACGGCTCGCTAGTGAACCTGGACCTGTCGATCAGCGTGCGCTGGCCCGCGTCAGTCCCCGAGGTCAGCAGCGCGGTCCGGGAGAACGTGCAACGCCGGGTCAGTGAACTGACCGGCCTCACCGTGAGTGAAGTATCCATCTCGGTTACTGCCCTGGTCACCCAGCTGCCAGCGCCGCCCCGGGTGCAGTGACAGGAGCAAGGACAGACAGATGAGACTTGTGAATCGCGTGCTGGCCGCCCTGCTGAGCCTGGCGCTGCTGGCCGCGGCGGTGCTGGTCATCGCCACCGTCGTGGCCGACCGGACCAGCCACCACCAGGGGATCGTGCCCTGGCGCACCGCCTATCACTGGGCTCAGCACAACGCCTGGGCGGCAGGCAGCATCCGGGTGACCTCCGGGGTGCTGATCGTGGCCGGGCTGGTGCTGCTGATCGCCGAGCTGAAGCCGGCCCGGGTGTCCCGGCTGGCCGCCGATCCCGCCGAGGCGGGTGCTGACGCGATTGACACCGCCTACACCCGCCGGGGCCTCGCTGCCGCCATCCGGTCCGCGGTCACCGCGGTTGACGGTGTGCGGAGCACCTCGGTGAAGGTCAAGCGCCGCAAGGTGAAGGTCACGGCCACCGCGTCCGCCCAGGACCGGACCGCCGCCCGCAGCCTGCGGGACCCGATAACGGACGCTGTCCGGCAGCGGCTCTCCGCGCTGAAGCTGCGCCGGGCCCTGTCGGTGTCGGTCCGCGTCGCACCCAGGAGCCACTGATGCACGCCGACCGCACCAACCGCACCCTGCTGATCGTGCTCGCTTTGCTGCTGATCGCCATCGGCCTCGACGCCGGAGCCGCCTCCATCGGCGTGTACGGCACCGCCACCCAGAACAGCACGCTCATGGACAATCCGACCGGGCACTACTTCGGCGCGCATGGTGTCTGGCTGTGGCCTGTCGTCGCGGTGGCCGCGCTGATCATCGGGGTGCTGGCGCTGCGCTGGCTGATCGCGCTGCTTTTCTCCACCGACCGCTCGGGTGACCTGGCGATCCGGCCGAGCACCGGCGCAGGCCGCACCACCCTGGCCAACCGGGCCCTGACCGATGCCGTCACCGGGGAAATCGAGGGCTACCGGGGCGTGGACTCGGCGCGGGCCCGGCTGATCGGCGACCCGGACGATCCGGAGCTCGTGGTCAGGGCGGTACTCGAGGAAACCGCGGACCTCACCGCGTTGCGGCAGCGGATAGAAACCGAAGCGCTGACCCACGCCCGCCAGGCGCTGGGCAACAGGGCGCTGCCGGTCCAGCTGGATCTGACCATCACCAGCAGACGGTCCGCCCGGGTCGTCTAGTCCTGGGCCGCGGCGCGGGCCGCGGCGGCCAGGACGTGCTGCATCAGCACTGCGGTGGTGACCGGGCCGACGCCACCCGGGACCGGGGTGAGGACCGAGGCGATCCCGGTCACGGCCGCCGCGTCCACATCGCCGGCCAGGCCCCCGCCCTCTGCGGGGCTGGTCCCGACGTCGATCACCACCGCACCGGGCCGGACGTGGTCCGCCCCGATCAGTTTGGGCCGCCCGGCCGCCGCGACCAGGATGTCCGCCTCGCGGCAGACGGCCGGGAGATCCTGCGTCCGGGAGTGCGCGACGGTGACCGTCGCGTGCCCGGCCAGCAGCAGCAAGGCGGCCGGCTTGCCCACCACCGTGGACCGGCCGACCACGACCGCACGGCGGCCGCTCAGCGCGATCCGCTCATGCCCGAGGATGGTCAGCACGGCCGCGGCCGTGGCCGGGGCGAACACGCCCGGGAGCCCGGCCGCCAGACCTCCCAGCGATGCCGGGTTGGCCCCGTCGACGTCCTTGCCGGCCGGTATCGCGGCACCCACGCCGGACAGCGCGACACCGCGCGGCAGCGGGGTCTGGCAGACGACGCCATGCACCGCCGGATCCCGGGACAGCTCCGCGAGCCGGCCGGCGATCTGGTCCGAGCCCGCGGTCCCGTCCATCCGGTGGACCTGGCAGGTGATGCCGGCCCGGCCGGCCGCCCGCTGGATGGACCGCACGTACCAGGCCGCGTCCGCGTCATCGGCCGGCACCAGCACCGCCAGGGTCGGGGTGATCCCGCCGCTACTCAGCACGGCAGCCGCCGCGGCCGCCGCCGTCGCCATCGTCACGGCGATGGTCCTGCCGTCCACGAGGTGGGTCACCCTGCGTCTCCCGATCCGGTTAAGAAGTGCACCACGGGTAGGGCAGCCTCCCATGGGAGCTATCACCGTGCACGTGAACGGCGCGACGCACTCGCTGGAAGTTGACTCTCGCATGTCACTGCTCGACTTGGCGCTGGGCGGCGGGGCCGGTGCGGCGCATACGTGAACATCGTCGCCGCGCTCGGCGACGTCGCAGCGGTGGCCGGCCGGGAGCGTCCAGCTCCCCGCGCCCCGGCCCGTGGCAGACTCGCGAGGTGACTCCGGAAGCGAGGCCGGCGGCGGCTGCGGGAACCTGGAAGCTCGGCGACATGGTCGTCAACCGGCTCGGACTCGGCGCGATGCGGCTGACCGGCAGCGCCGCCTTCGGCCTCGGCAGCCCGAGCGACCGGGACCAGAACCTGTCCATCCGGGCATGCTGCGGGCCTGAGCGCCGCGGCGCAGTGCGTGGCCACCCACCCGTCGGACATGGCGGTGGCGCTGGTCGAGCTGGACGCGTCAGGACACGTGATCGACACGGCCGCCTTCTAGTTCTCTGCCGGCTGCGCTCCGCCAACGAGCTCGATCAACACGGCGCTGCAACCCGGACGACCTGGTCATCGCGAGTGGGGCGCCGGCCGCGCCCCGGGCCGGTCCACCTACCGCAAGGTGCGGGAGCGCGCCTCGTTCGCGTTCGCGCTCGTCTCGCTCGCGGCCGCGGTGGACGTGGACGGTGACGGGACGGGTGCGCGGCTGCCGCCTGGCTCTCGGGGGCGTGGCGCACTGCCCTGCGGCGGCCCGGCCGAGGCGCCTGACCAGCTCCGCGGCCAGGTCGAGGAGAACCTGGGCGGCCGACGCCGAGCTGGCCGAGGCCCAGCCGCTGCCCCGCAACGGCTACAAGGTGACGCTGGCCCGCAACCTGATCGTCGCCACCTTGCAGGAGCTGCTGCCGTGAACCGGATCGAGGGACTCGACAAGGTCACCGGGCAGGCCCGGTACGCCTACGAGTACCCGGCGGATTCCGTCGCCTACGCATACCCCGTGCAGTCCAGCGTCGCCCGGGGCCAGATCGCCTCGCTGGACGCGATCAACGCGCATGGTCATGCCCGGTGTGCTCACGGTCCTGTCCTGTGCGCGACGCCGCCGAGCTGGGCCGCGACCACCTCGACCTGGGTGCCAACCTGCGCGTCTACCCGGTCAGATTCCCGATCACCGAGCACCTGGAGGCGGCCCGGGCCGCCGAGAAGGAAGTGCGCATCAGCTACCAGCCTGAGCCGCACGACGTCCGGCTGCGCCCGGATCACCCGGGCCTGTACGCGCCGGACAAGGTCAACCCCAACTTCCCTACCGACACCGAGAAGGGCGATGTGACCGCCGGCCTGGCCGCTGCGGCGGTCTCGGTCGACGCCACGTACACGACCCCGGCGATGCACAACAACCCGATGGAACCGCACGCCGCGATGGCGGTCTGGGACCCCGACGGCGCCCTGACCGTCTACGACTCCACCCAGGGGCCGTCCGCCGACCGGGACACGATCGCCGCGGCGCTGGGCCTGCCGCCAGGCAAGCGTGCGGGTGATCTCCCCGCACGTCGGCGGTGGTTTCGGATCCAAGGGCACCACCCGGCCGCACGCGATCCTGGCCGCACTGGCGGCGCGGGCGGTCGGCCGCCGGTGAAGGTGGCGCTGACCCGCCAGCAGATGTTCGACGTCACCGGATACCGGACGCCGACCATCCAGCGGCTGCGCCTCGGCGCGGACGGCGAGGGCCGGCTGACCGCGCTCGTGCACGACGTGGCCGAGCAGAGTTCGACCCTCGTCGAGTTCGCCGAGCAGACCGCCACGCCGTCCCGGGTGATGTACGCGGCACCCGCGCTGCGCACCACTCACCGGCTGGTCCGGCTCGACGTGCCGACGCCGTCGTGGATGCGCGCGCCCGGGGAGTGCCCCGGAATGTTCGCGCTCGAGTCGGCCATGGACGAGCTGGCGGTCGCGGCCGGGCTCGACCCGGTCGAGCTGCGGGTGCGGGAACGAGCCGGGCGCCGAGCCGGAGAGCGGCCTGCCGTTCAGCTCCCGGAACCTGGTCGGCTGCCTGCGTGAGGGCGCCCGCCGGTTCGGTGGGCTGGCCGTGCTGCGCGACGCCGGGCTCATCCGCGCAGGGCCGGTGGCTGGGCGTCTCCGGTCCGCGTCACTCCCGCGCACCTGGCGCAGGCGCAGGCCATCGCGGTGATGGACGGAGGTTCGTGATCCGGATCGCCGCCGCTGACATCGGCACCGGGGCCCGCACCGCGCTGACCCGGATCGCGGCGCAGGCCCTGGACACCTCCACCGGCCAGGTGCGCCTGGAGCTTGGCGACAGCGCGCTGCCCGCGGCGTCCCTGGCCGGCGGCTCGATGGGCACCAGCTCGTGGGGATCAGCGGTCGTGAAGGCCTGTGAGAGACATGCTCAAGGACGGCCGCACCGGCCGCGCCGACACCACGGAGGACGTCAGGAGCGACAGCGGCTTCGCGCGGCACGCGTTCGGTGCCCAGTTCTGACGAGGTTCGGGTGGACCCGGCGACCGGCGAGGTGCGGGTCCCGCGGCGGCTCACCCTGTCATAGCGGGCGCCGGAGGCGGCTTCGTCGCGCTTCGCTCACGGTCAGGTGGTTTGGGCTAGCATCCTCCGGAAGACCGTTGAGCAAGGGGCACAGCAATGAGGTTCTACGGCGAGATGAGGGTCCAGGGCGGCGGTCCCCTCGACGGCGCCCGCTTCGACGCACTCGCCTATGCGCTGGCCGAGATCGAGGAGACCGACCCGGCGATCGAGGACGTAGACCTGACCTCCTCACTCGCCCAGGGCTGGGTGACCGCGTCCATGACGATCATCCAGGAGAATCTCGAGCTCGCGGTGGCCAAGCTCGTCGCCACGGTACGGTCCGCCATCTACCCCCATGGCGACCATGCGGGCGGCTGGCAGTTCCTGACCGAGACCGCCGGTCTTTCCGTGCACCCGGTCACGGACCGGGCCGGGATGAATGCCGCCGACCAGGTGACGCCGCCCGCGTTCAGCTCGCGGGCCGCGGGTGGCACCGGGGAACGGACCGGCGCGCCGGCCGCGCCCGCGCAGCCCCCGCCGGTGCTGCCGTCCCGGCCAGTCCGGCCAGTCCGGCCGGTCCGTCCGGCCCGGCTCGACGCGGGGTCGAAGCCGGATGCCCCGGTGTCGGTCTGGCGCTGACCGGCCATCCGGGCCGGGCCGGGTCTCCGGCCCACGTCCACGTTCCGGCCGCTGGCGCCGGGCCGGGTCTCAGGGCCGCATCTCAGGGCCGGGGCCGGCACGGTTCGTGGCACCCGTGCCGATGCGCAACCGTGACCAAAGATGTTCAGCCAATCCTCAGGCTCCGGCGTCTTAGCAGGTGACGAGGGGGGTCCAGCCCCTGCTGGAAGGAGTTACCTGATGAGGCTTACTCGCATGAAGGCCGCCATGGCCGCAGGCGTGCTGGCGCTGTCCGGAACCGTGACCGCCACCGCGCTGGCGGTCGTCCCGGCGTCCGCCGCGCCCAGTGCGGTCGTCGTGGTCAGCTGTGCCGGCCACGGAATAGTCCGTCCCGGTAGCTACGACATCGGCTGCACCGCCAACGAGTTGCTGCGCACGCTGCACTGGCAGACCTGGCGGGGCACCGCCTACGGCAACGGCGTGCTCAAGGTGGACGACTGCACGCCGACGTGCGCGCAGGGCAAGTACATCGACTATCCGATCCTGACCGTGCTGTGGCGGCCCAAGGCGTGGCCCGGCCACGCGGGGCAGCGCTACTTCACGCGGCTGACCTGGATCTTCACCGGCAAGCGCCCGGCGCACGCCCTGGCCGCCCAGACCATCACCCTCGCGGTTCACTAGCGGGGGGCAGGCCCCGCGGCCCGCCGGGTTACCGGAGCACGACCGGCCGGTAGTGGGTGATGAGCCGGCCGTCGTCGCCGAGGACGTGGTAGGCGACGGCCGGGGGCAGGTCGGCACGGTCGCGCTCCTCCCAGGGCAGCGCGCTGGTGGACACCACGCCGGGTGCCACCAGCAGCGGCCGGCCCGCGAACGTGGTCACCGCCGCGCTGTGCGCGTGCCCGCAGAGCACGGCCACCACCTGGGGATGCCGCCCGATCACGGCGGCCAGCCGGTCCTCGCCGGACAGCCGGATCACGTCGCTGGTCACGGTGTGCAGGAGCACCGGCTGATGGTGGAGGACCACGAAGGCCGGGGTGGCCGGGTCGGCCCCGAGTTCGGTGTCCAGCCAGGCCAGAGTCTCGTCCGCCAGGTATCCGTCGTCATGAGCGGGGATGGTCGAGTCGCACAGGGCGAAGACCGCCCCGGGCATCCGGTGCACCTGGTTGATGGGCAGATCGCCCTCGCCGCCGAGCAGCACGCGGCGGAACGCGGCCCGCCCGTCGTGGTTGCCCGGGCAGATCAGCACCGGCCACGGACCGGTCAGCAGCGAGCGGGCCTGCTCGTACTCCCCCGGCAGCCCGTGATCGGCGACATCCCCGGTGACCAGCACCAGGTCCAGCGGTGCCCGGCCGCCGGCCAGGCTGGCCATGACCGCGCGGACCCGGTCGGCCCGGGGCTGGCCGCCGTCCAGATGGGTGTCACTCAGCTGCGCGAAGACGATCATGAGGCGTTGCTCCAGGGGGCGGGCTGCACGCGGGCAGGATCAAGGGGGCAAGGTGCCCGCGGGCCGGGATCCGGCGGAACGCGATACCGGACAGTGCGGTCGCGGAAGCCGCCTCGGTCCCGCCGACGTGGGCGGTGGCCTCGCAGGCCACGAACCGTCCGGGCCGGACGAACGCGTGCATGGCGACCTGATTGCACAGCGTCCCGGTCGGCAGGTACAGCGCCGCCTCTTTACCGGCCAGTTCGGCCGCGGCGTCCTGGAGCCGGTTGACGGTCGGGTCGTCGCCGTACCAGTCGTCGCCCACCTCGGCGTCGGCTATGGCCCGCCGCATGGCCGGCGACGGCCTGGTCACCGTGTCCGAGCGAAGGTCAACGTAGCTGTCGGTGTCGGCACTCATCTGTGTCCCCTCTGCCGGCCTCGGTGCTGCCGGGCACCGCGCACGACTCTAGGACAGCTATGCGCCAGGCCGGCCTCCTGGCCGGGTCACCGGCCGCCGGGCCGCCGGGCCGGGGTGCTCCCCCACTACCCGATGGTGACCCACCGGGGCGGCTATCCCGACGGCAGCTGACCGCACGGCGCCGAACCCTGTGGGACAGTATTCGGCGTGAAATCGAGCCCACGGGGCTGTTGATCAAGGCCTCACCAGCATGCTTGCCACACCAGAGCGGGCCGGGTATGCATGAATTGTAACGGTGTCCCTACGGGGAGCATTCCAGCGCGGTCCCGCGTCACGGTGAGATAAGCGCCCGCGTGGTCCGCACGATCGAATGGCACTTGGCCTGCCTGCCGGAAGGATGACTTCATGACTGCGGCCAGCACCAGCGCTCCGATGACCTATACAGCGGTATGCCAGCAAGCCGACACGTGGTGGGAAATCACGGTGCCCGAACTGGACGAGGTAACCCAGGCCCCGTGCCTGGGCGACGTGCCCGCCGTCGTGGCCGACCTCGTCGCGGACACGACCGGCGCAGATCCGGCGAGCATCCGGGTCGACATGCAGGCGCAAGTCGTAGCAGGGACCGGCGCCGACGGCTCAGGCTGGCTCAAGGCCGCGGTGGCCGCTGCGATCCTCTACGCGATCATCCGCGTGATCCGCTCCCGGCACCCGGAGGGTCAGTCGAGGGTGAAGTAGTCGGGGCTGGGGTAGACGCCGGTGAGCTGCTTGCGGCGCTGCATGAGCAGGTCGTTGAGGAGGCTGGAGGCGCCGATCCGGAACAGGGCCGGGGTGAGCCAGTCCGGCCCCGCGGTCTCCTTGACCAGGACCAGGTAGCGCACCGCGTCCTTGGCGGTGCGGACCCCGCCGGCCACCTTCACGCCGACCCGGCGGCCGGTGGCCGCGGCGAAGTCGGCCACGGCACCCAGCATGACCAGGGCGACGGGGGGTGTGGCGGCCGGGGAGATCTTGCCGGTCGAGGTCTTGATGAAGTCGGCCCCGGACAGCATGGCCAGCCACGAGGCCCGGGCCACGTTGTCCAGCGTGGCCAGCTCCCCCGTTTCCAGGATGACCTTGAGGTGGGCCGGGCCGCAGGCCTCGCGGACGGCCCGGATCTCCTCGGCGACCTGCCCATACCGGCCGGCCAGGAACGCCCCCCGGTCGATGACCATGTCGACCTCGTCGGCGCCCGCCGCGACCGCGTCGGCCACGTCGGCCAGCTTGACCGCGAGCGAGGCGCGGCCGGACGGGAACGCGGTGGCCACCGAGGCGACCTTCACGTCGCTGCCGCCCAGCGCGCCCCGGGCCACGGCGACCAGGTCGGGGTACACGCACACGGCGGCCACGGACGGCACGTCGCGGTCAGCGGGGTCAGGCCGGCGGGCCTTGGCGCACAGCCCGCGGACCTTGCCCGGGGTGTCCGCGCCCTCCAGCGTGGTCAGGTCGACCATCGCGACCGCGGTGTCCAGCGCCCAGAGCTTGGCGTCCTTCTTGACCGACCGGGTGGCCAGCGCGGCGGCGCGCTGGACCGCGCCCACCTGGTCCACGCCGGGCAGCCCGTGCAGCAACTGGCGCAGCGCCGCGTCCGAGGTGCCGGGGTCGGACACGCTGAGCACCGCGGCCGCGCCCGCCGCCGGGCTCACCGCTGTCCTCTGATTTACGCTCACCCGTCGCTCCCCTCACTGGCGTCCGCTGCTCGCGGACGCCTCTTCACCGGCGCCTGCTGCTCGCGGACGCCTCTTCACCGGCGCCTGCTGCTCCCGGACGCCTCTTCACCCGCGTCCGGGGACCCGGACCACAGCGTTACTCGCGGCGCGGGCGGTGGCAAATCCGGGCTTGATCACCGTGTTGATGATCTGCAGCCGCTCGTCGAAATGCGCGAACGCGCTCTTCATCGCGTTGATCGTGAGCCATTCGAAGTCGGACCATCCGTACCCGAACGCCTCACCGAGCAACGCAAACTCCGAGGTCAGGGTCACCCCGCTCATCAGCCGGTTGTCGGTGTTCACCGTGACCCGGAAGGACAGCTGGCGCAGCAGCCCGATCGGGTGGGCCTCGATGGACGGGGCGGCGCCGGTCTGGACGTTCGACGAGGGGCACATCTCCAGCGGGATCCGGCGGTCCCGGACGTAGCTGGCCAGCCGCCCCAGGGCGGCATGGCCGTCCGCGCCGATCCGGATGTCGTCCACGATCCGCACCCCATGGCCGAGGCGCTCAGCCCCGCACCATTGCAGCGCCTCCCAGATGGACGGCAGCCCGAACCCTTCCCCGGCGTGGATCGTGATGTGGAAGTTCTCCCGGGCCACGTACTGGAACGCGTCGAGGTGCCGGGTGGGCGGGCTGCCCGCCTCGGCGCCGGCGATGTCGAATCCGACCACGCCCTCGTCCCGGTGCCGCACCGCGAGCTCGGCGATCTCCAGCGAACGCGCCGCGGTGCGCATCGCGGTCAGCAGCGCGTACACGGTGATGCCCCGCCCGGCGCTGCCGAGCCGGAAGCCTTCGAGTACCGCGCTGACCACCTGCTCGAGGGTGAGGCCGCCGGCCACGTGCAGTTCCGGCGCGAACCGCACCTCGGCGTAGATCACCCCGTCGGCGGCCAGGTCCTCCGCGCATTCGGCCGCGACCCGGATCAGCGCGTCGCGGGTCTGCATCACGGCGACCGTGTGCTGGAACGCATCCAGGTAGTACTTCAGGTGGCCGCGGTGCGCACCGCGGCGCAGCCACTGCTCGACCTCGCCCACGTCCTGCGACGGCAGCCGGTCGTAATCGATCTCACGGGCCAGGTCCACCACCGTGGAGGCCCGCAGGCCGCCATCCAGGTGGTCGTGCAGGAGAACCTTGGGAACGGCCCTGATCTCCTCGAGTGTGGGAGCCATCCCCTCATTGTCACAGATGATCGATGACAAGTGGCGAGACCGCCGGTGGCTGGTCGCCGACCGTGACCGCACCGGCCAGCGCCGCCTCCGCATGGCCGAAACGGGACTCCTCGTCGGTCAGGAGTTCCAGCAGCGGCTGCCCCCGCTCGACCTGCTCTCCCGGCTTGGCCAGGCACAGCACGCCGGCCGCCGGGCTGACCGGGTCCTCCTTGACCGCGCGCCCGGCGCCGAGCCGCCAGGCGGCCACCCCGACCGCCCGCGCGTCCAGCCGCCGCAGCCAGCCGGACGCCGGGGCCGGCAGCACCTGCCTCGTGTGCCGGGCCGCGGGCAGCGGGGCGTCGGGGTCGCCGCCCTGGGCGCGGATCATCGCCCGGTAGGTGTCCAGCGCGCGGCCGCTGGCCAGCGCCGCGGCCGGGTCGGCGTCGATCCCGGCCAGCCGGAGCATCTCCCGGGCCAGCGCCAGCGTCACCCCGACGAGGTCCGGTGGTCCCTGGCCGCGCAGCGTGGCCACCGCCTCCTCGACCTCGACCGCGTTGCCCACGGCCCGCCCGAGCGGCGTGTCCATCCGGGTCAGCAGCGCGGAGGTGGCCACCCCGTGCTCCGCGCCGAGCGTGACCATGGTCGTGGCCAGCTCCCGGGCCTGCGGCTCTTCCCGCATGAACGCCCCGCTGCCCACCTTCACGTCGAGCACGAGCGCGGCCGTGCCCTCGGCGATCTTCTTGGACATGATCGAGCTCGCGATCAGCGGGATCGACTCCACGGTGCCGGTCACGTCCCGCAGCGCGTACAGGCGGCGGTCGGCCGGGGCCAGGCCGGGCCCGGCCGCGCAGATCACGCAGCCGGCCGTCTGCAGCACCGCGCGTATCTCCTCGTTCCGCAACGAAGACCGCCACCCGCTGATCGCTTCCAGCTTGTCCAGGGTGCCGCCGGTGTGACCAAGACCCCGTCCGGACAGTTGCGGCACCGCGGCCCCGCAACTGGCCACGAGCGGCGCGAGGATCAGCGACACCTTGTCGCCGACGCCGCCGGTGGAGTGCTTGTCCACCGTGGGGCGGCCGATCCCGGACAGGTCCAGCCGTTCTCCCGACTCGATCATGGCCGCGGTCCAGGTACGCAGCTCGGCGGGGTCCAGGCCCTGGAAGTAGATGGCCATGAGCAGCGCGGACATCTGCTCGTCGGGGACGGCACCGGCGGCGCTGGTCAGGTAGCGGTCGAACAGCCCGCGGATCTGGGCGTCGGTCAGCCGCTGCCCGTCCCGTTTGGCCCGGATCAGCTCGACCATGTCCGGCCCGGGCGCGGGAGCCCCGGGCCCGGTTGCGGAGGGCCCGGTTGCGGAGGGCCCGGTTGCGGAGGGCCCGGTTGCGGACGCGGGCCCGGTTGCGGAGGGCTCAGTTGCGGAGGGCTCAGTCACGGCGCGCGCTGAGGTCGCTGCCGGTGAACGCGCCGGGCAGCAATTCCCCCAGCTCCCGCGGGCCGGCCCCGGTGTCCAGCAGCAGTCCCGGTCCGCCCGCCTCCAGCAGGAGCTGGCGGCACCGTCCGCACGGCACCAGCGGCTCGCCGTCCCCGGCCACCACGCTGACCGCGGTGAGCCTGCCGCCCCCGGTCGCGTGCAGCGCGCTGACCAGCCCGCACTCGGCGCACAGGGTGAGCCCGAACGAGGCGTTCTCGACGTTGCAGCCGGTGATGACCCGCCCGTCGTCGGCCTGGCCCGCGGCTCCGACCCGCAACCGCGAATACGGTGCGTAGGCGCGTCCCGCCACGTCGGTGGCGGCGGCCCGCAGCGCCGCCCAGTCGATCGTCACGGGACTCACGCCTCCGAGTCGTACCGGAAGCCCTCGCGGAAGCGGCGGAACAGGCCACCGTCGCGCGGCAGGGGCTGGCCTGGCGGCGGGGCCGCCGGGCGTTCCCGCCCGACGGGCTGGTCGTAGTCGGCCCGGGCGATGGCGTCGGCGACCTGATCATCGTCGAAGTCCCCCGAGCCGGGGATCTCCGGGACGAAGCCGACGAGGTCGCCGTCGAGCAGCACCTCGGCTTCCAGGGACGCGGTGCCCTCGTTGCCCCAGATCGCCTCGCGGCCGTCGGTGAGCACGACGCGCACGCCGTAGACATCGATCCCCGCATTCTCCAGGTGCGCGTTGACGCCACGGTCACGCAGCACGTCGGCGACCCGCCGGGCCCGGTTTTCATCCATCGCCCTAATCTACCGGCGCGACCGCCAGCGGTTTGTCCCCGGTCACGGCGGGCCGGGGGCGGATTTCGATTTGGCAACGGGACGGCTGCGGCGCCTGTCAGCGCTTCCCTGGCCCGCTTACCAGGTCTAACCTGCGGACATCCCAAAGCGGGGCGTCTGGGATCTTCCAAGCCTCGCGTACCGGGCGGAATGAGGGGGCCACCGGTGGCCCTGCGGGCGGGGATCACCCACCCGCCGGAGCGGCGGCCAAGGCCGCACCGGATGAGCAGGCGGTGTCAGCCGCCCCGGATCAGGAGGTTTTCGTGAGACGTACGGTCCCGGCCCTCGCGGCCCTCGGCGCGGTGGCGCTGCTGGCCGCGGCGTGCGGCAGCAGCACGTCCGGCCCATCCGGCTCGTCGTCGGGCAGCGCGTCCGCCAGCGCGTCCACGGCCAGCTTCAAGGGCTGCATGGTCACCGACACCGGTGGCATCGACGACCGATCGTTCAACTCGTCCGCGTGGCAGGGCATGCAGCAGGCCCAGTCGGCGGACTCAAGCGGCGTATCGGTGAAGTACCTGCAGTCCACCTCGCAGAGCGACTATGTGCCGAACATCAACGCGTTCATCCAGCAGAAGTGCGGGATCATCGTGACCGTCGGCTTCCTGATGGGCACGGCCACCCAGAACGCGGCCAAGGCGCACGCGGGCTCGAAGTTCGCAATCGTGGACTACACCTACACACCGCCGCTGAAGAACGTGAACGCGCTGCTGTTCAACACCGTCCAGGACGGCTTCCTCGGTGGCTACCTGGCCGCCGGGATGACCAAGACCGGGAAGGTGGCCACGTTCGGCGGCCAGAAGCTGCCCACGGTCACCATCTACATGGATGGCTTCTGGGACGGCGTCCAGTACTACAACAAGCAGCACCACAAGAACGTGCAGGTCCTGGGCTGGAGCGAGAAGACCCAGAACGGGAACTTCACCGGCGACTTCACCAACCAGACCAAGGGCCTGACGCTCACCAACACGTTCATCCAGGAAGGCGCCGACATCATCTTCCCGGTGGCCGGGAACGTCGGCCTCGGCGCGGCCAAGGCCGTGCAGACCGCCGACCAGCAGGGCCACAACGTCAACATGATGTGGGTGGACACCGACGGCTGCGTGAGCGCCGCGCAGTACTGCAAGTACTTCATCACCAGCGTGATGAAGGGCATCCAGACGGCGGTGAAGACCGCGGTGCTGGGCGCGGCGCACGGCACGTTCAAGGGCGGCAACTACATCGGCACGCTGGCCAACGGCGGCGTGGCGCTGGCCCCGTACCACGACTTCGCGGCCAAGGTTCCGGCCTCGCTGCAGTCGGAACTGAACACGGTCAAGGCGGGGATCGAGAACGGCACCATCAAGACGCCCACCAAGAGCCCGGTGTAATCCGGCCGAGTAGGTTTGGCTGCGCGTGACCCGGGCGGGGATCCCGCCCGGGTCACGCCGGGTGCTCTGTTATCTGAGGAGTCGCGTCATTCAATCCACTCCGCACCCGACCGCTCGCGCAGGCCTCTGGCCTGCGCTCGCTAGCCGGTATTGAATAACGCTCCGGGAGGCGGGCCGGTGAAGCTGGAGCTGAAGGGGATCACGAAGCGCTTCGGCAGCCTCGTGGCCAACGATCACATCGACCTGACCGTGGAACAGGGCCAGATCCACGCGCTGCTCGGCGAGAACGGCGCGGGCAAGACCACCCTGATGAACGTCCTGTACGGGCTGGCCCAGCCGGACGAGGGAGAGATCCTGCTGGACGGCCGGCCGCAGCACCTCGGCTCGCCCAGCAACGCGATCAAGGCCGGCATCGGCATGGTGCATCAGCACTTCATGCTGGTGCCGGTGTTCACCGTGGCGGAAAACGTCACCCTCGGCATGGAGCGCACCCGGGCGCTCGGCTGGATCGACCGGCGGCGCACCCGCCGTGACGTCCGCGAGCTGTCCGAGCGCTACGGCCTGCAGGTCAACCCGGACGCCCTGGTCGAGGACCTGCCGGTCGGCGTGCAACAGCGGGTGGAGATCGTCAAGGCCCTGCTGCGCGAGGCCAGCGTGCTGATCCTGGACGAACCCACCTCGGTGCTCACCCCCGGCGAGACCGAGGAACTGTTCCGGATCATGCGGGAACTGCAGGCCGGCGGCCGGTCCATCGTGTTCATCTCGCACAAGCTCAAAGAGGTCCAGGAGATCGCGGACGTCATCACGGTCATCCGCCGCGGCCAGGTGGTCGGCCAGCTCCCGCCCACGGCCAGCGACAGCGAACTGGCGGCGCTGATGGTCGGCCGGTCGGTTCAGCTCCGGGTGACCAAGCCGCCCGCCAGTCCCGGCGACGTGCGGCTCGACGTGCAGGACCTCATGATGGTCGGCGATCAGGGGACCCCCGCGCTGGGCGGGGTGTCGTTCCAGGTCCGGGCGGGCGAGATCCTGGGCGTGGCCGGAGTGCAGGGCAACGGCCAGACCGAGCTGTGCGAGGCGCTGCTCGGCCTGCGGCCGGTGGACGGCGGGTCGGTGCGGCTCGATGGCCGGGACCTCACCAAAGCCCACCCGCAGCAGCGGCTGCGCGCCGGGCTGGCCTTCGTCCCGGAGGACCGCCAGGAGGACGGCCTGGTGGCTGGCTTCTCGGTGGCCGACAACATCATCCTGGACGTGTATGACCAGCCGCCCTACGCCCGGGGGATCGCGCTGGACCTCGCCACCCGGGACCGGGCCGCGGCCGAGCGGGTCGCTGATTTCGACATCCGGACCTCGTCCACCGCCACCGCGGCCGGCACGCTGTCCGGCGGGAACCAGCAGAAGGTCATCCTGGCCCGGGAACTCGGCCGCGACGTGCGTGTCCTGGTGGCCAGCCAGCCGACCCGCGGCCTGGACGTGGGCTCGATCGAGTTCGTGCACCGGCGCATCGTGGAGCAGCGCGACCGGGGCCTGGCCGTGCTGCTCGTCTCGTCCGAGCTGGACGAGATCTACGCGCTGTCCGACCGGATCGCGGTCATGTACGAGGGGCGGATCACCGGGTTCCGGACCCCGGACGTGCCCGCCGAGGAACTGGGCATGCTGATGGCGGGCTCGAGCGACGCCGACGCGGCCGCAGCCAGCGTGGCGGTGGTGGAGGCCCCCGCCGCTGGCGGGCCCGAGGCCGGGCTGATGGCCTCGGGCCTGCTCGGTATCGGCGTCCCCACCGACACCACCACAGACCCAGCCAGCCTTACCCCAGGCAGCCCGGCTGATGACCAGCCGGCCGCCGATGGCGAGGCAGGGGAGCCGGAATGACCGAGCCAGCGCCGCCCCCGTCCCCGGCCGCCGCCGAGCCCGCCGAGGCTACCGACGCCAGCACCACACCCAGCCGGCCGTCATTCAGCCGCGCCGTGCTCGACGGGATCCTCGAGGGCAACTCCGTGGTCGTCACGATCCTGGCCATCGTGGTGGCCCTGGTGCTGGGCGGCCTGCTCATCGCGTTCACCGACCCGGATGTGCTCAGGGCCTGGAGCACCTTCTTCAGCGACCCCGGCCACGCGATCGCCCTGGCCTGGGATACCGCCGCGAACGCCTACATCGCGATGTTCGAGGGCGCCATCTTCAACCCGCACACGGTGGCAGGCGTCTTCCACCAGGCGTCGCTGGCCACCGCGCTGCACAACGGCTACGTCAGCGCGGTGTTCAACCCGCTGTCCGAGACCGCGGTCAACGCCACCCCGCTGATCTTCACCGGGCTGTCCGTGGGCCTGGCCTTCCGGGCCGGCCTGTTCAACATCGGCGCGGCCGGCCAGTGGATCGGCGGGGCGATCGTCGCCACCTGGCTGGGTTTCGGGGTGAGCCTGCCGCCCGTCATCCACGTGGTGGTCTGCCTGCTCGGCGGGTTCGCCGGCGGGGCCGTGATCGGCTGGATCGTCGGTGAGCTGAAGGCCCGCACCGGCGCCCACGAGGTCGTCGTGACGATCATGCTCAACTATGTCATGTACTACTTCCTGGCCTACATCCTCGGCACCAGCGTCCTGCAGCAGCCGCACCGCACCGACCTGATCAGCCCGGTCATCGCGGTCGATGCGCGGCTGTGGCACATCGCCGGGCCCAGCCTGCGGGTCAACGCCGGATTCCTGCTCGCCCTGGCCGTCGCGGCCGCGGTGTGGTGGCTGCTGGAGCGCAGCACGATCGGGTTCGAGTTCCGCACCGTGGGCGCCAACCCGAGCGCCGCGCGGACCGCCGGGATGAGCGTGGAGCGCAGCTGGGTGCTGGTCATGCTGCTGGCGGGCGGGCTGGCGGGACTGGCCGCCTGCGCGGTCATCCAGGGCACCGACTACCAGCTGAACTTCCAGAGCTACGGCACCTACGGGTTCGACGGCATCACCGTCGCCCTGCTCGGCCGGGCCCGGCCGCTCGGCATCGTGCTGTCCGCGCTGCTGTTCGGGGCGCTGCACGCGGGCGGGGTGCAGATGCAGGCCTCCACCCAGATCCCGGTGGACATCGTCACCGTCATCCAGTCGCTCATCGTCCTGTTCGTCGCCGCGCCGCCGCTGATCCGGGCCATGTTCCGGCTGCGCAAGGCCAAGGCGACCGGGCTGAGCGAGAACGTCGCCAAAGGGTGGAACGCATGAGCGCGGTGACCGCAGCCGCCCGGGCCTCGGCCGGCGTCAACCGCCGGATGGTGGCCGCCGCCACCTACGCGGCATTCGGGCTGGCCAACATCCTGCTGTTCGGCCTGCACAGCCACGGCGACGCGACGTTCACGTTCGCCCTGTTCGGCGCCAAGGTGGGGGTGCCCAACCTGGTGGTGGCCGCCGCGCCGGTGTGCTACGCCCTCGGCGTGGTATGCATCGCGATCGGCGTGGTGCGCGCGGTGATCCCGCTGGACCGGGCGGGCAGGCGGATGTGCATCGCCGGGGCCGTGTTCTGCTTCGTGGTGGCCCTGCTGTGCTGGGCGGACGCCGGGAACAGCACCGGGCTCAGCGTGATCAACCTGCTGCAGGGCACGCTCGTCTACTCGATCCCGCTGATCCTCGGCGCGCTGGCCGGCTGCATGTGCGAGCGGTCCGGCGTCATCAACATCGCGATCGAGGGGCAGCTGCTGCTCGGCGCGTTCGGCGCAGCCGTCATCACCAGCGCGTTCAGCTCGCTGTGGCTCGGGCTGATCGCCGGGTCGCTGGCCGGCGGCCTGCTCGGCGGGGTGCTGGCCGTGTTCGCCATCAAGTTCCTGGTCGACCAGATCGTCCTCGGCGTGGTGCTCAACGTATTCGCCTCCGGGCTGACCGGTTACCTGTACGACGCGGTGCTGGTGCCCTACCAGAACCGGCTGAACTCCCCGCAGACCTTCTCCAACCTCAAGGTTCCCGTGCTCGGGGACATCCCGATCCTCGGCCCGGTCCTGTTCGACTCCACGATCTTCCTGTACATCACGTACGCGATGATCGCCGTGGTCCAGCTGGGCCTGTTCCGCACCCGGTGGGGGCTGCGGGTCCGGGCCGTCGGCGAGCACCCGAC
Organism: uncultured Actinomycetes bacterium; assembly: GCA_963782185.1. GTDB lineage: Bacteria > Actinomycetota > Actinomycetes > Streptosporangiales > Streptosporangiaceae > RYN-230. The sequence goes on from CAWAJB010000019.1 coordinate 74,763, forward strand.
CGCGGCCGACACGGTCGGCATCAAGGTGCTGGCCACCCGGTACCGGAACGTGATCATGGGCGGCCTCATCGCCGGGATCGGCGGCGCGTTCCTCACCATCGGCCAGGTGGGCTCGTTCGGCAAGGACATGTCCTCCGGTGAGGGCTACATCGCGCTGGCCGCGATGATCTTCGGCCGGTGGACGCCGCTGGGAGCCACCGCGGCCGCTCTGCTGTTCGGCTTCGCCACCTCGCTGCAGTCCATCCTGGCCACGCTGAACGTGCCCATCCCGTCGAACATCCTGCTGATGGCCCCGTATGTGGTCACCATCATCGCGGTGGCCGGCCTGGTCGGTAAGGTCCGGGCGCCCAAAGCCGACGGCCAGCCGTACGTGAAGGCATGATGAATCCCTACGAGGCGGCCGCCGCGAGCGCCGCCCGGCTCGCCGAGCGGACCGGGCAGCCGGAGCACGACGTGGCCGTGGTCCTCGGGTCTGGCTGGTCCCCGGCTGCCGGTGCGCTGGCCGTGGGCCTGGGCGCCAGCGTGACCGAGGTGCCGGTCGCCGACCTGGGCGGCTTCCCGCCCTCGACCGTGCCCGGCCACGCCGGCCTGGCCCTGTCCCTGGTGACGCCGGAAATGCGGCTGCTGGTACTGGTCGGCCGGGTGCACCTGTACGAGGGCCATCCGCCCAGCGTGATCGTGCACGGTGTGCGGACCGCGGTCGCGGCCGGCTGCCGGGTCGTGGCCCTGACCAACGCGGCCGGCGGGATCGCCCCGGGCTACCGGGTCGGCCAGCCGGTGCTGATCCGGGACCATCTCAACTTCACCGGCCAGTCCCCGCTCGCCGGGCTGGACCGCCCGCCCGGGGGATACCCGTCCCGGTTCACCGACCTCACCGACCTGTACTCGGTCCGGCTGCGGGCGCTGGCCCGGGAGGCCGATCCCGGCCTGGCCGAGGGGGTGTACGCGGCGATGCCCGGCCCGCACTACGAGACGCCCGCGGAGATCCGCATGCTCGCCATCCTCGGCGCCGACCTGGTCGGCATGTCCACCGCGCTGGAGGCGATCGCCGCCCGCCAGCTCGGCGCGGAGGTGCTGGCCATCTCGCTGGTCACCAACCCGGCGGCCGGGCTGGCCGCGCACGGCCTGGATCACGCCGAGGTGGTCACGGCAGGCCAGGCCGCCGCGGGCCGGATGGGCGCCCTGCTGGCGCAGGTGCTGCCCGGGACCACATGAGCCCCCGCACCCCGGCCACCGGCGGTCCCGTCCCCGGTGGAGACCCCACCCAGCCTGGGGCCCCCATCCCCGGGGGCGCCACTCCCGCCGACCCCACCCGCGGGGGCGCCACTCCCGGGGGCGCCACTCCCGGGGGCGCCACTCCCGGGGGCGCCACTCCCGGGGGCGCCACTCCCGGGGGCGCCACTCCCGGGGGCGCCACTCCCGGGGGCGCCACTCCCGGGGGCGCCACTCCCGGGGGCGCCACTCCCGGGGGCGCCACTCCCGGGGGCGCCACTCCCGCCGACCCCACCCCCGGAGGCGCCACCCCCCAGGACCCCACCCACCCCACCCGCCCCGGTGATCTTGAGCAGCGCGTCCGGGCCTGGATCGCCGACGACCCCAGCGCCGCTGACCGCGGCGAACTGCAGGACCTGCTCGCCGCGGCCGCGCGGGACGACGCGGCCGGACGGGCGGCCGCGGCCGGGCTGGCCGACCGGTTCGCGGGCCGGCTCCAGTTCGGCACCGCGGGCCTGCGCGGCGCGATCGGCGCCGGGCCCAACCGTATGAACCGGGCCGTGGTCCGGGCCACCACCGCGGGCCTGGCCCGCTGGCTGCGCGAGCACCGGCCAGACGCGGCCGGAGCCGGGGTGGTGCTCGGCTGGGACGCCCGGCACCGCTCGGCACAGTTCGCGGCGGAGACCGCGGCCGTGCTGACCGGGGCGGGCGTCCGCGTGCACCTGCTGCCGGGCCGCAGCCCCACGCCGCTGCTCGCGTTCGCGGTCCGGCACCTGTCCGCCGCGGCCGGTGTGATGATCACCGCCAGCCACAATCCGCCCGGCGACAACGGCTACAAGCTCTACCTGGGCGACGGCGCGCAGATCGTGCCGCCGGTGGACGCCGAGATCGAGGCCGCGATCAGCCGCCTCGGCGCGCTGGCGGGGATCCCGCTGGGGCCGCCGGACGGCCCGCTGATCACCCGGCACGGGGACGAGGTCGCCGGAGCCTACCTGGACACGATCCTGGCCATCTCCCCCGCGGGCCTGCCTCCGGAGGCCACCCCGGAACGCCTGCGCGTGATCTACACGCCGCTGCACGGGGTCGCCGGCCCGCTGATGTTGCGGGCCATCGAGCGGGCCGGCTATCCCGCCCCGCACGTGGTGGCCGCCCAGGCCGACCCCGACCCGGACTTCCCGACCGTGCCGTTCCCCAACCCCGAGGAACCCGGCGCGCTCGATCTCGCGCTGGCCGACGCCCGGGAGCTGCACGCCGATCTGGTGCTGGCCAGCGACCCGGACGGCGACCGGCTCGCGGTCGCGGTCCCCGATCCCGCGGCTGCGGGGGGCTGGCGGGCGCTCACCGGGGATCAGGTCGGTGCCCTCCTCGGCGCGTTCGTGCTCGGGGCCTTCGGCTCGCCGGCGGCCGCGGGGCAAGCGGACCCGCGGCAGCGCCTGGTCGCCTCGACCGTGGTGTCGTCGTCGCTGCTGTCCAAGGTCGCCGCCGCCGCCGGCGTGCTCTACGCCGAGACTCTGACCGGGTTCAAGTGGATCGTCCGGGCCGCTGATGAGCGGCCGCGGACGCGTTTCGTATTCGGATACGAAGAGGCGCTTGGTTACGCGCTCGGCGACGCGGTGCGGGATAAGGACGGGTTCAGCGCGGCCCTCGCCATGCTGGGCCTGGCCGCCCGGGCCCGGGCGGCCGGGCAGTCGGTGCTGGACCGCTGGGATGCACTGGAGACCGCGCACGGTGTCCACCTGACCGCCCAGCTCACGCTGCCTACCCGCGCTCCCGGGGTGATCATGGCCGGGCTGCGGGCTGCCCCGCCCGCTGCCCTGGGCGGGTTGCCGGTCCTGGGGATCACCGACCTGGCCGAGGGCGGCGCGCTGCCTCCTGCGGACGCGCTGGTCCTCCGGCTGGACGGCGCGCGGGTCGTGCTGCGGCCCAGTGGCACCGAGCCCAAGCTCAAGGCCTACCTGGAGATCACCGAGCCGCCCGGCCCCCTGGCCGACGCCCGCCGCCGCGCCGCCGCCCGCATGGCCCCCCTAAGCGCCGCCGTATCAGCCCTCCTAACCCCACCCCCCTAGCCCCCCAGCCCCCCAGCCCCCCAGCCCCCTAGCGCCCCGCCCCCGCGTCGCGTCGCGGCCCGCCGGACCCGTGATCACGGACAAACCTGCCACATAGCGCCCCCTACTGTCCGTGATCACGGAGCATGGCGTTTCCGGGACGGGTGGAGTCGCGGATCACCAGGCGGCACGGCATCAGCTGGAGGCCCGAGGCGGGCTGGCCGTCCACCGCGGCCAGCAAGCGCTCCCCCGCGGCCCGGCCCAGCTGGCGCAGGTTCATGTCCACGGTCGTGAGCGGCGGGCGGCACGCGGTGGCGATGACGTCCCAGTTGTCGAAGCCCACCAGGGCCACGTCCGCCGGGACGTGCCGGCCAGCCTCGCGCAGCCGGTCGGCCGCGCCGCGGGCTATCTGGTCGTTGCCGCAGAAGACGGCGTCGAGCCCGGGAGCGGAGCGCAAGAGCAGGTCGACCCCGCGGCGTCCCCATTCCTCGGTCCACTCGCCATACAGGGGCCGGCCGCCGGCCACGTGCAGCCCGGCCGCGGCGAGCGCCTGCTCCGCCCCCGCGGCGCGGAGCACGGCCGCCCGGAACCGGCGCGGCCCCGTCAGGTGACCGATGGTCGCGCGCCCCGTGCTGAGCAGGTGGCGGATGGCCAGGGCGCCGCCGTTTTCGTCGTCGGGGACGAGGGAGAAGTCAGCCGGGTCGCTGGAGTAGGCCATCGCGTACACGACCGGAACCCGCAGGTCCCGCCCGATCGGCTCACGGCGGTCCTGGCGGCGCCCGGTGACGATGATCCCGTCCACCCGGCGCCCGAGGAGCGCCTGGAGATATTGCTGCTCGCGGAGGCGGTCGTCCCGGCTCTCGCACAGGAACACCAGGATGCGGCCCGGGCCCAGGGCGTCCTCGACCCCCTGCACCACCGGGATGGTGAAGCGCCCGAAGCTGTCCGTGGTGATCACCCCGACGGTGAAGCTGCGCCCGCTCAGCAGGCCGCGGGCGAGGGCGTTCGGCTGATAACCGAGCCGCTCTGCCGCCTGCTGTACCCGCATAGCCGTGCGCGCGCTGATGCCACGGCGGCCGTTGAGCGCCTTGGACGCCGTCCCGGGCGACACCCCGGCGAGACGGGCCACGTCGGTGATGGTCACCGGCCCCCGGCCCGTCACCATCGCCGCCGCCCCCTCCAGCCGACGCTGCTGTGGGGGCGGCGTGCCCGCCCGGACCCGGGCCTGCCTGGGCCCGGGAGCCGGGCGCCGCGAGTAGCAGACATTGACGACATGTGAGGCTTGCCAGACCTGTTGACCCTTTCTGGTCACGGAGCCTAGCATCGCATTGCGAAAACCTTTGCCTTAGCGACTGACACGGATGCGAGTCTCACCGAGGAGGCTGCTGCGGATGGGTTCCTTCACGCAGAGTGATGCGGCTCTCGAGTGGCGCGGCGGGCACGAAACCGTGCGGATCGAGCCCTGGGGACGCAACAGCCTGCGGGTACGCGGCACGCTAGGCCAGGGAATCCGTGATGATCTTCCCGGAGCGCTCCTGCCGTCGCCGTCCGGCGGCGGCGACACCGAGGTTTCGGACGGGCGGGCGGCGATCACCCACGGCGGGCTCACCGCCGAGATCTCCGGTTCTGGGCAAGTGCGTTTCCTTGGTGCTGACGGCCGTGAGCTGCTGTCCGAGACCACGCCGCACTTCACCGGGCCGCCGACGCGCCGGTACGCCCCGGCCGGCGGCGGCTCGCACCACTTCGAGGTGCTGTTCAACGCCCGGGACGGGGAGCGCTTCTACGGGCTCGGCCAGCACCAGCACGGCCGGCTCGACCAGAAGGGCGCCGTTATCGAGCTCGTCCAGCGCAACACCGAGGTCAGCATCCCGTTCCTCGTCTCGAACCTCGGGTACGGCCTGCTCTGGAACCACCCCGGGATCGGCCGCGTCGAGCTGGGCGTCACGGTCACGAGGTGGGTGTCGGAATCCACCCGGCAGTGGGACTACTGGATCACCGCTGCCGACGATCCCGCGGACCTGCTCCGGCAGTACGGGGAAGCGGTCGGGCGCACGCCGGTGCTCCCGGAGTGGGCTTCCGGGTTCTGGCAGTGCAAGCTCCGCTACAAGACCCAGGACGAGCTGCTCGGCGTCGCGCGTGAGTACAAGCGCCGCGGCCTGCCGCTGTCGGTCATCGTGGCCGACTACTTCCACTGGACCCGCCAGGGTGAATGGAAGTTCGACCCGCGGGAGTGGCCCGACCCCGGGGCGATGGTCGCGGAGCTGGACCGGCTCGGCGTGAAGCTGATGGTGTCGATCTGGCCCACGGTCAACCCCGACAGCGAGAACTACGCCGAGATGGAGGACCTCGGCCTCCTGGTGGACAACGAGCGGGGCATCAGCGTCCAGCTGCCCATCTGGGACCGGGGCTCGGCCGGGCGCGCGCTGATGACCTTCTACGACTCGACCAACCCCCAGGCCCGCGCCTACATCTGGGGGAAGGTCAGGGAGAACTACTTCAAGCACGGCATCCGGACCTGGTGGCTCGACGCCTGCGAGCCGGAACTCAGGCCGGAGCAGCCGGAGAACCTCCGCTACCACCTCGGCCCCGGCGCCGAGGTCAGCAACATCTACCCGATGCTGCACGCCAAGGGCTTCCACGACGGCATGCGGGCGGAGGGCGAGGAGGAGATCCTCAGCCTGTGCCGGTCCGCCTGGGCGGGCAGCCAGCGCTACGGCGCCCTGGTCTGGTCCGGCGACATCGACTCGACCTTCGGGGACCTGCGCCGCCAGATTCCCGCCGGCCTCAACGTCGGGCTGTCCGGCATCCCGTGGTGGACGACGGACATCGGGGGCTTCAAGAACGGCAACATCAACGACCCGTCGTTCCGCGAGCTGATCGTCCGCTGGTTCCAGTTCGGCGTGTTCTGCCCGGTCTTCCGGCTGCACGGGGTCCGCGAGCCCGGCACCATGATCGGGTCGGAGCAGACCGGCGCGGCCAACGAGGTCTGGTCGTTCGGCGACGAGGCGTACGGCATCATCCGGCAGCTTCTCTTCCTGCGCGAACGCCTGCGTCCCTACGTGATGACCCACATGCGGAAGGCCGCCGAGTCAGGCCTGCCGCCGATGCGCCCGCTGTTCGTCGATTTCCCCGCCGACCCGGGGAGCTGGGATATCGAGGACCAGTTCCTGTTCGGTGACGACATCCTCGTGGCCCCGGTCTGCACCGAAGGGGCCCGCACCCGCCGGGTCTACCTGCCCGCGGGCCCGGAGGGCACCCACTGGCGGGACGCGTGGACCGGCACCGAGCACGCCGGCGCCACGTGGATCACCGCCGACGCCCCGCTGGAGACCATCCCCGTATACCTGCGGGTCGGGGGCCAGGTCGAGCCCTTCGGTCCGCTGGCGAGCCAGGGGCCGGCCGAGAAGCCCGGGGAGTGATCCCGTTTGGCCAGGACCGCAGCTCCGACCCGCCGCGCGCCTAGCCGGCGCGCCCCGCGGCGTGGCCCGGCGACCGCCGAGGTGAGCCGGGCAGCCGCCTGGGCCCGTTACGCGCGCCTGGCGTTCCTCATCCCGGCCGTTCTCTATGTGCTCTTCGCGTTCGTCGTGCCGATCGTCTACAACCTGATCCTGAGCTTCGAGCAGACGTCCCCGGCCACCATCTCGAGCTTGTTCGCCCCGTTCGCCGGCCTGTCGAACTACAAGGCCACGCTGGTCCAGCCGGTCACGCAGAGCGCCATCGCCCGGACCTTCATCTTCACGGCCGGCTCGCTGTTCTTCCAGTTCATCATCGGCTTCAGCCTGGCCCTGCTGTTCAACCTCAGGTTCCCGCTGCGCCGGCTGGCCCGCTCCCTGATCATCATCCCGTGGCTGCTGCCCCTGCTGATCACTGGCTTCATCTTCCGGTTCCTGTTCCAGTCCGAAGCCGGGGCCATCAACCAGGTCCTCGGTGACCTGCACCTCATCAGCCACCCGATCGGTTTCCTGACCTCGCCGGGATGGGCGTTCATTGCCATCCTGATCGCCAACGTCTGGATCGGCATCCCGTTCTTCACCGTGCTCCTCTACAGCGCACTGCAGGACGTCCCGGTGGAACTCAAGGAAGCGGCGATGATCGACGGGGCGAGCGGATGGCAGCGCCTCATCCGGGTCACGCTCCCGGTCATCCGGCCGGTGATCGAGGTCGTTTTCGTCCTGGGGTTCGTCTTCACCGTGAAGGTGTTCGACGTGGTCATCGGGCTGACCCAGGGCGGCCCGGCGAACTCGACGCAGATCCTCGCGCCGTGGGCGTACCAGCTGTCGTTCCAGCAGTTCGAGTACGGCCAGGGAGCCGCGCTCAACACCATTCTGCTCGTCATAGCCCTGGTGGCCGCACCGGTCTACATCTGGCTCAACCGCGAATCACTCCGGAGGGCATGACATGTCCCGGCAGCGCAGGTTTACCGGCCTCCTGGCCGCCCTCGGCGCCCTGGTCGCACTCGTGATCTTGCTCTTCCCGCTGTACGCGGTGATCGTCGCCTCGTTCGAGAACAACTCCCAGCTTCTCGGCACGCACTACAACTTCCTGCCGCCCACCCCCAGCTTCGCCAACTACAGCGCCGTCATCTCGGCCCAGGGCGGCCACATCGCCAGCACTCTGATCATCGGTATCGGCACGGCCGTCCTGACCCTGATCATCGCCGTGCCTGCCGCGCACGCCCTGGCCCGCTACCGGTTCCGGGTCACCGCGATACTGGTCGGCGGGCTGCTGATCGCGCAGATCCTGCCGTCAATTGTGATCGCTAACTCTCTCTTCCTCCTCTACCACAAGCTGCACCTGCTGAACTCGTATCCGGGCCTGATCCTGGCGGATGCCAGCTACGCCATCCCGTTCAGCATCCTGGTGCTGCGGGCCTTCATGCTCGGCCTGCCCAATGACGTCCTGCAGGCCGCGAGGGTGGACGGTGCCACGGAGTGGAAAACATTCCTCCGCATCGTTCTCCCGATGAGCCGTTCCGCCATCATCACGGTAGCGGTATTCGCCTTCCTGAACGGCTGGGGCGACTTCATCTTCGCGCTCACCCTGCTGTCGGGGAGCACGTTCGAGCCACTCACCCTCAGCATCTATTCCTACATCGGGGAGTTCTCCACCAACCTCGGCGAGGCCATGGCGCTGTGCGTATTCGGCCTCTTGCCCGCAGCGATGCTGCTCATTGCCGCGCAGCGTTATATCGCCGCCGGCCTCACCGTCGGATCGGTCAAGGGGTAACACCAGCCCATTCCGCCGTCCTCACCTGGCCGGCGGCTGCATCGAGAATCGCCGGCTTCGCCGGTCACGAAATCGGCTGGACCCATCGCCGGTCCGGCCAGGGATCAGGAGGGACACATGCAGATCACCAAGGGCCCCGGGCCGCGGGACAGATCCGGGCCGGGCATCAGACGCCGCTGGGGGGCCGTAGCGATCGGTGTCGTCGTGGCGGCACTGGCCGCCGCGGGCTGCAGCAGCGGCTCGTCGTCGGGCAGCAGTAATGGGAAGATCACGATCACCGAACTCGACTACTACACCTCCAACGGCGGCGTCGCGGCGGTGAACTGGTACAACAAGAAATTCGAGGCGGCCCACCCCAACATCACGGTCAAGCGTGAGGTGGTGCCCTACGCCAACCTGATCACCAAGGTGCTGCAGGAAGCCAGCGCCGGCGACCTGCCGAACGTCGTGATGCTGGACAACCCCAACGTGCCCGAGGTAGCGGCGACCGGGCAGCTCAAGCCGCTGAACGGCCTGCCCGGCTTCACCACCAGCGGCTATATCCCTGGGGCCATCAGCGAGTGCACGTACCAGGGCAAGCAGTACTGCTACCCGGTCGGCACCAACACCGTCGGCCTCTTCTACAACAAGGCCATGTTCGCGGCCAAGCACCTGTCCCCGCCGACCACGTGGGCCCAGCTGCAGTCCGACGCCAAGACGCTCACCTCCGGCCACACCTACGGCTTCGCCTTCGACGCGACCTCCGACGAGCAGTCCACCTGGCAGCTCGAGCCCTACTTCTGGAGTGCGGGCGGCAACCTGGCCACTGTGAACACCCCGGCGTTCTCGAACCCCCTCCAGCTCTGGGTCAACATGGTCAAAGCCGGGTCCGCGTCCAAGTCCGTGCTCCAGTGGGGCCAGGACCCGGACCTCACCCAGCAGTTCCTGCACAAGACGGCCGCGATGATCGAGGACGGCCCGTGGATCTTCCCTGAGCTGAACTCGGCAGGCTGGAAGTACAACAAGCAGTACGGCATCGTCAAGATCCCGACCCAGACGGCGGGCGGAACGGTGGTCGCGCCGCTCGGCGGGGAGACCTGGAACATCGGTAAGTCCGGCTCCGCCCAGCAGCAGAACGCGGCCTGGGAGTGGATCAAGGGCATGCAGGCGCCTTCGGTGATGACGCACGTTACGTCGCTGATGTACTACCTGCCGACCAAACCCGCGGTGATCTCCCAGTACCTCAAGGGGGGCCCGGAGTACACCGTGTTCGCCAAGGAAACTGCGACGGCCCGGTCACGGACAACCCAGTACGGCGCCAACTACCCGAAGGTGTCGCAGGCGCTGTGGACCGCGATCCAGGCCGCGATCACCGGCACCTCGTCGGTGAGTTCCGCGCTGAGCCAGGCACAATCCACCATTTCATCCATACCGCAGGTCAAGGGAAGCTGATCCCGGCACGACGGATCACGGCGCGGCCTGGCGGGAACATCCGCCAGGCCGCGCGGCCGTTGGTTTGATTCCCGGCCAGTAGGTAACTCGCCACAGGTGGGAGCGCCGATTGTCACGGGGCGCGTGGTCGCGGGCCGCTATCGCCTGATCTCCGCGCTCGGCAACGGCGGCGTGGGCACGGTGTGGCACCTACGCCTGCTACCACCGGATCCGCCTCCAGGCTGTCCACTACCCGCAGGCGGAAAAGGCTGCGGATTGGGAATTCGCCTACTATCATCGGGGTGTTCTGACCCACGCGCTCAACCGCACCGTGCTGGCGAATGCCCAGCACGCCATCGCGTTGTATTGGTCTGCGCCTGAGAGTCAGCGGAGCCAGTGCTGGCACCTCTTCAAGGTCCGGGAAGAGACATTCCTCCCGTCGCTCCGTGAGCCCGCGAGCGTCGTGCCAATTTCATGATCTTCGGCGAACCGGGCCACGGGCAAAACGGACGAGCTATTTGATCAAGGATTGCCGTCGGCCGGGGTACGGTCCAGCCGGAAAACCCCAGCTAGGACGGTACTCCCCGGCTCGCTGATCGAGACAGGAAATCCCGGGCTGCCCGGGGCAGTCTCCATGGGTATAACACGCCTCGGATTGGCCTGGACGTCCCAGTTACTACCGGCCCTGCCCCTGAACCGTGAGGCAGCGACGGCACACAAGTTCAAGCCTGCCAATCCAAAAGGAAAAGGCTCGGTAAAGGAACCGCCAAGCAGCGAGACGAGGGGCGGTGGCGGGACTTTGATCACGTTATCCGGAACACTGAGAGGTCGGCCCAGTGCCTGGCGATGAACTGGCTGGTCAAGAGACACCTTATGGCCGTCCGCTAAGCGGACCCGGCCGCAGGGCAGCTCGTTACCTGCACGGCACCACCGGCCGCGGGCTGGCCATCTTCGCTGTCTCGCTGGGGCTGCTCCTGATCCGCTTCCTGGTGCCCACGCCCGTGGGCCAGGCCGACAACCGGGACGGTCCCCGCCTGATGTGCGGGCTCGGCCTGGGCCCGGTCACTGGCCATCATCCGAGGTTCTTCCGGTTCTCCTACTTCGAGTACGTGCCTCAGCCGAGCTGCGCCGGCCGGGTTCCCTACCCTTCCTCCGAGCTCGTCCCGATCGAGGTGGCCCGGGCGCTGACCCCGGTCCTGGGCCTGCCTGGCGCCGTCAACCTGATCGCGGTGGCGGTGCTGATGTGCGCGCTGGCCTCGGTGGCGATCGCCAGCCTGGCGGTCGGGCTGCGGATCAGGCCGTGGGCTCAGGTGCTGGTGGCGGCCGCCTGCTGGCTGATCATCGCGGACGCGGCCTTCTTCGACGTGTTCGCCGGGCCGTTCAGTGAACCCGCCGCCCTGGTCGGCCTGATGCTGGTCGCGGCCGGTGTCGTGTATCTCGGGCGGGGCTGGCGGCTGACCAGGTATGGCCTGGCCCTGGCCGGTTCCGGCGGTGCCCTGGCCCTCCTGTCCAAGGAGCAGTACCTGGTCCTGGCCGCGCCGGTGGGCATCACCCTGGTCCTGGCCAGCGCCGATCGCGGCCCCTGGCGCAGGCTGGCCCGGTTCCGGAACCGGCAGGGCGCCGCGGCGGCCCTGGTCGCCGCGGCCCTGGCCGCGCTAGCCGGCGCCTACGCCGTGTGGGACTACGCCAGTTCCTACGGCCAGCGGCTGCACCACATCCAGGCCGTGGACATGATCTTCACGGACATCGTGACCCGGCGTGCCACGGCACCCGCCCAGCTCCGGGCGCTGGGCCTTCCCGTCAGCTGGGCCAGGTACGCGGGCCACTACTACTGGGATCCGACCTCCGTCCGGCTGAGCCCGCTCTACGCGCGGTACACCGGAAAGCTGACCGACGGCAACATCACGCACTACCTGCTGGCCCACCCGGCCAGCATCCTGCGGATCGGGCAGTCGGCCGCGATCTTGGCCCAGCGCTTCCGGATCACCACCCTCGGTGACTACCCTGTGTACGCCGGCCACCGGAAGGGTGCCTACGAGTCCCGGGTGGTCGTGCTCACCTGGCTGGTGCACCAGCTCCCCGCGGGCCTGGGCTTGTGGTGGTATGTCCCGCTGTGGCTGGTCATGGCGGCCGTGGCCGCGCTCGCGCTGACGCGGGGACGGGCGCGGCCCTGGCACCGGAACGGCGCCGCCATGGTGCTGTGCATGACCGGGTGCGCCGTGCTCGCGTTCATCCCGCCCGCCTACTATTCCGGTATCTCCACCACCCGGCACATGGTCGGGATGAACATCGCCACGTCACTCGCATTCGTGGTCACGGCCGCACTGGCCGTGTCGCTGATCCATCAGACCGTGACCCGGGACCGGCGGCCGCCCGCCCTGAAAACGGGCACCGGGGCCCGGAAGGAGCCCGCGGTCAGTCCGGGACCGCGACGATAACGTCGGAAGCCTTGATCACCGCTATCACCTCACGGCCCTCGGCCAGGCTCAGCTCGCGGGCCGCCTCGACGGTGATGGAGGCGACCAGCCGGACGCCGTTCGCGTCCAGGACCACGTTGGCGGTGGCCTCGCCCGCCGTGACGCCGGTTACCGTCGCCCTGATCTGGTTACGTGCGCTGAGCTGCATCTGGAAGTCCCTTCGTGATCATGACCATCGGCCTGACCGGGTATCTGCCCCGCTGGCCGTCGCCAACGCCTGCCCCGCCGTGGCAAGCTCGGGAGCATGGGACACGCGCAGGACCACCCCGACGAGAGCGAGGCCTGCCAGGTCGCGCACGGCCACGGCACAGCGCCGGCCACCGAGAAGACGCTGATCGCAGCCTTCGCGTCGCCCGTTGCCGAGTTCCTGCTGCATTTCGCCGGCGACGCGGGATACCGCGTGGTGCTGCTGGAGCCCGATCCGGACCTCGCCGCGAGCGCCCTGACCACCGGCTACGAGGTGACTGGTGACGCCGCCAAGTACATGGACGCCACCGCCGATGTCGTGGTGACCGATCACCACCGGCCCGAACTGGGGGTCGTGCTGCGCGACGCGCTGGCGAGCCCGGCTCGCTGGGTGGGGATCATGGGCAACCCGCGGCACCAGGGACCGCACATCGAGGCGCTGGCCGGCCTGGGTGTGGCCGAGGCCGATATCGCCCGGGTCCACCGGCCGATCGGGCTGAACATCGGCTCCCGGACCCCCGCAGAGATCGCCATCTCCACGCTGGCCGGGCTGATCGCCGACCGCAACGGCCGTCCAGGCAGCTTCACCTTCTGACCCGCCCTGCCCGGCCCGCCCTGCCCGGCCCGCCCTGCCCGGCCCGCCCTGCCCGGCCCGCCCTGCCCGGCCCGCCCTGCCCGGCCCGCCCTGCCCGGCCCGCCCTGCCCGCCTGCCCGGCCCGCCCTGCCCGGCCCGCCCTGCCCGGCCCGCCCTGCCCGGCCCGCTGCGGGCTCGCCCGGTCCCGCCCTGGGCCCTGCTCTGGCCGGCGGCCACCCTGGCGCCCACGCGACCCAGCGGCCTGCCCGAGGCTCCACCCCTGCCCAGGTCATGCAGTGGTGTTGCTGGAACGACAATCCCATGATCATGACGGTTCGTGCGGCGGTTGGGGCTCAGGGTCAGATGGTTGCTGAGGTTGAGGGTCATGGGGACTGAGTGACTCAGAGGCTGGACGGCTGCCCGGCCCACGGGTCGCCCGCGCCGGTCCAGGGGCTGGGCAGGCTACGGGTGAGCGCCCCCCACGGGTGCCGGGGTCAGGCCATGGGTCGAGAGCCGGCGGGCCAGGCCCGCATGGGAGCGGCCGTCCCGGGTTGGCCCACTGGACAGGTACGGCTGACGGTGGCCAGGCCCACGGTAGAGGGGCAGGCGGCTGGGTGGGGTTCAGGGGTCGGGGGTGACTGGGGCTGGGGCCGGGCGGGCTGGGACCCCCGGCCGGCGGGCAGGGTGGGGTGTCGGCTGGCGGGCGGGACAGGCGTGGGCCTGGGCCCGGGAGCCGGTCAGGCTAGCGGCGTCCAGACCTGCATGGGGCGGCCGTCCCGGTTGTCCCACTGGAAGTAGGGGATGGCGGTGGCGGTGATCTGCTCACCGCCGGCATCCTGGCCAGGATCCGCCCCGCCGGGCCCCCCGGCCGAGCCGTTGCGGGGCAGGCCGCCGCTCCCCAGGGGGGCCTGGTGAACCGCGCTGGCCCGGATGAGGATCGTGTCGCCCAGGCCGGGGAGGGTCGCGGCCTCCTCCTCCAGGACGGCCGGGACGAGGGCCAGGTCCACGAGGTCGACACCGGCGGGCTGGTCGGCCTGCTCGAGGCAGTAGACGAGGGGCCCGCGCTCGATCGCAGCCGTCCCGCGCACCGCGTCGACCCGGCGGTCGGGGTAAGTCAGCCGGGCAGCCGTGTCCAGCCCGACACGGAGCACATCGCCGGGGCGCCACCGGCGGCGGACCACCAGGTACCCGCCTTCGGGCGCAGCCTCGATGAGGTCTTCGTTGAGGCGAATGTGCGGTAGCGGGGACCAGGCCGGCACCCGCACGGCCAGCCCGCAGGGGCGCGGCGGGGCGCCCGTCACCCGCAGCCCGATCGTCCCGGACCACGGGTAGTCCGTGGCCATCTCCACGCTCAGGACGCCTCCGGCCAGGGGGGCGCTGAGCGTGGCGCCGGTGAACTGCTGCACGTACAGCGTGCCGCCGGAGGCCGTGGCCAGGTAGTGCTGCAGCGAGGCCATCGTGCGCATGATGTTCGGCGGGCAGCAGGCGCAGTTGAACCACTCCCTCCGGCGGCCCGGATCGTCCTTCTCGAAGTGGTCCGCCCGGCGCTGCAGCGGGTTGACGTAGAAGAACCGGGTCCCGCCGGTGGCGGTGGACGAGGCGAACCCGTTGTACAGGACCCGCTCCATCAGGTCGGCGTACGCGGCGTCCCCGGTGGCCAGGAGCAGCCGCCAGGCCCACTGGAAGCTGGCGATGGCCGCGCAGGTCTCGTTGTAGGCGCGGTCTGGCGGCAGCTCGAAGCGGTCCCCGAAGCTCTCCCCCTCGTGCCGTGACCCGTTCCCGCCGGTCAGGTAGGTCTTGGCGGCAACCATGTCGGCCCAGCGGGTCAGGCTGGACGCCAGCAGCGGCGCGTCGCCGGTCTCCGCGGCGACGTCCGCGACCCCGGCGTCCAGGTACAGCGCCCGGACCACGTGCCCCACCTGTGTCACGGTGTCCCGGACCGGTTCGTGATCCTGGAGGTAGCGGTGCCCGAACCCGGAGTCGCCGATCATCCCGTGCCCGCGCTGCTCAATGAACTGGCTGGCCAGCCGCAGGTACGGTTCGTGGCCCGTTTCCCGGTACAGCTCCGCGAGCGCGGTCTCCACGATGGGATGGCCGTCGATGCCTTCCTGACGGCCCAGGAAGTGATCGACGAGATGGTCCGCGAACCGCCGGGCCACGGCGAGCAGCCCGGGATCACCGGCGCCGCGCTGGCAGGCCAGGCCGGCCTGGATCAGGTGGCCGGCGCAGTACAGCTCATGACTCGAGGCCAGGAAGCTGTACCGGGGACGGCCACTGACCTGGATGCAGGAGTTCAGGTAGCCGTCGGGCTGCTGTGCCTTCTCCAGCAGCGCGGTCGTCTCGGCCAGGAAGCTGGCCAGCCCCGCGTCGGGCGACCGGCCCAGCTCCCAGCCGATCGCCTCGAGCACCTTGTAGATGTCGGAGTCCATGAACACCGGGCCCCGGTACCCCTCGCGCGCGCCCGAGATGGCCAGCCGCACGTTGGCCAGGTTCCCGGCCGTCTCAAGCCGGCGCAGCGCCAGCGGCAGGCTGGCCTCGGCGTTGCGTTGCTGCCACGCATGCAGCAGCCCGGAGGTCAGCCGGGCACCGGCACCGGCCAGGGGACGGTGCGCCACCGCGGCGGACGCGGAGGGAACGGCCGGCCCCGGGCCGCCCCGGTCTCACCGGCGGCCATCACGCACCTGGCTCCGGCCGCGGCCAGGCCGACCGTCCTGGAAATCCCTCGGCGAGCATGACCACAGCAGACACATCTGGCCACATGCCCTTTCTAGGAATACGTTTTCCTTCGTAAGCTAGGGCCCACGAGGGACAGCGTCAAGACTGGTCAAACCGCCTCGTCTTGGACGTCCGCTGGCCCCGGAGGACAAGGACGACGATGGAGCAAGGGATTGCCCGCGCCGGGGCCTAACCTGAAGCGGGCGACCATCCGGGATGTGGCCGCGCTCGCGGGCGTCTCGATCGGGACCGCGTCGAAGGCCCTCAACGGGCAGGGGAAGCTGCGCGCCGCGACCCGGGACCGGGTCGCGGCCGCCGCCCGGGAACTCGGCTTCGCCCCCAACGTGCTGGCCCGCGGCCTGCTCGCCGGGCGGACCTACACGGTGGGCGTGATCACCACGGACAGCTTCGGCCGGTTCAGCATCCCGGTCATGCTGGGCGCCGAGAATGCCCTCGGGGCCGGCCAGATCTCGGTGTTCATGTGCGACACACGGGACGATCCGGAGCGCGAGCGCCAGTACCTGGACATGCTGCTGTCCCGGCGGGTGGACGGCCTGATCGTGGCCGGGCGGCGGATCGAGCCGCGGCCCAGTATCGGCCTGAACCTGGGCGCCCCCGTGGTGTACGCGATGACCCAGTCGATGGACAGCGACGAGCCCGCGATCCTGCCCGATGACGCCGGCGGCGGCCAGCTGGCCGCCGAGCACCTGCTCGCCCTGGGGCGCCGCCGGTTCGGCCATATCACCGGGCCGGAACGGTTCCTGGCCGCCCGGAAGCGCGCCCGGGGCTTCTGCGACGCGATGGCCGCGGCCGGGCTGCCGTTCACCGCCAACGACGTGCTGTACGGGGAGTGGAGTGAGGCCTGGGGGCGGGAGGCGGCCCGGCTGGTGATGCGCACCACCCCCGGGGTCGACGCGATCTTCTGTGGCAGCGACCAGATCGCCCGGGGCGCCTCCGACACCCTGCGCCTGATCGGCTGCCGGGTCCCCGAGGACATCGCCCTGGTCGGCTTCGATAACTGGAGCCCGATGGTGCTGGGCGCGGATCCCCCGCTGACCAGCGTGGACATGTGCCTGGAGGACGTCGGCCGGGTAGCCGCGGAGCATCTGCTGCTGGCCATCAACGGGCAGCCCACGCACGGCGTGCACACCGTGCCCTGCCGCCTGGTCGCGCGGGGCTCGACCAGCCCGGACCCGCCGTGAGGGGCCCGCCCGGGACGCGGTGCCGGCTCCTCCGCCCACCCACCCCCGCAGCCAGCTTGACCTGGGATGTTGTGAGCGGTCACAATCCCTCGGGGCTCCGGAAGGGAACCCGCATATTTGTATCTAGCAAGTGGGTACACATGGTGTTATCTGCGGCCACTGGGTCTGGCCACGGCCGAATACGGTAAGGCGAGGACAAAGACCCCACCCGGGCGTCAGGCCGGACGGGGCGGCGGGCGGCGCCAGGCAGCGGCCCCGCCGAACCCGGACAGCAGGGCAGGAAGCGGAACGGCCGGCGGAATCCGGGCGGGACGAGGCAACGGGGCCCCGGGCGGGGCGGGACGAGGCGGCGGAAGGAGGCAGTACGTGGCAGTTGCCGATCGCGGGCGCGACCGCCCGCCGGTCATGACCGACGTCGCTCAGCTGGCCGGCGTCTCCCATCAGACCGTGTCCCGCGTGCTCAACGAGCATCCCAACGTCCGCCCGCAGACCAGGGCACTGGTTCTGGCCGCGATCAGCGAGCTCGGCTACCGCCCGAACGCCGCGGCCCGGACGCTGGTCACCCGGCGTACCCACACCCTCGGCGTGATCAGCTTCGACACCACCCTCTACGGGCCCGCATCCATGCTCTACGGGATCGAGCGCGCGGCACAGGACACGTACTTCGTCTCCATCGCCAGCACACCAACCCTGGACCGCCGCTCCGTGCTGGGCTCGGTGGAGCGGTTCGTGGGGCAGGGGGTCGAGGGAATCATCGTCATCACCGCGCAGGTCTCCGCGGTAGAGGCGCTGACCGACTGCCCGACGGACATCCCGCTCGTCGCGGTGGGCTGCCGGGCCGCCCCGCCGGTGCACTCGGTGGCGGTGGACAACGCCGAAGGGGCGGCGCTGGCCACCCGGTACCTGCTCGGCCTCGGCCACGGCACGGTCCACCACCTGAGCGGGCCGCCCTCCTGGCTCGACGCCGAGGCCCGGGTGGAGGGCTGGCGGGAGGCACTGCGCGAGGCGGGCGCACCCGAGCCGGAGCTGATCCCCGGCGACTGGTCCGCGGAGTCCGGGCACAAGAGGGGGCGGCAGGTCGCCCGGGACGAGAGCGTGACCGCCGTCCTGTGCGCCAACGACCAGGTGGCGCTGGGCCTGATCCGCGCGCTCTCGGAGCAGGGGCGCCGGGTGCCGGAGGACGTCAGCGTGGTCGGCTTCGACGACATTCCCGAGGCCGCGTACTTCCTTCCCCCGCTGACCACGGTGCGGCAGGATTTCGGTGAGCTGGGCCGCCGGGCGCTGGACACGCTGGTCGGGCTGATCTTCGACCGTGACGCGGCCGCGCCCGCCGAGCCGGTCATCCCGCAGTTCGTCGTCCGCTCCAGTGCGGCACCTCCCGCGACCTGACCGGGTCACGGCAGGCAGGCCAGGGCCAGGGCACGCCAACGGCAGGGCAGGGCAGGGCAGGGCACGCAGGCACCGGACAAACAGGCAGAAACTCCGACGGGACGTCAATCATCCAGACCGGATCAGCAGGCAGAACAGGACAATGATGACTGTTAGCGCTCACGACAGCGACGGCGGGCCAGGCGGACGGGGCGGCCCGGGCGGGCAGGGCGGGCCAGGCGGGCAGGGCGGGCAGGGCGGGCCGGAGGGCCAGGACGACAGCTACGTGGTCGGCGTGGATTTCGGCACGCTGTCCGGCCGGGCCGTGGTGATCCGGGTCCGCGACGGGGCGGAAGTCGGCACCGCAGTGTGCGCCTACCGGCACGCGGTCATGGACGCCAAGCTGGCCGCGACCGGCGAGCCGCTGCCGCCGGACTGGGCCCTGCAGGACCCGGAGGACTACCGGGACGTACTGCGCGAGGCGGTCCCGGGCGCGGTCCAGGCAGCCGGGATCGACCCGGCCCGGGTGATCGGGATCAGCACCGACTTCACCGCCTGCACCGTCCTGCCGGCCCGGCACGACGGGACCCCGCTATGCCAGGTGCCGGGGCTGGAGGGCCGCCCGCACGCCTACCCCAAGCTCTGGAAGCACCACGCGGCCCAGCCCCAGGCGGACCGGATCAACGTGCTGGCCCACGAGTGGGGCGAGCCGTGGATCGGCCGGTACGGCGGCAAGATCTCCTCGGAGTGGCAGTTCGCCAAGGGCCTCCAGCTGCTGGAGGAGGACCCGGACATCTACCGGCAGGCCGACCGCTGGATCGAGGCGGCGGACTGGATCATCTGGCAGCTGTGCGGCGCCGAGACCCGCAACACCTGCACCGCCGGGTACAAGGGCATCTACCAGGACGGCCACTATCCCTCCCCGGACTTCCTCGGTGCGCTGAACCCCGGCTTCGCCAGCTTCGCCGAGGACAAGCTGGCCCACCCGGTGTCGCCGCTCGGGGCACGGGCAGGCGGGCTCACCGCCGAGGCAGCCGGGTGGACCGGGCTGCCCGAGGGCATCGCCGTGGCCGTCGGAAACGTGGACGCGCACGTCACCCCGCCCGCGGCTAATGCCATCTCCCCCGGTCAGATGGTGGCCATCATGGGCACCTCGACCTGTCACGTGATGAACTCGGCGACGCTCGCCGAGGTACCCGGCATGTGCGGGGTGGTGGACGGCGGCATCGTCGCCGGCGAGTACGGCTACGAGGCCGGGCAGAGCGGGGTGGGCGACATCTTCGCCTGGTTCCTCGACGACGCGGTCCCGGCCGCCTACCGGGACGAGGCGGAACGGCGCGGCGTCTCCCTGTTCGAGCTGCTGTCGGCGGACGCCGCCGGCCAGCCGGCCGGCGCGCACGGGCTGATCGCCCTGGACTGGCTCAACGGGAACCGCTCGGTACTGGTCGACGTCCAGCTGTCCGGGGTCATCGTGGGACTCACCCTGGCCACCCGGCCGCCCGACATCTACCGCGCCCTGGTCGAATCGACCGCGTTCGGCACCCGGGTCATCATCGACGCGTTCTCGTCCTCCGGCTGCGGGGTCACCGAGTTCGTGGTGGCCGGCGGGCTGCTCAAGGATCCGTTCGTGATGCAGGTCTACGCGGACGTGCTGCGGCGCCCGCTCAGCGTCATCTCCTCCAGCCAGGGCCCCGCGCTCGGCTCGGCCATCCACGCGGCGGTCGCAGCGGGCGCCTACCCGGACGTGCCGGCCGCGGCCGCGGCCATGGGCGGCAAGCGGGACGCGGTGTACACGCCCGACCCGGCCAGTGCCGACGTCTACGACGAGCTGTACGCGGAGTACCAGCGGCTGCACGACTACTTCGGCCGCGGCTCCAATGAGGTCATGCACCGCCTGCGGGCCATCCGCGACCGCAGCCTGGCCCGCCAGGAGACCTCCAGCCAGGAAGGCGGCGCCCGATGAGCACCGGCCAGGCCCACGGCGCGGCCATCTCACGGGCCCGCAGCGACGTCTGCACGCTGCACGCCGCGCTCGTAAAGAACAACCTGGTCGCCTGGACCTCGGGCAACATCTCCGCCCGGGTGCCGGGCGCGGGCCCCGGGGGCGCCGACCTGATGGTGATCAAGCCGAGCGGTGTGGCGTATGACGACCTGACCCCCGAGTCCATGGTCCTGTGCGACCTGGACGGCAACGCGGTGGACGACGGCTTCAGCCCGTCCAGCGATACCGCCACCCATGCCTACGTCTACCGGCACATGCCCGAGGTGGGCGGCGTGGTGCACACCCACTCCTCGTACGCCACGGCGTGGGCCGCCCGGGGTGAGCCCGTGCCGTGCGTGATCACGGCGATGGCCGACGAGTTCGGCGGGGAGATCCCGCTCGGGCCGTTCGCGCTGATCGGCAGCGACGAGATCGGCCGCGGCATCGTGAGTACCCTGACCGGCCACCGCTCCCCCGCCGTGCTGATGCGCAGCCACGGGGTGTTCACCATCGGCCGGGCCGCGCGGGACGCGGTCAAGGCCGCAGTGATGTGCGAGGACGCTGCCCGCACCGTCCACCTGGCCCGGTCCTACGGCGAGCTCACGCCGCTCGCCCAGGACCAGGTGGACGCGCTGCACCGGCGGTACACGCAGGAATATGGCCAGCGGCCGAAAGGAATGTGATGAGCGAACGCAAGCCGCGTATCGGGATCCTGGGGATCATGCAGGATCTCTACGACGACATGATCCCGGGCATCGCCCAGCGGCAGGAGGGCTACGCGGCGGAACTCGCGGCCCACCTCGCCGACGTGGGCGAGTTCATCCCGAGCAAGCCGATCAAGTACCGGGAGGACGCGGAGCGCGCCATGCGCGAGTTCGAGGGCTCCGACCTGGACGGGATCATGGTCGTGATGCTCACCTACGGGCCCGCGATGCGCGTGGCCCGGCTGCTGTCGGAGTCCCGGCTGCCGGTGCTGCTGGCCAACATCCAGCCCGAGCCGAACGTCACGCCGGCCTGGGACATGGCGGACATGACCTACAACCAGGGCGTGCACGGCGCCCAGGACACCGCGAACGCGATGGTCCGGGGCGGCAAGCGGTTCGCGGTGCTCACCGACGACTGGAAGAGCGACTCGTTCCGCGGGGACGTGACCCGGTGGGCCCGCGCCGCGGCCACGGTGACCCGGTGGAAGTCGCTGAAGACCGCGATCTTCGGTTACGCCATGAACGACATGGGCGATATCCGGGTGGATGAGTCCGCGCTGATCAGGTCGCTGGGCCCGGAGATCCTCGCGGTCGCTCCCGGTGACATGTACCGCGGCATGCTGGCGGTGACGGACGCCCAGGCCAGCGAGGTCATCGCGTTCGAGGACCAGAACTTCGAGATCGACCCGCGGCTGTCCGCCGAGGAGCGGGCTGACCATGCCCGGATGCAGGTGGCCATCGAGCAGATCCTGATCGACCGCGGGTTCGGCGCGTACACCGCCCACTTCGACGCGATCGGCGACGACGGCCGGTTCAGCCGGCTGCCGCTGGCCGCCGCCTCGTCGCTGATGGCCAAGGGGTTCGGCTACGCGGCCGAGGGCGACGTGCTGTCCGCCTGCATGGTCTACGCGGGGCATCAGCTCATCGGCGACGCGCACTTCACCGAGATGTACGCGATGGACTTCCCGTCCGACTCGATCCTGCAGAGCCACATGGGCGAGGGCAACTGGAAGGTGGCCCGGAAGGACAAGCCGGTCAAGCTGATCAAGCGGCCACTGGGGATCGGGCGGCTGGCCGACCCGCCCACGTTCCTGTTCCAGCTACAGCCCGGCCCGGCCACGCTGGCCACCCTGGTGTCGCTGGAGGGGACGCGGTTCCGGCTGGTCTGCGCCGAGGGCGAGAACCTGGACAGCCAGGAGCTGCCCGCGCTGGAGATGCCCTACGGCCAGTTCCGGCCGGCCTCGGGCGTCCGGGCGTGCCTGAACGGGTGGCTGGCCGCGGGCGGCCCGCACCACGAGGTGATGAACCTGGGTCACCACGCCGCGGACTGGAAGGTGTTCTGCCAGCTGGCCGGCATCGAGTTCGTCCAGGTCTGAAACCAGCCTGGCGCGCCGCGAGAGGCAGAAGGAGGATCTGTGACCCGGATCGTGGTGGACCCCGCCCGCCAGCTCGGCTCCGTGGACCGCAACGTCTTCGGCGGATTCGTCGAGCACCTGGGCCGCTGTATCTACGGCGGCCTGTACGACGAGGGCTCCCCGCTGGCCGACGCCCAGGGATTCCGCACCGACGTGCTCAGCCTGCTCCGCGATTTCCGGATGGGCGTGCTGCGCTGGCCGGGCGGCAACTTCGTCAGCAACTACCACTGGGCCGACGGGATCGGCCCGAAGGACGAGCGGCCGCGCCGCCCCGAGCTGGCCTGGGGCGCCGAGGAATCCAACCGCTTCGGCACGGATGAGTTCATGGCCTACTGCCGCGAGCTCGGCACCGAGCCCTACGTGTGCCTGAACATGGGCACCGGCACCCTGGAGGAGGCGCTGGCCTGGGTCGAGTACTGCAACGGCGCGGGGGACACGGCGTGGGCGCAGCGCCGCCGCCGCAACGGCCATCCCGAGCCGTACGGCGTCCGCTACTGGGGCCTGGGCAACGAGATGTACGGGGACTGGCAGGTCGGCGCGGTGTCGGCCGAGGAGTACGTCCGGACCGCGACCCGCTGGGCCCGGGCGATCAAGATGCTGGACCCGCAGGCCAAGCTGGTCAGCTGCGGGATGAACGGCTGGAACGACTGGGACCGGGTGGTCATCGACGGGCTGGCCCCCCTGGTGGATTACCACTCGCTGCACATCTACACCGGGTCCGACGATTACTGGGCCGACGTGCTGCAGCCGCACCAGGCGGAACGGGCGATCCGCTGCGCCCGCGCGCTGATCGAGCGGGTGTCGTACGTGAAGAAGATCGCCCGCCCGCCCCGGATCGCCTACGACGAGTGGAATGTGTGGTTCCGTACCGACGACGGGACGCTGGAGGAGCGCTACAACTTCCCGGACGCGCTGGCCGTGGCCACCTACCTGAACATCTTCATCCGCAACTGCGACTGGGTGCGGATCGCGAACCTGGCCCAGATGGTGAACGCCATCGCGCCGATCGTGACCTCCCCCGCCGCGGTCGCGGTCCAGCCGATCTACTACCCCGTGCTGCTGCACGCGCGGGCCGCCCTGGACGTCGCGGTCAACGTTCATGTGAACGCTCCCATGATCAACCCGCTGCTGCCGGACACCCACCGCAGCCGGTGGCCGCACCGGGTCGCCGACCTGGGCCCGTTCGCCATGGTCGACGCGGCGGCGACCGCGACCGCCGGCCGGGGCCGGATCGCGCTGACGATCGTGAACCGCAACCCCGGCGATCCGGAAACCATCGAGGTCGTCCTGCGCGACCTGGCGTTCGACAGCGACGCCCAGATCGCGACCGTCACGGCGGAACGCGGGCCGCAGTCCCGCGTCCTGCCTGATGTCGAGGGCGCGCACCTGGAGGAGGGGTCGGACACCCCGAAGGGCTCGACGCTCACCCTCACCCTGCCACCACAGTCGTTCACCGTGGTCGAGGCCGCGACGACCGGTAGCTAACCGTCCGCCGGGCGGCCCCGCGCCTGGCCGGCACCCCCGAAAAACATCACTGCTCACCCTGAGCGGGCGGGACCAGCCCGGAGCCGGGCACCAGTCTCACCGTCGACGTTCAGCTAGTCGAGGTGCTCGGCAGCGAGCATCTGGTGCACTTCCGCGTGGACGCGCCGCGGGTCCGCGATGAAGACGAGCTGCGCGGCCAGCTGGGCCCGGTGCGGGATCCGGCGGCCGCAGGCGGGCCGCCCCCGGGGCTGGCGGTGCAGTCCGAGGGTGAGATCGTCGCCGCCGCCGCGGCCAGCGAGGTCGCCCGGGTCGATCCGCGGTCCGCGCCCGGGCCGCGCGCCGGGGCGGGGGTCAGGGTACGGGGCCGGGGTCAGGCACCCCAGGGTTCATGCAGGGAACGCCATTTCTGTACCGCACCGCGAGACCTGCACTGCTACATTCGGTGGTGTGGCGATTACTGGGAGACGTCATGGTTGCGTATTTCTGCACCTGGACGGTGACTCATGAGAAGCCGCAGCAAAGGATGGCTGTGGACCCGCGAAGTGGTGAGCCTGCCCGCCCGCAATCGGGATGCGTCCGCCGACCTGGAGTGGCAGTGGACGCTGCGGGCCGACGGGTCGGTGTGGTGGCGGCTGACCCGGGTCCGCGGCCGGGACGAGCACAACGAATGGCGATGCGCCGGGACGCTGGATGGGGTCGCCTGGAAGGCACTGGCGGGAGGCCAGCTGACGCCCGGCGACTGCCTGGAGAGGTACGCCCGTGACCACGGCCACCGGGTGGCCGCGCCGCGGCACCGGACGGCCCGGCGCGCGACGTGCCCCGCCTGCGGTGCCTTAACGGACCGGGAAAGCAACGGGTCGCTGATGCCTCACCAGCGGCCCGCCCAGGACTGGCCGGCCCGTTTCGTCCCGTGTGCCGGCCGGCGGGCCCGGCACCGGTGAGCAACCCTCCCGCGCCCGCGCCCGCGCCCGTGCCGGGCAGGCCGTGCCCGCCGCAGCGCGTGCCGTAGGTTGCTGCCATGGACCGCGCCAGCCCGCCGAGCGGGTACTCCGGGACCCCGCTGCCCGTGAAGCTGGGCATCCGGCCCGGCCAGGCGGTGGCCGTGCTGGGCGGGCCCGCCGGGTTCGCGGAGAGCCTGGCCGCGCAGGCAGGCGTGGAGATTCATCCTGGCCTGGACGGCGCCGCGCCGTTCGACGTGATCGTGTTCTTCTCGCCGTGGCGCGCCGACCTGGAGTCGGAGCTGGGTGAGCTGCGCACGCGCATGGCCCCGGCCTGCGGGCTGTGGGTTGCCTGGCCGAAGCGCGCGGCCCGGGTCCCCACGGACATGAGCGACACCGTGGTCCGGCAGGTCGCCCTGCCGACCGGCCTGGTGGACAACAAGGTCTGCGCGATCGACGAGGTCTGGTCTGGCCTCCGCATGGTGATCCGCAGAGTTAACCGGGGGCCCGAGCCCCCGGACCCCCAACGAGCCCGCTAACGCGGGCCCGACAACTGGCCGAAGGTGCCGGGCCAATCGCTGGCGCCAAACCTCAGTCGATGAGGTGCTGGCCGTTGAACTCGCCGAGGTCCTCGCGGTAGAACTCGATCCCGACCCCGTTGGGGTCGCGGAAGTACATGCTCTCCTCGATGCCCCGGTCCGGCCCGATGTACTCGAACCCGGATTCGTCGAACTTCTTCCTGGCCGCGTCGTACTGCTGCTGGGGGATCGAAATGGCCAGGTGCTGGACACCGCCGATCGTCTCCTGCCAGGCGGGGTGATCGTGCCCGGGGAAATCGAAAAAGCCGAGCATGTTCTTGTTGCCGATATCGAAGAAGAAATGGCTGGACCCCGCGTAGTCCCGGTTCTCCACCAGCTCGACCAGCGGGAACCCGAGGAAGTCCTGGTAGAACTGGATGGTTTCCTCGACGTCGTGGCAGATCAGCGCGAGATGGTGGACGCCGCGGACCGGGGTCGCGGGCCGCTCGCCGACCGGATGCAGATAGCGCTGGCGCAGTTCCTCGCGCCGGGCCCGGACCTTCTCGAGCTCCGCTCCCTGGGGCTGTGGCATGACCGGCCTCCCTGCGTAGTCGCCCGTGCCGGGCCCGGAGGCAGCGCCGGTCCCAGCCAGCCTCAGGCTAACCCAGCCCGCCGCAGCCGGCGCCGCCCGGCCTGGCGCTCAGGCCTTCCTGGCGCCCGGCACGACCACCACCGGGCACAGGGCGTGGTGCGTGACCTGGGTGCTGACCGAGCCCATCACCAGCCGGGCGAAACCGCCCGCCCCGCGGGCCCCGACCACGAGCAGGTCCGCGTCCTCGGACGCGTTGATCAGCTCGTCGGCGGCCAGGCCGCTGAGCGCGCGCACGGTCACGGGCAGGGACGGCGCGGCGCCGCGCCGCTCGACCGCCTGGTTCACCAGCTCCTGGGTAGCCTTTCCCGCCTGAGCCCGGCTTTCCTCTTCCGCCGGGTAGTAGTCGGCGGGCGCATACCCCGGGCCGTAGATGCCGGAAACGATCGGGCTCACGGTGACCACGGTCAGCTGGGTTTGCCTGAGGTCGGCCTCGTTCAGGGCCCAGTCCAGGGCGCTGAGGGAGTGTTCCGAGCCATCCACCCCGACGATGATGCCTGGCATCTCGTGTGCTCCTTCCGCGCCCTGCCCGGCTTCCTTTCCGGCCTGTCATGCTCAGGCTAGAAGCAGCGGGCGGGCGCCGCAGCGGCAGCCTCCCCGTGCCCGGCCCTTTCCGGGGCCGCGACAGGGTGCTGGGCGGCTTGTTCGGGTTTAGGCTGTAAGCACGTAAGACCTGCATATATGGGCATCCGGGCTCGGTAGCGAACCCGGCCTGGGTGAGGAGCGTGCCAATGGTGGATGACGCGGGCAACGGCACGGCGATCCGCGTGTTCCTGCTGGATGATCATGAGATCGTCCGGATGGGCGTCCGCGACCTCCTCGAAGCCGAACCCGGCATCACCGTCATCGGCGAAGCCGGCACCGCCGCCTCCGCCCTGGCCCGCATCCCCGCCCTCAAACCCGACGTCGCCATCCTCGACATCCGCCTCCCCGACGGCGACGGCGTCTCCGTCTGCCGCGACATCCGCTCCAAAATGCCCCAGCTCGCCTGCCTCATGCTCACCAGCTTCAGCGACGACGAAGCCCTCTTCGACGCCATCATGGCCGGCGCCGCCGGCTACGTCCTCAAGCAGATCCGCGGCACCGACCTCGTCGGCGCCGTCCGCACCATCGCCTCCGGCCAGTCCCTCCTGGACCCCGAAGCCGCCAGCCGCG
This sequence comes from uncultured Actinomycetes bacterium, assembly GCA_963782185.1. Lineage (GTDB taxonomy): Bacteria > Actinomycetota > Actinomycetes > Streptosporangiales > Streptosporangiaceae > RYN-230. Next base: position 102,023 of record CAWAJB010000019.1, read on the forward strand.
TCATGCGCCGCATGCGCGACCAGGCCACCGCCGCCGACCCCCTGGCCGGGCTCACCGACCAGGAACGCCGCATCCTCGCCCTCATCGGCGAAGGCCTCACCAACCGCCAGATCGGCGACCGCCTCTTCCTCGCCGAGAAAACCGTCAAGAACTACGTCTCCGCCCTCTTCGCCAAACTCGGCATGCAACGCCGCGCCCAAGCCGCCGCCTACGCCGCGCGGATCTTCGATCAGCAGCAGGCCGCCGCCGAGGGCCACGAGTACCGCGACGGCTGATCGGTCAGCGGCTGATCGGTCAGCTCGGTCAGCCGACCGGCACCCGCCAGTCGAGCTGGGTACCGCCGCCTTCGGCCGCGTTCACGGTCAGCTTGCCGCCCAGGTCGGCGGCGCGCTCGGCCATGTTCGCCAGCCCGCTGCGCCGGGTCGAGTTGCCCATCCCGGTGCCGTCGTCACGGACCCGCAGGATCAGCTCCGAGCCGACCTCCACGGTCACGTCGACCCGCCTGGCGGCGGCGTGCCGGGCCGCGTTCGACAGGGCCTCGCGCAGCGCGCTCAGCATCTGCTCGGCCGCGTCCGCCGGCACGGCCTCATCGAGCGGCCCGACCAGCCGCAGTGACGGGGCAAAACCGAGCGCGGGGGTCATCTGGTCTGCGACCTCGAGCACCTGCGCGCGCAGCCCGTTCTGCTTGGCGTCACCCCGCGACTGGAGCGAGAAGATGGCGGAGCGGATTTCCCGGATCGTCTCGTCGAGGGCATCCACTGCGCTGCTGACCCGGGTCGCAGCCTCAGGCCGGCTCAGCAGCGGCATCGCGCCCTGCAGCGACATCCCGGTGGCGTAGAGCCGCTGGATCACCAGGTCGTGCAGGTCGCGCGCGATCCGGTCGCGGTCGGAGAGGATGGCCAGCCGCTCCGCGTCCCGGCGGTGCTCGGCGAGTTCCAGCGCGATGGCGGCCTGCGCCGCGAACGTCTGGACCATCTCCACGGCCTCCGGGGCGAGCGGCATCGCCCCGGTGTCACGGCCCACCGTGAACACGCCGCGGACATCGCCAGGCGCACCGAGCGGGAGGATGATGGCGGGCCCGAGCGGCATGTGCTCGCGCGCTGCGCCGGCCACCCGGTCGTCGTGGCCGAAGTCCTGCAGGATGACCGCCTCACCGGAGGACAGCACGTCTCCGGACACGGAGGCGTTGACCGGGAGCACCAGCCCGAGGGCACCCGGCGCACCCGCTCCCGCGGCGTGCTGGATGACCAGCTGCTGGCGGTCGGGGGTGGGCAGCGCCAGCGCGACCAGGTCGGCGCCGGACATTTCCAGCGTCTGCTGCGTGACCAGGGCCAGCACCTCGTCCGGGGCGGTGCCGGACAGCAGCCTCCTGGTCACCTCGCTGCTGGCCCGCAGCCAGCGCTGCTGCCGGCGGGCCTCCTCGTACAGCTTAGCGTTGTCGATTGCCACGCCGGCCGCCGCGGCCAGCGCGATCAGCAGCGCCTCGTCCTCCTCGTCGAACTCGGCGCCGCCCACCTTCTCCGTCAGGTAGAGGTTGCCGTAGACCTCGTCCCGGACCCGGACCGGAACGCCGAGGAAGGTGCGCATGGGCGGATGCCCGGGCGGGAAGCCGCTCGACTTGGGGCTGGCCGAGATGTCGGGCAGCCGCAGCGGGCGCGGGTCAGTGATCAGCGCGCCGAGCAGGCCCCGGCCTTCCGGCCAGTGATGGATGGCCGCGATCTCGGTGTCCCCCAGGCCGACCGGGACGAACTCGACCAGGCGGCCGTCTTCGCTGATGATCCCGAGTGCGCCGTAACGGGCCCGGACCAGCGTGATCGCGGCCTCGACGATCTGCTTGAGCACCATCTCCAGATCGAGGCTGGTGGCGACCGCGACGACCGCTTCCAGCAGCGTGTAGACCCGGTCCCGGGTGGCCAGCACGGTCTGCAGCCGGGCCTGCAGCTCAGTGAGCAGATCGTCCAGGCGCAGCTGCGGCAGCGCCAGATGCGGATCCGTCGGCTCCACCGGCTCCCTCCCCGGGACATACTTGCCATATGCGTAAGCTCTGAACCAACGGTATCGCCTGGCCGTTGTGCTGTCTGTAGTGGCTTGGCGTTCCCGTAACCCGCAATCTGCCAGGGAAAACCCCCGGGTGAGGCGGAAATGGCCCGCTGCGGGAGCAACCCTGGACTCCGGGAGCCGGGGTGGCGTTCTGAGCGGTCCGGCCAGAGGTGATGATGGTGAGCGTGACGCGGACGCTCAAGCGCAGGGGCGCGGTGCTTGCCCGCCGGACGGGCCTGGACGCCAACCCCCTTCGCCGTGGATGTGACCGGGCTGAGGCGTGGGTACGGCTGGGGCTCGTGCTGGTCTTCCTCATCGCCAGCCCGCTGGTGGCGATGGGTCTGGGCCATCTGACCAATGACGCGTCGGTCCGGGCCGCCCGGGCCGAGAGGGCGGCCGAGTTTCACATCCCCGCCGTGCTGCTGCACAAGGTCTCGCGGAACTCAAATGACCCGCTGTACGCGACGTCGGAGCTGGCCTGGGCCCGGGCACGGTGGACCGCGCCCGACGGGCAGCAGCGCGTCGATGAGGTGCCCGCCCCCGTGGGCAGCCCCGCCGGGCGCCCGGTGATGATCTGGGTCAACCGCGCCGGCCAGCTGGTGTACCCGCCGATCGGGCAGGGCCAGATCGCGAGCCGGGTCATCGCGGTCGTCGCGCTCACCCCAGCCATCCTCGCGGTGCTTCTGCTCGGGGTGAACTGGCTGGCCCGGAGCCTGCTGGACCGCCGCCGGATATCGGGCTGGGCCTCGGAGTGGTCGGCCGTCGAGCCCCAGTGGACAAAGCGGACACACTGACGGTCCCGCCGCATCCCCGACCAAGGCCCGCCGCGCCGGTGACTGAAGCCCTTTTCGGCGCAGGTCACGTGACCCTGCCCCCTCCCCCTCCCCGGCGGGAAGCTGCGCGGGACGAAAGTTCGTCAGCCGGGCCTGTGGGGCCCGGGCCCCAGCAAGGAGGCATCACCATGCGCCGCAAGACTTTCGATGCACTAGTCAGCGTGGGAGGGCTCGTCCTGGCCGCGGTCCTGCTCGTCGCGGGCGTGCTGCTGCTGTGGGGTCACTCCTACGCAGGCGACCAGGTCGCCGCCCAGCTGTCCGCCCAGAAGATCGTCTTCCCCGCGACGGGCAGCCCCGAGTTCAAGGCGCTGCCGGCCTCCGACCAGGCCGCCATGGGCGTCTACGCCGGGCAGGCCATGACCACCGGCGCGCAGGCCAAGGCCTACGCCGACCACTTCATCGCCGTCCACCTGAAGATCATTGGCCAGGGCAAGACCTACTCCCAGCTGTCCGCCGCCTCGCTGGCCGCACCCAAGAACACCGCGCTGGCCGACCAGGTCCAGACCGTGTTCCGCGGCACCACGCTGCGGTCAATGCTGCTCGAGGCCTACGGCTTCTGGCAGATGGGCCAGATCGCCCTGTTCGGCGCGATCGCGTCCTTCATCGGCGCCGGCCTGCTGCTGATCTTGTCGATCCTCGGCCTGGTGCACGGGCGCCGGGTCCCCGCCGAGACCGAAGTCCTCGCCAAGACCGTCCACCCCACCACCGCGACCGCCTAAACGGCCCCGCCCCCAGGCCGGCTGGCCGGGATCCTGATCCCGGCCAGCCGGCTTTAAATTTCACTTTTTGCCGGACCTTAACTACTTCTTTACTAGTGGGGGGACTAAGGTCCCCGGGGTCCATGACTGAGATCCCTGTCCGGCCCCTGACCTGCCGGGTCATTCTGTGCCAGTCACTAGTTTTCTGGGCCTGTACTAGGAGACCTCCATGGGATCGCCCGCGCAGATAGCTTCAGCACCCATTAATCTTGACCATCCAGGTACGTATCTGCACTGGTCGATCTTTACCGTGTCGGTAGCCAATCTGGTCCTGATCGCGGTCATGGTGGTCATCTTCGGCGCGGCGCTGCTGCTGCCCTTCCCCAAGGGCCACACCTACCCGCCGGCCCCCGAGGAGGAGCCCGACGCCGAGGCGGCGGTCGCTGGCGCCGACGAGGACCGTGGCATGTGGACGAACCGGGTCCGGCGCTTCGCCACCCGGACCCTCCCGCCGGGCAAGCTCCTGCCGGACCGGCAGCCCGCCTACGTCCGCTCCTGGATCTACGTGTTCGGGGTGGGGTCCCTGGCCGCGTTCGGTGTGGCTATCGTCTCCGGGTTCGCCCTGGCCCTGGGCGGTCCCGACTGGTGGCATTACAACCCGGTTGGCCACTTCTTCAACAGCCTGCACCTGTGGAGCGTCGAGCTCTTCATGGCGCTGCTGGTGATCCATCTGTGGGGCAAGTTCTGGATGGCGGCCTGGCGCGGCAAGCGGGCCTGGACCTGGATCACCGGCGTGGTCGCCTTCATGGCCTCGGTCATCGAGTGCTTTACCGGGTACGTTTCCCAGCAGAATTTCGACGCGCAGTGGATCTCGGCCAGCGGTAAGGACGCGTTCAACCCGGTCGGGGTCGGCGCCTTCTTCAACATCATGAACTTCGGCCAGATGCTGATGTGGCACATCGTGCTGGTCCCCATCGCACTGGTCGCGATCATCGGCGCCCACGTCCTGCTGGTCCGGGTCCGCGGCGTTTCGCACCCGCTGCCGGCCAGCACCCGCCTCCCGGGCCGGGGCAGCTACCGGCAGCGGCGCCGGGCCTTGGCCGCGAAGGACGCGGCACCCTGGCGCGGCCCGACCCGCCGGTACGACATCCTCAAGGAAGGCACCATCGCCAGCGTGATCATCCTGGCGCTCACGTTCGCCCTGGCCAGCCTGCTGTCCTCGCCGGACGTGCCCTCGGTCACCGTCCAGTCCTGGGCCAAGGTCGCCCCGGCCGACTTCCTGGCCACGTCGGCCACCGAGCTCAACGGCACGAGCGGCAGCGCCACCTACGGGCCGCCGTACAACAACGGCACCGGCAGCGTCCAGAAGCTGCTGTTCTCGCCGGCCCAGCTGATCGGGGTCCGCCAGCCGCTGCACCCGGCGCAGGCCTTCGTGCTCCACCCGCTGAGCACGATCGCCTCCACCAACCCCGTGCTGGGCCGGGCGCTGGCCACTTACCTGGCCGCCCCGCGTGCGCAGCAGCTCAAGTGGGCCAACGCGTACGCCAGCGCGGTCACCAAGGTCAAGTTCGTGAACGACGCGCCGGTGGTGCCCGCCGCCGCCGACGGGCCGGTCCCGGTGCTGATGGCCAACGAGCTGACCATGGCGCGCAGCGGGGCGCTGGACGCCGGGCTCATCTCCAAGGAGCCGTTCTACGGCACGAACTTCACCGCGCCGCTGCTGTTCATGAACGACGGGGAGTACTTCGCCAGCAAGGCGGACGCCCAGAACCTGTCGGGCGAGCAGTGGGGCGTGATGAACGAGACCGGCAGCTACCCAGGCCAGCCGTGGCTGTGGCTGTACACGCTGTGGTACCAGGTCCCGGGCTGGAGCGCCTCGGCCAACGTGGACATGATCGCGGTCTACATGACCGGCCTGGCCACGCTGCTGCTGCTCTGCGTGCCGTTCATCCCCGGCCTGCGGGACATCCCGCGGCTGATCCCGGTGCACCGGCTGATCTGGCGCCACGAGACCGAGCCGGGCAGTGACGGGTCCACGCCGCCAGCCGACAAGTCCGGCCCCATCGGCACCGCGACCGCCGGCAAGTCCTAGCCGGCCTGGACCTGGGGCGGTCGCCCGCGCGGCGCGGGGGGGCCGCCCCAGCCGGGCCCGGCCCGTCCCGCTGGCCGCGGGCGGGCCGAGCCGGGCCGGGCCGCCGGGCGCCCGGGCGGTCCCCGTTTGACGGCACTTACCGTTTGACTGCACTGACCCTCGTGACCATAATTCCAGGGCGCGGCCCGCCCCGGGCGGGACGCGCCTCAGGACGTAGCCCAGCAGCGCGGCTACCTCTGTCAGACATGGCAGCGGGAGTAGAGCCGTGCTCGCACACGAACCCGACGAAAGCCTGGCGGGGCCGGACCGCCGCTCCCCCGGCGGGCACCAGCCGGACGGGCACCAGCCGGACGGGGCCAGGCGGGAGGACCGCCCGGACCGCGAGGTGCTGGACGCGGCCCGGTTCCGGCTGTCCGGCCGGGACCTTCAGGGGCCGGTCACCGATCCGTCGCTCTCCCGCACGCTGGACGACATCCGGGCCGTGGCCGGGGTCCGCCTGGCGGCCCGGTACGGGACCCAGCCCGCCCCCGGGCCACTGGATCTGGGGGCCAGCCTCGCCCTCCTCGGCAACCTGCGGCTCCACCTCGACGCGCTCGAAGCCGACCTGCTCGACGCCGCCTCGCACCTGGGCATGAGCTGGGACCTCATCGCGGCGATCATGGGCATCCCGGCCGACGACGCGCGGTACCGGCTGCGGGAACTGCGCGCCCGCCCCTACCCCCGCTAGTCGATGGCAGGTCATGACGCATGCAGGGGCGGCGTCATGACCTGCCCGGTTTGAGCCCCCGTGAGGGAGGCAGATAAGAGCAGTCGCGCCGCCGCCAGTGGCGTGGACGACGCCTGGCCACCTGGCCAGCGGGACAGGGGACGTGCGCAGTGGAGCAGGACATGCCGCCAGCGCCGCCCGGCGGGCGGTACGAGGACCTCATCGAGGTCTTCACCGTGCTCAGCCGGACGCTGGCTGAAGATGAATCCGTACACGACACCTTGCGGAGCATCCTGGCGCTGGCCCTGCGGCTGGTACCGGGCTGCTCTGCGGCGAGCGTGACGGTGCTGGACGAGCAGGGCCACCCGGCGACGATCGCAGCCACCGACGACGGCACCCGCGAACTGGACCGCCTGGCAGTACCTCCTGCACGACGGTCCGTGCCTGGACGCGGCCCGGCGCCAGCAGGTGAACCGCTGGAGCCTGCCTGAGGCCGAGCAGCGGTGGCCGGACTTCACCAGCCTGGCCAAGGAGATGGGCCTGCGCAGCTACCTCGCCGCCGGCCTCGGCCTGGGGGACCAGCGGCTTGGTGCACTGAACCTGAGCAGCCGCGACACCGATGGGTTCAGCCAGCTCGATGAGGGGCTGGTCTCCCTGTTCATCGCGCCCGCCGCGGCCGCCATCGTGAGCATGGCCCGGTACGCGCGGGCCCGCGACCTGGCCGAGCAGCTCAACCAGGCGCTGCGGTCCCGGGCCGTCATCGACCAGGCCCTCGGGATCATCATGGCGGAGTCCAAGATCGACGCCGAACGGGCCTTCGCCGTGCTCAGCCGGGCCTCGAACAACCGCCGGATCAAGCTCCGGGACCTGGCCGCTGAGATCGTCACCCGGGTCAGCGGGCGGGCACCCGCCGAGTTCGCGGGCGATTCACCAGCCTGACCCTCGCCGGCCCGGCCTGGGCAAAGCATGACACACGCGGCCCCAGGCCCCGGGTAAGGTCCTGAGCAGGGTGGGCTCAGGAGGCTGATGAACCCGGACACGGTTCAGCTGGCGGCGGTGCCGGATAGCGCGGCCCCGCCGGCTCAGGACACCGGCGAGCGCCCGGAGGGCACTCCGGCGGATCTGCAGCGCGCGGAGGCCGGGCTGGCGGTCCTGCTCGAAGCCTGGCAGCGGGCCATCGAGGAGCTCGGCGCGATGCTGCCGCCCGCCCAGGTGCGCGCGCTGCTCGTCATCGGCGCCGCGGAAGACCTCAACGTGACCGGGCTGGCCCGGGTGCTGGGCACGTCCCCCTCGGCGGCCAGCCGCCTGTGCGACCGCCTGGCCGCGGCGGGGCTGCTGGTCCGGGTACCCGCGGCCAGCCGCCGGGAGATCCTGCTGCGGCTCACCGGATCCGGCCAGCGGCTCGCCGCCTGGATCCGCGACCAGCGGGAGGCCGCGCTGGTCCGGGTGCTGGAAGCGATCAGCCCGGATGGCCGGGCGGACCTGGTCCGGGGGCTCAGCGAACTGCCCAGGGAGCCGGACCCGTCCCGGCGGGGCGGCCCGGGCCCCGTGGACCCTAGGTGAGGTGCGCGGAGGCCTCGAGGAGCCTGCCGCGGGTGGACTGCAGCCGGTGCGCGACCGCCCCGAGCACCCGCCGGGTGAGTTCGTAGCCGAACGCCGGATCCTCGTCGCAGCAGCGCAGGACTGCGGCGGCGTCGAATTCGAAGGCTTCGGTGGGCTGGGTCGCGACCGCGCCGAACTGCCACTGGCACGGCGGGAGGAACCACGACAGCCCGACCAGCTCCCCGCGGCCCAGGGTTTCGATGATGATCCGCCGCCCTCCGGGCACGTCCATGTCCAGCGCCACCTGGCCCGCCCGGATGAGCCAGAACTGGTGCGGCATCCGGCCGGCCGCGAAGAACCGGTGCCCTGCGGGCACGTCCACCAGGGAAGCGGTCCCGGCCAGCAGGGCGAGGTGAGGTCCGGGCATCCCGCGCAGGAAGCGGTGGCCGGCCAGCGCGGACTTGGCCACCGGGATCCGGCTGTTGAGGCCCGGGTTGACCGCGGCGGGACGCTCCGGGACCTCTTGTTGTCCGGTCATGGCCATTCCTCCCGCGGGGCCGCCCGCCCCCGGGGCGCCTGCCTTTCTCCTGCAGGCACCCCATCCGGCGGCCCGGTACGGCCGTGCCAGCGCGCAGGACGACCCCGCGGCTAGCGCTGGGTACCGACCAGCACCGCCAGGTCGTACAGACGGCAGGTGTAGCCCCACTCGTTGTCGTACCAGCCAAACACCTTGGCCAGGGTCCCCGACGCCTGGGTCAGGCCCGAGTCGAACACGCACGAGGCGTTGTCCCCGACGATGTCGCGGGAGACCAGCGGGTCCGTGCTGTACCGGACGATACCGGCCAGCGGGCCCTCAGCCGCCTCGCGGAACGCGGTGTTGATGTCCCCGGCGGTCGCCTCACGCTCCAGCACGACCGCGAGGTCGGTCAGCGAGCCGTCCTCGACCGGGACCCGGAGCGCGACACCGTCCAGCCGCCCGGCGAGCTCCGGGATGACCAGCCCGGTCGCGCGCGCGGCGCCAGTGGTCGTGGGGATGATGCTCACCGCGGCGCTGCGGGCCCGGCGGAGGTCCTTGTGCGGCCCGTCGAGCAGCATCTGGTCGCCGGTGTACGCGTGCACCGTGGTCATGAACCCGCGGACCAGGCCGAATGCATCGTTCAGGACCTTCGCCATCGGGGCCACGCAGTTCGTGGTGCAGGAGGCGTTGGAGATGATGTCGTGCTGCCGCGGGTCGTACTCGGATTCGTTGATCCCCAGCACCACGGTGAGGTCCACGCCCTTGCCCGGGACCGAGAGCAGGACCTTCCGGGCCCCGGCCTTGAGGTGCAGCGCAATGTCGTCCCGGTTCCGGAACTTGCCGGTGGACTCGATCACGGTGTCCACGTCGTGGCCGGCCCAGTCGATCGAGCCGGGGTCACGCTGCGCGGATACCGCGATCGGGCGCCCGCCGACGAGGATCGAGTCGTCGGTGTGGCCGACCTCGGTGCCGAGCCGGCCGTAGGTCGAGTCGAAAGCGAGCAGGTGAGCCAGGGTGGCCGCGTCCGTGATGTCGTTGATGGCGACGACCTCGATGTCGTCACCCTCCAGGGACCTGCGCACGAACGCCCGCCCGATCCGCCCGAACCCGTTGATTCCTACCCGAACCGTCATTTGTGGACTCCCCTGATCGCGCTGGATCTCCAGCCTCTATGCCGTTCCCGGCCGGGCCAGGTTCGTGGCTCGCCCGCTGACCAGCCAGCCTGTCCCGCCGGCCTGTTTCCAGCCTGGCCGGCCGTCCCCGGCACGAACATGGGCCTCCGGCGCCTTCGCGGGGGACCTTTGGCCCCTACCTCCTGGGACCGGAGGGCGAGAGGGTGACGGCAAAGGCGGCCAGGTGACGGTGAGGGGCGGCGGGGCCACCAGGCCGGGCGCCCGGGAGGTGCGATGACCATCATGGGCACGCGGAAGCTCGAAGCGCTGCCGCGGGAAGAATCGCTCCGCCTGCTGCGGAGCGTTTCCGTGGGACGGCTGGTATTCACCCATCTGGCGCTGCCGGCCATCCGGCCGGTCAATCATGTGGTCGACGGCGACCGGGTGGTCATCCGGGCCTACGTCGGCACCGCGATCGACACGGCGGTCGGGAGCAACTCCGGCATGGTGGTCGCCTACGAGGCCGACCTCATCGACCCGGACACCCACCTCGGCTGGAGCGTGATCATCGTGGGCCGGGCATGCCGCCTGCCCGACGCCGAGGCCGGCCACTTCCGGGATCTGCTCCGGCCCTGGGTGGAGGGCGGCACCGACGACGTCATCGCGATCCGCGCGGACATGGTGGACGGCTTCCGGCTGGTCGGCTGAGGCGGCGCACGCCCGGGCCAGCTGAACCGCTCAGGCCGCCTGCACCTGCGCTGCCGCCCACATCCGCCCGTACAGGCCGCCCGCCGCGAGCAGCTCGGGGTGGGTGCCGCGCTCCGCCACCCGGCCGCCGTCCAGGACGACGATCTCGTCCACCTGGTCCAGGCCGTCCATCTCGTGCGTGATGAGCAACGTCGCCCGGCCGCGGCGGGTGGCCTGCGCGGTCGCGGCCAGCAGGTCAGCGGTCAGCGCGCGCCGGTTATCCGGGTCCAGGTGCGCGGTGGGCTCGTCCAGGATCAGCAGCGCCGGGTCGGCCAGCAGCGCCCGGGCCAGCGCGATCCGCTGCCGCTCGCCGCCCGAGACGGCGGTCCCCCGGGCCCCGACCGGCGTGTCCCAGCCCTGCGGCAATGAGGCAATCCAGGGCAGCAGGCGCGCCTGCCTTGCGGCCTCCGCCAGTTCGTCCTCGGTGGCCTCCGGCCGGGCCAGCCGGATATTCGCGGCGATGGTCGTGTCGAACAGGTGGGGATCCTGGGCGCAGCCGGTGATCACCGTGCGCACCGCATCAGGGTCGTAGCTGGCCAGGTCGGCGCCGCCCAGGGTGGCGGTTCCGGCCGCCAGGTCGCAGAACCGCAGCAGCAGGGCGGCCACCGTGGACTTGCCCGCCCCGCTCGGCCCGACCAGGGCCACCCGGCGGCCGGCGTCCAGGTCGAGGTCCACGCCGTCGAGGGCCAGCGGCCCGCCCGACTCATAGCGCACGCTCGCGCCGCGCAGCCGGACCTGCAGCGGTCCGCCTGGCAGCGGCCGGGGCGCGGCCGGGGCGGCCACCGGGTCGGGCGCATCGAGCACCGCCCCGACCCGGGCCGCGCTGGACCGGGCGTGGCCGAGCGCGATGGCGGCGGCCGGCAGCGCGGTCACGGCCTCGAAGGCGGCCAGCGCGGTCAGTGTGATCACGGCCAGCGGCACCTGGCTCATCGCCCCGGAGCCGACCGCGGCCACGCCCAGCACCAGCACCCCCCACAGGGTCAGCCCGGCCACCGCCTGGGACAGCCCACTGCCCAGGGCGGCACCGGCCGCCGACGTCCGGGCCAGCCGGGTCAGCTCCTGGTCGGCGGCGTCGGACCGGGCCAGCGCGGCGTCCTGGGCACCGAACGCGTGCAGGTCCGCGGCCCCGGCCAGCAGGTCGGTGACGCGGGCGCTGAGCTCGCCGCGGGCCGGCGCGGTGCGCCGCGCCGCACGGCGGGCCCGGGCCGCGGCCAGCCAGGACACGGCCAGCCCGGCCACCAGCAGCCCGGCGGCCAGCACCACACCCGCCGGGGCCAGGATGATCAGGCACACGATGCCCGCGCCCGCGCCGACCAGGAACGCGGTCAGCGGCGGGACGATGCCGCGGATGAACAGATCCTGGGTGGCGTCCACGTCGCTGACCAGCCGGGCCAGCAGGTCACCGGACCGGAACTCGCGCAGCCCGGCCGGGGCCAGCCGCTCCAGCCGCTGGTAGACGCGTACCCGCACGTCAGCCAGGACCCGGAAGGCCGCGTCGTGCGAGGAGAGCCGCTCGCCGTAGCGGAACACGCCCCGCCCCACCGACAGTCCGCGCACCGCGACCACGGCCACCGAGATGGCCACGATGTTGGGGTGCTGGGCGGCCCGGGCCAGCAGGAACCCGGACGTGGCGAGCAGCGCCACCGCGCAGCCGGTGGACGCCGCGCCCGCCAGCACCGCCAGGACCAGCTGGCCGCGCAGCGGCCGGGCCATCCGGAGCAGCCGCAGTAGCGGGTGCGGCGGCCGGGCCCGTGCCGCCTGGGAAGGCGCCCCCGGGGAGGGCGCCGCCGGGGAGGGCGCCGCCGGATGCGCGGCCCCGGACGGAACCGGCTGGGCGGTCATGACGTGACCGCCAGCGCGCGCCCGCGTGGTACGGCGCCGAAGCAGCCCGCGGCCAGCACGAGGCGGCCCTGGTCCAGCGTGAGAGTCCGGTCGGCCCCCCCCAGCCAGCCCGGCCCGTGGGTGATCAGGACCACCGTCCGCCCGGCCATCAGCCGCCCGATGCTGTCGATGATCATCCGGGCGGTGAGCGGGTCGAGGTGCGCGGCGGGCTCATCGAGCAGCAGCAGCGGAGCGTCCTGGAGGAACGCCCGGGCCACCGCGATCCGCTGCCGCTGGCCCACGGACAGCCGCGCGCCGCGCTCCCCCAGGGGCGTGGCGTACTCCTGGGGCAGGGCCCCGATGAACTCCGCCGCCCCCGCGAGCGTGGCCGCATGCGCGATGTCGGCCGGGGACGCGTCCGGGCGGCCCAGGGCGATGTTGCCGGCCACGGTCCCGTCGAACAGGTACGGGTGCTGCGGTACCCAGGCGATCTGGCGGCGCCACGCGGCCAGGTCGAACGCGGCGATGTCAGTGCCCGGCCCCCCGGGCGGGCCGGCCTCGATCCGCCCGCCGGCCGGTGCGGCGAACCGCAGGAGCAGCGCGAGCAGGGAGCTCTTCCCCGCCCCGCTCGGGCCAGTCACCGCGATCCGCTCGCCGGGCCGGATCACCAGCGACACCCGGTCCAGCGCTGGCGCGCCCCGGCCCGGGTACACCAGCGACGTTCCGTTGAGGAAAATAAGGTCGCGCCGCAGGTCGGCCTGCAGGGGCGGGCCAGACCCCGGCCCGCGCCGCAGGTCGGCCTGCAGGGGCGGGCCAGACCCCGGCCCGCGCCGCAGGCCTGCGGGGCGGGCCAGACCCCGGCCCGCGCCCGGCGGGCGCGGCCGTGCTGCTCTTGCAGAGCGGAGCCTGCGGGACGGGGGTGTCGAGGATCTCGCAGGCGCGGCCGGCCGCGGTCACCCCCTCCATGCTCGCGTGGAACTGCATGCCGACCGCGCGCAGCGGCAGGTACGCCTCGGGGGTGAGCAGCAGGACCAGCAGCGCGGTCTGGTAGGGCAGGTGCCCGGCCAGCAGCCGCAGCCCGACCTCCACCGCGACCAGCGCGGTCGCGACCGCCGCGGACAGCTCCAGGACCAGGGCCGACAGGAACGCGACCCGCAGCGTGCGCATGGTGGCCCGCCGGTGCGCGTCGGTGACCTCCGCGATCACCTCGGTCTGGTTCCTGGCCCGGCCGAACAGCTTGAGCGTCGGCAGCCCCTCCACCACGTCCAGGAAGTGGCCGCCGAGGCGGGCCAGCAGCTGCCACTGCCGCTCGGTCTGGGCGCGGGTCTGCAGCCCGATCAGCACCGCGAACAGGGGGATCAGCGGCAGGGTGACCGCGATCACCAGGGCGGACACCCAGTCGGCCAGGCCCACCCGGATCAGCACCGCCACCGGCACCAGGAAGGCCAGCACCAGCTGGGGGAGGAACCGGGCGAAATACGGGTCCAGCGCGTCCAGGCCCTTGGTGGACAAGGTGGCGATCTCCCCGGCCTGCTGGCCGCCGAGCCACGCCGGTCCCAGCCGCAGTGCGTGCGCCGTGAGCTTGCGGCGCAGCTGCGACTTGACCGCCGCCGCGGCGCGCAGCGCGGCCAGTTCCCCGCCGTAGGCGGTGACCGCCCGGGCGGCCAGCACGGCGAGCAGCACTCCCAGCGTGGCGGCCAGCGCGGCCACGCCGATCCCGGTGGCCGGGGCGGCCAGGGCGTGCGCCAGCAGGCCGGCCTGGGCCAGGATCAGCGCCGTGGTGGCCAGGCCGAGCCCGACCGTGAGGATGAGGTATCCGCGTGCCGCGGCAGCGTGCCGGAGCAGCCTCGGGTCAACCGGCTTCACGGTACTAGTTTCACCGGTCCTAGCTTCACCGGCCGCCGGGGGCGTGTGGAGCCCGGCCCCGCCCCGGCGGGCGGCTTCCCGTGGGACAGCGCCTCCAGGGGCGATGTGACCGGCGTCCCGCCGACCCGGTGCCGGAACACCCAGTAGGTCCAGGCCTGGTAGGCCAGCACCACCGGGGTGAAGATCAGGGCGACCCAGGTCATGACAGCGAGAGTGTAATGCGACGATGACGCATTGTGAACAGCAATTGAGAGCCCGCGGGTGAGCGGACACGGACCCGCGATTTGGATCTTGACCGTCTCGTGGGACCAGCCGGAAGGGACGTTTGCGCTCAGCTGCCAGGACGTTGGTCACCGCCGCAGGTAAAGGGTGCCCTTTGGGGGCCGGAGGGCCCGGGGCCGAACGACCCCACCGCCCGGGACATCGGCCCGATGCCCCGGGGCATGGCCGGGGGCCATCCTGAGACCAGAGCACAAACGTCCTGCCCGCCCCGGGAGGTGAGATTAATGTCGCTCGTGCTGCCCGAGAGGAGGACGACGATGAAGGCGGATATCGGTGACCGCCTGGTTACCGAGGGGATTGACGGGCCGCGCACATGTCTGATCATCGGTCTTCACCGCGGTGACGGGACCCCGCCGTACATTGTCCGCTGGCAGGCCGACGGGCACATCGCCCTGGTCTTCCCCGGGCCGTACACCAGGCTCGTGCACAGCACGGAGGACTTCGGTGCCGGGGAGTTCAGCAGCGCGGATCCCTGGCCGGCGCAGAGCCATGACATCAACTGACGCCCCGCGGGCCATGCGGGCACCGGCGCGGCCCCCGCTCCCACGGCGCGCGCTCCGGCTGCGCCACAAGCTGGCCCGCGATTTCGGCGTGCTCGGCCTGCCCGCGGGCCCCGAGCCGGCCGAGCCGGTCAGCAACCGGCAGCTGTCCGGGCTGCCTGACGCGGCCCAGCGGTATCTGCGGTTCATGGGCGTGACGGGCCGCCCGGCGGACTGGTCTTTGCTGGCCCACTGCACCGGCCGGTTCCGGCTGCGGCCCAGCTGGCCGTGGCTGCCCTGCGAGGCCTGGCAGTACAACTCCAGCCTGGAGGCAGCCCGCGTCTTCCACCTGCGGATCGGCGGGCCGGTGCCGATGAGCGCACGGGACGCCTACCTGCGCGGCAAGGGCAGCGTGCGCGGCACCGTGCTGGGCCTCGTGCACCTGGTCAACGGGACCGGCCCGGAGTACGACGTCAGCGAGCTCGTGACCTACCTGAACGACGCGATCTTCTGCGCCCCCGGCATGCTGCTGACCCTGCCCGTCACCTGGACCGCCGCCGGCGACGACTGCTTCGACGTGACCCTGCGCGACGCCGGGCACCGGGTGTCCGCCCGGGTCTTCCTCGACAGGCGCGGCGCGCCGGTCGACTTCAGCTCCGAGGACCGCTGGTGTGACCTGCCCGGCGGGCTGGCCCGGGTGCGCTGGACCACCCCCGTGCAGGGCTGCCGCCAGGCGGGCGGGCGCTGGCTGCCGACTCACGGCACGGCCATCTGGCATCTGCCGGGCGGGGATTTCAGCTACGCCGAGCTCCGCTTCCGGCCGGGAGATTTCCGCTACAACGTCGCCCCCGGCGACCTGGCCCGGGAACTGTCCCGCGGCCATCCCGGGAAGGCGGCCGGGACCGTGACCGGGGAGCCAGGCCGGGACCGTGACCGGGGAGCCGGCCGGGACCGTGACCGGGGAGCCGGCCGGGACCGTGACCGGGGAGCCGGCCGGGACCGTGACCGGGGAGCCGGCCGGGAGCCAGCACGGATAGCAAGGCGGCTGGTCACCCCCCGGGCGCCATTGGTTCACCAGGTGGACACCTGCCGTGCCGTAGCATCAGCTCGTAATCTGCGCGATGATGAGAGTGGCGTCATGCCCCCGCGAGCGGCGCTTCCGCAGGCGGGCAGCCAGTCCGCGGACAGAGCGTGCGTGAACGGCGTTTCCGCGAGAGACCTGGGCACGTCGCGGGACTGCCCCTTATGCCCGAACCAGGGACCAGGCCAGGCTGCTCCCAGCATCCCCGCCGAGAACAGGAGAATCAGAGTGACCGCGCTCACCGAGGCGGGGTGCTCGTATGCCCTGCTGGCGGACGGCACCACGATCACCATCCGCCCCGCCGGCCCCGGCGACTACGAGGCCGTCAAGCAGTTGCACGAGCACATGTCACCGGACAACCTCTACCTGCGCTTCTTCAGCATAAGCCGGCTGGCCGCCACGCAGGAGGCACGCCGGGTGTGCCGGGGCGAGGATGGGTCCGCCCATGGCGCCCTGCTCGGCTTCCTGGGCGACGAACTGGTGGGAGTGGCCAGCTTCGAGCCGGATACCGACCGGGAGAAAGCGGAGGTCGCGTTCGCGGTGGCCGACCGGATGCACCGCCGGGGCGTGGCCACCCTGCTGCTCGAGCACCTGGTTTCGCTGGCCCGCGAAAGCGGGATGCGGGTCTTCACCGCCACGGCGCTGCCGGAGAACACCGCCATGCTGCATGTGTTCAGCGACGCCGGGCTGAGCGTGACGCGGCGGCTGGAGGACGGGGTCGTCGAGCTGAGCATGCCGATCCCGAGGAGCACCGGGCTCAGTGAGCCCAGCGCCTACCTGGACGCGGTCGCGGGCCGTGAGCAGCGGGCCGAGGTGGCCAGCCTGGAGCCGCTGCTGGCGCCGCGCTCGGTCGCGGTGATCGGCGTGGGCCACCGGCCCGGCTCCATCGGCCGGTTCATCCTGCGCAACATCCGCGACGCGGGCTTCGCGGGCGCGTTGTACGCGGTGAACCCGCACGGCGGTGGCATCGAGGGCGTCCCCGCCGCCGCGACCCTGGCCGCGCTGCCTGAGGCACCCGACCTGGCCGTGGTGACGGTACCCGCGGCCGCCGTGCTCGACGTGGCCCAGGAATGCGGCAAGCGCGGCGTCCGGGCGATGGTGGTGATCACCTCCGGGCTGACCTCGGGACAGTCCGCCGGCCTGCTGGACGCCTGCCGCCACTGGGGGATGCGGCTGGTCGGCCCGAACTGCTTCGGGGTGGCCGTGCCGGACCTGGGGCTGGACGCTACCTTCGCCGTGCAACATCCGGCCGCGGGATCGGCCGGCCTGGTCGTCCAGTCCGGCGGAGTGGGGGTGGCCCTGCTGGAGCACTTTTCCCGGCTGGGCATTGGCATCTCGTCGTTCGCGTCCATCGGCGACAAGCTGGACGTGTCCGGTAACGACATGCTCCAGTGGTGGGCGGCGGACGGCACCACCCGGCTCGCCGTGCTGTACCTGGAGTCGTTCGGGAACCCGCGCAAGTTCGCCCGCACCGCGGCCCGGGTCAGCGCCACCATGCCGGTGCTCACCGTGCACGCCGGCCAGTCGGCACCAGGTCAGCGCGCGGCCGCCTCGCACACCGCCGCGACCGCCGCGCCGCTGATCACCCGGCAGGCCCTGTTCGAGCAGGCCGGGATCATCGCCACCACGAGCTTCGGTGAGCTGCTGGAGGCGGCCGTCCTGCTCGCCTCCCAGCCGGTGCCGGCGGGCAGCCGGGTCGGCATCGTGTCCAACGCGGGCGGCGCGGGCGTGCTGGCCGCGGACGCGTGCGTCGAGGCGGGGCTCGTGGTCGCCACGCCCAGTCACACCGCCCAGGCTCACCTGGCCGGGATCCTTCCGCCGGGCGCCGCACTCGGCGGCCCGGTGGACACGACCGCGGCGGTCAGCGCCAAGGCGTTCAGTGCCGCCCTGTCCACGGTGGCCTTCGACATCGGGGTGGACGCGGTCATCGCGCTGGTCGTGCCGACCGCAGCCTCCGCCCTGATTCCGGCGCTCAGCGCGGCCCGGCTGCCGGTCCCGCTGGCCGCAGTGGTCCTCGACCAGCCGGACTCGGTCCAGCTACTGCCCATCGCCGGCGACGAGGACCGCGCTAGCCAGGGCGCGGCCACCAAGGGCGCGGCCACCAAGGGCGCGACCACCAGGGGCGCAGGCACCAAGGACACGGGCACCAAGGACACGGGCCGGATGGGCGCGTGCAGCGTGGGCGTCCCGGCCTACGCCTACCCGGAGAGCGCGGCCAAGGCGCTGGCCCGGGCGGCGCGGTACGGTTCGTGGCGCTCCCGGCCGGCGGACACGGTCCCCGAGATCGAGGGCCTCCAGACCGAGGAGGCGCGGGCGCTGATCGCCGAGTTCCTCGACCGGGTGCCCGGCGGCGGCTGGCTGCTCGCGGACGAGGCGGACCGGCTGCTGCGCTGCTACCAGCTGCCGATGGTGGCCTACCGGCTGGCGGTCACCGGGGACGAGGCGGCGGCCGCCGCCGCGGACATAGGCGGCCCGGTGGCCCTCAAGGCCGAGGTGCCCGGCCTGGTGCACAAGAGTGACGCGGGGGCCGTGCTGCTCGGCCTCGACAGTCCCGAGGCGGCCCGCGGCGGGTTCGACAACCTGGCGGAGCGCTTCGCGGGCAACTTCTCCGGCGTGCTCGTCGAGCCCATGGTCACCGGCGGGACCGAGGTCATCATCGGGGTCGTCCAGGAGCCGGTCTTCGGCCCCCTGGTCGTGTTCGGCCTGGGCGGGGTGGCGACCGAGGTGCTCGGCGACCATGCCGCGCGGCTGGCCCCGCTGACCACCTCCGACGCCGACGACCTGATCCACTCGATCCGCGCCGCGCCGTTGCTGCTGGGGCACCGCGGCCAGCCCCCGGCCGACGTGGCCGCACTGCGCGACGCCCTGCTCCGGGTCTCCCGGCTCGCGGATGACCTGCCGCAGGTCGCGGAGCTGGACCTCAACCCGGTGATCGCCGGGCCGGACGGGGTCACCGCGGTGGACGCGCGGATCCGGGTGACCAGCCACGGGCAGGCTGACCCCTTCCTCCGGCAGCTACCCCGGGGCAAGCTCCCCTGACCGGCCCGGCCCTGGCCAGCCCCGGCCCGGCCGGCCCTGAGCCGGGTCCCGTATCCGCCCCCGTGAAGGAGTCCCACCCACATGACCGAGTCCACCAGGCCGGAGCTCACCCGCGATCAGCTTCAGGCCCTCGACGGGTACTGGCGAGCCGCGAACTACCTGTCCGTCGGGCAGATCTACCTGATGGCCAACCCGCTGCTGGCCGAGCCGCTGCGGCCCGAGCACATCAAGCCCCGGCTGCTCGGCCACTGGGGCACCACGCCGGGGCTGAACTTCCTCTGGTCACACCTGAACCGGGCGATCGTCACCCACGGCCTGGACATGATGTACGTGATCGGCCCGGGCCACGGCGGCCCGGCCGCGATCGCGAACACCTGGCTGGACGGCAGCTACAGCGACATCTACCCCAGCATCCCGCGCGACCTGACCGGGATGGACCGGCTGTTCCGCCAGTTCTCGTTCCCGGGCGGGGTGCCCAGCCACGTTGCGCCGGAGACGCCCGGTTCCATCCACGAGGGCGGCGAGCTGGGCTATTCGCTGTCCCACGCGCACGGGGCCGCCTTCGACAACCCGGACCTCATCGTGGCCTGCGTGATCGGCGACGGCGAGGCGGAGACCGGGCCGCTGGCCACCAGCTGGCACTCCGGCAAGTTCCTGAACCCGGCCCGGGACGGGGCGGTCCTGCCGATCCTGCACCTGAACGGCTGGAAGATCGCCAACCCCACGGTGCTGGCCCGGATTCCCGAGCAGGAGCTGGACGCGCTGCTGCGCGGCTACGGCTACGCCCCGGTGTTCATCACCGGGTCCGACCCGCAGGTGCTGCACGCCGAGATGGCCGGCGTGCTGGACGACGTCATCACCCGGATCAGGGAGATCCAGGGCGAGGCACGTAACGGTTCCAGCCGGGACGCCGCCGGCACCCGCCAGCGCTGGCCGATGATCGTCATGCGCACCCCGAAGGGCTGGACCGGCCCGGCCGAGGTGGACGGGCACCCGGTGGAGGGCACCTGGCGGGCGCACCAGGTCCCGCTGGCCGAGGTGCGCACCAACCCGGCGCACCTGCGCCAGCTCGAGGACTGGATGCGGTCCTACCGCCCGGACGAGCTGTTCGACGGCGACGGCCAGCCGCGCGGCGAGATCCTCGGGTTCGTCCCGCCCGGCGAGCGCCGGATGGGCTCCAACCCGCACGCCAACGGCGGCCTGCTGCTGCGCGATCTGATCCTGCCTGACTTCCGCGAGTACGCGGTGACCGTGGACCGCCCCGGCGCGACCATGTCGGAGCCGACCCGGGTGCTGGGGAACATGCTCCGCGACGTGGCCAGGCTGAACGCGCCGGCGCAGAACTTCCGGGTGGTGGGGCCGGACGAGACGCAGTCGAACCGGCTGGACGCGCTGCTCGAGGTCACGGGCAAGACCTGGGAAGAGGCCACGCTGCCGGTGGACGAGCACCTGGCCCCCGACGGCCGGGTCATGGAGATCCTGTCCGAGACCACCTGCCAGGGCTGGCTGGAGGGCTACCTGCTGACCGGCCGGCACGGCCTGTTCTCCTGCTACGAGGCGTTCATCCACATCGTGGACTCGATGTTCAACCAGCACGCCAAGTGGCTGAAGACCAGCCGCGCGCTGCCCTGGCGGCGCCCGGTCGCGTCGCTGAACTACCTGCTCACCTCGCACGTGTGGCGGCAGGACCACAACGGGTTCAGCCACCAGGACCCGGGGTTCATCGACCACGTGGTGAACAAGAAGGCGGAGGTCGTCCGGGTGTACCTGCCCCCGGACACCAACACGCTGCTCTCGGTGGGTGACCACTGCCTGCGCAGCCGCAACTACGTGAACGTCGTGGTGGCGGGCAAGCAGCCCTGCCACGACTGGCTGGACATGGACGCCGCCGTCCTGCACTGCACCCGGGGCGCCGGGATCTGGGAGTGGGCCAGCAACGACAGCGACGGGCAGGAGCCCAACGTGGTGCTGGCCTGCGCCGGTGACGTGCCCACGATGGAGGTGCTGGCGGCGACCAGCATCCTCCACGAGCACCTGCCGGACCTGCGGGTCAGGGTGGTCAACGTGGTGGACCTGATGCGCCTGCAGCCGGACACCGAGCATCCGCACGGGATGAACCAGGCCGAGTTCAACGCGCTGTTCACCACCGACCGGCCGGTCATCTTCGCCTACCACGGCTACCCGTGGCTGATCCACCGGCTCACGTACCGCCGCGACGGCCACAACAACATCCATGTCCGCGGCTACAAGGAGGAGGGCACCACCACCACGCCGTTCGACATGCTGGTCATGAACGACATGGACCGCTTCCACCTGGTCATGGACGTCATCGACCGGGTGCCCGGGCTCGGCGACCGCTCCGCCTGGCTGCGCCAGCAGATGACCGACGCCCGCACCCGGCACCGCGCCTATATCCGTGAGCACGGCGAGGACATGCCGGAGGTCCGCGACTGGACCTGGCCCGGCCCGGCTGCATCCCCGGCAGACTGGGCCTGATGGACGTCCTCGTCGTCAACGCCGGGTCGAGCAGCCTCAAGCTCAGCGTCCTCGACCCGGCGGACCAGGTCCTGGCCGCGGCCGAGGTGGAGCACTGGGACACCGACCAGCCGCCGGCTGACCTGGATTCTTTCCTCAACGAACTGTCCGGGGTCGGTGCCGTCGGCCACCGCATCGTCCACGGCGGGCCGCTGCTGGAGGCGCCGGCGGTCATCGACCCCACGGTGCGCCGGGCCATCGAGGGCGCCACCGACCTGGCCCCGCTGCACCAGCCCCGGGCGCTCGCGGGGATCGACGTGGTGTCGGCGCTGCTGCCCGGCGTGCCGGCGGTGGCCTGCTTCGACACCGCGTTCCACGCCGGGATGCCCGCCGCGGCCAGCACGTACGCGCTGCCGGCCGCCTGGCGGGAACGGTTCGGGCTGCGCCGCTACGGGTTCCACGGGCTGTCCCACGGTTACGCGGCCCGGCGCGCCGCGCAGCTGCTGGGGACCGTCCCGGAGCAGCTCCGGATCGTGTCCTGCCATCTGGGCGCAGGCGCCTCACTCGCGGCCGTGGCCCACGGCCGCAGCGTGGACACCACGATGGGGTTCACCCCGCTGGAGGGACTGGTGATGGCGACCCGGGCCGGGAACACCGATCCGGGGCTGCTGCTCTGGCTGCTCCGCGACGGCGGCCTGTCCCTGGACGAGCTGGCCGAGGGGCTGGAGCACGGCTCCGGGCTGGCCGGGCTGGCGGGCTCGGCCGACATGCGGGACGTGACCCGGGATGCAGACGCTGGCGATCCCGCCGCGGCCCTGGCCCTCGAGGTCTACCTGCACCGGCTGAGGCAGCTCATCGCGGGCATGGCCGCGGCCATGGACGGCCTGGACGCGCTGGTGTTCACCGGCGGGATCGGGGAGCACCAGCCCCTCATCCGGGCCCGCGCCGCGCCCGCGTTCCTCGGCGTGGTCCTCGACGAGCAGCGCAACCAGGCGGCCTCGGCGGACGCCGACATCAGCGCGGCCGGGTCGGCGGTCGCGGCGCTGGTCGTCACGTCGCGGGAGGACATCGAGATCGCCCGCCAGGTCCGCGCGGCCCTCTCCGGTTAGGACCCGGCCCGGCGACCGCATTGTGTGTCACTATTAGTAATGATACTCCTACTAAGTGTGACTGAACTGATGTAGGGGGCTCTGGGGGTGGCGATGCGGGCTGCGGGTGAGGGCTGCGGGTGAGGGCCGGGCGGGGGGCGGCTTTTATGTCCGGGGGCGGCTGGCGGCGATTGTCGAGTCGTCGGATGACGCGATTATCGGCAAGACGCTGGATGGCGTGATCACGAGCTGGAACGCCGCGGCGGAGCGCATGTACGGGTATGCGGCTGCGCAGGTGATCGGGCGCAGCGTGGGGTTGATCATCCCGGCGGAGCGGGCCGGTGAGCTGGAGCGGATTCTCGGCTGTATGCGGCGGGGGCATGCGGCCAGTCTCACCCGGCAGTTGATGATCTTTGGCCGCGAGGACGCACGGGGACGAGGGTGGCGCCGTTGTCCAACGCGATCCCGGCGGCATGGCGCAGGGCCTGCAGGTTGCCTGGTGTCCCGCTGGTGCCGATGATGATCCGACGAGCGCCGTGCACGGGATGCTCCTTCCCGGATGGGGGTCTTCCGGCGTCCAGCTAACCCTCCGGATCGAGGCCCGGGCCGGGTCCTGACACCTCCCTAACGGGCCGCCGCGGAATTCATGCGCGCCGCCAACGCCGCTGCCCCCGCTGCCCCCGCTGCCCCCGCTGCCTCCGCTGCCTCCGCTGCCTCCGCTTCAGATCGCGTTGACACACACTCTTAAATGAGAGTAGCTTTTATTTGAGGTTAGCTCTCGGAGGAGACGTTTCCAGTCGAGGATGGTGACTCATGACTGCGGAGGCCAGTGGCACCCGGACCCCGCCGGCCCGGCCGGGCGGCTCGGACGCCCGCCGGTGGTGGGCGCTGATCGCCATCTCGGCCAGCGTGCTGGTGGTCGGGCTCGACCTGACCGTGCTCAACCTGGCGCTGCCGGTCCTGTCCACCCAGCTGCACGCGTCCACCACCGACCTGCAGTGGTTCTCGGCGGCCTACAGCCTGGTGCTGGCCGCGGCCCTGCTGCCTGCCGGCATGCTGGGTGACCGGGCCGGGCGCAAGAAGATGCTGCTGATCGCGCTGGTGGTGTTCGGCGCCAGCTCGGCCGCGTGCGCGTTCGCCGGGTCCTCGGGGGAGCTGATCGCGGCCCGCGCCGTGCTCGGCCTCGGCGCTGCGATGATCTTCCCGATGTCGATCGCCGTGCTGCCCGTGCTGTTCGCCCCGGACGAGCGGCCGCGGGCCATCGCGGTGGTGATGGGCGCGACGTTCATCGCCTACCCGGTCGGCCCGCTGCTGGGCGGCTGGCTGCTGGACAACTTCTGGTGGGGCTCGGTCTTCCTGATCAACGTGCCGGTGGTGGTGCTCGCGGTGGTCGCCGTGGCGCTGCTGATGCCCGAATCGCACGGCGCCCGGGGTACCCGGATCGACGTCCCCGGGATCATCCTGTCCAGCCTGGGGCTGGCCGGGCTGACCTACGGCTGCATCAAGGCGGGCCAGGACGGCTGGGGCGACCCGGCCGCCGCAGGCACGATCCTGGCCGGCGCGCTGCTGCTGGCCGCGTTCGTGGCCTGGGAGCGCCGGGCCAGCCGCCGGGGCCATGCGCTGATCCAGCTGGAGCTGTTCCGCTCGGCCGCCTTCACCTGGGGCACGATCCTGACCACGTTCGTCTCGTTCGCGATGTTCGGCATCCTGTTCGCGATGCCGCAGTACTTCCAGGGAGTCCGGGGCCTGGACTCCTTCGCCACCGGGCTGCGGATGCTGCCGATGATCGGCGGGATGGTGCTCGGCATGGTGGCCGGCACCCGCCTGCAGACGCCGCCGAAGGGGCCGGACGGGACCCCCGCGGGCAGTCCCCCCGTCGGTCCCAGGATCCTGGTCACGGCGGGCTTCGTGGTGATGGCCACCGGCCTGGCCGTGGGCGCCACCACCAGCGCGCTCAGCGGATCGGCGTTCACCGCGACGTGGTATGCGGTGGCCGGGCTGGGCCTGGGGCTGGCCATGCCGGCCGCCATGAACGCCGCGCTCAGCGCCCTGACCGCGGAACGGAGCGGCTCCGGGTCGGCGCTGATCACCGCGATGCGCCAGGTCGGGGCCACGATCGGGGTGGCGGTGCTGGGCACGGTCCTGCTGTCCGCCTACCGCAGCCATCTCGACCTCGGCGGGCTTCCGGCCGCAGCCGGCGGCGCGGTGCGGACCGGGGTCGGGGCCGGTGTCGCGGTGGCGGGCGCGCTGCACTCGGCCGCGCTGCTCGGCGAGGTGCGCGCCGCGTTCGCCCACGGCCTGGACGTCATGCTGGCCGTGTGCGCGGGCATCGCCGGGCTCAGCGCCCTGCTGGCGCTGGCCTTCCTGCCCCGCCAGCCCCGGGCGGCGGCCCAGCCCGCGGCCGGGCCCATCCCGGCCGCCGGCGCAGGGTCTGGCCCGGCCGCCGTGGCAGAGGCGGATCCGGCCGCCGGGGCACGGTCTGGCCCGCGCAACGGGGCGGGCGCGAGGACCGGACCCGGCGCTTCCCTCGCGCAGCCGGACCCGGACGGGCAGGATCAGGGGCATGAGCACGCACGACGATGACCAGCCCGGGCTGCGGGAACGCAAGAAGGCCAGGACGCGTGCTTCCATCCGGGAGCACGCGTTGCGGCTGTTCCGTGAGCAGGGCTACGACGCCACCCGGGTCGAGCAGATCGCCGAGGCTGCCGAGGTCTCCCCGGCGACGTTCTACCGGTACTTCCCGACCAAGGAAGACGTGGTCCTCCAGGACGATCTCGACCTGCTGACCCTGGAGGCGCTGCAGGCCCAGCCCCCCGGGCTGAGCCCGCTGGCCGCGGTGCGGGCCGCCATGGCCGAGGCCCAGGCCGGGTTCACCCCGGAAGAACGGGAGCGGTTCCGGCAGACCACCCAGCTGACCATGGCCGTGCCGGAGATCCGGGCCCGGGCCATGGACGAGTTCGCCCGCACCATCGACGTCACGGCCGCGGTCCTGGCCCGGCGCACCGGGCGCAAACCCGATGACGTCGCGGTGCGCGCCCTGTCCGGGGCGGTCTTCGGGGTGATCCTGGCCAGCACGCTGCCGATCCTGGAACGGGGCGAGCTCGACCTGGACGCGGTCTTCGCCATGGTGGATGCCGGCCTGGCCCAGCTGGAGGCCGGGTTCACGCTCTGACCTGACCTGACCTGGCCCGGTCCCCGCCCGGCGCCCCGTCTGGGCCGGCGGCTCAGCGCACGTCGCGCGGCCGGAACTGCACGCTGATCCGCGGGCCGGTGACCCGGGCCGTCTTCGGCACCGCGTGCTCCCAGGTGCGCTGGCAGCTGCCGCCCATCACCAGCAGGTCGCCGTGGCCGAGGTCGTGGCGCACCGCCGGGCCGCCGCCGCGGGGCCGCAGCAGCAGGGCGCGCGGCGCGCCCAGCGACACGATGGCCACCACGGTGTCCTCCGTGGCGCCCCGGCCGATCCGGTCGCCGTGCCAGGCCACGCTGTCCCGGCCGTCCCGGTACAGGCACAGCCCGGCGGTGCAGAGCGGTTCGCCCAGGTCGGCCCGGTAGTGCCGGCCGAGGGCCTGGCGGGCCGCGTCCAGCGCGGGGTCGGGCAGCTCTTCCCCTTCGCCGTAGAAGCAGAGCAGCCGTGGCACGTCGACCACCCGGTCATACATCCGGCGCCGTTCCTCACGCCACGGCACGGTCTCGCGCAGGCGGTCGAACAGGACACCGGCGCCCGCCATCCAGCCGCGCCGGATGTCCACCCAGGCGCCGCGGCCGAGCGCGGTCCGGCGCACCGACGCCCCGAGCGGCCCCGGAGCCGGCTGGTCGCACAGGTCGAGCAGGGATCCCTGCAGGCCAGTCTCCATAGGCCGAGCATACGACACGAATCAAATATGTGTTCGACCCGGTCACCCGGGGCATTGCCAGCCATCGCCCGGCTGCAGCGCTGGCCCCAGCCGCCTACACCGGCTCGGGCCCGGGCAGCGGCTACAACCCGCTGTACCCGTTCGCGTTCGGGCTGTCCTACACCACGTTCAAGGTCAGCGGGCTGTCCGCGACGGGCAGCGTGTCCCGCAACGGCACGGTGACCGCGCGGTTCACCGTGGCGAACACGGGCAGCCGGGCGGGCACCGACATCGTGCCGGTGTACGTCCACCAGCCGGTCAGCCCGGTGCTGGTCCCGGATCAGCGGCTCGCGGGCTTCACCCGCGTGACGCTCGACGCGGGGCAGTCCAAGACCGTGCAGGTGTCGTTCCCGGTGTCGGTCCTGGCCGTGACGCCGGGTGATATCGAGTCTGACAGCCCGCCGGCCGTCGAATTTGGGCGCCTACCAGGTCCAGATCGGCACCCCGGCCACGCTCAGCGCGGACTTCAGCGTCCGCAGCTGATCCGCCCGGCCCGTGGTTTAGCCGGCCCGCCGGCCCCGGCTTCCGCCGGCCACTCCCCCGAGTGGCCGGCGGAAGCCCCAGCCCCGCGAGCCAGCCGCCGGCGACCAGCCGCAGGCCGCCGGCACGGGCCAGCCCGGGGAACGTCGGCGCGAGCCGCCCGCGAGGCCGCGGCGCGGGTCAGCGCGGGCGGCCGCGAAAAGTTTGAAATATTTGTTCGAAAGCAAATCGCGTGGCCTGCCGCGGCGGGGCGCCCGCGCGCCCTAGAGTGTCTGGCGTGGCAGGCCGAGAGCTAGGCGAGATCGTCGAGAAGGGGTGGGCCGGGGCCCTGGCCCCGGTGGCGGACCGGATCAGCGCGATGGGTGACTTCCTGCGCGCCGAGGTGGCCGCAGGCCGGCGTTACCTGCCCGCGGGTGACCGGGTACTCCGCGCGTTCCAGCAGTCGTTCGCGGACGTGCGGGTGCTGATCGTCGGCCAGGACCCGTACCCGACCCCCGGGAACCCGGTCGGGCTGAGCTTCTCGGTCGCGCCGGAGGTGCGCCGCCTTCCGCCCAGCCTGATCAACATCTTCCGCGAGTACACCGCGGACCTCGGCTACCCGGCCCCGTCGTCCGGGGACCTCACCCCGTGGACCGAGCGCGGCGTGCTGCTGCTGAACCGGGTCCTCACCGTGGAGCCCCGCAAACCGGGGTCGCACCGCGGGCGCGGCTGGGAAGAGGTCACCGAGCAGGCCATCACGGCCCTGGCCGCGCGGCAGTCGCCGCTGGTCGCGATCTTGTGGGGACGTGACGCGCGGAACCTGGCGCCCCTGCTCGGCGGGGTGCCGCTGATCGAGTCACCGCACCCGAGCCCCAACTCCGCCGACCGCGGGTTCTTCGGCTCCCGGCCGTTCAGCCGCGCCACCGCCCTGCTGGAGGAGCAGGGCGCCGGCGGCATCGACTGGAAACTCCCCTGAGCCGAGGCTGCCGCGCCTTCTCCCGCCGCTCCGTCCCCCTGCCGCTCCGTCCCCCTGCCGCTCCGTCCCCCTGCCGCTCCGTCCCCCTGCCGCTCCGTCCCCTGCCGCTCCGTCCCGCTGCCGCTCCGTCCCCGCCGCTCCTCCCCCCGCTCCTTCCCCCACCCCGGGAATGTTGAACGGTCAACTATCGTTAGGCGTACTACAGCCCGCGAGAGGCTGGAGGGCTTCAGCCGGACGCGCCAACCAGCGCTTAGGCTGGCCGACAAGGCTCAGCAGAGGAGATGTCATGCCAGCGGTGACTGTAGAGGACATTCTGGTCCTGCCCCGTGTCCCGGAGCCCGACGCCGCGACCGCGGCCGAACGGCCGGTCGTGTCGGTGACCACCGCCCCGTCTGGTTTCGAGGGAGAGGGCTTCCCGGTCCGCCGGGCCTTCGCCGGCGTGGACCTGGCCAAGCTTGACCCCTTCATCCACATGGACCAGATGGGCGAGGTCGAGTACGCGCCGGGTGAGCCCAAGGGCACGCCCTGGCACCCGCACCGCGGCTTCGAGACCGTCACCTACATCATCGACGGCGTGTTCCGGCACCAGGACTCCAACGGCGGCGGCGGCGTGATCACCAACGGCGACACCCAGTGGATGACCGCGGGCGGCGGCATCCTGCACATCGAGGAACCGCCGGAGGAGCTGGTCATGAGCGGCGGGCTGTTCCACGGCTTCCAGCTGTGGGTGAACCTGCCCCGCCGGCTCAAGATGACCGCCCCGCGCTACCAGGACATCCGGGCCCAGCAGGTCTCGCTGCTGTCCTCACCCGACGGCGGCGTGCTGATCCGGGTCATCGCCGGCGACCTGGCCGGCCACCCCGGCCCCGGCGTCACGCACACGCCGATCAGCCTGCTGCACGCGACCCTGCAGCCCGGGGCCCGGCTGCACCTGCCCTGGCGCAGCGACTTCAACGGGCTGGTCTACGTGCTGGGCGGCTCCGGCACGGTCGGCCCGGACCACCGCCCGGTCCGCACCGGGCAGCTCGCGGTGTTCGGCGCCGGTGACGCGCTGACCGTGGAGGCCGCGCGGACCCAGGAAGGACCCGGGCGCGAGCTGGACATCCTGGTCCTCGGCGGGCAGCCCATCCGCGAGCCGGTCGCCGCGTACGGACCGTTCGTGATGAACACGCGTGATGAACTGGTCCAGGCGTTCGAGGACTTCCAGGCGGGCCGGCTGGGCAGCATCCCCGCCCAGCACGCCGAGGTCCCGGCCGAGCCGCACCCCGGCCACGACGTCCTGTAGGCACAGGCGGCCAGGCAGCCCGCGGCGGCGAGATGCGCCGCGGGCCCGCGGGTCAGGTATTCCCCGGAGCTGCCTCGCCGCGGGTCCCGGCGAGCCGCCCGGCATACGCGGCCACCTGTGTCCGGTGGCGCACCCCGGCGTGGTCCTCGTGGAGAAGCCGTTCTCGGAAGCCAGCCTGCTCACCAAGGCCGGGGAAGTGCTCAACGGCCACGCCCGCGAGGTGACCAGCCTCGGGGGCTCCCCGGCCTGAGCCTGCCCCGATGGCGGATGGCCCGCGGGCACCCGGGCTCCGCAGGCCCTCCGGCCCGGTGAAGGTTTCCTGATCAGCTGCTGGAGCTTAGCTAGCCGGCGTGGCCTTCCCGTTGGCGCCGCTGGTCCGGGCCTGCTCCGCCACGGCTGGTGCCATCGCCACCGCATGGGGGGCCCAGACCATGTCAGGCTGGGCGTGGCGTTCCGGCACCCCGACGATGGCGGCCAGATCCGAGCCGTCGATGGTCTCCCGCTCAAGCAGGAGATCGACCACCCGGTCGAGGGTGGCCAGGTTCGTGCGCAGCAGCATGGTCGCCCGGCTCTCGGCGTCGCGGAGCAGCTTGGCTACTTCCCGGTCGATGGATCGCTGGGTTTCCTCGGCGTAGGGACGGCCCGCGAACGGGTTGTCCCGGCTCGGTCCTTCCGGGCCGTAGCCGATGGGCCCGACCTCGGCGGAAAAGCCCCATTCCCGCACCATGCGGGTGGCGATTCCCGTCGCGCCCGCCAGGTCGTCCGCCGCGCCGGTCGATGGCTCCCCGAGGACGATGATCTCCGCAGCCCGTCCGCCGAGCCGCACGGCGAGCGTGTCGGTGAGGTAGCTCTGGGGATACAGGTGGCGTTCGGACTCCGGCAGCTGCTCGGTCACGCCGAGCGCCGCGCCACGGGGCAGGATGGTCACCTTCGCCACCGGGTCGGCATGCTCCGACAGGACCGCGACGAGCGCATGGCCCGCCTCGTGCACGGCGACCGAGCGCTTCTCCTCAGGCAGCAGCGCGTTCGAGCCGTCCCGCCGGCCGATCAGCAGGCGGTCCCGCGCCGCGGCGAAATCGTCGGCGGACAGGACATTGCGCCCATCCCGGACGGCGTTGATGGCTGCTTCGTTCACGAGGTTGGCCAGATCGGCGCCCGAGAACC
Source organism: uncultured Actinomycetes bacterium (assembly GCA_963782185.1). GTDB lineage: Bacteria > Actinomycetota > Actinomycetes > Streptosporangiales > Streptosporangiaceae > RYN-230. The sequence goes on from CAWAJB010000019.1 coordinate 132,218, forward strand.
CCGGTGTCCCCCGTGACACCACGTCAAGATCCACATCGGGCCCGAGTGTCCGGCCCCGCCCGTGGATGCCCAGGATCGCTGTCCGTTCCTTCTGGTTGGGCAGGGGAATCTCCACCGTCCGGTCGAAGCGGCCGGGCCGCAGCAGGGCCGTGTCGAGGATCTCGGCCCGGTTGGTCGCTCCCATCACCACCACGCTGGCCCCCGGCTCGAACCCGTCCATGTCGGATAGCAGCTGGTTGAGGGTCTGCTCGCGCTCGTCGTTCGAGCCAAACCCGCCGGGGCCGCGGCGGCCGCCGATGGCGTCGATCTCATCGATGAAGATGATCGAGGGAGCATGCTTGCGTGCGTCGTTGAAAAGGTCCCGCACCCGTGCTGCGCCGACACCGACGAACATCTCGACGAAGCTCGAGCCGCTGAGCGCGAAGAACGGGACGCCCGCCTCGCCGGCGACCGCCTTGGCCAGCAGGGTCTTCCCGGTTCCGGGCGGGCCCACCATGAGCACGCCTTTGGGACCGACGGCGCCGGCCTGTGCGTAACGCTGGGGGTGTTTCAGGTAGTCGACAACTTCCATGACCTCGGCCTTGGAACCCTCATAGCCGGCGATATCCGCGAAACGCGTGAGGGGCCGCTCCTCGTCGTAGAGCTTGGCCTTCGACTTGCCGATGCTCATGATCCCGCCGATTTGCTTACGGCCGCGGCGGGCGAACCAGATGAAGACGCCCACCAGGAGCAGCAGCGGCCACAACGTGAAGATCAGGCTGGCCGCGCTGAACGAGCTGGAACTGGTGCCTGTGACCTGGACGTTGTGCGCGAGGAGGAGGGGGGAAAGGGTGTTGTTGTTCAGCGCGGTGGGGATCTGGGAGCTGTAGGCGACGCCGTTATCAAGCTTGCCGGTCACCAGCCCGGTCGAGCTGATCTTCGCCGTCGAGACCTTGTTGGCCGTCACTTCGCTGACAAAACCGCTGTAGCTGAAGTCACGGGTCGTCGAGCTCTTGAAGCCAGGGTGGAACAGCAGGAGGGAGCCGAGCACGAGCCCGCCCACCAGGACCCAGATCGGCCAGCGCGGAGCCGCCTTCGGCGTGGGCGCGCGGGGAGGCCGTTTCTTCAGCTCGTTTATCGAGTTCGGTCGGCCCGGCCGGGACGGAGTCGACCGATGCACGGTACTCAGCCTGCTACGAGCTGCCCGGGAAAATTTGGGAAAAATTGGATCCATGCCAGCCTCGGCTCTAGGAAACTCAAAAATACGACCGCCGAGGTCCGGGGCAGCCAGAAAAATATCGTTACGCGCTTGCGCGGAAGGAACACATTTCCGAACGATCACCAGGCTGGGACACATTCAGAGCTACCGCATATACGGCGATGACCGGCGGACCTGGGCATTCGCCCGTGCAGTGCGACCGCCTTCGCATTTTTCCTGCTCTGCCTAAAGCGTACGCCGTCCCCAAGATATTTCCGGACCGCCATCCGCGCCGGGCTACCCGGTCCCCGACGGCACGGCTGCCGCTGCCGAGCGGGATGGATAGCCACAGCCTGCCGATCGGGGACCGTGGCACGCGCGGGACGTTCAGCCCGCGCCGACGGGGCCCTCCGGCCCTGCCATTAGGCCCCGGGCGGGCACAGCCTGAGGAAGCGGACCCGGGTGCGTCACAGCCGACCAGGACCCGGGCGTACACCGGGAGATGATCATGCGAGCGCTTGTCTATCACGGACCGGGCCAGAAGGCCTGGGAAGAGGTACCGAAGCCCGACATCGCCGCCGACACCGACGCGATCGTGCGCGTCAACGCAGTCACGATCTGCGGCACCGACCTGCACATCCTCAAGGGAGACGTGCCGGCGGTCACCGACGGCCGGATCCTCGGCCATGAAGCCGTGGGCACCGTCGAGTCCGTGGGGCAGGGGGTCAAGACGGTCAAGGCCGGGGACCGGGTCCTCGTTTCCTGCATCTCCGCGTGCGGGGCCTGCCGGTTCTGCCGTGAGGGTCACGCGGGCCAGTGCCTGGGCGGCGGCGGCTGGATCCTGGGCCACAAGATCGACGGAACCCAGGCCGAGTACGTCCGGGTGCCGTTCGCCGACACCTCGACCTACCCCGTGCCGGCCGGGACCTCCGACGAGGAGATCCTCATGCTGGCGGACATCCTGCCCACCGCCTACGAGGTCGGCGTGCTGAACGGCGTTGTGCGGCCCGGTGACGTGGTTGCGATCGTCGGGAGCGGCCCGATCGGGCTGTCGGCGATCATGGGCGCCCGGCTGTTCAGCCCGAGCCACATCGTCGCGATCGACCTGGCCGACTCCAGGCTCGAGGCCGCGAAGAGGTTCGGCGCGGACGTCACCGTGAACAACGCCTCCGGCCAGAACCCGGAGGAAGTCGTCAACCTGCTGACCGACGGGCTCGGCGCCGACGTCGCCATCGAGGCGGTCGGTATGCCGGCCACCTTCGAGCTCGCGGCCAGGCTGGCGCGGCCCGGCGGCCATATCGCCAACATTGGCGTGCACGGCGAGCCCGCCACCCTGCACCTCGAGGAGCTGTGGATCAAGAACATCACCATCACGACGGGGCTGGTGGACGCCTACTCCACCGCGACGCTGCTCCGCCTGGTGACCAGCCACCAGCTCGACGCGACGAAGTTCATCACCCACCACTTCGGGCTGAACGAGTTCGACCAGGCCTACGACGTGTTCAGCCGGGCGGCTGACACCGGCGCCCTCAAGGTCGTCCTCACCCGCTCCTGAAGTCCCGGCAAGATCCCCTGGAGGCCCCAACCCCCTGAAACCCCTCCACCGCCGTCATGATCAGACGATTGGTGTTGCTGGGGCAACACCAATCGTTAGATCATCAGCGGAAGCTCGCGACAGGGGGGGTTGATGGGACAGGGGGGGTTTATGGGACAGGGGGGGGCTTGATGGGACAGAGGGGGTTGTTGACGGCGCATGGAACGGCTGGCCCGATCAGGAGTGCTGGGCGGCGAGGCGGCGCAGGGCGTCCCGGGCCACCGCCGGGTCCGTGGTGGCCCAGAACGGGGGCAGCGACGCCCGGAGGAAGCCGCCGTACCGGGCCGTGGCCAGCCGCGGATCGAGGATGGCCACCATGCCCCGGTCGTCCATGGTGCGCAGCAGCCGCCCGGCCCCCTGGGCCAGCAGCAGCGCGGCGTGGGACACGGCGACGGCCATGAACCCGTTGCCGCCGCGGGCCGCCACCACCCGCTGCCGGGCCGAGGCCAGCGGGTCGTCCGGGCGGGGGAACGGGATCCGGTCGATGACGACCAGCTGCAGCGCCGGCCCCGGGACGTCCACTCCCTGCCACAGCGACAGCGTGCCGAACAGGCAGCTCGACTCGTCCTCGGCGAACTGCCGGATGAGCTGGCCGGTCGCGTCGTCGCCCTGGCAGAACAGCGGCACGCTGAGCGAGCCGCGGAGCTCGAGCGCGGCCTGCCGGGCGGCCCGCATGGAAGAGAACAGGCCGAGCGTGCGGCCGCCCGCCGCGGTGATCAGCTCGCTCAGCTCGGTCAGGTAGGCCGGCGGGAGCCCGTCCCGGCCGGGCGGGGGAAGGTGCCGGGCGACGTAGAGGATGCCGCGGCGGGGATGGTCGAAAGGTGACCCGACGTCGAGGCCGGACCAGGCCAGGCCGTGCGGTGACACGTCCGGCGGCTGCCCCGCGTCAGCTCCGCCCTTCCCGGCGTGGCCGGGGTCCTCGGGGGGGTGCCCGGAGGCGGGCGCCTCGCCGGCGGCGGCCTCGGTCCCGGGCGGCGGCAGTCCCCACTGCCGGGCCAGCGGGTCGAAGGACCCGCCGAGGGCCAGCGTCGCGGAGGTGAGCACCACGGTCTGGCGGCGGAACAGGCGCTCCGCGAGCAGGGCGCCGACCTGCAACGGGGCTACCCGGAGCGTGGCCGGCCGCCGGGGGTCCTCGACCATCGGCCGGTCCATCCAGACCACGTCGGCCCGGGAGGTGAGGTCCGGGACGTACGAGGCCAGGATCCGCTCCGCGGTGCCCACCAGGTCATCCAGGGCGGCCAGCGCCGAGCGGGTCGCGGCCTGCTGCTCCGCGGGCTCCTCCTCGCCGGCCTGCCTGGCGCTGGACCGGATCTCGGTGGCGCACCCGGCGGCGGCGTCCCGCACCAGCGCGAGCGCGCTGGCCAGATCCTGATCCAGGAAGTCGAGGCGGCCGTCGCGGGACTCGGCGAAGGCCCGGGCCGCGGCCTCGCCCGCCTCCCGGAGCCGCCCGGCCGCGTCCGCGGACAGCAGCCGCCCGACCCGCCGGGCCGCCGCGTCCACCCCCGTCGCGGACAGTTCGCTGGACGCGGCGCTGGTCACCCGGTTCACCAGGTCATGCGCCTCGTCGATGATGACCACATCGTGCTCGGGCAGGACCGGGAAGGATTCCAGCGCGTCGATCGCGAGCAGCGCGTGGTTGGTCACCACGATGCTGGCTTTCCCCGCGGTCGCCCGGGCCTTCTCCGCGTAGCAGTCCCGGCCGAACGGGCAGCGCTGGGCGCCGAGGCATTCCCGGGCGCTCACCGACACCTGCCGCCAGGCCCGGTCGTCCACGCCGGGCACGAGCTCGTCCCGGTCGCCGGTCGTGGTCTGGGCCGCCCACTCGTGCACCCGCTCGACCTGCTGGCCGACGGCAGAGGTCGCGCCCCGGTCGAACAGCACGTCGCGGGGATCCTCCGGCGCGCCCGACTTCAGCCGGTGCAGGCAGAGATAGTTGCGGCGGCCCTTCAGGATCGCGAAGTCAGGTTCCTGGCCCAGCAGCGGTTCCAGTGTCTCGGCCAGCCGCGGCAGGTCCCGGTCGATCAGCTGGCGCTGCAGGGCGATCGTGGCCGTGGCCACCACGACAGCGCTGCCGCTGGCCAGCGCGTGCGCGACCGCGGGCACCAGGTAGGCCAGGGACTTGCCGGTGCCGGTGCCCGCCTGGACCGCCAGATGCTCACCGGAGCGGATGGACCGCTCGACGGCCTCGGCCATCTCGACCTGCCCGGGCCGCTCGGCCCCCCCGATCCCGGCCACCGCCGCGGCGAGCAGCTCGGGCACGGGCGGCAGCGCCCCGGCGTCCACCTTGGCCGGACCAGGACCAGGGCGCGGGCCAGCCTGCGCGAGTTCTTCACCGGGGGCCACGTCCGGACACGCTACCGTGCGAGGGCGACAACCGCCGCACCCTGGCGCGCCCGCGCCCGGGTGCTCAGCCGGTCAGGGACGGTGGCCGGCTAGTGGGGCAGGAAGCAGATGCCGGCGTGGCCGTGCACCCCGCCGCAGGTGTCGCTGCCGTCCAGGTTGTCGCTGGCGATCCAGAGCCCGGCCCGGGTGAACAGCATGTCCTCGGCACCCAGGCCCCGGGCCCGGCTGTAGAACCCAGCGGAACCCCCTGAGTTGACGAACAGCGCCCCGTTAGAAGGATTGAGGCCTTCCATGCCGGGCGCGTTGTAGCCGCCGGAACCGAGGTTGTTGCAGCCGTTGGGATTCATGGAGTAGCGCTCGTGGCCGCCGAAATACGCGCCCTGGCCGTTAACCGCGACGGAGTACAGCGAGTCGCAGCCGGTGTAGTTGATCCACTTGTGCCCGACCGAAGCCCGGGTCGCCGGGTAGGCCAGCGCGGCGTCGCACGGTCCCGTGCGCGCCCCGTGGTTGCTGCCGCCGACGACGTGGTAGCCGGTGGTGGCCACGTACACCATGGAGTCGTCCGGCGACCAGGCCGCCGCGCGCGCCCAGAACGACTCGGTGCAGGCGACGCCGAAGTCCGGCGACGTCCAGCCGGTCACGCTGGCCCGGGAGCCGCCGACGTTCAGCATGAAGATCTGGTGGCGCGTGGCGCCCCCGGCCCGGCTGAACACGCCCTCGACGAGGTCGAGCGTGCCGCCGTGGCTGACCTGCTGGTTGTAGACCTGGCTGCCCGCGATGGACAGGTTCAGGAACCCGTCGCCCCGGCCGGTGGACGGGCTCAGGCTCGCCATCCGCGCGGTCCTGTCGCCGTTGACGGACGTGAAGGTGCCTCCCACCAGCAGGTGGCCCCGGGCCGCGGCGAGGGTGTTGACCCGGCCGTTGGCGCTGTGCTGGAACCTGGAGACCACGTTGCCGGTCCTGGTGCTGATCTTGGCGATGTTGCTGACCCTCGTGCCGTTGACCCGGCTGAAGTTCCCGCCGATATAGGCGCTGGCGCAGTTGCCGCCGCTGAACGCGATGGAGTTGACGGCCGCCGCGCCGTCATCATCGGTCTTCGTGCTGCCCACCACCCGGGGCGCCCACGATGTGACCCGGTACGGGCTGTTCGCGCTGAAGCTGACGATGTCCGTCCGGCCGAAGCTTCTGCTGCCCTGCTTGATAACGCTGAAGCTGCCCACCGCGTACATGGTGGTGCCGCAGCGGACGATCTGGCGGATCTGCTCCCTGGGGCTGGACCTGGTGGCCAGGCGGGGCGTGTTGCTGGCGGGCCTGGCCGACACGGCGCCTGGCGGTGGCGGCTGGCCGCCGGTTCCGGCCTGCGCGGCCGGGATGGCGAGCGGCGCCAGCGTCCCGGCGGTGGCGACGACGACGGCGACCAGGTATTTGCGCACAATCTCCCCCGCAGTAACTTTAGTTCCCCGGGGTACCTTATCCACTTCGTGCCCGTTTGGGAACGTTAGTCCTGTTCAGCGGCCAGTGGCCCTACGGATAGTCACTCCCTCGCGACTCATCGTCCCGCTTCCTGGCGTGATCAGAGCGGCGGACCTGCCGCGGCATTCCCATCGCCCTGGCGCACCTGCCACGATGACCTCATGACCGACGCGTACTCACCGACACAGGCGTTCCGCGATGCCCGGGACCTGCTGCTGCGCCTCCGTGAGGACTACCCGGCGGCGCGGGCCGCGTTCACCTGGCCGGAACTGGATGAGTTCAACTGGGCGCTGGACTGGTTCGACGTAATCGCCGCCGAGCACCCGGACCGGGACGCGCTGCGAATCGTGGCGGACGGGGACGCCGCGGCCCGGATCAGCTACGGGGAGATGGCCGCGCGGTCGAACCAGGTGGCCAACTGGCTGCGCAGCCTCGGCGCCCGGCGGGGCGACCGGCTGCTGCTCATGCTGGGCAACATCGCGCCGCTCTGGGAGATCATCCTGGCCGCGATGAAGCTCGGCGTGGTGATGATCCCGGCCAGCACCCTGCTCGGCCCGGAGGATCTGGCCGACCGGGTGTCCCGCGGCGACGTGCGTCACGTCATCACCGAGTACGGGCACACGCCGCGGTTCGCGGAGGTCCCGGGGGACTGGACGCGGGTGGCAGTCAGCACGGCTCCCGGGGCCACGCCGCCGGACGGCTGGCACGGCTACACGGAGGCGGCCTCGGCCAGCACCCACTTCGAGCCGGACGGCCCGACTCATGCGGACGAACCGTTGCTGCTGTATTTCACCTCCGGTACCACCGCCCAGCCCAAGCTGGTGGAGCATACGCACGCCTCCTACCCGGCCGGCCACCTGTCCACGATGTACTGGATCGGGCTGCAGCCCGGTGACGTGCACCTGAACATCTCCTCCCCGGGCTGGGCCAAGCACGCGTGGAGCAACGTGTACGCGCCGTGGAACGCCGGGGCCACCGTGCTCGTGCTCGGCTACGAGCGGTTTTCCGCCCAGGCGCTGATGGACGCGATCAGCGGCTGCGGCGTGACCACGTTCTGCGCGCCGCCCACGGTCTGGCGCATGCTCATCCAGGCCGACCTGAGCGCCTGCGACGTCGCCGCGCTGCGCGAGTGCGTGGCCGCGGGTGAGCCGCTGAACCCCGAGGTCATCGACCAGGTCCGGCGGGCCTGGGGAATCACGGTGCGGGACGGGTACGGGCAGACCGAGACCACCGCGCAGGTCGGCAACCCGCCGGGGCAGCCGCTGCGGCCCGGCTCGATGGGCCACCCGCTGCCCGGGTACACCGTGGCCCTGGTCAACCCGCTAACCCGCGAGCCCGGCCAGGAGGGCGAGATCTGCCTGGACCTGGCCCGGCGGCCGCTCGGCCTGATGACCGGCTACCGCGGTGATGCGGAGCGGGCCGCCGAGGCCATGCGGGACGGCTATTACCACACTGGGGACGTGGCCAGCCGGGACGCCGACGGGTACCTGACCTATATCGGGCGGACCGACGACGTGTTCAAGGCGTCGGACTACCGGATCTCCCCGTTCGAGCTGGAAAGCGTGCTGATCGAGCACGAGGCGGTGGCCGAGGCGGCCGTGGTGCCGTCGCCGGACCCGATGCGGTTCGCCGTGCCCAAGGCGTACATCACGCTCGCGGCCGGGTTCGAGCCGTCCGCGGAGACGGCGTTCGCGATCTTCGGCTACACGCGGCAGCGGCTGTCCCCGTACAAGCGGATCCGCCGGCTGGAGTTCAGCGAGCTGCCCAAGACGATCTCGGGGAAGATCCGCCGGGTAGAGCTGCGCGCCCAGGAGACGGTCCGGCTCGGGATGCCCGGCACCGGCGCGGCCGCCGGGCCCGATCCAGCCGCCGGGCCCGATCCAGCCGCCGGGCCCGGACCAGCCGCCGGACCCGGACCAGCCGCCGGACCCGGACCAGCCGCCGGACCCCGCGGGACCCTCGAGTTCTGGGAAGAGGACTTCCCTGACCTCAAAGGCTGACGGTGGGGGCAGCGCGGTCCCCCGGCCGCCCCTACCGGCTGGTGATCCTGAGGCACGGGGAAAGCGAGTGGAACGCCAGCAACCGGTTCACCGGCTGGGTCAACGTGGCGCTGAGCCCGGCCGGGGAACGGGAAGCCGCGCGCGCCGGGCGGCTGCTGGCCCGCCGCGGCCTGCTGCCGGGCTTCGTGCACACCTCGGTGCAGCGGCGGGCCATCCGCACCGCCGACCTGGCCCTGGCCGAATGCGACCGGGACTGGATCCCGGTCCGCCGCTCCTGGCGGCTCAACTCCAACCACTACGGCGCGCTGCAGGGGCGCAGCAAGGACGAGGTCCGGGCGGAGGCCGGCGAGGAGCAGTTCATGCACTGGCGCCGCTCCTACGACGCCGCGCCACCACCACTGGACGCCGGCTCGGAGTACTCACAATTCGGCGACCTCCGCTACGCCGCCGTCCCGCCCGACATCCGGCCGCGCACCGAGTCACTGAGGGACGTGACCGCCCGGCTGCTGCCGTACTGGTACGACGCCATCGTCCCCGACCTGCGCTCCGGTCAGTGCGTGCTGGTCGTCTCGCACGGCAACACCGTGCGCGCCCTGGTCAGGCACCTGGAGCGGATGTCTGACGAGGAGGTCACCGGGCTGAACGTGCCCACCGCGACCCCGCTGGCCTACGAGCTCGGGCCCGACTTCCGCCCGCACGGCCGGCACCATCGGTTCGGGTAGCTATCCGGCAAGAGCACACCGGCGTAGTGTGATGACCGGGAGGCCCTTGTATCGGCCCCGAGGGTCAGGTACAAGTGCAGCCGACCGCGTCGCTCAGGACCCCGGTGGCACGGCCATTCCACGGCCGGGCAACCACGAGGAGACGAGCGATGGATCGGATATTGGGGCTGCCCGCTGCCCTTGCGATGGCCGGGACGGCCAGCGCGTCCAGCACTTGGCCAGCCCGGGGCTCCCCCGCGGCCAGCGTCCAGCCGGCAGCTGGCGACAGCACAGCCAGTCCGGCGGAGGTGGTCCTGTCCTCCTGCCACGACCGCGACGGCATGGCACGGAAAATGAACGACGTGGTGGTCCGCCGCATTTTCGCCGCGGGACTCGATCTTCAGGCTGCGCTCGGCCTGATCGGCGAGCAGGGGGCGGGCAGCGAGAACCCGGCGGCGAGCAAGATCTGGGACGCTACCGACCAGCTGGACCACGCCATCAAGGACCTCCGGAACATCCTGTTCGAGCCCTGGTGATCCATCCTGGGCCGGGACCGGGAGGCTGGCATGCCTGGTGAGCGGCTGCGCCGGATACTGGCTGAGCTGTCTGACAGTCCTGGCCCATGGCCGGCCGCTCTGGTCTGCGAGGTGTGCCCCCGGATCGCCGGGGTGGAAGGCGCAGGAGTCATGCTCATGTCCGGTGACATTCCCAGCGGGTCGCTGTGCACGAGTAACGACGTCAGCCAGCTGATCGAGGAGTTGCAGTACACGCTGGGCGAGGGTCCCTGCGTCGACGCCTATCAGAAGGACATGGTGGTGTCCGAGCCCGACCTGGCGGATCCCGAGACCGTCCGGTGGTTCGCGTTCACCCCGCCCGCACTGCAGGCGGGCGTGCGGGCGGTGTTCGGCTTCCCGCTGCGGGTCGGCACCGTGCGGCTGGGGGCACTCAATCTCTACCGTGACCGGCCCGGCCCGCTCGACGCGCAGCAGCATGCCGACGCGCTGGTACTGGCCGACGTGACCGCCCGCTGGGTACTGGAAACCCAGGCCGGAGCGCCCGACGGCATGGTGGCCAAAGCCCTGGAGATCCAGGCCAACTTTCACTTCGCCGTGCACAACGCGGCGGGCATAGTCTCGGTTCAGGAGAACATTAGCGTCACCGAAGCACTCATCCGCCTGCGGGCGTTTTCCTACGGCAACGACCGCCTGCTCGAGGACGTGGCCCAGGATGTCATCGCCCACCGACTCCGGCTCGGATGAACCGGGCCGCCCAGCCCTGCGCGGCGCTAGGCTCCGGAAGGAGGGATCAGGATGACCCGCGAAGCCGATGTGGTCCGCTCTCTGGTCGAAATGGCCGACACCCTGGTGGATGACTACGACGTCGTCGAGCTGCTGACCGGGCTCACCGACCGTTGCGTCAGCCTGCTGGACATCTCCGCCGCCGGGGTGATGCTCGCGTCCCCCTCAGGCGGCCTCGGCCTGGTGGCCTCCTCCAGCGAGGCGATGCGCCTGCTGGAACTGTTCGAGCTCCAGGCGCAGGAAGGGCCCTGCCTGGACGCCTTCCGCAGCGGCGAGCCGGTCGCCCAGGTGATCCTGGGGCGGGGGTCCGGACGCTGGCCGCTGTTCTCCCGTGCCGCCGTCCGCGCTGGTTTCAAGTCAGCGGTCGCCCTGCCGCTGCGGCTGCGGGAGGTGACCCTCGGCGCGCTCAACCTGCTCAGCACGACTGAGGCCCCGATCGGGGAGCCGGACCTGATCGTCGCCCGCGCCTTCGCTGACCTCGCCGCACTCAGTATTCTGCAGCACCGGGCCAGCACCGAGGCCCAGCGCCTGAACGAGCAGCTGTCCGCCGCGCTGACCAGCCGGATCGCGATCGAGCAAGCCAAGGGGGTGCTGTCCGAACGGGCCGGCATCGACCTGGCCGAGGCGTTCGCCCGGCTCCGGGCTTACGCGCGCAACACCAACCAGCGCCTCACCGAGGTCGCCCAGGCCACTGTGGACGGCACCGTCGACCCGCGCGTCTGGGTGCCCCGCGCCAGGAACTGACTCAGCTGGTGACGTCCGCGCTGGTGAACCGGGCCCAGGCGAGCGAGCCGAAGATCACGATGTACGCCGCGAACGACAGCAGCCCGTGCAGCAGGGCACCGGTGTCGACCGGGACACGCAGCAGCGAGTCGAACGACAGCCAGAAGTGCGTCGGCAGGTACGGGTGGATCACCGCGAACTGGGCCACGTTGTCGGTCACCTCGCTGGCCACGGCGAGGACCAGGACGGCGGCGATCGCGCCGATCGGGTGCTCGGTCAGGGTCGAGATGGCCAGCCCGATCGCGGCCAGGGCGGCCATGCCCGCGGCCACGTACAGCGTGACGTAGAGCAGCCGGAGCAGGCCGTCCGCGAGGGACACGGTGGTCCCGGACAGCAGCGTCACGGGCCCGATCGGGAACAGGATCGCGCCCATGATCAGCGACACCGCCGACACCAGCAGGCACGCGGCCAGCCCGAAGATGACCACGGCCACGTACTTGACCGACAGCAGCCGGGTCCGCCCGGCCGGCACCGTGAGCAGATAACGCAGCGTGCCCATGCCCGCCTCGCCGGCGATCGAGTCACCGGCCACCACGGCGATCACCAGCGGCAGCACCAGCGTGAGCAGGATGGTCAGGGCCAGGAACGACAGGAACACCCCGTTCCCGGCGAGCTGGGCGAAGAACGACGCGCCCGGCCCGCTACCGCCGCCACCACCGCCGTGCGGCATGGATACCCGCAGCCCGATGCCCAGCACCACGGGCAGCACGACGAGCACGCCGAGCAGCGCCAGGTTGCGCCAGCGCCGGAACATCAGGCGCAGCTCGCTGCCCAGCAGGCGGAGCCAGGTACGGACGCCATTGCGCGGCCGGGCCGCCGTGGCCACTGCCGCGCCGTCCGCGGCGGGTGCGCCCCCGCGGGGAGCGGACAGCTCAGCCGTCGACATCGAAGCCCTCCCCGGTCAGTCCGACGAACAGTTCCTCGAGGCTGGGCCGGGGCGTGTCCAGCCCGGCCACCGGGACGCCGGCGTAGACCAGCTCGCGGCAGATCTGCTCGGGCGCCTGGTCGCCGAGCGCGGCGGATGCCTCCCCTTCCGCGGCCGCCACGTCGGCCAGCCCCAGCTTGCCGAGGACCTCGGCGGCCCGCGTGGCGTCGGTGGTGGTGACCCGGATCCGGGCCGCGCCGCGGGCCCGCAGTTCCTCCAGCGACCCCTGGAAGACCAGCCGCCCGGTCCGCATCACGCCCACCTGGGTGCAGATCTGCTCGACCTCGGCGAGCAGGTGCGAGGACACCAGGACAGTGATGCCGTCGGTGGCGATCTCCCGGATCAGGCCGCGGACCTCGCGGGTGCCCTGCGGGTCCAGCCCGTTGGTGGGCTCGTCCAGGATGATCAGCTCACGTGGCTGGAGCAGGCTGGCCGCGATGGCCAGCCGCTGCTTCATGCCGAGCGAGTAGGCCCGGTAGTGCTTCTTCCTGGCGGCGAGCAGGCCGACCCGGTCCAGCGCCGTGGTGATCCGCTGCCTCGCCGTGCCCGGGTCGGCGGTCCGGTCGGCCGCGTCCACCCGGGCCAGGTTGTCCCGGCCGGACAGCTGCGGGTAGAAGGCCGGCCCCTCGACCAGGGACCCGACCCGCGGCAGCACCCGGACGGTCCCCGCGGGCATCGGCACGCCGAGCAGCGCGTGACTGCCCGAGGTGGGATAGACCAGGCCGAGCAGCATCCGGATCGTGGTGGTCTTGCCGGACCCGTTGGGGCCGAGGAAGCCGTAGACGCTGCCCCGGGGGACCAGCATGTCGAGGCTGTCCACCGCCAGCTGACCGCTCCGGAACCGCTTGGTCAGCCCGGTGGTGACGATCGCGGGGGCGGCCCCCGGCTCCGTTCCCGCGCCGCCCCGGCGGCCCCCGGCTCCGTTCCCGCGCCCGCCCCTGCGCGCCCCGCGGCCGGCTCCGTTCCCGCGCCCGCCCCCGCGGCCGGCTGCCCCGCGCCGCCCGGCGCCGCGCCCGCCCCCGCGCCCGGGGCCGCCGGCGGGCCGGCCCGGGGGCGGAGACCGCCTCGCCCGGGCTCACCTGGCCCGGGCTCACCTGACCCGGACTCACTTGACCCGGGCGGCCGCGGCGTACAGAACCGCCGGCGTCACCGCCCCGACGAGCACGTGACCGTTGCTGGTCATCAGCACCGACACCAGGCTCGTGTGCAGCAGCTTGCCGCTGCCCCACGCCCCGTGGACCGGGGTGGCCGACTTCAGCAGCGCCGCCGCGACCGCGGAGTCCTCACCGCTGCCGCCAGGGCCGCCGGAGCTGCCCGCCGCCGACTGCGCGGCCGAGCTTGCCGCGCTCGCCGCGCTGCCCGCGCCGCCCATGACGCCGGCCAGCCCGGACGCCGGGAGAACCGCCACCGACAGCCAGTCCTTGCCGATCACCTGGGGCTCGCCGCTGACCTTCTGGCCCAAGGCCGGCCTCGGCCTGACCCGGCTCGCGTGCGGGCTGATCACCTTGACCTTGGCGCCGGGCGGGGCGGCGAAGCTGAAGTTGGCCGCGGCCGGCTTGACGAACGAGATCGACGTGAAGCCGACCTGGAACGCCGGGCTGGCCGCGCCGCGGGCGAACACCTGGACCCGCAGCGGCACGTTCTTCGTCGCGTCGATGGCGATACTGATGCGGCCGATCAGCGAGCCGCTGGACCTGGGCGAGAGCACCAGCTGGTAGGCGGGCTGCCCGGCCACGGTGACGTTGCGCTCGACGCTGACCCGGGTGCTCGGCCCGACCGCCTGGAGGGCCTGCTGGGCCGCCTGCTGCGGGGTGAGCGGCACCTGCGGCGGCGTGACCACGTGCACGCCCTTCTCGTCCGCCCCGGACGGGACCTGCATCCGCGTGACCGTGTTGGACTTGCTCTGCCAGGCCCAGACCTGGCGGCCGTTGCGGATCAGGTCCGTTTCGCTCATCGTCACCGGTACCGCGAGCCGGACGTGCGCCGGGTCCGCGTACCAGACCTTGATCGTGTGCGAGCCGGCCAGCAGCGCCGTGATGGAGTTCGGGTCGCTGGTGCCCGGCAGCTGCGGGAGGCCGAGCGACGCGGTCTCCACCACGGTCCCGGTCAGGGCCGGCAGCGGCGCGGTCCGGCCGGCCACCGAGGCGAGCAGCTGCGCGGGGGTGCGCAGCGGCAGCTCGGGTGACGCCTGGGCGGTACTGATCAGGGAACCGGAGGTCACCCCGGCCGCGAGAATCACGGCACCAGCCGGTATCGCCCACCTCGCGCGACGGGAAAACGTCGGCAGCGTGTTCATTTCCCAACCTCACTTGCCCCGTGCGGGTCGGCCGCACAGGCTCGTCCCTGGACCGCGGGCGGCCCGGCCCGGCCGCAGGCGGCCCGCGTGGACCGCCGCCGCCCTGGTCCGGGAGGCGCGGTCCCTCTCTGGCCCCGTCCGGGCCCGCCCGCACCGGCTAGCCGGCCGGCGGGCCCCGCCGTTCATCATCTTGCCGCACGCCACCTGAGGCCGCCCTGTGAGAACCTGCCCTAACGATCCGATCGCCGGCACCCGCGGAAGGGCACTACGGCGGTGCGGCCAGTGCCAGGGGCGCTCCGGGCGCCGGGGCGGTGACCGGGTGGCGGGTACGCTCGGGCGGGTGCGGGTGCTCGTGGTGGAGGACGAACGAAGGCTGGCTGCGGCAGTGCGGCGTGGCCTGTCCGCCGAGGGTTTCGCGGTGGACCTGGCCCACAACGGGGAGGACGGCCTGCACGCCGCGCGCGAGGGCGGGTACGACGCCGTGGTGCTGGACCTGATGCTGCCCAAGATCTCCGGGTACCGGGTCTGCCAGCAGCTGCGCGCGGAGGAGAACTGGGTGCCGATCCTCATCCTGTCCGCCAAGGACGGTGAGTACGACCTGGCCGACGGGCTGGATCTGGGCGCCGACGACTACCTGACCAAGCCGTTCTCCTACGTGGTGCTGGCGGCCCGGCTGCGGGCCCTCCTGCGGCGCGGCGCGATCCCCCGGCCCGCGCAGCTGCGGGCGGGCGACCTGGTCCTGGACCCGGCCACCCGCCGGGTCCGCCGCGGTGAGACCGACATCGAGCTGACCGCCCGGGAGTTCGCGCTGCTGGAGTACCTGATGCGGCGGGCCGGGCGGGTGGTGTCCAAGTCCGAGCTGCTCGAGCACGTCTGGGACAGCTACGACTCCCTCGATCTCAACGTGGTCGAGGTGTACGCCGGGTACGTGCGGCGCAAGATCGACGCACCGTTCGGCCGCGGCGCCCTGCAGACCGTGCGGGGAGCCGGCGACCGGCTGGCCGCCGACGGCGGCTGACCCCCGGCGCCGCCCGACCCCCGGCGGCGCCCGACCCCCCCGGCGGCGCCCGACCCCCCCCGGCGGCGCCCGACCCCCCCCGGCGGCGCCCGACCGGCGCCCATCCCGGCCCAGGTGCTACTTCACGATCAACTCTCACATCCCGTCCATGATCAACCCTCACTTTTCACGCCGGACGTGCGTCCTGGCGGGTGATATGTCCGTTATCGGCGCACGTCCAGCGTGATATGTGCTCAAGCCCCCCGCGGACCAGAGTCCCCGCGTCGGGACCACCACGACCGGGGCAGCCCGGGCCGGCAGGTGCGGGGGGCCCGGATCCGCGTATCAGGCCGCCGCAGCCCGGCACCCCGGCTGGTAGGCGCGCGGGCCTGGATCCCTGCATCGGGCCGCCACGGCCCGGCAGCCCGGCGCGGGCGGGAAATCTGGCGATCCGGAAAGCGCTGACCCATTGACGGACTTCTTGTGAGCGCTCACTATGACGGTATTTCCCGGCCCTGAATCCCGGTCAAGCCAGGAAAGCCGACAAAGTGAGCGTTAACATCCCGCGAGCCCGGTACCCGCCGGGACTCGAGGGCCACGGCCGCGGGCCCAGCCGGAAACGGGCCCAGCCGGAAAACGGGCCCAGCCCGGAAACGGGCCCAGCCCGGAAACGGGCCCAGCCCGGAAACGGGCCCAGCCCGGGCAGGACGGGCCCAGCCGGGAAACGGGCCCAGCCGGGAAACGGGCCCAGCCGGGAAGGCGCACCCGGCCGGGAGAGGAGGTCTTCAGCGGCGCTGCGGCACGGGAACCGCGCCCTCGGCGGCGCGGCGTGCACCGGCGCCCGGACGCCAGCAGCGTCCCGGGTTGACCTGCAGACCCGCAACGGCCATTCCAGCCAGCGACGGAGCCTCGGACAAGGAAAGGCAGGCACGCTCATGACCCTCCGTTCACCACTTCTGTCCCTCAGGCGGGCGTTACTCCTCCTGGGCGCGGCGTTGCTGCTCGCCGCCGGCGCCCTGGCCGCCGGGGGTGCGGCACCGGCCTCGGCGGCATCGCTGCCGTGTGACATCTACTCGTCCGGCGGCACGCCCTGCGTGGCCGCGCACAGCACCACGAGGGCGCTGTACGCCAGCTACAACGGGCCGCTGTACCAGGTCAAGCGCTCCTCCGACGGCGCGACCACGAACATCAGCACGCTCAGCGCGGGCGGGTACGCCAACGCTGCCGCGCAGGACTCGTTCTGCGCCGGCACGACCTGCGTGATCAGCGAGATCTACGACCAGTCCGGTCACGGCAACAACCTCACCCAGGCTCCCGCAGGCGGGGCGGCCGGCGGCCCGGACAACCTCGCGAACGCCACCGCGGCGCCGGCCATGGCCGGCGGCCACAAGGTCTACGGCGTCTACGTGGCCCCCGGCACCGGGTACCGCGACGACCACACCTCGGGCATCGCGACCGGCGACGCCGCCGAAGGCGAATACGCGATCTTCGACGGCACGCACTACAACGGCGGCTGCTGCTTCGACTACGGCAACGCCGAGACCAGCAACAACGACACCGGCAACGGCCACATGGAAGCCATCTACTTCGGCAACATCAAGGTCTGGGGCTACGGCACCGGCAACGGCCCCTGGATCATGGCCGACATGGAGAACGGCCTGTACTCCGGGGTCAACGCGGGCTTCAACGCCAACGACCCGACCATCGGCAACCGGTTCACGACCGCCATGATCGAGGGCGGGGCGAACCAGTGGGCCATCCTGGGCGGCAACGCCCAGTCCGGCGGCCTGTCCACGTTCTACAGCGGACCGCGCCCCAACGTGTCGGGATATAACCCGATGCACAAGGAGGGGGCGATCATCCTCGGCATCGGCGGCGACAACAGCAAGGGCTCGGCCGGCACCTTCTACGAAGGCGCGATGACCTCCGGCTACCCGTCGGCCGCCACCGAGAGCGCCGTCCAGGCCAACATCACGTCGGCCGGCTACGCCACGTCCAGCGGCGGCGGCACCGGCGCCACCGGCCACATCGTGTCCGGCGTCAACAGCGCCAAGTGCGCAGACAACAACAACGGCAGCGGCACCAACGGCAACAAGGTGCAGATCTGGGACTGCGATACCAACACCGCCGCGCAGAACTGGACGGTGAACAGCAACGGCACGCTCACGATCGACGGCGGCTGCATGGACATCACCGGGGCCAATTACAGCAACGGCACCCTGATCGAATGGTGGTCCTGCAACGGGGGCGCCAACCAGCAATGGCAGGCGACCGGCGGCCAGCTCGTCAACCCGGCCTCCGGCAAGTGCCTGGATGATCCCAACTCCAACACCACCAACGGGACACAGCTCATCTTGTGGACCTGCAACGGCGGCAGCAACCAGAAATGGACCCTGCCCTGACCTGACCTGACCCCGCCCCCGCAGGGACCCCGGTGGCCAGCCGCTGCAGCAGGGCGGCGGCTGGCCGCCGGCCCGGGCCCGGGTGAGGCCGAACAGCCCCCGGGGCAGGACGAAGTGCCCTGGCCCCGGGATGAGACGCGGGCGCTTACTGGGTGCAGGAGCACAGGCTCACAGGAGCACAGGCTCACTTGGTGCGGGAGCGCTGGCTTACCTGGTGCACAAGGGAGCAGCTGATGACGCGCAGGGTGCCCGGGACCGGGCCTGACCTGGGCCGGCGGGTGCAGGGCTGGCGCAAGCTGGCCGGGTCCACGTGGGGCGCGCCGATGGACCCGCAGTTCTACGGGGACCTGGAGCTGGACGCGGGCGCCCTGGTCAGCTACGCCGAGGACGTCAGGGCCACGACGGGCGTGCACCTCACCATGACCCACCTGGCCGGCCGGGCGGTCGCGCACGGGCTGGCGGAAGTTCCCGAGCTCCGGGTACGGCTGGCCCGCGGCCGGGTGCACGAGCGCGAGAGCGTGGACGTGTTCTTCATCGTGGCCGCCAGCCACGGGAAGGAGCTGACCGGGATCAAGGTCGAGGACGCCGACCGGAAGTCCGCGGTCGAGCTCGCCCGGGAGGTCACCCGCCGCGCCGCCGCGATCGAGGCGGGCGACGACGCTGGAGTGGGCCAGGGCAAGGCGCTGCTGGCCAGGCTGCCGGCTCCGGTGCTGCGCGGGGCGCTTCACCTCGGGGCCTGGCTCACCTCGGATCTCAACCTCGACCTGAGCCGGCTCGGCATGCCCCGGCAGGCCTTCGGCGGTGCCATGATCACGTCGGTCGGCATGTGGGGGATCAGCCACGCGTACTCGCCGCTGGCGCACTACTACCGGGTGCCGTTGCTGGTGCTGGTCGGCGCGGTCCGGAAGATGCCGGCCGTAGCCGGTGACGAGGTCGTGATCCGGCCCATGCTGACGCTGACGGCGACGTTCGACCACCGTTACGTGGACGGTTTCCACGCGGCGCGATTCGCGGCGGCCGTGCGCAGCTACTGCGAGGCCCCCGCCAGCTTCGAGCCCCCGCTGGCCAGGGCGGACTCCCGGCCGGGCGAGCCGGTCCGCGGCTGACCCCCCGCGCGCGGCGCGGAGATCGCACCGCCAGTCATCCGGTGCTGCATGTAACCCTGGATAGGATCGCTATTTGACATGGTGATGCTATGAAGACGTTGTTCGAGACGGTCTTCGCGCCCGGGCCCGGCGAGTAAGCCACGGGAGCCACGGTGCCAGGCGAGGCAGGATCCCGGGCGGGCACGCCAGGCCGCTGGTGGCGCAGGCGCAGCCTGCGCGCCCGGGTCACGCTGGCCTCCACGGCCGGGCTGGCCCTGGCCCTCATCGTGGCGGCGGTGCTGCTCAGCAGCGCGCTGCGGCTCTCGCTGATCCGCAGCCTGGACAACTCGGCCCGGCAGGGCGCGCGGGAGGTGGCGGCGCTGTCCGACGCGAACCGGCTGCCAAAACCCGTCCCGGTAGTCCCTGGCACCATCACCGTGCAGGTTCTCAGCTCTAACGGTCAGATCGTGAACGTGTCGCCGGACGCGGACCGCCTCGTCCCGCTGCTGCCGCCGGCGGTGGCGGCGGCCAAC
This sequence comes from uncultured Actinomycetes bacterium, assembly GCA_963782185.1. GTDB lineage: Bacteria > Actinomycetota > Actinomycetes > Streptosporangiales > Streptosporangiaceae > RYN-230. The sequence goes on from CAWAJB010000019.1 coordinate 151,825, forward strand.
GCCCGGGACGGCCGGGCGGTGTTCCTCAACGGCCGGCCGTTCGGGCTGCCCGACACGGTGCGGGTGGCCACCGCGGCCACCGCCGGCGGCGGGACCGTCATCGCGGCGGTGGCCTACAACCAGGTGGGTGAGAGCCTGGCCACGCTCACCCGGGCGCTGCTCATCGGCACCCCGCTGCTGCTGGCCCTGCTGGCCGCGGCGAGCTGGCTGATCGCGGGGTCCACCCTGCGCCCGGTCACCGAACTGCGCCGGGGCGCCCAGGACATCACCCGGACCGGCCGGCCCCAGGCCCTCCCGGTCCCGGAGGCCCGCGACGAGGTGCGCAACCTGGCGCTGACCCTGAACGACATGCTCAGCAGGCTCGGCGCGGCCCAGGAACGGCAGCGCGGGCTGATCTCCGACACCGCGCACGAGCTGCGGAGCCCGATCGCCAGCATCCGGGCCCAGCTGGAGGTGGCGCTGGACCACCCGGACAGCCAGGACTGGCGGCAGACCGCCGGCGACGTGCTGGAGGACACGCTCCGGCTGGCCCGGCTGGCCGAGGACCTGCTGGCCCTGGCCCGGCTGGACGAACGGGATCCCCGGCGCCCCGCGCAGCGCCGGGTGGACCTGGCCCGCCTGACCCGCGACGAGGTCGGCCGGTACGCCGACGCCCGGGTCCCGGTCCGGCTGGCCGGTACCGGGCCCGCCGAGGTGACCGGGGACGCCGACGGGCTGCACCGGATGCTCCGCAACCTGATCGACAACGCCACGCGCTACGCGCGCTCCCAGGTCGCGGTCTCGGTGGGCACGTCCGGCCGGAACGCGCGGCTCTCGGTCACCGACGACGGCCCGGGCATCCCGGCCGCGGACCGGGAGCGGGCGTTCGGCCGTTTCGCCCGGCTGGAGGCGGCGCGCAGCCGGGACGGCGAGGACGCGGGCGGCGCGGGACTCGGGCTGGCCATCGTGCGGGCCACCGCGCAGGCCCACGGCGGGTCAGCCTGGCTGGAGGATGCCGCGCCCGGGCTGCGGGCCGTGGTGCTGCTGCCCGCGGCCGCGCCCGCGGGCCCGGCCAGCCCTGCTCCTACCAGCCCCCCCAGGGCAGCAGCGCAGTGACGGCGATGACGGCGAACAGCAGCGTCAGGTAGGCGATCGACAGGTGGAACAGGCGCATCGGCGCGGGGTTGGAGCTGGGCTGGGCCAGGCCCGCGCAGGCCCCCCCGGTCACCTGGCCGCCCTGGGCCGCGGGCCCGGCGCCGGCCGCGGGCCCGGCGCCGCGGGCCCGCGCGGCCGCGGGCTCAGCGCCGGCGGCGGTCTGCACCAGCACGGGCGTGGCGACCGCGACGCTTCCCCCGGCCGCCGGGCCGGCGCCGGCCACGCCCGGTGCGGGCCGGGCCGCGGCGGGGACCGCGGGCCCGTTCTCGAACGTCATCGCGGCCACCCGGTGATGCAGCCGGTGCGCCTCGGCGAGGAACCAGCCGCCGAGCACCAGCGCCGCGGCCGTGTACAGCCAGCCGGCGTAGGGGGCCAGGGCGAGGGTGGCCGCCACCATCACGTAGGAGTAGAAGAGAATCTTCCTGGCCACCACGGCGGGTGAGGCGACCACCGGCAGCATCGGCACCCGGGCCGCCGCGTAGTCGTCGCGGAACTTCATGGCCAGCGCCCAGAAGTGCGGCGGCGTCCAGAAGAAGATCACGGCGAACAGGACGACCGCCGGCAGGCTGACCCGGCCGGTCACGGCGGACCAGCCGATCAGCACCGGGAAGCAGCCGGCCGCGCCCCCGATGACGATGTTGGACGGGGTGCGGCGCTTCAGGCCGAGCGTGTAGACGAACACGTAGAACAAGATCGCGGTGTCGGCCAGCGCCGCGGACAGCCAGTTGACCAGCGTGCCGAGCAGGACGGTGGACACGACGCCCAGCACGATGCCGAACACCAGCGCCTCGGCCGGCTTGATCACCGCGGCCTCGCGGCCCCTGCCGTTCAGCGGCCGCCGCGAGGTGCGCCGCATGATCGCGTCGATGTCCCGGTCGATGTAGCAGTTGATCGTGTTCGCGCTGCCCGCCGCGCAGGCCCCGGCGACCAGCGTGACCAGGAGCACCCGGATCGGCGGCAGGCCGCGCTGCGCGAGCAACATGGTCGGGATCGTGGTGACCAGCAGCAGCTCGATGATCCGGGGCTTGGTCAGGGCGAAGAGCGACCGGGCGACCACCCGGGCGGGGCGGCGCCCCGCCAAGGCGGGTAGCGCATCGGTCGCTGGGGTCACTCCGGGTCCTCCGGGCTTCCTGTTGATCCTGCTTCTGCTTCTGCCTCGCCTGGCGCACCCTCCTGGGCCGCGGTCTCCTCGTCGCTGGGGATCGCGCCAGCCGTCGGCGCGGCTCCCCGGTTGACCAGCGGCTCCGGGCTACCGGTGCCGGTCGCGAGGGGCATGCCGGCCGCCGTCGCGATTCCCGCCGCCGCATCCGGGCTCGGGGCAACCGGCCTGGCGCCTGCGATGGGTCGGCGCCCCGGAACTGTATGGGGCGTGCTGAAGACGAAATACATCGCGATCATTACCACGATGAAGAGCCCCAGCGGCAGGACCAGCGTCATCACCTGCGCACCTAGTGGGTAGTACGACACCTCGATGGCGGAAATCATCCCGTGCACTCTATCCTCCCTGCTGAAAGCCGATGACTGATCATTTCCACCCGGTCCGGGCAGCCCAGGCAGACCTCGACGGCCGGAGCATCCGGCCCAGCCCGAGTGTGACGGCCTGCGACTCCTCGTCGTTCAGCCATCTGACAAGCAGCGCGACGCCCGCGATTACATAAGGCAGCAGCACCAGCACCCACAATTCGGCCCCGGCGAGCTGCTGATCCGCGGTGACACTGAGCAGGCGATGGCTTCCCACCCCGCGGTAACCGGGGTAGATGACGTTGGCCCCGAAGCCGAGCACCATGCCCAGGACGGTACTGGCGAGTACCGTGCCAGCGATGAGCATCACCCGGTACAGCGGCCCGAACCGGGGGCGCAGCGGGCGGGAGCCGATGAGCTGCAGCCAGAACAGCACACCCACGACAAGGTAGCTGACCACCTGCGCGGCAAGCACCACCGGGTGGTGCAGCCCGGCGTCGAACAGGACTGGCACGTACCATCCGCACCAGACCAGGCTAAACAGGACCGTCACCATGACCGGCCAGCTTCGCAGCCGGGGCAGCGGCCGCGCAGCCGCCTCGGTGGCCCGCTCAGCCTCGGCCACCACGGTTCCGGGCGGTGCGGTGGCCCGGCCCAGGCCGCGCCACAACACCAGCCACGGGGCGCCCAGCACGATCAGCGACGGGGCGACCACGCCGAGCAGGATGCCTTGCAGCGCCCGGACCCAGATGAACGTGCCCGCCCAGTAACCGAGAGGTGACACCAGGGACAGCAGCACGGCGAGCATCCCCGCGTAGAAGGCGATCGCCTCCCGGGCCAGCCCGGGCGGGAGCGCCACGCCAGCCCGCCGCGCGTCCAGCCGAAGGCCGCGCAGCCCGGCCAGGTGCACGGCGATGGCCACCAGACACCCGGCGAGGACCGCCACGTTGGCCGACCAGTGCGAGACAACCATGTTCATGACGGTGCTGGGTCGCCGGCCTGCTGGCGCGGACGCGAGCCTCTCCGGACTGACCGCTCCTTTCTCAGAACACGTAGAACAGCAGGAAGAAGAAGAGCGTGACGAGGGCCAGGTAGTTCCACATCAGCGTGAAGGCGCTCAGCGAGGATTGGAACCGCTGCACCGCGAACGCTTCCGCGAAGGTAGGCGGCTGCTCCACGAAGAAGATCGCCGGAAGCGGCCGGACCCGCAGGATGAGGATCTCCAGCCAGATCATCGCACACAGCCAGCTGACCAGCATCACCGGGTAGAAGCCGGTGAACACGCTGGAGAAGCCGGAGCTGCCCGGCTGGAACGGGAGGTTCAGCAACTCGACGATCTGCAGCGCCACCGCGACCACCCCGAGCGCCAGCGCGACCAGTGCTCCGGCCTGCCAGGCACCCTTGGCACCCGCCTTGATCCGCTGCAGCACCAGGTACTGGATCGCGGCGCTGGCCAGGACCAGGATGAGGATCGTCACGCCGTACCCGATCGGCGGGGCGTGGTACCCAGACCCGTGCCACCGGTTGTTCGAGTTCACCGAACGCAGGTAGAAGTAGGCGAACGCGAACGACCCGTAGAGGAAGGACAGGGCGCCTATCGCGAACCGGGCACCGGTCCACGAAGCGTTCAGCGCCGCCTCGTGGTAGAACCCGGCCTCCTCGGCCGCGCGGTCGACTTCGGCCGCGGGTTGCGTGCTCTGCTCGGCCATGGCCCTATCCCTCCGCTCCGGCACCACTGGTCGCGTACGACGCGCTCACCACTCCTGCCGGCGGGTGCAGGTCCGCGACCGGCGGCGCGCCCTCCACGCCATAGTCATACGGGCCCGAGAGCACCACCGGGACGTGCTCGAAGTTACCTGGTGGCGGCGGCGAGGAGACTTGCCATTCCAGCCCGCGCGAATTCCACGGGTTGCCTGTCTCCTTCTCCCGCACGATCACCGTGGACCAGATGAAGTTGATCACGAAGATCAGGATGGAACCGCCGAGGAGGAACGCGGAGACCGACACCCATACGTTCAGCGGCTGGAGATTTCGCGCGTACTCGAACACCCGGCGCGGCTGGCCCAGCATCCCGACGGCAAACAGCGGCAGGAACGTCGAGTTGAAGAAGATGAACATCGTCCAGAAGTGGAGGTAGCCCAGCTTCTGGTTCAGCTTGATGCCCATCATCTTCGGCAGCCAGTAGTAACAGGCGCCCATGAAGGCGAAGAGGAGCCCGCCCATGATCGTGTAGTGGAAGTGCGCCATCACGAAGAAGCTGCCGTGCTCGGTGGTGTCCGCGGGCACGTCGGACAGGAACACCCCGGAGATGCCCCCGATCAGGAAGTTGAAGTACAAGGCCATGGCGAAGAGCATCGGCACGGTGAACCGTATCTTCGCCTTCCAGAACGTGCCCATCGCGACCAGGTAGATGAACCCGGTCGGGATCGAGATCAGCTCGGTGGTCAGCATGAACAACGGCCGCATCTCCGGGTTGATGCCGCTGTCGAACAGGTGATGCTGCCAGACGAAGAAGCTGAGCAGCGCGACCCCGATCATGCCAGCCCCGGCGACCCGGTAACCGAAGAGCGGCTTCCGGCAGAACACCGGGATGATCTCCGACACGACCCCGAAGCCGGGCAGGGCCAGGATGTACACCTCCGGATGGCCGAAGAACCAGAACAGGTTCTGGTACAGGTAACTGCTGCCGCCGAGGGTGTTGGCGAAGAACGCGGTCTCAGCGGTGCGGTCGGTGACCAGCATGTACATCCCGCCGACCAGGACTGGGGTGGCCAGGACCATCAGGAAGGAAACGGTGACCATGGACCAGACGAACATCGGCAGCCTGCTCCACCGCATGCCGGGCGCCCGGTAATTGATCGCAGTGACGATGATGTTGAACCCGGCCAGGATGATCGAAATGCCCATCAGCCCGAATGCCACCGCGTACGAGTCCATGCCCTGGGTGGCCTGGAGGCTCAGCGGTGCGTACCCGGTCCAGCCGGTGGGGAACCCGCCGAGCAGCACGCCGGAGAGCAGCACCACGTAAGCAGCCGGGGTGAGCCAGAACGAGAGCGCCTCCAGGCGGGGGAACGCCATCCGCTTGGACCCGATCATCAGCGGCAGCAGGTACTGGCCGAACGGCCCGAGCACGACCGACGACATCATCATCATCATCATCGTGCCGTGCTCGCCGACCACCATGAGGTACGCGCTGGCGTTCATGATGTGGTAAGTCGGCGAGAGCAGCTCGGTCCGGATCGCCATCGCGAACAGGCCGCCGGTGCAGAAGTAGACGATCATCCCAACCAGGTACTGGATGCCGACGACCTTGTGGTCCAGCGTGAACCGGAAGTACCGGGCCAGGCCGGTTGCTGCCGCAGCTTCGTCCTCGGCCACCGGCACCGGCTTGCCGAGCATCTGCCGGATCAGGTCGTTGAACACGCCAAGGCCGGCCAGCCAGCCGATGGTCCCGAATGCGTAGCCGAGCACGAGCGGGAAGTCGTTCATGTCGGACAGCGCATTACGGGCGTAACCATAGGACAGCATGTTGCCCAGCCAGTGGCCGACAAAATAGCCGATGATGGCGCCGATGATGCCGGTATGGAACGCGGGCCGCATCCACCACGGCCGGGCGGGGCGCGGGCGCGCAGGCCCAGATCCCGCGGGCTCCTGTGCCTTCTCCGGCTCTATCTCGATGGACATCCGGTCACCTCTTCATCGCAGGGTCGGACTGGACAATCTCCGGGGTACGTCCCCTGGCGTCAGCCGATGCACCGGTCATGGCTGCTCCGGATCTTGCGGCGGGTAGTAATACCCGTTGGCCCCGGTGATCCCGGCCACCTTGACGACGTCCTGGCCAAGCTGCGGGATCACGGTCGGGTCGTAGGTAAGCGAGTAGGGCGGCAGCGCGGCCAGCAAGCCGGCCCGGTGCTCGGCCAGCTGCGTTGCCCGCGCCCAGACCTGGAACGCAGCGGGGGTGGTCACCCGGCCATAGTTGTACATCGCGCCGTGCCAGATCCCGCACAGCTCGTTGCACCGGATGACGAACTTCCCGGTGTGGTCGGTGGTGGTGTAGGCCACGTTGTCCACGGCCGGGTTGGCGTCCGCCTTCACCCCGAGTAGGTAAGCCCAGAAGCTGTGGATCACGTCGAGCGACGTCACATGGAACTCAATGTTCCGGTCCGCCGGCAGCATCAGCTCGGTGGACTCCATGCCGCCGAACTGCGGGTAACGGTAGGTGAAGGCCCACTGCTGGCCGATGACCTGAACCTGGAGGTAGTTGTCGCCGTCCGGCTTCCAGACGGGCGTCGGACCCTCACCAGCACCCGCCCCGGCCGGGGCGATGAGCTCAACGGTGCCGAACACGAACGCGGCGAGCACGATCACCGCGGTGCCACCGATCCACCAGGCCTGGATCCCCGTGTGCCCGAAGAGAGCGGGCCCGTCTGTGTCATCACCGTCCCGGTGCCGCCAGTTGATCAGCGCGTAGGCGAAGTAGACCCAGACGAAGATCATGACGGGCGCCGCCGCCATCGCCAGCACCGCGATGTCGAACTGCTGATGCTCCGCTGCTGAGGTCATGTCCCCCGGCGGCATGTGCGGCTTCCAGACGATCCAGATGAGCAGGTCGGCGACGATAGCCAGCACGATCCAGATCAGGAAGATCCGGAGCGCGTGGTTCGGCTCCGCTTTCGCAGGGGCTGCCGGGGCCTCGGACGCGGCCATCAGCTTGACACCTCCATGTTGCCCATCATGTAACCGAGCGTCTGCATCGGCCCGCCGTTGCCATCGAGGAAACCCCCGCCGCACGGCACGAAGCACTGCCAGCGGAAGGTCCCCGCGTGGTTCGGGGTCATGAAACTGAACTTCTGCAGGCTGTACGGGCCCGATGTGCATGGCGAGGAAGAACAGAGCTCAGCTGACGCGCTCGGTGAGGAGACCGGCACGAACAAGTGCAGGCCCGGGATCGCGAACGTATGGCCGACATTGCAGTGTGACCAGCCGTTGATCACCGACAGCGTCCTGGTCGGCCCGAGAGGCTGGTTGGTGTCCTTGAACTGCTGCACGGTCACCGTATTGCCGATCGTGCCCTGGACCCTGCTCCAGTAGTTGTTGCGCAGCGGCGTGCAGCCGTCGTAGCCCAGGATCGTCATGTTCACCCGGGTGTTCGCGGGCACCTTGAACAGCGTGGTGTGCACCCACGCCTTGGTCTGCGGGTCCTGGACGAAATAGCTGACCCAGTCGGGCTCACTGGAGGAATTGTTCTGCGGGTCCTCCTGCAGAACAACATTGACCACTCCCCCGGAGGCCGCCGGCGTGTAATTCACTACCGGGGGGTTGCCGCCTATGTAATAGACGGCCAGGAAGACCGCACCCGCGACCACGGCGGCGAACGCCACCAGCAGGGTCACGATACGGGCCGGCAGAGACACCAGTCACCACCTCGCTTCTTCGCGGCGCGTCGCGCACACGACTGGGCCTGCCGCCGCAATGTCCAGAACTTGCGGGCCGGAGATCTCGTCTGGTCCTGATCTTGCGATCGTTCGCCTCGACTCGGCAACACGGCAGGCACTGAATGACGAAATTGTCATGATCAGGGCATCTCAGCCCGGTAATATTCGCCTGCACGAGCAGGCTGGTTACGGTGAGTGCTGATCATAAAGCTCATTGTTACCGCTCGCGGCTCGTGTAACACCTCTGCTCACAGAGCAAGTACTGCAATGGTTTGCTATCCCCCTCTAGGCTTGACCGCACCCCTCCGGGCGGTACATCCTCAGCTGAGGGGATCGTCCAGGCGGTGGCATGCCACCGTGCCGCGCTGACGCGTCGCCCACATAGCCCATGGAACGTAACCCACCTGCGAAGATGGTCCCCGTGCCGGGGACGTGTCCCACGGCAGCACGGCTCCTCGTGGTCGATGACGAGCCGCAGATCCGTGAGATCATTGCCCGCGCCCTGGCGGCGGCCGGTTATGCAATCGATTTCGCCGGAACAGGTAAAGAAGGTCTGAGCCAGGCCACGGCAGGCGACTATGACCTGGTCATCTTGGACCTGGTGATGCCGGACATGGACGGGCGGGAGATCCTCGCCCGGCTCCGCCGCGACCGGCCCGACCAGGCGGTGCTGGTGCTCTCCTGCCTGGCGGACGTCACCACTAAGGTGGATTGCCTGGAATTGGGGGCGCAGGACTACCTGACCAAGCCGTTCTCCCTGGCCGAACTGCTGGCCCGGGTCCGGGTCAGGCTCCGTGATGACGGGCATCCCCTCAACGAGGTCCTGAGGGCAGGAGAGCTCGTGCTTGACTTCGGCCGGCTGGAAGCCAGCATCGGGAATGGCGCGGTCCCGCTCACCCGCCTGGAGTTCCTGCTGCTCCGTGAGCTCATGGAGCACGTCGGGCAGTCGGTGCCCAAAGGGCAGCTGCTCGCCTCGGTGTGGGGGTACGACTTCGATCCCGGCTCCAACGTGGTCGACGTCTGCGTCCGCCGCCTCCGCTCGAAACTCGGTTTCGACCTGATCAAGACGGTGCGTGGTGAGGGATACCAGCTCACCGCGTAGAGCCGGGGTGGCCGGGTGGCTCCGGCAGACCGTGGCCACCGGCCTGAGGCGCAGCACCAGGTTCCGGCTGCGCCAGCACAGCCCCGGGGGTGCCCGCGCCCGCGGCAACTTCAGCTGGCCCTGGAAGGTCGCCTGGGTCGACGTGGCGTGGGCGCTGTTCTCCGCGGTGAACCTGCTCTGCATCCTCGTTTTCCAGCACTGGGAGACGGTCCCGTTCCACTTCATCTGGATCAGCCTGACCTTGCTCTACGGCTTCCGGGTCTGGGCCACCTGGCCGACGCTGTGGGTGCTCGCCCTGGTCATGGTGACCACGTTCGCGGCCATCGGCTGGGACGTGTACCGCGGCACCCAGTCGGCGGACGAGCTCAACGAGGTGCCGCTGATGGCCATCATGTTCTGGCTGATGGTCTGGCACGCGCAGCGGCGCCTGGACGCGGACCACGAGCGGGACCTGGTCAGCGACGAGAACGCGCGGCTGCTGACCACGCAGCGCCGCTTCCTGCAGGACGCCTCGCACCAGCTGCGCACGCCCATCACGATCGCGCTGGGCCACGCCGAGCTGCTGGCCCAGGAACTGACCGGCCAGACCGAGAAGCGGGACATCCAGGTGGTGGTGGGGGAGCTGACCCGGCTGCGGAGGCTGGGCGAGCGCCTCCTGGTCATCGCGGCCTCCGAGGACCCGGACTTCCTCCGCCCTGAGCCGGTCGCCCTGGACGGCTTCACGATGGACGTGATCCGGCGGTGGCGGCCGACCGCGGACCGGCAGTGGCAGGTCGGCCGCCTCGACGCGGTCACGGTCCAGGCCGACCGGGAACGGCTCGGCCTCGCCGTGGACGCGCTGCTGGAAAACGCCGTCCGGCACACCGTGGATGGTGACATGATCCAGCTGTCGGTGCGGGTGAACGGGCCGGGCCTGCCCGTGCGTATGATCGTCGCGGATACCGGCGAGGGGATCGCACCCAGCGAGCTCGAGCACATCTTCGACCGCTTCCGCACCGGATCGCCGCCGGGCGGGATCACGGCGGGCGGGACCGGCGCCACCGGATCCAAGGGCACCGGGCTGGGCCTGTCCCTGGTCCGGGCGGTGGCGCACGCACACGGCGGCGACGTGCGCGTGCGAAGTACTCCCGGCGTGGGCAGCGAGTTCGAGCTGGTCCTGCCGGCCCCGGCGGTCAGCGCCGGGGTGCTGTACCCCGCGCTGCCGCTGAGCTGGCCCACCAGCTCACCAGAGCCCGCGCCGGACCGGACGCTCAAGGACAACCCATGGCCAAGCAGGAACCGATGACCTCCGAACCCACCGGCACCCAGGAGCACGACGATCTCAGCGGGCCCACCGCCGCGGCGTCCGGCGGCGCCGTGCCCAGCGGCGGCGCGTCCGGCGGTGGCGCGTCAGGCGGCCGTGGCCAGGCCGGCCGCGGCGTGGCCGGCTGGTTCGGCGGGCTCAGCCGGGGCCGCAAGCTGGCCCTCACCTGGTCGGCCTCGGTCCTGGCCGTGGTCATCGCGCTGCTGGCCATCGGCGCCACGTCCGGCGGAGGGCCCAGCCACGCTCCCCCGCCCCGGGCCCAGGCGTTCACCCTCGCGGCGCTCGGGCAGCCGGGCCAGCACGTCTCGCTGGCCCAGTACGCCGGGCACCCTCTCATCCTGAACTTCTTCGCGTCCTGGTGCGAGCCGTGCCAGCGGGAAACGCCGCTGATCGCGCGGTTCTACCGCAGCCACCGGCGCAGCGTCATCATCGTCGGCATCGACGTCAACGACACCAGCTCGGCCGGACTGGCCTTCGCCAGGAAGATGAGCGTGGCCTACCCGGTCGCGTCCGACCCGGCGCCCATGGCCATGGCGCTGTCCTACGGGGTGACCGCGCTGCCGCAGACGTTCTTCCTCAACGCGCAGCACCGCATCGTCAAGCGGGTGATCCGCGCGGTGACCCTGCCTGACCTGCGCACCGGGGTAGCCATCATGACCAGGCCGAGCGGGCGGGGCTGAGCCGAGTGGACACCCCGACCCGCACCGATCCGCCGTATGTCCCGATCCGGACGAACCGGTGGGCACCCCACCAGAAAACGCCCCGCTGGCTGCTGCTGGCCGCCGCGGTGATCGCGGTCGGCATCGTCCTCGTCGCGCTGGTGCACAAGCCCAGCCAGAGCCAGCGGGCCAGTGATCTCAACGGGTTCCTGCACGACATGAACGCCGACATGCAGTCCTGCGCGGGCGGGGTCCGCGAGTCCCTCACGGCCCTGAACCAGATCCAGGCCGGCGCGAACTCCGCGAGGAACGTTGGGGACACGATCAAGATCGCCCGGTACGGAGCGACCAACTGCTCGCCCGCCTACAACGAGCTGCTGGGTGACCTCGTCCAGTACCAGGTGACCGAGTCGCTGGCCCGCTTCCACCTGGAAACCACGGTTAATGACCTGCTCACCTGGGCGTTCCCGTACGCCCAGCGGGTACAGAACGATGTGGCGAACGAGCTGGGCGCGCGCGACCCGGCCAAGCGGCAGCAGTACGCCGCGGCGCTCCAGCGCGACACCGGCGACATGAACCGCAAGCGGGCGGCCATCGACGCAGCTGTCACGAAGGCGATCGCCGCCACCGGCGCCCACGCGAGCCCCCTCCATCTGCCCGGCTAGCCCGGGAACCTGGAGCGGCATGCCCGGACGGGGAAGGAACGGCCTGCTGGCGGGCGCCGCGGCCCTCGCGGCCGTGCAGGGCGCACCCGGCCTCACCGCGCTCGCCCCGGTCCGGCGGTGGTTTCCCGGGCTGGCGGGTGCCGGGGCGGCCGATCATGTCGCGCTGACCTTCGACGACGGCCCGGACCCCGGGTTCACGCCGCGTTTCCTGGCCACGCTGGCTGGCCGCCGGGTCCGCGCGACCTTCTTCCTGCTCGGCCCCATGGTGCAGGCCGCCCCCCGGCTCGCCGCGGAGATCGCCGCGGCCGGGCACGAGATCGGGGTGCACGGCTGGGACCACCGCTACGCCACCCTGCGCGGGCCGCGGGCCCTGCACGACGACCTGGCCCGGGCCTGCGACACGATCGCGGCGGCGGCCGGCACCGTCCCCCGGCTGTACCGCCCGCCGTACGGGGTGCTCAGCGCCAGCGCCCTGACCGCCGCGCACCGCCTCGGGCTGCGGCCGGTCCTGTGGAGTACCTGGGGCCGGGAGTGGGCGCCGGGCGCCACGCCGGGATCGGTGCGGGCGACCCTGGCCAGCACCCTGCGCGGCGGGGGCACGGTCCTGCTGCACGATTCTGACTGCACCGCCCCGCCGGGCAAGGCCGCGGCCGCCCTGGGCGCGCTGCCCTGGCTGCTGGACGAGTGCGCCGGGCGCGCGCTGCGGGTGGGCCCGCTCGCCGAGCATCAGGAGGCGTCTTCCTGAGCCCGCGGGAGCTCAGCAGAAGTTAAAGCATCCGTATGCGGGAAGTAAGGGGTGACACCGCGCTGAGGAATCCTCAGGGCATCTTCAGCTGACGTCCAGGCTCGTAGTGCTTACTGGAGGTTGCCTGAGAACGGCTAGGCCACGAGCCCGGCCGCTCGGCAGGGCGACGACGCAACGTAGGCTGACTTCCGGGCAAAGGTGATACGGATGCAAGAAGGTCAGGACCGGAGTGGGGACCAGCCGCCGGAATACCTGGGTGCCTGGTCACCCATCCCGGCCGGGGACCAGCCGGACCGGGCCGCCGGTGACGAACCGGCCGCCGGGGAGAGCCAGGCTGAGCAGGATGGCTCCCCGGCCGAGGGCACCTGGATAATCCCGGCCGAGGGAGATCAGCGCAGCGGCACCCCGCCGCAGGACCAGCCTGAGCACGGCCTGGCGGGCCTGGGCTTCGGCGGGGCCGGCGCCAGCACCCCAGGCACGCCCGCACCAGGTATCCCGGGCAGCCCGGCACCAGGCAGTGCAGCACCAGGCGGGCCCCAGCCGCCGGCGGCTCCGGGCCAGGCCGGCTACGGCCAGCCGGGCCAGCCCGGCTACGGCCAGCCCGGATATGGCCAGCCCGGATATGGCCAGCCCGGATATGGGCAGCCCGGATATGGGCAGCCGGGCTACGGCCAGCCGGGCCATGACCAGCCGACCACCGCGTTCGGCCAGGCTGCGGCGTCCGGGGGATACGGCCAGGCGGGCCAATACGGCCAGCCCGTGCCGGGCCAGCCCGTGCCGGGCCAGCCCAGGCCGGGACAGCCTGGGCCGGGGCAGCCTGGTTACGGCCAGCCGGGCGGCTACGGCCAGCCCGGTGGCGGCTACGGCGGCCAGGGCGGCCCCTGGGGCCCGCCGCCCGGCGGATCCTCGGGCGGCTGGGGCTCGGACGACGTCATCGGCTACGGCTCCCAGCAGGAACCACCACGCCGCAGCCGCGGCAGCCGGGCGCTGGTCTACCTGGTGGTCGCGGCGGTGGCCGCCGGGGTCGGGGCCGGGGCGGTGGTCGCGCTGAACCACAACTCCCAGTCCCCGGGCAACACCGTCTCATCCCAGCAGATCCCCTCGCCGAAGAGCAATGGGCCGGGTAACGCCAACACCACCAACGTCAACGTGACGTCGGTGGCGAACAAGGTCCAGCCGGGCATGGTGGACGTCAACTCCACGCTCAAGTACCAGGACGGCGCGGCCGCCGGGACCGGCATGGTCCTGTCCTCCAACGGGGTGGTGCTGACCAACAACCACGTGGTCCAGGGATCCACGCACCTCACCGCGAAGACCGTGGTGGGCGGGAAGAAGTACACGGCCACGGTGCTCGGGGTGGACCCCACCGACGATGTGGCGCTGATCAAGCTCCAGGGCGCCTCCGGGCTGAAGACGGTGCAGGTGGGTGACTCGTCCAAGGTCACCCTGGGCACAGGGGTCGTGGCCCTCGGGAACGCCGGCGGCCGAGGGGGCAGCACCGTGACGGCCGGCACGATCACCGCGCTGGGCCGGACCATCACCGCCAGCGACTCAGGCAGCGGCTCGAACACCGAGACGCTGCACAACATGCTGCAGACCAACGCCCCGATCGCCGAGGGCGACTCGGGGGGTGCGCTGGCCAACGGGGGCGGCGAGGTGATCGGCATGAACACCGCGGCGAACAGCCAGTCGCTGGGCGGCGCCGGGACGGCGATGGGTTTCGCGATCCCCATCAACCGGGCGCTGGCCATCGCCAAGCAGATCGCCGCCGGGCACGCCAGCGGTCACATCCTGATCGGCCCGAAGGGCTTCATGGGTGTGGGCGTGGACTCGGTCACTGACGCCCGCACCTGCCTGGCGCAGAGCGGCGTCGGGGCCGGCTACCAGGTCCCCGCCCGCTCGGGTGCGCTGGTCTGCAACGTCTACCCGGGCACCCCGGCGTACAAGGCGGGCGTGCGGGCCGGCGACGTGATCACCGGGGTCAACGGCCGGCCGGTGACTAGCGCCAACGGCCTGACCACCATCATGCTGACTTACAAGCCGGGCGCGACGGTGTCACTGACCTGGGTAGACGAGAGCAAGCAGAGCCACACCTCGTCCCTGACCCTGATCAACGGGCCGGTCAAGTAGGGCCCCTCTGGGGCGCGGACGGCGGGCCGACTGCTTTTCCCGGCAAAATAAACGCCGGGAAAAGAGTCGGACCCACCGCCGCGCTTCTCCCGATCAGCCGGTTGACTGGCCAGCTAGGACCCCGACGAGGAGGGCTCTGCGGTTGCGGGACAGCCGGAGCGGGGCTAGGTGGTCAGCCAGGTCCGGAGCCGGGACTCCACCTCGGTGATCTGGTCGACGGGGACATGCTCGCCGCGGGAGTGGGCGACCTCAGGGTCGCCGGGGCCGTAGTTGACGGCGGGCATCCCGAGTTCCGCGAAGCGGGCCACGTCGGTCCAGCCGAACTTGGCCCGCGGGGTCCCGCCCACGGCCGCGAGCAGCGTGGCGGCGGCCGGATCGGCCAGGCCCGGCCGGGCCCCGGCAGCCCAGTCGGTGAACTCCACGTCCCAGCCCCTGAAGATCTCCCGGACATAGTCCTGGGCCTGCTCGACGGTGCGGTCCGGGGCGAATCGGTGATTGACGGTGACCACGCACTCGTCCGGGATGACGTTGCCCGCCACCCCACCGCGAATGTAGACCGCGTTGAGCCCTTCGTGGTACCGCAGGCCCTCCACCTCGGGCTCACGGGCCACATAGTTCCGGAGCACGTCCAGGATCGGGCCGGCCTGGTGAATGGCGTTGGTGCCGTTCCAGGACCGGGCGCTGTGCGCCCGCTCGCCGGTCGCGCGGACCTCAGCCCGCATCGTGCCCTGGCAGCCGCCCTCGATGATGGCGCTGGTCGGCTCGAGCAGCACGGCCAGGTCGCCGTCCAGCAGATCGGGGGAATTGCGGGACAGCCGGAGCAGGCCGTTGCGCTCGGCCTCGACTTCCTCGCCGTCGTAGAACACGTAGGTCACGTCGCGGCGGGGCTCGCGCAGGGCCGCCGCCAGGCGCAGCTGGACCGCGACGCCGGACTTCATGTCGCAGGTGCCGCAGCCGTACAGCATGTCCCCGTCGAGGCGGGCCGGGAGGTTGTCGGCGATCGGTACCGTGTCGATGTGCCCGGCCAGCACGACCCGTTCCGGCCGGTCCAGCGTGGTCCGGGCGACCAGGGCGTTGCCGTCCCGGTACAGGTCCAGATGCGGGAGGCGGCGCAGCGCCGCGTCGATCACGTTGGCGAGGCGTTCCTCGTCACCGCTGACCGAGGGGATATCGGCCAGGGCCGCGGTCAGCGCCGTCCCGTCCTGGGAAAGGTCAAGATCTAGGTCCACCCGTGGGAGCCTAGCCGGGCGTGCCTGGTGAGAGGCGGCGCGGGGCGTGAACAGACGGGAACCGGCTCCGCCAGGGCCGGACCGGCGGGTTCATTTTCCACGCCAGGTAGCCTCTCCCGTCTCGGCGGCATCGGGCCCGGCTGGACCGGGCATGATGGCCACACCAGCCCCATCCGCCGAACGGAGAGCTCATGTTCCACGTTGATTCGGAGGTCGGCCGGCTCCGCCAGGTCGTGCTGCACCGTCCCGAGCTGGAGCTGAGGCGGCTCACCCCGGATAACGCCAGCGAGCTGCTGTTCGACGGCGTGCTGTGGGCCGAGCGAGCCCAGCTGGAGCACGACGAGTTCGCGGAGGCGCTGGTGGCCCGGGGCGTGGCCGTGCACTACCACGGGGACCTGCTGGCCCAGACGCTGGAGATCTCCCAGGCCCGGGACTACATCCTGGACCGGGTCTTCGACTCGCGGCTGCACGGGCCGCTCGCCTGCTCGGCGTTGCGGGCCGCGGTGGCGGGACTCGCGTCCCCGGTCCTGGCCCAGGCCCTGACCGCGGGGATCACCAAGCAGGAGATCCTGGAGCTGGCGCCGGAGCCGAAAAGCATCGCGTTCCACTCGCTGGACCCGGGCAGCTTCGTGCTCGCGCCGCTGCCCAACCTGCTCTACCAGCGCGACACCTCGTGCTGGATCTACGGCGGGGTCTCGATAAACGCGATGGCCATGCCGGCCCGGATGCGGGAAACCGTCAACGACGAGGCCATCTACCGCTGGCACCCGATGTTCGCGGAGGACAGCTTCGAGGTCTGGTACCACGGCGCGGACGCGGCGCCGGCGACCATCGAGGGCGGCGACATCCTCGTCATCGGCAACGGTGCGGTGCTGGCCGGGATGAGCGAGCGGACCACCCCGCAGGCCGTCGAGCTGATCGCGCACCGGCTGTTCTCGGCCGGGGCGGCGCGCTGCCTGGTCGCCATCGACATGCCGAAGGCCCGGGCGTTCATGCACCTGGACACCGTGATGACGATGTGCGACTACGGCGTCTTCACCAAGTACATGAACCTGGGCATGCTGCCCTCCTACACGGTGGAGCCGGGGGCCAGCGCCCGCGAGCTGAAGGTCACCGACCATCCGCCGGAGGACATGCACACTGCGATCGCGGCCGCGCTGGGCCTGCCCGGCATCAAGGTGCTGACCGCCAGCCAGGACCCGCCGGCCGCGCAGCGTGAGCAGTGGGACGACGGCTGCAACGTGCTGGCCGTCGAGCCGGGCGTGGTCGTCGCCTACGACCGCAACGTGACCACGAACACCTTCCTGGAGGAGAACGGGGTCGAGGTGGTGCCGGTGCCCGGCAGCGAGCTGGGCCGCGGCCGGGGCGGCCCGCGGTGCATGAGCTGCCCCATCGAGCGCGACGCTTAGCCATCGGTCAGCTACTTACCCGATCATCACCTCGGACCTGACCTCGGTGCCCGTGTCATCCCGGTACCGGACGTGGATCTGGCCGCCGTCCAGGTCCAGGACCGAGAACCCGAACCGGGCCCAGTGGTTGCCGTCGGGATCCTCCAGGAAGCCGCGCTCTTCCCACGCCCCGGGCGCCGGTACCGGGTCACCGGGCGCGTGCGGCTGCAGCACCGGCACCCCGCCGTGCCCGAGACAGCGCGGGAACGGGACGCCCTGCCCGGGCTGGAAGCCCATGCACCGGTGCTCGTGCCCCCACCACCACGCGGTGACCCGCCCGCTGCGCAGCACCGGGCCGAGCTTGGCGGGCAGCACCGGGGCGAGGTCGGCCGGGTCGTAGGCGGACATGAGCTGGTGGTGGCTCAGCAGGACCAGTTTCCGGGCGGAGGCCCGGGCTATGCCCGCGACGAAATCCGCCTGCGGGTCCTGGAGCACCCCGGTAATCCCCTTGAACAGGACGTCCTCGTTCCAGGACGTGTCCAGGGCCGCGAAGTCCCACGACGGTGAGGTGAGCCGGAAGAAGCTGGTCGCCGCGCCGTCGGCGGACCGCTGGGCGGCGAACCGCGGGTCAGCGAGCAGGGTCTGGAAGTAGCCGAAGCCGCCGCTGTACATGTCGTGATTGCCGTTCAGCGACCAGGACGTCACCCCGGCCCGGGCCTGGTCGGCCGTCACCGGCCAGCAGTCGAGCACGTGCCGCTGGACCTCGCTGGGCAGGCCGGAGTAGTAGACGTCGCCGAGATGGATGACGTGGGCCTCCCGCCCGTGGGCCAGGGCATCGGCAACCTCCTCGGCCATGTAGGAAGCCACGGCGCGGGCCCGGGGCAGCCCGGTCCCCCAGTCCCCCACCACGACCAGCCGCGCCGAGTCGCTGATCGCGTGCGCGGCCGGGCGGGGGTTGAAGGGATGGTTGCCCTTGGCCAGGTGGCCCAGCATCGATTCGGCGATCTTGATGACCCAGTCCGGGTCCTCCGGCGAGAAGTCGCCGGGGTGCAGCAGCTCCTCCGCGGTGTGGACGATGGTCGCCCACCGGCTGCGCTCCAGCGGCGCCCGGTCGGCCACGCCCTGCTCCCGCAGGGCGCCGTCCAGGGCGCTCTGCACCAGGCTGACCGCCGGGTCGCGGGACAGGTAGGGGACCACCGTGCTCACCGCCCCGCCCGACGACGGCTCCGAGGCACCGGCGGGCGTCAGCGCCGCGCTCACCTTGGCCGGCGCGTCTCCCGGTCCCGGGAGGGGCTGCGCAGCGGCCGCCGTCGCCCCGCGCAGCTGGTCAGAGCCCAGCACCCCGCGGACTGCTTCCACATACCGGCCGACCGAGTACCGGTCGTACGCCTGCTCGATCATGTGATCGTCCCCCCGTAAGCACGGCCCCGCGAGGGGGCGCAGGACCGGGGATCAGCCGCGGGACCCGGATCCGGCGCAGGCCCGCTCCCGCCGGATCTGCCCGCAGATTCCCGGGCCGCCCGCGCCGCCCCCGCTTCTCCGCAACGAATACCACCACGCGGCGGGTCACGTCCCTGTCCCGGCGGTGATAACCGTGATCGCCCGGGTGAGCATGGTGGTGATGTGGCTGGGACTGGTCTCGGGACGGGCCCAGAAACGCAGCTCGTCTGAGTTCATGCGTGGCGAGTTGACCCTGATCCCGGCCAATCCTACTGTCCATATCAGTCACTGTCCGTATCAATCGCCTGGACAGCATTACTCTGAACCTCAAGTTGAGCGTGATGGTTTAACTGGCTGGAAACCGCGGGAAATGCCCGGCCGGCGCATCGAGGCGCACTCCGGCAGGCTGCTGACACGGTCGGATGCCTGGTTCTGGCGGGTTCACCGGCCGTATAGGCGGCGGGCAGGAACACGATAAAGGCACACGAGCGGAAAGGGCCCTCCTCGTGGCAGCACCGCAGAACTGTTCGGCGGTCATCAAGGTCGCCGGTATCGGAGGGGGCGGCGTCAACGCCGTGAACCGGATGATCGGCGAGGGGCTCAAAGGCGTTGAGTTCATCGCGATCAACACCGACGCGCAGGCACTTGTGATGGGCGATGCCGACGTCAAGCTCGACGTCGGGCGCGGCCTCACCCGCGGGCTGGGCGCCGGCGCCAACCCCGAGGTCGGCAACCAGGCGGCCGAAGACCACCGCGAGGAGATCAAGAAGGTCCTCAAGGGGGCCGACATGGTCTTCATCACCGTCGGCGAGGGCGGCGGGACGGGCACCGGAGGAGCACCGGTCGTCGCGAACGTGGCAAGATCGCTGGGCGCGCTCACCATCGGCGTGGTCACCCGCCCCTTCGGCTTCGAGGGCAAGCGCCGGGCGTCCCAGGCCGAACTGGGCATCAAGCGGCTGCGCGGCGAGGTGGACACCCTGATCGTGATCCCGAATGACCGGCTGCTGTCCATCTTCGGCCGCCATATCAGCGTCGTGGACGCCTTCAAGGCCGCCGACCAGGTGCTGCTGTCCGGTGTTCAGGGAATCACCGACCTGATCACCACCCCCGGCCTGATCAACCTGGACTTCGCGGACGTGAAGTCAGTCATGTCGGGCGCGGGCTCCGCACTGATGGGCATCGGCTCAGCCCGGTGCGATGACCGGTCGGTGGCGGCTGCCGAGATGGCCATCTCCAGCCCGCTGCTGGAAGCGAGCATCGACGGGGCGCGCGGCGTGCTGCTGTCCATTCAGGGTGGCTCTGACCTGGGCCTGTTCGAGATCAACGAAGCCGCCCAGCTCGTCTCCAACTCGGCGGCACCCGAAGCCAACATCATCTTCGGCGCGGTGCTCGACGACGCGCTCGGTGACGAGGTGCGGGTCACGGTCATCGCAGCAGGATTCGACGACGCGGACAACGGGCCTGCCGGCCGGCCAGGATAAGCGCCGAGCAGGCCGCGGCGGGTTGGGGCGGCGGACAGCCGCTATGCGGCATTGCCGGCGCCGGGGCGGTTGCGGGTAGCGTCTGGCGAAGGAGGCTGCCGCGGAAGGCAGATCGAGACGATGGCTGACGATAACCGGCGACCCGGCGGCTCTATCGCGACCTGCTGACCGGCGGCGATCAATCACCAGATGCGGCGATGACGACCGAGCCGGCCACGGCCATCTCGACCGCGCCCGCGCTGCCGCGGACCGTAGCCACCACTGCCATGACGACCGGCCCGGCGGTTGCGATCGGGCCGGATGCCACCGGGAGACCACGCATGGCACCGGGACGCAGCCTGGGCAGCCTGACCCTGGAGCAGACATCCTTCGTCGGCCGCGGACGCGAGATCGCCGAGATCGCGCCCAACGGCTGACATACCCGGCGAGGTTTGGGTGAGTGCGGTAAGCGGCTGATCATCCGCCAGGCTTCGCGGCGATGACCGCGATCGCCCGGGTCAGGGTGGTCGTGATCTCGCTGGCGGTGGCGCCGGGGCTGGCCCAGAAACGCAGCTCGATGTAGCCGTCGTCATCGGCGATGACCGTGATGTCGCGGCCACCGGGCTGGGGCAGCCAGGCGGTGACGTCGGGGATGTCGCGGGTGACGTTGAGGCTGGCGGTCAGCCCGGCGGCGCTCAGCAGGCCGGTGAGCACCAGCATCCGCTGCAGGCGCTCCTCCGGGTCAGGGTCCGGGCCGGCGTCCCCGGCGGGCCCCGGATCCGCCGGCGGCAGCCGGGGCGGGCCGCCGGCCAGGGCGGGGGCTGGGCCGGACGGTTCCGTTATTGGGCTGGAAGCATGGCCCGGGGCGGGCCGGAGCCGGGACTGGTGAGAGCCGGGGCGGGTCGCGGCCACGGCGGCGTACAGGTCGGCGGGCTGGCGGACCGTGCCGGGCTCCGGGCGCCACTCGCTGACCGGCACCACGCCGGGCGGCACCAGGGACAGGCCGGCGAGCAGGGCGCTGACCTGGGCGTGCGAGCGGACGGTGATCCCGCCGGGCACCGCCTCGTTGTACGCGGCGACCCCGGAGGCGACGGCGGCGGGAGCGAAATCGCTGGTCACATGACTCACGGCCACGAAGCTCCCGGGCGCTAAGCCCGCCGCCAGCGCGGCCAGGATCCCGGCCGGGTCGTCGGCGTCGGGCAGGAAGTGCAGCACGGCCAGGAGCAGGACCGCGGCGGGGCGGCCCAGGTCGAGGGTCCGGGCGGCGCCGGCCAGGATCCCGGCCGGGTCGTGCAGGTCCGCGTCGAGGTAATCACACGTGCCGCCGGGCCGGCTGGTCAGCAGCGCCCGGGCGTGGGCCAGCACCACCGGGTCGTTGTCGGCGTAGACGACGCGGGCCGCGGGGTTGAGGGCCTGGGCCAGCTCATGGGTGTTGTCCGGCGCCGGTAAGCCGGTGCCGATGTCCAGGAACTGGCCGACCCCCCGGGTCCCGGCCAGGTACCGGACCACCCGGCCCAGGAACTGCCGGTTCGCCCGGGCTCCCGCGACGACTTGCGGGCGGCAGCCGGCGACCTTCTGCGCGGCGTCGCGGTCCGGGGCGAAGTGGTCCTTGCCGCCCAGCCAGACGTTGTACACCCGCGCCGGATGCGCCACCCCCGGCTCGAACGGGATCGCGCGCTGACCGACGTCTGCGGCCAGATTGTCTGGATTCATGTCCCTGTACTCCTGGATTGCCGTGGTCAATAGGGAGCTCTCGAGAGTATAGCTCTTAGAGAGCTCTACTAGAGCTTTGAAATAGCTATCCGATTCATACACGCAGGTCAGGGGTAGCTATCTTCACGAGAGTGAGCGATATTGCGGCGCCGGTGACGTGACGATCTCGTCTACGTCCGGGTCGCCGATGACATCGCGGCGCGGATCGCATCGGGGGAGCTTGCGCCGGGGACCCGGCTGCGCGCCGAACACGAACTGGCGACCCACTACGAGCGTCTCGTACGGCACCGTCCGTCGCGCCATGCAGCGCCTACGCGAGCAAGGGCTGATCATCAGCTTCACGGGCGCGGAACCTTCGTTAGCGACACGCCGCCGAAAGGCTGAGCCGGCCCATGTCCTTTGCGGCGTGATGCACCGTTACCGCTGAGCCAGCAGCTCGCGGGACTCCTCCGGGAGCAGATCGAGTGTGGGGAGCGCCCCCAGGTTCCCGCCTGCCGACGATCATGCAGCTGTCCCAGGAACACTGCGTAGCGACCGCGACGGGGGTCAACGCCCTGCGCATCCTTGACTGGCGTTATCCGGGCTGGCTCTGGCCGGGTGGGGCGGCGGGCGCGCGGTGGCGGGGCTGGGCGGTGCGGGCGGAGATCTGCTTGGCGCCGTCGTGCAGGGCAGCCAGGATGACCGCCACCGAGGGCCGGCGGACGCTGGCCGTCCGGGCCACCGCGTAGACGTCGCGGGCCGCGTCCGAGCCGGGCAGATCGCGCACCACGACCCGCCCCTCCCCCGCGGCCAGCGCCAGGCGCGGGACGGCGGCGACCCCGATCCCCCGGGACACGAGGGACAGGATGGTGCCCAGGCCCTCGAATTCCCAGGGCATGGCGGGCGCGCCGCCCGCAGCGGCGAGCAGCCGGTCCACGGCCGCGCGGGACGGCTCGCCCGCGGGGGCGGCCATCCACCGGCTGGTCTCACTGAGCCGGCGCAGGTCAACCGGCTCAGCCGGATCCGCGAGCGGGTGGCCGCGCGGCACGACGAGGACCAGCGGGTCGCGCACCAGCGGGTAGAACTGGAGCACGCCCGCGCCAGTGCTGGCGAGATGGCCGGTCCAGTCGTCGACCAGGGCCACCTCGACCTCACCCCAGCGGACCGAGCTCAGCCCTTCGTCCTTCTGGGTCTGCCGGAGGAGCAGGGTGAGCCGGGGGTGCGCCCGGAGGCTGCGGGCCAGTGCGGGCGCGAACGCCGCGGCGGCGGTGGGGAAGGCGGCCACCGAGACCCGGCCGGTGGGCTCGCGCTCCTGCGCGGACAGGTCCGCCTCGGCCTCTTCCACCTGGGCCAGGATGCGCTCGGCGTGCGCGGCGAGGCGGACGCCCGCGTCGGTGAGCTCGGCCGACCGTGCGGTCCGGTCGAGCAGGATCACGCCCGCCTCCCGTTCCAGGGCGGCGAGTTGCTGCGATACCGCGGACGGCGTATATCCGAGGGCGGCCGCCGTGGCGGCGATCGTCCCCCGGCCGGCGAATTCTTTGAGCAGCCGCAGCCGGCGCAGATCCAGCATAAGTTCAAGTTACCCTCCACAACAGACATAGAAGCTTGTACTAATGCATATCTGCGGGCATGCTGGTCAGAGCGGTCGAAGGTGCTCACGAGACCCTCTCCCGCGCTGCCAATGAGTGGCGCAATGCGGCGCCCGAATTGCCCCAAAATAGGCGCCCATCCCCAATCTAGGAGTCGAGAGCCATGTCCATGGCTCGCGCAGCCATGCCATCTGCTCTGCCCGCGAAACCCTCCGGCACCATCGCCCCGCCGCCACCCGCCATCTCCAGGATGACGACCGCGCCAACTGCTCCGGTCTCCGCCCCGGTAACCCCGTTTCCTGCCGCGGCCCCCCCGTCCCGGCTGCGCCTGGCTCCCATCCCCGTATCCGCCACGCTGGCCGCGAACGAGGCCCTGGCCCGGAAGCGGCGGGGGGGTGAGACAGTGCTGCCCCTCGCGTTCGGCGAGGCCGGGCTGCCGGCTCATCCCCTGCTCATCCAGGCGCTGGCCCAGGCGAGCGCGGGCAACACGTACGGACCGGTCGCGGGCCTGCCTGAGCTGCGCGAGGCCGCCGCCGGGTACTGGACCCGCCGCGGCACGCCCACCGGGCCGGCCAGCGTGGTCTGCGGCCCGGGCAGCAAGGCGCTGCTGTTCGGGTTGCTGCTGGCCATCGGCGCGGACGTCGCCGTGCCGCAGCCCAGCTGGGTCAGCTACGCCGCCCAGGCCAGCATGCTCGGGGTGCGGCCGCACTTCGTGCCCGTGCCGCCGGGCGAGGGCGGCGTCTGCGACGCCGCGGCCTGGCGGCCGCGGTGACTGCGGCGCAGCAGGCGGGACGCCGGATCGGCGCCGTGGTGGCGACCCTGCCGGACAACCCGACCGGCAGGCTGGCCCGGCCGGCCAGCGTGCATGCCCTGTGCCAGGTCGCCGCGGAGCACGACCTGATCATCATCGCCGACGAGATCTACCGGGACCTCGTTCACGACCCGGACCAGGCGTTCGCCAGCCCGGCCCTGTTCGCGCCGGAGCGGACCGTGGTCACCACCGCGCTCAGCAAGAGCCTGGCCCTGGGCGGCTGGCGGATCGGCGTCGCGCGGCTGCCCGACAGCGGGATCGGGCTGGCCCTGCGCGACCGGCTGGTCGGGATCGGCAGCGAGATCTGGTCCGCCCCGTCACTGCCCATCCAGCAGGCGGCGGCCCTCGCCTTCAGCGAGCCCGCCGAGCTCACCGAACGGATGGCCCGCAGCCGGGCCCTGCACGCCGAGGTGGCCACCGCCGTGGCCGACCGGTTCGCCGCCGCCGGGCTGCTCGTGCCCGCGCCGCAGGCCGCGTTCTACCTCTACCCCGACTTCGCGCCCTGGCGGGAGCATCTGCTCGCCACGCGCGGCATCGGCAACGGTGCCGACCTGGCCACGCACCTGCTGCACTGCTACGGCATGGGGGTCCTGCCCGCGAGCGTTTTCGGTGAGGAGCCGGCGGCCCTGCGGATGCGGGTGGCCACCGCGATGCTGTACGGCGAGACCGACGGGCAGCGGGAGCAGGCACTGCGGTCCGATGACCCGGTCACGCTGCCGTGGATCGCGGCCGCGCTGGACCGGATCGAGGACGTCCTGGCCGACCTCGCCCCGTAGGGGAGCGAGGCGGCGGCGGCTCTCGCGCGGCCCGTGCTCACGCGGCGTCAGCCCGCGGCTGATGGTCTTGAGCTGGGCGGTGTAGACGTTCACGGTTCCGCCGCCGGGGGTCCACACGCGGACCTCGAGACGCTCACCTTTCGGGCCGCCGCCGAACTTGGCCTGGAAGGGTCCCCATCCGCCGTACAGCGGCTTGCGGTAGTCCCGGGTACGCGTTCACCGGCAAGAGCGATCGTCCCTTCCCCGGCGGTTGACGGAAGGCTGTCCCGGGCGAGCAGCACGTTCCCGGTGTTATCCCACACCTCCACGTTCACCGGAGCGGTGGATGACAACGTGACCAGGGCCTGGAACCGGCCTGTCAGCCGCGCCCATTCCAGCCTGTCCGCGACGTAACCCGGCTTGCCGGTCGAGGTGACGTGCCAGGTGGGGGCTTCCGGTCAGGACAGCCCGCCCGGCGGCCCCGGGGGCGGTCCACGCGGGCAGCGGTGTGGCCCCGGCCGGGACGGTCAGCCGGTGCACACCCGGAGGCGGCGTCCAGCGGAATACCCATACCCCGTTCTTGTCCAGCAGGAGCCGGGCGTGCATCGGGCCCGCGAGCTGTCCCGCGAACACCATGGCGGCTGCTGGTTTCTGCGTCTCGATGCCGACCCGGGGGGTGAAGATGAACCAGTCCGCCCCCTGCTGGATGGGCAGGTGCCCGTTCATGGGCCGCACGTCCCGGCGTTCCGAGAACCGGCCCACCACCCCTTGAGACGCAAAGACGGCATCCTGGCCCGGGATCTGCTTCAGGACCGCGGCCAGCGTCGCCGCCGTGGCAGGAGGCACGCGCTCCCACTGCGACACTGTCCGCGGCGACCATACCGCTGACCAGCCGATCGCCTGGGCCACGAGCAGAACCGTGACGACCAGGGCCGTCCTGCGCCACCTCCGGGCCAGCCAGGCCAGGACCGCGACGGTGCCAACCGGCAGCAGCACGTAGATAGGCAGCGACTGGAAGAGCGGCTCGGAGAACAGGAAGCCCGCTGAACAGATCGTTGAGAACACCAGGATCACGGCCATGATCGGCAGGAGCGGCAGGAACGCCACGCCCAGCAGGCCGGAAGCCCCGAGGTTGGCCCAGATGTCCACGCGTTTGGACCACATCTTGGCCAGTACCGCCGCCGGGTGCGTAGCCAGGCCGGTCAGGAGCTGGGTCAGCGTCAGTGACCCCGAATACCCGGGAGCGGCCAGGTAGTCATAGGACTGCAGTCCGTGTCCCGATCCCAGGTTGCCATGCATCGCGGAGATCCCCAGCACCGCGAAGATCCCCAGGCCGGCCACGACCATGCCGCGGATCCGCTGCCCGCGCACGGCAATCGCCAGGCCCAGGCCCAGGCCGAAGATGTAGGTCCCGGCGACATCCCCGCAGGCCACCAGCAACGGGAGCCACAGCCAGGCACGGCGCCTGCCGTTGGCCAGATCCCAGGCCAGCAGGGCAATGAAGAGAACAGCCAGGCATTCTGCGTGGAAGTCGAACGATACTGACCACCACGACCAGGGATTGATCACGAGCAGTACCAGCCCGGCGGCGGCCAGCCAGGCTGCGTCCCGGCCCGGACGGTATTTCTGCGCGAGCTCGCAGGCCCACAGGAAAGCCACCAGTTCCGCGCCGACCACCCCGGCGTCCTGCATCCACAGCAGCCCCACCCCGCCCGGCGATATCCAGTACAGGAGCGCCAGCGGCCACATGATGAACTCACCATGATTCTGCCAGAAAGCGAAATTCCCGACCGTGTCGTACGGATTGAGATTGCCGTGAGCTATGAGGTACCAGGCCTGCTGGTACTGGGCGAAGTCTGGCGTCAGCGCGAACCGGCGATACAGCAGCAGGCTCCAGGCACAGAAACCCAGAAACTTCAGGCCAAGAACGGCCAAACCAATCCGCCGGACCTTTTGCAGGGAATCATGCGGCCGGGAGCCCGGGCCCGCCGTGTCGGACTCCCGGCGGGGATAGGGAACCCAACGGTTACGGGCGGTCCGGAGCGCCGTGGAACCATGACTTGAAGCGTGACTCATCCGCGTTCAGCCCCCCGGATATGACTCTAAGTATCCAACAGATTACTAATAGCACCAGCAACGGCGGGCCGGATCATCTGCGGAACCTCACGGCGAGGATCGGGGAA
Organism: uncultured Actinomycetes bacterium; assembly: GCA_963782185.1. Lineage (GTDB taxonomy): Bacteria > Actinomycetota > Actinomycetes > Streptosporangiales > Streptosporangiaceae > RYN-230. The sequence continues at coordinate 179,006 of CAWAJB010000019.1, forward strand.
TAGCCGTAGGGGTAGGCGGACCCGGACTTGACGAGATTGGCCTCGAAATAGATCGGATCGTGGGGTACCAGCGTCGACTTGATGGTGAACGTGGCGACACCCTGCGCATTGGTGAGCGCGGAGACCGGCGTCTGGCCGCCGTATCCCTTGTTGATGAAGGCCTGGCTGTTAATCTGCGTGCCGCCCTGGGCGTAGATGACCTGGCCGAGATATACGGGCACGTTCGCGGCCCGGACCGGCTGGTCGAGCCGGTTGACGATCTCGGCATGCACGGTGATTGCCTGGCCCCGGGTGACCGGCTGGTTGATGGTAGAGGGCCGCAGCACGACGCGCCACACGCTCGCCACGTACGCGCCAGTCCGGCTGACCGCGGGCGGCGTGTGCGAGAAGGCCAGGACCTGGAACCCGTTGGTGATGGAAGGCATCGCGAAATAGCTCGGGGCCTGGATGGTGTACGTGGCCTTCTGGTGCGGGCCCAGGACCGGGGGACCATGCACGCGGCGCCAGAACGCCGTCATCGACATGCCGGTCCTCGATGGTGAACGCGGGCCGGACGCTGTGGCCGGAGTTGTTGGTGACCGACACGGTCAGCTCGTCCACGGTGGCCAGCTGGCCGGTGGTGCGCACCGACTGGATGACCATGGCCAGCGGGCTAGGGCTGGTCAGCGCGGCGAGAACGGCCAGGCCGCAGGACGCCGCCGCGCCGGACACCACCCATTTCCGGTACCGCCAGGAAGCCGGCGACTGCGGGCGCTGCGTGGTCGCCGCGGCCGCCACCGCCGCCGGGATCAGCATGACCAGGTAGCTGCCGAACGAGCGGGTGGCGAAGAACAGCACGATCGACGGGAGAAGGAAGGTAGCTGGCTTGAGCACCGGGTAGGTCGTCATGTAGCAGGCCAGGAGGGCCACGAAGACCACGATGGCGGCGAAGGTGTAGTCCCGCAGGGACCCGCCGCCGACCGAGAGCGACAGGCTGAGGCTGACCAGGCCCTGGCCTGCTGGCACAGTCTGGGCCATGATCGGGGTAAGCACACCGCTCAGCCACCCGCGGGGCGAGTTAAGCAGGTACGGCAGGTTCGGCACCAGGAACGCCCCGACGGTGATCCCCAGGTAACGGACGCCGTCCCGGATGCCCTGGCCCCAGCCTCGCAGCCGCCGTGATTCCAGCACGATGCCTGCGACCAGGAACGGGACGATCAGCCACGGTGTCTGCTTGACCGCCATGGCCAGCCCCATCAGGATCGGGCCGAGCCAGGCGGCACGCCCCCGGGTCCACGCGAACCGGTCCCAGCCCGCCGCCGCGCCGATCAGCAGCGGCATGAACAGGAAGTCGGTGACACCGCCGACCGCGTATCCGGTGAACACGTCGAGGCTGACCACGATGGCCGCGAGCGGCGCGAGTTTCCTCGGCAGCACCGCGTAGAGGACCAGCGCGCCGAGCGCCCAGGCCGCGACGTCGGTCCAGAGCGCGGCGCCGGTCGTGACGCCCAGCGCCAGCAGCGGCAGGTATGCCTCGAAGGCGAGCGCCGGGTACGACAGCTGTCGTGACCGGCTGGCCGTTCAGCAGGAACGTGTAGCCGTTCGGCGAGACGTGGAAGAGCGGGAAGGCGTTCGCCATGGAGTGCAGGTACGGGTTGATCCCGTGCAGCGCCAGCTGGGCCGCGTACTGGTCGAAGGCGACCTCGTCGGTGCCATAGTCGGGGGTGATGTAGAGCTGGAAATAACTCCACATGGCCAGGACGGCGATGACGGCGGCCAGGACGGCCAGATCGATCTGGCGCTGGCGGCGGCTGGCCAGCGAGCCCTCGGGCAGCCAGGCCCCGACGATGGCCAGCAGCCCGGTCAGGCCCATCAGCACGACCGGGACGGCCAGCCACGTCGCGAACGTCAGGTAGCCGGACAGCCGGAACGACCAGGTGACAAGGAAGACGGCTGCGAGCGTTCGCAGCGTCCGCTCGGTCCAGGCCGTGGATTCGGCCTCGGCCTCACCGCGGCTCGTCCAGCCGGGCGGGGCCGGCGTGGCTGCGTTTCCGCGCAGGCCGCCAGGCGGGCGGGCACGATGGTGAGCCGTCCCGGCAGCCGGCCCGGGCTGGGCCCCCGTGGCCGCTCGACCGGTGCCGTCCGGCCGGGAAACTCATGGCCTCGCAGCCCGCGCCGTACGAGCCTGCCCCGTACTAGCCCGGGCCGTACGAGCCCGCGCCGTACTCGGCCGAGAAGACCTGGATGTTCCCATATTTGGCTGTCCCCACCGGTTCGTAAAGCTGGCCTCCGCCAGAGGAGACGAGCACCTCGACACAGTGACTTGGGGCCGGCAGGAACTTCCGTACCGCCTCGGTGCGGGGGTTCACCTCAGCGATGTTGGACACCGCGCCAGCGTTCTTCAGGACGTAGAGGGTGTTGCCGTCCGGGCTGAGCGTGATCGACTGGCCGGTGTCACCCTTTCTGCTCGCCTTGAACTTGGCGACGACCTTGCCGCCGGTGACATTGATCTCGTCCACCAGCCCATTGCGCTCCAGGGCGTAAATGTCGGTCTGCGGGACATCCGGGACCACCGCGACCGCATCGGACGGCATCGGGACGGGCCGAGGATCCGGCCGCCGCGGGAACCCACGATGGTGACACTGGCCGTGGTGGGCGTCCCGGCTCAGCACGTAGAACGTGGTGCCGTCACTGCCCACCGCACCTGGCGGGCCGGCGCGGGCAGGGGCACGGTCGCTGATCTTGCCGAGTGCCGGAGAAGAGTTGCAGGGCGCCCGTCCGGCGTGGTTCCCAGGGCCACGCCGATGATGCCGGAGGATGATTCGGCGACCGCACGCGCGGCGTCACTCACTGAGACGCTGCCGTTGAGGCGGCCGTTGGAAGAATCCATCTCGAAAAGGCCCATGCTGGATTTCCCGGCGAGCATCCACATAACGCCGTTTTCCTGCGGCGGCGTTACGGACACGAGGCTCCCGGGCGCACGCAGGATGCGCTGCGGCACCATGGACACTGCGGCCGCGCCGTTCGCTTTCGCTGAGGGTTTGTTTCCTGAGCAGGCCCCGAGGGCCAGTGCCGCCGCGGTGAGCCCGATGACCGCTGTTGTGCGGCGCGCCGCACTCTCCATATCCGGCTTTCCTTCCAATTCACGCGACATGGGGAATCGCGCTGGGGGTATAAGGGGTTTGAGGCTTGGGGCTGACACGTCGCGGGGCCGGTGTATGAGCCGGCCCCGCGACGTTGATTCAGTGGCTGATCGCGGCCAGCCATTCAGGCGCGAGCACACCGATCCCGGCCGGTGACAGGCCCGGCGGGGAGCGATGAATAGGCTGGTGAGAACCTCGCCTCCGGCCATGCGGTTGCCGCGGGTGGCCGTGGCCACCTCTGTCCGCGAGGACCCGGACTGGCTGCCGCCCCCCCGGCAGCCGAGCACCGCGAAGTCCTCATTGGATCCGCCGAATGTGACCCGCACCGTGGGACCCGCAATGGTCGCGGCGACTGCACGAACTCTGTGCCGTTCCACACGACGACCCGGGCATTGTGCGTGATATTGATACCCGAGATGTCCAGGATGAGCTCGTGGCCGAACCCCCCGGTGTAGGGCTGGCCATCGACTTGGATCAGGACGCCGACCCCGCAGACGGCCCGGTAGCCGGGCTGGCCACCGTCACCGATGTCCTGCACGGTGGGGGCGGTGATGGTGATCTGGACTTGGGACTTGAACGTGCCGCGCGGCACCGTCAAGGCGACCGAGCAGACGTCGACCCTGACCGGGCCGATGACACCGCCATCCGGCCCGATGGTCTGGCTGGTGACGACTGCGGTGTAACCCCCCGGCGCGGGCGGCGGCGGCGGCCCGCCATAAGCCAGCGCAGGGAGTTGCCCAGTACCGATGGCCAGCGCGGCGGCCCCCAGAGCCACAATGGCCAGTTTCTGCGCTAGATGAAACCGCTTTGCGCGCGGCATGACCAGGATCTCCCACTCTCGGTCTAGGAATCTTGCTTCTGTCCCCCATGGTTCGCAGCTAAGCGTAACAGCACGACTACTTTAAGTCACAGCTCTGGGGTGCAGATTTAATGCCTCCGGAATGCGGCGGTCACCCCGGGCACGCCCTCAAGCGGGCTTAACTCACGACTGTTGACGAATGACTCAAAGAAATACCAGCCCGCACACACGAAGCCAAATTCGATGACAACGGGCGAACTACGCGCACTATATGGCCCGGGCGGTTAGCGGGCATTCCGCGAAGCCCTTGCGGTGCTGTGCATCGCTACCCGCCCGGTCGGGCGTGAATGCGGAACCAGGAGACCCGGGGGATGGAAAGCCTGCCGACAGGGGGACTTACGGACGCAGGCATGCCGCAGATGCTATCCGTAATCGATTGAGCACATCCAGCAACTAGCGGCTGGCCGGGATGGTGTCCACGGTGAGCACTGGCGATCCCGGCAGCGCCGTCCGTGACCGGGAACGCCAGCGGGTGAATCTCAAAGTTCGAGCCCGGCCGATGCGACGGCGTCGGCGAGCGGCTGCAACAGCGGGCGCTTGGGCGGTATCCCGTCGCCGGAGGACCGGCCGCGGATCCGGCGGCTCAGCCACGGTGCGGCGTGCACGCGTGCCCAGTGGGCATCCAGCCGCCGCGCGGACAGCCAGTCCACGGCCCGGGAGCGGGGCAGCCGGTCCAGGGGAGGCCAGGGCTCGCGCCAGTCCTCCTCCACGGGCACGCCGATGACTTCGCAGGCCCGCAGGGCCACCCGGCGGTGACCGTCGGCCGTGAGGTGCAGCCGGTCGGGGCTCCAGGCGCGCGGATCGCGCAGCACGGTCATGGACCACAGGTCGACGACCTGGCACTGGTGCCGGTCGGCGATGGCCCGCAGGTGCATGTTGAACGCCGCGACCTTGCCCCGGATGAGCCGCAGGACCGGGAACCGGGGGTCGAACCCGGTGAACATGAGCACCGGGCAGCCGGCCTGGAGCAGGGTGCGGATCACCTCGTCGAATGATTCCGCCAGTGCGTCGGGGTCCGCGCCCGGACGGAGCATGTCGTTGCCGCCCGCCGCGATGCTGACCAGGTCGGGCCGGAACGCGATGGCCTGCGGGATCTGCTCGTCCGCGATCTGGGCCAGGGTCTTGCCCCGTACCGCCAGGTTCGCGTAGCACAGCCCAGGCCGGGTGGCAGCGAGATGCTCCGCGAAGCGGTCCGCCCAGCCCCGGTAACCGCCGCCCACGGCGGTCAGATCGTCGAGCCCTTCGGTAAAACTGTCCCCGAGCGCAACGTAGGAGCGAATCTCCATGGTCACGTGCCCTCCTGCTCCTCCCGACCATTGTGCGCCGTGACCCGCGGCGCCCTGCCTGGCGGCCTGCCCTACCGGGGATCTGGGGCCTGACCGTCCAGGAATCTGGGGCCTTACCGCAGTGACATTAGGCGCGCGGCGGCCGGGGCGCCTCACCCGGGGCGAGTGAGGCCGTGCGCGGAGGAGAGGGGGACGTGGTACTGGCTGCCGGTGACGGCGCCGGAGCGCCGTCACCGGCAGCCACCGACCGCTTGGACTCAGCGGGGCGCGGTCGGGGTCGGTGCGTGGCTGACGTCGAACATCACGGGAACGCGCGCGATGCCTGCCACGACATGGTTGAGGTACAGGTAGCCGCCGACCGTCACGCCAGCCAGCGCCGACGAGCACGGCCAGCGTCACCACGACGAGGCGCGGACGCTGGCCGCCAGCTTCGTGGCCTGCCCACCGGAACCGGCGCCGAGCCCAGGCTGCCGGAGCGATCGCGGCCGAGGTTGCCAACCCGGCCCGACGCGTTGGGCATCGTCCTCCTCACGCTCAGCGCGGAGCGATCGGGGTGACCGTGAACGGATACCTTCTCGCGAAGGCAGCGAGCGAGTCCTGCCTGATCGCGACCCAGAGGTGAGCAGCGATACGCCTGATGAGGTGGACACGCCCGTGGACTACGTGCGTGGGTGCCGTGACGAAGGTACCGGCTCTTCCGCTCAAACTGCCGAGTTCCGCGGCGAGGTGCGCGAGTTCGGAGTTGGTGAAATCACTGTCCACCGTGAGCGTGTCGATCAGTGCGTGCAGGACCCGGTTCATGGTGATGGGGTTGGTGAGCAGGTTCCGCCTGTCGAGCTTGTACAGGATGGCCCGGATGAGGCTCTGCTGCCGCAGCACCCTGCCCTCCTGGGTCAGCGACGGCTGGCGGACGTAGTCCAGGGCTGTGATCGCGTTGAGGTGATTCACGCCGCGGTGGAATACGTGACCAAAACTGACCGTCCTCCTGGGCAAAATGACATTTACCCCGCCAATGACGGTGATCAGGCGGCCGATGTGCTCGAAGTCGAGCCGGGCGTAATGATTGATCTGGACATGCGTGAGGTTCTCGACCGTCCGGACGAGCAGGGACGGGCCGCCAAAGGTCAGCGCATCCTGGATCTCTTTCTGGCCGTGACGGGGGATACGGACAACAGTCTGAGGGTGGATGGAGACCACGCCACCCGCCTGATGGTCGCCGTCAATGTGGAGCAGCATGATCAAGCCACTGGGCTTGGAGGGGGCTGTGCTGGGCAGGCCGAGCCGGAGTGATGCCCGCCCCGGTAATGAGGACGGTCATGGCGCCACGGCTTTTACCCCAGGCAGGTTGACCCGCCGCGTCCAGCTTCATGAACTGCACTGGTATCCGCGGAACGCTGCTGGCCAGGTGGTTCACATACGCGTAACCACCCGCGACGACCGCGCCGAGGAAGATCACCAGCGAGGCAGCGGAAACTAGAGCGATCCGCAGGCCGCGCCGCCTGCGCCGGGGTGGCCGCACCTCCTCTGGACCTGCATCCTGGCCCGGGCCGGCCGGAATCCCATCATCCGGAGTATTCCCGCTAGGCAAATCGGACATCGTCACCTGTCCCCCTTTTTCGACGGCCACGCTCTACGGCATTCCTTAAGCAGGCGAGGCCACTCGATGCTGTCCCACTCGGCCACCATCTTGGATTGACGGTGCCGAGCCTCCTGTGCAGCGTCCTTGTGAAATTACAAGGAGTAATGTATCCCACACTCTGGGTTACAGGCCAGCCCGGTTCGCAACCGGCACGTCGCTGACAGGATTAGGGGGATTCGTGAGCAACGAGGCGGTGGGCACTGATTCGCCCAGCCTTCAGATTGGGCAAACCCTCGCCAATCGCAGGCGCGTCCTTTCTGGCCGGCGATGGCCCCGCGTGGCGTTCGAATGCGGTTATGACGCGGCCTCCTGGATTTGCGGGCTGCTGGCCGCGGCCTGGATGACGCGCGACCTGACCGGGATCGCGTTCACGCCGTTCACGCTGATTGGCGATATCGCGGTCATCTGCGTCCTGGCGGTCACCGCGGGCCTGCTCGCCGGGCTCTACCGCGGTCGCTATCAGCGGGGCAGCCTTGACGAGGTCATGGGCGTGGGCATGGCGGCCTGCGTGATGGCGCTCTCCCTGGTGCTGATCCGCCCATGGCTCATCGCTGGACAGCACGCGGCTCTGCAGGCGGTCGCGGGTAGCACCATGTTCGCCGTGCTGTCGATGCTCGGGGCCAGGTACGTGCTCTTCGCCGTCCGCCAGCGCACCCGCCGCTCGGCCGCGGCGACCGTCAACGTCATCGTGTTCGGCGCCGGTGATGCGGGCTCGATGCTGATCCACAGGCTGAAGCGCGAGCCGCACTCGACATACCGCCCGGTGGCCATCCTGGACGACGATCCGGCCAAGCGGCGGCTGCGCATCCAGGGCGTCCAGGTCCTCGGCGACCGGACCCGGATGGCCGAGGCAGCCGCCAGTACGGGAGCCACCGTGCTGGTCATCGCGATCGCGGGGGCCAGCGGGACAGCGATCAGGGATCTCACCGCCCAGGCGGAGAGCTGCGGGCTGATCCCCAAGGTCGTCCCGTCGGTCAGCGAACTGCTCACCGGCAGCGCGCGCATCGAGGGCGTGCGCGACCCGAGGATCAGCGACCTGCTGGGCCGCCGGCCCGTGCGGACCGACGTGGCCGCGGTCGCCGGGCATTTCGCGGGCAAGCGCATCCTGGTCACCGGGGCGGGGGGATCCATCGGCTCGGAACTGTGCCGGCAACTGCACCGTTTCGGGCCCGCTGAGCTGCTGATGCTCGACCGGGACGAGTCCGCGCTGCACTCGATCCAGCTGGCGCTGCACGGCCGCGCCCTGCTGGATTCGGACGAGACCATCCTGGCCGACATCCGCGACCCGCAGCGGATCAGGGAGGTCTTCGACCAGTTCCGCCCGCAGATCGTCTTCCACGCGGCGGCACTCAAGCATCTTCCGCTGCTGGAGCGGTACCCGGCCGAAGCGGTGAAGAGCAACATCCTCGGGCACCCGGAATGTCCTGGAGGCCGCCGCCGGCCTGCGGGGCCGAATCCTTCGTCAACATCTCGACGGACAAGGCCGCCGACCCGGTGAGCGTGCTGGGCTACTCCAAGCGGATCGCCGAGCGCCTCACCGCCCACATGGCCGGCCACGCGCCGGGCAGCTACCTGAGCGTGCGCTTCGGCAACGTGCTGGGCAGCCGCGGCTCGGTGCTCACCGCCCTGTCCGCGCAGGTCGCCGCGGGCGGCCCGGTCACCGTGACCCATCCCGAGGTGACCCGCTACTTCATGACCGTGGACGAGGCGGTGCAGCTCGTCCTGCAGGCCGCGGTGATCGGGAGCAGCGGCGAGGTCCTGGTGCTCGACATGGGCGAGCCGGTGCGCATCGCCGATATCGCCCGCAGGCTGGCCGCCCGGGCCCCGCAGCCAGTGGACATCGTCTTCACCGGCCTGCGCCCGGGCGAGAAGCTGGCCGAGGACCTCCTCGGGCAGGGTGAGGTGGACAACCGGCCGCATCATCCGCTGATCCGGCACGCCCAGGTGACACAGCTCGCGCCGGAGCGGCTCAGCGGCCTGGACCTGACGTCCGATCCCGGTGACCTGCGCGAGGCGCTGGCCGAATGCGCGGACGGCGGGAGCTCCGGCGCGTGGGATCACGGCTACCCCGGCAGGCTGTCCGCGGGTAGCCTCCAGCACAGCCTGGCCAGGCGGCCTGATCAGCTCGTCCAGCTGCGCCGCCGTATCCGCGTAGGCCCGCGGCGGCCCGCCCATCGGGTCGGCGACGTCATCGACCGGGGAGTCCCCGAGCAGCGCCAGCGCGTTCCCGGCCTTCGTGGACCCGGGCCAGCCAGTCCGCCAGCGGCTCGCCCGGCTTCGCGGGGCCTGTCTCCTCCCCGCGCCGGACCAGTTCCTTCAGCGTGAACGCGCGCGGCCACGTGCCCGGCACGGTGACGACCGCGTGGCGGACATGCTCCCGCGACATGCCCAGCGACCAGGTCAGCCCAGGCCAGGTCGGCCTCGGTCATCCGGTGGCTGCGATGCCCGGAGATGTCGAGGCCATAGGGGGCCAGCGCGGAGATCGCCCCGGGCGGCGGCGGCTCACCGTCCGCCGAGCAGGCCAGCCGAGCGCACCGCCAGCGGGGCACGGAGAGGCGCCTCGAACGGCGAGCGAGCAGAGCCGCGGCCATGGGGGACCGGCATTGATTGGCGGAACACAGCATCAGCACGTTGGCCGCGCAAGCCGGCGGCGTCTCACTCACTTTGTCCCTCCGGGCAATCCTCGCACGAGCAATCACTAAATGTGAGCGGTAGTACACTCACTGTCGCACAGGGCTCGGCCAAGAGTCCGGAGATGTCCCAACCCGGGGGAGAAAGACCTGATGGCTGAGGCCGGCAACGGAGCCACTCTGCGCACCTATCTCGTGGTCCTGCGCCGCCGGAAGTGGTGGGTGATCGCGCTGGCCGTGCTGGGGCTGGCGGTCAGCCTGGCCCTCTCGGTCCGGCAGGCCAAGCAGTACTCAGCCACCGCGCAGCTGCTGGTGCAGTCGTCCGGGCAGGGCATCAGCCTGGGCGGCGCACCCCAGGCGGTGACCACCACCGACGTGCAGACGGACCTGCAGCTCGCGACGAGCGCCCCCGTGGTCGCACTCGTCCGGGGCAAGCTGGGCAGCGTCCCGTCCGTTTCCGTGTCCGAGGTGGCCCAGACGAACGTCATCGCGCTGACCGCCATCAGCTCCACCCCGGCCCGTGCGGCGCTCGTCGCCAACACCTACGCCAGGGCGTTCGTCGAGCAGACTCAGACGTCGGCGATCAGGAACCTGACCACCGCATCGACGACGCTGCATCAGCAGATCAACGCGCTCGGCAGGCAGATCAGGTCACTGCAGGGCCGGGCCGGCACCGCCACCCAGGTCAGCGCGCTGGTCAACCAGCAGGCCGTGCTCAAGGAAGAGGTCGCCCAGCTCCAGGTCAACGGGGCCACGGCCACGAGCGGGGTCGAGTTCGTCACCCCGGCCCACGCCCCCACCTCACCCAGCTCGCCGAAGCCGGCCCAGGACGCCCTGCTGGGGCTGGCGGCCGGCCTGATGCTGGGCCTGGGCGCCGCTTTCCTGCGGGACAGCCTCGACGACACACTGACCTCCAAGGAAGCAGCCGAGCGGACCAGCGGAGCCCCGGCCATCGCCATGGTCCCGATGGTCAGCTCCTGGCGGAAGCGGAACCGGGCCGAGATCGCCTCCAGCGCGGCGCCCACCTCCCCGGCCGCCGAGGCTTACCGATCGCTGCGCACCTCACTGCAGTTCACCCGGCAAGGGCAGGAACTGCGCACGCTGCTGGTGACCAGCCCCGCCGCCGCGGAGGGGAAGACGTCCACCCTGGCCAACCTGGGTGCGGTGTTCGCCCAGGCCGGGGAGCGGGTGGCCCTGGTGTCGTGCGACCTGCGCCGGCCCCGCCTCGGCCAGTTCTTCGATATGCAGGAGCAGTCCGGGCTGACCACGGTCCTGCTCGGGCAGCAGACGCTGGAGCAGGCCCTGCAGCAGGTCCCCGGCTACGACTGCCTGTGGGTGCTCGGCGCCGGCCCGGTCCCGCCGAACCCAGCGGAACTGCTCGACGGGCCGAAGGCCAGGGAAATCTTCGCCGCGCTCCGGGAGAACTTCGACCTGGTCCTGGTGGACAGCCCGCCGGTGCTGCCCGTCACCGACGCCATGGTGCTGTCGAAGTACGCCGACGGCACGCTGCTGGTGGTCGCCGCCGGGCAGACCAAGCGAACGGAGCTGCAGCGCGCGGCGGAACGGTTCGCGCAGGCCAATGCACCTGTGGTGGGAATCGTCCTCAACGAGGTGACCAAGCAGAGCGCGTACGGCAGCGGCTACGGCTATGGATACGGCTACGGGCCCTATGCGCCGGATGCGTCACTGGTGCCCGTTCAGGCGAATGGCAACCTGAACCCACGCACGGGACGGCGCAGTCACCGGCCCAGGTAGGCACCAAGTGCAGGAAATGCCCGGGTCCGTTCGCCAATTCTTCGCAACTTATAGTAGTCAGTCGATTACAGAACGCTCATCCTTCCAGTAGCATCCCCACTGTGTGGGGGGACGAGATCACGCGGGCCGTCATGTGCTGCGGCATTGTCGTCATCGCCGCGGAACCGCTGACCATCCCGCTGCTGCGCAGGCTGGCGGCCATGGACATGCCGGGCCTCCGCTCGTCACACACGGTCCCGACCCCGCGCGGCGGCGGGCTTCCGGTCGTCGCCGGGCTGCTGGTAGCGGTGGCCCTGGTCCGCGGGGCCGGGGCCGTCCCATTCGGTGCGGCCATCGGCTTCTTCGGTGCCCTGGGTTTCGTCGATGATCTGCGTGGCCTGACCGCCATCCGGCGCCTCGTCCTGCAGTGCGTCGGCAGCGCCGGGATTGCCGCGCTGCTGATCACTCCCCTGCGCCTGCCCACAGCCCTGCTGCCCGCGCTCATCTTCGTCACTGCGGTGTGGCTGATGGGCTTCGTCAACGCCTTCAACTTCATGGACGGGGTCAACGGGATCTCCGGCGCGCACGCCGTGATCGCGGGCGTGGCGTACGCGTGCTTCGGGCAGTGGCGCCAGGATCCGTTCCTGGTCGCCATGGGCCTGGCGGTCGCGGTGAGCGCCCTCGCGTTCCTGCCGTGGAACGTGGTCCGCGCCCGGGTCTTCCTGGGTGACGTGGGCAGCTATGCCCTGGGCGCCGCGCTGGCCGTCCTGGCGGTCACGGCGGTTACCCACGGCGTGCCGCCCGAAGCGGCTCTCGGGCCGCTGGCCCTCTACCTGGCGGACACCGCCTGGACCCTGCAGCGGCGGATCCGGGCCGGCGAGCGCTGGACCGCAGGCGCACCGCACCCACACCTACCAGCGCTGGTGCGACGTGGGCTGGACGCATCAGGAGGTGACGCTGCTGACCTCGGCGATCACGATCCTCGTCTCCCTGCTCGGGACCATGAGCCTGACCGGGAACCTGCCGCTCCGGCTGGTCTGTGACCTGGCTGCCCTCACCATGCTGACGGTGTACCTCGGGTCACCTGCCCTGTTCGGGCATCCCGGCTTGCGCGCCGGAACTGGCCGTGAGGAACTCCCAGACGCGCGCGCGGGCCGCATCCGCGAGCCTGAACTCCAGAGGGAGCCCGGCTGAGGTGCGCATTCTCATCGTCACGCACTACTTTCCCCCCGAGACCGGGGCACCCCAGGCCCGGCTGTCCGCGCTGGCCGCGACCTGGGCCGGGGACGGGGACCGGGTCACCGTGCTCACCGGGATGCCTAACCACCCGACCGGCGTGATCCCCCCGGAGTACCGGGGTGCGCTCCGCCGCCGGGAGTGGCGTGACGGCTACCACGTCCTGCGCACCTGGCTGTATGCCACGCCGAACGAGGGGATCGTCCGCAAGACCCTCGGCCACCTGAGCTTCATGGTCAGCAGCGTGCTGCTGGGCGGCCGGGCCAGCGGGCGCGCCGACGTCGTCGTGGTCTCCTCGCCGACCTTCTTCTCCATCGGCTCAGCGTGGCTGCTCGCCCGGCTGAAGCGGGCCCGGCTGGTCGTGGAGATCCGCGACCTGTGGCCGGCCATCTTCACCGAACTCGGCGTGCTGACCAACCGCCGCGTCATCGGCCTGCTCGAACGGCTGGAACTGGCGGCCTACGCGGCGGCGGACGAGATCGTCGTGGTGAGCGAGGGCTTCCGGGCCAACCTGATCAGCCGCGGCGTCCCGCCGGGAAAAATTCACACCATCCGCAACGGAACCTCACCCGGCCGGTTCGATCCCGCCACGCGACCCGATCCCGCGGTGCGGGCCACCCTGGGCGCGTCGCCGGGTGACTGCCTCGTGCTCTACCTGGGCACGCACGGGATCTCCCAGGGCCTGCCCGGGATCGCCGACGCCGCCGCCCGGCTGGCCGCCCACCCGGTCCACTTCGCGTTCGTCGGCGAGGGCGCGGACAAGCCGCGGCTGCAGCGGAAGGTCACCAGCCTCGGCCTGCGGAACGTGACCCTGCGACCCGGTGTCCCGCACGACGAGGTGCCGGCCCTGCTGGCCGCGGCCGACATCTGCCTGGTGCCGCTGCGCGACGTGCCGCTGTTCGCCACGTTCATCCCGTCGAAGATGTTCGAGTACCTGGCGGCCGGGAAGGCCGTCATCGGCTCGGTCACCGGCGAGGCCGGCCAGATCCTGCGCGAGGCGGGCGCCCTGGTGGTCCCGCCGGAGGACAGTGTGGCGCTGGCCGACGCGATCCGGGAGCTGGCCATCAGCCCGCAGCGGCGCCAGGCCATGGGCCGGGCCGGGCGGGCCCATGTCGAGCAGTGCTACGACCGCGCCGCGCTGGCCCGCGAGTACCGCAAGATCCTCGACTTCGCGGGCGGCCGGCTATGAGGCTGCTGGTCACCGGGGGCAGCGGTTTCCTGGGCTCGTACGTCCTCGACGAGGCCAGGCGGCGCGGGCACGAGATCGTGGCCCTGGCCCGCAGCGACAAGGCCGCGGCCGCCGTGGCCAGCCACGGCGCCCAGCCACTGACCGGAGACTTCGACGATCCAGCCGGGCTCTCCCGCGTGTTCAGTTCCGCGCGGTGCTCTTCGTTGCTGAATATTGCCTCGCTGGGGTTCGGGCACGCGCCGGCGATCCTGGCCGGCGCCAAGGCAGCGGGTATCGACCGGGCTGTCTTCGTCTCCACCACCGCGGTGACGACCAAGCTCCCGGCGCGGTCCCGGGCCGTCCGGCTCGAGGCGGAGAAGCAGATCCGTGAGTCCGGCCTGAAGTGGACGATCCTCCGGCCCACGATGATCTACGGCGCACCAGGGGACCGGAACCTGTCCCGGCTGCTCATGCTGCTCCCCCGGGTACCGGTGCTGCCCGTGCCGGGCGGCGGCCGCCACCTCCAGCAGCCAGTCCACGTGGCCGACGTGGCCAGCGCGGTGCTGAGCGCGGCAGAGCGCCCGGAGTCCGCCGGGAACACCTACGACATCGCCGGCCCCGAGCCGCTCAGCTTTGCCGAGCTGCTGCGGGTCGCGGCCCAGGCGGTCGGCAGCCGGGCCCGTTTCGTCCCAGTGCCGCTGAGCCCCCTGGTCGCGGCGGCGCGTGGTTACGAACTGCTCTCCGCCGAGCCCCGGATCCGGGCGGAGCAGCTGCAGCGGCTGGCCGAGGACAAGGCGTTCAGCATCGACGACGCGGCCCGGGACCTGGGATACGCACCCCGCTCCGTTCACCGACGGCATCCTCGCCGAGGCCCGCGCGCTCGGACTGGCCGAGGAGCTGCCCCGGTGACGAGTGGCAACCTCGCGCTGCTCGCGCGCACCGCGGCGCACCTGCAGCCGGGCCAGATCACGCAGCGCGCGCGGCTGCGTGCCCAGCGGGCCGCGATACGGCGGTTTCCTCCTGCCCGCCACTGGCTGATGGCCGGTCCTGACCCGGCTCGCGCGGTGGGCTGGCCCGCCCGGTTCAGCCCGCTCGACGCGCGGCTCTGGCGGAACTGGCCCGAGTTCCGGCTGCTGCGCCAGGGACGCATCGACCTGCTCGGCATGACCAGGCGGCTGGCCGCCCCGGCCAGCGTGGCTGACGACGGCGGCGACCATGGCGACCCGTCCGACGCGGACTGGGCTGAGGCCCACTGGACCGGGGCCGACTGGCAGCAGACGGACTGGGAGCACGCGCCCGCGCCCGCCCTCTGGCGCTTCCATCTGCACTACTGGGACTGGGCCTGGCGGCTGGCGTCCGAGCCGGACCGGGCCGATGCCCGGGCCTGGTTCGCGGCGATGTGGCAGTCCTGGCACGCGCAGGTCCGGCCGGGCCGGGGCGACGCCTGGCTGCCGTACCCAGCCGCCCTCCGGGCCTGGTCGTACTGCGGCCTGCACCGGGATCTGGTCGCGGGCAGCCCTATCGAGGCAGCGTACGTGGCCAGCCTGTCCGCCCACGCCGGGTTCCTGAGGCGGAACCTCGAAACGGACGTGGGCGGCAATCACCTGATCAAGAACCTCAAGGCACTCGCGGGTCTCGCCGTGTTCTTCGGGGACGAGCGGCGGCTGGGTCGCGTGCTGGACCAGCTGACCGGGCAGGTGGAGGTGCAGGTCCTGCCGGATGGTGGCCACTACGAGCGGGCGCCCGCCTACCACTGCCAGGTGCTGGCCGACCTGATCGACGTGGCTGAGCTGCTCCGGTCGGCCGGCCAGGCGCCAGCCCCCGAACTGCTGGACGCGATCGGCCGGATGCGCTACTGGCTGGGCTGCGTGCTCTCCCCGGACGGCCAGGTCCCCCTGCTCAACGACGGCTACCCGGTCCACCCGGAGCTCGTTGCGGCCCTGCGGCCCGCGCTGCCCCCAACGGATCCGCTGCTGCTACTGCCCGACACGGGTCTCGCCCGGGCCGCGGCAGGCAGCTGGTGCCTCCTGGCGGACGTCGGCGCACCGTGCCCCGAAGAACTGCCCGCGCACGCCCATGCGGACACACTGACGTGCCTGGTCCAGGTGGCAGGTGTCCCGCTCCTGGTCGACACCGGCACGTCCACGTACACACCGGGCCCGGTCCGCAGCTACGAAAGGTCCACGGCAGCGCACAACACCCTGGAGGTGGACGGGGCCGACTCGACCGAGGTCTGGGGGGCATTCCGCGCCGCCCGGCGGGCCCGGGTCACCGACGTCGCCACCTGCGCGGCCCACGGCGGCGTACTCACCATCGAGGCCGCCCACGACGGGTACCGCCACCTGCCGGGCAGGCCCGTGCACCGGCGCCGCTGGCTGCTGACCGAGGCCGGCCTGCGGGTCGAGGACTACGTCAGCGGGCGCGGGCAGCACGAGCTCGTGCTGCGCTGGCACCTCGCACCAGGGTCTGCGCTGCGGCTGGCTGGCGCGGGAGCCCTGGTGACCACGCCGGCCGGTGAGTTCCGGGTGATCGTGAGCGCGACCGGGCCCCTCACGCTCACCGCCGAGACGGGCCAGGTCGCGAAGGGCTTCGCGCGGACCGTCGAGGCGCCCGTGCTGGCCTGCCGGGTCGACGCGGTGCTGCCGGTGCAGATCAGCACGAGCTGGCAGCGGACCAGCGGACTTGAGTCCGCAGGCGCCGCGCACGCAGGTATCGCAGCTCGAAGCCCTGAGCGGCACAACAGCGATCGGGGGAACCAGGTGAAGCAGATCGTGCAGCCGCTGGCGGGCGGCCCAGTCGAGGTGCTCGACGTGCCCCGCCCGGTCCCGGACCCGACCGAGGTCCTGGTCCGCACCGTCGCGTCGGTGATCTCCCCGGGCACCGAGCGGGCCGTGACCGCGCTGGCCCAGTCCAGCCTGCTGGCCAAGGCCCGCGCCCGGCCCGACCTGGTCCGCCAGGTGGTGCGCAAGGCCCGGGCCGACGGTTTCGCGGCGACCCGGCACGCGGTCCGCAGCCGGCTGGCCGAGGACCTGCCGCTCGGCTACTCGGCGGCCGGCATCGTGCTGGAAGCGGGCGCAGCGGTCACCGGGGTCGGCCCGGCCAGCTGGTGGCGACCGGCGGGGCGGGCAAGGCCAACCACGCGGAGTTCCAGGCGGTCCCGGGCCTGCTGTGCGCCACGGTCCCGGACGGCGTGCCCGCCGGGGACGCGGCGTTCACCACGATCGCCGCCATCGCCCTTCATGGCCTGCGGCTGGCTGAGGTCGGCCCGGGCTCGAAGGTCGTGGTGCTGGGGCTGGGACTGATCGGCCAGCTGGCGGCGCGGCTGGCTCTCGCGGCCGGCTGCGAGGTGGCCGGGATCGACCCGGCGGAACCCGCACGCCGCGTGGCGGCCGGCTCCGGGGTGCTGGCCCTGGACGAGTCCGGCGACGCCACCACGGACCAGGTGCTCAGCTGGTCACGGGGCCGCGGCGCGGATGCCGTGCTGGTCTGCGCGGCCGGGCGGTCCTCGGACGCGGTGATGCGGGTGCCCGCGCTGTGCCGGGACCGGGCCGCGGTCGTGATCGTGGGCGACGTCGGCCTCCAGCTGAACCGGACCCCGTTCTACGAGCGGGAGCTGTCGCTGCGGTTCGCGCGGTCCTACGGCCCCGGGCGTTACGAGCCCTCGTACGAGGCGTGGGGCGTGGACTTCCCGGCCGGCCAGGTGCGGTGGACCGAGGGCCGCAACTTCGAGGCGGTCCTCGACCTGCTGGCCAGCGGCCGGCTGCAGGTCGCGGACCTGGTCACGCACACTTTCGGGATCGCCGAGGCGGACGCTGCCTACCGGCTGATCGAGCGGCGGGCCGAGCCGTACCTGGCCATCCGGCTGACCTACCCGGAAGCGCAGCCGGTCCGGGACTGGCCAGCGGAGGGTGCAGTCCGGCTGAGGGACGCCCCGCCGGTGAGCTCGTCCCCGGGGATCGGCTGGGCCGGGGCGGGCGCGTTCTCCACGGGCACCCTGCTGCCCGCGTTCCGGGCCGCCGGATTCGATCGTTTCGTGGCCGTGGCCTCCGCCAGCGGGCTGTCCGCCCGGCGGGCCGCGGAGCGGCACGGTTTCGAGAAGGCGGTGCCGGGCGCGGACGCGCTGCTCGATGACCCCGGCGTCGAGGCGGTGGTGATCGCCACTCCGCACGACACGCACGCGGAACTGGCGGCGCGGGCGCTGGCCGCGGGACGGCACGTGTGGTGCGAGAAGCCCCTCGCGCTGACCGAGGACGAGCTCGACGCGGTCGAGAAGGCGTGGCGCGAGTCCGGCGCCCAGCTCGCGATCGGCTTCAACCGCCGCTGGTCCCCCGCCGTGCTGACCGCGCAGCGCGCGCTCGCCGGGGTCACCGGCGCCGAAGCTCGTGGTGTACCGGGTCGCCGCCGGGCCGGTGCCTGACGGGCACTGGTACCACGACCGCGCGGCAGGGCGGCCGCCTGCTCGGCGAGGTGTGCCATTTCGTGGACACGGCGCAGGCCCTGGTCGGCGCGCCGATCGAGGAAGTTGCCGGGCCTGCCGGGCGGCGGCGGACCCGGAGGGCAGCACGGGGACGACGCCGTGGTCTCGCTGCGGTTCGCCGACGGGTCCCTGGCCGCGATCGCCTACGGCAGCGCGGCGCCGGTGGCCGGCAAGGAATGGATCGAGATCCAGGCCGGCTCCCGCCGGGTGGTCATCGACGACTTCCGGTCGGTCGAGGCCGACGGCAAGACGGTCTGGAAAGGCCGCCAGGACAAGGGGCACCACGCCGAGGCCACCGCGTTCCGCCAGGCGGTCGCGGGCGGCCCGGCCATGCCGACCGAGACCATGCTGGCCACGATGCGCGCCACGATCCAGGCCGCAGCCGGGAGCGGCGGCCGTGACTGATCAGGCGACGGCGCACCCGGAGCAGGTGCAGCGGCTGTTCGACGAGAAGGCGGCGACCTGGGCGGCGAAGTACGCTCCGCACGGCCGGCTTACCGGCCGGCTGACGCAGCTTGCCGACGCGGTCGGCTACCACGTCGCGGCCGGCGGCCAGGTCCTGGATCTCGGCTGCGGGAGCGGCGAACTGTCCCGCCATCTGGCCGCGGCCGGCCTGCGGGTGACCGGGTGCGACATCTCGGCGAACATGCTGGACCGCGCGGCGGCCAGCGACCCCGCGGCGTCGGTCGAGCTGGTGCGGCTGGCGCCGGACTGGCACACGCTGCCGTTCGCAGCGGCCACGTTCGACGCGGTCGTGGCGTCCAGCGTGCTGGAGTACGTCCGCTCCCCCGGCGAGGTGCTGCGCGAATGCGCCCGGGTGCTGCGCCCCGGCGGCGTGATGCTGTGCACCGTCCCCGATCCTGCCCACCCCGTCCGGTGGCTGGAATGGCTGGTCAAGTGGGTCAGCCGGATACCGCCGATGACTGCGCTCGCCCGTGACTGGCCGCGAGCCGATCGGTACCTGACCTACTTGCAGATTTCCCGGCAGCGGCACTCAGCCGGCTGGTGGCACACGGCCGCTGCTCAAGCCGGCCTGCTGACCGTGGAGCGACCGCCGGACGCAACCACACCTTCACCCCTGCGCCTCTTCACCTTCCAGCGACCCACGAAATGAGGGAGACCAGATGACTACGACCGTTTACGTTGATGCCGCCGGAGCGACAGTCGGAGGCGCCGGGCGCTTCAGCGTCGAACTGTACCAGTATCTGGCCCGCACAGGTCGAGAGGACGTCCGCGTCATCGGCGGGTTCCGGCGCATCGATCCCGCTTGGCTGGTGCGCCGGGAGATAGTCAAGCCGACACACCGCCGACGTGTGGCGCTGAACAATCTGAGCTTCCTCACCCCCGGGAGCGAGCGCTGGACACGGCTCGGGAACCCACTGGACTTCCTCACCGACAAAGAGTGGGACGATCTGCACCCATCCCTCAAGTCCGACACGCGAGTGAGGGCTCCTATCGTTCGCATGGCGGCGCGCCAATCGGACGTGATCGTGACGCCTTCGACCGCCATGGCCGAACGCGTAGCTCACATCCTCCCCAGCGTGCGGAACCGGATAATTCCGCACCTGAATCCCTGCACTCCGGTTCAGATCCCCGGGACGCCACGCGATCCAGTCATTCTCTGCCCGGTAATCTTCTCGCCCTACAAGCACATGATCGATAGGCTCCGCGAGTGGATCGCCGCAGCCGATGAATATATCGATCCCTCCATCACCATGCTCGTAACCGCGACCCCGGCCGAGGTGCCGCCCGACCTAGCTAATAACCGCCGGATCGAGTTGGTGGGCCAACTCTCCCATGCAGAGCTGCAGACCCTTGTGGGCGCGCAGCATGGCCATCTTCTTCCCTCCCGGCCTGGAATCCTTCGGCTTCCCGCTGGCTGAAGCCCGCGTCAACGGCCAACCCGTCATCGCGCAGGACACAGCACAGAACCGGGAAATCGCCGGGCCCGCCCTGTGCGGCTTCACGGTCGGGGACATCGATTCATTGCGATATGCAACCGAACTCGCCATAAAAGCAGATATACAGCCCGACACAGAACCCTTCGAGCCCGACGCCTACTTCAACTGGCTGCTAGGAGCGCCGGAGTAGTTATCTAACCCGACAAGGATGAAAATGTAACAAAGTCAATGACGAATAGCCGAACGTATCGCGAAACGTCCGGCCTATAACGCGATGAGAACAAACCCTAAACAAACCGACCTCCACTCAACGAGCATCGCAAAGGCAAGCATCCTTAAGTCTTCTAAAAAGAGCTCGCGAACCAAAATCTACAGATGCCGCCGCATGCGTAGTAACGAGCATCCAGTCGAAGCTCCTCAGCCAACACTGGGGATTTTCATTAGGCCTATTCAATATCATGCTCCTCTCTATCAGTTGCTCGCAGAGCGGGATCGAGTGAAGCTTGATGTACTGTTCATCTCCGATGCCGGATATCGACAATGATCGATCCCGGCTTCGGTGTAAAAGTTGCCTGGGATATGAGCCTCTATCGGGCTACACATCCAGATTTCTCACCACATCGGAAACAACGCCTAGCCTTTCGCGAAAGCTCGTCACACTGACTAAGTGGCTGCGCACTCATGACGCAGTGGTGATTCACGGCTATACCAACGCGTGGATGCTTGCCATGGGCCTATGTCTGTCATTTCGTATCCCGTTACCTTCTGCGGGGCGACTCACAGCCTGCAGGGCAAGCAACAGGGATGCGTCGAATCGTTCGTTCGGTGGCAGCGCGAGCTGCTGTATCGTTTAGTTCAGGAGGCCTTTCCAGTGGGCAGCCAGAACGAAGCCTTCTACCGCAAGTTCGGAGCGCAGTCGATCACTTTTGCTCCCTATTCGATCGATGATCGGCGTTTTGCGCAAGGGCCAGGCATCGGGCGACACGACCTACTTGCAGCCTGGGGGCTGGATATCAAGCGACCCGTGATCATGTTTTGCGGGAAACTCTATTCAGGAAAGCGCCCGCTGGACCTAGTGGAAGCAACCCGCTACTTGACGATTGACGTGAGCCTTATATTCGTCGGTGACGGAGAACTGGCCCAGGATTTGCGAGCAGCCCTGTCGGACGGCCGGGGTGTGGTTACTGGATTTATTAATCAGTCGGAACTTCCCTCTTCTCTCCCACGCTGCGGACATCCTTGTTCTTGCCAGCGAAATAGAGAATTGGGGCCTTGTCATAAATGAAGCAATGGCGGCGGGAGTGATACCGGTGGCCTCGCACCGGGTCGGCGCGGCCCCCGACCTCGTCCGGGGGGTGGGGGAGATCTACACTTGTGGAGACTCCCGGCACTCGCCAGTGCACTCGACTCGGGCCTTGCTGAAGCTCAACACTCCAGGGATCCGTAACGACATGCAAGAACATGCGGCTAGATACAGCCTAGAACGAACCGCCGAAGGTTTTGAGCAAGCTACCTTTGGGTGCAAACTCCAACTTTGATAAGAGCACATTCTGGTACAGATCACCTGAAGTTAGACCTAGCGATCCTTGGTCGCTAGCTTGTGGACGTTTGTGTCAAGTTTTCATGCGGCCTGGCTGATCCGGGCGTGGGTTATGTAGGTGCCGATGTGCTGGTCGATGGTGCGCAGGGCGGCGCGGAGTTCGGGCGGGGCCTGGGGCTGGTCGGCGGCCAGGAGCGGGCGGAGCAGCCGGTTGTGCAGCTTGGTGTAGAAGACCGCCATCTTGAGCCCGTCGGCGGTGAGGACGTAGCGGTTGGTGCGCTCGATCCGGCGGATGAGCCCGGCGAGGCGAAGCCGCCGCAGGTCGTAAGTCATCTGGCCTGGGCTGTAAGGGGCGTGCAGCAGTCCGGTCATCAAGGCGCGCAGGCTCTTGTTGGTGATGCCGGAGGCGGCGAGCAGGGTGTGGCACAGGGCGCCGGCCAGGGCCATGACCCGAGGATCGCCGAAGCGTAGCGCCGGGGTCCTCCGCCCGTCCGCGTTCACGGAGGGGTGCGCGATCCGCTCAAAGGCTGGGCTCGCAAGGACGGTGCCCTGGCCGGCACGTTCAGCTTCCAGTATGCGGTGGTTGGCGGCGCGGGCTTTGGCCTGGAGCTCTTCGAGGTTGGGCAGGCGGGCGTTGCAGCCCAGGTCGCGGGGGGCGTTGACGACGGTCTCGATCCGCATCGCCCGGCCGTCTTTGAGGTACTGCTTGATCCGCGAATGCTTGTAGAACAGGTTGAGCACGACCCCGCCGGTGTCCGGGCCGACCGCAGGGCGGTCGATGGCAGTGCGGAACACGCCGGGGGTGTCGCGGCGGATGTGGCGCTTGAAGATGATCTCGACATTGGCGGGGCGGCCGATGTCGAGGTTGTCGGCGATCAGCGCCTCGAAAAACGCCCGGGCACGGCGGGGGGCGTCGAACACCAGGGTGCGGGACACCTCGACCTGGCGCATGGAGATCTCCCACCAGTACCCGGCCCGCTGGTCGGCCGGGCCGAAGGGCAGCGGGAGGCGGTGCAGCCACCGCTGGGCGAACACCTCGATGGTGCCGGGCTGCAGCCGGTCGCAGATCTCCTGCAGTGCGGCCGGGTCCTCGCAGGAGGCGAACCCGTTGGACAGCTCGGTGAAGGCGATCCCGGCCCTGGCCGCCTGCCGCTTGGCCCACTCGTGGCCGTTGACCCAGATCTTGGCCGGGTAAGGGAAGTAGGCGCAGACCTTGATGAACGCCGGGCCGAAATCGGCATCCCACAGGTAGAAGTAGTAGCAGGTCACCCGCCGGTCAGCCTTGGCGAAGGTGAACTGCGGCGCCGCCGTGCTGGTCTCCCGCCGGTAGGCGGTCCACACTCGCTGGAACTCCTGGGCCACCCCGATCGCCGCGACCTGTGACCGGCCGTCGGCCGCCGCCCGCTTCAGGTACGGGGCCATCACATCGGCCTTGCGGTCGTCCTTGGCGAACTTGACCCAGGGAATGTCATTGGCCTCGGCGAAGGAGGCCACCGCCCGGCGGAACCGCTGCCCCATCTTGTCGAACAGCGCTGGGGAGGGGATCGGCAGGCCCAGGTGCTGGGTCATGAACGCGACCACCTGCCCGCTGGACTGCAGGATCGGCACGTAGGCATTGAGGTAGATCCGGTCCAGGCACTCGATGTCCAGCTTCACATGCCCGCCGAGGACCTCATTCACCGTCACCACGCGTGCACCCATGACCACCCTCCGCAACCACCCCTATGCATGCGAGGATGAACCAAGACGCACCGTCTGACCAGCAGTAACCACGCAGCTAGGCGGTCAGAGGCGGAGCCTCACTGGTCCTCTGACTATAAATGGTGATGGTGGGGTGATGGCGGTGAGCGCAGCATCTCCACTGCCAGATCATCCGAGGTCGTCCAACTCTGGTGGTCGCGCCTCTCGATTCGCGGGGAGTCATGCTGCTCGGGACTTGGGCATGGCGCCTGGCAAGTCGATGCAGGAGAGCGTTGAGGGCGGTACCAGTGAATGGATCTGGCGTGCGATCGGCGGCGGTGCCCGGATTGTCTCCGATTTCCGGGTCATGTCCGATCAGCAGGAGCTGTTTCGGCCTGGTCGCGTCGGTGCCGACGGCGTGGCGAACGCTGGAGAAGATCGCGAACGGCGGGACCAGGACGGCCAGGCGGCTAACTGTCGCGGTGAATATGGCCCGCAGGCACGCATGGGCGCAGGCCGCGGCCCGGTACGGCACGCTGCCCGGGTGCGGCTAGCGGACCGGACGCTGGAAGGAGTGACCTGCATCGGGGCTGGATGCCACTGTCACCCTCGCGCACTCATCTGCGCTGAGGCGAACTTCAAAGGCTCGGGCATCATCCGCTGCTGGCCGCCTGCGATAACATCGGCGGGGAGGCGTCGGCGTGGATGCTGCGCCGCAACTCGGCCGGCAGCAATACCGCCGCGGACCACATCAGCTGACGGATGCGGCGATTGCCGCGCTGCCACCGCGTCCCGCCGCAGGCTGATGATCACCGTCGATCGGGCCGGCGCCCGCCATGACCTGGTCGGGTCCCTGGACAAGCTGGCTGCCCGGCGCGGCTACCAGCTGACCTACTCGTCCCGCTGGACGCTGACCGGACGGGAGGAAGAAGCGCTGCGTATCGCCCCGGCAGGCTTGGCAGGCCGGACCATCGGCGCCCGCCGACAAGGTCCGCGAGCGCCGCGCCGATGACTCCTGCCGGCGACAGCGAGTGCGCACACCGAGCCTGCTGGATCGAAGAGGCGCACGTCACCAAGCCGACCGGGCTGCTGCGCGGAGGCCCGGCCGGAGACCAGGTGGCCGCCTGGTGCCGCGATGCGCGTCTTCGCCTGCCGGGGAAGGCCGCACCTCGCCGCCCAGCTCACCTTGTTCGAGGCGGAGGACGGCTGACGGTACGTCCGCCCTGCGTCAGACGGGCCGCGGCATGGAGCACCCGGGGAAGGGAGGTGGCCCAGGCCGGTCTGCGTGCCTGTGCGGGTCGCGTCCTCGACGCGGGCGTGTGGACCCGGTGCGCAGCGTCGATGTAGGCGGTCTGGCCCAGCCCAGTCTTTCGCTACCGCGGGCCGGTTGGTGACCCACAGGGTGGCGCATCAACGCCCACGCACAGCTCCCTGACCAGCACGAACCCATCCCAGCGACCGAGGAAGGACACTCAGGGCCCGAGGAACCCCCGGCCACTCGGCCCGCCAGCCGGGTCACCCTCATACCCGGACGCTAAAAAACCACGCCAGCAATGCGGCCCACGCCAGCTACCAACCCCAATGAAAGATCTTGGAGCTAGCGGTCTAAGCTAGCTTCGTAGATTATGCGCCTTCCTTTGTTCGCTCAATGCCTAGTACGGCAGCCGCATTTCGCTAGCTGACCAGGGAAAGTTCAGCGTCGCGGGCGAGTCTGGCGCGTTTGTGGAACCATCGTGAGCGGGCCTGGTGGCGGCGGGTCCATGCGTCCCAGTGGATGACGAGCCACCGGGGCAGGGGCCGGGTGGTCAGGGCGGCGAGCAGCCGCTTGATCTCGGGGATGGTCAGCGGGATCATGCCGGGCTCGGCGGGAGGCGGCTGATCGGGCCGTGACCGGGGGCGGTGCCTGGGTGTCGGTGCGGTCCGCAGCAGCGCGGTGGTGACGGCGCAGATGGCCAGGGCGGCCATGACCAGCACGGCGTGGCGGGCGATCGCGGTGTAGAGCCGGGCCTGGCACTGGTCGAGGCCGAAGCAGTCCTTGCCGAATTCGAAATCTTCTTCTACCGGCCATCGGAGCCCGGCGGCGCGGATCAGCCGGGCCTTGGTCAGGATCTGCCCGCCGGGCACCCAGCAGTAGTGAAAGGCCAGCTCCCCGGTCTTGAGGTGGCGGCGGACCAGCAGGTGATGGCGCGGGCTGAGGCGGTGGCGAGCCAGGCCCAGGCGTACCAGCGCTCGCCCTTGGAGCCGCTGCCGGCGGAGCGGACCTCCCAGCGCCGCTTGTCCTTCAGCAGCGCCTTGACCGCTTCCGCGCAGGTCATCTTCGTCCCCGCCGCCAGGGTGAGCATGAAGTTCGACGGCACCCGCAGCACGTAGGCCTGGCCGTTGGCCTCGAAGAACTCGCGCAGCTGGGTGCAGTTGCCGTAGACCTCGTCGCCGCAGGCGAAGTCGAAGCCGGATGCCGTCGGCGTACGCATCCGTGCAGATGTCGATGGCCAGCTGCCCCTTGGTGCGGAACCCCAGATCCAGCGGCAGGCCCATGAGCAGGGACTTCACCGGGTCCTCGATGTGCTCGCGGGGGATCCACTGCCGGGCGCCGATCAGCGCGTGCCCGGTCTTGTCCCGCACGTAGGACAGGTGCACGGTGTTGATCCCGTTGGCCACCCGGCCCGCGCAGCCCATGTACTGGCGCTTGACTCCCGCGGTGGCCTCGCCGGCCTTTTCCTGCCCGGTCTCGTCGATCGCCCCGATCACCAGGCCGCGCCGCCGTTTCCCGCGCCGCGCCGCCTCCTCCAGCCCGGCCGCCGCGAACCGGCGCACCACGCCCATCGCGGCGAAGGTGTCCCAGCTCGCGTGGTTGAGCAGCCGCTGGGTCTTGTCCGGCGTCCGGTCCCCGGCGTGCCGGGCGATGCTCCACCCGTTCGCTCGGGGCAGCTCGCTGACCAGCGCCGCCAGATACTTGCCCGCCTGCAGCCACGGCTCCGGCCGGGCAAAGCACGGCCGCAGCAGCCCCAGCAGCTCAGTCACGTTTCCGCAGCGCCAGCCCGGCGCCTATCCTGACGGCAGCAGCCGCCTCTGATTTTGTACTCGTCACACAGACATGATCACGAGGCGGCTGCGCTCACGCCTGCCCATCCGTAACAAGATCACATCAGCCGCGCCAGGCACCTTCGCCCAGCTCACAGCACCAAGTGCGGCTGCACCGTAATAGGCACTGGCAGTTTTTCATAGGAGCCTGGCAAGCACCAGAGGGGCGTACCTCTCCGGTTCAGCCGTCTCACGCGACCAAGCTGCTGCTTGTGTACCCATATAGGAAAGACGCTCTCTATCGTCAATCAACTCGGACAGTAGCCTTGTGAGAGCCTCTACTGATTCGTCGATTAGGGGCGACACCGGTTACCCCATCGATATAGGCATCTCGCAAGCCGTAAAGCAGGACCAACCACGGGGGTTCCTGCTACTTGGGCTTCCAGTAGCACTAAGCCGAACCCCTCACCGCAGGGACGCCTACCCGTTCGAGTTCGAGTCGCCAAGACCAGCAGATCAGCTCCAGCCAGTTCAGCGGCAAATTCGCGATCGTTCAGATCACTGCGCAAACTAGAACATTCCTCATTGGCGAGAAGAGCGCACAAGGCCTTCGAGGGCTCCCCCGTACCGCAAACCGTGATATGAACGTCGCTCCGACCGAGTCCAGCTACAGCTTGTAAAGTTCCGGTATCCCTTTCTCTCGCCAGGCAGATAGACGGCAAGCGGTGACGATATGTATTCCGGGACGGCGCTCTCCCACGTTATCAGAAGCATCAAGAAACAAGTATCTGAAACCACGCTCTATCCAGGCCCGGCGGAAGCACAACCGAAGGTGCCGCCCCAAAACAGGCGCCTGCAGTGAAGCTGCTAACGCTGACAACACGCACAGCGGCCCCCCGCATCAGTGGAGACTCTACCAATCGACGTAGGAGAGGGCGATCGCCCCACACTTCACTGCCATGGCACAACATCGTGACGCCACAGACCGAATCCCTGCGAGCGAGCAATGAGGCCGCCGGAAGAAGCGCTCTATGTGCAACAACAATCCGAATCGGCCCCTGCGACTTCCCTAGCTGCCGCCGAGCCTGCCCTAGCAGCTGAGCATGACCCGCTAGTCCCGAGTAAGGCAAGTCGAACCGCCAGCATACGACTCCTTGAGCTTTGAGTGCCCATTCAATCGAAGCGACTAGCGCTCAATTCCGCCCCCCATACCGGACGACAGCGACAGAAGGACAACTTTGACTGTCATTTCACGACTCTCTTGCGAAAGACCAAGGCTACGGCGACCACCCATACAAATAGATACTCAGGGATACTCGACGCGATCGAGGCCAAATCCGCTTCCGCGGCAACAACATGGGGGAAGAGTAGGACGGCAAAGAAAACCGCATGTGAATTCATCTTTATGTCGATCACATCGTCTATCAGCCTATTGCGCAACCAAAGACGAACATGCCCACGATTACCGGAAACACGCCGCCATCTGATATAGCCCGCCTATGGGCGTAGGCGCAACAGCGTTATACTGCTTTATTCCAAAAAACTCAAGGCTGACCTGATAGGCCGGTGACGATACTGGTTTGCCAGACCAAACTGCACGCGGAATAAACCCGTACAGTGGTTCCTCTATCAGGTAGACAGGACTCTGGAATGGGATCTGAGTTGGGGTTCGCTGCACTATGATTGCTGGCGTCTCTATTTCAGATACTCGCTGAAACAAATAGCCGAAGGACACTGAAAAGCTACTCGTGACATTGCTTACAGTGGCAACCTGGGCCAATACCTTCGGCGCTACAGCTAGCGCCTCTGATGTAGACATTCCAGACTGCCCATTTCTAACCACAGTCCTGTAGGCCACCGTGAAGGGAATAACCACACCCAACAAGGTGACCAGAACAAAGACTATCACTCCCTTTGGAAGGCGATTTCGTGCAGCGCCATAAGGTATGATTATTGCGAGTGCTAGAACAAGAAAATTGGCCTTGAGCCCCGATGCGATGCTGATCCCAAGTTCCACGGGAAACAAAACTGCCAGGGTAACTCGAGCCCCCGACAGGTGCTCCTGAAAGACTTGCATCGAAGCAGCGGCAACGGCGAGTGGCGCGCACAAGCCTAGAATGCGAAGGATCTGGCCATAACCAGTGACAGCTGATGTAAGTGTCAGCGATGGGTTACCCAAATAGTCGAATTGCCCAGAAGTAGCAGCTGCAGCGATCCGAGCTAGAGACCCAACTGCGTACAACATCCAGGGAGCCATCAGACTCCGAACCTGACCTGAGAAGTGACGGTCGAGAACCCCAACTCCCCGCTCAGCAAGATTGCTAATCACGCGCCCGGCCCCTATGAAGTAGCCAATCGCCCAAGCAGTTAGGCCTATTCCGACCAACCACAAGGCCCGAAGCACGCTAGCGAGAGCGATCTGCGTTGCTATACCTGTTTGTGGTTGGCTCCATGTGACAGTCGCGACCCCATAGGTGATTCCACACCAAATCAAGACCCACGGGCCGAACTTCCAGCGAGCAAGTTCCAGCCCAGCACCGCGCACCGAGTTCACGAGACATAGAAGTCCGGCACAGTAGGCCGCGAGCGCCACCCCACCCCAAACAACTGCACTGGTAGGGCGATCCAAGTTGGAGAGTGTTTGACTCAACAACCAGGCCGCAACAGCGAACAAGATGGCCGAAACGACCGTCAACACTGTCGCCTGCGGCATATAACGCCGCGCGTCATCTGACGAGATGACCATAAGCCGTTCACGCTCTTTCGGCACGGGCTTCATGGTGTTAAGGTCCAATCAGCGCAGCGGATCGACCGCCCTATAGTAACCCTCATGGTCTCAGCTGCTAGCTAGCTTTTCGTATACGAAGAAGTCGGCCCGACGGTCTCCTTGAGCGGGGCCCTTAGTTGTTTCTGTAAAGTGCCATAGTGGGAAATTCTCATTGACCCATACAGAAAACTTCCTATGGCGCACATGAGGTGCATCGTCACGGACAACGTCATTGGTCGAATAGATGACGACATAACGCTGCGCCGCGCTGAATAGGTGTGTCATGTAAGTTTCGAAGATCGAATCCTCAACCAGATGATAGATCACATCTAGAGAGATAGCGAGTTCCGCTGAGAATACGTGTGCCGAGTCACGAAAGCCGTGCCCTCGTACAGAAAGAAACTCTTTCTTGTGTCATCCACGAATCGGCTCTTACACATGCGTATCGCGGCTGCGGATACGTCGAGTCCTGTGTAATGTGGATACTCCGCCATAGAGAGTTGGTGACCGTCTCCGCACCCGAATTCTATTACGGAGCTAATATTCCTCGAATGGACGAACTCGTTGAGGAATTCAGCTTTAGAGTGTCCTAGGCTTCCGTAAGATCCTGGCCCACTTGTTCCGCCTTGGTCATACCTTCGGTCCCAAAACGATGCAGACCCTGGGGAAGTCGATACGCTGACGAAGCACCGAAAATTGACGGACACCGGGAATTGGACGTATAAGATCTCTGATAGTCACCTGTTGCCCCTTCTCCGTTAGGTTACGTTCGGACCTCTTAGATCTCCCTCAGCAAGGTACGCGTTAATACGCCTTCTTTCTTGAGCGCCGACGGCCCGCATCGCTTCGCATCGTCCAGAGGAAGTACAGCATTACCGCAAGCGCGACTCCATATGCCGCCGTTGAGGCGATTGCTGCCGCGTAGACTCCGCAAGACGGCAGAAGTGCAAACAGTAGAATGACGGTGAAGACTGCTGCAAGCCCTTGCGCCCTAGCGACGATTATTGGGCGCGCTCTGCCTCGGAGAAGGTCCGCTACTACGGCTCCGCAGGTTAGAAAGATAGCACCCGGCGTCAACACCCATAGAAGTGGGACAGAGCCGCTATAAGCTGGACCAAAGATGGCCGGTATTATCCAGTATGAGAGTATCGCAATCGGTAGGAGGATGCTTGTAGCTATTATGCCACTTCCTATTACTGCAAGACGTTGCAGTCTGAGTGCGTCCAGCGAGGAGTCTTTATGCGCGGCAAGACGCGGGAAGGCAACATTCCCTATAGCTGTGACTATTGGACTAGGCAGCAGCGAGAGCGAGACCGCAACAGCGTAGCGACCAAGATCTGCCGGCGGAACGGTTTGGGATAGGACGAGTTGGTCTACGTAGGAGTTCAACACTGCGGGAGCTTGTGCGGAGATCTGGGCTACGCCGTATGAAGCCAAGGGTCGGACCAATGTCATCTGCGTATGCCCGGGGATAAGGCCGATTTTGCGGCAGGAAATGTAGGAAAATCCCAACTGAAGCATCATGGTCGCAGCCACTACGGTGATGATGGTGTCGAGATTTAGCAGCCCAAACCACCATACAGCACTAATCCCGAGGAGGCTCAGAAGTGGCTGGCTTACCCGCACTCGATTCCAGCGGCGAAGATCCCGCGCTTGTAGCGAAGCTGTATAGCTCCCTGCGACGAATGTAATGATCGATGCACCAAATGCGATGCGCAGACCGACGGTTACTGCAGTATTTCCCTGGGCCATTACGGGAGCGAGCACAATTCCTGCGACGAGTGCAACAGCCCCAGTCACAAGCATCATCACGCGGGACGTTGCAACGTAGTCGTTAGAACTTCCCGGGTTGCGCGCCACAAAATAGACGAGTGCTTCAGGTTGGCCCATACATCCAACCATCACTGATACGCCAAACCAAGCCATGATGGCTGCGTATTCGCCCCTGATTGCTGGCCCGACCGCGCGGGCTATGATGATGCCTCCCAGCCCGCCAGTTACAGTTGAGGCTACGTTGTATATGGCCGTCCGGGCAACGCTTCGGCGAGCACCCGACTTCAGGAATGTCGTAGCAAGTCCCTGGAGCCGCGTTGGGGCTGCGTGCGTAGTCAACTTATTACCATGTGCTCAGCACGTGGCGGTCTCGTTAGTTTGTAGGGGATGTGCCGAGTATCCAACCCCTCATATCGCCCCGGACGATATGTCCTACTAGGCGAACCCGGTGACGTGGCCTACTTAGCGAACCGCGCGTCTTGGTGGTCACCTAGCGAGACTATCTCAGTTCCCAAGGTAATTGGGGTTATCTGGCCTGATCCCGGTTGTCGTCCGCGACATGGTCGGCCCCAGTTTCGTACTCATGAATGTAGTGGGCTCGACGGCCGCACCAGTGGGCAGAAGCGCTGATACAAATCTAACCCTTATGGACTACTCGCGGTAGCGACCGACATGTCAGTGCATTTGCGGTTTCAGGGGCTGCTTAGCGCGCCGCTAGGTTTGTGACATAACCTGTAGACTGTATATAGCTGCATGTTTCCCTGCTTTCTACGACCGGCTATCCTTTGATACTGGTTTATCCGCATTCCTCGGTTCATGCCGAGTGGTCCGGCACTAACGGTCGGCGTGTGGCGTATCAGGATCGCGTAGATCAGCCTATGAAACTCCACGTCTTTAGGCCGGGCACAATATGCCTGGCGTTCCACCATAGCGCAGTAATGATCCGAAATGGCCTCTTCGCGACGCCGCGCCCAGCCCGGAGAATTCCTCAGATGCCGGCCCGGCAGTGATTGACTTGCCTTGACGATCGCAGACCGAACGCCGCGGAAGGCATGGCATGGACGCGACGGCACTGGCCGGGCTGAACCCGTTCGGCATCTTTGATGTGGAAGCGGCCCGGCTTGACCATTTCTTCTCCGGGCTCGACGAGGCCGGCTGGGAACGGCCGTCCCGGTGCCCCGGCTGGACGGTCCGTGACGTCCTGTCCCACCTGGCCGGCGAGGAGCTGTACAACCACGCCTGCCTCAACTCCGACCTCGAGACCTTCCGCGGCCATGGTGCGCGCCGCGGGCATCACCGGCGGCTACGACGAGTTCAACCAGTGGTGCGTCCGCCAGCGCCGCGGCCTGCCCGTCAGCGAAGTGCTGGCCGAATGGCGGGAGGCCAACGGCGAGACCCGGCACCGGATGGCCCTCCTCGGCCGCGACGCGCCGCTGACCACGGCGGCCGGGCCCTACCCGGCGGGCCTGCAGGCCTTCCACTACGCCTCGGAGTACGCCACCCACGCGGACGACGTGGGCGCACCGGTGGCACCCGGCGAATGGCCGGGGCGGACCGCGTGGCGGGTCAGCTTCGGCCGGTTCGCGCTGACCGAGCAGGACGCCCCGGTCACGACCTGGATCAGCGGCGACAACCTCGTCGTGCAGCTCGGCGCCCTGACTACCGAGCTCTCGCCCGAGAACTTCGTCGAGGCCACGGTCGGGCGGCTGCCGGACACCTACCCGATCGAGCCCGCGCTCCGTGACGCGCTGCGCTGCCTGGCCTGAGCTACCCGGTCCGGGCGCTACCCAGCCTGAGCTACCCAGCCGGGCACCAGCCTGAGCCCCGGGCCTGAGCCGCCAGGCCTAGCCCGCGGCGGCCATCTTCCGCCGGCGCCTGCTGAGCTGGTACGCGATCCCGGCGAGCACCAGCAGGCCCAGCCCGCCCAGGGTGAGCCGGATCAGCCGGCCATTCACCGGCGGCGTGGCGGCCAGGTCGGCCCGGACGCAGACCGAGGTCGCGAACACGAGCTTCTGGTGATGATGGCCGTGCCGCATCCGGATCCACAGGGCTTCCGCGGTCAGCGTCCCGCGCGGCCCGGTGTACTGCCGGTTCAGGATGATGACCGCGAAGCCGGGGACGACGATGCGGGTGTTCGGTGCCGCGCTGGACGGCAGGACCATCGGCTTCGCGCCGGGGCGCGTCAGCCGGCCGCCGGTGACACTGCTGCCGGCGGTCACCACACCGGTCTTCCGGTTGAACGAGCACGAGGATGAGACGGCCGCCGCATGCAGCGAACCGTGCGCGGGCAGCACGACGGACAGAGCCTGGACCCTTGACGAGGCGCCGACCGCGCCCGCGGTGTCGGTGATGATCCCGGTGCCCAGGACGCCCGCGGCGTCCGCGTTGGGCAGGATCACCGGTGACCCGCCCGAGTAGGTGGCCTGGCCGATCGTCTGCGCACTGAAATGCCCGACCGCGTTGAGCGCGTAGGACTGGTTGACCGGCGCGCTCGCGGCGGCCGGCGGCGCGGTGGCGGCCAGCAGCCCAGCCGCGAGCACGGCTACCACGGCCACGAGCACGGCCACCAGGGCCAGTGGTCCGGCCAGTCCGGCCGCACCACGGATCATCCGATTCATCGGCCGTCCCCCGCCGGACATCCCTCACGCACCGTTCTCACCTTTAGTAGTCGCACCATAGCTCAAGGTCACTAAGAGCGGCAGGCGGTGCCCGATATGCGAAGGGGCGCCGGCCGTGGCGGCATGCGAAAGGGGCGCCGGCCGTGGCCGGCGCCCCGCGTCGCCGTAACCCCGGGAACCGGGGTCACCGCGGCCACGCATCCGGTGATCAGCGATCACCACATGCCGCGATCAGCAGCGGCTGACCCCGATGGACAGGTTCTGGAAGAAACTCTGGACGTAGATCGCGGTCACCGTGCGGACACCGAAGAAGGTCGTCTGCCGGTTGAGCGTGATGGTCACACCCGGCAGGAAGATGTGCGTGTTGATGCCGGGGTTACGCGGCAGCGGGATGTTCGGCAGGCCAATCTCCGAGATCGAGCCGGCCTGGATGGTCGTGAACCCGAACTTGGAGCCGAGAATCCTGCGGCACGAGGACATGACATTGGAGGCGTTGAGCTGGTCGGTGATGTTGCCGCCCAGGTAGATCTTCGGCGAGCCGACGTTGGAGTAGGCGTTGGTCAAGCTGGCCCGGTCCAGGATCCCGCCCGTGGTGACAAACGAAGGCACCGTGAAGGACGAGGCCGTCGCCGGGGTGTGGAAGAAGCTGGCCTCGGCGACCGGGTTGATGTGGATGAAGCCGGAGGCTGAGACACCCCAGGCCCGGGTGGGCGGCGGGGCGGCGGCAGCAGGCATGGCTGCCGCCACCCCTGCGCTGCCGATCAGCGCCAGCGATCCGGCAACCGCAATGGCCCTGCTGAGAATTCGGTTCACAAGTGTCCCCTTCATTGGTGGTTGTGAGTGTGTTGTTCCGGCTGCTGGCGGAGCGGGTGCGGCAGCCGGCCCAGCGCGCTGGCGTGTTACTTCGGGTCAGCGTCTGCACACAACGGGTAGGCACCCGCGGCCGGGACGAGACCGTTGGTCACTTGTAGTAATCGTCTCGGAGCATACAGTTACGACCTGCAGTCAGCAAGAGCCACAGCCTCCCCAGAGGTCACGATTTCCCAGGTCGGAGCGGGGACGGCAGACTTGGGCCATGACCGCGCCCGCGAACTATTCCGCGCCGCCCGCCCCCGTGTTCCTCTTCGACCTGGACGGCACCCTCATCGACAGCGTGTACCAGCACGTCATCGCCTGGCACACCGCGTTGTCCCGGCTGGACATCGACCTGTCGGTGTGGCGCATCCACCGTCGGATCGGGATGAGCGGCGGGCTGTTCGTGTCCGCGCTGATCCGCGAGACCGGGGTGACCCTGTCCGAGGCAGACGTGGCCATGCTGCAGCAGGCCCACGCGGAGAGCTACCTGGCCCAGGCCAGCACCGTCCGCCCGCTGCCGGGAGCGGCGGAACTGCTGGCCGCGCTCACCGAACGCGGGGTGCGCTGGGCCATCGCCACCAGCAGTTACCGGGCCACCTCCGGCCACGCGCTGGGCCTGCTCGGGCTGCCCGAGGACACCCCGATGATCACCCGCGACTTGGTGCGGCACGCCAAGCCGGACCCGGACCTGTTCCTGGCCGCGGCCGCCCTGCTCGAGGTCGACCCGCGGCACGCGTTCGTGGTCGGGGACAGTGTCTGGGACCTGCTGGCCGCCCGCCGGGCCGGCGCGATCGGGATCGGCCTGATGTCCGGCGGTTACGGCCGCGAGGAACTGGAGCGCGCGGGCGCCTACCGCGTCTACTCCGACCCAGCCGACCTGCTGGCCCGCGCCGACGAGCTGGGCGTCCGGGACCTGGCCGGCTGAGCCGTCCAGCCGACGCCGACGCACCAGCACCAGCACCAGCACCAGCACCAGCACCAGCGGCTGACTAACCGCACGACCGCCCGGCGGCACACCCGCCGGCCGGCGGCGGCACACCCGCCGGCCCGTTTCCCTACGCCGTCCCCCCCATGCATGGGTTCTGTTAGGAACCGCATGGGCCCCGCATGGGTCGCGCATGGACCGGACTCTTGACCGTTTCCTGAGGCTTGACTGAATCCGTCAGCGGCCGCAAACAGCCCTGACCGCCACCTGAAAAGGGCCCGCACGACGCGCGCCGCCCGCCCCACGCGGGCCGCCCGCACCACGCGGGCCGCCCGCCGCCCGCATCCCCCGAGCGCGTGGCGGGCCAGGTGGCGCACACCAGCAGGAAGCCTTGGAGGGCCCCGTGCTCGACCTCGTCTATATCGGGCTGACCATCGTGGTTTTCGCCGCGCTGTTCCTCCTCATCAAGGGGGTCGAGCGTTTTGAGCGCTGAGGACCTGATCGGCCTGATCGCCGGAGTCATCGTCACCATCTACCTGTTCGTAGCCCTCGTGCTGCCTGAGAGGTTCTGATGAGTAGCGCCCTCGCGGGCTGGCTGCAGCTTGCCCTGCTCGTGGCCGCGCTGGCCGCCTGCTATGTGCCGGTCGGCAACTACATGGCCCACATCTTCACCACCGACAAGCACTGGAAGGTCGAGCGCGGCATCTACAAGGTGATCGGCATCGACCCGAAGGCCGATCAGCGGTGGAGCGCGTACCTGCGCAGCATGCTCGCGTTCTCCGTGGTCAGCGTGCTGTTCCTGTACGGCCTTGAGCGGCTGCAGCACTACCTGCTGCAGTTCGTCGGGCCGCACATGGCCAACGTCCCGCCCGCCCTGGCCTGGAACACGGCTGTCTCCTTCACCACCAACACGAACTGGCAGAACTACTCCGGCGAGTCCACCATGACCTACCTGGTCCAGATGGGCGGCCTCGCGGTGCAGAACTTCCTGTCCGCCGCGGTCGGCATCGTGATCGCCATCGCGCTGGTCCGCGGGTTCATCCGGTCCAGGACCGACAAGCTGGGCAACTTCTGGGTGGACGTGACCCGGATCACGATCCGGTACCTGATCCCGCTGGCGGTAGTCGGCGGAATCGTCCTGATGGCAGGCGGCGCGATCGACAACTTCGCCACCTACCACACGGTGCACACCCTGTCCGGCGCGCACCAGACCATGGTCGGCGGGCCGGTCGCCTCGCAGGAGGTCATCAAGGACGCCGGGAACAACGGCGGCGGCTTCTTCAACGCGAACTCCTCGCACAGCTTCGAGAACCCGAACCCGTTCACGAACTTGTTCGAGATCTTCCTGCTGCTGCTCACCGCGTTCGCGCTGCCGCGGACCTTCGGCAAGATGGTCAAGGACAACCGGCAGGGCTATGCGCTGCTCGCGGTCATGGTGGTCATCTGGCTGGCCGCGGTCGGCGGTATCAGCTTCTTCGAGGCCCAGGGCGCCGGGATAGCCCCGCAACTCGCGCACGGCGCCATGGAGGGCAAGCAGGTCGCGTTCGGCACGCCCGGCTCGTCGCTGTTCGCGGCCTCGACCACGACCACCTCGACCGGGTCGGTGAACTCCTTCCATGACTCGTTCACCCCGTTCGGGGGCGGCATCGCCTTGCTCGACATCGCGCTGGGCGAGATCGCGCCCGGGGGGGTCGGCGCCGGGCTGTACGGCATCCTGGTGCTGGCCATGGTCACGGTGTTCGTGGCCGGGCTGATGGTCGGCCGGACCCCGGAGTACATCGGCAAGAAGATCCGGCCGGCCGAGATGAAGTACGCGGCCTTGTACTTCCTGACCATTCCGACCATCACCCTCGCCGCGGCCGGGCTGTCCATCGCCCTGAAGACACCGCAGGCGTCGATCAGCAACCCCGGGCCGCATGGCCTGACCGAGATCATGTACGCGTTCGCGTCCGAGGGGAATAACAACGGCTCGGCCTTCGCCGGCCTGACCACGAATACTCCCTGGTACAACACGGTCGGCGGCATCGTGATGCTGATCGGCCGGTTCGCGCCGGAGATCTTCGCGCTCGGCCTGGCGGGCTCGCTGGCCCGGCAGAGCCCGGTGCCCGCCAGCGCGGGGACGCTGGACACCAGGACGCCGCTGTTCGTCGGCATGCTCGTCGCCGTCATCCTCATCCTGGTCGGCCTGACCTACTTCCCGGCCCTGGCCCTGGGCCCGTTCGCAGAAGGACTGCACTGATGTCTGTAACCACGACACCTGAGGCCCCGGCAGGCACGGGGCGGACGACAGCCGGCACCGATCGCCGGGTCGGGGGCGGCCTGCTCGACCCCAAGATGCTCTGGCACTCGCTGCCGGACGCGTTCAAGAAGCTGGACCCGCGGGTCCAGCTCAGGAACCCGGTCATGTTCGTCGTCGAGGTCGGCGCCGCGCTGACCACCGGCACGGCCATCGCCCACTCGTCGGTCTTCAACTGGACCATCGTCGTCTGGCTCTGGCTCACGGTCGTGTTCGCCAACCTGGCCGAGGCGGTGGCCGAGGGCCGGGGCAAGGCCCAGGCCGAGACGCTGCGCCGGACCAAGCGGGAGACCGTGGCCCGGCGGCTGACCGGCTGGCAGCCCGGCCAGTCCGGCACACACGAAGAGGAGGTGCCCGGCACCCAGCTCACCCTCGGCGACCACGTGGTCGTCGAGGCGGGCGAGATCATCCCCGGTGACGGGGACGTCGTCGAGGGCGTCGCCTCGGTGGACGAGTCGGCCATCACCGGCGAGTCCGCCCCGGTCATCCGGGAGTCCGGCGGGGACCGGTCCGCGGTCACCGGCGGCACCCGGGTGCTGTCCGACCGGATCGTCGTGAAGATCACCTCCAAGCCCGGCGAGACCTTCATCGACCGGATGATCGCCCTGGTCGAGGGCGCGAAGCGGCAGAAGACGCCGAACGAGCTGGCGCTGAACATCCTGCTCGCCGCGCTGACCGTCATCTTCATGCTCGCGGTGATCACGCTGCAGCCGATGGCGTTCTACTCCAAGGCCCCGCAGACCCTGGTGGTCCTGGTGGCGCTGCTCGTGGCGC
Source organism: uncultured Actinomycetes bacterium (assembly GCA_963782185.1). Lineage (GTDB taxonomy): Bacteria > Actinomycetota > Actinomycetes > Streptosporangiales > Streptosporangiaceae > RYN-230. Next base: position 217,307 of record CAWAJB010000019.1, read on the forward strand.
TGATCCCGACCACGATCGGCGCGCTGCTGTCCGCGATCGGCATCGCCGGCATGGACCGGCTGGTCCAGCGGAACGTGCTGGCCATGTCCGGGCGCGCGGTGGAAGCCGCGGGCGACGTGAACACGCTGCTGCTGGACAAGACCGGCACGATCACCATCGGGAACCGGCAGGCCAGCGAGTTCATCCCGGTCGGCGGGGTCACCGCCGCCGAGCTGGCCGACGCGGCCCAGCTGTCAGTCCATGGCCGACTACACGCCGGAAGGCCGCTCCATCGTGGTGCTGGCCAAGGACCGCTACGGCCTGCGCGAGCGGCACGAGGGTGAGCTGCAGGGCGCGGAGTTCGTCGAATTCACCGCGCAGACCAGGATGAGCGGGGTGGACCTGGCCGGCGGCCGCGAGGTCCGCAAGGGCGCGTCGAGCGCGGTCCGCGAGTGGATCAGGGACGGTGGCGGCACTCCCGCGGCGGAACTGGGCCAGATCGTGGACGGCATCTCCTCGGCCGGCGGCACCCCCCTGGTCGTCGCCGAAAAGGCCAACGGAACCGCGCGCGCGCTCGGGGTGATCGTCCTCAAGGACATCGTCAAGGAGGGCATCGCCGAGCGGTTCGCCGAGATGCGCACCATGGGCATCCGGACCGTCATGATCACCGGTGACAACCCGCTGACCGCCAAGGCCATCGCGGACGAGTCCGGCGTGGACGACTTCCTCGCCGAGGCCACGCCCGAAGACAAGATGGCGCTGATCAAGAAGGAGCAGGAAGGCGGCCACCTGGTCGCGATGACCGGGGACGGCACCAACGACGCCCCCGCGCTCGCCCAGGCCGACGTCGGGGTGGCCATGAACACCGGGACGTCCGCGGCCAAGGAGGCCGGGAACATGGTGGACCTGGACTCCAACCCGACGAAGCTCATCGAGATCGTGGAGATCGGCAAGCAGTTGCTGATCACCCGGGGCGCGCTGACCACGTTCTCCATCACCAACGACGTGGCCAAGTACTTCGCGATCATCCCGGCCATGTTCGCCAGCGTGATCCCCGCCCTGGGCAAGCTGAACATCCTGCACCTGCACAGCCCGGACTCGGCGATCACGTCGGCGATCATCTTCAACGCGCTGATCATCGTCGCGCTGATCCCGCTGGCCCTGCGCGGTGTCCGGTACCGGCCCTCGTCGGCGTCGGCGATGCTCCGCAGGAACCTGTGGGTCTACGGCGCAGGCGGCCTCATCGTCCCGTTCATCGGGATCAAGCTCATCGATCTCATCATCATGAACATCCCAGGATTCGGCGGTTGATCCAGTCATGAATCGTCTTCCGAGCATTGTCCGGCAGCATCTCGCTGCGCTGCGCGGCCTGCTGCTCTTCACCGTGATCACCGGCATTCTCTACCCGCTGGTCATGTTCGGGGTGGCCCAGGGGGCCTTCCACAACCAGGCCAACGGCTCCCTGGTCAGCTACAAGGGCCACGTGGTCGGCTCCAGCCTGCTGTGCCAGGAGTTCGTGAACGCCAAGGGCGACCCGCTGGTGCAGTACTTCCAGCCCCGGCCGTCCGACGCGACCAGCGGGGCCAAGACCGACTACGGCTGCGACCCCGGCTACTCCGCCGCGTCCAACCTGGGCCCCAACAACCCCACGCTGGTGCAGCTGATCAAGCAGCGGCAGAAGGCCTACGCCGCGCTGAACCACGTCAAGGTCTCGCAGATCCCGCCGGACGCGGTGACCGCGTCCGGGTCGGGCCTGGACCCCTTCATCTCCCCCCAGAACGCCTACCTGCAGGTGAACCGGGTCGCCGCGGCGCGGCACGCCAGCCCGACCGCGGTCCGGGCCCTGGTCAGCCGGATCGCCGCGGGCCGGACGCTGGGCTTCCTCGGCGAGCCCCGGGTGGACGTCCTGACCCTCAACATCGCGCTCGACCAGCAGTTCCCGCTGCCGGCCGGGCATTAGGCCCGGCAAGCGGACGGGAGGCGGCACATGGTCGCGGGCGCGTACCTACCGGATCAGGACCCGGGCGCGCCCCCGGCCGTGGCCCGGCAGACCATCCTGGTGGTCGAGGACGAGCCGGCCCTGCTGCGGGCGCTGCGGATCAACCTCCGGGCCCGCGGCTACGAGGCGGTCACGGTGCAGGCCGGCCGTCCCGCCCTGGAAAAAGCGACGCAACGAAAACCAGACGCGGTGATCCTCGACCTGGGGCTCCCCGACCTGGACGGCATCGACGCTGATCCGGGAACTGCGGCTGCTCACGTCCGCGCCGGTCATCGTGCTGTCCGGCCGGACCGGGCCGGGTGACAAGATCGGCGCCCTGGACGCGGGCGCGGACGACTACGTGACCAAGCCCTTCTCCATGGAGGAACTGCTCGCCCGGCTGCGCGCCGCGCTGCGCCGCGACGGCCCGCCGGCGGCCGCGCGGCCGGTGGCCATCGGGCGCTGCACCATCGACCTGGCCGCGCACCTGGCCACCCGCGACGGCCAGCAGATCCGGCTCACGCCGACCGAGTGGCGGCTGCTGGAGATCCTCATCCGCCATCCCGGCCAGCTGGTCGCCGGCCGCCGCCTGCTCACCGAGGTGTGGGGGCCGACGTACTCCAGCAGCAGCCACTACCTGCGCTTCCACATGGCCGGGCTGCGGCGCAAGCTGGAGGACGACCCGGCCCGGCCCCGTCACCTGCTGACCGAGCCCGGCATGGGCTACCGCTTCCAGCCCTGATCACGACAGCGCCCGGGACCCGATGGCCCGCGCCGGGCCGGCGTGCGCCTGCGAACCGGGCTGGCTGACCGGGTCAGCCGACGCGGCCGACCCGGTGCGCCCGGATCAGCAGCACCGCCACCCCGGCTATGGCCACCCCGCCCACGACTATCAGCGCGATCGCCCATCCGGGGATCCCGTTCTCCGGGATCACCGAGTAGGCGCCCGGGCCGGTGTGCACGATCCTGGCGGCGGGAGCCTTGGGCAGGGTGACCATGCCGGACCAGCGGACCGTCTGGCCCCGGCCGTAGTGGATCCGCACGACACAGGGCACGGTCGTGCCCTCCCGCAGAGACCGGGCGTTCACCGCGATCTGCGCGTGGTCACCCGGCAGGATCGTGTTGGTCACCACCCGGAACGAGTGGCGCCGGCCGGCCGCGGTGCAGGACACCTGGCCGGTCCCGCCGGAGAACGTCTGCCCGGTATCGCGCAGCGCGACATTCAGCCGGGGCATCGTCCCGATGGCCTGCCCGGAGACGCTGGGGATCTCCAGCCGGTTCCGCATCTGGGACAGGTTCCCGACGGTGACCGCCACGCCCACGGTGACCTGCCGGATGATGATGGCCTTGGCCGTCGCCTTGCCGTGCTGGCCGACCTTCACCGCTTTGGGCTTGCTGGCGAGTTCCGCGGTGATGCCCGCCAGGTACTGACGGTGCGGCGTCCCGGCCGGGACGCGCACGGTGAACTGGATCTTCTCCCGGGTCCCGGGCGCCAGCGTCATCGTCCGCCCGACACCGGCCAGCCAGCAGGACGGGCCCGAGCAGGGCCCGGACGCCCCGGAGTAGCCGATTCCCCCGTTGGCGGCCGTGACGCCCAGCGACCGGCTGAGCTTCAGCTTCTCGGTCCTATGTCCCAGGTCGCTGAGGATGACGGTGGCCGTGGCCGACTGCCCTCTGTCCGCGGCCAGGTTGAAGTACGACGCCGCGCGCCCGTCGGGGAGCGGCGCAGGGTTGAGCCCGAACGACTCGGCCCCGCCGGTCCCGATCGCCCCGCCCGTCCCGGTCACCCCGGCGGCCAGGAGCGGGAACCCGGCCAGCAGCGCCACCAGGCCGGCCGCGGCCGCCCTGCGCCACCTGAAGCGCCGGCTCACGGGCCGGACACCAGGGTCAGCGTGAGGGTCGACGTGTATGACCCGGCATAGGCAGAGGCAGGCACCTGAATCCACCATCCAATCGGATGCGTCGCGCTGGGACCGCCGAGGGCAACCACCCCGGTGCCGGTGCCGGGCGACGCGTCGTAGATCGTGAAGGCATCGGGCGAGCTGGGTGCGGTATCGATGGCCACGGGATAGGTCGTCGCGTCCACCGGCACTACGCAGGACCCGACGCAGGCCGCGCTGGGCGCGGCGCCGGTGAGCGAACTCGTGCTCCCGTTGAGCTGGAGGCGGCCCGTGTCCGGCAGGGTGTGCGATCCGCTGCTGAACGTCGTCGCCGTGACCGTCAGGTCCCAGCCCGCTCCGGATCCGGTGCTGTTATTGACCGTGAGCGTCTGATCCGCCGGCACTTCGTCGACCGCGCTCTGGTCCGTGCCGTTCTCCTCGGCGGCCCAGGCCAGCGAGCTGGGGGACGCCAGGGTCAGTGTGCCGGGGAAGCTGACTGCCGACGTGGTCCCGGAGTCCACCGGGATGCCCGCATCCATCGTCGTGATGTCCGACGTGTAACTGCCCGCCGTCGTGGTGTTGGCCAGCCCGCTGATCTCGACCGAGACCGCGGTCCCCCCCACGACCAGCGTCGGCGTGAACGAGTAGGTCAGCGTGTCCCCCGACAGTGCCACGCTCCCCCCGGCCATCGCCGGCGGCGTGACCGTGCCCACGGCCGGCGACCCGCCGGTCCCGTCCGGCACCGTCATCGTCACCGAGTCGAGCTCCGACGTGGACGCCGTGGCGAACGTGTACGTGTAGTCCACGTCCGTCCCCCCGGGTGCCGTATCGGACACTGTCCACTCCGGGCTCACCAGAGTGGTACCGGAAAAGCTGACCGCCGGCGTGGTCCCCGAGTCCACCGGGGTGCCGGCGTCCACCGTCGCGATGTCCGACGTGTAACTGCCCGCCACGGTGGTATTCGCCAGCCCGGTGATCTCGATCGACACCGCCGTCCCCGCCTCGACGGTGCCCGGCGTGAACGAGTACGTCAGCGTGCCATCCGACAGTGACACTGTCCCCCCATCCGCCAGCCCCGCTGGCGTGACCGCCCCCACCGCCGGCAACCCGCCCGTCCCCGCGGGCACCGTCATCGTCACCGAATCCAGCGGTGACGACGACGCCGTGGTGAACGAGAACGTGTAATCGACCCCCGCCGCCCCCGGCGCCGCCGTCGACACCGACCACCCCGGGCTCACCAGGGCCGTCCCGGAAAAGCTGACCGCCTGCGTGGTCCCCGAGTCCACCGGCGAGCTCGCATCCACGGTCGTGATGTCCGACGTGTAACTGCCCTCCACCGTGGTGTTCGCCAGCCCGGTGATCTCGATCGACACCGCGGTCCCCGCGTCGATGGTCCCCGGCGTGAACGAGTAGGTCAGCGTGGTCCCCGACAGTGACACGCTCCCTCCATCCGCCACCGCCGGCGGCGTGACCGTGCCCACCGCCGGCAACCCGCCGGTCCCGTCCGGCAGCGTCATCGTCACCGAGTCGAGCTCGGACCTGGACGCGGTGGTGAACGTGTAGGTGTAGTCCACTCCCGGTACCCCCGGCGCCGTGTCGGTCACTGCCCATCCCGGGCTCACCAGGCTGCCCGCGAACGCGGGACTGGCGATCCCGGTGACCAGCACCGTGGTGCTGGCCAGGGCCAGCGCCACGGTGACGGCCAGGCGGCGCGGCCAGGTCGCGGGGTTCCCCCGGTGACGATGAGCCGGCGCCGGCGGCGCTGGGTACCGCATCGAGCCCCCCGGCCTCCTCACCGACGAATACACTCCGTACTTTCGAGTGACTCATCGTAGTGAAGGCTCGGTGGGCAGGTGACGGTATCGCTGGGCGTTTCGCAGAGCCTGGCCCGGGGGTTCCCGGCCAGGCGGGCTGGCCGGGAACCCCCGGTAGAAGGGCTATGCCGCTGTTGGCCCCGAAGCGATCGTGAGCGTGATGGTTGAGACGTAGACGCCGGCCGAGGCGGACGCGGGCACGTTCAGCCACCAGGCCGCCGCATTGCCTTCGCTCGAGGAACCGATCAGTATGTTCCCCAGGCCGGTGGCCAATGCGGCGTTATAGATGGTGGAGGGGGTCCCATCCGTCGTGAAGTCCACCGGGAAGGTCACGCTGGGGGTCGGCACGGTGCAGGTGGTCGCCGGGGCACAGGCGCTGCCCGGGGCCGCGCCCGTGGTTTCGTCGGTGGTGCTGCCGTTGAACACCAGCGTTCCGGTGTCCGTCAGAACCGTCGAGCTGGCGCCGACAGTGAACGGTGTCGCCGCTCCTGTTACGTGCCAGCCCAGACCGCTGCCGGTCGCGTCCTGGACAGAGAAGGACGTGTCCGTGGTGTCGACCAGCTGCTTGTCCGTACCGTCCAGCGTGGTGGCCCAGGTCTGGACCGCGGGCGCCGCGACGCCCAGCGACCCGCCTGTGACGGTGGCCGTCCCAGTCATCGTGCAGTTTGCGGCGAACGTCGCCGGGTTGCAGGCGGCCGCCGACGCAGAGCTGGCCGCCATCATGCTGCCACCCACCCCGATCACCAGCGCGGACGCCGCCAGCAGGCGGGTACTACGGCGTCTGGTGAGATTTCCTAGATATCTCATGGCATCGACATCCCCGTCCCATCTGAAGCTACTCTCCGTTCATCGAACGTAACACGGTGTAGCAGCATCCGGCTAGTTTGACACCTTCCGCCCCTCATTTCCCTGCCGCCACCGGCTTCCCATCGGCCATCCCGCGCGGGTGCGCCCGCCAGGCGGGGGTCCGGGGGGCGCATGAAGACTGTTAGGAACGGCCGGAGCGGCGCATGATTTGCGCATGGACGGGCCTTTTGGGCGCTTCCTGGAGGTTCACTGAGACCCCGGAGCCCGCCTCCGGCTTCGAGCCCGGGCCACAGTGTGCTGGTGAGTGGGCACACTGGGAGTGGGGTTCGTTGAAGAGAAGGAACGGGACCATGGCCGAGCAGGAGCGTGGGCAGCTCCGGATCTACCTGGGCGCGGCGGCAGGCGCCGGGAAGACCTTTGACATGCTCGGCGAGGGCCACCGGCGGGCCGAGCGCGGCGCCGATGTGGTCGTGGCCTACGTGGAGACGCATGGCCGGTCGCACACCGCGGCGCTGCTGGACGGCCTGGAGGTCATCCCCCGGGCCCGGGTCTCCTACCGCGGCACGACGTTCGAGGAGATGGACCTCGACGCGGTGCTGGCCCGCAGCCCTGAGATCGCGCTGGTCGACGAGTACGCGCACACGAACGTGCCAGGGTCGCGGCACGCCAAGCGCTGGGAGGATGTCGAGGAGCTGCTGGCCGCGGGCATCGAGGTCATCTCCAACGTCAACATCCAGCACCTCGAATCCCTCAACGACGTCGTGCAGAAGATCACCGGAGTGCCGCAGCGGGAAACCGTGCCGGACGCCATGGTCCGCGCGGCCGACCAGGTCGAGCTGGTCAACATCACCCCAGAGGCACTCCGCCGCCGGATGGCGCACGGCAACATCTACGCGCCGGAGAAGATCGACGCCGCGCTGACCAACTACTTCCGCACCGGCAACCTGACTGCCCTGCGCGAGCTGGCCCTGCTATGGCTGGCCGACAAGGTGGACGAGGGCCTGCAGCGCTACCGCGCCCAGCACGGTATTCGCGGCACCTGGGAGGCCCGCGAACGCGTGGTGGTGGCGCTGACCGGAGGTCCGGAGGGCGAGACCCTGATCCGCCGCGGGGCGCGGATCGCCGCCCGGTCCGCCGGCGGGGACCTGCTCGCCCTGCACGTGACCAGGTCCGACGGCCTGACCGGTGCCGACCCGGCCGCGCTGGCCCAGCAGCGGCGGCTGGTCGAGTCGCTCGGCGGCACCTACCACCAGGTCATCGGGGACGACATCCCCGAGGCCCTGCTCAGCTTCGCCCGCGCCGAGAACGCCACCCAGCTGGTGCTCGGCGCCAGCCGCCGGTCCTGGCTGTCGTCGGTGCTGACCGGGCCGGGTTTCGGCGCCCGCACCATCCGCGGCTCGGGCGACATCGACGTGCATATCGTGACCCACGCGCGCATGGGCCGGGGCCGTGGGCTGCCGCGTGCCCGGGGCGGGCTGACCCGGCGCCGCCAGCTCATGGGCTACCTGCTCGCCGTGGCGCTCTGCCCGCTGCTGACCCTGGCCCTGGCCGGGCTCCGCGGCCAGCTCAACCTGATCAGCGACGTGCTGGTCTTCCTGGTCGCGGTCATCGTGGTCGCCCTGGTGGGCGGGTTCGTACCGGCGATCCTGGTCGCCATCGCCGGGTCGCTGCTGCTCAACTACTACTTCACCCCGCCGCTGCACCTCTGGACGATCGCCGAGGCCAACAACGCGCTGGCCCTGGGCGTGTTCGTGGTGGTGGCGCTGCTGGTCAGCTCGGTAGTGGACCGGGCCGCCCGGCGGACCCGGGAGGCGGCCCGGGCCAGCGCCGAATCAGAGCTCCTGGTGACCACGGCCGGCAGCGTGCTGCGCGGCCAGCGGGCCGTGGAGGCCGTCCTCGACCGGGTCCGCGAGGGCTTCGGGATGGAGTCCGTGACGCTGCTCGAATGCGCCGGGAGCCAGGGAACGGCGTCCCGCGGCCCGACCGCCGGGTGGCACGTGGTGGCTCACTCGGGTGAGCCGCCGGTGAGCCGCCCGGCCGACGCCGACGTGGAGGTGCCGGTGGCCGAGACCCTGTCGCTGGCGCTGCGCGGCCCGTCCCTGCCCGCCGCGGACCGCCGGGTGCTGGGCGCGTTCGCCGCCTATGCCGCGGTGGCGCTGGAGCAGCAGCGCCTGGCCGCCGAGGCCGAGGCGGCCCGGCCCATCGCCGAGGCGGACCGGATGCGGACCGCGCTGCTCGCCGCGGTCAGCCACGACCTGCGCACCCCGCTGGCTTCCGCCAAGGCCGCCGTGACCAGCCTGCGCTCGGACGACATCCAGTGGGACGAGGAGGACCGCAACGAGCTGCTGGCCACCGCCGACGAGTCGCTCGACCGGCTGGCCCACCTGGTGGACAACCTGCTCGACATGAGCCGGCTGCAGGCCGGCGCGCTGTCGGTGTTCCCCCGCCCGGCCGGGCTGGACGAGATCGTCGCCCGGGCCCTCGACGACATCGGGCTCCCCGCCGCCAGGGTCACCGTGGACATCCCGGACTCGCTCCCCGGGGTCCGGGTCGACCCGGCCATCCTGGAGCGGGTGGTCGTGAACCTGACCCAGAACGCGCTGCGCTACTCCCCCGAGGGCAAGCCGCCGCTGCTGGCCGCGAGCGCCCTCGGGGACCGGGTCGAGCTGCGGGTGGTGGACCGCGGGCCGGGCATCCCGCGGTCCCATCGCGACCGGATGTTCGTGCCGTTCCAGCGGCTCGGCGACACCGACAACACCACCGGGGTAGGTCTCGGGCTGGCCCTGTCCCGCGGGCTCACCGAGGCCATGGGCGGCACCCTGGACCCGGAGGAAACCCCGGGGGGCGGGCTGACCATGACGCTGTCGCTGCCGGCCGTGTCGCTGCCGGCCGGTTCTTTGCCGGACGTGTCTTTGCCGGACGTGTCTTTGCCGGACGTGCCTGATCCCGGCGCGCCTGGCAGGCTGGTGGAGTGACCCGCGTCCTGGTCGTCGACGACGAACCGCAGATCCTGCGTGCGCTGCGGATCAACCTCCGGGTGCGCAACTACGAGGTGGACACGGCCGCGACGGGGTCCGAGGCGCTGACCGCGGCGGGCCGGCACCCGCCGGACCTGGTGCTCCTCGACCTGGGCCTGCCCGACCTGGAGGGGGTCGAGGTCATCGAGGGGCTGCGCGGGTGGACCCAGGCCCCGATCATCGTGCTGTCCGGCCGGGCGGACAGCACCGACAAGGTCGAGGCGCTCGACGCCGGCGCGGACGACTACGTGACCAAGCCGTTCGGCATGGAGGAACTGCTGGCCCGGATGCGCGCCGCGCTCCGGCGGGCCGCCCCCGTGGCCGACGAGCCGGTCGTCCAGCTCGGCGACCTCGTCATCGACCTGGCCGCCAAGACCGTCACCGCCGGCGGCGACGGGACGGTCCGGCTCACCCCGACCGAATGGCACCTGCTCGAGGTACTGCTGCGCAACCCGGGCAAGCTCCTCACCCAGCGCCAGCTGCTGACCGACGTGTGGGGGCCGGGTTACGCCGACGCGTCCGGCAACCTCCGGCTTTACATGGCCCAGCTGCGGCGCAAACTCGAGCCCGACCCGGCGCGGCCCCGCTGGCTGCTCACCGAGCCCGGGATGGGCTACCGCTTCCAGCCGGACGGCGACCCGGAGGCCGATAAGACCACCGTCGGCTGACCGCGCCACGTGACGGCTGATGCGCACGGACGGTCATGAGGTCGCGACGTTTATCGATCTTAATCCGGCTACAGAACATAAGTGGCGGGGGCCATCCCGGGCGCGCGGGCGTCCAGGACACAGCAGACGTGGCGGCGAGCGGCGAGCCGGTGAACGATCTCATGAGCGTCCCCCCTCACTGCGTTTCCGCAGACATGCTGGCCGCCCTGGCCACCGGCGGCGGGGGAGCCGCCGCGGTCAGGCATCTGGCCGCCGCGCAGTACAGCAAGCACGTCCTGCTCATCTGGGCGGTCCGGGACGCGGCCCGCCGGATGCGTCATCCGCAGGCCAGCCACGCCGCGCGCGGCTGCGAACTGCTGGCCGAGGTGCAGCGCCAGGCACCCGACGCGGTCGAGGCGGTACTGCGGCACCCGGCCGCCGGGGCGTGGGCCGCCCGGGCCCTGCGGGCCCTGCTGAGTGAGGAACCGCCCGCCGGGACGTGGCCGGCCCGGCCCGGCGCCGAGCCCGCCCGGCTGGCCGCGCTGGCGGCCGCCGCCGCGATCAGGGCGCGCTACCCGTGCGCGATCGAGGTCCCCGCCTACCGCGGCGTCGTCACGCTGCCGTCGGTCGGGCAGGTCATGCTGTCCGCGGGATGGGCGGCGGCTGGCGGGCCTGCGGCCCGCGGGCCTGCGGCCGGCACCATGGCCAACGTGCGGTACACGGCGGAGGGCACCCGGGTCATCATGGGGCGCCACCTGGTCCTCGTTCCCACCGATACCCGGACCGACGGCCCCGGATGGCGCGGCCTGCGCCGGCTGTGCGCCACGGAGCGGGGGATGACGCTGCGCCTCGTGATCGATGACCTGGACCCGGACCGGATGCCGTCCGCCCGGGACCTGGGCGGCCGGCTCAGCCTCGCCGAGGCCACCCGGTGGCAGCGGATCCTGCCCCGGGCGTGGGATCTGCTGGCCGATCTGCCCGGGACCGCCGCCGAGGAGATCCACGCGGTGGTCCGGGCGCTGACGCCGCTGCGGCGCCCGGCCCACGGGCAGGTCAGCACCAGTTCGCCGGAGGCGTTCGGCGGCGTGGCCCTGTCGCCCCCGGCCGACGCCCTCGCCCTCGCCGGGGCGCTGGCGCAGGAGGCCCAGCACGCGAAGCTGGGCGCACTCCTGGACCTGGTCGCGCTGACCCGGCCCGATGACGGGCAGCGCTACGACGCCCCGTGGTGTGATCACCCGCGATGTGCCGACGCCTGGTGTGAGGATGCGCGGCGCGACGGCGGGCGGTGTGACGGAACGTGGCCGGCGGCCCCCCTGCTCCGCCGGGCCTACGGCTGCCTCGGTGTCAGCGGCTTCTGGCGGTGGCAGTGCGAGGCGGAAGACCGCGTGGCCGCGGCCCGGGCCCGGATGGAGTTCCGGCGCTGGCGTGACGCCGCCGCCACCGCGACCAGGGTGCTGGCGGCCAGCGGCCGGCTGACCGGGCCGGGACGCACGTTCGTCGCGGGCATGGCCGCTACGCTGCAAGCCTGGGCGGAGGACGAGGCACCCCGCGCCGCCGTGCCGCGGGCCCGGGGTGGTCCGGGACTCCCCCGCAACCAGCTGACGGTCGGCGGCCCGGGAGTGCGGATGCGCGACGAGATCACGGTGCTGCGCGCCGGCGCACCGGCACCCGGTGTACTCGCCACTGGCGTGCCGGCCAGCGGTGTGCTCGCCACTGGCGTGCCGGCCAGCGGCGTGCTCGACGCCGGCGTGAGCGCAGCCGGTGCGGCGGCGTGCGGCGCGTTCCGCAGCCGCGTGCCCGACCTGACCGGGCTGCCGCTCGGCGATCTCGACCGCTACGGCCGGGGCCGCCTCGCCACGGCCGCGCGGCGGATCGTCACCGCGGGCGGGGACCGGTGACCGCCGGGCGGGCGATGCGCTACACCAAGTGGGGCGGGATCGACCACTGGCACTTCGAGCTGGAGCCGCTCGGCCGCGATGAGTTCGGCGAGTGGTTCTTCGGCCGCAAGGGCCTCATCCAGCAGCGGGGCGCCGAGCCCCCGATGGTCCACCCGCACGACTTCGTGCTGCTCGTCCCGGCCGAGGGCTGCTGGACCGCGTACTTCAACGCCGAGGACGACATGGAGATCTACGTGGACGTGACCACCCGGCCGGTGCTGGACGGGAACACGGTCACGGCGGTGGACCTCGACCTGGACGTGGTCCGCTACGCCGACGGCCGGGTGGAGATCCTCGACGAGGACGAGTTCGCCGAGCACCAGGTGCAGCTGGCCTACCCGGCCGAGCTGATCAGCCAGGCCCGGGCGACCTGCGACTGGCTGGTCGGGGCGGTCTCGTCCCGGGCCGAGCCGTTCGGGCGGGCCGGGGCGGCCTGGCTGGCCCGGGCCCGCGGGGGAGCCTGACCCGGCGGCGGGCCGGCCGCTCCGGCGCCTGCCGGCGCGCCGGCGCCGCCCGGGCGGGCCCGGGTTCACTAGGGTGGCAGGGACAACGGGAGGACGGATGTCCGTGACACCAGACCCAGCTCACCTGAGCAATCATCACCGGAACACGCTGCGCCAGATCTTCGAGCACCCGGTCAGCCACAACATCGAGTGGCGGGCCGTCGTGTCGCTGCTGGACGCAGTCGGCACCACGGTGGAGCAGCCCGGCGGGAAGCTGGACGTGTCGATCGGGTCCCAGAAGGAGTTCATCGAGCCTCCCTCGGGCAAGGACCTCGACACGCAGACCGTTCTCGACCTGCGCCGGATGCTGGGCAGCGCGGGCTACGGGCCGGACGGGCCCGGCACGTCCTAGAAAGCCCGGCCGCGGGAACCGCCCGGGCCTGCCGCAGCGGGGGTTCAGCCGCGGATCTGCTCGCGCACGGTGGCGGTGATCTGGTCCGCCCGGTCGATGATGCCGTCCGCCTTCCCGGTCTCGGCGATCATCTCCAGGCTGGCCCGCTCGTCTGAGATCGCCGCCAGGTTGATCTCCACGTTGATCCGGGCCGTGGACGCGGCGGCCCGGGCGCACTCGGCCGCGGCGGCCACGTCACTGATCACGTTGTGGTTGCCGATCACGACCAGCGCCTCCGCGAGGTCGACCACCATCCCGGCCAGGCTGATGACCTGGGCCGGGGGCCAGGCCGCGTTGGCGAGGGACGCGGCGACGGCCGCCGCCCGGGCCGCCTGCTCCTCGCCCGTCGACCTGGGCAGCCGGTAGGCGTCCGCGACCGCCAGGAATGCGTCCGCGTCCGCGTCGGCCAGCCGCAGCGCGATGTTGCGCAGCTCATCCACCTCGGCGATGATCCGGCTGACCGTCACCTGGTGCTCGGCGTACTTCTCGCCGGTGGTGTACCGGGCCACCATGCCGAGCAGGGCCGCGCCCTGCGCGGCCAGCAGGGCCGCGGCGGCGCCGCCGCCCGGGGCAGGGACCCGCCCGGCGAGCTCATCCAGGAACTCACCGATGGTCTGGTCGCGGATGGCCACGTGTCCTCCGGTCAGGTGGGGGGCGTGGTGGCGCCCGCGACGATCTTCCCACGCAGCCCGGTGCCGCCGTCACAGGCCCGGCCGTCAGCGACGTCGCCGCAGATTTGCCTTGTAGTCCTGCACCTGCTGGAGCACCTGGTCCCGCTGCTCCTGGCTGAGGGCCGCGAGTTTGGCCTCCGTCTCCTCGGGCCGGGCCGGGCCGGGTCCAGCGGGGTCCCATCCGGAAAGGTCGGGAAGCCGGGGATGCGGTTGTACAGGCCGACGTGTTCCGGGCTGGCGGCCGCAGAATCGGCATCGGCTGGGCCAGTTCGGCTATGTACACCGACACACCCTCGGAACCCGGCCCGACATCCGGCCCATGAGCCGGATGCTAACGGCGGATGGCTAGCCGATGACCAGGAGGGCGACGATGAACAGGACCACGGCCACGGCCACCACGAGGCCCGCGAGGATGGCCACGCGGTTGCGCGGGGCACGCATCGACCACGGCGCAGTGTCGGAGCCGGAACGCCCGTTCGCGAACGCACGGAACTGGGCAGTGCTGGCCGACGGGTCAGGCTCGGGGTTCGGCATGCGCCGACTGTATCGGCCCTGACCTGCCCGCGAGTGGGTTTATCGGGGATTGCGGAATTTCGCGGGACGTCCTGGCTATCCGCCGGCATGACTGGCCGGCAGAATGTCCGCCCGGCTCACCAGCCGCGAGAGCACGATCACGCTGCGGGTGCGGTCCACGAACGGCTCGGCGACGATCCGCTCCACCACCTGCTCGAAGTGCTGCACGTCCGCCGCGCGGATGTGCAGCAGTGCGTCCGCCTCCCCCGTGATCGTGCAGGCCCCGGTCACCTCGGGATATTTGCTCAGCGCGGCGCCGATGGCGCTGGGGGAGGTCCGGCCGCGGCAGAACAGTTCCACGTACGCCTCGGTGGTCCAGCCCAGGGCCGAAGGGTCAACGGTCACGGTGAACCCGGTGATGGCCCCGGACGCCCGGAGCCGGTTGACCCGCCGCTTGACCGCGGACGCGGACAACCCCACGGTGACCCCGATATCGGCGTAACTGGCCCGGGCGTCCTCCACCAGCACGGCCACGATCCGCTCGTCCAGTTCATCGAAAGCAGCAGGTCTTCCCGGCACGCCTCGATCCTGCCAGCCCCGGACCCCGGCGGCCATCATGGCCTGCCCCCGGCACGCCGGTGCGCCGGGGCCGGGGCAGTTCCGCGGGCCCCGGCCAGTACCCCGCCAAACGCTGCGGAACTGCTAAGTGAATTACGCGAATAGTTCCGTTTTCTCCTATTCTACTTCGTCAGGAAAGCAGAATGCCGGGCGTTCCCTGGCAGTACGGATGAAATACGGCTAAATGGCAGCTGGCAAGGTCAGGATAATCCTGCAGAAGTCCTGCAGAAGGTCTCATGCCCTGATTACGATCCCAAACTGGGAGCAAGGGGAGCGTGATGAGAATCTGCCCGACGTGTGGGGACATGGTGGCCGCGACGCTGCGTTGCTGCCCCCGCTGCTCCGGGCCGCTGCCGGAGCCACGGACCGGTTACGGGGGGCCGCCGGGGTACGCCGGCGAACCCGGGTATCCCCCGCAATCCGGGTATCCCGCGGAGGCTGACTACCTCGCGGCTCCTTACGCCGCGGAGGCCGGCTACCTCGCGGAACCGTCATATCCCGCGGAGCCGGGGTATGCCGTGGAACCCGGGTACAGGCCGGAATCGTACGAGCCGGCGTGGTACGAGCCAGCGCCGTACGAGCCAGCGCCGTACGAGCCAGCGCCGTACGAGCCAGCGCCGTACGAGCCAGCGCCGTACGAGGATGCCACCGGGCCGGACGCGTTCGGGGACCGGTTCGCCTGCGCAGGCCCCCCGACCAGCGGGTTTCCCCCCTGGCACGTCGCAGAACCCGAGGCCGTCCCGGAAGACGACACGGCGTCCCGGCTGCTCTGCGCACCGCCCGGCCCGCCGCACCAGGCGCCGCGCCACCGGGCTCGGATCGCCGGGGCCGCGCTGGGCACGGTCGCGCTGCTGGCCGGGGTGATCACCGCCTGGGCGGTTTTCGGCCAGGACCGGGCGGGGCCCGGGCCCCGCCTGGCCGGCCGCCAGGCCACGGCCACGCGCCGGGCCAGTCCCGCCGCCCGCGCCACCCCGTCCCCCTCACCGCCGCCCCCCGCCCCCGGCGATGGCGCCATCGTGGTGGCCATGGCCCCCGGGATGAGCCAGGCGCCAGACGCCGCGCAGGTGGACGGTTTCCTGGTCAGCTACTTCACGGCTATCAACACCCACGACTACGAGCGCTACGAACGGCTGCTGGTCCCATCCCGGCGGGCGGAACTGACCGCGGCCGACTTCGCCCGGGGGTACGGGACGACCACCGACACCGGCGCCAGCATCGTCGGGATCTCACCGACCACGGGCGGCGTGGCGGCCACCGTGAGCTTCACCAGCGAGCAGCGGGAGGCCCCCGGCGCGGACGTCACCACATGCACGCTGTGGGACATCACCTTGTACTTGCGGAACCAGGACGCCACCCTGCTGATCGGCAGCCCGCCCCCGGCCTACCACGCCTACCACCGCTCCTGCCCCTGAGTGACGGCCCTGATCAACCGGCGGCCCCGGCCAGGTCCAGCGGGCCCGGCCAGGTCCAGCGTGCCTGGCCCGGGCCTCGGCCGCCGCGTTCTGGGCCGCAGCCAGCACGGGCCTTCGCGAACTGGAATCCCATGTCCGCGGTGGTGGCCGCAGCACGCTCCCTGTTCGGTACCACCCAGGGCGTGCCCGAGCCCCCGGTCTGGTCACTTCAGCACCCGGTGATCACCACGCTGGCCATGACCGGCATACTGCTCGGCGTGACGGTGCCGCTCGCGGTGCGCCGGTACAGCCGGCTGGCGCGGTGAGCGGCGGAAGTGCCCGGCTGCGGCTGGGCGCGGGGAAGCGAGGCGGTCATGACACGGCTCGGCAACATGTACGGCCCGGATGCGACGTTCCTCGGCGTGCCCCCGGCGGACCTGGCCGACCCGGGCTCCTGGGCGGGCAGCGACATCCTCATCATCGGCGCCCCGTTCGACGGCGGGACCTCGCACCGGCCCGGGGCCAGGTTCGGCCCGCAGGCCATCCGGTTCACCGACTACCTGCCCCACGACGGGTCCCGGCCCCATCTGGCCCTGGGCGTCGACCCGCTCACGGAACTGCGGATCGCCGACGCCGGTGACATCGAGATGCCGTCGGGCGATACCGAGCTTTCGCTGCGGCGCCTGGAAGAGGCGGTCCAGCAGGCCAGCGAGGCGGGCGCCATCCCGGTCATCCTCGGCGGCGATCACACGATCGCGTTCCCCGACGCGACCGGGGTGGCCCGGCACGTGGGGTGGGGACGCTTGTCGGTGATCCACTTCGATGCGCACGCCGACACCGGGGACACCCAGTTCGGCTCGCTGTACGGGCACGGCACGCCGATGCGCCGCCTCATCGAGTCCGGCGCGGTGCGCGGCGACCGGTTCCTGCAGATCGGGCTGCGCGGCTACTGGCCCGAACCGGAGACGCTGGCCTGGATGGCGGCCCAGAACATGCGCAGCTACGAGATGACCGAGGTGGTCACCCGGGGCCTGGACGAGTGCCTGACCGAGGCGTTCGGCATCGCCACCGACGAATGTGACGGCGTGTTCCTGTCCGTCGACGTTGACGTGGTCGACCCGGGCATGGCCCCGGGCACGGGGACGCCCGAGCCAGGCGGGCTGACCGGGCGGCAACTACTGGACGCGGTCCGGCGGATCGCGATGGAACTGCCGCTGGCCGGGGTGGACGTGGTCGAGGTCGCACCGCCGTACGACCACGCGGAGATCACCGCGTTCCTGGCCAGCCGGGTGGTCCTCGAAGCGCTGTCCGGGATCGCGTGGCGGCGCCGGCGGAGGCCGGCGCCCGGGCCGGCCGGCCCGCGACCCGAAGTCCCCGTTGCTGGAGGGCCGCGGATGAGCACGCCGGGCGCTCTCCGGAAGTGCTCCGGGCACCCCGGACCGTGCCGGGCGTGGCGCGGCGGGCGCGGGTCACGTACGTTGACGGCGTGGGACCGCTGACCGGCGTCGCGACCAGGCCACGCCAGCTGCTGCAGGCCCTCGGCATCAGGTGGTTCGATGTCGGCGCGGCCGTGGTGGTGGCCGTCCTGGTCGAGCTCAACGTGGTGGTGGGCGGAGGACCAGGCGCCCGCCCGCTCAACACGCTCACCTATGTGCTCGGCGCGGTACTGGCCGCGCCGATCCTGTTCCGCCGGAAGTGGCCACTGGGCGCCCTGATCGGCTGCTCGGTACTGCTGTTCCTTTATTACAGCCTGTACCGCCGGAACATCTCCCCCGCACCGCTGCTGTCCTTGCCGCTGTACGACGCCGCGGTGGCCGGGTACCTGGCCGCGGCCATCGCCATTCCCGCGTTCTACATGACCGTCGGCCTGTTCGTGGTGGCCGAGTCCACCCACCCGGGCCTGGTCACGCTCGCCACCGATTTCCTGCCGAGCATCGCGGTGCTGGTGCTGGCCATCATGCTGGGAGAGGTGGTCCGCAGCCGCCGGGCGCTGGCCGCGGAAACCGCTGACCGGCTGCGGCTGGCCGGCGAGGAACGGGAGGCCGAGGCCGGCCGCCGGGTAGCCGAGGAACGGCTGCGCATCGCCCGCGAACTGCACGACACGGTGGCGCACGGCATGGCCACCATCACGGTGCAGGCGGGGTCCGCGCTGCACGTCCTGGGCCCAGCTGACCAGTCTGGCGGTCCGGACGGCAATCTGCGCAGCGCGCTCATCGCCATCCGGGAGACCAGCAAGGCGGCGCTCACCGAGATGCGGGACACGCTGGGCCAGCTCCGCCACGAGACCCCGGATGATTCGGCCGAGCTGCGCGCAGCCGGGCTGGACCGGCTGCCCGCGCTGTGCGACGCGGTGACAGCGGCGGGCGCCCCCGTCACCCTCAGCACCGAAGGGCAGCCGCGGCCGGTCACCCCGGCCGTGAGCCACGCGGCGTACCGGATTCTTCAGGAGTCCCTGACCAACGTGCTGCGGCACGCGGGGACGCAGGCCCGCGCGACGGTCTCGCTGCGCTACGAGCCTGGGGCCCTGGCCATCCGGGTCAGCGACGACGGCGACGGTCCCGCGGCGGCCGACGCTGACCTGCCCAGCGGCCACGGGCTGACCGGGATGGCCGAACGTGCCGAGGCGGTCGGCGGAAGCTTCTCGGCCGCAGCCGGGCGCGGCGGCGGCTTCGAGGTCAGCGCTCGGCTCCCCATAGCCGGACCAGGCCAGGCTAAGGCGGGCCAGGACGAGGCGCCCCAGGGCGAGGCGCCCCAGGCCGGGCCAGGCCAGGAAGCGGCCCGGGAGACCACCCCCGTAGCCCCCGCCGATTTCGCCCGATGATCCGGGTGCTGCTGGCCGACGACCAGGCCCTGGTCCGCGCGGGCTTCCGGATGCTCCTCGAATCGGGCGAGGACATCACGATCGTCGGTGAGGCCTCCAACGGGGGGACCGCCGTGGCCCTGGCCCGGGAGCTGCGTCCCGACGTCGTGCTGATGGATCTCAGCATGCCGGAAGTTGACGGGCTGACCGCGACCCGGCGGATTACCGCCGACCCGCAGCTGACCGAGGTACGGGTCGTCGTGCTCACCACGTTCGACGACGACGAGCACGTGTTCGGGGCGTTGCGGGCGGGAGCGAGCGGGTTCCTGGTCAAGGACGTCGAGCCGGAGGAACTGCTGCAGGGGGTCCGGGTGGTGGCCCGCGGCGATGCGCTCCTGGCCCCCAGCGTGACCAGGTCTCTCATCGCGGCCTTCACCGCGGGAAACGCGGGCGCGGGTGGCGGGGCTGGCGCGCGCGGCAGGGGTGGCGCGGCCACGACGGACGGCATGGATACGGCCGGCGCGGGGGCGCCTGGCCTCTGGCCCGGCCCGGACGGCCGGCCGTGGCCGGAGTAGTCTCCCCCGGCCTGCCTGCCTGTCCCCCGGGGTGGCCTCGCTCACCGAGCGGGAACGCGAGGTCGTGGCCCTCGTCGCTGGCGGGCTGTCGAACGACGAGATCGCGGCGGAGCTCGTGGTGAGCCCGCTGACTGCCAAGACCCACGTCAGCCG
This sequence comes from uncultured Actinomycetes bacterium, assembly GCA_963782185.1. GTDB lineage: Bacteria > Actinomycetota > Actinomycetes > Streptosporangiales > Streptosporangiaceae > RYN-230. The sequence continues at coordinate 236,981 of CAWAJB010000019.1, forward strand.
GGCGATGATCAAGCTAGCCGCGCGGGACCGCGCGCAGCTCGTCGTCCTCGCCTACGAGAACGGGCTCGCCGGGCCGGGCCGCTCCTGACCCGGTCCGGCCCGCCGCGTACTCCCGGCGGAGTACTGCCGGCCGCACCCGCGGAGTACACCCGGCGAGCAGTCCGCGCCGCAACTGCCTCCCCCGGTAGGACGCGCCGGGAACCTCCGGCCACGAGCATCGGAAGGGCTAACACTCCTCCGGCTCGCAGGAGACCGACATGCCCGGCTCATCCACCCTCCCCCGCCGTTCCCGCCCAGCCATCCTGGGCCCACTCGGGCGCGCCTGCTTCCGGCACCGCCGGCTCACCCTCCTCACCTGGATCGTCGGCGTCGCGTGCCTGATCACGCTGTGGACCAGGTTCGGGGCACCCGCCCAGGACAACTTCACCGGCAGCGACCCGGGGCAGACCCTGCTCAACCAGCACTTCCACCGGCAGTCCGGCGACACGCTGACGCTCGCTATCCGCTCCAACGATCCGATCGGCTCCCCCGCCGTCCGGGCCCGGATCACCAGCGCGCTCACCACGTTCGCCCGTGCGCCGCACGTCACATCGGTCACCAGCCCCTATCAGGCCGCCGGCCAGATCTCGGCGCACGGCCACGTGGCGTTCGCGGTCGTCCAGTTCGGCGTGCCGTCTACCAAGATCAGCAACGGGGAAGCTCTCGCCCTGATGCACGACGCCAGCTCGATGTCGGGCCGGGGCATGAACTTCTACCTGGGCGGCGACGTGGTCGACCTGGCGGAGACGCCGTACGGCGGGGCCAGCGACGGCGTGGGCATCCTCGCGGCCGCGATCGTGCTGCTGATCGCGTTCGGGTCCCTGCTGGCCATGGGCCTGCCGGTCGTGACCGCTGTGCTGGGCATCGGCGCCGGGCTGTCCCTGATCGCGCTGCTGGGCCACGTGTTCCCGGCCCCCTCGTTCTCCCCGATCGTCGCCTCCATGATCGGGCTGGGTGTCGGCGTGGACTACGCGCTGATCATCTCGACCCGGTTCCGTGAAGGGCTGCACCGCGGCCAGGACCCGGAGAGCGCGGCGGTCACCGCCATGAGCACCGCGGGGCGGACCGTGGTCATCGCGGGCACGACCGTGATCATCGGAATGCTGGGGCTGCTGGTCCTGCGCCAGTCCCTGCTCAACGGGGTCGCCATCGCCGCGGCAGCCACCGTCGCCATGGTCCTGCTCGGCTCACTCACCCTGCTCCCGGCCCTGCTCGGCTTCACCGGCACCCGGCTGGGCCGGCCCTCTCGCATCCGGGTGCCGCGGTGGCTGGGTGGCCGCCCTCGCGGGACAGCCCAGCCGGCCGGGCAGCCCGCCCGGCGGCCCGCCGCGGAGCGGTGGGCGGCGCTGATCCAGCGGCGCCCCCTGCTGGCCGCCCTGCTCTCCACGGGCCTGATCCTGCTCCTCGCCGCCCCGGCGCTCGGCATGAAGCTGAGCATGCCGGATGAGTCCAGCCAGGCTCGGGGGACCATGGGCTACTCGAGCTACGCCACGATGGCCCGGGGCTTCGGGCCCGGTTTCGACGCCCCGCTGATCGTCGCGGCGGCGCTGCCCTCCCCCATGGCCAGCACCACCGGGCTGGCTCACGCGATCGCGGCCACCCCCGGGATCGCCCGGGTCGGCCCCGTCCGGGTCAGCTCCGACGGCCAGGCCGCCCTCATGGTCGCGTACCCGACCACGGGTGAGCAGGACTCGGCCACCAACGCGCTGGTCAACCGGATCCGCACGTCGGTCATCCCGCAGGCCACGGCGGGCACCGGCATCCGCGCTTACCTGACCGGGCCGAACGCGGGCAACGTGTCCTTCGCCAACATCGTGGGGCAGCGCCTGCCCTGGCTGATCGGCGTGGTCGTCGTGCTGTCCATGCTGCTGCTGGTGGTCATGTTCCGGTCGGTCACGGTCGCGGTGAAGGCGGCCGTGATGAACCTGCTGTCCATCTCCGCCGCGTACGGCGTCCTGGTCGCCATCACGCAGTACGGCTGGCTCGGCCACCTGTTCGGCTTCCCCGAGAAGATGCCGGTGACGACCTGGGTGCCGATGTTCCTGTTCGTGATCCTGTTCGGCCTGTCCATGGACTACGAGGTGTTCCTGCTCTCGCGCATCCGCGAGTCCTACGACGCGACCGGCGACAACGCGGCCTCGGTCGCGGCCGGGCTGGCCCGGACGGCGCGGGTGATCACCGCGGCGGCGGCCATCATGGTGGTGGTGTTCCTGTCCTTCGTGCTCGGCGCGAACGTCTCGGTGAAGCAGGTCGGCCTCGGGCTGGCCGTGGCGGTCCTCATCGACGCGACCGTGGTCCGGATGGTCCTGGTGCCCGCCGTGATGGAACTGCTGGGTACGGCGAACTGGTGGCTCCCCCGGCCACTGGCGCGCATCCTTCCCTCGGCATCCCCCCGCGAGGACGAGCCCCTGGCCGCCGCGCGGACCCTGGTCTCCGCCACGGACGTCCAGCCGGGCGGCTGAGGTCTCGCGGAGGAGAACGCCCGGCGCCACCGATCCCGGTGGCGCCGGGCGTGGCCTTTTGTGCCATTTCCGCCCTATCCCCCAATCGGATAGCGGCATTCATGGCCCGGCAAATTCATTACTCGACCATGATCGGTTTCCTATTCGCAGAGTTGGTAAGTTACATGGGGCGCGGCAGAACGGTCGCGGCACATGTCCGATAATCCCGGACCGAGCGAAGGATTGGCCGATGTGGGAGAAATGCGTCGGGTGCGGCGAAGGCCTTTTCGCCGGGGACGCGTTTTGCGGTAATTGCGGAAGGCCTGTCAAGCCGGCGGTCCCCGCCGCGCGGGAGCCTGGCGGGTTAGAGTCAGGCCCCCTCACCGCTCCCGCCGCCGGGCGATCCCAGGTCCGCATCATCCCGGCCCACCGCGGCGATCCCCCGGGGCACGCCGCGGCCGAGCAAGTCGCCGCGGACCAGGTCGCCGCGGACCAGGTCGCCGCGGACCAGGTCGCCGCAGACCAGGTCGCCGCGGACCAGGTCGCCGCAGACCAGGCGGCCCCACAGCAGGTTGCCCCCGGCCAGACCGCTGCCAACCAGATCGCCCCCGGCCAGGCCGGGGGCGCCGCCCGGCAGAACGGCGCAGCCCCGCAGCATGGCGCAGCCACGCGAGCATGGCGCAGCCCCGCAGCATGGCGCAGCCCCGCAGCATGGCACCAGCGGGCATGCGGGCCCGGGCCGGCGCAGCCGAGGTTGGCACGACACCACGGGCCCGCACGCCGGAACGGGCCGTGCGGACGGTTCACCCGGCCGGTACGCGGGACGGCCACACGGACCCGGCACCACAGGCAGCGAGCCAGCCGGCCCGGCGGGACCCGCCCGGCCCATTCCGGCGAGGCTGTCCGGGCTCGCGAACCTGGACCCCGCACGCAACCCCCGCTACCTCATGCACGTGCTCCGCCAGGCGTGCGTGTTCACCGGCATTTACCTGCTCATCGAGACGCTCCTGCTGCTGGGCCTCCTGCTCGCCACCGCGGCCGGAACCAAGCTCGGCCCCGCCCTCAGGGTGGAACTGGACAGCCTCTGGCTGGTCGCGCTGGTGCTGGCCATCCCGTTCTGGCTGATCCCGGTCCCGGCCCTGCTGGCCGAGTGGAGCCAGGTCATGGAGCAGAGCTCCGAGTCCACCCAGACGGCGTCTGAGTACATCAATTCTGCTTTCCGGTCCCATGGCACTCCGGTCGATTCACTGCGAGTGCGGACTGTCTCCCGGCATGGAGAAGGAGATCATGAATACCTGGAGCTGCGCCGAGGCCATTTCAGCGGCTACATCTCGTGTTTCGCCCACGGGCGCGACTTGTACGTCGGCTGGACCTTCTGGCTGCACATGTCCCCCTTGCGGCTGCTGATGATGATCATCGGCCGGAATATCCGGGACGTGACCAGCCGGGGAGACGGGATCTGCCGCTCGCTCCGCTTCGAGTCCGTCCGGGCTCTGGTGGCCGCGATGCACGGGGCTTCGCTCGCCGGGATCGACGCGGCCAGCAGCCAGCCCGGACCGGCCGGCCCGCTACCCGTCAAAGAGACCGCCATCAGCATGAACGTCAGGATGGGCTGACCGCCAATGAGATTCTGCACGAAATGCGGATCCCCAGTCAGCGGGATTCTGCGCTACTGCACGCGCTGCGGGGCCGAGATCAGCCTGGCTTCGCAGCGCTCGTCCGGGGCCGGTGCCGCGGAGGCCGGCAGCGCTGAAGCCAGCGTCGCTGGAATGGGCCCCGATCAGGCGACCACCAATCAGGCCAGCCCTGAGCAGGCCAGCACTCAGGCCAGCGCCGATCAGGTGACCACCGATCAGGCCAGCACGGGCCAGGCCACCGCGGTCCAGGCCACCGCGGTCCAGGTTGGTAGCGCCGGCCCCGGCACGGGCCCTGCGGTACCGGACGCCCCGGGGCATCCGGGGTCCGGCCCTGTCATCCCGGCTCAGGTCGGCGTGGCCGACGCGGAAACCGGCGCCGTCCCGCCCGGCCAGCCGGATTCCGGCTGGGTGGCCCCCGCCTGGGCGGCTCCGGCGGAGACCGCTCCCGCGACCCCTCCCGCGACCGCTCCCGCGGAGGCCGCTCCTCCTGGAGCTACGCCTGCGGAGGCCGCTGCGGTCGGAGCAGCCGAGACCGCGACCGATCAGGCCGCCACCGATCAGGCCGCCACCGATCAGGCCGCCACCGATCAGGCCGCCACCGATCAGGCCGCCACCGATCGAGGCCGCCACCGATGAGGCCGCCGCGGATGAGCCCACGGCAGACCCGGCGGTCAGCACGATCCGGCTGCAGGCGCTACCGGCCTCCAGTGTCAGCGAGGACGGCGAACTGCTGAGGCTGGTCCGGATCGGCGGTGAGACCGACCCCGCGCCGTACCCGGAAGACCCGTGGGTCCCCGGTAGCCACCGCCCGGACCGCCGTCTTCTGGTCATCGGGGTGGTGGTGATCGCCGGGCTGCTCGCCGTCGCCTCGACCGCCTGGCTGGTCGGCACCAACCAGCCCCAGGCCGGCGTCGCGCACCGCCCTTATGTGTCCCGGCCGAGCCAGCTGGGATCGGGTCACGCCCAGCCGAGCCAGGCTTTGTCGGGCCATCCGGTGCCCAGCCTGTCCCCGGCGACCCCGCCAGCGCCCGTCCAGACCGGCGCGGGCCCGGTGAAGCCCAGCCCGAGCGGGCATAACCCGGGCGGCGTTACCCCGGGGAGCAGCCGGGCCGGCACGGGTCATGGCAGCACGGGCCGCAGCAGCATGGGCCGCAGCGGCACCGGCCACACGGGCGCTGCGCACCCCGGATCGGGCCGAGCCGGATCGCAGCACACGGGATCCGGCCAGCCCGGCCCGGGGCAGTCCGGCCCGGGCCAGCCCGGGTCGCGGGGCACGGCCCCCGGCCAGTCCCGCACAGGCCAGCCCGCACCCGGCCAGCCCGCACCCGGCCAGCCCGCACCCGGCCAGCCCGCACCCGGCCAGCCCGCACCCGGCCAGCCCGCACCCGGCCAGCCCGCACCCGGCCAGCCCGGCCAGGGCCGCACCGGGACGGTCCGCGGCACTATTCCGCCGGCCCCGCAGCCGGCCCCGCCCGCTCCGCACCCCAAAAGCGGCGGCCGGTCGCGGCACCCCGGCCACGGCCTCGTGTCGATCGCGCCCGGCCTGGCCGGGCGGGCAGACGTCCGCCGGGCCGCCGCCCTCCTGGACCGCTACTTCGCGGCGGTCAACCACCGGGCGTACCAGGCGTACGCGCGGCTGTTCGCGCAACCGGGCAGGCTGACCCCGCACGAATTCACCTGGGGCTACTCGACCACTCACGACTCGAACGCGGTGCTGGCCGGCCTGACCGCGCCGAAAAACGGCCTGAAAGCCACGGTGACGTTCACCAGCCACCAGGATCCGGCCCACAGCCCTGACCACTCCAGCTGCATCGACTGGACGATCGCCCTGTTCCTGCACCGGGCCGGCCCGGCGTACCTGATCGGCATGCCGCCGCGCGGCTACCGGGCCGGGCTGCACGCCTGCAGCTTCGCCCCCCGGCCTCCCGCGCAGGGGCAGGCCCGCCACCACCCGTCCCGGCCCTCGCGTTCCCGGCACACGCGGTCGGCGAACACAGGCACCCGGCACAAGGTTTCCCAGCACCCACGTTCCCGGCGCCAGGGTTCGAAGCACCAGCGACGGACAAACCGTTAGGGAGCGTTGGTCAGATAGGCGGCGTACCGGTCAGCGGACGGTTAAATCGAGCGGATCTATAATTGCTGGATGCTGGATGTGACCAGGCTCCGCGTGCTCGTCGCGGTAGCCCGGCACGGCTCGGTGACCGCCGCGGCGCGGGCCCTCAACTACGCGCAGCCCTCGGTGAGCCACCACCTGTCCCGGCTCGAGGCGGAGACCGGGGCGCTGCTGACCCAGCGGGCCGGCCGCGGGGTGCGGCTGACCGACGCGGGCCGTCTTCTGGCGGAACGGGCCGAGGAGATCCTGGGCCGGCTGGACGCCGCGGAGAACGAGCTCGCCGCCCACGTCGGACTGCGGGCGGGCCGGGTCCGGCTGGCTGCCTTCCCCTCGGCGCTGAGCACGCTGGTGCCGATCGCCGCGGCCCGGCTCGAGGCGGAGAACCCCGGCCTGGACCTCACGCTGGCCGAGGCGGAGCCGCCGGAAGCGCTGCGCATGCTCCGGGCCGGCTACGTGGACGTGGCGCTGGTCTTCCGGCATTACCAGGACGGGGTGACGGCCAGCCCGCCCGGCGATGCTGACGAGGGCACCCGGTCCCGGCTGCTGCTCGACGATCCCATCCACCTGGTGACCCGGGCTCCCGCGGCCGCCCTGCAAACCCGCGCGGCCGCGGCCGGCCCGGAAACCCGCGCGGCCACGGCCGGCGAGCCGGCGCTGCCGTCCCGGCCGGACCTGGCCGACTATGCGGACCACCGGTGGATCGGCGGCTGCGAGCGGTGCCGCAGCTACCTCGTCTGGCAGTGCGAGCTGGCCGGCTTCAGCCCGAAGATCGCGTTCACCACCGACGACTTCGTCGCGGTCCAGGCCCTCGTCGCGGCGGGCCTGGGGATCACGACGCTGCCGGGCCTCGCACTCCGGGCGGCACGCCACCCGGCTATCCAGGCCGCACCGCTGCCGGGCTCCCACCGGCAGGTGCTCGCCCTCACTTACGGCGAGGCTCCTGAGCCGCCCGCCGTGGCCCGGCTCCTCGACGTGCTCAGCATGACCGCGGGCGCCGAACGTCCCCCGGTCCCGGCCTGACCCGGGTCTGCGCCCCGGCCAGACGCGGGCCGGCTAGATCGAGCGGCCCTGGGCCTGCCAGTAGGGGTCGCGCAGGCGGCGCTTGAGCAGCTTGCCGCTGGGGTCGCGGGGCATCTGGTCGGTGAAGTCAATCGCCGACGGCCACTTCAGCCGGGCCAGCTTCCCCTCCAGCGACCCGAGAATTTCCGCGGCCAGGTCGGGGCCCGCGATCCGGCCCGCCGCGGGCTCGATCACGGCCATCACCCGCTCGCCCCACTCCTCGTCCGGGACCCCGAACACGGCGACGTCGGCCACCCCGGGATGCATGATGAGTTCCGCCTCGACCTCGGCCGGGTAGATGTTCACCCCGCCTGAAATGATCATGTCTGCCTTGCGGTCGCACAGGAACAGGTACCCGTCCTCGTCGAGGTAGCCGACGTCGCCCGCGGTGAAGAACCCCCGCAGCCGGTTCGCCTCCGTCTTGGCCGGATCACCCTTGTACACGAACTGCGTGGTGCTCATCTTCATGTAGACCGTGCCCGGCATGCCGGGCGGGCATTGCTTGCCGTCGTCGTCGGCGATCATGATCTCGCTGGTGGGCCAGGGGCGCCCCACCGTGCCCGGGCGGTCCAGCCAGTCCTGCGGGGTGGCGAGGGTGCCGCCCCCCTCGGTGGCGGCGTAGTACTCGTACACCCGCGGCCCCCACCAGTCCAGCATGGCCCGCTTGAGCGGGACCGGGCACGGGGCCGCCGCGTGGATGATCCAGCGCATGGACGACAGGTCGTACCCCCGCCGGGCCGAGCCGGGCAGGGACAGCATCCGCTTGAACTGCGTGGGCACCATGTGCGTGCTCGTCACCTGGTAGCGCTGCACGTGGTCCAGCGCGGTCTCGGAGTCCCAGCTGTCCATGTACACGAGGGTGTGGCCCAGGTGAATGGCCGCGCCGCCGAACAAGGTCACCGCGGTGTGGTAGTTCGGCGAGGTGACCAGGTGCACATTCGGCTGCCCGGGCGGGACGCCGAAAATCTGCAGCAGCGCGGTCGTCAGCTCCGCCGCGTCGTCCGGGTCCATCCCGGCCAGCTCCCGGCGGACCCCCTTGGGCCGTCCCGTGGTCCCCGAGGTGTAGTGCATGGCCGACCCCGCCGTGCGGCCCGCGGGCATGGTGTCAGGCTGGCCGGCCAGCAGGTCCGCGACGGGCATGAAGTCCGTCACGCAGCCGTAGCCGAGCCGGGCGGTGGCGGGCAGCCCGGCCAGGTCCGCGGCGGCGGTCCCGGCCGCCCCGTACCGTTCGTGCACGATGAACGCTTTGGCCTCGCTGTCGGCCAGGATGTAGGCGATCTCCCGCGGGGTGAAGTGCCAGTTGATCGGGGTGTAGTACCAGCCGCCCTGCAGCGCGGCCAGGTAGATCTCCAGCGCGGCGCCCCCGTTGGGCAGCAGCACCGTGATGCCGTCGCCGGGCTGCAGCCCCAGCGCCCGGAGCGCGTGCGTGAGCTGGTTGACCCGGGCGAGCAGCTCGCCCGCCGTGCGCTGGGTGCCGTCCGGCTCAACCAGCGCGGTCCAGGAGGGATCCGCCTCCGCCCGGCGCCAGAACGCGAGCGCCATCGCTCACCTCCTCGGGAAACTACCCATGAGTAGATCATGACTGGCGGCATTCGCCCATGCCCTGCAGGGCTTGGCCGCCGGGCCGTACGGTACAAGTTGATCCGATGGCCGGTTGACCCGATGGCCGGTTGAACCGATGGCCGGTTGACCCGATGGCCGGTTGACCCGATGGCCGGGACGAGAGGCAGGCATGAAGCGGACGCTGGCGCGCGGCGGCCGGGCGGCTGCGGCGATCGCAGCCGGGGCGATGCTGGCCGGATGCCATTTCGCGGTCGTCCCGCCCAAGAACCACGCCGCCAGCGCCTCGCTCCGCAACCCGTACGGGTACCGGCTGGCCGATGCGCCCGCGCTGCTGACCCAGTGCGCGGTGGACACGGCCGGCCTGCGCCCGGGCCCGGGCCTGGACTGGTTCAGCGACGGCAAGGTCACGATCAACACCACCAACGCGGACAACTTCAGCGGCTGGTGGCGCGCGCACGACAAGCCGGGACCCTACCCGCAGACGTTCGTCATCGGCGGCCGCCGGACCCACTACCTCGTCTTCGGCACCCCCTGGGTGAAGCGCGGCAGCCTGTGGGTGCCCGCGCGCACCGGCAGCACGGCGCTCGATTACTCCCTGATCGCCTGGACGAACTGGACCGCGGTCCACGGGAAGCTGCCTCCCGCGGTCTGCGGGACGGGGCTGGCGGCGAGACAGCTGCAGACGCAGATTTTCGGGAACGGGACCCCTAACCCCTGGTGACCCCTGGTGACCCGGCAGCTTCACCAGACAGATAACGGTCTGATCGCCGCATGCCACGGCCGGCCAGGACTCGCCCGGTAGGGTGCTGCCAGGTGAGCCGGGAAGACTGGTCGGCACTCTGCCCGCCTGCCCGGAAGGACACCGCCGGTGCCCGTGGCCCTCCAGCTGCTGATCTTCTGCCTCGCCGCGGCGGTCAGCCTGGCCACCAGTTATCTCCTGGTCACCAGGCTGGAGCGGATCGGCGAGCGGCTGGGGCTGTCGGAGGCGCTGCTCGGCATGGTGGCCGCGCTGGCCGCGGACGCCCCGGAGATCACCTCGGCGGCCACCGCGCTGGCGCAGCATCAGCAGAAGGTCGGCGCGGGCGTCATCATCGGCTCGAACGTGTTCAACCTGGCGGCGCTGCTGGGGCTGGGCGGGGTCGTGGCGGGCAGCATCGCCCTGCACCGCAGGGTCGTCGCCCTCAGCGGGGTCATCGCCCTGTGGGTCGCGGTGGTCTGCCTGGTCACCACCACCGGCACCATCCCGCCTGCGGCCGGCCTGGTCGCCGTCCTGGCCGTCCTCGTGCCGTACCTGATCTTGCTCGGCGCGGGAGCCGGCCGGCTGCACCGCGTGCCGGTGGCGCGCCGCTGGGAACCCTGGCTGACCGTGGCGATCTTCGAGGAGGAACAGGAACTCGAGGAGATCATCCACCCGCCGCACGGCCGGCTCCGGGACGTGCTGCTGGCCGCGGCCGCGCTGGTCGTGGTCGTCGCGGCCAGCGTGGTCATGGAGCGGTCCGGCACGTCGATCGGGACGCATTTCGGGGTACCGCAGATCATCACCGGCGGCGTGGTGCTGGCCGCGGTGACCAGCCTGCCGAACGCGGTCGCGGCCGTGTACCTGGCCGCGCGCGGGCGCGGCGCCGCCATGCTCAGCACCACGCTGAACAGCAACGCGCTCAACGTCACCGCCGGGCTGCTGCTGCCCGCGACGATCACCGGGCTGGGCGCGCCGTCAGTTCACGCGGTGCTCATCGCCGTCTGGTACCTGGCCCTGACCGCCGCCGCGCTCGGCTTCGCCTTCCGGGACGGCGGGGTGCGCCGGGCCACGGGGGCCTTCATCATCGGGTCCTACCTGGTCTTCCTCGGGTCTTTGCTGGCCACCGCACATTCAGCCGCTCCCGGGCCCGGGCTCACCGTGCTCCCGCTGCTGGTCACCACCCTGGCCGCGCTGGCCGGGCTGGCCCGGCGCCCTGACCGGCGTGGCGGGGCGGCCGGGGCAGGGCGGCGCGGCGGCCGGGCGCGGCCGGTTGGCCGGGCAGGGCGGCCAGGTGGCGGGGCGCGGCCGGTTGCCGGGGCGGGCGGCCAGGTGGCGGGGCGCGGCCGGTTGGCCGGGCGGGCGGCCAGGTGGCGGGGCGCGGCCGGTTGGCCGGGCGGGGCGGCCGGTGGCGTGGGCGCGGCCGGTGGCCGGGCGGAGCGGCCAGGTGGCGGGCGCGGCCGGTTGGCCGGGCGGGGCGGCGGGCGGGCCGGGCGGGGTTGGGGCCGGGCCAGCGCGGTCAGCCGGGGGACGACCCGCCCGCCGGGGCCAGCACGACCTCGGACGAGAGCAGGTCGTAGGCGTCCAGATCGACCTCGCCGAGCGGGTCGGACGACGCGCCGAGGGCCACCGCGTGCCGCAGCGCGTCCGGCCACGGCCAGCCCTGCGTGACGGCCGGGAGCAGCCCGGCCACCACGGCCTCGGCGGACAGCGACAGGCCCGGGTATTCCTCCAGCTCGGCCAGCCACTGCCCGCCCGGCCCGGGGGCAACGGCGGCCAGGAGGGCCGTGCCGGACAGCATGGCCGCGGCCCGCGAACCCCGGGCCACCAGGGCGGCCGGCCTTACGGATACCCCGGCCCCGGGCACCCCGGCCGTCGACGCGATCACCACCAGGGCCGGATGCCGGTCCAGGCTGCGCCACAGGGCCGGGCCGCCGGCATGGACGATCGCGGGTACCGAGGCCTCCGCCGCGTAGCTGGCCAGGGACGCGTAGATGTCCGTGGGCATGCCGGACGGGAGCCCGCCGCTCAGTACCACGGCGTCCGCGCCGGGCAGAAGCTTGCGGAATTCGGCGGCGAACCGTCCGAGTTCCTCCGTGGTGATGAACGGTGCGGGCTCGCTCAGGCGGGTGCTCTGCTCCCGCGCCTCGTCCAGCACCTCGATCACGCGCCGCGATTCACGGCCGATCGTGGTGAAGGCCGTGGCCACACCCCCGCGGGCCAGGTCAGCCTCGATCAGTCTCCCGGCGCCCCCGCCGGCGAAGCCTGCCACCAGCACGTCCTCGCCCAGGCCGGCCAGAACCCGCGCCACCGCCAGGCTCCCGCCACCCGCCCGGCACGTCATCCTGCTGATGTGGTTCGGGGCGCCCCAGGCGATCTCCTCCGCCTCGTAGCTGACGTTCACCGTGGCGTTCAGGGCGACGGTGAGGATCACGAGACCAGCCCCGCGGCGACGGTGGCGCCCAGCTCCCAGCACGCCTCCAGGTCGCCGGACCCGACGTCCCCCACGACTGTGACCGGCGGCCGGGCACGGTGCCACCGCAGCCCGGTCGTGATGGCCTCCACCGCCCGCACCGCGCCCCCGGTGTCGTTGTTGCCGTGCACGTACAGGCCATAGTGCCTGCGCTGGGTCGCGTCGAGGCACGGGTAGTAGATCCCGTCGAAGAAGTGCTTGAGCGCCCCGGACATGTAGCCGATATTGGCCGGCGTGCCCAGCAAATAACCGTCCGCGCTCAGCACGTCGACGGCGGATGCGGTCAGCGCGGGCCTGATCACGACCTCGACGCCCTCGATCTCGTCGGTCCCCGCCCCGGCCACCACCGCCTCCAGCATCGCCTGCATGGACGGTGAGGAGGTGTGGTGGACGATCAGCAGCCGGGCCATCGCCCTCGGACAATCGCGCTAGCCGGCCCATGATCTGGCACCTGGCGAGTGTACGCCCGGATGCTTCTCGCGGCCGGGGCCGCATCCCCTACCCTGGCGCCATGCGCTCTGCTGGTGCGGCCCTCACGGACTTCTGCTGTGTGCTGCTCTTTGTCGTGATCGGCCGGGCCAACCACCACGATGGCGGCGCCCTGGCCGGGCTCTGGGACACGTTCTGGCCGTTCGCCGCCGGAGCCGTGGCGGGGATGGCGGTGACGCGGTTCTGGCGGCAGCCCACCGCGCTGGTGCCGACCGGCGTCGGCGTGTGGCTCGGTACCGTCGCTGTCGGCATGGTGCTGCGGGTCCTCGCGGGCCAGGGCACCGCGTTCGCGTTCATCCTGGTCGCACTGGCTTTCCTCGGCCTGTTCCAGCTGGGCTGGCGGCTCGTGTGGCGGTGGGCGGCCCCGAAGCTTCTGACAGGTGACGCTAACGTTCGCAATCGCTAACGTTAGCGCTTGTGGTCATTATGCCGCCGCGGCCGGGCGCCTGGCGTGAGCAGGACGAGGTGGCGGGCGTGAGCGGCATGAGGCGGGACGCCGCGGCCGCGGGCGAGCAGGGCCACCGATGAGGCTCTGAAGGCGATCGCCGAGCCGCGCCGCCGCGCCATCCTGCGCCTCGTCGCGGATGATGAGCTGGCGGCGGGCGAGATTGCCGCGGCCTTCGACGTGACCAGGACGGCGATAAGCCAGCACCTGACCGTGCTGAAGAACGCCGGGCTGCTGACCGAGCGGCGGGAGGGCACGAGACGGCTGTACCGTGCCCGGCCCGAGGGCCTGGACGGGCTGCGGGAGTTCCTGAACGATATGTGGGCGGCGTCCCTGGACGCCGCCCGCCAGATTGTCGAGGCGGACCGGGGCCTCAGCGACGCGGGCCGGTCCGCGCAGGCCGGATAGGGCCTGGGACGGGACGGTGCTACCCCCATGAGCCAGCCGCGCCGGACAGAGCGGGTCACGGCCCTGCGCCGCCCGCCGGTCCGCCAGTCGACCGTGGTCCGCAGCGACCCCCGGCACACGTTCGACACGTTCGTGCGGACCATCGGCGCCTGGTGGCTGGCCGTGCCGTTCTCGGCCGGACAGGACCAGGTCCGTGACGTGACCGTGGAACGGCAGGCCGGCGGCCGCGTCTACGAGACCTGGGCGGACGGCACCGAGCTGGACTGGGGCGAGCTGCTGGCCTGGGAACCGCCGGAGCGCTTCATCATGACCTGGACCGGGACGCCGGTTCCGACCGAGGTCGAGTTCACTTTCGCCGGGCTCGGCCCGGCCCTGACCCGGGTCACGGTCGAGCACCGCGGCTGGGAGGCGATGACCGACGAGCAGCTGGCCCAGGACTGCGCGCTGCCCGGCGGCTACGCCTCCGGTGCCTACTCCGCCGGCTGGACCCGCATCCTGGACCGTTTCGCCGCCGCGATGGCCGCCGCCGACAATGCGGCCAGCGGCGGCGCTGACGGCCCAGCCACCTGACCACCTGAGAGGACCCCGGCCGATGACCGGACCAGAGCTCGTTTCCTACCAGATGGTGCTGCTGCGGCACACGGCCGCGGGGCGTGACTTCGACGAGCAGACCAGAGAACGCATCTTCCGCGAGCACCTGGCGTACACGCTGAGCATGGTCGCGGGCGGCGACCAGCTCGCGGCGGGCCCGGTCGGAGACAGCCCCGCCGAGGAGCAGGACATCTGCGGGCTCGGCATCTACCAGAAGGAGACCCTGGACGAGGTCCGCCGCCTGATCGAGCAGGACCCCGGCGTCCAGCAGGGGCTGTACTGCTTCGACGTGATGACCTGGCGCACCGCGCCGGGCACCGTCACTCCCCCGGCCGCTGCGTGGGTGCGCGGCTAATCGAGGCTGGCGCCGTGGACCAGGCTGGCGCCGTGGACCAGGCTGGCGCCGTGGACCAGGCTGGCGCGTGGACCAGGCTGCGCCGTGACCAGGCTCGCGCCGTGGACCAGGCTCGCGCCGTGGACCAGGCTAGCGCTGGACGGCTGCGCCGGAAGGCTCGCGGCTGACCGGGGCTTACGCGGTGGCGAGGCCCGCGGAGCTGACCGGGGTTACGCCAGGCCCCCGGCGGGCCTGGGCACCGCGCGGTGCTGCTGGCGCCGGGCGAGCCGCCCCCGGGCGGCATCGGCGTTGTGCTGCAGCCGGGCCGCTTCCTGCTCGAGGACGGCCGCCCCGGCGTCGGTCAGCCGGTAGTAGCGGCGCAGCCTTCCATCGACCACTTCCTCCCGGTCCGGCTCGAGCAGCCCTTCGTCCGCGAGCCGGTCCAGCGCGCCGTACAGGGTGCCGGGGCGCAGCGTCATGCGTGCGCCGGACAGCTCGGCCACCTCACCGATGATCGCGTAGCCGTGCAGCGGCTGCGGGGCCAGCGCGGCGAGGATCAGGAACGTGGGCTCGCGAAGCGGATCACTCATGACCGCAACATATCGGTGATCAACGTATCTTGGCAAAGATCTCATGGGTATTTCCGGGACCATCGGCCCTGATGCGGCACGCCGGACACGGTCAGCCTTGTACCGTTCCGGCAGGCTGATTCACGGAGTCGAGGGTGGCCATGACGCGACTGCGACGGCGCACGCTGAGCCTGGCGGTAGCTGGCGGGGCTACCGCGCTTACCCTGCTGGCTGCGGCGATCCCCGCGGCTGCCCAGCCGGCCACCACGGTCAGCTATCCGCCGTGGTCGTCCGCGACCAGGTACGTCGGGGCCGCCTTCGAGACCTGCACCGCCCCTCCGCTGGCCTCACTCCAGGCCTGGAGCGCCTCGCCATACCGGGCCATCGGGGTCTATGTCGGCGGGGTCACCCGGAGCTGCAAACAGCCGGAACTCACCCGGGCGTGGACGGCCCAGGCCGCCGCGCTCGGCTGGTCGCTGCTGCCGGTCTACAAAGGCCTGCAGCCGCCGTGCGGCGGCAAGCCCACCGACCAGAAGATCATCCCCGCCCAGGCCGCCAGCGAGGGCACGGCGGCGGCGGACGACGCGGCCGCCCAGGGCAAGACGCTGGGCATGCTGCACGGCAGCGCCTTCTACAACGACATCGAGAACTACTCGGCCACGGACGCGGCCTGCCGGACCGCCGTGCTCACCTACCTGTCCGGCTGGACGCGGGAACTGCACCGGCTCGGCTACATCTCCGGCGTCTACGTGAACCTCAGCTCCGGGGCCCCGCAGCTATCCGGGGTTTACACGTCGGCCTCCTACGCCCGCCCGGACGCCTTGTGGATCGCCCGGTACGACGGGAATCCGGCCCTGACCGGGTGGGCCGGGATCCCCGACCAGCAGTGGGCCGCCCACCAGCGGGCCAAGCAATATCGCGGCGGCCACGATGAGGCCTACGGCGGCGTGACGATCAACATCGACAACGACAACCTGGACACGCCGGTCGCCACGGTCGCCCGCCCCTACGCCGCGACGGGGAACAACCCCGTGAAGTCCCGGACCGGCCCGGGCACCTCATACCGGGTCACGGGCACGCACTCTCCCGGCTCGCCGGTGCCGGTTCTCTGCCAGGCGCACGGCACCCCATTCGGGACCACCCAGGTGTGGGACAGGCTCACCGACGGCACCTTCGTCACGGACTACCGGGTCAGCACCCCGTCCAAGACCGGCTACAGCGCAGGCCTGCCCCGCTGCACGTACCCCTACCAGGTCACGGCCGGGGGCGGACTGAACGAGCACACCGGCCCGGGCGTCTCCTACCCGACCATCGGCGTGCTGCCCGGCGGCGCGCTCGGCTGGGTCACCTGCCAGCAGGCCGGGTCGAAGACCGGGACCTCGCCGGTGTGGGACAAACTGCGGGACGGCCACTGGGTGCCGGACTACTACCTGGCCAGTCCCAGCAAGACGTCCTACACCGCGTCCGTGCCGCGCTGCTGACGCGGCCCCCGAACGCAGCCCGGACCCGGCCCCCCGGGGCGCGGGTCTGGACCCGGCCCCCCGGGACGCGGCCCTGGACGCCGTCTCTGTCACCTGCACGATCCCGGCCCTTGCCACCCCTGTCACCCGCGAATTAGACTGAACGTTCAGTCAGCGTGAAGGAGCGCATCGTGCCGAGTCAGCAGGACAGCCCTCCGCGGCTTTCCGACGATCTCACCAGCAACGACCTCAGCAGCACCGACCTCACCAGCGTCATCGCCCAGCAAGAGAAGATCTTCGTCGAGCGGCAGCCGGAATCGGCGCGGATGGCCCGCCGGGCCGCGCACAGCCTCGCCGGGGGCGTGACCTCCAGCTGGCAGATAACGGTGCCGCAGCCGGTCTGGCTCAGCCACGGCAGGGGTTCCAGGATCTACGACGTGGACGGCAACGAGTATGTCGACCTGCACGGCGGCTACGGGGCGGCCCTGGCGGGGCACGCCCACCCGGCCATCGTGGAAGCCGTGCACAGCCAGGTCGGCCTGGGCACGCACTTCGCCCAGCCCACCCAGAACGCGGTGGCGGTCGGCGAGGAACTGGCGCTGCGGTTCGGCCTGCCGCTGTGGCGGTTCGCCAACTCGGGCACCGAGGCCACCATGGACGCGGTGCACCTGATGCGGTCGATCACCGGCCGGGACCTGATCATCAAGATCGAGGGCGGCTATCACGGCCACCACGACTCGGTCCAGGTATCGGTGACCCCGGACGCCGACGAGGTCGGCCCGGCGGACCGGCCAGCCCAGTCCCCGTCCAGCTCGGGCATCCCCGAGGCGATGATCAGGCTCACGCTGGTGGCCTCCTTCAATGACCTGGCCAGCGTCGAGCGCCTGCTGGACGAGCACCCGGGCCAGGTCGCCGGGATGATCATCGAGCCGATCATGATGAACGCGGGCATCATCGAGCCGGAGCCGGGCTTCCTGGCCGGGCTGAAGGACCTGCTGCACTCCCGCGGCGCGCTGCTCACGTTCGACGAGGTCAAGACCGGACTGACCGCGGGCCCCAACGGCGCCACCGGGCTGACCGGGGTGACACCGGACATCATCTGCCTGGCCAAGGCCATCGGCGGCGGCGTGGCCATCGCCGCGGTCGGCGGGTCGGAGGAGGTCATGGCGCATGTCGCGGAGAACGGCTACGAGATGGTCGGCACGTTCAACGGCAACCCGCTCGCGGTGGCCGCCTGCCGGGCCATGCTCACCGAGGTGGCCACGCCCGAGGCGTACCAGCGGATCGACGCGCTGCGCCAGCGCGCGGTCAGCGGGATCGAGCGGGAGATCGCCCGGACCGGGTTGCAGGCCCACGTGGTCGCGGTCGGGGCCAAGGGCTGTGTGGTGTTCTCCCCCGAGCCGGTCCGCAACTACCGCGGATTCCTGGATATCGATGACCGTTACAGCCACGCGCACTGGCTTTTCCAGCACAACGGGGGTGTGTTCCTGCCGCCGTGGGGCAAGATCGAGCAGTGGCTGATATCCGTCCAGCATGACGAATCAGACATTGACCGGCTGATCGAGAACTTCGGCGCCTTCGCCAGGGCAGTCTCCGGATGACAGGCTGTTGCGACCTTTGAACCGATCTGTTACACGAGAGGACTTGCGCCCGGATGCGGGAGGGTAGTACCTGTTATTGACGGACTGTTCAGTCAGCGAACGGTGGACTCGGCCGAGCCGGCCAGCCCCGGGCTGGGCTGCTGCCGGAGAGACGAGGTGACCTTACGATGCACCCCAGAGAAGGCTGGTCAGCGGACGGGACCCGTAGCGGGGTGTCCCGCCGTAGCTTCCTGAAGCAGGGCGCGGGGGCGGGCCTGCTGATGGGCGGGCTGGGCACGTTCCTCGAGGCGTGCGGGACCAGTACCACGACGACCGGCGGCGCCGGGTCGTCGGCGAAGGCCACCTCCCTGCCGCGCCCGAGCAACCCGGTAACCTGGCCGATCTACGCCGGAAATCATTCGATCGCCAGCGGGATGAAACCCGAGCGGGACGCCACGCTGCAGATCTTCAACTGGGTGGCTTATGTCAACCCGCAGACCGTCAAGGACTTCGGCAAGAAATTCGGCTGCAAGGTCCAGGTCACCACGTTCAACACCATGAGCGAGGCGATGTCGAAGCTGCGTTCCGGGCAGGTCAACTTCGACGTGTTCATGGGCGTGACCGTGGACCAGATGGGCGCGCTGGTCCAGAGCAAGCTCATCCAGCCGCTGAACCACACCTACCTGCCGAACATCTCCCAGGCGTGGCCGGACTTCACGAACCCGTTCTACGACGGCAAGTGGCAGTACACGGTGCCGTACACGATCTACACCACAGGCATCGCGTGGCGCAAAGACCACGTGAACGAGGATCCTTACAAGATGTCCAACCCGTGGGCCATGCCGTGGCAGGCCAAGTACAAGGGCAAGGTCGCGATCCTCGACGACTACCGCGAGGGCATCAGCCTCGGGCTGATGAAGAACGGGATGTTCGACCTCAATACCACCTCCGCGGCCGAGATCGCGAAGTCCCAGCAGTCTCTGCAGGACCTGCTCCAGCTGACCAATGCGCACATCGACAACAACGACTACTCGAACCTGCCGAGCGGCCAGATCTGGATCCACCACGCGTGGTCGGGCGACATCGCGGGCGCCCCCGCCTACCTGCCCAAAGGGGTCTCCCCGAAGGTCCTCGGCTACTGGTTCCCGCCCGACGGAAAGGGTCCGGTGGCAAACGACACCCTGACGATCCTGGCCGGTGCGAAGAACCCGGTGCTCGCCCACATGTTCCTGAACTACCTGCTCGACGTGCCCAACGCGCTGACCAACATCAGCTTCAACGGCTACATGCAGCCGCTGACCGCGATCACGCCACAGCGCCTGGTCAAGGAAGGACTGCTGGCGCCGAACCTCACCTCCACCGCGGTGCTGCCGTCCTACTTCCGCCGCGGGGTCATGGAGTTGCAGCTTCCTGCCACCGCAGACGCCCTCTGGCAGCAGGCGTGGCTCACCGTGAGCAAGGGAATCTAGGCCCGGTGACGGCCACGGGGCAGACGACCAAGCCAGGCCGGACGGCCCGGCTGGACAGGCAACGCCGCCAGAGCCGGCTGTTCTGGATCGCGCTCGCGGCCCCCGGCATGCTGTGGCTGATCGTGCTGTTCATCGTGCCGTTCTACACGATGCTGGCCATCGCGGCCGGCCAGCTCAACGTCATCCTGCGCAGCCCGGTCCCGGTCTGGAACCCGCTCGCCTGGAGCCGCGGCAACCTGATGAACGTGCTGCACGAGATCTTCGGCAGCGGCGCGTTCGTCGGCCCCATCATCGTCCGGACGCTGGTCTATGTCGCGGTCGCGTCCGCGCTGTCGCTGCTGATCGCGTATCCGGCGGCGTACTTCGTGGCCCGGTTCGCGGGGCACCGCAAGGCATTGTTCCTCGTCCTGCTGATCGCGCCGTTCTGGATCAGCTACATGATGCGCATGCTGGCCTGGGTCGATCTCCTGCAGACCAACGGCTACGCCAACAAGATGCTCGGCTGGCTGCACATCTCGCCGGTCAACTGGCTCGGCGGCAACCCGGTCACCGTCATCTTCGGCCTGGTGTACGGCTACATCCCCTACCTGATCCTGGTCCTCTACGCCGGGCTGGACCGGATCGACCCGGCGCTCATCGAAGCGGGGCGCGATCTGGGGCTCAGCCGGACCCGGACGTTCCTGCGCGTCACGCTGCCGCTGTCCCGGCAGCCGATCCTGACCGGGCTGCTCATCAGCGTGCTGCCGATGCTCGGCGACTACTACACCAACCAGATGCTCTCCGGGGCGGCGAGCACGTCCATGCTCGGCAACGTGATCGACGGTCAGCTGCAGACCCCGGGCCTCCAGGGCCAGGGCGCCGTCCTGTCCGTCCTGCTCCTGCTGGTGCTGCTGATCCCGATGGTCTACTACGTGGTGGCCACCAACCGTTCCTCGCGGGAGGCGGTATGACCACGACCCGGGCCCCGGTCGCTGCCCCGGATCAGCCCGCCGTGACCGGGCGGAGCGGCATCCGCCGCATGCTCCCCCGGCGCAGCCCGTGGGGGCACCCCTGGTTCCTGGAGGGGTTCACCTGGCTCTACCTGATCTGGTCGCTGGTGCCCATCGGCATCGCGGTGCTGTTCTCGTTCAACAACGGGAAGTCGCAGAGCGTCTGGCAGGGCTTCTCCTGGCGGTGGTACTTCACCGACCCGGTCAATTCCGTCCTGCATAACCCTCAGCTCCATGCGGCCGTCATCCAGACGCTCCGGCTGTCCCTCTACACCACCGCGATCGCCGTCCCGCTGGGCGTCGCGTTCGCGCTGGGCATCAACCGATGGCGCGGGCGCACCTCGGCCGGGTTCAACTTCATCATGCTGCTGTCCTTCGTGGTCCCGGAGCTGATCTTCGGCGTCGCGATGTTCTTCGTCTTCACCGTGCTGTTCACCCAGGTCAAGCTGGGCACCCTCGCTGAGACCCTGGGGCTGGTCACCTGGAATGTGAGCTGGCCTGCCATCATCGTGCAGGCGCGGCTGGCCACCCTCGGCCGGCAGTACGAGGAGGCAGCGGCCGATCTGGGTGCCAGCCAGCTGTCCACCATGCGGCGGGTGATGCTCCCGCTCCTCGGCCCGGCCATCTTCGCCAGCGCGGTGCTGGTGTTCTCCGGGGTTATCGACGACTTCGTCCTGGTTGACCTGCTGTCCTCCAACGCCGGGAACACCCCCATGTCGGTGCTGATCTACTCCAACCAGCGCGGCGGCAACGGCGGCCCGGCGCTCAACGCGCTGGGCACGATCATGCTGGTGATGTCCCTCGTCATCGCGTTCCTCGGCTACCTCGGCTACCGCTGGGCGACCCGCGGCGAGCGGGGCAGCCGGGTTGACGCCCTGACCTCGATCGCCGGCGGCGACTAGAACCGCGACGGCCCTGGCGGGCCGCACCGCCCTCGGTACCGCCCTCAGTGGCCGGTTTGGCCTGGGGGACGCCCGACCCAAGGCGCCCATCGTCGCCCAACTGCTCTCCGCCGGTACCTGTGTCCGGGGACTTCTGCGGCCTGCGTGGCGAGTGTTACCGGTGTGCCGTCCGGCCGCGTCTCCCGCGTTCGTGATCTAACGATTGGTGCTGCTGCAGCAGCACCAATCGTTAGATCACGAACGGGCCGCCCGGGGCCCGCCGCATCCATTTGCTAAGGCCAGACTTATCAGTTTTGACTTATGGTCATGCCCACGGAGCCAGAACCGGACGTGACCGAGGTGGCAGCGGCGCTGCGGGTCAGCATCGGCCTGCTGCTGCGGCGGCTGCGCCAGGTCCAGCCGGACGGCGAGCTCAGCCTCCCGGAGACCTCGGCGCTGACCCGGCTGGACCGCTCCGGCCCGGCCACGGCCGGCGCGCTGGCCAAGGAGGAGCAGATCAGCGCGCAGTCGATGGGGGCCACGCTGGCCGCATTGGAGGCCCGCGGGCTCGGGCCCGGCGTCCTGACCCGGACGACGGCCGGCGGGCCGTGCTGTCGCTGACCGAGGCCGGGCAGCAGGTGCTGAGGATCGCCGAGCCGATGTTCCAGCTCAGCCTGTTCCGCATCCGGGCCTTCACCGCGGGCAGCATCGCGGGCCTGCTGGTCGCCATCGCCCGTGGCGGCCTGCAGTTCATGCTCATCATCTGGCTGCAGGGCATCTGGCTGCCGCCGGCCGGGAGTTCTTCCCGCAGCTGATCTCACAGCCGTTCCATAACGGTCTGACCGTGGTGTTCGCCGTCGCAGCTGGCCTGGCCGCGATGGCCGGGGTCGCGTCGCTGCTGCGGGGCGGCCGCTACGTGCACCCCGAACTCACCGCTGGGGCGTCCGCCACCGGCGGCTCGCCCGGACCGCCTCTGGGCCGGCTGGACCGCCTCACGGCGCGCCGCCTCACGGACGGCGGGCCACTCCGCAGTAACCCCAGCGGGAACCGTCGCTGTCGGCCATTCCCGGATCCTCGCAGCCCCACAGGCCCAGATAAGTCACCGCGGCCGGGGCATCCTGGTAGGGGGGCTCGAGGTGCAGCCCGGTGAAGAACTGCTGCACGGACGCCCGGTCCCGCAGATGCAACTGGACCGGTGCGCCGGAGTAGACGTCCTGCCAGCGCTGCACCGCGAGCGGCGGCATCCCGTCCGCGGTGGCGTGGGACAGCGCGAGGTAGCTGCCCGCGGCCAGCGGGCGCAGATAGCTGCGGACCAGGCCCCAGGGGTCGGAGCCATCCGCGACGAAGTGCATGACGCCGGTCATGATCAGGCCGACCGGCTCGGTGAAGTCGATGAGCCGGACAAGTTCCGGCTGGGCCAGTAAGGCGTCGGGGTCGCGCAGGTCGGCCTGGATCAGCGCGGCCCCGTCGTCACCGTCGAGCGCGTACCCGAACTCCGCCACGGCGGGGTCCATGTCCACGTACACCACGCGCGCCGTGGTCTGCGGCTCCCGGACCACCTCGTGGGTGTTGCCGACCGTGGGGAACCCGGAGCCGAGGTCGAGGAACTGGCGGACACCCTGCTCCGCGATCCACCGGGCGGCCCGCTGATGGAATCCCCGGTTCGCCCAGGCGATCTCGTGGAATTCCGGGACCGCGTCCTTCAGCTTGGCCGCGGCTTCCCGGTCGGCTGGACGGTTGTGCCAGCCGCCTAGCATGTAGTCGTAGATGCGGGCCGGGCTCGGCCCGGCCATGTCCACGACCGGCTGCAGCTGCGGAGCTTCCGTCATGGCGCCTCCAGATTGCCCGCCCACCCCAGGTCTGGCATGCGCTGCGCTGACGAGGCGCAGCGCCAAATCCTCACGGCCAGTAACTGCTGATTCGCAGCTACATCGCAATCCTAACCCCGGAACACTGCAATCAGGGCGCCACATCGGCGTGATGTCGGGACACCTTTGCCCGGGTAGGACATATTTGTCCGGACATTTAGGAAACTTTCAGCTCGTCTGCGTCGTCCACCGGGGCCTCCCCGCCGTCCCGCAGCACGCGCAGCGCGTCCGGTGCGAGGTAGACGTGCACCGGGGTGCCCTGGGCGAGGTGCTCGGGATGCCC
Organism: uncultured Actinomycetes bacterium; assembly: GCA_963782185.1. Classification (GTDB taxonomy): domain Bacteria; phylum Actinomycetota; class Actinomycetes; order Streptosporangiales; family Streptosporangiaceae; genus RYN-230. The sequence goes on from CAWAJB010000019.1 coordinate 260,408, forward strand.
ACCGTCGTTCTGCACCAGCGCCTGCAGTTGCGCGCCGGCCGCCAGCCGGAGCATGACCTGAGTGGCCGCGCCGAGGAACACCAGCCGCTCGACCATGGCCGGGACCCGGTTCGGGCCTGGCGTGCCGTGCTGCTCGATCCGCACCCGCTCCGGCCGGATCACCGCGTTCGCGGTGCCCAGCGTGTCCACGTCGCCTCGCTCGACGTCGAGCGGGGACTCCCCGACCTTGACGCGGCAGTGCCGCCCCGGGCCGCGCTCCACCACGTCCACTTCCATCAGGTTCGACACCCCCAGGAAGTCGGCCACGTAGGTGTCCGCGGGTTCCTCGTAGATGTCCCGCGGCGTGCCGAGCTGGACGATCTGGCCGGAATTCATCACGGCCAGCCGGTCCGACATGGTCAGCGCTTCCTCCTGGTCGTGGGTGACGTAGAGGAACGTGATGCCGACCCGCTCCTGGAGCGCCTTGAGCTCCACCTTGAGCGAGCGGCGCAGCTTGGCGTCCAGGGCGCCGAGCGGCTCGTCGAGCAGCAGCACGGCGGGCCCCAGGACCAAGGCCCGGGCCAGCGCGGCCCGCTGCTGCTGGCCGCCGGACAGCGTGCCGGGGCGGCGTTTCTCGAAGGAGCGCAGCTGGACCAGGTCGAGCGCTTCGTAGACCTTGCTGGCGATCTCCTGCCTGGACAGCTTGTGGTAGCGGAGGCCGAAGGCCACGTTGTCGAACACGGACAGGAACGGGAACAGGGCGTAGCTCTGGAACACCGTGTTCACGTTGCGCTTGTGCGCAGGCACCCCGGCCATGTCGGTCCCGTCCAGCAGGATGCGGCCCGAGGTGGGCTGCTCGAACCCGGCGATCAGCCGCAGGGTGGTGGTCTTCCCGCAGCCCGACGGCCCGAGCAGCGAGAAGAACTCCCCGCTGTCCACGGTGAGATCGATGCTGTCCACGGCAACTTCCGTGAACCGCTTGGTCAGTGCGACCAGCTGGATATGTCCACCAGGCACCGGGTGACCTCCTTATTTCACCGTCCGGGCGACCGCCCGGCCCATTCGAATCCCAGCTGGCCGGACGCGAAGCGCATGCCCAGCTCGAACGCGCGGCCGGCGCCCACCGAGGGATCCGCCAGCGCGACCTGGATGGCCAGCCCGTCCAGCAGGGCGGTCAGCGTCACCGCGAAGTCCTCGGCGTTCACCGGCCCGAATTCGCCCGCCGCCTGACCGGCCAGGACCACGGAGATGATCATCTCACGCCAGCGCTCATCGAACTTCTGCCGGACGCTGGCCACCTCGGGCAGCCGCACCGACTGGGCCCACAGATCGAGCCAGAGCAGCCAGGAGCTGGTTGGGTCGCCCTCGATTTCCACCAGGAAGTTCATGGCCACCAGGTCCTCGAGCCGCCCGGCCGCGCTGGCGATGCCCGCCATCCGGCGGGCACCCGCCTCGTACCAGGCGTCCTCGGCGTAGCGCAGCGCCTCGGTCAGCAACTGGTCCTTGGTCTTGAAGTAGTAGATGACCAGCGCCGGGCTGGTGCCGGCCCGCGCCGCGACGTCCGCGATCCGGGTCTCGGGGAATCCGCGCTCCTCGATGACCTCGATGGCGGCGCGCAGCATCTGCTCGCGGCGCTGGTCGGCGGTGTCGGCCGTGTCGCCGGCGCGTTCACTCATGCGGACATCCTCGCCCACTCCGTCCACCGGCGGGGCCTATTCACTGGCCCCGCCTTGCTCCCCGGCGGGGCCTATTCGGCTCCCCGGCGGGGCCTATTCGCCGTCCCCGCCCGCGCGCCCGGCGGGGCGCTTTCGCCCGCCGCCCTGATACCCAGCGGGGCCCATCCACCGGCTGCCTCCACTGATCTGGCGCGCGCTCTTGTGGCAACGCTACCAGGTTTCTAGACTGAACATTCAGTCAATACCCGTGAGATTTCCTCTGGAGGACGGATTCATGGCCGCAGCACCCAGCGCAGCACGGGCCGCAGCAGGGGCCGGGGCGCCAGCCGGGTCCTACGATGCGATCGTCGTCGGCGGGGGGCATAACGGCCTGGTCGCCGCGGCCTACCTGGCCCGCTCCGGGGCGCGCACCCTGGTCCTGGAGGGGCGGCACAAGACCGGCGGCGCCGCCACCACCGAGGCGCCCTGGCCGGACGCGCCGGAGTTCAACGTCACCCGGCTCTCCTACGTGATGAGCCTGCTCCCGCCGACCATCATCTCCGACCTCGAGCTGGCCCGGCACGGCTACAAGATCTTCCCGATGGGCCCGTACTACCAGGCGTTCCCGGAGGGCGGCTCGATCAAGCTGTACGCCGACGACGCCCGCCGCAACCACGAGGAAGTCTCCAAGTGGTCGAAGAAGGACGCGGACGCCATGCCGCGCTGGGACGCGTGGCTGGCGGGGCTGGCCGACGTGCTCGGCCCGCTGCTGCTCACCGTCCCCCCGAACCTGGGCTCGCGCAAGCCCCGTGACCTGCGTGAGACGCTCCGGCTGGCCTGGAAGAACCGCGGCCTGGACGTGCGCACGGTCGCCGACGTGACCCGGCTGATGACGATGAGCATCGCCGACCTGCTCGACGACTGGTTCGAGTCCCCGCAGGTCAAGGGGGCACTCGCGGTCAACGGCGTGATCGGCACCTGGGCCGGCCCGTACGAGCCAGGTACCGCGTACGTGATGGCCCACCACTCGATCGGCGACGTGGGCGATGGCCACCTGGGGAACTGGGGGTTCCAGGAGGGCGGCATGGGCGCGGTCTCCAGCGCGATCGAGCGGGCCGCCCGTGAGCACGGCGCCGAGGTCCGGCTGAACGCCAAGGTGGCGCGCGTCCTGGTCGAGGATGGCCAGGCCCGCGGGGTGGTCCTGGAGAACGGCGACGAGATCCGCGCCCAGGTGATCGTGTCCACGGTGCACCCGCGGATCGCGTTCCTGGACCAGATCGACCGGGAATACCTCCCGCCGGACTTCGTGGGCGACATCGAGCACTGGAAGACCCGCAGCGGCGTGGTGAAGATCAACCTGGCCCTGTCCGAGCTGCCCGACTTCATCGCCGACCCCGGCTCGAACCTGCAGGAGCACCACACGGGGTCGGTGGAGATGGCTCCCACGATGGAGTACATCGAGCGGGCCTTCACCGACGCCCGGGACGGGAAGGCGGCGGTGGCGCCGTTCAGCGACGGCGTGATCCCCACCGCGTTCGACAAGACGCTGAGCCCGGAGGGCACCCACATCATGTCGCTGTTCACCCAGTGGGTGCCGGCCGAGTGGAGCCAGGAGCCGCACACCGCGGAACTCGAGGCCTACACGGACCGGATGATCGACTGCTACAACGAGCTGGCCCCGAACTTCAAGGCGTCCATCCTGCACCGCGACATCGTCGGCCCGTATGAGATGGAAGAGGAGTACGGCCTGGTCGGCGGCAACATCTTCCACGGCGAGCTGTCCCTGGAGCAGCTGTTCCACATGCGGCCGGCGCCGGGCTACGCGGACTACCGGACCCCGCTCCCCGGCCTGTACTACGGCAGCTCGGCCACGCACGCGGGCGGCGGGGTGTGCGGGATCCCCGGCTGGCAGGCGGCCCGGGCGGCGATCGCTGACCAGAAGAGCGCGAAGCGGGCTCAGCAGGTCCGCAAGCTGACCCGCCGCTCCTGACCCGCTCGTTTCCGCAACGAACACCATGAGCGATGTGGCTGCCGCCGCGCCGGGACCTGATTTCCCGGGGACCGGCGTGGCGGACCGGCCCTCGCTGACCGCCATGCTCGAAGCGCGCACGGTGGCCCTGGTCGGGGCCAGCCCGCGGCCCGGCAGCCTGGGCGAGCGGATGGTCAGCGAGGTGACCAGGAGCCCGTCCCGGCCGGAGGTCCACCTGGTCAACCCGCGCCACCAGCAGATAGCCGGGCGGCCCTGCCACGCGTCGCTGGCCGACCTGCCCGGGCCGCTGGACCTGGTCCTGCTCGCCGTCCCGGACCCGGCCGTGGAGGATCAGCTGACCCTGGCGGCGCACCGGGGCGACCGCTCGGCCGTGCTGTTCGGCAGCGCCCACGAGCCGCCCAGGCAGCCGCCGGGCGGCCCAGCGGGGCAGCCGCCGGCCGGCCCAGCAGGGCAGCCGCCGGCCGGCCCAGCAGGGCAGCCGCCGGCCGGCCCAGCAGGGCAGCCGCCGGCCGGCCGCAGCGGGGCAGCCGCCGGGCCAGGCGCAGCCGGCCCTGCGGGCCCGGCTGGCCGCCACGGCCCGTGCGGCGGGCATGTCGGTGTGCGGGGCAGGCTGCATGGGCTTCGTCAACGTGACTCATGGCCTGCGTGCGGTGGGTTACGTCGAGCCGGACCCGCTGCCCCGCGGGCCGGTCGCGCTGATCACGCACTCGGGCTCGGTGTTCTCCGCGCTGCTGCGCACCCGCAGGCCGCTGGGCTTCACGGTCGCGGTGTCCTCCGGCCAGGAGCTGGTCACCACCGCGGCCCAGTACGCCGAGTACGCGCTGAGCGTGCCGGAGACCCGGGTGCTGGCGCTGGTACTGGAGGCCATCCGGGAGCCGGACCGGCTCCGCGCGGCGCTGGCTACCGCGCGTGAGCGCGGTATCCCGGTGGTGATGCTGACCGCAGGCCGCTCGGCCGGCGGCCGGGCTCTGGTGTCGGCCCACTCCGGTGCCCTGGCCACCGCGGACGGCGGGTGGGAGGCGCTGGCCGCCGCCTACGGTGTCCACCGGGTCGGCGACCTGGCCGAGATGTGCGACACCCTGGAACTGTTCGCCCTGACCGGGACCGCAGGCCCGCAACCACGCCCCGGGCCATCCCGCCCGGGCTCCGCCAGCCCCACCTCCCTCAACCCCACCCCCCTCAACCCCACCTCCCTCAACCCCACCCCCCTCAACTCCACCCCTACTAGCCTCAGCAGTCACAAGGACCTCGACAGCCCCACCGTCCGCACGGGCATCGCGACCGTGCATGACTCCGGGCTGGAACGGGCCCACGTGGCCGATGTGGCCGAGGAGCTGGGCGTGCCGTTCGCGGCGATCAGCGCGGCGACCACGGCGCGGCTGGCCGGCCTGCTCGACCCGGGCCTGGAGCCAGGCAACCCGCTCGACGTGTGGGGCACCGGGGCCCGCGCCGGAGAGCAGCTGTCCGGCGCACTGGCCGCGCTGGCCGACGACCCGGCCGTGCGCGCGGTGGCCCTCGCGGTCAACCTGGTGCACGAGTTCGACGGCGATCAGTCCTACCCGGAGGCGGTGGCCGGGACGGCCCGCCGCACCACGAAGCCGGTCGTGGTGCTCAGCAACGTGCCCGCGGCCATCGACCCGGACACCGCCGACGGCCTGCGGGACAGCGGCATCCCGGTGCTGGAGGGCACCCGGACCGGCCTGCTGGCCCTGAAGCATCTTCTCGACCACGCGACCGACCCGGGGTCGCCCGCCCCCGCCGCCGCGCCGGACCCGGCCCGGCAGGACCGCTGGACCCGGGTCATCGCGGCCGGGGAGGCGCACGGGCCACGGCTGGAGGACCTGCTCCGTGACTACGGGATCGCGTCGGCCCGGACGCGCGCGGCGGACAGCAGCGCCGGGGCGCTCGCCGCGGCGGCCGAGATCGGCTACCCGGTGGTGCTCAAGACCGGCGAGCCGGGGATCGCGCACAAATCGGATGCGGGCGGGGTCGTGCTCGGACTGCGTGACACGGACGCGCTCCGGGACGCTTACGAGGACCTGTCCGAGAGGCTCGGACGCCGGGTGCTGGTCTGCGAGACGATCCCGGCGGGCCCGGAGCTGTCGCTCGGCCTGGCCCGTGACCACGAACTGGGCCCACTGCTGGTGGTGGGCGCGGGCGGGGTGCTGGTGGAACTGCTCGCCGACCGGGCTGTGGCGCTGCCCCCGGTCGGCCCGGCCCAGGCGCTCCGGATGCTCGGCACGCTCCGGGCCTCCCGGCTGCTGGCCGGGCTGCGCGGCCAGCCCGCGGCCGACCTGGACGCGGTCACGGCGGCGATCACCGGCCTGTCGCAGCTCGCCACCGAACTCGGCGGCGTGCTGGAAGCGCTGGACATCAACCCGCTGATCTGCGGCCCGGCCGGCGCGGTGGCCGTGGATGCCCTGGTTATCCCGCGCCCGCCCAGCGCATGACGCTGCGCCCGCCAGCGGCTGCGGCAGGGCGGCCATGCCGCCGCCTGGTGATGCTGAGCTGGACGGTCGTGCCGCAGGACGCCGCCGGTGACACGGCGGCCTTCGGCTGCTGGCCGCCTGTACGGCGGCCAGCAGCCGGCCGGTCCCGGACCCTGACCGGCTCGTCCCGTTCCCCGGGCCCGGGGAACGGGACACCGCGGCCTGGTCGCTGGGATAGCCCGCCAGCACCCGGCCGCTACCGTGAGACGGCTGGCGCCCGGCTCACCCGGGTGAAGGCCTCAGCCGGCCCGGTGACCTGACCGCCCCCGCGATATCCATGCGACCGGCAGGCTGCTGGCCCGCCTGATGCCGAAGACCGGCCCGCGGGCGTTGACGATCTGCTGGAAGGCCGCCGGCGGCTTCGACTCCGAGCACCGCCCCCGGTGGTTGCGCGCGAACACGATACGGAGCCGGTCGGTATAGGTCCCGTGGCCGCTGATATGCCGGTATTTACCGGTGCCGTCGCTGAGCTTATAGGTGCCATGCTCGACGGACACCAGGAGGCAGGTTTTCCGGTTGAGCTCAGTGTGGGCATTGCGCCGGTGATGAATGGCCCGGAACGTCCCGCCCGGGAAACGTGCACGGCCGGATCTGAGGTTGATGGTCCCCCCCGCGGTGAACACGCCCCACCCGATCGCGCTGGCCCGGTTCGAGCCGGCGGAGACCTCTACGAACTGGAAGTGCTCGGTCCTGCCGGTCACGGCGCTGGCGCTCGCGGCGGTGACGCTCGTGCCCGCGACCACCGCTGCGAGGGAAAGCGTTCCGGCGGCCGCGCACAATGCTCTGCGCATGGTACCCCCTGTATTAGTGCGGGCTGATTGCGGGACGCTAGCACGCCTCACCAGCGGCAATCCTGGAATTGACTGTCATGGTGCGCAGCCAAATTAGCTGGCCCGGCACAGTACTTTTCCGCACTAATACGAATGCATCATTTCATGGACGGCGGGAATGCAGCGGGTTTCCGCCTCCCACGCGGCGCGGGCCGGGCATCGGGGGCGGGGCCGGGCGTCCTGGACTCAGCGGACGGGCCGCCCGGCGTCCCGGACTCAGCGGGGTGCGCAGGTCCGCGTAGCCGGCGGCGGGACGGGCGTGGAACATCTGCCCGAGGCTCAGCTCACCGGCCGGCCGTCGGGGCCGGTCGTCGCCAGTGTCATGTAGTGGTTGGCGTCGATCATCCGCCGCGCCATGACGTGGTCCGTGGCGGGTAGTCATCGGCTGGGTCGGCAACGGCGTCTGAGCACTCGGGAACGACCAGAGCCCTGTCCCGGGGGCGCCCACCGGGCGCTGAGGTCGCGCCTGCCACCCTGGGCTTATGCTCCTGCAGTGGTTCTCCCGTGCGTCAGCCGTCATCGCCCTGAGTGCCGCGGCGATCACCTCGGCCGCTCTGGCCGGGTGCACGTCATCAGGGCGGGTAACGGGCGGCCCGGACGGCGCGTACGTGGTGCCGCCGGGCATCCACAAGATCAAGCACGTGATCATCGTGATGCAGGAGAACCGGTCGTTCGACTCCTACTTCGGGACCTACCCCGGGGCGGACAGAATCCCGATGAGCCACGGGGTGCCGGCGGTATGCGTGCCGGACCCGGCGGGTGGCTGCACCCGCCCGTATCACGACCGGGCCGACGTGAACGGCGGCGGCCCGCACGGCGAGCCCAACGCGGTCGCCGACGTCCACGGCGGCCGGATGGACGGCTTCGTCCGGCAGCGCGCTGCGGCACACCAGACGTGCCGGGTGCCCAACGACCCGGCCTGCGTGGTCGGGGCCACCCCGGACGTCATGGGCTATCACACCGGGGCCGAGATCCCGAACTACTGGGCGTACGCCCGGGACTTCGTCCTGAACGACCACATGTTCGAGCCGGTCAAGTCGTGGTCACTGCCCGACCACCTGTACATGGTCTCGGCCTGGTCGGCCAGGTGCCGGAACCATTCGCCGGACAGCTGCGTCAACGATGTGGTCGGTCCGTACGAGAACCACCTGTTCGGCCGAGCCGTTGAGCACGAGCTGGCCACCGGCCAGACGTCCATTGACCTGGCCTGGACCGACATCACCTGGCTGCTGTACACCCACCACGTCAGCTGGCGGTACTACGTTCAGACCGGCACCCAGCCTGACTGCGGCACCGACTCGGCCGAGACCTGCGCCCCGGTGCCGCAGAAGGCCGGGACGCCCGGGATCTGGAATCCGCTCCCCATGTTCGGGGACGTGCGGAACGATCATCAGCGCGGCAACATCCAGTCGCTCGGGTCGTACTTCAGTGCCGCTTCCGCAGGCCAGCTGCCTGCGGTGAGCTGGATCACCCCGTCCGCGCCGGACAGCGAGCACCCGCCGGCCAGCGTCCATCAGGGTCAGGCGTACGTGACCTCGATCGTGAACGCGGCGATGAAGAGCCCGGACTGGAACTCCACGGTGATCTTCGTGTCCTGGGACGACTGGGGCGGCTTCTACGATCACGTCGTCCCGCCGCGCATCGACCAGAACGGGTACGGGCTGCGTGTCCCGGCCCTGGTCATCTCGGCCTACGCCCGGAAGGGATACATCGATCACCAGACCCTCAGCAGCGATGCCTACCTGAAGTTCATCGAGGACGACTTCCTCGGCGGAGCCAGGCTCGACCCTAAGACGGATGGCCGCGCCGATCCCCGGCCCGACGTCCGCGAGAACTCGGCGGCGCTCGGCACCATGACCCGGGACTTCAACTTCCGCCAGCCGCCCCGGGCTCCGGTGCTGCTGGCCACCAACCCGCCGTCCGACTCACCCGCGATTCCGGCCTACTTCACCGGCCGGCCCCCGTGCCGGGGGTGCACCATCCTGCCCCCGGCCATACCGCGGCGCCAGGCCCGCTAGCACCCGGAAGTCCTGCCGCAGCCCGGCGGGCCCGCCGACTGCTCAGCGGACCGCCCGCCCGGCATCCTGGACTCAGCGGACGGCCCGCCCGGCATCCTGGACTCAGCGGACGGCCCGCCCGGCATCCTGGACTCAGCGGACGGCCCGCCCGGGCGTCCTGGGCTCAGCGGGCGGCCCGCCCGGGCGTCCTGGGCTCAGCGGGCGGCCCGCCGACCTCCTGGGGCCAGCGCGGCCACCCGCTGCCGCAGCCGTGCGGCCCGCCGGTCGGCCAGGACCTGGCGGACCACGTTCCGGCCCGGGATGCCGGTCACCCCGCCACCGCCGTGCGTGGCCGACCCCGCCTGGTACAGGCCGGGCACCGGGGTGCGCAGGTCCGCGTAGCCAGCGGCGGGACGGGCGTGGAACATCTGCCCGAGGCTCAGCTCACCGTGGAAGATGTTGCCGCCGACCAGGCCGTACTCCTCCTGCATCCGGTGCGGCCCGATCACCTGCCGGTGCAGCACCGAGCTGGTGAACCCGGGCGCGACCTGCTCCATCCGGGCGATGACCCGGTCGGCGTAGGCGTCCAGCTCGGCCTCGTGCGGCTCGGCGGCCCAGCGGTGCGGCACCCACTGGGTGAACATCGACATGACGTGCTTCCCGGGCGGCGCGAGGGAGTCGTCGAACACGCTGGGGATGCAGATGTCCGCGAACGGCGCGGCTGACGGCTGGCCGGCCACCGCCTGCTGGAACGCGGTCTCGATGTCGTCCAGGCTCTCGGCCAGGACGATCGTGCCGCCGTGGATCTGCGGGTCCGGCGCGGGGTGGCTGGTGAAGACCGGCAGCCGGTCCAGGGCCAGGTTGATCTTCACGGTGCCGCTGCGGGTCTGCCAGCGCCGGATGTCGTTGACGAAGTCCCCGGGCAGCACCGCCGGGTCGAGCAGCCGCAGGAACGAGATCTGGGGATGGGCGGTGGTGATGACCGTGGCCGCGTCGATCTCCTCGCCGCTCGCCAGGGTCACGCCGGCCGCCCGCCCGTCACGGGTGCGGATCTCACCGACCGGCGCCCCGGTCCGGATCTCGGCCCCGAACGACCGGGCCGCCGCGGCCAGGGCGGCGGTCACCCCGCCCATCCCGCCGCGCGGGAACCCCCACGCGCCCGCCTGCCCGTCCACGCCGCCGATGTGGTGGTGCAGCATCACGTACGCGGTGCCCGCCGACCGCGGCCCGGCCCAGGTGCCGATGACCCCGGACACCGAGAGCAGGCCGAGCATGGCGTCGCTCTCGAAGTACTCCTCGATCAGGTCGGCGATGCTGCCGGTCAGCAGCCGGGTGACGTCCACCACGCCCCGCTCGTCCAGCCCGCGCAGGTGGCGCAGCAGCAGTCCCTGCCGCCACAGGTCCAGCGGCCGCCGTGACCCGAGCCGCGGCGGCACCTCGTCCAGCAGGGGACCGAGGACCTGGCCGAGGGCGGCCAGGTGGGCCTCGTACCGCGGATAGGCGTCTGCGTCGGCCGCGGAGAACTTGGCGATCTCGGCGTGCCGCTGCGCCGGCTCGTCGGGCAGCCGCAGGTAGCGGCCGTCAGCGCGGGGCGCGAAGTACGGCCCCTGCGGGAACACGTGGTAGCCGTGCCGGTCCAGGCCCAGCTCGGTCACGAGGCCCGGGGGCAGCAGCGAGACCACGTAGGACAGCGAAGTCACGGTGTAGTCCGGGCCGAACGGATGCTCACTGACCGCCGCCCCGCCGATCACCGGCCGCCGCTCGCAGACCAGCACGTCGAGCCCGCTCTTGGCCAGGTAGGCCGCGGCCACCAGCCCGTTGTGCCCGCCTCCGATCACCACGACATCGCGGCGTGCGCTCACCGGAGCCTCCCATCTTCCGCTGTTTCGTCCGTTGTGGTGCTGTCCTGCCCCGGCGCGAGCCCGCTCATGTCCAGCCGGGCGGTCACGTACCGGCCGATGTCCGCGCTGGGCTGCTCCATCGGCGCCAGGTAGCCGACCGAGAACCGGCGCGACCCCATCCCATGCTGGACCTGCTCGCAGATCGCCCAGTCCTGGCGGTTGACCAGGTCCCAGAAGCCGGCCGCGTCGGAGGGGTCGAAGTCTGGCCGGACCAGCTCGTCCGGGTGGAAGAGGAAGTCGCAGAGCACGGTGGTCCGCCCGGCGGAGCGGGGCCACACGGTGAACGCGGCCACGTGGTCCGCGGACAGGCTGAGCATGAGGTTGGGCAGCACGAGCTCACCGAAGTGCCGGGTCCGCCCGGCCTCCGGCAGGCCGGAGAACGGCACACGGCGCGTGGTCCCGGTCGAGGTGAACGTGGTCGCCCCCGGGCGGTGCGGGATCCCGGCTTCCCAGTCGAGGTCACCGCCGCCCCGGCGGAAGGCCGGTACCAGCTCGCACAGCTCCGGGTGGACCGGCCCGCAGTGGTAGCACTCGTTGTAGTTCTCCAGGATCACCTTCCAGTTGGCGGCCACGTCGTAGCGCAGCCGGGCCCCGGCCCGCAGGCCGGCCAGCGGGTAGGCGGCCACCCGGGCGGGGATGTCCCCGAGCGCGGCCTCGAGCGGCTCCGCCGGCCCCGGGCCGGACGGCGACTCGAGCCGGGCGAACACGAACCCGCCCCAGCTGGCCACGTCCACCCGGTGCAGCGATAGCGCGGCCCGGTGCCCGCGCAGCCCGGGCAGGAACGGCGCGGCGCGCAGCGTCCCGTCCAGCGCGTACGTCCAGGCGTGGTACGGGCAGCGGATACAGCCGGGGAACCGGCCGCTGGCCACCGGGCTGGCCGGCGGGGGCCCGGCGGGGGGCTGGCCCATCGCAGGCGGGCCGGCGGCGGATCCGCTGTCGATGGGCTGTGGCACCAGCCGCGAGCCCCGGTGGCGGCACAGATTGTAGTGGCCGGCCAGGCCGCCAGCGTCGGTCCGGGTGACGATGATGCTCTCCCCGCACACGTCGGCGGCCAGGTAGCAGCCCGGCCCGGTGAGGCTGTCGGAGCGGCCGACGCAGAACCAGCCAGGCAGGAGCACCCGGTCGCGTTCGCGGGCGAACTCGGCCTCGCTCGTATAGCTGGGACCGGGCAGGCTCCGCTCCAGCGGCACGCCGTCGTCCGGAGACATGTCCGCCTCCTCAGTCATCGGAGTACGGGAACGGGGGGGACACCGGCCGCCCCTCGGCGAACCGGCCCGGACGGAATGGCCCGATGTCCACGCCGCCCGCGACCGGGCGGCCGGTGATCAGGGCGGCGACGGCCTCGCCCACCGCCGGCGAGATCTTGAAGCCGGTGCCGGAGAAGCCGGCCGCCAGCACCAGCCCGGCCAGGCCAGGCAGCTCACCGAGCAGCGGCCGGCCGTCCGGGGTCATGTCGTACACGCCGGTGACACCGCGCACGATCCCCGCGTCAGCCAGCGCGGGTACCCGGCGGCTCGCCGCCCCCACCAGCGCCGCCAGTCCCTCCGCCCCCTCCCCCGACCCGGGAGCCGTCAGCGCGGTGCATTTTGTGTGCCCGGGCGCATCAAATGCACCGCGCTGATGGTGGCCAGGGGAGAGGGGGCCCGGGGAGAGGGGGTCGGGGCGGGGCCGTTCGCCTGGAGGGGTTACGCGGCCTGGAGGGGTTACGCGGCCTGGAGGGGTTACGCGGCCTGGAGGGGTTACGCGGCCTGGAGGGGTTACGCGGCCTGGAGGGGTTACGCGGCCTGGAGGGGTTACGCGGCCTGGAGGGGTTACGCGGTCTGGGGGGGTTACGCGGTCTGGGTCGACGCCGCGGGGGCCGGTGAAGCTGCCCACCAGCGTCATCGTGCCGCCCGCCTCGGGGCGGAAGTAGGTCTGGGTGGTGGAGTCGATGCACGCCACGGGGGTGCCCTGGCCTGGCGCGTGGCTGAGCACCGCCACCTCGTGGAACTCGGTCTCGATCGGCAGGTCCACGCCGATGCTGGCCAGCAGGGCCGGGGACCACACCCCGGCCGCCGCGACCACCACGCCGGCGTGCTCCGGCCCGTCCCGGGTCTGGATCCCGGTGACCCGGTCACCCTTGCGCAGCAAGCCCAGCGCCGGCGTGTTCGGCCGGTAGCGCACGCCCCGCTCCCGCGCCGCGGCCAGCAGGTCCCCGGCGACCAGAGCGCCGTCCCCGTAGCCGCCGTCCGGCTCCCAGGCCACCTCGGTCAGGTCATCGGTGCGGATCCCCGGCGCGCGCGCGGCGAAGCCGGCCGCCGCCAGGACCTCGGCGCGGGCCCCGCAGTCGCGCTGCATGGCCACGTTGGCCCGCAGCGCCTCTTCCTCGCCGGGCAGCACCAGCCGCGCGAAGCCGGTCCGGCGGACGAACGCCGGGCGGCCGGTCAGCTCGGTCCAGGACCCGAACATCCGGTCACTGCGCACGGCCAGCTCGACCTCGGGACGGAACGTGTAGTGCATCCGGATCATCGCCGACGACCGGCTGCTCATCCCCGACCCGGCCGCGGCGCGGTCGACCACGAGCACGTCGCCGGCCCGAGCCGGCTGAGGTGGAACGCGATCGACGCGCCGGCCACCCCGGCGCCCACCACGATCACGTCGGCGCTCATGAGATGCGTCCCGTGCCTGAGCCATGTGCCGCGCGCCTCCGGCCCGCCCGCGGACCCGGGTCCAGTGCCCTCACGCGGCCCGCCTCCGCCCGGAACCACGGTCCCGCCGCAGGTCCGCCAGGACCCGGTGGGCCGCGTTGTAACCCGGCGCCCCCGTGACCCCGCCGCCCGGGTGGGCCCCGGCGCCGCACAGGTACAGGCCCGGGACGGGGGTGGCGTAGCGCGCCCACCCCGGCACCGGCCGCATGTGGAACAGCTGGGCGGGCTGGATGTCGCCGTGGAAGATGTTGCCCTCGGTCAGCCCGTAGTCGCGCTCCAGATCCAGCGGGGTGAGCACCTGCCGGGCCAGCACGGCGCCCGGCACGTTGGGCGCGAACTGGCCGATCCGGGCCAGGACCCGGTCACCGAGCTCGTCCCGGCGGGTATCCCACGTCCCCTCGGCCAGCCGGTAGGGCACGTACTGCACGAAGCAGGTCATGACGTGCCGGCCTTCCGGGGCCAGCGAGGGGTCCACGGCTGACGCCACCACGCAGTCCACGAACAGCTGCTCCGGGCCGGCCAGCTCGCCGCGCTTGGCCCGGTCGTAGCAGGCGTCGGCCACGGCCAGGTCGGGCGGCAGGGTGAACAGGGCCCGCTGGCCCGGGCCCGCGCCGGCGGGCATCCCGCGGACCTGGGGCTCCGCGTCCAGCACGAGGTTGACCTTGGCGCAGGGGCCGTTCATGGTGATCCCCGCCACCGCCGCCCGGAAGTCGCCGGGCAGGTCCGCCGGGCTGACCAGGTTCAGGAAGGTCCGCTTGGGGTCGGCCCCGGACAGGACCACGCGGGCGGTGAGCTCCTCGCCGCTGGCCAGCGTGACCCCGCAGGCCCGGCCTCCGGCCACCTGGATCCGGGCCGCTGGTGTCCCGGTGCGGACCCGCATGCCGTGCGGCCGCCCGGCCGCGGCGATCGCGTCCGTGATCGCGCCCATCCCGCCCATCACGTGCCCGAAGAAACCCTGAACCGCGTCCTCGCCGCCGGTGAGCAGGTGGAAGAGCAGCCCGATCAGGGTGCCCGGCTGGTACGGGCCGCCGTGCTTGCCGTACAGGTTGTTGGCCAGCAGCAGGGCCTTCGCCTGCCGTGACTCGAACCGCGCGTCGATGAACTGGCCCAGGCTGCCGGTCAGCATCAGGGTCAGGCCCTCGACGTCGGTGCCGCGCAGCCCGCGCAGGTGCCGCCCGACCCGCAGCACCTCACTCACCCGGCGCACGCCGGTGGCCCGGGTGTCCGGCGGCAGCTCCATGAACAGGGGCTGCAGCCGGGACGCGAGCCGCCGCAGTTCCTCGTGCACCTGGCCGAACGCGCGCGCGTCGGCCGGGGAGTACCGGGCGATCCCCGCCGCGGTCCGTGCCGGGTCGTTCCAGTCCGCCAGGACCTCCCCGTCGTCCAGGGCGACCTGGAGGGCGGGCTCGCAGGGCACCATGCGCAGTCCGTGCGCGCCCAGGTCCAGCGCCCGGATCACCTCGGGCCGGAGCATGCTCGCGATGTAGGAAGTGGTCGAGGCGCGGCAGCCGGGCGCGATCTCCTCGGTGACGCAGCATCCGCCGGCCACCTCGCGGGCCTCCAGGACCAGCGTGGACAGGCCGGCGCGGGCCAGCAGGGCGCCGGCGGTCAGGCCGTTGTGGCCGGCACCGACCACGACGACGTCCCAGTCCGGGGTATGACTCACGCGATCAGTCCGTTATCTGACTTAAGGTCATTTAAGAGGTCTCGGATGAGCTGAGTATGGTTAGCTTGGCTCGTAAATGTCAATGAACTGGGACAGTCACCGGCAGGTCACTACATGACTACTGGTCAGGGAACAGTGCTGCGGCGTGCGCCGGAGCGGCAGCGGGCCCGGCAGGACCGGATCCTCCAGGTCGCGACGGAGCACTTCGCCCGGCGCGGCTACGAGGACGCGCGCATCGAGGAGATCGCCGCGCAGGCTGGTGTGTCCAAGGGCGCGGTGTTCGGCTACTTTGAGACCAAGGCCGGCCTGTTCCTGGCCGCGTACCAGGCCGCGGCCCGGTCCTTCCCCGCCTACCTCGATGCACCCGCCGCGGTCCGCGAGGACGGCTTCTTCGCGGTCCTGGGGTACTGGATCGGCCGTACGCCGCACCTCATCCACGAGGACTGGATCCCCTACCGCGTCACGCTGATCGGCAACTACTGCGCGGGGCTGCAGCTGCGCCGCGAGATCACCCAGTTCCTGGCCCGCGAGGACCCGTACGGGACTGCTGACTTCGTCCGGTTCGGCATCGACCGCGGTGAGGTGCGCCAGGACATCGACCCCCGGATGATCGTCTCGATGGTCAACTGGCTGACCGACCGGATCCAGGACGCGATGGTCACCGAGGAACTGGACCCGGGCCTGTTCGGGTACGGCACCCAGCCGCCGCAGGAGCGGGACCGGCGCGTCGGGGAGTTCCTCGAGCTGCTGCGCAGCGCGGTGGCCGCGCGATGATCGTGCGCCAGGCCGCCATCCCCATGCCGGACGGGGTGGACCTCGCCGCCACGCTGTACCTGCCCGACGACGCGGACACCGCCCCCATCCCGGCGCTGCTGGAGTACCTGCCGTACCGCAAGGACGACGCGATGCTGGCCCGCGACCACGATCTGTACGCCTATATGGCCCGGTCCGGCTACGCGGGGGCGCGGGTGGACATCCGCGGCACCGGGCGCAGCGGCGGGACGCTGCCCGGGGGCGAGTACACCGAGACCGAGCAGCGAGACGCCGAAGCCGTCATCGCCTGGCTGGCCGCCCAGCCCTGGTGCACCGGCGCCGTCGGCATGTGGGGCATCTCCTGGGGCGGGTTCAACGCGATCCAGGTCGCGCTGCGCCATCCCCCGGCGCTGAAGGCGATCCTCGCCGTGGACGCCTCCGACGACCTGTTCCACGACGACGTGCACTACATCGACGGGCTACCGCACCTCGACGAGTACGCGCTGATGATCGACCACCTGAATATGCTGCCCGCCGCCCCGGAGTTCCGGCTCGACGAGGACGCGCTGGCCCGGATGGACACCGAGCCCTGGCTGATCAGCTTCCTCGGGCAGGGCCAGGACGGGCCGTTCTGGGGGCGGGCGTCGCTGCGGCCGGACTACGGGCGGCTCACCGTGCCCGCCTTCCTGATCGGCGGCTGGTACGACGGGTACCGGGACTCCGTGCCGCGGATGCTCGCCCACGTGCCCGCGCCGGTCAGGGTGCTGCTCGGGCCGTGGAACCACACCTACCCGCACAACGCGGTGCCCGGCCCGGCCATCGAGTGGCGCGCGGACGCGGTCCGCTGGTGGGACCACTGGCTCAAGGGCGCCCGGAACGGCATCATGAGCGAGCCGCCGGTCACCGTGTACGTGCGGCACTGGCACCCGCCGGACGTGGAGCTGGCCGAGATCCCCGGGTGCTGGCGGCGGGAAAGTGCCCTGCCGCCGGAACGGGCCGAGTTCCGGACCTGGTTCTGCGGGCCGGACGGTTCGCTGTCTCCTGAGCCGCCCGTGGCGTCGGCCCGGTCGCTGCGCTACGTGCCGTCAGCCGGGATCGCGGCGGGTCACTGGTGGGGGGAGCTCACCGCCGACCAGCGTGACGCGGACGCCTGGAGCCTCACGTTCGACACCGCGCCGCTGGGGCGCGACACCGAGATCCTCGGTTTCCCCCGGGTCGAGCTGTGCGGGAGCGCGGACGCCGCGCCGCTGCACTGGTTCGCCCGGCTGAGCGACGTCGCGCCGGACGGGACGGTCACGCTGGTCACCGGGGCGGGGCGGGCCGGGGAGCCCGATCCGCTGCGCGACCCGGCCGTCGCCGGGCGGGAGGCAGCGCCGGCCGTCGCTGAGGGTGCACTGCCACTGGAGCTGCACGTCACGTCCTGGGTGTTCCCGCGCGGGCACCGCATCCGGCTGGCGGTGTCCAACGCGATGTGGCCGATGATCTGGCCGACTCCGTCCCCGGCCACCGCGGAGCTGCGGCTCGGGCCGGCCGGGACACGCCTGGTGCTGCCCGTGATCCCCGCGGCGGGGCCTGATCTCCCGGAGGCCGATCTCCCGGAGGCCGATCTCCCGGAGCCCGGGCCGGAGGAGCCCCCGGAGGGGGTCCGGCACTGGGGTGAGATCCTCCCGGTGCGCTGGACCGTGCACCGCGACGAGACCGGCACGGTCTCCGTGTCCTGGCGCGGTACCTCCGGGTCGGAGTTCTCGTGGGGCCGGGTCGTGGACGAGGAGTACCTGCGCTACGCGGTGCACGACGACCGGCCCGCGCAGGCGTCCGCGCACGGCGAGGCCCGCACCGAGGTCCATCTGGATGGCCGGCTGCTGGTCACGTCGTCCACCCTGGACCTGGACGGCGACCAGACGTCGCTGCGCTACCGCTACCGCCGCGAACTGCGCGCCGACGGCATCGTCATCCGCGAGCGCAGCTGGGAACGCCACTTCCCCCGCGGCCCCTGGTAACCGCCGCCCCCGGCCGCCGTCCCCGGCCCGGGGCTCGGCCCGGGGCTCGGCCCGGGGCTCGGCCCGCGCCCCGCGAGCCTGTTCCATGATCACGGTCAAAAGGGGGCGCCATGTGGCGGCAGTTATCGCCCACGAAAGCGGAGCGCCGCCGGGGGCGGCCCGGCACACCCGTCGCGGCCCGGCCGTTTGGAGAGGGAGCCGGGTTAGAAGAGGACGTAGAGCTTGCGGATGGTCTCGTGGATCTGCCAGGTGCCGGCCCAGCCGACCGGGAACACCGCGCTGTCGCCGGGGCCGATGTCCTGCGGCTCGCCGCCGTCCAGGGTGACCGTCATCCGGCCGCTGACGATGTGGATGGCCTCGTTGGTCTCCAGCTTCCAGTAGGACGGGCCCGGGGTGCACTCCCAGACGCCCACCTCCAGGTCACCGTGGGCCCAGGTGGTGGTGCCCGACGTCTGCATGGGATCGCCGGTGGCCTCGGCCAGCGGGCCCCAGTCCTCGAGCTCGCCGTGCAGCGCGGCGGCGGGCAGGAACGGGGTCAGCGGGATGGTGTCGGTCATGGGTGGCTCGGTCCTCTCGGTGGGTTCCGGGACGCCCGGTGGTTCCGGGCCCCGCGCGGGGTTCAGGCTGACTGCGGGAACGGCAGCGCGATCGGGTCCGTGGGTATCTTGCTTCGCCCCTCCTCGTCGAACCGGTCCAGGCCCAGGCCGGTGGTGTCCACGACCGCGGAGAAGCCGGTCTGGGCCAGGTCCGCCGCGGCGCGGGCCACGCCGGGGCCCCACATCATCCCGGCCCCGCCCGCCGCGGCCACCGTCACCCCGGGCACCGGGCCGTCCGGGCCGAGCGCGGGCCCGATGATCGGCAGGTGGTCGGGGGTGTAGTCGATGGTGGCCGCCCACAGCCGCCGCAGCCCGAGCCCGGCGGTCACCGGGACCAGCCGGTCCAGCCGGGCGCGCATCAGGGCCAGGTAGGCCTCGTCCACCTCGGTGGCCCAGCCGGGCGGCTCGGCCGGGTTGCTCATCCCGAACAGCAGCCCGCCTTCTTCCGGCCGCCAGTACAGGCCCGAGGGCAGGTCGAAGACCATCGGCACCCGGGAGGGGACCAGGTCAGGGTGCGGCTGAGTGACCGCGATCTGGTGCCGGGCCCCGCCGACCGGGATCCGCAGCCCGGCCAGCCGGCCCACCTCGGCCAGCTTCGCGCCGCCGGTCAGCACGACCGCGCCGGCCGCGACCGGCCCGGCGCTGGTCTCCACCCCGGCGACCCGGTCGCCCTCGCGCCGCAGCCCGAGGAAGCGGACCTGCTCACGGACCACGACGCCGGACCGGGCCAGGGCCATCGCGTAGGCGGTCACGTTGCGCGGCGGGGTGATGTAGCCGTCCTCCGCGCAGAACGTGCCGCCCAGAGTCTGCCCGGGGGCCAGGGTGGGGTTGCGCTCGTCCACCTCACCGGGGCTGAGCCACTCCACGTCCAGGCCCAGGTCCAGCTGCATGGCCATGCGCTC
Organism: uncultured Actinomycetes bacterium; assembly: GCA_963782185.1. Classification (GTDB taxonomy): domain Bacteria; phylum Actinomycetota; class Actinomycetes; order Streptosporangiales; family Streptosporangiaceae; genus RYN-230. The sequence goes on from CAWAJB010000019.1 coordinate 279,853, forward strand.
CCGGGCCGCGGTGACCTCGGTCTCGGTGAAGCACGGCAGCAGGTAGCCCTGGGCCACGAAGCCGGAATCGAAGCCGAGTTCGTCGCGCTGGCGCCGGTAGAAAGCCTGGGACCACTGCCCGAGGCGCACCGCCTCGGGGGTGCCGCCCTGGGCCCGGACCACGCCGGCGGCCCGGCTGCTCGCTCCCTGGCCGAGCATCCCCTTCTCGAGCAGGATGACGCGCAGCCCGTCCCGGCGCAGGAAGTAGGCGCACCATGCGCCCACGGTCCCGCCGCCCACGACGACGACGTCGGCGGTGTCCGATGGGCCGGTGAGGGGCATTGGCACGAACCCGATGCTGACATAAACTGAACAGTCAGTCAAGATATCAGGGGTGGTGCGGGATGCGGCGCCGCGGTGCGGTGCCGCACGGCACCGGGCCGCGGGCATGCGGCGCCGGGGCCAGCGGACGGGTCCGGACGAACTCGGCGAGGAGCTCAGCGTGTACGGATTGTCAGACGGGGATCTTGCCATCCAGGCGCGGGCCGCGACGTTCGCGGACGAGCTCATCCCGCTGGAGGTGGAGGCCGAGCACAACAACGGGGACCTTCCCCCGGACGTGGTCGCCGGGCACGCGAAGCGGGCCCGCGAGCTCGGGCTGACCTCCACCAACATGCCCCGCGAGCTCGGCGGCGGCGGCTGCAGCACGCTGCAGCAGGTCCTCGTCCAGGAACAGATGGGCCGGGTGACCAACGCGCTCGGCTGGGTGGCAGCCACTCCCCCGTCGTGGCTGCCCCCAGTCGCCACCCCGTACCAGATCGAGCACTTCGTCCGCCCGGCCATCGCGGGGGAACGCGAGGAGTGCTACGCGATCACCGAAGAGGGCGCCGGCTCCGACGTGTCCGCCCTGCAGGCCACCGCCCGCCGGGTCGGCGAGGACTACCTGCTCAACGGCGTCAAGTGGCACGTCACCTCGTTCAACTCGGCCGACTTCGCGTTCTTCCAGGCCGTGCTGGCCGACGGCCCGAACGCCGGCGAGCATGCCATGTTCCTGGTGGACCTGCCCAGCCCCGGGGTGACGGTGGTGCGCACCCCCGCGTACTCGCACACGATCAGCCACCATCACCCGATCGTGGAGTTCACCGACGTCCGCGTCCCGGCCGCGCACCTGATCGGCGCGGAAGGTGACGGGATGGCGTTCGCCTACGAGTGGTTCCGGTTCGAGCGGCTGATGGTCGCGGCCCGCTGCCTCGGCGCGGCGCAGCGGCTGACCGCCGAGATGACCACGTTCGCCACCGAGCGGCAGGTCCAGGGCCAGCCGATCAGCCAGTTCGGGACCGTCGCCGCCATGCTCGCGGACAGCCTGACCGAGCTGTTCGCGGCCCGGTCGCTGGTCTACGAGACGGCCCGCGGCATCGACCGCGGCATCGACGTGAAGATCGCCCACGCGCAGTGCTCGATGGCCAAGCTGTACGCCTCGGAGATGGCCGGCCGGGTCGCCGACCGCGCGGTCCAGGTCTTCGGCGGCCGCGGCTACATGCGCGAGAACGTCGCCGAGCGCTTCTTCCGGGAACTGCGGGTCGAGCGCATCTGGGAAGGAACCAGCGAAGTCCAGCGGTCGATCATCGCGGCGCAGATGGCCAAGCGCGGCCCTGCCGCCCTGGCGTGATCGCTGACTGGAACTAGCCGCCCCCTCCGTCCGCCGCGCCGCGGGCATCGGCGGCCGCGCGGGCGGCTCGTTGCGCCGCGCCGATGTCGTGGCTTTGACCGTGCCGCCGGCGCACCCTCCAGTCGAACACCACTCCGCCGGCGATCAGGGCGGCGAATGCCACCGCAATGTCCAGGATGGGATTCATGGCGTCTCCTCCCGGGCGCACTTAGACGGTACGCCTCGCAGCCCGCCGACGGCGTGACCGGCGGGGCAACGGAGTTATCACCCCGGGCTCAGGACTCGGGCACGTGGTACGCGACGAGCGGCACCCAGCGCATCGTCGGCACGGCGGTCACGCCGGCCGCGCCCAGCGCCGGGCCCAGCCGCGACTCCAGGAACGCCGCCTGGTCCGCCCGTGACGACCACACCTCAGTTACCACGAAGCTGCCCTCGTCGCTGCGGCCCGCGGCATGCGAGAGCAGGCCCGACGGCCAGTCCCCCTGGCCGGTCTCCATGTCGATGCCGAGGTTGCCGTTGACCGCGGCGTAGTCGGCGTCGTTCAGGCCCGCGAACTCCAGGATCAATGCTTCGGCCATTGTCTTCCCCCCGTGATGATTTCTCGTCCGAGCATGTCATGACCTGGGCAAACAAGACACCCCTGGCGCCCGCTCAGTTCGCGCAGGGTCCTCCCCCTGGCCAGCGTGTTCTTCACACTGTCGATCCTGTGGCAGGAAGGCCTCGGGCACAGTGCGCTGGTCACCGCGCCGGATCCCCAGCCGGTGATCAGCCGACCGGGGCGGCGGCGGTGGGGCTGCCGGTGTTCCACACCGGCTGGCCCAGGTAACCGCGGGCGATCATGGTGACGAACTGGTAGACCGCGTCCTCCTCGGCGGACAGCGGGCCCGGGATGGCGTGCGGCGAGGACAGGCCGCGCTGCACCGACTCACACGCGTGCCAGTCCTGCTGGTTGGTGATGTCCCAGAAGTCCACCGCGTAGCCGGGGTCAAACCCCGGCGCCTCCACCGCCTCCGGCGCGAACGCCCAGGTGCACTCGATCCGGGTCCGGTCCGCGGCCAGCGGGGTGAGCCGGTGCGTCATCACGTAGTCCGGGTGCAGGCTGAGCAGGATGTTGGGGAAGACCTGGACGTAGATGACCGTGCGCAGCCCGGCGGCGTCCAGGTTCCGCAGCGGCACCCCGTTGCTGGTGCCGTCCAGCGACATGGTGGTCATCCCGTCGCGCAGGTCCATCCAGCCGCCGATCCAGGTCCCGGGGGCCGAGTAGTTCTCGCCGCTCTTGGGCGGGCTGACCTTGCACAGCTCGGGGTGGATCTGCGGGCAGTGATAGCACTCGTGGTAGTTCTCGGTCAGGATCTTCCAGTTCGACGCGACTTCGTAGTCATGCTGGCCGCGCACCACGAGCCGGCCGAGCTCGTAGGGGGCGACCAGGTCATCGAGGGTTCCGAGAGTGTCTGCGAGCGGCCCGGACGTTCCAGAACCATCAACGAAAACCAGCCCGTGCCACTCTTCCACCGGGAGTTCGACGAGGCCCCAGGCGCCGGCGTCGAAGCCGGGACGGTTCTTGAAGCCTGCCGCGGCACGCAGGTTCCCGGCCAGCCCGTAGGTCCACGAGTGGTACGGGCAGATGATGACGCCGGCCTGCGCGGACGACCCGCACGGCAGGAGCTCGTGGCCGCGGTGGCGGCAGAAGTTGGCGAACCCGCGCAGCGCGCCGTCATCGCCGCGGACGATGAGCACGCTGCCCTCGCCGACCGGCTCGGCGCGCATGTCCCCGGCGGCGGGGGTCTGGGAACTGCGTCCCACGCACATCCAGCCGCCGCCGAAGAAGTACTTCCGCTCCCACTCGAACACGCCGGGGTCGGTGTAGGCGGCGCGGGGCAGCATCCGGCTGGCACCGAACGGCCGCAGCGACTCCTGGACGGCGGCCTCGTCGAGCGGGGCGGCCGGGCGGACGGGGGACGCGGCGGGGGAGGCAAAGTCCTGACTGACCATACAGTCAAGGATAGGCACGGCCAGCCGGTGTGTCCAGGGCCCAGCGTGCCCGGAAAGCCGGGGGGTTACACCAGTCTGGCGAAGCGGCGCAGCGACGAGGCCAGGCTCCACTGCGCCACGGGCCGGATCACGGGCCCGGCCAGCCTGCCCACGGCGGGCGGCACGGGCAGTTCCAGCTCCTCGGTCCAGCGGAGCACGCACCCCGCCCCGTCCGGGATCACCTCGAAGATCCCGGATCCGCGGACCACCTTGCCGGTGTGCCGGACCACGCAGCGGCGCGGCGGCTCCCACTGGCTGATCACCATGGTGTCGGTGAAGCCGACCGGGCCCACCCCGGTCCAGCCGACCACCGTGGCGCCCAGGCCGTGGCCGCCGCGCACCTGGGTGGCCCAGATCCACTCGTGCTGGCGGGACCAGTCCGTCACGAGGTCCCAGACCCGGTGCGGGTCGGCCGCCAGGCGCACCTGCGCGGTCACCCGGACCGGGCTGGCCGGGCTGCTCACGTCCGTCATGCGTGATCACCACCGTTGTCAGAGCCGTAGCGCAGGAAAACGGTGAGCGCGATGACGAAGATCGCGACTCCCGCGGCCAGGTAGAGAATGTCGAGCTCGTTGTGGCCGAACTCGAGCAGCACGTCCGTGAACGTCACCGCGCACACCAGGATGATCATGGCGATGACCCGTGCCTTGAGGTCGTTCAGGTCCTTCATCTCCAGCCAGGCTGGCATCGGGCGGCGCAGGTTGGCCGGGTCGATCCGCGCGATGAACAGCTCATACAGGCCGATGGCGGCGATGATCAGGGTCGCGCCGATCAGGAACAGGTCGATCTCGGTGAGGAACAGGCGCAGGTTGTGCGACGGCGAACGGGTGATCGGCGATGTCCGCCACCGAGTGCACCGCGACCGCGACCCCGTAGACGAACGCGCCGATCCCCGACAGCACCAGGACGAGGACCGGCAGCACCAGGGTGAGCCGGGCCAGGGAGAGGCCCCGCTCGACATCGCGCCAGAACCGCCCCGCCGCGGGGCGCTCCGTCCCGGGTTCCCGGCGCCGTCTCCCGGTCTCCGTCTGCGCCTGCGTCTGCGTCTCCGTCAATAGCCCGCTTCGGCTCAGTCATGGCGCCCCGCTGCACTACGGTTGGCGGTGAAGGGGAGTAGCCCCCGACTGGTAATCGACATGCTGGCGCCCCCGGCGCCCGGTTGCCAGGCCTGCGCTGGGTGCAGGCGGGCGAGACCTTCATCCCATTTGTCACGGGTCTGTCCGTGGGCGGGATGAAGGCGTGCCCTCATTCTGGCCGGCAGATTGGCCCCCGGACCGGCAGGGAAAAGGGCCAGCGTGAACCTTGGCGTCGCCGCCGCGGTCTTCCCCGTGATCTTCCTCGGCGAACTGCCCGACAAGACCATGTTCGCCTCCCTGGTCATGGCCACCCGCGGCCGTCCCTTCGCCGTCTGGCTGGGCGCGACCGCGGCGTTCGCCGTGCACGTGGTGATCGCCATCACCGTGGGCGTCCTGCTCATCGACATCCTTCCCCACCGGGCCGTGGAACTCGCCGTCGCCCTCACATTCTTCGCCGGGGCCGGTTTCGCGCTGTATGACGGGATCCGGGGCGGGGACGACCCGGAGCGGGCCGGTCTGCCGCAGGCCACCCTGCGGCGGCGGCGCACCGCGATCACCACCTTCGTGCTGATCTTCCTGGCCGAATGGGGCGACCTGACCCAGGTGCTCACCGTCAACCTCGCGGCCCGGTACCACTCGCCGTGGTCGGTCGGCACCGGCGCCCTGCTCGGCCTGGCGGCCGTGGCGGGCATCGCGATAGCCGGTGGCCAGGGGCTGCTCCGGTTCGTCAACGTCAGCGTGGTCCGGGTCATCACCGCGATCGTGCTCATCGTCCTGGGCTGCTACGCCGGCTGGGCCGCCCTGGGGTGAGCAAAGTCCCTTATGCTCGGGAGACATGAGAGGCCGCAACCCCGAGAGCTTCGGGAAGTCACTCTCCCCCCGGGGGAAGTGGATCGTCGGGGTCATCAGCGTGTCCGCGCTGGTGATCTTCGCGGCCGTCGGGCTGTGGTCCGGACTGCACCGGGGCAGCTACGACCAGTCCAGGAACGGGTGCATCAACCTCTCGGTGGTCAGTTCCACCGGGGGAGCCGTCATCCACGCGTGCGGGAGCAAAGCCCGGACGATCTGCCGGACCGCCTACGCCCATACCGACAGCCAGTCCCGGCTCACCCGGGCCCAGTGCAGGCTCGCGGGGATCGGCCCCGGCCAGACGGGGTGACGCCCGCCTGAGCGTGGTCACTTCAGACCATGATCTTCCCGCCGGCGATGTCCAGCGTGACGCCGGTCGTCCACGCGGACGCGGACGAGGCGAGGAACAGCGCCGCGTTGGCCACGTCCTCGGGCTGGCCGAGCCGGCCGAGCGGGAAGCTCGCCCCGAGCGCCTCGCCGGGCCGGGCCGTCGCAATTTAATCAGATTGTGACATCACGCCGGACCAGTCATCGTTCTCCGCGCGCATCAGGGCCGGCGGAAACAGTGCGGGCCACGTAGCGCGCCAGCCGGCGCGGCACGTGGCCCGTCTCGTGGAGGTGGCGGGAATCGAACCCGCGTCCTTCAGCGCATCACCAGGGCTTCTCCGAGCGCATCCTGCGTCGCTTTTCTCGGCCCCGGCAGTCCTGCAGGCAAGCTGCCGACGGGCCCAGTCGCTGTTAGATGTCCCGACCAGTCCCGCGACCGGGCTGGGCGGTGAATCCCCCTAGCTGATGCCAGGCACCGGGCCGGAGGCGCTCCCGGGCTGACAACCTCTAACCCGCGGTTATTTAGGCCGCGAGGGCGAGGTGAGTGCGCTTAACCTTGGCACTTATAAGGGTTGCGGTCACAGTGTTAACGAGGTTATGTCCGCCGTCCTCGGCTCGCTTCCCCTGGATCATCCACTGAAGTCGAAGCCTGTCACCCCCTGTTGAGTTGTCTTCTGGACGCTACCGGATGCAACGCCGAACGACCAAGTGAGATTCCGCCTGACCGCCCGGGTGAACGCAAGATGCCCGATGGGTTACCCGCAATGCGGGCCCATCGGGCACCCCACGTGGTGATGAGACACCCCCGTGGGCGCTGGCGGTGGCCGAAGTGCGCCCACGGGGGTCGACCGGCAGGGTCGGGGCCGGCCTTCACGCCCGGACCTCCCCCGAGATGAGGTCCGGTTCTCATCACGGTGACTGGGGCGCAACCCCCCAAGCGGCTCCCAGTCATTAGGTAAGACGTCGGAGAGTAGTCATCTGGTTGCTCTAAGTCACAAAAATCTTGGGCGAGTTGCCGCTGCGGAACCGTTCGGCCGCCCAGATACCTGGTGACGCAGGCGATCCCGGGCCTGCCGGGCCCAGGAAAAGGCAGGGAACAGCCGCCGCCCGAAAGGCCCGGGCGCCGGTCAGCCCGGGCGCCGGTCAGCCCGGGCGCCGGTCAGCCCAGGCCGGACAGGAACGAGGCACCCAGGGAGACGGCGGACGAGGACGGGGACTTGGTCAGCTCCAGCACCGCGAAGGCCACGTCACCCCGGTATCCGACGAACCAGTGCGCCCAGTACTTCGAGCCAGCCGGGGGCCGGGCCGTCCCGACCTGCCCGTACACCGGGATACCGCCCAGGTTGGCACCACGGGCGGCACCGGAGACGACCGCCGCACGCATCAGTGTCCGCAGCGAGCTCACCGTCTGCGCGTCGGCCACCACCCGCGGGGCCAGGCCGGGATCGGGCGGCGAGGTCACCAGCATCGGTGGCCGCCATTTCCCGGCGTCCACCCCCGCCGCGACGAGGGCCATGGCCAGCGGGCTGGCCTCGACGCCCTGTTCGCCGATCGTGTTCGCAGCGAGCCCGCCCTGGGTCTGGGACGCCCGGAACGAGCCCGAGAACGCGTTGAGCGGCAGCCTCCACGGGGCGCCGAGACCGAAGGCCGTCGCCGTGCTGGCCAGCCGGGAGCCCGGCAGGCCCTGCGACAGGGTGGTGAAGGCCGTTCCGCACGATTGCGCGAAGTCCATGCTGAACAGGGGCTGCTCGCCGAGGGCCGAGACGGCCGGGACGTTAGTGAACGTGCGGCCGCCGACCCGCGTGCTGGACAGGCAGGGGATCTGCTCGCCCAGCCCCGTGCCGTTAGCCAGCAGCGCCGCCGAGGACACGATCGTGAACACCTCAGCCGGCTGGTAGCGCCCCGACAGCGGATCTACCCGGGTCCCGCCCGCGGCCCGGTCGGCGACGGCGATGATGTGCCCGGTGGACGCCTGGACCGCGACGATGGCCGCGGCGGCAGGCTGGCCCGTGACCGCGTTGGTCGCGGCCCGCTGCACCCCGGCCTCGATGGTCGTGCGGACCGGCGTTCCCCTCGTGCCATCCCACTGCTTGAGCACCGCCACCTGGTGACCGCCCTGGTTCTCCGCGATCACCTCGGTCTCCGCCGATCCCGCCAGCCTCCGCTGGAACACCTGCTGCAGCCCCGACACGCCGACCGTGGTTCCCGGGCGGTAGGTGACGCCCTGCGCCTGGAGTACGGGGGCCAGTTCGGTACCGACCGTGCCGGTCACATCGGCGGCGCTGGTGTCGAACAGGCGGAGCGAGACCCGGCGGGTGACCAGGCCGGGAATGCGGCCGAGCTTCTTGCGCAGCATGGCGAAGGCGGCCGGGGACAGCGTGACCAGGGTCAGCGGGTGGCTCTGCGGGGCGGCCCGGATCACGCTCAGCACCTGCTGGTCATCCAGCCCGGTCAGGGCGGCGAAGGCCTCCGCCGTCTCCTCCGGATGGGCCAGCCGCCCGGGCTGGACCTGGGCTATCCAGGCCGGGGACGGGTGGATGAGCGAGGCGCCCTCCGCGTCCAGCAGCGGCGCGCGGGCCGGCATCTTGCTGACCACGGCCATCCGCAGGCCCTGGCGAAGGCCCGGATTGATGACCGCGGGGCTCCATACCACCCGCCAGCCGGCCGACGTCTTGCGCATCGCGAAGCGCCCCTCATAGCTCCAGGGCGCGCCGTCCTGGCCCAGGTCCACGGACGCGTAGAAGTGAGCCTCGGCGGTATCGGCATGCTGCGTGATCGGGCCCATGGCCAGGTAGTAGGCGGCCGCCCCCAGTTGCTGGTAAGCGGTGCGCAGCGCGGTGGTCACGTCCGCCGGGGCGCCGGTCGTCAGGGTGGCGGCGGTCTTGTACTGTCCCTGGGCCCAGGCCAGCAGGAACTGCCGGGCGGCGGGTTCGGCGGAAGGCTCGCCACTGGCGAATCCGCCCGCGACCCCGATCGTCAGCAGGACAACCACCACACCGGCGGCACCCAGCTTCAGCTGCCGCGACCGCGAGCGCAGGCCACCCACCAAGCCCCCGATGCCGCCGCTGGGCGGTACGCGCCCGCCGGCGGCAGGCTGCGGAACGCGTTTGACTCCGACGAAGGGCGTGGCCTGCTTGCGTGCAGCCGCGTGCGCCCCACGTCTACGGTATGAGGCCACAGCCTGCTTCGCCATCATCCGCGCCGCCGGAAAGCACGTTCTACCTCCCTGGCGGCATCGCGTTCGGCCAAATCGTGACGCTTGTCATAGGTTCGCTTGCCCCGGGCCAGGGCCAGTTCGACCTTGGCCCTCCCGTCTTTGAAGTACAACTGCAGCGGAACGATGGTCAGCCCCCGCTCAGCCACCTTGCTGGCGAACCGGTCGATCTCCTTGCGGTGCATCAGCACCTTGCGAGGCCGCCGCGGTTCATGGTTGGTCCAGGTGCCCTGGGTGTACTCCGGGATGTGGACACCGTGCAGCCAGATCTCCCCGTCCTGGATCTGCGCGAAACCGTCGGTCAGCGACGCCCGGCCAGCGCGCAGCGATTTCACCTCGGTGCCGGTGAGGACCAGCCCTCCCTCGATCGTGTCCTCAAGGTGATAGTCGTGCCTGGCCCGCCGGTTGCGGGCCACAACCGTGGACTGCTGCCGGGATGCCACTGCCTTGGCTGCCACTGACTAGCGCCCGTGGCCGTCACGCGCGAAGGTAGCGCCTGAGGGTGAGGAAGGACGTGACGCCACAAAGCACCACTCCCATGACCATGGCTAGGACGATGACCTCGACGAGGTCGGCGAGACTGAGCCGGACGTTGTACGGGAAGTACTGCTGGAGCGTGTCGAGGCCGAGAGTCTTCACGGCGATGAGCAACCCGGCGGCGATCAGCCAGCCGAACATTCCCGCGATAATACCTTCTAGCAAGAATGGTAGCTGAACATAGAAATTGGACGCGCCCACCAGCCGCATAATGCTGGTCTCGCGGCGGCGGTTGAACGCAGAGAGCCGGATGGTGTTGGCGACCAGCAGGATGGCTGCGATGACCAGGATGATCGCCACCACGATGACCGCGTTACGCGCGCCGTCCAGCAGCTTGTAGAAGTTAGACAAGATCGACTCGACGTTCACGATGTTGTCCACTCCCTGGCGTCCCTCCACGGCGCCGGCCACCACGGGGTAGTCGGCCTGCGCGTTGCGCAGCTTGACCTGGAAGGAGTCCGGGATCTCGTTCGGGGTGACCAGGCTGGCGAAGGAGCGGTCCTGCGCGAAGTCCTGCTTGAACCGCTGGAAGGCCTGGGTCTGCGACTCGTAGTAGACCGCCTCCACGCCCTGGGACCGCAGGGAGGTCAGGTCGTGGTAGATCGAGGCCCGCTGGGCCGCGGTGGCAGGCCCGTTCTGCTTGCACTGCGGGCTCTCGCTGGTCGTCGTGCACAGGTAGATGGACAGCTGGACCCGGCCCTGCCAGTAGGTCCGGGTGTTGTCCACCTGCTTGACGAACAGCAGCCCGGTGCCCAGCAGCGACAGGCTGATGGCCACGACGACCACCAGCGCCACCGTCATGGTGAGGTTACGCCGGAGGCCGGTCCAGACCTCTTGGAAGACAAACTGTGCACGCATGGTCGCTTGATCCCTCGGTAATTCCTCGGTATCGGTACCGCCCAGGCCCCCGTCAGCGGCCCGGGACGGGCCCCTGAGCTGGTCAGTACGCCTGGCCGTACACCCCGCGAGACTGGTCGCGCACAACTTTCCCGTACTCGAGCTCGATGACGCGCTTGCGCATGGAGTCCACGATCGCGGCGTCGTGCGTGGCCATGACGACCGTGGTCCCGGTCCGGTTGATCCGGTCGAGCACCTTCATGATCCCGATGGAGGTGGCCGGGTCGATGTTCCCCGTCGGCTCGTCCGCCAGCAGGATCATCGGCCGGTTCACGAACGCCCGCGCCATCGCCACCCGCTGCTGCTCGCCACCGGAGAGCTCGTCGGGCATCCTGTCGTGCTTGCCTTCCAGCCCGACCAGGTCCACCACCTCGGGGACGACCTTGCGGATGAACCGGCGCGGCTTGCCGATCACCTGGAGGGCGAAGGCCACGTTCTGGTACACGTTCTTGTTGGGCAGCAGCCGGAAGTCCTGGAACACGCAGCCGATCCGGCGGCGCAGGTACGGGACCTTCCAGTTGGTCAGACGGGCGAGATCCTTGCCGGCCACGTGAATCTTGCCGTCGGTCGGCATCTCCTCCTTGAGGATCAGCCTCAGGAACGTCGACTTGCCCGAGCCCGAAGGCCCGACCAGGAAGACGAACTCACCCTTCTCGACGTCGATCGTGACGTTCTCCAGGGCAGGGCGGCCCTGGTTGGGGTACGTCTTAGTGACGTTATCGAAGTGGATCACAGGCCCATCACAACGCTCGACAGAATGCGGACGCCGCAGCCGGAACCCGGCCGCCGTACGACCCTCCCGGCTCTGGCGGACTGTCCGGTTTGGCCAGGGGCCAGTCTAGGGGGGAAACTGGCTCCGAACGTCCAACACCGCGGAAGTGACACCGGTGCCTGCTGAGGGAGGGACCCAGATGAGTTGCGAAGACCTGATCTGCGCCAGCTGTGCGGGGCCGGTGGTCGAGGCGCGCTGCCCCGCCTGCCAGTCGGCACGGGCCCAGATGCACCATCACTCGGGCGGCCTGAGCCTGCCCGTCATCGCCATGCTGCTGCTGGCCGCGCTGGCGCTGGCCGTCATGCTGCAGGTGGCGCACTAGGCCGGGCAGGCCCCGGGCTAGGCCGGGCAGGCCCCGGGCGCGATCATGCCCGGACCGGTTTCCCGCCCACCCGGGCCCGTCTCCGGCCGGATCACGCCTCGGGGGGCTGCTTGCGCAGCCAGCGGATCTCAGCCTCGATGAAGTCGTCGATCTCGCCGTCCATGACCGCGGCGGTGTTCCCTGTCTCCAGCCCGGTCCGCAGGTCTTTGACGTTCTGGTACGGGTGCAGCACATAGTTCCGGATCTGGGTGCCCCAGCTGCCCGAGGAGTCGCCGCGTAGCTCGGCCATCTTGGCCGCCTGCTCCGCGCGTTTACGCTCCAGCAGCTTGGCCTGGAGCACCGCCATGGCGCTGGCCCGGTTCTGGATCTGGCTGCGCTCGTTCTGGCAGGAGACCACGATCCCGGTCGGCAGGTGGGTGAGCCGGACCGCCGAGTCCGTGGTGTTCACGCCCTGGCCGCCCGGGCCGCTGGAGCGGTAGACGTTGACCCGGATGTCGTCGTCGGGGATCTCGATGTGATCGGCCTGCTCCACCACCGGGATCACGTCCACCCCGGCGAACGAGGTCTGCCTGCGGCCCTGGTTGTCGTACTTCGAGATGCGCACCATCCGGTGCGTTCCGTGCTCACCGCGCAGTGTGCCGTACGCGTAGGGCGCCTTGATCGAGAACGTGGTGGACTTGATGCCCGCTTCCTCCGCGTAGGAGGTGTCGTAGATCTCGCTCGCATACCCGTGCCGCTCCGCCCAGCGCAGGTAGATGCGCCGCAGCCCCTCCGCCCAGTCCGCTGCGTCCGCCCCGCCGGCCTGGGCGTTGATCGTGATCAGCGCTTCACGGGAGTCGTACTCGCCGGACAGGAGGGTCCGTACCTCTAGCTGGTCGATCTCCTTGCGCAGCTTCGCGAGATCACGGGTGCCCTCCTCACGGGTCGGCTCATCGTGCTCCTGGTCGGCCAGCTCGAACATCACCCGGGTGTCGTCGAGCCGGCGGCGCAAGCTGCTCAGCCGGCTCAGTTCCCCCTCGAGGTAGGACAGCCGGCGGGTAACCGCCTGGGCCCTCTCCTGGTCGTCCCAGAGTCGTGGGTCGGCCGCGCGCTCCCTCAGGTTGTCTGCTTCGCGCCGCATGGCCTCCGGGTCGAGAACGGACTCCACGCTGGTGAGCGTCGACGACAGTTCCGAGATTTCATTTGCGGGATCGGTACCTGCCATGCGGGAAAGCCTACGCGAGCGCGGGCATTCGAAAGGACGATCGCCCGCAGGTGGCGGCGCCAGATCTACGCTCAATGCGAAATTACGGGTGTTCCGGCAGCGAACTGGCCTCCACCAGAGTGCGGATGGCACGCAGCGCCACCGACAGCATCGCGACAGTGAACCGGTCGCTCTCCCAGATCTCGGTCAGGGTCTGCGCGGCGCGCTGGACGGCGGGCTCGTTGCGCCGGGCCCAGTCCGCGAGGCGCTCCTCGGGGCTGCCCGGGCCGGTCACGTGGAGCAGGTCCCGGGTGATGGCCGCGTGGGCCGCGTACAGGTCGTCGCGCAGCGCGGCGCGCGCCATCGTGTTCCAGCGGTCATCACGGGGCAGCGCGGTGATCCGGTCCCGCAGCCTGGTGATCTGCAGCCGCTCACCCAGGTCGAAGTAGACCTCGGCGGTCTCTTCCACGCTGCGGCCGGTCGCCGCGGCGATCTCGACCAGGTCGAAGGCCGAGTAGGCGGGCACCATGGCGGCCACGCGCTCCGCGAGCTGCTCCGGCACGCCCCGCGCCGTGAAGGACTCCAGCCGGTCGCCGAACCCGGCCCGGTCCCGGCCGGTGAGCAGCTTGGGCAGGCCGGACGAGACCGTGAGCACCCCGCCTGAGAAGAAGTCGATGGTCTTGGCGATGTCGAACGGGGGCCGCCGGTTGTACAGCAGCCACCGGGTGGCCCGCTCGGCGAGTTTGTGCCCCTCCAGCAGCAGCGCCAGCTGGGTGGCCACCTCCACCTGGCCGTCCAGCGTCTCCACCTCAGACCAGAAGCCAGCCAGGTCGAAAACCTGGCGGGCGACCAGCCAGGCGCAGCTGATGTCCGGGACCGACGCCCCGGTTTCCTCGTTCATCCGGAACAGGAAGGTCGTCCCGGAACGGTCCACCATGTCGTTGACGGCCTCGGTGGTGATGATCTCCCGGCGCAGCGGGTGGGTGCGCATCTGGTCGGCGAACGTCTCGCGCAGCGGCTCCGGGAAGTAGGCCGTGAGCACCGACTGCAGGTAAGGGTCATCAGGCAGCGCCGAGCCCAGCATCTCCTCCTCAGCCGCGATCTTGACCTGGGCGAGCAGCACCGCGAACTCGGGGCTGGTCAGGCCGAGGCCGGCCGACCTGCGCTCGGCGATCTCCTTGTCCCCCGGGAGCACTTCCAGCTTCCGGCGGAGCCGGCCGTCCCGCGCCATCTTCCGGATCATCCGGCTGTGCACGTGCAGCATCTGCGGCGCCTGCGCCCGGGACGAGGCCAGGGCCCGGTTCTGGCTGTAGTTGTCCTGCAGGACCAGCGCCGCGACCTCGTCGGTCATCTCCTGGAGCAGGCGGTTGCGCTGGGCGGCGCCCAGCTCGCCGCGGCTGACGCTGTCGGCCAGGAGAATCTTGATGTTCACCTCGTGGTCAGAGGTATCCACCCCGGCGGAATTGTCGATGAAATCGGTGTTGACCAGGCCGCCCGCGAGCGCGAACTCGATCCGCGCCGCCTGGGTCGCGCCCAGGTTGCCGCCCTCCGCGATGACCTTGGCCCGGACCGCGGTGGCGTCGATGCGGACCGCGTCGTTGGCCCGGTCCCCGGCGTCGGCGTGCGTCTGGGTGCTGGCCTTCACGTAGGTGCCGACCCCGCCGTTCCAGAGCAGGTCCACCGGGGCAGCGAGGATCGCGGAGATCAACTGGTCCGGGGAGAGCGCATGTACGTCGCCATCGAGGCCGAGCGCGTCGGCAGCCGACGCGGAAATCGGGACGGACTTCAGGGTCCGGGTCCACACGCCGCCGCCAGGCGAGATGAGCGTGGGGTCGTAGTCGGCCCAGGACGAGCGGGGCAGCTCGAACAGGCGGCGCCGTTCCGCGAAGCTGCGCGCGGGGTCAGGCGACGGGTCGATGAAGATGTGCCGGTGGTCGAACGCCGCCACCAGCTTGATGTGCCCGGAGAGCAGCATCCCGTTGCCGAAGACGTCGCCGGACATGTCACCGATCCCGGCCACGGTGAAGTCCATGGCGTTGACGTCGAGATCCAGGGTGGCGAAGTGGAACTTGACCGATTCCCACGCTCCCCGGGCGGTGATGGCCATCTTCTTGTGGTCATAGCCCTCGGATCCGCCGGAGGCGAACGCATCGCCCAGCCAGTACCCACAGCTCTGCGCGATCTCGTTGGCGGTGTCGGAGAACGTCGCGGTGCCCTTGTCCGCCGCGACCACCAGGTAGGGGTCGTCCCCGTCGTACCGGACCACGCCGGGTGGCGGCACCACCCGGCCCGCCTGCAGGTTGTCGGTGACCTCGAGCATGGCGCTGATGAACGTCCGGTAGCAGGCCAGCACCTCGGCCTGATAGGCGTCCCGGTCGCCGGCGTCGGGCAGCCGCTTGCAGACGAAGCCGCCCTTGGCGCCGGACGGCACGATGACGGAGTTCTTGACCTCTTGCGCCTTGGCCAGCCCGAGGATCTCGGTGCGGAAGTCCTCGCTGCGGTCCGACCAGCGCAGCCCGCCCCGGGCGACCGCGCCGAACCTCAGGTGCACCGCTTCCAGCTGCGGTGAGTACACGAACAGCTCGAACTTCGGCCGGGGGGCCGGCAGGTCGGGCACGGCCGCCGCATCCAGCTTGACCACCAGGTACGGGACCTGCCCGGCGCCGGGCCCCTGACCGTGCTCGTGACCGCCGGCCTGGTCGGCGAAATAGTTTGTCCGCAGGGTGGCCAGGATCAGGCCCAGGTAGGCGCGCAGGACCCGGTCGTGATCGAGGACGGCGACGTCGTCGAGTTCACCGCGGATCTCCTCGGTGATGGCCTCGCTGCGCTCCTCCTGCCCGGCCTGCCGGGCCGGGTCGAACCGGGACTCGAACAGCCGTACCAGCAGCCGGGTCACGGTGGTGTTGGAGCGCAGCACCCGCTCGATGTAGGCGTGGCTGAATCGGGCGCCGGCCTGCCGGAGGTACTTGGCGTAGGCGCGCAGCACCATGACCTGGCGCCAGCTCAGGTGGGCGTCCAGCACCAGGGCGTTGAACCCGTCGTCCTCGATCTGGCCGCGCCACAGCGCATCGAGCGTGTCCTCGACCAGTCCCTTGACCGGGCCAGGATGCGGCGGGCCGGCGGCGGGCGCCTGCGTGGCCCGGGGGCTCGCCGGGGCCGCGCCGCCCAAGGCGGCGGCCCCGGCGCCGGTGGGACGCAGGCCGAAGTCGTAGATCCAGAACGGGGCGGGGAGGCGGGGACCGGAGAACTCGTACGGGTGCTCGTCCACCACCTCCACCCCCAGGTGGTGGAGCCGGGGAAGCACATCGGTGAGGGTGATCGGCGACCCGGTCCGGTAAATCGTCAGCCGCCAGACCCGCGGCCGGTCGTCCGGGCCCGGCTGCCCGGTGTCCTCCACGGGTATCCCGCCGGAGAAACCCTCGGCCTCCCACAGGTCGAAGGCGACCCGCCTGCCTGACTCGATCATGCCGCGCACCCGGGTCAGGTCGCTTACCGCGTAGGCCGCGGGCACGTCGGCCTTGTAGGTCCCCGGGATGGCGTCCGCCCAGCGGGCGAGCACTTCCCCGGCCTCGTCCGCGCCCAGCCGGGCCAGCGCCTCGGCCGCGAGGTCCTCCTCCCAGGAGCGCACCGCGGCGGCCAGCCTGGCCTCCAGCCGGGGCGTGTCCACCTGGGGCAGCCGGTGGCCCCGCTCGGCCCGGACCACCACGTGCAGCCGGGCCAGCGCCGAGTCCCCGACGGTCGCGCTGTATTCCACGGTCGCGCCGTGGAACGCCTCGCGCAGGATCTCCTGGGCGCGCAGCCGCACCGCGGTCGTGTACCGGTCCCGGGGCAGGTACACCAGGCACGACATGTACCGGCCGTAGACGTCCCGGCGCAGGAAGAGCCGGGTCTGGCGACGTTCCCGCAGGGCGAGCACGCCCAGCGCGATCGGGGTCAGCTCGGGCACGGAGATCTGGAAGAGCTCCTCCCGCGGGTACCCCTCGAGGATCTCGGTCAGGTCCTGGCCGTCGTGGCTGTCCGGGGTCATCCCGGCCGCCTCGAGCACGCTGGCCAGCTTGCGCCGGAGCACCGGGATGCGGGTGATGCTCTCGTGGTAGGCGGCATGGGTGAACAACCCGAGGAAGCGGCGCTCGCCGACCACCTCGCCCAGGTCGTTGACCCGCTTGACCGCGATGTAGTCCAGGTAGGAGGGCCGGTGCACGGTGGACCGGGAGTTCGCCTTGGTCAGGATCAGGCGCTGCCGGTCACGGGCCCGGGCGCGTACCTCCGGGGGCAGCGCGGCAAAGGACGTGGAGCCGTGCTTGTCGTGCCGCAAGATCCCCAGGCCGGTGCCGGGCAGGGCGAGCAGCGCCATCCCGTCCGGCCCATCCGCGAGGTCATACTCGCGGTAGCCGAGGAACGTGAAGTGGTTGTCCGACAGCCAGCGGAGCAGGGCAACGGTCTCGGCCGGCGCCCCGGCGCCTTCCGCGGCCAGCCGGTCAGCCAGCCAGGTGGCCTTGGCCTGCATCCGCGAGTAGTCCTCGACCGCGACCCGGACGTCGTGAAGGACCCGGTGCAGATGCTGCTCCAGCTCGGCAGCGGAGTTGCGCGAGGCGACGCCGTGCGCGGACGCGCTGTCGCCCCCTGGCCCGCTGATCTCGATGTGTGTCCAGGATTCAGCGATCTCGTCGTGGTCGCCGTCCCGGCCTCCGAGTGTCCCGCACACATCGTGCAAGGTCCCGGTCACGTCCCGGCGGACCAGCAGCTGGGGATGCAGGATGTGGTCACTGTCCAGGCCGTGCCGCGTCAGTTCCATGGTCACCGAATCGACGAGGAACGGCATGTCGTCGGTGATGATGTCCACGACCCGGCGCGATGGGTCGAACGCCCCGGGTGAACCGGCTGGCTGCACCCGGACCAGGGCCCGGCCCTGCGGCCGGTGGGCGCCGAGCCGGGCCTGCTCCAGCGCGGCCGCCGCGACCGTGCCTGGCCCGGCCGCCGCCAGGTCCTCGACCGGGACGTGCTTGTAATACGCCCGGAGATAGCAGAGCAGGTCCCCCACGTGCAGGTCGGCCAGTTCCCCGGCGCTGACCGCCTGGGCCGCCTCGGCCAGCAGGGCTTCCCGGTCCGTGGACGAGGCGTCACTCACTGCCGCCGCACCACGCCGTTGTGGTGTTGTCACGCGTTTCCCTCTATCACCGTCGATTGCTGCGCATCGCCTGACCCCGACTCTACGCGGGGCCCGTCCTGCGGCGCGAAAAGCCCGAGTACCTCGGGATTGGCCAGCGCGTCCGGGTCGGCCGCCTCGGCGACCGGCGTGCCGAGCAGGATCTTGCGCACCGGAACTTCCAGTTTCTTCCCGGACAGCGTTCGGGGGATCCCGGGCACCTGGTGGATTTCGTCGGGCACGTGCCGCGGCGACAGTTCGCTGCGAAGCGCACCGCGGAGACGGCCGGTCAGGTCGTCGTCGAGGTCGCATCCCTCGGCCAGCATCACGTACAGCACCAGCCGTCCCGGGCGGCCCATCTGCCCGGTGTCCACCACCAGGCTGTCGGTGACCTCCGGCAGGCGCTCCACCACCCGGTAGAACTCGCTGGTGCCCATCCGCACGCCACCCCGGTTCAAGGTGGCGTCCGAGCGTCCGTAGATCACGCATCCGCCGTCCGGCAGCATGGTGATCCAGTCACCGTGCCGCCACACCCCAGGATAGGCGGCGAAGTAGCTGGCGTGGTATTTCTTCCCGCCCGGATCGTTCCAGAAGCCGACCGGCATGGACGGCATCGGCGCGGTGATGACGAGCTCGCCGACCTCCCCCACGACCGGCTTCCCGGTGGCGTCGAAGGCTTCGACCCTGGCCCCCAGGCAGGGGCCGGCGATGAGGCCGGCCCGTACCGGCAGCAGCGGGCTGGGCCCGACGAACCCGGTGCACACGTCGGTGCCGCCGGAGAACGAGCCGAGTTGCGCGTCCTCGCTGACGCCGGTGTAGACCCACTGGAAGCCCTCGGGGGGCAGCGGGGAGCCGGTGGACCCGATGCCGCGCAGGGCGGCGAGGTCCAGGTCGCGGCCGGGAGCCAGCCCGGCCTTGGCGCAGGCTAGGAGGTAGGGCGCACCGGTTCCGAAGTAGGTCACCCCGGTCTGGGCGGCGATCCGCCAGAGCGCGTCGGTGCCGGGGTAGGTGGCGCTTCCGTCGTAGAGCACCAGGGTCGTCCCGGCGAGCAGACCGCCGGCCAGGTAGTTCCACATCATCCAGCCGGTGGTGGTGTACCAGAAGAACACGTCACCGGGACCGAGATCCTGATGCAGGCCCAGCGCCTTGAGGTGCTCCAGGACGATCCCGCCGTGGCCATGCATGATCGCCTTGGGCAGCCCGGTGGTGCCGGACGAGTACAGCACCCACAGCGGGTGGCCGAACGGGACGTCTACGAACTCCGGCTGGCCGTCGCCGGCCGCGGCCGGGAGATCGGCCCAGCTGAGCGTGCGCACCCCAGCCCGGTCGGCCGCGGCCCGGGTGGCGGGCCCCGGTCCTGACGGGGCCTGATCCGGCGAAAGCGCACCCGGGGAGACACCGGGAGAGCCGGCGCCCGGGCCGTCCACCATGATCAGCGCCCGCAGCCCCGGCAGCCCGGCCACGATCTCGCTCACGGCCTGGTCCCGGCTGAACTCCTTGCCGCCGTAGCGGTAGCCACCCACCGCGAGCAGCACCGTGGGACGGATCTGGGCGAACCGGTCGATGACGCTGTGCGCACCGAAATCGGGCGAGCACGACGACCAGATGGCGCCGAGGCTGGCCGTGGCCAGCAGCCCGATGATCGCCTCGGGGACGTTGGGCAGGAACGCGGCCACCCGGTCCCCCTGGCTGACGCCCAGCGCACGCAACGCCCCGCGGACCCGGCCCACCTCGGCGGCGAGCTCGCCGTACGTATACGTCCGCGGCGGGGTGTCCTCGGCACACGCGATGATCGCCGCCCGGCCTGGATCGGTGCGGGCCGTGCGCAGCGCGTTCCGGGCGTAGTTCAGCGTGGCACCAGGAAACCAGGTGGCGTCGGGCAGCTGCCCGTCCAGGGCGGGACCGTCACCGCGCTGCCCGAGAACCCCGAAGTACTCCCACAGTGAGGCCCAGAACGCCCCCGGCTCGCCGACCGACCACTCCCAGAGATCCTGGTAGTCAGCGGCGGCGACGCCATGATGCTCGGCCAGCCAGCGCAGGTACTGGGTGATCCGGGCCTGCTCGATGACCTCGGGCCCAGGCTCCCACAGAACCTCGCCGTAATCGCTGCCGAGCAGCCGCGCCACCTCGTCGTCTCTTGGCATAGGCCCCAGCATCGAGGGTCAGCCCGCGCATCGCAACGCCCGGCGCGCAGACCGCGGTGTGGTGCAGCTCACCCCGCGGCACCGGCCACCTCCAGCACGGCTCACCCACCATCCAGCGCAGCCCGCCGCACGGCTCGGCGCACCGCGCGGCTCAGCCCACGGGGGCGCCGGCGGCGAACGCCAGTACCCCCAGCCCGGCCGCGCCCACGATCGCGGTGACCACCCCGCGCCGCAGGCCGAGCAGCCAGATCACGGCGAGCGCGAGCAGGCCGAACTGCCACAGGTGGGCGAGGGCCAGGGCCAGCGGGACCGCGGCTCCGGCGATGGCGCCGATGGCGGCCGGGCCGGCCCCGGTCAGGAACGCCTGGACGGCCGGGCTGGCCCGGAGACGGTCGAAGTGGCGGCCACCGCCGAGCACGAACAGGAACGAGGGGGCGAACGCGGTGAGCGCGGCGAGCAGGCCGCCGCCGACCCCGGCCGCCGCGTAGCCGACCACCGCGACGGTCTGCACGACGGGCCCGGGCGTGACCTGGCCGAGCGCGACCGCGCTGAGGAACTGTCCCGCGGTCATCCAGTGATACGTGTGCACCGCGTCGTGCTGCATGAGCGGGATGATCACGAAGCCGCCGCCGTAGGAGAGGGCGCCGACCTTGAACCCCTCCCAGGCCACCGCGAGCAGTCCGGCCGCGGCCGGCACCGCGGCGGCCAGCGGCAGCATGGCCCCCGGCAGCCCGGGAGGCCCTGGGCGCCCGGGCGCGCCCCGCTGGCGGGCACGCTGGGCGCGTACCGCGACCTCGGTCAGGCCGCAGGCCGCCAGGACGAGCACCAGCCACGGCCCGACGGTCGCCGCGGCCACCCCGCCCGCGATCAGGTAGCCGGCCCAGCGGCCGTGCGCCGCGCGGGCCCCCGGCTCCCTGCCCGCGGCCCCAGCGCCACCCGCCCCAGCGCCACCGGTCCCCGCCCCACCGGCCCCCGCGTCACCGGCCCCCGCCACACCGGCCCCCGCGTCACCGGCCCCCGCCACACCGGCCCCCGCGTCACCGGCCCGCGCGTCACCGGCCCCGGAGCGACCAGCGAGGGATGCGGCGGCCCGCCGCCAGCTCGCCGGGATCAGGCCAGCCGCGGCGGCCACGGCCACCGCGGGCACGGCCGCGCCCGCCCCGGCGGCGGCGCCGGCGATCCACCCCGGCGGCCGGGGGGCCAGGAACAGGGCCGCCAGCCCGAGAATGATCACCAGGCCAGGGACGATGAAGCAGACGCCGCCGAGGATCGCCCCGGCGGGCCCGCGAAGCCGCCAGGCGCAGAAGATGGCCAGCTGAGTCGAGGCCGGGCCGGGCAGCAGGTTGCAGGCGGCCAGCCCGTCCTCGAAGTCGCCAGGCGGCAGCCAGTGCCGGTCCTGCACGCACAGCGTGCGCAGCAGCGCGATGTGCGCGGGCGGGCCGCCGAACCCGATGCAGCCGATCCGGCCCCACTCACGGGCGATCGTGCTCAGCGGGACGGGTGGCCCTCCGGCGGAGATCGGCTCGCCAGCGGCCTGCTCGGACACGCGGCCACCCTATGCCGCGGCGTCCGGGACCGCCCAGCCGGCGGCCCGCGGCAGCCGGAACTGCTGAAGCGGCCCTGGCTCAGCCAGCCACAGCCAGCGTCAGCCGGTTCGACCGCGTGCACGACCGCGGCCGTGTCGGACAGATCCTCGAAGACCACGTCGGCCCCGGACTTCCGCAGCTCGCTCACGGTGGACCGGCCGCTGGCGATCGCGAGGCACCGCGCGCCGCCGGTCTGGGCGGCGGCCACGTCGCGGGTGGAGTCGGCGATGTAGACAGTCGAGTCCTCGTCGAACCGGGTGCCGTACTTGTCGGCAGCCCGGCTGCGGGTCATCATCAGCTGGGCGCCCTTCGGGTACACCTGTGACCCGTAGCCGCCGATCTCGACGTCGAAGAACTGCTCCAGGCCGAACGCGCGCAGCTTCTCGATCGCGTTCGGCTTGATGGTGCCGGTCAGGACGGTCTGCACCACCCCGTGCCGGACTGCCAGCCCGGCCACGGCCTCAGCGGCGCCCGGCAGCAGCCGTCCCTGTTCACGCAGCAGGTCACGCCGGGCCGCGAACGCGTTGGCGAGCTCGAAGCTGAACCGGGCCAGCAGTTCCTCGCCCAGGGCCGCCCCGGCCGCGCCGGGCGCGCCCGCACCACCCGGTCCGGCGTCGTTCAGCGCGAGCGCGTCGAAGAAGATCTCCGATTCCATCCGCCCGGGCATCTGCGGCAGCTGCCTCAGCGCCTGGCCTGTGACCCGGCGGAACGCCTCCGCGTACGCCTCCCGGGTGACCCGGCCGACGTCGAGGAGGGTTAGATCGATGTTCCACAGGACCAGGCGGTTAATGAGTACCTCCGGGGTTGGGATCCCCCTCGCGGCGGGCACCCGCCAGCCTATGCCTGGGCAGGCGCCTGCCACGCCCGATCAGCCTCGGTACTGGCCCCGCCGGGTCCGCTCAAGCGTGTCGGCGCTCTGCTCCACCAGCTGCACCGCGCGGGCCAGCGGGCCGGATCCGCCGCGCGCCAACCCCGGCCCGCGTGGCGACACTGGGCTCTCAGCGCGCAGAGGGCGCAGAGGCCGATCCGGCCGGGCCGGGGACAGGGCTGGGGGGTCCGGCGCGATCTGGGTCATGACCAGTGGCCCGGACCCGGCGGCGGCGCGGTCGTCATCGTGGACGACCACCTCCGCCTCGAGAGTCAGCAACCGGAGGCCGAGCAGCCGGGCCAGGACGAACGCGCCGATGACCATGTCGCCCCGGGCGGGGTCGCCCCACGGCGGGGCGCCTCGGCCTCCATGCCTGGACGGCCGGTGCAGCCTGAACGAGCGCAGCACCCGCTCCGGGCGGCCCGCGGACGACCGCACCAGGTCACGACCGGGCCCGGCCACCGCTTCCCGTCCCCGCTGCGCGGCGGGACCGGCCTCCACCCGACCGGCCCACGCGGGACTGGGCCACCCGGGACTGGCCCATCCGGGACTGAGCCGCGTAGGCCTCCAGCCGGGCGCCGTAATCCTCCAGCCTCCGGCGGGCACCGGAGTCCGCGAACCGCCCGCCCGCCACGTGGGCCAGCTCACAGAGCTGCTCGTAGCGCTCGCGGCCCGCCCGGGTCCCCAGCAGGTAACCTGCCCCGAACACGGCTACGGTGGTCAGCTTCACGTCTCTTCCTGGTGACGCGCGGCGGAAATGGCCGCACTCGCGGCCGTGGCCGCGACCGCCCCGCCAATGACGCCGAGCGTGACCTTGGAGGCCAGGCGCACGGTGTCGCTGGAGGCGGCCGACAGCACGGACTCCAGCAGAAGATCCCACTTGCTCTTGCGCGTGAACATTCCCATCCGCCCCGTGTCCTCTCTGGGTAACGAAACCGGCCCGCTGACGTCTGGGCGGCCGGGTGCTCCGATCGCCCGGTTAGCGTGCCGCCCCTGACGTCCTGATGGCCACGATGAGCTCCGGCTTGGTCATCGAGCTGCGCAGATCGGCGCCGCCTCCCCGTCCCAGCCGCAGCAACTCGTCGCGGCTGAGCCGGTCAAGCGGCACGCCGCCGGCCCGGACGACGGCCTCCACCAGGTCCTGCTTGGTCATCGTGGAGGCATCAGAGACGTCGAGCTCTCCGGCTAGCCGGGTCAGATCTCTCTTCGTGAGGCGGCCAACCTGGCCGCTCGTGCGCAGCGTGGCGTCGTTCCCGGCCCCGGCCGCGCGCTCCCCGTTCCGCCGGGCCGCTCCCTGGCCTGACCGCCGGGCCGCTCCCTCGCCTGACCGCCGGGCCGCTCCCTCGCCTGACCGCCGGGCCGCTCCCTGGGCCGGCTGGCCGCCCGGAAGGCCGCTCCGCGGTGCGCCGCGCTGACCGCCGGGCGGTGGCCGCAGCCCGCCGCCGGGCCTGGCCGGCCTCGGCTACCTGCTGCCGCGCCGCGGGCTCCCGCGCCAGGGCCGCCAGCCGGTCGGCCTCCTGGGTGGCCTGCGTGGCGACGGCCTGAGCCGCCTTCGACGCCTGAGCCGCCAGTTTCCTGGCCTCGGCGACCGCCTGATTGGCCTCCTGGATGGCCTGGCGAGCGCGCTCCTGGGCGCGCTCGGCGTCCTGCTCCTTCTCCCGGATACCGGCTGCGGCCTCCTCCTCCGCCTGGTCGAGGGCCTTGCGCCGCTCCGCCTCCTCGGCGAGGCGGACCCGCTCCAGGTGCTCCTCGGCCTGCGCACGCGCGTCCGCGTTGACCTGGCGTACGTGCTCGTCCATCTCGCGGGCCGTGTGTTCGGCGTCATCGGCCCGGTCTTTGGCCTCCTGGGCCAGGGCCAGGGCCCGTGCCTCCTTGTCGCGGGCCTCTTCCGCGGCCTCGTCTGCCTGCCGGAGCAGTGACTCGACCGAGTCTTCGCCGAGGCCCGGCACGGTGGCCCTGATCGACCGCCCGGCGGCCCGTGCCCGGCGCCGCACTCCCGAGGTGGCGGAGCCCGCGGTCTCCGCGGCCGAGGCGGCGGTGTCCGACACCGTCCCCGAGACGTTGCCGGCCATCGAGGTGGCGACATCGGAAGCACCCGAAGACGCCGATATCGCCGGCTTCAGTGCCCGTGACAGCAGCCACGCCGCGTTGGCCGGAAGCTCCCGCAGTCCGGTCCCGGCCACATCTGTCAGACGGCGCGCTGATCCCACCTTGCCCATAAGTCCCTCCACGCCTCTGTCGTCTCTGTCGCCTCCGTGACGCAGCCCTACCCGCCGACCTGGGCTTTATCCCAGATGGCCCCACTTTCCCTAGCCGACCGGGAGCGGGAGACCGGAAGCCGGCCGGAGGCGGGGTTGGCATCCTCCTCGCGGCGCGCGGCGGCAGTCTCTGCCCGGACACCCCCCCGCTCGCGGTAACGGTCCGACTCCGCGGCGCGAACCCCGCGCTCGCTGCCTGCCGCCCCTTCGCTGCGGCAGGCAGCCTGGGCTCGCTCCCCAGAAAGCAGGCATTTTTGCCTTAAATGCTATTTAAAGGTGTAATACGCAGAATTCAAAATATACGATATTCATTAGTTGATAACTATTGGAAGGAACCTCTGCAGATTAAAGACTTTGACCTGCCCGCTACCACCCAGCGTGCTATATAACGGTCTGTTCGTAGTGGTCATCGTCAGGCAAGGGGGCGCCAAAGGTGGGGAAGCCAGTCCGCCTGCGGCCGGGTGACTTTGCATTAGCAACGTCGTGGTCTACGCCGTCGCGTCCGGTCCCGCCCGGCCTGGTCCGGTCAGCCGCTCCCCGGTCAGGAGCCAGCCTCCGGGACGGTCGCGAGCGTGGCGTGAACCT
Source organism: uncultured Actinomycetes bacterium (assembly GCA_963782185.1). GTDB lineage: Bacteria > Actinomycetota > Actinomycetes > Streptosporangiales > Streptosporangiaceae > RYN-230. The sequence goes on from CAWAJB010000019.1 coordinate 305,296, forward strand.
GGGCCGCCGCCACCAGGTACTTGGACGCAGGCCCCAGCGGGTTGGTGGCGTGGGCCACGGCGGCCTCACCGAGCAGTCGCTCAGCCTCCCGGTAGTGCTCTGCTGCGGTCATCTCCGTTGCCTTCCTGATTACCCCGTCAGCCCATGTGGGGGTAGCGGTAGTCGGTCGGGGGCGCGAACAGTTCCTTGATCGCCCGCGCGTTGACCCAGCGGGTCAGGTTGAAGATCGAGCCCGCCTTGTCGTTGGTGCCGCTGGCCCGCGCGCCGCCGAAAGGCTGCCGGCCGACGACGGCGCCGGTGGGCTTGTCGTTGATGTAGAAGTTGCCCGCCGCGAAGCGCAGGGCCTCGGTGGCGGCGGCGATCGCGTCCCGGTCCTGGGCGATGATCGCGCCGGTCAGCGCGTACGGGGCAACGTCCGCCGCCTGGGCCACGACCTCGTCGTACCTCGCGTCGTCGAACACGTGGACGGCCAGGATCGGCCCGAAGTACTCGGTGGTGAACACCTCGTCCCGCGGGTCGCTGCACTCCAGCACCGTCGGCTGGACAAAGTATCCCTGGGAGCCGTCCGCGTCGCCGCCGGCCAGGACCCGGATCGACGGCCGGGACCGGGCCCGGGCCAGCGCGTCGGACAGCTTCCGGAACGCGCGTGCGTCGATGACCGCGCCCATGAACAGGGACAGGTCGGACGCGACGTCGCCCACGGCCAGCCCGTCCACCTGGGCCAGGAAGCTGTCGCGCATCCGGTCCCAGACCGACCGGGGGATGTAGGCGCGGGATGCGGCCGAGCACTTCTGGCCCTGGTACTCGTACGCGCCCCGGATCAGCGCCACGGTGAGCACGTCCGGGTCGGCGGACGGATGCGCGATCACGAAGTCCTTGCCGCCGGTCTCGCCGACCAGCCGGGGGTAGCCCCGGTACTGGGCGATGTTCTCCCCCACGGTGCGCCACAGGTGCTGGAACGTGCCCGTGGACCCGGTGAAGTGGATGCCGGCCAGGTCCCGGTGGCCGAGCGCCACCCGGGACACCGCCTGGCCGTCGCCGGTGACCAGGTTGATCACGCCCGGCGGCAGCCCGGCCGCCTCCAGCAGCCGCATCGTGAAGTGTGCCGAGAACTGCTGGGTCGGGGACGGCTTCCACAGCACCGTGTTGCCGAGCAGCGCCGGGGCGGTGGGCAGGTTAGCGGCGATCGAGGTGAAGTTGAACGGGGTGATGGCCAGCACGAACCCTTCGAGCGGGCGGTATTCCATCCGGTCCCACTCGCCCGTGACGGACGACGGCTGCTCGGCCAGCAGCCGCCGCGCGAAGTGCGCGTTGTACCGCCAGAAGTCGATCAGCTCGCAGGCCGCGTCGATCTCGGCCTGGTAGACCGACTTGGACTGGCCGAGCATCGTGGCCGCGTTGATCGTGGCCCGCCAGGGCCCGGCCAGCAGCTCGGCGGCCTTCAGGAACACGCCGGCCCGGTCGTCGAAGGACCGCGCCCGCCAGGCCGGCGCGGCGGCGGCCGCCGCCTCGATCGCGGCCAGGACGTCCGCGTCGGTCGCGTTCCCCAGGTGACCCAGCACATGGGCGTGGTGGTGCGGCTCGACCACGGCGATCCGGTCACCCCCGCCCATCCGCTGCTGGCCGCCCACGGCCATGGTCAGCTCGACGGGGCTGGCGGCCAGCTCCTTGATCTTGGCTTCGACGGCGGCGCGCTCCGCGCTGCCCGGCGGGTACGCCCGGATCGGCTCGTTGAGCGGCGGCGGAACGTTGCTGACGGCGTCCATGAGGATCTCCCCGGAGTTGTCCAGATGCGGTGACCCCATGGTGCCACGCCCGGTCACCCGCTCAGATCGCCCAGTTCCTGGGTCGCGTACCAGAGCAGCTCGTGCCCCTCCGCCCCGTCCACCAGGAACCGGGCGTCGTCGTCCCCGGCGTCGGCGGCGGCCAGCGCCGCCGCCGCCTCGCTGACGTCGGCCACGGCCGCGAGGTCGTCCACGTGCCCGGACACCACCCGGGCCAGCGGGACCGGCGCCGCCAGCAGGACCAGGGTCGGCTCCTCGAAGCCGCCGTCGAACCCCCCGGCCCGGCCGGCCTGCTCGTCGGGCACGTCCGCGGCCAGCACCACGCGGCGGCGCGGCGCCTGCGGGTCGGCCAGCAGCATCCGCAGCGAGGCCCGCGCGGCGTGCATCATCGCGGCGTATTCCAGCTCCTCGACGTCCGCGCTGGCGTACCACTCGCGCAGCGCGGGCGTCACCGTGAACGCCCGCAGCGGGGCCGGGCCGATCTCGGCCGCGCGCAGCACGCCGGCCAGGGCCGGCAGCGTGGCCGGCACGTAGACGCGCATCATTCCCCCTGGTGGGGCCAGCCCTGGTGGGACTAGCCCTGGTAGGACCAGCAGAGTTGAACCAGCAGAATTACGCCTTCAGCACCTCGACCACCAGCGCCACCGCCTCGTCGAGGGACTGATGCTCCCACACCCGGACCACCCGCCAGCCCGCCGCGGCCAGCGCCGTGTCCGCGGCCCGGTCACGCTCGACGTTGCGGCGCAGCTTGGGTGACCAGTACGACTCGTTGACGGCCGGGTCCCGGCCGTGCTGCGGGCAGACGTGCCAGAAACAGCCGTCCACGAACACCGCTACCCGGCGCCCGGTGAACGCGATGTCCGGCCGGACCCGCGCGCCGCCGTCCAGATCGAGCCGGAAGTCCTTCCGGAAACGGAAGCCCTGCCGGTGCAGCGCGCTGCGCAGCGCAAGCTCGGGCTTGGTGTCGGTGCGCCGGTTGGCGCGCATGTTCGCCGATCGTCCCGGGGTGGGGGGAATCAGTGCCCGCGGTATCGGGTGCGGCGGGCTCGGCTCGTCGGCCACGGGGACAGGCTAGAGCAGCCGGCCCCGCCACGCGGCGGGTCTGCCGGGGCCGGCCCGCGCAAACCCGGTGCCGCTACGAAAGCCCGAGCAGCGAGGCCAGCCGGGCCGCGGTCCCGGCCGGCCCGGTGTGCAGCACCCCGGTCATCCCGAGGGCCTCGGCGGCCAGCACGTTGGCCTCGATGTCGTCGATGAACACGCACTCGGCCGGGTCCAGCCCGAGCAGCCCGGCCGCGTGCCGGAAGATCCGCTCCTCCGGCTTGCGCATGCCGACCTCGGCCGAGATGACCACCGCGTCGAACAGCTCGGCGAGCAGGTCGGCCGGGTAGGCGCTGATGCCCCAGGAGTTGGAGAGCAGGGCCGTCTTCAGCCCGGCCCGGCGGACCCGGCGGAGCAGGTCCTGCATGGGCTCGCTGAGCACGGTGGCCGCGAACATCCGGTCCAGCAGCCCCTCGGCCGCCACCGGCAGGCCATCCCGGCGCACGATCTGGGCGGCCAGCATCCGCTCGAACTCCTCGTTGCTGCACTCGCCGCGTTCCAGCCCGTGGATCGGGTTGTCCTCGCCCGCCACGTCGTAGGCGCCGGTCACCCAGGCCTTCATCACCGCGTGGTAGCTGTCGTAGTCGATCTCGTCCGCGGCGATCCAGGCGCGCACGGTCTCCGTGATCGGGTTGGTCATCACCCCGCCCCAGTCCGCGATCAGCCCGCGCAGAGGCGGCCGGCCTGCGGCGGGACCAGCGGCCGGCGCGGGGGCAGCGTCCCCGGCCGCGGCCGGACGGGAGGTCAGCTCGGGATCGAACACGGTCCGATCGTAAGCGGCCCGGGCCGATGCGGGCCGCTCATACCGCCCCGTCAATACGGCAGGCCCGTCCCGTCCCGGCCCGGCCACGTAGACCCGCTTACTTCGCAGAGGCAGCAAACGGTCCTTATCGGTCCCCGCGCTCCCGGACCCGGGCCCGTCCGCGGCCACCGTGATCGACCGGTTAGCCAGTTGCTGCGATAGGTCGTTGCGGAGGTGTGACCGCCACCACGGCGGACGGGGAGACGGCCGGCTCGCTCAGCAATCCGCGCGCGGCCTTCAGGCTGACCACCCGGGCGGCCGGCGCGTCCAGCTGGGCCAGGCTGATCCGGCGACGCTGCACGGCGCGCAGGATGGCGTGATCGGCCACCCCGGGTCGCCGGGCATCAGCAGCTGGTCGCACCCGTGGGTTACCGGGCGTCGGTCGAGCCGGCGGACTGGGTGGCCCGGGCCTGGCTGCCCGGCGTGCGGGTGCCCGGCGTGTGGGTGCGGACGGACGGCCCGGCGGTCGCGTGCCGGCGGCCCGGGACCATGGTGCGCGGCGCCAGGTGCTGGCGGGCGACGGTGAGGCCGTCGAACGCGGCAACCTTGGTCGTGGGCACGAAGTCGCTGGTGTGAGCCTCGGCAGCGCTCTTAGCCCTGAAGTGGGCGCGGGCCTCGGAGTAGTCCGGGTGGCGCTGCGGGTGCCTGAACGTGATCCACAGCGGGATGCCGATCATGGCGGCCACGATCAGGGCGATGATGGGGAAGTTCGCGATCACGATGCCGGTCACGGCACTCTCCTCTTACCTCTTCGCCGGTGGCGGCCCCAGCCGGCTTCTGATGTTCTGAGGTTGCCCGGCGGGATTCTGATCGCGGTTGGCAAAGCTTCTGCGCAGCCTCTGAATGTGCTCCCCGGGCTCATTTCGGTCAGCCGGACGGGGACCGCCGCGCAGAGAGCGCCGGCACCAATCATGGTGGTGGGAAATGCTGGGGACGCGCTCGCTACCCAGGCGCGGGGGGCCAGGAGCCAGGGACGGGGCCCAGGCCGGTGGGAGCGGGGCAGCCGTCTCCCCGGCCCGCGGGGCCGGGGAGATCATGCGCTCGCCCGCTCCTCAAGGCGGAAGCGCGGCATGGGCGAGGGGAGCAGGAACAGGAAGCCCAGGGTCCCGCCCGCGGCGGCGATCCAGATCGCGGGATGCAACCCGAGCAGCGCGCCCGCGGCCCCGCCAGCCAGCGCGCCCACCGGGCGGGTGCCGTAGTTCATGGCCATGAAGGCGCCGGTGACCCGGGACCGGAGCGGGTCGGGCACGACGGCCGCCATGATCGTGCCGATGCTGATGTCCAGGATCATCACCCCGAACCCCGCGACGAACTCGGCCGCGAACAGCATGCCCAGGATCAGCAGGCGGGGACCGGCCGCCAGCGGGACGAGCAGGACCGGGGCCGGATACACGATGCAGCCGATGAGGTAGGCCCGCCCCACTCCCGTCCAGGCCGCGATCCGCCGGGTGAGCATCGAGCCGAGCACGCCGCCGACCGCACCCGCGCCCAGCACCAGGCCGAGCAGCCCGGGCCGGACGTGCAGGGCCCGGGTCGCGTAGAGCACGAACAGCGCCATGAACATGAAGCTGAAGAAGTTGATCACGCACACGCAGGCCAGTGAGGGCCGCAGGATCGGTGAGGACCAGATGAAGCGGGCCCCGGCGCTCAGCGCGCCGCGCCCGCGGCCGGTGTCCGGGGCAGGCTCGGCCGGGCGGATCCGGCCCAGGAAGAACGCTGAGCCGAGGAACGAGAGCGCGTCGGCAGCCAGCGCGAACGGCGCGGACAGGGCCTCCACCAGCAGGCCGCCCACGCTGGGACCGGCCACTGCGGCCATCGCCCGGCTCTGGTAGATCAGCGAGTTCCCCTCCACGTACTGGGTGCTGGGCACCAGGGCCACGAACAGCCCGGCGTCGGACACGGTGAAGAAGATGCTGAGCGTGCCGGCCGCGAACGCCACCGCGAACAGCTGGGCCAGGCTCAGGACGCCCAGCGCGGAGCAGACCGGGATGCTGGCCAGCAGGGCCGCCCGGCCCAGGTCGGCCGCGACCATGGTGGCCCGGCGGTGCCCGCGCCGGTCCACCCAGGCCCCCGCGTGCAGGGCGAACAGCAGGCTGGGCAGCCAGATGAGGGCGCTGAGGTAACCCATCTCGGCCGGGGTGGCGTGCAGCGCCAGCACCGCGGCGAGCGGCAGCGCGATCGAGGAGACCTGGTCGCCGACCAGCGAGATGCTCTGGGCACTCCAGTACCGGCGGAAAGCGGTCTCGCGCAGCAGCGGGGAGATCCGGGAGGTCAGGCGTCCCGGCGCGATGGCGATGCTCACTGCCCGGCTCCCTCCCCCGGTCGCCGGCCGAACGGCCGCAGCAGCGGGAAGGCCAGGTGCAGGTAGCTGACCAGCCGGGCCCCGGGCGGCCGCAGGTCGGGGTTTGCCTGCCGGCCGATGTACTGATCCACCATCTGCTGGGTCTGCTCACCCAGGGCGGCCAGCTCGTCCGCGGTGACGTACAGGAACGTGTCACCGAACTGGGCTGCCCGCTGCCATTCGGCGGGCTCGGCCTGGCGGGCCTCCAGCCAGCCCATCACGTCCTCGAAGTACCCGTCGGCGATCACCGAGCTGAGCAGGTCCGCGGCCACCGCCAGGTCCGGGTTCTCCGCCGCCTCGGGCAGGTTGGTGAACATGGCCGTGGCCCGCCAGGGGCGCTCCCGGCCCTTGCCCCCGCCGGCCTCCTCGACCATCCCGTACTTGGCCAGCTGGCGCAGGTGGAAGGACATGCTGGCCGAGCTCTCCCCGAGCAGCTCCGCGGCCCGGGTCGCGGTCAGCGGGCCCTCGACCCGCAGCAGCCCGACCAGCGACAGACGGGTCGGGTGGGCCAGGGCCCGGAGCGCCCGGGGATCCCGCAGCCGTTTGACCGAGCGGTTGGCGGGTGTCCCGGTGTGCCGATCAGCGGACCGTCCGGCGGCCCGGTCCGCATCCGGTCCAGTCGGCCGGTCAGCAGTCGGAGAGTCTTCGCTCATAGATGCCAAGATAGCTTTGCAAAGACTCATTGGGAAGGCCTGCGACCCACTATCCAAAGCTTTCTTTGCATCAGTGCGGGTTCAGGCGGGGCGCGGCCTCCTGGCAGAATCTCCCCAGCGCCGGACGAGGCCGGCCGGCCAGACCAGGCCGCAAGGCCCATGAACCCGAAAGGCAGGCCCATGCCACCAGTTGCGGTCGTCACCGGGGCGAGCAGCGGGATCGGGGCGGCTACCGCGATCAGGCTGGCCGACGCCGGCTACCGGGTGATCCTGGGCGCGCGGCGGGCCGACCGGATCGATGACCTGGCCGGCCAGATCCGCGCCAAGGGCGGCGAGGCCGATGCCGTCGTCCTGGACGTGACCGACCGGGCCGCCGTCGACGCGTTCGCGGCCGGGCTGGACCGCTGCGACGTGCTGGTCAACAACGCGGGCGGCGCGTTCGGCGGCGAGACCGTGGCCGAGAGCGACCCGGCCGACTGGCAGGCCATGTTCGACGTCAACGTGCTCGGCACCCTGCACGTCACCCAGGCCCTGCTGCCCAGGCTCATCGCGAGCGGCGCCGGCACCATCGTGGTCATGTCCTCCACGGCCGGCTTCGTCGCCTACGAGGGCGGCGGCGGGTACGTGGCGGCCAAGCACGCCGAGCACGCGATCGCGGGAACCCTGCGCCTGGAACTGTATGACCAGCCGGTCCGGGTCATCGAGATCGCCCCGGGCATGGTGCGCACGGACGAGTTCGCGGTCAAGCGCTACCGGGGCGACGCCGACAAGGCCGCCGCGGTCTACGCCGGCGTGGCCGAGCCGCTGACCGCCGGCGATGTCGCGGACACCGTAGCCTGGGCCGTCACCCGCCCCCCGCACGTGAACGTGGACCTCCTGGTCCTGCGCCCCCGGGCCCAGGCCGCCCAGCACAAGGTCTACCGCGACCCCAGCGATCTCCAGTGAACATGATCATCAGTGCACGGTAAGGCCAGGTCAGGGATAGAGCCCCGAACCTGGCCTTGATCGTCTCTATGGGCTTGCCCAGAGCCCGGCCCGCCCTCGGAGGGAGAGGGCGGGCCGGGCGGGCGGGCGGGCGTCGGTCAGGGTGAGCTGATCCTCTGCGCCGGGGAGATGATCGCAGAGGAGTCGGCGATCGAGTCGCCGAAGCCGCCGAGGTCGATCCGGTCGAACAGGGCACCGATGTTGGTGCCGCTCAGGCCCTTGCCGGACTTGAAGCTGCCCGCCGCCGCCAGCCCCGAGCAAAGGGTCACCTGGTTGGACACGGCGTCGCGGATGCCAACAGTTGAGTCGGCGGCCCGCGTCCCCGACCAGGCACCACCCGGGGAGACGGTGAACGTCGTGGCCGCCAGCGCGGGTGCGGCGAAGACCGCGGCGGCCGCCACCACAAATACGGGAGTGGCGAGCAGGCCGACACAGGTCTTCCTGAGCACCGGATGACCGTGCATATGGCAGCAATACCGCACGCTAAGCGGGCCCCCTGAAACGGCACTGAAACCCGAGTCGCGTAAATCGGCGCCGGGCCCAGGGGGATTTCCGTGATCACGGACTATAACTGCCACATAGCGCCCCCTATCGACCGTGATCATGGGAGGGCCGGGGCGGGGCCGGGGGGGCGGGGAGGGCGGGGGTTAGGTTGTGGGCGGGGGCCAGGCGGCTTTGGTCAGGTCGGGGATGACCTGGTCGGCGGCGGCGAGGTCCTCCGGCGGATGGGTGGTCGCCACCGCGACGCAGTACATCCCGGCCGCCTTCGCGGCCTCCACGCCCGCCGGGGCGTCCTCGAACACCACGCACGCCGCGGGCGGCACGCCCAGCCCCCGGGCCGCGGCCAGGTACCCCTGCGGGTCCGGCTTGCCCACGACCACATCCTCGGCCGTCACCACGACCGAGAACAGCGGGCGCACCCCCAGCTCGGCCAGGTTCCCCTCCGCGTAGCGGCGGCCGGCCGAGGTGACCAGGGCCAGCGGGACACCGGCCGCGCCGATCACCCGGACCAGCTCGACCGCGCCGGCCAGCGGCCCCAGCGGCGGCTGGTGCGGGCCGTGGAAGTGCGCGCTGGTCGCGGCCATCAGCTCGGCCGGGTCGTGCCCGGGCACCCGCTCCCTCAGCAGGTCGTGGACGTTGACGCCGCGCCGCCCGACGAACGCGCGGATCAGCGAGTCGTCCGGGACGATGCCGCGCGAGGTGAACACGTGCCGCCAGCTCTCATGACTGCGGGTCTCGCTGTCCACCAGCGTGCCGTCGAGATCGAACACGGCGGCCTGGAAGCGTCGCGGGTCCTCGGCGCTCATGCAGTCTGGGTGACCTTGCTGAGCCCGCGGGGGCTGTCCGGGTCGATGCCGAGCCGGCGCGACAGGGCCTCGGTCAGCAACTGCCCCGGCACGATCAGCCCGAGCGGCGCGAGCCATTCGGGCAGCTGGGGACCGGGCACCGCGAGGCTGCTCACGGCGGCCAGGCCGGGCCCGCCGCCGATCGCGTAGGCCCGCGCCCCGGCCGCGACTACGCGGCGGGCCAGCTCGATGCTGCCCGGCAGGGCCGGCCCGGAGTCGGCCGCCACGATGATGGCCGGCGTTCCCGCGTCCACGACCGCGATCGGCCCGTGCAGCAGGTCGGCCCAGGACAGCCCCATCGCGTGCAGGTAGCAGGCCTCCTTGAGCTTGAGCGCGAGCTCCAGCGCGGCCGCGTACGCGTGCCCGCGCCCGGACACGACGACCCCGTCCCGGGGGGTTCCGGGGGTTGCCCCCCCGGGCCAGCAGGGGCCGGGGTTCCGGGGAGCCGATCCCCGGGGCCAGCGCCAGCCAGCTCGGCCACCATCGGCTCCAGCTCATCCGGTCTGGCCAGCATCCGCTCGATCTCGTCCGGGACGCCGCGCAGCACGCCCGGGTCCAGGTCGGCGCCCAGCGCGATGGCCAGCACGGCCAGCGCGGCCAGCTGGGTGGTGAACGTCTTGGTGGCCGGGACGGCCAGCTCGGCGCCCGCCACGGTCACGAACGCCACGTCCGCGACCTGGGTCAGCGGGGAGCCGTCGCCGTTGGTGATGGCCAGCGTCCGCGCCCCGCAGTCCCGTGCCCAGGCCAGCGTCTCGACGATCTCCTCGGTGGCGCCGGACTGGGACAGCGCGACGGCGAGCACACCGGACAGGTCCAGCCGGCTGTGGTACTCGGTGGCGATCGACGGGGAGCCCAGCGTGGCCAGCATCCCGGCGTGCGCCTGCAGCAGGTACGAGCCGTACACCGCGGCGTTGTCGGAGGTGCCCCGGGCGATGAACAGCACCTGGCGGCAGCCCCGGGCCAGCCCGGCCGCCTCGCCGCCCCGCGGCATCAGCGCGTCCAGCGTGGCCCGCAACGCGGCGGGCTGCTGCGCGATCTCGGTCCGCATCGCGGTCACGGGTACACCCTCTCACCATCGATCCAGGTCGCGGCGGCCCGCAAGTCGTCGTCCAGCCACACCAGGTCGGCCGCGGCCCCCGGGGCGATGCGGCCCAGGTCCGGCCGGCCGATCAGGTCCGCGGGCACCCGGGACGCCGCCGCCACCGCCCCGGCGAGTCCGGCTCCAGCCCCGACCATGTTCGCCACGGCCCGGTCGATCCGCAACGCCGACCCGGCCAGCCCGCCGTCCGCGCGGCGCGGCGGCACGCCGTCCCCAGGGGGAAGCGTGATCGGCTCGCCGCCGAGCAGGTACTCCCCCGGCGGCATGCCCGCGCACGCCGCCGCGTCGGTGACCAGCACGATCCGGCCCGGCGCGGCTGCGAAGGCCAGGGTGCAGTTCGCCGGCGACACGTGGTAGGTGTCCATGATCAGGCCGCTGGTCAGCCGGGGGTCGGCCAGCGCCTGGCCGGGCACGCCCGGCTCGCGGGACCTGATCGCGGGTTGCGCGTTGAACAGGTGGGTGACCATCCGCGCCCCGGCCGTGGCCGCGGCGGCGACCTGTGCCGCGGTCGCGTTGCTATGCCCTACGCTGACCAGCACGCCGGCCCCGGCCAGCTGGCTCACCGCGGCCAGCCCGCCGTCCACCTCGGGGGCCAGGGTGACCAGCCGGACCAGGCCCGCCCCGGCCGCCAGCAGCTCGTCCAGCGCCGCCGGGGACGGGGGCACGATCCAGTCCGGGTTGTGCGCGCCGCGCCGCCTCGGCGAGATGAACGGCCCTTCCAGATGCACGCCGAGCACCCGCGCCCCCCGCCACTTCCCGGCCGGCAGATCGCGCGCGCCTTGCCATCTCCCGACAGGCAGATACTCCGCAACGAGACCCAGCGCCGTGGCCAGTCGCTGCACCGGCGCCGTGATGAACGTGGGGAGGAAGGCCGTGCACCCCATCGCGGGCAGCAGCCTGGCCACGGTGGCCCATGCCGCCGGCTCGGCAGCCTGCATCTCGACCCCGAAGTAGCCGTTGACCTGAAGGTCGACCAGGCCGGGGACGAGCACCCCGCCGTCGAGTTCGACGTCCGGGGCCCCGGGCGGCGGGCCCTGGCCCACGCCGGAGATCTGGTCCCCGGCCGTCACGACGTAACCCGGCTCCAGGACCGGGGCACCGGGCAGCGCGGTGATGACCCGCGGCGCGCTGATGATCACGGCATCTAGAGGCCGACGTGGGCCATGAACGAGGCCGGGTAGCGTTCCCCGGCGACCGCGTCCCGCGGCACCGCCTTGGCCAGCGCGATCAGGTCTTCCGGGGTCAGCACGAGGTCGGCGGCGGCCACGTTCTGCTCCAGGTACCTGCGCCGTTTCGTGCCCGGGATCGTCACGATGTCGTTCCCCTGGGCCAGCACCCAGGCGATGGCCAGCTGGGCGGGGCCGGCCCCCTTGTCCTGCGCGATCCCGGCCACCCGGGCCGCGACTTCCAGGTTGTGGCCGTAGTTGTCGCCCTCGAAGCGCGGGTGACCCTTCCGGAAATCCTTCGCGCCGAACCTGCCCGACGCGTCCAGCGAGCCGGTCAGCAGGCCGCGGCCCAGCGGGCTGTAGGACACCAGGCCGATGCCCAGCTCGCGGAGGACAGGCAGCAGCTCGTCCTCGGGATCCCGGCTGAACAGCGAGTACTCGTACTGCGCCGCCGCGATCGGGTGCACCGCGTTGGCCCGCCGGACCGTGGCCGGCGCCGCCTCCGAGATACCCAGGTAACGGACCTTGCCCGCCTGGACCAGCCCGCCCAGCGCGCCCCAGGTCTCCTCCACGGGGACGGTGGCGTCCACCCGGTGCTGGTAGTACAGGTCGATGTGGTCGGTGCCGAGCCGCTCCAGCGACGCGTCACAGGCCTCGCGCACGTATTCTGGCCGGCCGTTGACCGTCCGGCTGCCGTCCGGCAGCCGCTGGTTGCCGAACTTGGTGGCCAGCACGACCTCGTCCTGGCGGCCCTTGATCGCCCCCCCGACCAGGCGCTCGTTGGTGAATGGGCCGTAGGCGTCCGCGGTGTCCAGGAACGTCACGCCGAGGTCCAGCGCACGGTGGATGGTGGCCACCGACTCCTTATCGTCCCGGGAGCCGTAGGACTGGCTCATGCCCATGCAGCCCAGGCCCAGTTCGGTGACGGACAGGCCCTGGCCGAGCGTGCGGTGTCTCATCAGCTCCCACCCAATCGCGGATCCCTGGCGCAGTCAGGGTAGCCGGACGGTTTTCGTTGCGGAGAAGTTGGGGTTTGGGGTTTTTGGGGCACCCGGGCGTCAGGCGCTGGCCTTGCGGCCGGCCTGGCGCCGGGCCGGGGCTGGCGGGCGGTCCCGGGTGGCCGCGTCCAGGCTGGCCTGCAGCGCGTCCAGCAGGCTGGCCGGCTCGGGCGGGGCGGCCGGCCCGGCGGGCGCGCTCACATCGCGGCCCTCGGCCTTGGCCTCGACCAGTTCCTCCAGCGCCTCCCGGTACCCGTCGCGGTACTGGTCCGGGTCGAAGTCCTCGGTCATCGAGTCGATGAGCGAGGTCGCCATCCGCAGTTCCTGGGCGCGGACGTCGATGTCCTGGTCGAGGAACGGGAAGTCCGCGGCGCGTACCTCGTCGGGCCACAGCATCGTCTCCAGCACCAGCAGGCCGTCGCGGCCGCGGAGCACGGCCAGCGACTCACGCTGGCGCAGCGCCACCCGGGTCACCGCGACTTTGCCGGATCGGTCCAGGGCGTCCCGGAGCAGCACGTACGCCCGGGTCCCGGCCTGCTCGGGCTCCACGTAGTAGCTGCGGTTCCACAGAATGGGATCCACCTGGTCCGCGGGGCTGAAGTTCAGCACCTCGATGCTGCGGGCGGTGGGCAGCGGCAGCTCGGCGAAATCCTCGTCGGTCAGCACGATCATCTCGCCGTCCGGCAGCTCGTACCCCTTGGCCACGTCGGCGAACGGGACCTCCTCGCCGTCCAGCGAGCAGACCCGGCGGAAATGGATCCGGCCGCCGTCCTCGGCGTGCACCTGGCGGAATGAAACATCTCGCTGCTCGGTGGCGGTATAGAGCTTGACCGGGATCGTGACGAGGCCGAACGAGATGGACCCCTTCCACATGCTGCGCATGCTCTCTCCCTACCCAGATGCGAGGAATGTGCCCCTCTGGGGACCTGCCTTTGGGTACGGCTGTCATGATGAACGGACCGCGTACGTCGAGCGAGTCGGGGGAGGATCAGCACATGCCTGACTTCGACGTTGTCGTGCTCGGCGGGGGGACTTCCGGCAGCCTCATCGCCATCGAGGTGTCGCGGGCCGGCCGGTCCACGGCCTTGGTGGAGGCGGGCCTCGTCGGCGGCGAGGCACCGTACCTGGCCGACATGGCCTCCAAGTCGCTGCTCCAGTCCGCCCGCCGCGGCGAGACCTGGGAGCACGCGGTCGCCCGCCGGGACGAGGTCGCCGGGCACCTCGACGACGCGGCCGCCGCGGCCCGGCTCGCCGAGGCCGGCGTCACCCTGATCCGCGGCACCGGCCGGATCACCGGGCCCGGCGCGGTCGAGGTCACCCCGCAGCCGGCCCGCAGCAGCCGCAACGGGCCGGTCCCCGCCGGGCCGGTGACCCTGCGCTACACCGACCTCGTCGTGTGCACCGGCAGCGAGCCGGTCGCGCCGCCGGTCGAGGGGCTGGCCGACGTGCCCGCATGGACCAGCGCGGAGGCGCTCACCTGCCCGGACCTGCCGCGGCGGCTCGTCGTGCTGGGCGCGGGCCCGGTCGGCTGCGAGCTCGCCCAGATCTACGCGGCGTTCGGCTCCCAGGTCACGCTGGTCGAATCGGAACCGCTCGTGCTTCCCGGCGAGGCGCAGTTCACCAGCGAGATCCTCGGCGACGCGCTGCGCCGGACCGGGGTGGACCTGCGGCTCGGGTCGGCCGTGGTCAAGGCGGAGACCACCGACGACGGGCTGGCGCTCGCGCTGGCCGACGGGACCAGGGTCGAGGCCGACCGGGTACTGCTGGCCAGTGGCCGGCGGCCCCGGCTGTCCGGGCTCGGGCTGGAGGAGCTCGGCATCTCCGCCGGACCCGGTGAGATGCTGCCGCTGGACGAGACGTGCCGGGTCGTGGCCAACGCTCCGGTGAAAAAGGCCCCCGGGGAAAGCACCCCGGGGAAAGCGGCGCCCGCGACCGGGAAGAAGCCCGGGCGGGTCTGGGCCGCGGGCGACGTGACCGCCATCGCCCCGTACACGCACACCGCGCGCTACCAGGCGCGGATCGTCGCGGCCAACCTGCTGGGCGGTACCCGGGCGGCCGACTACCGGGCCGTGCCGCGCACGGTGTACACCTCACCGTCGGTCTACACGGTGGGCATGTCCCCGTCGCTGGCCGCGGCCACCGGGGTCGACCTGATCACGGTCAGCTACGACCTGGCCGAGACGGCCCGGGCCCAGGTGGAGGACGACGACCGCGGCCGGGTCGAGCTGTACGCGGACGCCGGGGCGGGCGACGTCCTGGTCGGCGCGGCGGCGATCGGGCCCGACGCCGAGGAGTGGATGGGCGAGGTGACGCTGGCCATCCGGGCCAGGATCCCGCTGGGGGTCCTGGCCGACCTGGTGCATGCGTTCCCGACGTACGGCGAGGCGGTCGGGACCCCGTTGCGGGGCCTGGCTCAGCGGTCTGCCAGCGGGACCGGCCCGGCCGGAGACGCCGGCGGGGCGGCCGGGCCAGAGCCGGGCGGGGCGGCGAGCGGGAACGCTGGGGCGGACGCGGGCAGGCCGGGCAGCCAGCCGGGCCGGACCCTGCTCGGGCAGGCCCGGGCCGCGTCTCCCGGGTCCGCACCGGGACAGGTCCCGGGGGCACTACCCTCAAGGAAACCGGCCGCGGCGCCGCGGCGGGAACCGGCCGGGTAACCACCCGACCGCCACATAACACCTGAGGGGCGAGCTGATGAGTGACATCAGCGGGGAATTCAACGAAGACCCCGAGGTACCGACCGAAGACGCCCTGGAGCAGCACCAGCCCCTGCCCGGAGACGACGAGGCCGGGGAGCCGGAAGGCTTCGAGTTGCCCGACGAGGCGAACGAGGCCGACGTGGCCGAGCAGCATCAGGAAGTGAGGGTTGACGACGAGGACGCGCACCGCTGACCGGCGCGCCGCCGGATCTGGCTGACGTGGCACCCGGGTCACCCTCGGTTACCCCCTTCCCGGGTGACGAGCGGTCGTAGGATGGCGTGCATCGGGCGGAATTGCCGCCCGACTGACGCAATGGAGAGTCTCGTGACAGCAACACCGCAGGCCCGTACGGCCGGTACGCGGCTGCCGAGGCAAGCCAGGCGTCGGCAGCTACTGGGGGCTGCCCAGGAAGTCTTCGTCGCGCAGGGCTACCACGCGGCGGCCATGGACGAGATCGCCGAACGGGCCGGGGTCAGCAAGCCCGTGCTCTACCAGCACTTCCCGGGCAAGCTGGACCTGTACCTGGCCCTGCTGGACGAGAGCGTCGAGGCGCTGACCGGCACTATCCGTGACGCGCTGGCCTCCACCAGCGACAACAAGCAGCGGGTCAGCGCCACCTTCCAGGCCTTCTTCGACTTCGTGGCCAGCACCGGCGAGGCGTT
Organism: uncultured Actinomycetes bacterium; assembly: GCA_963782185.1. Taxonomy (GTDB): domain Bacteria; phylum Actinomycetota; class Actinomycetes; order Streptosporangiales; family Streptosporangiaceae; genus RYN-230. The sequence continues at coordinate 320,926 of CAWAJB010000019.1, forward strand.
CCGCCTGGTCTTCGAGTCCGACCTGCGCAACGAGCCCGCGGTGCGGGACCGGCTCGACGCGACCATCCGCGTGCACGCGGACATGATCAGCGAGTTCATCCGCGAGGACGCGGGGCTGGGCGACGACGAGGCCAACCTGCTCGGCATCGGCCTGGTCGGGATGGCCCAGATCAGCGCCACCTACTGGCTGGGCACCGACCGCGCCATCCCCAAGGACGCCGCGGAGCAGCTCATGGCCCGGCTGGCCTGGCGCGGCATCAGTGGCTGGCCGCGCACCATCTGAACCATTCCCTCCCGCGACGGCCTGCCGCCGCTGTCCAATTACTGTCCGAGTTCAGGAGCGCCGTGGAAGTCAAGATCGGGATTCAGTCCATCCCGCGTGAAATCATCGTGGAGACCAACGTCTCCGCCGGGGAACTGGAGCAGGCCCTGACCCAGGCCATGACCTCCGAGGACGGCGGCCTGTTCGTGCTGCCCGACGACAAGGGCGGCAAGTTCCTGGTCCCGGCCAGCAAGATCGCCTACGTCGAGTTGTCGGACGTCGAGCAGCACCGGGTGGGTTTCGCCCGCCACTGAGGCGTGCCCGGCCTGGCGGCGCGGATAAGCTCGCGGCCCGGTTGAGCCGGCGGTCGCGGATAAGCTCGCCAGGCCGAGTGACGACATTCTCTGGGCGTGCGCATCGGTGATGCTGGCCAGCATCCGCCCGATGTCGCCGAGCTGGCCCGCGGGAGCGGGTCCTTCCTCCCCGGGGACGGCGGGACCGGCTTCTGCGGTGACCGCGGGAGCCGGGCTGGCCCCGGCCAGCAGGCCGGCCAGCGAACGCCGGTCCGCGACGACCCGGTACGCCTGGGCGAGCGCCTCCCCGACCAGGCGCCGGGCCCACAGCGCGAGCCGCCCCGCCAGGTGCGGGTTGGTCACGATCGCCGCGCGGACCCGGGCGATCACGAACTCCGAGTGCCCCGTGTCGGCCAGGACCCGCAGCACGAGATCGCGGGTCTGCGGGTCGACCAGTTCCGCCACCGCCCGGTAGAAGTCCGCCGCGATCCCATCCCCCACGTAGGCCTTGACCAGGCCCTCGAGCCAGTCAGCCGGGGCGGTGCGGGCGTGGAAGGCATCCAGCGCCGGGGCGAACGGCAGCATCGCCTGCTCCGGCTGGGCGCCCAGCGCCGACAGCTGCTCGCACAGCAGCCGGAAGTGGCCGAACTCGGCGGCCGCCATCCCGGCCAGGGCGGCCTTGTCGGCGAGCGAGGGGGCGAGCGCCGCGTCCTCGGTCAGCCGGAAGTAGGCGTCCAGTTCCGCGTAGGCCAGCAGGCCCAGCAGGTCGATGATCCCCTCATCGGAGGTCCCCCTCTGCGGGCCTGGCCCACCGCCGCGGCGCGGCCCGCCGGGCTCGCGGGACGCATCGTCGCGCCGCTGTGCTTCGGTCACCCGCGAAGCGTAACAACCGTGGCACCGCGAGTTGGTTGACCCGCAGGCCAGGACACATTGGTACACTGCGAGTCAGAACTTGGGATGGAATGCGGCAACCTCCTGCCGTGTTCCCCTAGCAGTAGGGCTCGTGGCCAGCCGTCGCGTGAACGCGACGGCGATGGCAGGACACGGCGTTGGCAGGACCCAGCGGCGAGACCGCCAGAGCAGGGCTGGCCGGATGCCTTACTGCGCTGGCGGGCGAGGCCCGCCGGTGGAGCCGATAGCCAGGTCCGCAGTGGCAGGGATACGCGATGAGGGCGTGCCCAGACAGCGGGCCACTGATGGAAGCTGATTCAACTGACAACCACACTGACCTCGTCCGTAGCAGAACCGCCGGCCGACGACAATCCGGCAGCAGATTCTCCGGACGCACCGCAAACATTCCGTGACCTTGGCGTTGATGAGCAGATCTGCGCGGCCCTGGAGGTCGCCGGCATCACCACGCCGTTCCCCATCCAGAGCCTGGCCCTGCCCATCGGGCTGAGCGGGCACGACATCATCGGCCAGGCCCGCACCGGCACCGGCAAGACGCTCGCGTTCGGCGTCCCGCTGCTGCAGCAGGTGGCGCAGGCCCCGGCCACCAAGCCTTCCGCACCCGTGTCCCTGGTCGTGGTGCCGACCCGCGAACTCGCGGGCCAGGTCGCCGAGGACCTGCGCGTGGCCGGCAGGCTCGGGGCCGCACGGGTCGTGACCGTCTATGGCGGCCGAGCCTACGAGCCCCAGATCGACGCGCTGCGCGCCACGGTGGACATCGTGGTCGGGACCCCCGGGCGGCTGCTCGACCTGGCCGGGCAGCGGCACCTGGACCTGTCCGCCGTGCGCGCCCTGGTCCTGGACGAGGCCGACAAGATGCTGGACCTCGGGTTCCTGCCCGACGTCGAGCGGATCCTGGAGCTCATACCGACCTCCCGGCAGACCATGCTGTTCTCGGCCACCATGCCGGGCGACGTGGTCCAGCTGGCCCGGCGGCACCTGCGCCAGCCGCTGCACGTCCGCGCCAACCACGGCGACGAGCCGGACCTGGTTCCGCTGACCGTGCAGCATGTGTTCCGCGCGCACCAGATGGACAAGATCGAGATGCTGGCCCGCATCCTGCAGGCCAACGGCCGGGGCCTGAGCATGGTGTTCTGCCGGACCAAGCGGTCCGCGGACCAGGTGGCCGAGGCGCTGACCACCCGCGGCTTCGCGGCCGCGGCGGTGCACGGCGACCTGGGCCAGGGCCAGCGGGAACGGGCCATGCGCGCGTTCCGCAACGGGAAGATCGACGTGCTGGTGGCCACCGACGTCGCCTCCCGGGGGCTGGACGTGGACGACGTCACGCACGTGATCAACTACGAGTGCCCGGAAGACGACAAGGCTTACCTGCACCGCACCGGGCGCACCGGCCGGGCCGGCCGGGACGGTATCGCCGTCACGTTCGTGGACTGGCGTGACATGCCGCGCTGGAAGCTCATCAACGAGGCCCTCGGCATGGGCATCCCGGAACCACCGGAGACCTACTCCACCTCGGAGCACCTGTTCGAGGCGCTGGACATCCCGGCTGGCGTGACCGGCAGCCTGCCCCGCGCCGAGCGGGGCCGGGCCGGCATCGAGGCCGAGGAACTCGAGGACATCGGCGAGACCGGGAAGGCCCGCTCGCCGCGGCGGCCCGCCCGCGGCAGCGACCAGGGATCCCGCACGGACCAGAGATCCCGCACCGATCAGCCGCGCAAGACCCGCGTCCGCAAGCGCACCCGGGCCGGCGTGACGGTGCGCGGCACCGAGACGGCCAAGCCGGACCAGGCGCCCGCGGCCAAGGCCGAGGGATCCGGGGAGCAGAGCCAGCCCCGCCGGCGGCGGCGCCGCTCGGGCCGCGGCCGGAAGGGCAGCACGGCCAGTTAGCTGGTTCCGGCTGACTTCCAGCAATCGTCAAGGCTTAGCCGGACCGTCCCTGGGTAGGCTGGCCGCCTGTGAGTACACCAAATGCCGTGCAATTGCCCTCCGGGGTGCGGCGGCTGACCATCGAGACCGGGCGCGGCAGGTTCGCGGCGCTCGAAGCGCTCCCGCCCAGCGGGGTACGCGAGCGGCAGCCTGCCCTGCTCGTGCCGGGCTATACCGGGAGCAAAGAGGACTTCCTGCTCATCCTGGAGGCCCTGGCGGCCGCCGGGCGCCAGGTGGTCGCGATCGACATGCGCGGCCAGTTCGAGACTCCCGGCGCGGACGACCCCGCTGGGTACCAGCTGGGTGCGCTGGCCGCCGACGTGGCCATGATCGCCGACTGGCTCGGCGAAGGACACGACGGCCCGCCCGGTGTTTCCGGCCCGCCCGGTGTTTCCGGCCCGCCCGGTGTTTCCGGCCCGCCCGGTGTTTCCGGCCCGCCCGGTGTTCCGGCCCTCCGGTCTTTCCGGCTCCTCCGGCGGCCGGGGAATCCACCTGCTCGGCCACTCCCTCGGCGGGCTGGTGACCCGCGAGGTGCTGCTGGCCGGGGCGGCGCGGATCAGCTCGCTCACCCTGATGAGTTCCGGCCCAGGGGCGCTGACCGGCCCGCGAGCCCAGATACTGCAGGATCTGCTGGACGAGCTGGACGGCACCGGCCCCGGGGGGCTGGGCGCGGAAATCGAGCGCATCTGGCAGACCCGGATGGAGCCGGAAGCCACGGCGGGCGGCGTTCCCCCGGCGATCATCGACTTTCTGCGTACCCGGCTGCTCAGCAGCTCCCCCACCGGGCTGCAAGCCATGGCCCAGACCCTGCTCACCTGCCCGGACCGCACCAGGAGCCTGGCCCGGCAGGACGCGGTCCCGGTCCTGGTCCTCTACGGCGAGAACGACGACGCCTGGGAACCGGCCGCCCAGGAGGACATGGCGGCCCGGCTGCGCGCCCAGCGGATCTGCATCCCGGCCGCCGCACACTCCCCCGCGGTGGAGGCCCCGGAGACGACGGCGAGCACGCTGACCAGCTTCTGGAACGCGACCGAGTGCCGCCGGGCCCGCCCGTCCCGGTCGGCCTAGAGCCGGGCGGTCAGGCTCACTCTGCTGTTTCGCCCAGTCCATCCCAGGGCCGGCGGGCGGGGGTGGCAGCCGAGCCTTCCGGGCACACCGAACGGAAGTCGCACCAGCCACAGCCCGGCCCAGGGCTGGGCGGGAACACCTCGTCCTGGCCTCCAGGCGCCAGCCCGTCCCGGTAGCGCTCGTCGGCCGCCGCGCACTCGGCGGCGATGTCCTCGGCCCGGCCCACGTGCCGGTCCAGCGTGGCGGGGGTGTGCTCCCAGGCGTGCACGGTCCCGGCCGGCAGGTGATGCAGCTCCACCCGGTGGCAGGGCCGTCGCAGCACCCGGCCGGCCGCGACCGCGTACAGCGCCAGCGGCAGCGAGGCCCGGGCGTCGTCGGTGCTCAGCGGCCGGCGGCCGGTCTTGTAGTCCACCACGACCAGTTCGCGGCCGGCCGCGGCGGACCGCCGGTCGTCCAGCCGGTCGATCCGGCCGGAGAACGTGATCCGGTCCGTCCGGGCGCCCACCGTCCGCTCCACCCCGGCCGGCTCGTCGGCCGGGTCCAGCGCGGCGACGTACGTCTCGACCATGCCGCGGGCACGGTCCCGCGCGGCCGCGGATTGCGCGTCACTGGCGAACCCCTCGTTGATCCAGCCCCGGTCCAGTAACCCGCCGGCGGCGGGCACGGTCCGCTGGGCCTGCGGCAGCCGCCACCAGCTGGCCAGCGCGTTGTGCACGCTGGCACCGAGGCTGTTGTGCGCCCAGGGCGGTCCCTTGCGCGGGGCAGGCCGGTCCAGGTAGCTCATCCGGTACAGCCGCCGGCAGCCCAGCCACGTACTCAGCCGGGTCGGGGTGCACGCGTACAGGCGGCGGGGCATCCCGTCCAGCCCGAGCTGCTCTTCGCTGCGCATCTGGTCAGTCCGGGTCCGCGGGCAGCCGAACCGGGCCCGGGCCTGCGGTCACCCACGAGTCGAAGCGCTTCTGGGCGGCTGACACAGTGGTCTCCTCCCCGTGCCCGGGCAGGACCCGGGTCGGCCCGGGCAGGGTCAGCAGGTGCTCGCCGATCGCGCTGAGCTGGGCGGGGAAGTCCGGGTAGTCGCCATCGTGCGGAACCGGGCCGCTGGCGACCAGAGCATCACCCGCGAACACCGCTTCGAGCTCCTCGCTGTAGAGGCAGACCGAGCCGGGGCTGTGCCCGGGGGCGTGGATCACCTCCAGCGAGGCGTCCGCGACCTCGAAGATCCCCCCGTCCTCCATCTCGATTTCCGGGTCCCCGCCACGATGTGACTCCCGCCACAGCAGCCGGTCCCCGGGATGCAGAGCGACCTGGGTCTCGTCACGCGACGCCACCCCGGGCGCGGCCGCGACGTGCGCGGCGTGCCCGTGGGTGCAGATGACGGCGAGGATCTCCCGGTCGCCCACGGCCGCCAGCACCGCCTTGGCGTCCCGGCCCGGGTCTACCACGATGACCTCGTTGTCGTCGCCCACGATCCAGGCGTTGCCGTCGGGTTCGCCCGCGTCTCCCGGTGACGCCACCCGCTCTATCCGCGCCTCCATGCCCGGCCTTCCTTCCTCATCCTTGTTTCACGAACGCCCGGATGGCCTCCGCCACCAGCCGGACCGTGATCACGGCCAGCAGCAGGCCCCAGATCCGGGTGAGCAACGCCATGCCGTTGCGCGCACGACACCCTTGACCAGACCGCAGAACCGCATGGCAAGCCCGAGCGCTGCGATCACGGCGGACCGGGCGAGCCAGAACCCGGCCATCCGTGCCCCATTATGGATCCGCCGGACGACAGCATGCTCGCAACGATCGCGGCCGGGCCCGCCAGCGGCGGGGTGCCCGCCACGCGAGCCGCTGCCGCTCGCGCGGATCCCGGCCGCGGGTCGGCGCGATGAACGGCATCGACGTCAATGCCCGCGGTACTTCATGCACGGCCGGACCCGGTGCCCCCGCTGGCCCGCGCCGTCAGCTGCTCGAACGCCGCGGGGCTGGTCGTCTCGGCGCCGAGCCGGTGCCCGGTGAGGTCGCCGTGGTCATCGCTGCCGCCGGTCGTCACCAGCCCCAGGTCCGCGGCTATTGCCCGGAGCCGGGCCCGTTCCGCCTCGTCGTGATCCGGATGGTCCACCTCCAGGCCGGCCAGCCCGGCCCCGGCCAGGGCGGCGATGGCCTCATCAGGGATCCGCCAGCCCCGGGAGATGGCTCCCGGGTGGGCCAGCACCACCGCCCCGCCGCTGGCCCGGACCAGCCCGACCGCCCGGGCCGGGTCCAGCGCGTACCTGCTTACGTAAGCCCGGCCACCGGCCCCGATCCAGTCCGGCCCGAACGCCTCGCGCGGCGTGGCGATCGCGCCCGCCGCGACCATGGCCCGGGCGACGTGCGGGCGTCCCACGCTCCCCCCGGCTGCGAGGGCCGCCACCTGCGGCCAGGTGATGTCCACCCCGAGGTCCCGGAGCCGCTCCACCATGGCCTGGCCGCGGCGGATCCGGTCATCACGGATCGCCTCGCATTCGGCCGCGAGTTCCGGGCTGGCCCCGCGCGGGAGGTAACTGAGCAGGTGCACGCTGTGGCCGTCCAGCCGCGCCGATAGTTCCATGCCGGTCACCAGGGTCAGGCCCTCCGGCAGAGTCTGCCGGGCTTCGTCGTGCCCGGCCAGGGTGTCGTGGTCGGTCAGGGCGATCACGTCGACCCCGGCGGCCCGGGCGCGGCGCATCACCTCGGCAGGCGGATCGGTGCCGTCCGACGCGGTGGAGTGGGAATGAAGGTCGATGCGCACGACGGCTCATCGTACGGTGCGGCGGCCCCCGCCGGGGTGGCTCCGCCCTCGGGGCCCGGCGGCCTCATCCGGGTCCGGGCTGCGTCCTCCGGGTCCGGGCTGCGTCCTCCGGTGTCCGGCTGGCGTCGCTCAGGAAGGCAGCCGCGGCGAGAGCGCGCCGAACGGAACGTCCAGTTCCTGCCCGGGATCCCGCAGATCCCGCAGGGACAGGGTCTCCAGCAGGAGAGTGCCGGCCGTGTCCGGCCACAGGATGATCCACAGCCAGTTGGCCAGCACCTCCCCGGCGAAAACGGCCGCCCCGGGCGATTCCACGCTCCACAGCGGGAACTCGTGGTTGCCGAACTGGACCAGCGCGTGCGGCGGGCCCGCCGCGAACCCCTCGCCGGGATCCGGGCCGTCCAGGCCGGCCAGGCCCGCCCCGAGGCCCAGTCCCGGCTCCTCGGAGATGATCAGCATCTCCCCGAGGCCGCCGACCGGATTGGGCCCGGACAGGGCGACCACGCACCCGCGGGTCCCGCTGCGGTCATCACCCGCGCCACTGAACCCGGTGACCAGCCAGCCCACTGGTATGGGCCACGGCAGCCACAGCGGCACGGCGGCGGATTTGAGCAGGGCGTGCAGCCCCTCGGCGGACGGGACGTGGGCGAGCCTGAGCGGCTGCACCGAACCATGCCGGGCGCAGCGCCAGGCGCTGTGCCAGGCGCTTGGCTCACTGAGTTCGCCCTGGCAGCGTGGGCAGATCGGAGCCTTCGTCATGTGTACTGACGTTGATCTCCAGGCGCGCCCACGTCAAGCACCGGGCGTCCCCAATCATCGTGGCCCAACGGCTGCAGTAGTTGAGTCCCCCGCCCTTGCCGGTGATACTGGCCGCGTGCCAGCGGCCCGGGTTCCCTGCGTGGGAGCGATCATCAAGGACGAATCCGGCCGGCTCCTGCTGATCCAGCGGGGACATGAGCCTCAGGCGGGCCGGTGGTCGCTGCCGGGCGGCCGCATCGAGCCGGGGGAAAGCGACGAGCAGGCTGTGGTCCGGGAGATCCGGGAGGAGACCGGGCTCCGGGTGACCTGCGGCGCGCTCGTCGGCTCGGTGGAGCGGCCGGGCCTGCAGGGCGCGGTGATCGACATCCGTGACTACATGGCCACGGTAACCGGGGGCACGCTCGCCGCGGGGGACGACGCCGCCGACGCGCGCTGGGTGAGTCCGGCCGACCTGGCGGCCCTCCCGCTGACCAGCGGCCTGGCCGAGACGCTCATGGCCTGGGGAGTGCTCGGCTGAGGTCCAGTGCCAGGCCCGGCGGGGCCGGTTCCGGCCGGGCCGGTGGGGCGGCGCCGCTGGGTCACAGCGCCCCGGTCCTCGTGGCACGCTAGCTGCGTGAGCGATATCCAGCCGGAGGCCGGGCCGGCCCAGCCGACCGCCAGCCGGACCCAACCGGAGGCCGGGCCGGGCGCCAGCCGGATCCAGCCGGATGCCAGCCGGCTCGCCCTGATCGCGGAGGCTACCAAGCGGGCCGGCCTCATCTGGATCACGGTCCCAGGCCGCGGCAGCGGGGGCGGAGGCGGGGCCGGCGCGGGCACGGCTGGCCCGGACCGGCCGCGGGCGGCGTGGCACGTGTGGCGCGACGCCGCGTACGTGCTGACCGGCCCGGGCGAGCAGGACATCCCCGGGCTCGGCGACACCAGCCGGGTCAACGTCGCCGTGGCCAGCAAGGACACGGGCGGCCTGCTGGTGTGCTGGACGGCCCAGGTGAGCCGGGTCGAGCCCGGTTCCGCGGAGTGGCCGGGGGTCATCGGCGCGCTGCTGGCCGCCCGGCTTAACGAGCCAGCGAGCCCCGGGGAGCCCTCCGCGGTGCAGCGCTGGGCGCGGACCGGGGCCGTATACCGGCTCAGCCCGGCCGCCCCGTTCGACGCTGAGTGCGACGATCCGTAGCATGAAGCCACGGATTAAGCCTTGTCCCGCTGCAGATCCGCCGCCTGACCTGCTCTCGCAGTAGCCAGACGTGGGAGCCATGGCCCGTCATGACACGCCTCCGGACGCCCGGGAAGGTCGCGTTCATGACCGTCGCGGCGGCGAACCGATGGTAACCATGCTGGGGTCACCCTCCGTGCGATCCCGGTCACGATCCACTGGATGACCTATGCGAAGGGTTCAGTGGTCAAACGCCACGAGTGAGCGTTTGACGGGCTGGCCGGTGCGCGAATACGGGTACTGCGCCACTCGCGGGACCGGCCGCATTCCACGGGAGTGGAATCGACAATCCAGACGTCATCGGTCCACAGGCTGGTATCGGCCGCGAGCATCCGGATCAGCGTGGTGATCAGCCCCGCGGCGGCGCGCAGCCGCCGGTTATAGCCGGGCTGGCCCGGCAGGTAACGGAACAGGTGCCCCAGGTGGGCGCGGGCGTGCCGGATCCACCGCGACTCAGAGGTGTAACCCAGCAGGGCCTGCATGACAGCGAAGGTGACCAGCTCGGCATCGGCCAGCTGAGGCTGCAGGCCGGACTGCGGCCGCCAGGGGGCCAGGTCGGGGAACTGCTTCAGCAGGTCATCGGTTTTCACATAGAGTGCGGTCGCGAGGGTGTCAATGTCATTCGTCACGCAATGATCATGGACGCCCTCGCTTCATGTCCGCAGCTCATCCCTACGCATAGGTCATCTAGAGGCCGCCGTCGCGCCCAGCCCAGGCGCCCGGTAATGCCGTCCAGCACGGACTGGGAGCTTGCAACCTCAGCTGCGTAAAGATTCCTGCCGGCCCGATCCCGGTCTGCACCTTCTTGCTGATCGTGCCATTCCGCGAATTGCCGAAATTATGGCCGGATGGGTCATGCCGGGCATAGCCTGGGTGCCCGGTCAGCTCAGCCTCCAGCGCCTCCTTCAGCACCGCCTTGACCAGCTCACCCAGCATGCCGCCTGCACCCGCCAGCCGCAGCCCCCGCGGCCTCGTACCGCGACCGCTCCAGCAGCCGGTCATCGATCAGCTCCCGCAACGGCGCCAGCCGCTGCGCGGCTGAGGGAATTTTCCCCGCCGTAATGAGGGGTCTCCCCCAAAAGCCCATCCGCTTCCGAGGCATGGATTAGCCTGGCCGAATCCGCCTCTTGGCGTGTAATGGACATGATCGTTGCCCTCCCCCGTAACAGTGATCATTCTCGCTGGCCACTCAGTTCCCTTTAATCACTCCTTACACACCTGGAGAGGTACCCCACGGGCTGGACATTTGCCCTGCCTACCTTCAGTCTGTAACGGGGTTGCCGGTTGGTCGGCTTGATCATCTTTCGAGCGTTGACCGGGGCGTCTGGGGATCCGCCTAGGGGATAGTCGGGCCCTAGTGTTCGGCGGCCGGCATGAACGGGCGGGGGCGTTGGGGTTGTTGGGCGGACGTACGGTCGGGCGCGCTATCCGAGTACGCGAGCCTATGGCGGGGCCTGCGGTCCCGGATCTGGTCGCGGCTGACGGGGATGCCGCCGACGCTGTGACTGAGCTTTACGCAGCGAATTATCGATCGCTGGTGCGGCTCGCGGTATTGCTGGTACATGACGTGGGTACCGCTGAGGAGGTAGTGCAGGAGTCCTTCATCGCGATGCACCGCCGCTGGCGCCTGCTGAGGAACAGCGAGAAGGCACTGTCCTATCTGCGGAGCTCGGTGATGAATGGGTCTCGCTCCGTCCTGCGGCATCGCCAGATCGTGGACCGGAACGCTCCCAAGCCGGCGCCGGATATGCCCAGTGCAGAGGAGGGAGCGGTTGACCTGCTCGAGCGGTCCGCAATGGTCGCCGCGCTGCGCACGCTTTCGCCGCGGCAGCGCGAGGTGCTTGTGCTGAGGTACTACGAGGACCTGTCAGAGACTCAGATTGCCCAGACACTGGGTATCAGCCCGGGCGCCGTCAAAAGCCACACCGCCCGGGCCATGTCATCGCTGCGCCGTCTGCTGGAGACCAGAAGTGACCCAGCGCGATCGTGACCTTGAGGAGATGCTGCGCCGCGCGTTGCGGGCAGCCACCGACTCCGTAGAGCCCGCTGACGATGGCCTGCAGCGGATCCGCGCCGGGCTGACCACGCCGCGTCCGCTGCTCGTCGCCTGGATGATGGCCGGGTACTCCGCCGGGGCCAGTCGTGTGCGGAGCGGGCTGCTAGCTACGTCCATGCGGCTGCAGGTGGTGCGCGGCGCGGTGAGCCAGCACTTGCGGGTAGCGGGGCCCGGCAGGCTGCGTGAGCGGTGGCACCCAGCGTGGCTGCGCCCTGGCGCGGTGCTGGCTATTGCCGTTTTCCTTATAGCAGCAGGTGTTCTGGCACTGACTCCGGTGCCACAGCTGGCGATTTCGCAAACAGCCGGACTCATCCGGTCTCTCGTAAGCGACAGGCACCAAAGCCCCACCGGAGGTCCAGGCGGCGCAGGCGGGTCCGGGGCGAGCGGCCACGGCGCGGGTCAACCGCACCCGGCAGCCGCCAGCTGCACGGCGCCGCCGACGACCCGCACCCATCGCGCGACCGCCGCAGCTGACTGCCGAAGCTCAGCGGCCAGCGCGGGCCCGGCGGTCTGCCAGAGCCCCACCACCAGCCCCATCGCCACCGCCAGCCCCATCGCCAGCCCCATCGCCACCGCCAGCCCCATCGCCACCGCCGGCCCCATCGCCACCGCCACCACCACCGCCGGCCCCATCGCCACCACCAGCCCCACCACCACCAGCCCAACCCCCGTCACCAGCCCAACCGCCTCTACCAGCCCCACCAGTTGCGCGAGCACCGACGGCCGCCCTGCGAGTCCTGCCACCAGCCCGAGCCCGAGCCCGAGTACCAGCCCAAGCCCAAGCCCAAGCCCCCCCAGCCCGGGCCCCAGCTCCAGCAGCGCCAGCCCCAGCAGCCCGAACCCCAGCTCCAGCAGCGCCAGCCCCAGCAGCCCGAACCCCAGCTCCAGCTCCAGCTCCAGCTCCAGCAGCCCCAGCTCCAGCCCCAGCCCCAGTAGCCCCAGCAGCGATAGCCCCAGCCCCAGCCCCAGCCTGACCGGCAGCCAGAGCCCGGCCGCCAGCCTTTCCCGATGGAGTGATCACGTGGACGGCCAGGCACCCGGGATGGGAATCAGGCTTTGCGGCCGGCACAGCAGATCGCATCGATCTCCTGCGGTTTCCTACGAGTGTTCTGGCCGTCGGGGCCGCCACCTGGCGGTAATGACGACACCGGGGGAACCGCCCATCCCGTGCCTGCTCCAGCCCTCCAGACCGAAGTTTATGCGCTGCGAGCGCGCTGGCCCGCCCCGCAGGGGGCTGGGAGCCAGATTTGGAAGCCGATTCCGGCGGCTTCGCCCGGAGTCGCGTGAACTAAACGGGAGGCGCGTCAGCGGCCCGGGCCAAGCACGCCTGGACGGTGGTGGCCATGCATGGAGAGCCCGGCCGTAGCATGAAGGCATGGTCATGCCGCCCACCCTTTCCTCGCCCCCCACCGCCGAGCAGGTCACCCAGGCCCTGGCGGGAGTTAACGACCCCGAGATCCACCGCCCGATCACCGAGCTCGGGATGGTCAAGAACGTCGCCGTCGACGACCATGGCGTCGTCCGGGTGGACATCTGGCTCACGGTGTCCGGCTGCCCGCTGCGCGACACCATCATCAGAGAGGTGACCGCGGCGGTCAGCAAGCTGCCGGGCGTGGCCGAGGTCCGGGTTGACCTGGACGTGATGAGTGAGCAGCAGCGCCGCGAGCTGCAGGGCCGGCTTCGCGGCGGCCGCCCGGAGAAGGAGATCCCCTTCGCCCAGCCCACGTCGCTGACCAGGGTGTTCGCTGTTGCCAGCGGTAAGGGCGGAGTCGGCAAGTCCTCGGTGACCGTGAACCTGGCCGTCGCACTGGCCGTGGCCGGGCAGAAAGTGGGCGTCCTCGACGCCGACATCTACGGCCACTCCGTGCCGCGGATGCTCGGCGTCACCGGCGCCCCCACCCAGGTCGAGCAGATGATCATGCCGCCGACGGCACACGGCGTGAAGGTGATCTCCATCGGCATGTTCACCACCGGCAACGCGCCGGTGGTCTGGCGCGGCCCAATGCTGCACCGGGCGGTGCAGCAGTTCCTCGCCGACGTGTACTGGGGTGACCTCGACGTGCTGCTGATGGACCTGCCGCCGGGCACCGGCGACGTGGCCATCTCGGTGGCCCAGCTGGTGCCGGGCGCGGAGCTGATCGTGGTCACCACTCCCCAGCTGGCCTCCTCGGAGGTGGCGGAGCGGGCCGGGGCGATCTCCGTGCAGACTCACCAGCGGATCACGGGCGTGATCGAGAACATGTCGTCGATGGCCTGCCCGCATTGCGGCGAGCCGACGCCGGTATTCGGCGCGGGTGGCGGCCAGGCGGTGGCCGACGCGCTGACCCGGGTGACGGGGGCGCCGGTGCCGCTGCTCGGCCAGGTGCCCATCGACGTCCGGCTGCGGGAGGGCGGCGACCGGGGCATTCCACTGGTACTGGCCGACCCGGAGTCCCCCGCCGCTCAGCAGCTGACCGGGATCGCCAACGGGATGGCGAACCGGTCACGCGGGCTGGCGGGCCGCCGGCTGGGGCTGACCCCCGCCTGAGTTCAGCAGTCCTCACCACCGGCGCGGCGCGCGAGCACACACGGGCCGGCGGGCTCGCGAGGAGAATGGGGGCGGGCGGGTCAGGTGGCCTCGGAGTCGAAGGGCGGGGTTTCGTCGTGGGCCAGGGTGACGGTGGCCGTCTGGCTGGCCAGGTACTCACCCTCGGATTCCGCCGTCCCGGGGCTGGCACCGTCGTAGTCGCTGTCCAGCCCGTCGAACAGGTGCTTGCGGACGAAGTTACCCGGGTGCAGGTCCCGCACGTCGAAATCGGAGAACTCAGGCCCCAGGCCCTCACGCAGATCCCTGGTCGCCCCGTCAGCCATCCGGCGCAGCTCACGCAGGGTGCGGCCGGCCTGGGAGGCCATCTTCGGCAGCTGATCCGGCCCGAAGACCACCAGCGCGATCACGGCGAGGACGAGGATCTTGCCGATGGACAGGTCGAAGAACACGTCAACTCTCCAGGCAGGGCGCGACCGCAGCAGCACTCACGGTCTTTCCCTCACTGTAGACCGTCATCTGCCGTAACGCCTCCTCTGGAGCATGCGACTGCGCCTGGATGCCGGGACCACATCCCGGGCCCGGCCTGCTCTGGCGCCCGGCCGGCTCGGCGCCCGCTCGCCCACGGCTGTCTCACCCGAACGGGTTGAGCCAGGAAAGCAGGCGGCCCAGGCCACGGCCCATCCGGCCGAGGAACCCAGGCCTGGCGTCGTGCGCCAGCACACCTACCACCTGATCCAGGGTTTGGTCCGGCGCGTCAGCGATCAGCGTGTACACGAAGCCGCGGGCAGACCAGGCCACGCTGCGCTGGTCAGGTGCGGCTTCGTAGACGCGGTTACCATGCATCGCGACCTGCGACCACCCGCTCAGCTGGGCGGGCAGATGGCCGCGCTGCACGAATAGTGAGATCACGGACAGGCCGTCGGAGTAGGCCAGGTCCATCACCGAGCCCGCCGGGCTGCTGGTCTCGCTCGCCCGGACCAGGCTGAGCTGGCCGGGCAGCTGCGCAGGGAGCGGCCAGCCGGCGGCCCGCAGCCGGGCCAGCTGCGGGCCGGCCAGCGGCCTCCCTCCTGGCACCGACGCGGTGCGGGGAGCCGCCGCGACGGCAGGCGAGCCGAGCCGAAGGCTCACGAACACGTTCTGGCTGACCATCCGGGCGCGGTCGTACGTCTCCCGGCGCAGCAGCAGCTTGGTCTCGGTGTCCACCCAGAACCGGGCGGCCAGCCGGCCGTTGCGGTGCCGGAGCACGAGCTCCCGCGCTGGGCGGCCGGCCACCTGACCCAGGCCCGCCACCGCCACCTGGTAGTTCTCGGCCAGCAACGCCACCATCTGCGAGGTCATGGTGAGGATTCCCTCGGGATCGCGCTGGCCGGCGTCGTCGCCGCCGTCCCCGTCCGGGTCCGCGGTGCTCCCCCGGTACCGCGGCCGGGCCACGCCCGGCAGGCTGGCCGCCTGGATCAGGGTCGGGTGATCACGCTGGTGCCACACGTTGACCACGGACGTCCAGCTGCCGCCGGGTCCTTCCCAGGCCGTCAGCTGAACACCCTGATACGACACCCGGCGGCACGCGCTGGCCGCCTCACTGAGCAGCCGAAGACCTGCTGCGGCCGCCCTCCCGGCCACGGCCGCACGGCTCGCGGACGGCTGGCTCGCCGCCGCCTGTCCCGGACCAGCGGATCCGGCCACGCCGGCTGCCCCGGACTGGCGGAGCTCCCCGTGGCTGGCCGCCAGGGGCACCAGCTCCCCGCCACGCGCCGCCATGTCCTGCCAGATCACCGTGACGCCCGTGGCAATCAGGCCGAGGACTACCACGGCGGTGGCCAGACGGAGAGGGAACGGGTCGTGCTCAGGACCCGCCCCGTCACACGGGGGTGTAATACGCGAGAACATCCGTCAGCTCACGGCCCCGCGCTCGCGGTCGCGGCTGCGGTGCCCGTCCCGGCAGGGACGGGCACCAGGGTCGTGATCCCTGCGGCCTGCTGCAGGCCGCGGCGGATCATCCCGGCCGCCGGAACGCCCGCTGAACGGCCCTGGGCTGACTGGCCGTCCGCTGAGCGGGTCCTGGCGGACTCGTGGCGGGCGGACCGACGGCCAGCGGAAACCGCTGAGGCCGCCGCCGCTCCCACCACGCCGGTCACGCCGCTGGCCGCCACGCCGACCGGGTTACTGTCCCCGGCAGCCGGGGCCGCGCCGGCGGTGCCGCCTGCGTGGCTGGAGGTCCCGCTGGCCGCCGTCACCGGCAGATCACCGGTGACGATCGCGTGCTGGACGAGGAACGTGCCGACGGCGGGAGTGACCCTCGGGCCGGACGCCTGCTGCTCACCACCGGCGAAGAAGGCCGCTGCGCCAACGCCGGCCACCGCCGACGCGAGGATGCCTGCGGCCAGCATCCGGGCGGCGGGGAACAGGGCCCGGGGCCGCCACGGCGGCCGGGTGGTCCACGGCCGGCCGTCCGGCGGCATGGCCATGGCCATCAGCCGACCGGTCAGCGCCGCGTCCACCATGGCCTCGCCCAGCGAATGCATCCGCTGCTTCAGCGCGCGCAGGGCCACTGCCTCCTGGCGGCAGGCGTCACAGCCCGCGATGTGGGTCAGGACCCGATCCCGTTCAGAGTCGCTGAGCTCCCCGTCGATGAGCGCGGAGATGCGCTGCCCGAGATGACTCATAGGTCACCAGCCAAGGGCACGGCCGCGGGGTCTTCTCCTGCCACGCCCGCGGGAGCCACGCCCGGCGCCGCCACGCCCGCGGGACCGGCGCCCGGCGCCGCCACGCCCGCGGGCAGCCGACGCCCGGCGCCGCCACGCCCGCAGGCGCCACGACCTCGGCGGCGATGATCCCGGGGCGACGCGGACGCCGGTGGTCAAGCGCGGTCCGGAGCTGGGCCCGGCCGCGGTGGATGCGGCTGCGCACCGTGCCCAGCTTCACGCCCAGCGTGTCCGCGATCTCCTCGTAGGACAGGCCCTCGATGTCGCACAGCACGACCGCGGCCCGGTACTCGGGGGCCAGGGCCTTGAGCGCGGCCTGGATGTCGCCGTCCAGGTGCCGGTCGTCAAAGGCCTCGGCAGGCGTGGGCTCGTCGCCGCGCAGCCGCTGGGCCGTGTCCTCACCCAGGCCCTCGAACCTGATGCGCTGCCGGCGGCGAGCCATGTCCAGGAACAGGTTGGTGGTGATGCGGTGCAGCCACCCTTCGAAGGTGCCCGGCGTATAGCTGGACAACGAGCGGAAGACGCGGACGAAGACCTCCTGGGTGAGATCCTCGGCATCGTGGGTGTTGCCCGTCAGCCGGTAGGCAAGCCGGTAGACCCGGGCAGAGTGCTCACGCACGATCTCTTCCCAGGTCGGAGGCGTCCAGCCGGGTCCCGTGTCTGGCGCGGTGCCAGGCATGTCCACGATCTCGCCGTCCTGCCGTGTGCTGTCTGCCTCTACCACCATGGTGCCCGGGCATCCCCTTCCGCACCACAACAACTGCTCGGATTCTGCTGTGCGCCGCGGCGGCTGGCACCTCGCCGGCCGGCCCGATCGGGTGGCGCCCGCCCCTCGGTCGGCGCAGGTGCGCGGGTTTCCCGCTCGCGTCAATAGATAACGCCGGAACAGGCCTCGCTGGTTCCCGGGTCACGGCGCGTAACGATAGGCTGCCGGACTGGGATAAGCATGCACCGGAAGGCACACATTGTGAGCGCAGAGGCCAACCTTGCCTACGTCGAGGGCTACCTCACCGAGGACGAGCCGCTGCTGGCCGCGCGCCGTGAGGCGGCCGAGATCGGCGGGGCGCCGCCGATCGGGCCGGGCGGCGGGGCGGCGCTGCGTTTCATCGCGGCGGCCATCAACGCCAGATCGGTCGTGGAGATCGGCACCGGCTGCGGCACCTCAGGCATCTGGCTGCTCCAGGGCATGCGGGCGGACGCCGTCCTGACCAGCGTCAACGCCGAGCCAGAGCATCAGGGGCTGGCCCGCAAGGCGTTCACCGAAGCGGGATTCGCGTCCAACCGCTACCGGCTGATCAGCGGGAAGGCCCTCGACGTGCTGCCCCGTCTCACCGACGGCGCGTACGACCTGGTGTTCTGCGACGCCGACAAGCAGGAGTACCAGGATTACCTGGTCGAAGCGCTGCGGCTGCTGCGCCCGGGTGGCGTGGTGGCGTTCGACAACGCGCTGCGCGGCGGCCGGGTCGCCGACCCCAGCCGGGACGATCCGGGCACCGTCGCCATCCGGGAGCTGGCCGAGCAGGTCCGGCAGGACGAGCGGCTGGTGCCCGTGCTGCTCCCGGTGGGCGACGGGCTGCTGGCCGCGGTCAAGCGGGGCTGACCACGGCCAACAGGGCTAACTGCGGTCAATCGGAGCCGGCGCCAGCCAGCGAAGCAGCAGCCGGGCACCGAAGCCGGTGGCGCCCTTGGTGTTCTCCCCGTCGTCGGCGGTGGCCCGCGCCGCCCCGGCGATGTCGAGATGGGCCCAGGGCCGACCGCCAGTGAACTCGCGCAGGAACAGGGCCGCGTCGATGGATCCGGCCCGGCCACCCGACCGGGACACGTTGGCCAGGTCCGCCACGGGCGAATCCAGGCCGTCGCGGTAGTCCTCAGCGAGCGGCATCCGCCACAGCCGCTCCCCGCTCACGGTCGCCGCCTCCAGCAACGCCGCGGCCAGCTGATCGTCGGTGGCGAACAGGGCCGCGATGGAGGAGCCCAGCGCCACTCTCACGGCCCCGGTGAGCGTGGCCAGGTCGACCACGACGTCCGGGGCCAGCGCATCGTCCGCGTAGGCCAGCGCGTCGGCGAGGACCAGCCGGCCTTCCGCGTCCGTGTTGAGCACCTCGACCGTCCGGCCGCCGTAGTGCGCGATGACGTCACCCACCCGCAGCGCCGTCCCGGACGGCATGTTCTCCGCGGCGGCCACCAGGCCGGTCACCCGGGCCCGGACCCCCAGCCGACCCAGCGCGGACATCGCGCCGATCACCGCGGCGCCGCCCGCCATGTCGGTCTTCATGGTCTTCATGCCGTCGTTGGGCTTCAGCGACAGCCCGCCGCTGTCGAACGTGATGCCCTTGCCGATCAGCACCACATGCCGGTCAGCCTGCGCGGGCTCGTAGCTGAGCTGGATCAGCCGGGGCGGGTGGGCCGACCCCGATCCGACGCCCAGGAGCCCGCCGAAACCGCCCGCGGCGAGTTCGGCTTCCCGCCAGATCCGGCAGGACAGGCCGTGCTCCGCCGCGACCGAGGCGGCCTCGGACGCGAGCCATTCCGGCGTCTTGGTCATCGAGGGCGTGTTGGCCAGGTCGCGGGCCAGGGCCACGGCACCGGCGACCGTGGCCGCGCGCTCGACCAGGGCCTCCCGGCCGTCCGGCCCGGCCAGCAGCACACGGATCTGCGCGGGATCCCCGGCCTGCGGGGCCGAGGACTTCATTGTGAACTGGTAGGAACCGAGCAGGACTCCCTCGGTGAACGCCGTCACAGCGTCGCCGGGCTCATCGAGGACCGCCGTGGTCAGCGCGGTCCGCCCGGCTGGGAGTCGGCGTGCCAGCACCGCCCCGGCCCGGCGCAGGGCTGCCGGCGAGGCGTCACCCACGCCCAGGAACACGACCGTGCAGGGCTCTGTGCCGAGCCGGATCAGCGTCTGGGTAGTTTCACCCGCCCGGCCGCTCATCTCGGCGCTGGCGATGACCTGGGCCGCGCTGACCGCCAGGTACGCGTCCAGGCCGGACGCGCCGGCGCCAGGCACCGGGCCCGTGGACGTGTCCTCCGGGCTGCGTACGGGGATGGCGATCAGGGCCGGCGGCGCGGCCGTGCCCCGGCCAGCCTCGGCCAGGTAGTCAGCCAGCGGTTTCAGGCCAGGCGCTGGCGCGACCGTAACCCTCGCCTTGACCGGCAAGGCTCAGCCGGTGACGGACTTGAGCGCGTCCGAGAGCCGGGCAGCCTCATCCGCGGACAATTCGACCACCAGCCGCCCGCCTCCCTCAAGCGGGACGCGCATCACGATGCCGCGGCCCTCCTTGGTGACCTCGAGCGGACCGTCACCCGTCCGCGGCTTCATCGCCGCCATTCCGCATCCCCTTCCTGCTCGGGGCCGTATGAGACCTCGCGGAGGCCTGCCCGCGCCGGAATCCCGGCGCCTGCGGCGGGTCCGGCCACCCACAGCCGTGTTGATCAGTACCTCTATTATCCAGAGTTCCGGCCTACAGTGGTAACGATCAGCACTCCCTTCCGCCCGCCGCCGTAGGTAACTGGCGTCTCAGGAGTCACTGAGACACCGCTCGCGGCCTGTCCAGAGGAGGAGTCCGGTGACTGACAGTGTTCGCTGGGACCTCGATGGAGCGGTAGCCACCATCACGCTGAACCGGCCGCAGGCCCGCAACGCGCTGACCGCGGAACTGAAGACCGAACTGCTCCGGGTGCTGGGGCAGGCCGCGACCGGCCCGGAGGTCCGGGCGGTGCTGATCACCGGCGCGGGGCAGGCGTTCTGCGCCGGCCAGGACCTCCGTGAGCACGCCGGCCTGCTGGAGGCGGCCAGATCGCAGGATGAGGTCCCTCCGGCCGCCGGGGCGCCCCCGGCCGGGGCACCGGCGACGCAGACCCCCGCAGGGGCCGCCTCTGCGGTGGGCCCGCCGCCCGGGGGGACGGTGCCGCCCGGGATGCCCGCCGCGCTGGATACTGTCCGTGAGCACTACAACCCGCTCGTGCTGGCCATCAGATCCATGCCGAAACCGGTCATCGCCGCCGTGAACGGGGTCGCCGCCGGGGCGGGGGCAGGGCTGGCCTTCGCCTGCGACATCCGGATCGCGGCCCAGGGGGCCAGTTTCCTGATGGCCTTCGCGCGGGTCGGGCTGGCCGCCGACACCGGCGTGTCCTGGACTTTGCCCCGGCTGGCCGGGGTCGGGCGGGCAGCCGAACTGCTGATGCTCGCGGAGCCCATCGGCGCATCCCGCGCACTGGAACTAGGCCTGGTCAATCAGGTCGTGGAGGACGCGGACCTGGCGGCGATCGCGGGCGCGCTGGCCGCCCGGCTGGCCGCGGGCCCGACCGCCGCCTACGCGGGCATCAAGGAGCAGCTCAACTACGCGGTGGCCCACGGCCTGGCCGACGCCCTGGAGAAGGAGGCTGAGGTCCAGACCGCTCTGGGCCAGACCGCCGATCATCAGGCCGCGACGCTCGCATTCACGCGCAAGCAGGAGCCGCGCTTCCTGGGCAGGTGACGGGACGCGTTACCGGGCCTGGCCGGGTGCGGCGGCATCGGCGCTGGCCAGTTCCTCGTGGGCGCAGACGATCTGCTCGGCGGCGTCGACCAGGTCGGAGAAGGCCCGCCACTCACGGTGACCGCTGCGGCCCGTCCAGGACACCACCCGGCTGCGGCACCACACGGTCAGGCCGCGCCGGATGGACAGCACCGACATGCTCGAGGCCGGGGCGTCCGCCCGGACGATGTGGCCGATGCCACGCTCGGAGAGCATCCGCTCCAGGGTGCCCGCGGCCTGCACCGAACCAGGCTGCGGACCGCGGAACCTATCCAGGGCGCTGCTGGCCGGGACCGGCACGGCGAACCAGACGGCCTTGCCGGAGACCTTCCAGCTGCCGAGCCGGGCCCGGGTCAGGTGGTGGCCCCAGCGCCCGTGGGACAGTCCGTCGACCACATGCAGCCCGCGCCCGCTCACGGCGTCCACGGGGACAGGCACGGCCGGATCGGGCGGCGCGTCGTCTTTCCAGCGCGGCAGGGCGTCGAAGACCATGCAGACCAGTTCCTGCGTCCCTCCGACCCGGCGCAGGTAGAGCCAGATCTCCGGGGCACCGGCCACGGCGCAGCCGCGCACGTCAAACTGGACCCCCGTCTGCGCGTGCATGCTGTTGGCGGCGAGTTCGCTGGCCATGGTGGCGCCGTCGTAGATCGACTCGGCCGGCAACCCGACTCCGCCGGCGGCGGCGCGGAAGAGGCGCCGGGCCACAGCCGCGCAGGTGGCATCCAGCGGGAGCGGGGACGCGGAACAGCCGCCGGCCGACACGGTCACGGCTGGCGCAGGCGCCGCCACCGTAAGGTGCGGCGTGTCCGCGGCAAGTGACCCTAACATGATCCTCAGCCTTCCCGGCCCGCAATCTGTGAAACACAGATTATGAGTCATGCCTCCTTCATGCAACGACATCGCGGCTTGCCGGGCCGGGTTGAACGAGTCTTTACCCAAACTGGCCGAGGGCGACCGCCCCATGGTAACGCTACGTAAGGTGACAGTGCCGTAGCAATGAGGTAACGAGCAGGGGGCCCAGGCCTGCCGCCCCACCGTCTATGGCAGTACAGTCGAGGCCGCGGCGGCTGCCGAACCGGAGCTGCCTGGCCTCGAGACAGGCCTGCACAGAAGAATCCCCCGGGCCGCCACCCGGGGGATTCTTTCTGCCTGGTCAGCGGTCTAGGTCGTAGCGGCCCGCTTTGGTGTCTGACAGGAATGTGGCGAACGCCGCCCGGCTGACGACGTGAGCACCGTCGCTGGGCCGGGTGCTGTCCCGGACCGCGACGACATCCACGAAGTTGGCGGCGACCTCCACGCAACCACCGTTAGAGGTACTGCTCAGGCGCGCCTTGCGCCACTGTGCTCGAGACAGGTCAGTCATGTCTACTCCAGTTGTTGAGCGAGGTGTTCCAGGTAAAGCACGGTATCGCCAGGTTCCTGGGCCGAATCGCGGATCCGGCTGAAGGCCTGGATGTACAAGCTCACCTCCTCCGGTTTGCTTACCTCCTGGATGGCGGTATCTGTTTCGGTGAAGACGAGGGGTTCGTCTCCCGGAAGATCAAAGATGTTGATCGAGGACGACACCCCGGGGCTGGGGCCATCCGCGAAGCGCTGGATGCGCAGTTCGACATTGGGCCGGCGGCTCATCTCGATGAGGTGCTCGATCTGATCGCGCCGCTCCGGCTTGCTGCCCCAGTGATACATGAGCGAGGCCTCGGTGATCACCGCGACCAGCTGAGGTGCAGGTGCCGCCCCGGTGCGGTCGAGGATCTCCTGCCGGCGCTGCCGGGTCTCCATCGCCTTGCGGCGCCACGCGGGCGGCCGCGGGCCGGCCCGCATGAAGGCTTCGGCGTAGTCCTGGGTCTGCAGCAGGCCGGGCACCACCAGCGGCATGCAGACCTGGATCCGCCTGGCATCGTTCTCGAACCCGGGGAACTCGTTCTCGAAGATGTCGGTGTAGTCCCGCCACCAGGGCCGGGCCCGCGCCCGGATGGCCAGCTCCTCCAACTCCTCCGCGGTGGCGGTATCCACGCCGTAGATCCGCAGCAGGTCCCTGATGTCGCTCATCTCAGGGCGCTTCCACTGGTTGGCCTCGAAGCGGCCCACTTTGCCACGTCCCCAGTTGAGGATGTCGCACACGTGGTTCGCCGTGTGACCGCTCTCAGTCCGGAGTTCGGCCAGGCGGCGGGACAACCGACGCTTGGCTACGGTGGCGCCGTAGGCATCGTCAGCCATCGGGTCCCCCTGGGCAGGATGATGCGTGCAGCATAGCGCTACCTAACTTGTGAATCGCAGATTCTCGGATACTCTCATGAGACTCCCAGGTTACGCCGGGAGCACCGGGGGCGGGATACCCCGCTACCATCGCGCTCCGGGGCAATCTGCGCGGACCGCCCGCCGGGCCTGTAATCAGCTGGCCCCGTCGTCGAACTCGCCTCCCCGGGCACCGTCGAGAAAGCATTCCCACTCATGGCGGTCGTAGACGAGGATCCGGCCGTCCGGGTCACCCGTCACCCGCATCAGCACCCACTCGGCCGCCCCGCCCGGGCCCGGCACGAAGGCGATCTCGAGCGACCCCTCGCCCTCCCCGGACCGGCGCCACTGCTGAGCGTCCACATCAATGCCCAGGTCTTCGAGGCTGGGCTTCCTGGTCATAGCACCCTCCCTCAGGTCAGGGCCGCCGGGCGACGCCGGCGTATCCCCAGCGTGAGCCGTCGCTGTCCGCGAGCCCGGGATCGTCGGCTCCCCATTCCCCCATATAGACCAGCCGCGGTACCGCTCCCGGCCAGGGCGGGACGAGTTCCAGCCCGGTGAAGAAGCGTTCCACCTCGGCCCGGGGGCGCAGGTAGATGTTCTGGGTGGACTTCGCGTACACCGACTGCCCGGTCCGCACCCCCCGCTCGGGCACATTGTCCGCGGTCACGTGGGACAGCGCGAGGTAACTGCCGGGCGCCAGGGCCCGGATGTACCGGGCCACCAAGCTCCAGGGGTCGGAGCTGTCGGCCACGAAATGCAGCACCGCGCTCATCAGCAGCCCGGTCGGCTGGGTGAAGTCGATCAGCCCCTGAAGCTGCCGGCTGCCCAGCACCCGGTCGGGCTCACACAGGTCGGCGAAGACGAAGGTGGTGAGGCGGCTGTCGGTCAGCAGCTGCCCAGCGTAGGCCCGGACCATCGGGTCGTGGTCCACGTAGACCACCCGGGCGTCGGCCGCGACCTCCCGGACGACCTGGTGGGTGTTGCCCTGCGTGGGCAGCCCGGACCCGATGTCGATGAACTGGCTGATCCCGGCCTCCGCCGCCAGCCATTTCGCGGCCCGCTGGTGAAATCCGCGGTTGGCCCAGGCCATGTCGGAGATCTCGGGCAGGTCGCGGCGGATCCGCTCCGCCGCCTCCTGGTCCGCCGGGTAGTTGATCGTGCCGCCGAGGTAGTAGTCATAGAGCCGGGCCGGGCTGGGCACCTCCGGGTCCACGCCGGGCGGCACCGGCGGTGGCTCCCCGTAGTCCGGGCTGGGCCGCCACGCATCATGCCGACTGACCATGACATCTCCCCCCCGGGCTGTCAGCTAATAGTGTGACACGCTCCTGTGATTCATGACCCGCGATGCTTAACTGGCCGCGCCCGGAAAGCGCCGCGGCGGAAGCAGTCCCGCAGATGGTCATCGACGACCCCGCAGGCCTGGAAGGCGGCGTAGACCGTGACCGGGCCGGTGAAGGAGAACCCGCGGCCGCGCAGGTCCCGGGCCAGCGCCGTGGACTCAGGGCTCGAGGCGGGGATCTCGGCCATGGCGACCGGCCCCGCCCCCGTGTCCGCCGGGTCCCCGGCGTAGCCCCAGAACAGCGCGGCCAGGCCGCCCGGGACGGCCAGCGCAGCCCTGGCGTTCCCGATGACGGCTGCGATCTTGGCCCGGTTCCTGATGATGCCGGCGTCAGCGAGCAGCCGGGCCACGTCGCCCGGGCCGAATCCGGCCACGACGGCGGGATCGAAGCCCGCGAACGCCGCCCTGAAGTTCTCCCGCTTGCGCAGGATCGTCAGCCAGGACAGGCCAGCCTGGAAGGCTTCCAGGCTGAGCCGCTCGAAGATTCCCCGGTCGTCGCGGACCGGGCGCCCCCACTCGTCGTCGTGGTAGGCCAGGTATTCGGGGGCGGACAGCGCCCACGGGCAGCGCGGCTGCCCGTCCGGCCCGGGCTCTGGCCGCCCGGCCGGGTCAGTCATCGCGGCTGGCGGCCGCTTCCTGGGAGCGCGGCGCCGTCCCATCCTCCACCGGCCCTGAATCCGCGGACCCGGCATCCACAGGCCCAGTTCCTGCCGTCCCATCATCCGACGCCCCGGCACCTGGCCCACGATCCGGGGCCCGGCCGGCCGCATCGGCACGCCCGCCGGCCGCCGCATCAGCACGCCCGCCGGCCGCCGCATCAGCACGCCCGCCGGCCGCCGCCGTCGCGGCGGCCGCTCTCGAGCGGGCCAGCAGGGTGGCCGTGATGGCCGGATGGCTGCCGGTGGCCGACCGGAGCTCCGCGAGCTGCTGGCGGAGCACCGCGATCTCCACATCGCGCTCGCTGATGACCTGGGCTATCTGGCTCAGCGCCTCGTCGGTGAGCTGCGCGTTGTAGCCCCAGAGTGAGGACGGTGGCCGCAGCATGGACACGTCCGCGGCGGTCACGACGTCAGGCGGGGGGTAGTCCATGGCGAACTCCGCCATCTCGCCACCGCGGCCCATGGCCACGCTTACCACGCCGGCGAGAATGATCACCCCGGCAAGCAGCAACAGGATCGGCACACTAAGAATCGTCCCACGACTGGCGCCCGCCAGCGCCCCCGGAGTGGCCGGCGGGGCGCGATTTTCAGTCCCCGGTCACGGGCTGGGCGTCCGGCTCGGCCGCGCGGGCCAGCGCGGCGTCGGCGCCGTTGTGCTGGGCGTGGGCCTGCTGGATGATGCGCACGACCTCGTCCGGGTCGTCTTCCACGGTGAACAGCTCCTCGTCCCCGGGCGAGATGTTCCCGCTGCCC
This sequence comes from uncultured Actinomycetes bacterium, assembly GCA_963782185.1. Taxonomy (GTDB): domain Bacteria; phylum Actinomycetota; class Actinomycetes; order Streptosporangiales; family Streptosporangiaceae; genus RYN-230. The sequence continues at coordinate 346,893 of CAWAJB010000019.1, forward strand.
AGCACCGTGTCCTGGATCCAGGACAGCAGGCCCGACCAGTACTCGCGGCCGACCAGCACGATCGGGAATTTCGTTATTTTCCCGGTCTGGACCAGCGTAAGCGCCTCGAACAGCTCATCCAGCGTGCCGAAACCACCGGGGAGCACCACGAGGGCCTGCGAATACTTGATGAACACCGTCTTACGGACGAAGAAGTAGCGGAACTCCAGGCCGATCTCGACGTAATCGTTCAGGCCCATCTCCAGGGGCAATTCGATGCCCAGGCCGACCGAGACCCCGCCCACGCTGGTGGCGCCCTTGTTGGCGGCCTCCATCACCCCCGGGCCGCCGCCCGTGATCACCGCGTACCCGGCTTCGGCCAGCCCGGCCCCGATGCGCTCGGACAGGTCGTACTCGCGGCTGCCGGGCCGGGCCCGCGCCGAGCCGAACACCGAGACGGCCGGGCCGAGCTCGGCGAGCAGGCCGAAGCCCTCCACGAACTCGGCCTGGATCCGCATCACCCGCCAGGGGTCGGTGTGGACCCAGTCGCTGGGCCCGTGCTTGTCGAGCAGCCGCTGGTCGGTGGTGGTTTTTGGGATGAAATCGCCGCGCAGCAGGGCAGGCCCCTGGCGGCGGATCCCACGACGTGACTCAGATTGCACCCTTCGATCCTGCCACGCGGAATGACCTGGTCAGCGGACCCGCCTCGGTAACTCGCCTCCCGCGATGCCGCCCAGCCCCCTCGCGGCCCGCCAGCCACCGCCGTGGCAGCGCTGGTCCGCCCGGCGTTCCCGCCCGTCACCAGGCGGCATGGGCAGGGTCAAAGGTTCGTGTGCGCCTGGGCACATGCGGGAGTCTGGGTCACTCCCGTCTGCACCCGCCGGTAGCTTCGGCATGTGCCCAACAGCCGGCCGCGCCAGCCACCCCCGCAGCGCCAGAAAGCCAAGCGCCGCGCGGTCATCGGCACGACCCTGCTCCTCGTCATCGCCACCGGCACCTACCTGGTGATCCGCAGCCTCATGCCGGTGATCGGGCCGGTGCTGACCGGGTCCGGATGCACGGCGGCCGCCGCCCATCAGTCGGTCCTGCTCGACGCGCAGCAGGCCAGCATCGCGTCCACGATCGCGGGCGTGGCGCACCGGCAGTCGATGCCCCGGGCGGCGGTGGCGATCGCCTACGCGACCGCGATGCAGGAATCGAAGCTGCACGACCTGGACTACGGGGACATGGACTCGGTCGGCGTGTTCCAGCAGCGGCCCTCGCAGGGCTGGGGGCCGGCCAGGAAGCTCGAGAACCCGGTGTACGCCACGACCAAGTTCTTCCGCGCCCTGAAGGCCATCCATGGCTACCAGACGATGCCCGCGTACCGGGCGGCCCAGGCGGTCCAGCACAGCGCCGACGGATCCGCGTACATCCAGTACGAGCGGATGGCGGAGGAGATGGCCAGCGCCTTCACCGGCCAGCGCGGGCACGCGGTGTACTGCTGGTCCGACCCGGCGAGCCCGCGCCGCCCCCACGCGGGCGCCATCACCGCGGGGCTGGCCAGCACCTTCGGCCCGGCCACCGCGGGGCTGGCCCAGTCCGCGCCGCGCCACGCCATGCAGGTCCGGATCGGGCACTCCAGGCTCGGCTGGGCCGTGTCGTCCTGGCTGGTCACCCACGCCGGCACGTACGACATCCACCAGGTGCGGTTCGGCGGGTACCTGTGGCGCGCGGCCGCGGGCACGAAGGGCTGGGTGCGTGATGCGGGCGCACCGCCGGCGGGCACCATCCAGCTGAGCTGATAGCCTGCGGCCGGCTGGTGAAACTCGTGGCCCCGGGCGCGGCTGCGGCCGCCTTCGCGACATACTTGCCCAGGACCGGGATACTGGGAGGCCCCAGACCCACCGGGACAATGCCGGAAGAGGAGTTCCGACGTGACGTACATCATTGCGCAGCCCTGTGTCAACGTCCTCGACAGGTCCTGCATCGAGGAGTGCCCCGTCGACTGCATCTACGAGGGCGAGCGCATGCTCTACATACATCCTGACGAGTGCGTGGACTGCGGCGCATGCGAGCCCGTCTGCCCGGTCGAGGCCATCTTCTACGAGGATGACGTGCCCGACCAGTGGAAGGATTTCTACAAGGCGAACGTGGAGTTCTTCAGTGACCTGGGCTCGCCCGGCGGCGCCTCCAAGGTCGGGAAGATCAACAAGGACCACGCCATCGTGGCGGCGCTGCCGCCGCAGGAAGAGGCGAACTGACTCTCGCGCCGCGGCTGCCCCGGTTCCCCTGGGATCTGCTCGCCCCGTACGGCCAGAAAGCCAGGGCCCATCCGGACGGGATCGTGGACCTGTCCGTGGGCACGCCCGTGGACCCTGTTCCGGGGGTGGTGCAGGACGCGCTCCGGGCGGCCGCCAACACTCCCGGGTACCCGGCCACCCACGGCACCCCCGCCCTGCGTGAGGCGGCGGCCGGATGGCTGGGCCGCCGCCACGGGGTCAGCGCCGACCCCGACGCGGTGCTCCCGCTGATCGGCACCAAGGAGTTCATCGCCGCGCTGCCGGCGCTGCTCGGCTGCGGGCCCGGGGACGTCGTCGTCTACCCGGAGCTGGCCTACCCGACCTACGACATCGGCGCCCGGCTGGCGGGCGCCGACCCGGTGGCCGCGGATGCGCTCCCGCCCGCCGGCCCGGTGCCCGGCCACAGTTTTTCCGCAACGAACACCACCACGTCGACTCCAGCCGGCCCGGTCCGGCTGGTCTGGGTGAACTCACCGGGTAACCCCACCGGGCGGGTCCTCGGCGCCGGGCAGCTGGCCGCGGCGGCCCGGGCGGCCCGGGGCCGCGGCGCCGTCCTGGCCTCGGACGAGTGCTACATCGGCCTCGGCTGGTCGGCGAAGCCGGTGTCCGTGCTGCACCCGGACGTGTGCGGCGGGTCCTTCGACAGCCTGCTCGCGGTGCACTCGGTCTCCAAGCGGTCCAACCTGGCCGGCTACCGGGCGGGCTTCGTCACGGGCGACCCCGCCCTCGTCGCCGAGCTGCTGGAGATCCGCAAGCACGCCGGGATGATGATGCCGGCCCCGGTCCAGGCGGCGATGACGGCGGCGCTGCGCGACGACGAGCACGCGGAACGGCAGCGCGACGTGTACGCGGCCCGCCGGGAGCAGCTGCGGGCGGCCCTGGAGAAGGCCGGCTGGACCATCTCCCACTCCGAGGCGGGCCTGTACCTGTGGGCCTCGCGCCCGGGGCACGACTGCTGGTCGTCGGTTCAGCTGCTCGCCGAGGCGGGCATCCTCGTCGCTCCCGGGGAGTTCTACGGCCCGGCGGGCGCGCTGCACATCCGGGTGGCCCTCACGGCCACCGACGAGCGGGTCGCCGCCGCCGCCCGCCGCCTGGCCGCCCTCTCCTGACCGCCCCGGCTCCAGCCTCCTTGTCGCCCCGGCCCCGGCCCGGGACAAGCCCTCGCTGACGGTCTTCGAGCTGGCCAGCGGCACCTACCGGGAAGTCGCTCGCGTAGCCGGCGATGAGGCGTGGACCGCGCGGCCCTTCCAGGTCCGGGTGGTCCCGGCCGACCTACTCCGCGGCCTGCGGCCGTAGGCACCCCCCCGGCTGCCGCAGGCCCACTCGTAGGCTGTCGGTGTGCTCCGCCTCTATGACACCCGGACCAGGCAGCCCGAGACGATCGAGCCGGCCCGCCGCGGCCGTCTCAGCGTCTACAGCTGCGGGCCGACGGTGTACCGCCCCGCCCACGTCGGGAACCTGCGTTCCTACCTGCTGCCCGACCTGATCCGGCGTACCGCCGGGCGGCACCGGCTGCTGGTGACCAGCTGCCAGAACATCACCGACGTCGGGCACCTGGCGGACGACAGTGAGATCGATCCCGACGGTGAGGACAAGGTCCTGGCCCAGGCCCGGGCCGAGGGGAAGACCGCCCTCGAGGTGGCCCGGCGCTACGAGGAGGAGTTCCGCGCGGACTGCGCCGCGCTGAACATCCACCCCGCCGACTCCTACCCGCGGGCCTCGGAGTGCATCGGCCTGATGACCGACCTGATCGCCCGGCTGATCGAGATGGGGCACGCCTACCCGGTCCCTGGCGGATCCGTGTATTTCGACGCCCGGTCGTTCCCCGGCTACGGCGAGCTGTCCGGCAACCGGCTCGCTGAGCTGCGGCCTGGCCACCGCAGCGGGGGCCCTGCCGCCCAGCAGAGCGTGGACCCGGACAAGCGGTTCCACGCGGACTGGGCGCTGTGGAAGGCCGCGCCGGCGTCACGGGAGCTGACCTACGCCTCACCGTGGGGCACCGGCTTCCCGGGCTGGCACACCGAGTGCTCCGCGATGTCCCTGCACTACCTGGGCGAGGCCATCGACGTGCACACCGGCGGCATCGACCTGCGCTTCCCGCACCACGAAGATGAGCGGGCCCAGTCGAACTCCGTGACCGGCCACGAGGTGGTCCAGCACTGGGTCCACGGCGAGCACCTGCTGTTCGAGGGCCGGAAGATGGCCAAGTCCACCGGCAACGTGGTGCTGCTCGCCGACCTGACGGCCCGCGGCCTCGACCCGCTCGCGCTCCGGCTCGTGTTCCTGGACCATCGCTACCGGCAGCAGCTGAATCTGACCTGGGCGGTGCTGGACGCCGCGGACCGGACCGTCCGGCGGTGGCGGGAGCGGGTGGCCGAGTGGGCCCGCTCGCCGAGCCGGCCGATGTGCGCTGAGTACGTCGGCGAGTTCACCGCCGGGTTCGACGACGATCTCGACAGCCCGGCGGCGCTTCGGGTCCTGCGCCGCCTCGAGAAGGACGCCGAGATCCCGCCGGGGTCCAAGTTCGAAACGTTCGCGTACGCCGACCACATGCTCGGCCTGGACCTGGCGCGGGACATCGGCCGCGAACCCGCGCCGAGGACCCTCCCGGCCCGGGCGGCGGACCTCCTCCAGGCCCGGGCCGCGGCCCGGGCCGCAGCGGACTGGGCGGCCGCGGACCGGCTCCGCGGCGAACTCGGCACGCTGGGCGTCACGGTCACCGACACGCCTGACGGCCAGGCCTGGACCGTCCGCGGACGCTGAGCAGTCCGCGATGGCGTCGCCAGCCGGGACCTATCCGGCGCCGGCGCATCCCTGTGGCCGACGCCGGCCTGCTGGTGGCGGCCCGGGCGGATACCCGGGCGCTGCGGCGCCAGTTCAAGATGGGCTCCAGTGCGGGCGCCTGCACCCTCCGGAGTGCCCGGGGCTGAGCGAGGCCAGGTTACGCGCATGTTACAGCGGTGTATCCGCGCGCCCCCTTGTGTTAACACGCAACGTTTCCGTGCTCCATGCTCGGACTTCGCAACGAATCTCGGTGTACTCGCAGGTCATGCGCAGTTCTCCCGCGTCTGGCAGAACGTACGCTTAGGGCCTGATCCCTGGCGCCCCGAGAGGAGGCTCGATGACCGAGACGTACACCACCGCCCCGGCCGCAGCTCTGCCGTCCAGGCTGCCCCGGCCCCGGGCTTACCTGATGTGCCCGCCGGACCACTTCACGGTGCAGTACTCCATCAACCCCTGGATGGCCAGCGGGGAGCCCGTCGATACCGCACGGGCCATGCTCCAGTGGCAATTGCTGCGCGACACCTACCGCTCGCTTGGCCACTCGGTCCACCTCATCGACGCTCTTCCCGGCCTGCCGGACATGGTCTTCGCGGCCAACGGCGCCACGGTGATCGGTGGGGCCGTGCTGGGCGCCCGGTTCCGCCATCCCGAGCGCGCCGCCGAAGGCCCCGCTTACCTGGACTGGTTCCGCGGCCGCGGCTTCACGTCGGTGCACGAGCCGCGGCGCTTCAACGAGGGTGAGGGGGACATCGTCCATACGGGCCGGGTGATCCTGTCCGGCCACGGCTTCCGGTCCGAGCCTGACGTGCGGCACGACCTGGAGGAGCTGTTCGGGCTGCCGGTGATCAGCCTCCGCCTGGTGGACCCGCGGTTCTACCACCTGGACACGGCGCTGTGCGTGCTCGACGCCGACACCGCCGCGTACTACCCCGCCGCGTTCGACGACGCCGGGCGGGCCGCGCTCGCCGCGTGCTTCGCCGAACTCGTCGAGGCCACCGACGAGGACGCCGGGGTGCTCGGGCTGAACGCGGTCAGCGACGGGCATCACGTCGTCCTGCCGGCCCAGGCGATGGCGCTGGCAGCCCAGCTCGCGGCGCGCGGGTTTGAGCCCGTACCGGTGGACATGTCGGAATTCCGCAAGGCCGGCGGCGGCCCGAAGTGCTGCACACTGGAACTGCGGCCATGAGAGGGGGACACACCATGACCGAGACGACCGAGAGCCTGCGTGCCCTGTCCGATGCGCACAGCGCACACAACTACCACCCGCTGCCGATCGTGATCGCCGAGGCCGAGGGGGCCTGGGTCACCGATACGGACGGCCGCCGCTACCTCGACATGCTCGCGGCGTACTCCGCGCTCAACTTCGGCCACCGCCACCCGGCCCTGATCGCCGCGGCGCAGCGGCAGCTCGACCGGGTGACCCTGGTCAGCCGGGCCTTCGACCACGACCAGTTCGGCCCGTTCTGTGCCGAGCTGGCGGAACTCGCGGGCATGGAGATGGTGCTGCCGATGAACACCGGCGCGGAGGCGGTGGAAACGGCGATCAAGACCGCCCGCAAGTGGGGCTACGAGGTCAAGGGCGTGCCCGCTGACGAGGCCGTCATCATCGCGTTCGAGGGCAACTTCCACGGCCGGACCACGACGATCATCAGCTTCTCCACCGATCCCGACGCCCGCGCCTCGTTCGGGCCGTACGCCCCCGGATTCCGGGTCGTGCCCTACGGGGACGCCGCCGCCCTGGCCGAGGCGATGGACGACAATGTGGTGGGTGTCCTGATCGAGCCGATCCAGGGTGAGGCGGGCGTCGTGGTGCCGCCGCCGGGCTACCTGGCCGCGGTCCGGGACCTGTGCACGGCGCGCGGGGCCCTCATGATCGCCGACGAGATCCAGTCCGGGCTGGGCCGGACCGGAACCACCTTCGCCTGCGAGCACGAGGGCGTCCGGCCCGACATGTACCTGCTCGGCAAGGCGCTCGGCGGCGGAATCGTGCCGGTCTCCGCGGTCGTGTCCTCGCGCGAGGTCCTCGGCGTCTTCCGGCCCGGGCAGCACGGCTCGACCTTCGGCGGCAACCCGCTGGCCTGCGCGGTGGGCCGCGAGGTGATCGCACTGCTGGCCACCGGCGAATACCAGGAGCGGTCCGCGAAGCTGGGCGAGCACATGCACACCCGGCTGTCGGCACTGCCCCGGGACCTGGTCCGCGAGGTACGCGGCCGCGGGCTGTGGGCCGGGATCGAGTTCACCTCGCTGCCGGGCCGGGCCGCGTGCGAGCGCTTCGCCCGGCGCGGTGTGCTGGCCAAGGACACGCACGGCACCGCCATCCGGCTCGCACCGCCGCTGATGATCAGCGAGCCGGACCTGGACTGGGGGCTGGACCAGATCGAGGCGGCCCTCCGCGGGTAAGCGGGGATACGGGCAGGCCCGCCAGGAGGTACTGGCGGCCTGCCCGCTCCGGGGTCAGTCGCTGGTCAGCGTCCGGTACCGGCCGCTGTAGTGGATCAGCGGCCGGCCCGGTTGCGGCTCGCCGACCCCGATGACCTCCCCGACCACGATGGTGTGGTCGCCGCCGTCGTGCACGTCCGTGGTCCGGCACTCGAGCACGCCGAGCGCGTCCTCCAGCACCGGCGCCCCGGTCTGCGGGCCGGGATGGTGGGCGATCCCGGCCAGCTGGCCGTCCAGCGGGCGGCCCCGGGTCGCGAGCCAGCGGGCGATCTTCTCCGAGTCCTCGTCCAGCACGGACACGGCCCATACCCCGGCGGCCAGCACAGCGTCGTGGAACCGCGCGATCTTCTCGGCGCAGAACAGCACCAGCGGCGGTTCCAGGGACACCGAGGCGAACGCGGTCACGGTCATCGCGTGGTCCACGCCGTCGTCGTGCGTGGTCACGACCATGATGCCGCTGGCGAACTGGCCGGCGACGCGCCGGAAGTCGGCGCCGTCGACTGCGGTCATGAACTGATGCTCGGGCGGCGGGGCAGGGAGCTCCGGTCCAGGCCAGCCCGCGGCGGGCCGGTCCGGGGCCGCCGCACGAAGGCCACCACCACGCCCCCGGCCGCGCACAGCGACCCGCCGTACAGGTACACCTCGCCCGGCGTCGTGCCGGTGATGATCACGCTCCCGCCGGAGGTGGGCAGGCTCAGCACCACGGACACGACGAACCAGCCCAGCGCCGGGGCGAGCGCCCCGGCCGCCGACCCCATGCCGGCCGCGCCGAGCACGCAGGTGGCCCCGATCGCGACGGCCAGCACCAGGGCGGCCAGCGGGAAAGACCCCACGGAACGGGAGAACTGGAAGCAGCCGACCAGTCCCTCCAGCGCGCCCAGCAGGAACAGCAACGCGTAGGCGCCGCCGGTAACGAATGCCTGGGTGTCCCGCGGCGCAGGCGGATTGGGCAAGCTGTCCACGGATTGCAGGCTATACGCCAGCCCGCCCCCACCTCACGCCCGGCCCGCGCCACCCGGCCGACACGCTCCCGGGGAAGCGCCGTTTACCACCGGCCTCTTCTGCCCCTGACACCCCGCAAGCCACATCCAGGTCCTGATGATCATGGGATCACTGTTGCCCTGGCAACAGTGATCCCATGATCACGTACGCAGGGTGTCTGGCCGGGCAGCGCAGGCGCCACAGCAGCCACGCAGGCAGCAACAGCCTCGGCCGACCGGCCCGCTAGCCGGCCCGCCCGCCTGGCCGGGCCGGCCCGCCCGCCTGGCCGGGGCCGGCCTGCCCGCCCGCCTGGCCGGGGCCGGGCCGCCCGCTAGGCGAGGCCGGCGAAGAGGTCGGTTTCGCGGCCCGAGGGCCCGGCCGGGCCCCGGGGGCCGGCCAGCAGGGTGTAGTACTCATGGCCCAGGATGCGCTGGCCAACCCAGTTGGACAGCGCGAAAAAGGGTTCCCTCACCGTGATCTGGGTGGCGTGCGCCCGCATCGCGGCCGTCTTGGCGCCGAGGTAGGCGGAGCCATCGATCTCGGTACTCACCTCGGCGTCCACCGCTCCGAACGGCACGGTGTCCGCGGCGGGCTCGGCGATGAAGCCGGCCGGCACGGCCTCACCGTCCCGGCTGAACAGGTCGGTCGCTGCGGCCAGCACCGAGCGCGGCATGGCCGTCGCGTAGAACTTGGCCACCGGCCACGGGGCCGCCGGCTCCCCGGGCCCGGACCCGGCACGCCCGGACCCAGCACGCCCGGACCCAGCACGCCCGGACCCAGCACGCCCGGACCCGGCACGCCCGGACCCGCCCGGCCCGGACCCGCCCGGCATCCGCAAGCCGGGGTCACCGGCCAACTGGAAGGCCCGCCAGGCCACCCGGTGCGCCTGGATGTGGTCGGGATGCCCGTAGAACCCGCGGTCGTCGTAGCTGACCATGACCCGGGGGCGCACCTCACGGATGATCGCCATCAGGTCCAGGACCGCCTCGCCGGTGTCCGCCTGCCAGAAACAGGCAGGGTCGTCGTTGCTGGGCAGGCCCATCATGCCGGAGTCGCGCCAGCGGCCCGGGCCGCCGAGGAAGCGGTGATCGGTGACGCCGAGCGCGGCGCAGGCGGCCTCGAGTTCCCCGATCCGGTACTTGCCGAGCAGGTCACCGCGGCCGGCGGCCAGGTAGGCCAGGTCCGCCGGGATGATCTCGCCCAGCTCCCCCAGCGTGCAGGTGACCAGCGTCACCGGGACGCCCGCCGCCGCGTACCTGGCCATGGTGGCGCCGGTCTCGATCGATTCGTCGTCGGGGTGGGCGTGCACCAGCAGCAGCCCGCCCCCGGTCTCGGGGGTGCTCACAGGGAGCGAGATTAGCTGGCGGCCGCCTGTGGCCTGGCCCGGGCCGCGCCGGTGGCAGGATCGGGGCCATGACCGAAAGTTTCCCGCGGCAGCAGGCCCGGACCAGGCGGTTCACTCTCGGCGTCCCGCGCTCGTTCAAGGTGGCGCCGGACGGCAGCCGCGTCGCGTTCCTGCGCAGCAAGGGCTCCGACCCGGTGACCTGCCTGTGGCAGCTGCGCGTGGCCACCGGGCAGGAAGAACTCCTGGCCGACCCGTCCACGCTGGAGGCGGCGGGCGAGAACCTCACCCCGCAGGAGAAGGCACGCCGCGAGCGCGCCCGGGAGCAGGCCGGAGGGATCGTCGGGTTCGCGACGGACCGGGCGCTGACCGTCGCGGCCTTCACCCTGGCCGGCCGGGTGTACGTGACCGGCCTGGGATCCTCCGGCCAGCAGCGCGACGGTGACCGGCCGGACGGCCCCCGCCTGCTGGGCGCCCGTTCGCCCGCGCTGGATCCCCGGCCCGACCCGGCCGGCAAGGCGGTCGCGTATGTCCACGATGGCGCGCTGCACGTGACCGGGATCGACGCTGTCCCGGGGACGCAGGCCAGCCAGGACACCGTGCTGGCCGACCCGGCAGGTACGCGCGGCGTCTCCTACGGCCTGGCCGAGTTCATCGCGGCCGAGGAGATGGGCCGGATGCGCGGGTACTGGTGGGCGCCGGACGGGGCCAGCCTCCTGGTGGCCCGGGTGGACGAGAACCCGGTCCAGCGGTGGTACATCGCCGACCCGGCCAACCCGGAGCGGCCGCCCACCGCCGTCGCGTATCCCGCGGCCGGCACCCCCAACGCCGACGTCTCGCTGCTGCTGGCCGGCCTGGACGGAAGCCGGGTGGAGGTGGACACGGGCGGCGCCGCGTTTCCCTACCTGGTCACGGTGGCCTGGGAGGGCGGCTTCGACCCGCTGATCGTGGTGCAGAGCCGTGACCAGCGGGTCATGCGGCTGCTGGCCGCGGACCCGGCGACCGGCGCCACGACCGTGCTTCGCGAGGACACTGACCCGCGGTGGGTGGACATCGTGCCCGGGGTGCCCGCCTGGACCGCCGACGGCCGGATCGCCTGGGCCGCCGGCTCCGGGGGGACCCGGCGGCTGCTGGTCGGCACGCCGGACGAGCTGGCTGAGGGGGCCGCCGCCGCGGTCACCCCGCCTGGCCTTCAGGTCCGCGAGATCCTCAGCGTGGACGGCGACGCGGTGCTGTTCACCGCGTCGGGGGCCGATCCCGCCGCGATCGGCCTGTGGCTCTACCGTCCCCGCGGCCTGGAGGAGACCGGGCCGGAGGAGACCGGGCCGGAGGAGACCGGCCTGGAGGAGACCGGCCTGGAGGAGACCGGGCCGGAGGAGACCGGCGGGCTGCGGGAGATCAGCCCGCCCGGGGGCGTGCACGCCGGCGCCCGGGCCGGGGGGACCACGGTGATGGTCAGCCGCACGATGACCGAGCCCGGGCCATCCGTCCGGGTGCTCACGGATGTCCCGGCCAGCGACGCGGCCCAGATCACCGTGAGGGACGCGGCCCGGACCACGGTGAACGTCGCGGCCCGGATCGCCACGGCGGCCGAGACGCCGAACGTGCCGGCCCCGCGCCCGGACCGGTTCGCGGCCGGGGCCCGGGAAATCCCCAGCGCGCTGCTGCTCCCCTCCTGGCACGAGCCGGGCTCGGGCCCGCTGCCGGTGCTGCTCGACCCGTACGGCGGCCCGCACGCGCAGCGGGTGCTCGCCGCCCAGGGCGCGTTCCTGACCTCACAGTGGCTCGCCGAGCAGGGTTTCGCGGTGCTGGTCGCCGACGGCCGGGGCACCCCGGGCCGGGGCCCGGAGTGGGAGCGGGAGGTCTGGCACGACCTGGCGGGCCCGGTGCTCGAAGACCAGGTCGAGGCGCTGCAGGCGGCCGCCGCGCGCCACCCCGACCTGGACACCAGCCGGGTCGCGATCCGCGGCTGGTCGTTCGGCGGCTACCTGGCCGCCCTGGCCGTGCTGCGCCGCCCGGACGTGTTCCACGCGGCGGTGGCGGGCGCCCCGGTCACCGACTGGCAGCTGTACGACACCCACTACACCGAGCGCTACCTCGGCCTCCCCGGCGAGCAGCCGCAGGTGTATGAGCAGTCCTCGCTGCTGGCCGACGCCCCCCGGCTGACCCGCCCGGTGCTGTTCATCCACGGCCTGGCCGACGACAATGTGGTGGTGGCGCACACGCTGCGGCTGTCCTCCGCACTGCTGGCCGCGGGACGGCCGCACCGCGTGCTGCCGCTGTCCGGGGTGACGCACATGACCCCGCAAGAGGACGTGGCCGAGAACCTGCTGCTTCTCCAGGTGGATTTCCTGCGCGAAACCCTGGGGATGAGCGCCGGGCCGGCCCGCAGCAGGGCCGTGTAAAGGCACGGTGTAGTGAGAGTCACACGGAGCGAGCACCGTCACCTGGCCTAGTAATGATATGCATTTGAATACAGTTCCAGTGCAGGGCGCGGGCGGGTGCGGGGGCAGCCAGCAGACGCGGCAGCACCCCACTTAGCTCAAGGGCGGAGACGTCAGCGATGACGCAGGTAAGTCAGGGCCCGGCCAGAACCAGGGCGCGGATACCGGAACGGACCCTACGCAAGGACAACTGGCGGCGTGCGCCGATCGTCACGGCGACGCTGCTGACCATCTGGGTCACGTACGCGACCGTGCACGTGTTCATCGGCAAGTGGTACTTCGTCCCGCAGTACCACTACCTGACCCCCTTCTACTCGCCGTGTGTCAGCGGCGAATGCGTGCCGGGCTCGGCCACCCTGGGCACGTGGTTCCCGGCCCTGCCGCCCATCATCCCGTACGCGATCGTCTCGCTGCCGTTCGTGCTGGGGTTCCGGTTCACCTGTTACTACTACCGGCGCGCCTACTACCGGGCTTTCTGGCAGGCCCCCGCGGCCTGCGCGGTCCGCGAGCCGCACGCCACCTACAGCGGCGAGACGCGGTTCCCGCTCATCATGCAGAACCTGCACCGCTACTTCTTCTTCTTCGTGCTACTCGTCTCGATCCTGAACACCTACGACCTGTCGCAGGCGTTCCGGGGACCGGACGGCAACTTCGGCCTCGGCCTGGGCACCATCATCATGCTGGTCAACGTGGTCATGCTGTGGGCCTACACGCTGTCCTGCCATTCCTGCCGGCACATCACCGGCGGCAGGCTGAAGAACTTCTCCAAGCATCCGGCCAGGTACTGGGCCTGGACCCAGATCTCGAAGCTGAATGCCCGGCACATGCAGCTGGCCTGGATCACGCTGGGCACGCTGATGCTGACCGACCTCTACATCTGGCTGCTGGCCGCCGGGGTGTTCAGCGACCCGCGGATCTTCAACTGAGGCAGGCATGGCAATGACGGACATTGAACGGCTCCCCTACGACGTCGTGGTGATCGGGGCCGGCGGTTCAGGCCTGCGGGCGGCGATCGAGGCCCGCCAGGCGGGCAAGAAGACCGCGATCATCTCCAAGTCGCTGTTCGGCAAGGCGCACACGGTCATGGCCGAGGGCGGTGCCGCCGCGGCCATGGGCAACGTCAACTCCAAGGACAACTGGCAGGTCCACTTCCGCGACACGATGCGCGGCGGCAAGTTCCTGAACAACTGGCGGATGGCCGAGCTGCACGCCAAGGAAGCCCCCGAGCGGGTCTGGGAGCTGGAGGCCTGGGGCGCGCTGTTCGACCGGACCAAGGATGGCAAGATCAGCCAGCGGAACTTCGGCGGGCACGAGTACCCGCGGCTGGCGCACGTGGGTGACCGGACCGGCCTGGAGATGATCCGCACCCTGCAGCAGCGGGTGGTCGCGCTGCAGCAGCAGGACGCGGTGGAGCACGGCGATCCCGAGGCCATGATCAAGGTGTTCGCCGAGACCACGATCACCCGGCTGCTCACCGATGCCGGGCGGATCGCGGGCGCATTCGGCTACGTCCGGGGCACCGGCCAGTTCGTGCTGTTCGAGACGCCGGCCGTGGTGCTGGCCACCGGCGGCATCGGCAAGTCCTACAAGGTGACCTCGAACTCCTGGGAGTACACCGGCGACGGGCACGCCCTGGCCCTGCTGGCCGGGGCCAGCCTGCTGAACATGGAGTTCGTGCAGCTGCACCCGACCGGCATGGTCTGGCCGCTCTCGGTCAAGGGCATCCTGGTCACCGAGTCGGTCCGCGGTGACGGCGGCGTCCTCCGCAACAGCGAGGGCAAGCGGTTCATGTTCAACTACGTGCCCGACGTGTTCCGGGCCCAGTACGCGGAGACCGAGGAAGAAGCCGACCGCTGGTACGACGACCCAGAGCACAACCGGCGGCCCCCGGAGCTGCTGCCCCGCGACGAGGTGGCCCGCTCGATCAACTCCGAGGTCAAGGCGGGCCGCGGCACCGAGCACGGCGGGGTATACCTGGACATCGCCTCCCGTCGGCCGGCCGAGGAGATCCTGCGCCGGCTGCCGTCCATGTACCACCAGTTCAAGGAGCTGGCCGACGTGGACATCACCAAGGAGCCGATGGAGATCGGGCCCACCGCCCACTACATGATGGGCGGCGTCGAGGTGAACCCGGACACCCAGGCGGCCAGCGTGCCCGGCCTGTACGCGGCGGGCGAGGTGTCCGGCGGTATGCACGGCTCCAACCGGCTGGGCGGCAACTCCCTCTCGGACCTGCTGGTGTTCGGCCGGCGGGCCGGGCAGGCCGCCGCGGATCACGTGGATGCGGTCAGCGGAGCCCGGCCGGAAGTCAGCCAGGCCGCGATAGACGCGGCGGTGGCCGAGGCGCTGGCCCCGCTGGAGCGGGCCGGCGGCGAGAACCCCTACGAGGTGCACGCGGCCCTGCAGCAGCTGATGACCGAGCAGGTCGGGCTCATCAGGAACGAGGGTGAGCTGCAGAGCGCCCTGGCTGAGCTGGAGAAGCTCCGGGCCCGCGTGGCCGATGTCAGCGTGGAAGGCGGCCGGGCCTACAACCCGGGCTGGCACCTGGCCCAGGACCTGCGCAACATGATGCTGGTCTCGGACTGCGTGGCTCAGTCCGCGCTGGAGCGCCAGGAGTCGCGGGGCGGGCACACCCGCGACGACTACCCGGTGATGTCGCCGACCTGGCGGCAGGTCAACCTGGTCTGCACGCTCCGCGGCAGCGACCAGGTGGCCCTGGCCCGGCAGCCGATGATCCCGATGCGCGAGGACTTGCTCGGTCTGTTTGAGGTAAGCGAATTGAAGAAGTATCTGACCGAGGGTGAGCTTGTCGGCGTGTCAGCCGACTCGGCCACCGCGCCGGAGGAGACGCGCTGATGACCTACAAGGCAGCGCTGCGCGTGTGGCGCGGCGACGACGGGCAGGGCGCCCTGGCCGATTACGCGGTCGAGGTGAATGACGGCGAGGTCGTCCTCGACGTTCTGCACCGGCTGCAGGCCACCCAGGCCGGCGATCTGGCCATCCGCTGGAACTGCAAGGCCGGCAAGTGCGGCTCCTGCTCCATGGAGATCAACGGGCGTCCGGGGCTGGCCTGCATGACCCGGATGTCCACCTTCACCCAGGACGAGACGATCACGATCACGCCGCTGCGCACCTTCCCGGTGATCCGCGACCTGGTCACCGACGTGTCGTTCAACTATGAGAAAGCCCGGGAGATCCCCTCGTTCACCCCGGACCCGTCGGTCGGGCTGGGCGAGTTCCGGATGCAGCAGGTGGACGTGCAGCGGTCGCAGGAGTTCCGCAAGTGCATCGAGTGCTACCTGTGCCAGAACATCTGCCACGTGATCCGTGACCACCCGGAGAACGAGCGCGAGTTCGCGGGGCCCCGCTTCCTGATGCGGATCGCCGAACTGGAGATGCACCCGGCCGACACGGCCGACCGCCGGGAGATCGCCCAGGACGACTTCGGCCTCGGCCTGTGCAACATCACCAAGTGCTGCACCGAGGTCTGCCCGGAGCACATCAAGATCACCGACAACGCGCTGATCCCGATGAAGGAGCGCGTGGTCGGGCGCAAGTACGACCCGCTGACCTGGCTCGGCAGCAAGATCAGCCGCCGGACGCACCAGGACACCCCGGCCGTGCCGGCCAAGAAAAGCTGAAAACCCAGAAAAATCTCCGCAACGAAAACCATCCCGGGCCGGTCCCCCGGCCCGGGATGTCTCATTTCCGTGACTGCCGCCGCCAGCCTGTCAGGGGCCGTACTTCAGGAAGGCAGCCTGGCTGATGCCGTTGGGGTTCGAGTCAGGGAACGAACCCCCGCCGGCCCACACGGACGTACCGCCGGGGATCCAGGACAACGCGTTCAGCTGGGTGCTGCTGCTCGCCGCGGCCGGTACCGCCACCCGCTGCCAGTGGCCGCCGTTGTCGTGATAGAGGTACGGCTTGAAGGTCGCAGGCGCGTAGGCGGTCAGCCAGACGCCCCCCTGCCCGTCCTGGGTGATGGCGCCGGGCTGGACCGTCGCGTACGGCACCCTGACCCGCGACCACGCCCTCCCGTTCCAGTGCAGCAAGACAATCCCCCGACGGGAGATATTAGGGACTTCGCGGGCCGTAGGGGAAGATCCGGGCCCCGCCAGAATGGCCGGCCTGGATTCCATGCGGCCGGCCCGGCCCGCGGACCAGCCGGGGCTCATTTTCTTAACTGAAACTTTGACCGGCCCAGCCCGGGCTCCCTCACCAGGTCTATTAGTCTCAGACCGGCCCCTGGATCCCGCGGATGGAAAGGTCTGCATGTCGCATCTCACGTACCTCGAAGCGGGCGTGGTCGGCCTGATCCAGGGGGTGACCGAGCTTTTCCCGGTATCCAGCCTGGGGCACAACGTGCTGATCCCGGCGCTGATCGGCGGCAGCTGGGCCAGCGACCTGAACGTGGCCAGGCCGGAGTCGCCGTATCTGGCCTTCATCGTGGGCATGCACGTGGCCACCGCGATCGCCCTGCTGATCTACTTCTGGCGCGACTGGATCCGGATCATCAGCGGGTTCTTCAGCTCGCTCGGGCACTGGCAGGGCTGGCACCCGCGGGTGGCAACCCGGGACGAGAAGCTGGCCTGGATGGTCATCCTGGCCACCATCCCGGTCGGCCTGGTCGGCCTCGTCGCCGAGCACACGTTCCGGGTCCTGTTCGGCAAGCCGGTCCTGGCCGCGGTGTTCCTGATCGTGAACGGCCTGATCCTGTTCTGCGGGGAGAAGTTCCGTTCCCGCGCCTCGCTGCGGGCCGATCAGGAGATCGCCGCCCAGCGGGGCGGGGCGCTCGCGGCGGGCGATCCCGGCCAGCCTGGCAGCCCGCCCGGTGCCGCGCCCGGCCAGCCTGGCAGCCCGCCCGGTGCCGCGCCCGGCCAGCCTGGCAGCCCGCCCGGTCCCACGCCCGGCCAGCCCGCGCCCGGCCAGCCCGCGCCCGGCCAGCCCGCGCCCCACGCGGCCGGCCATCAGGCGGTGCGCCAGGAGGAGATGTCGCACGCTCTGGCCTCCGACGAGCGGCTGGCCGGGTTGGGGTTCGCGGAGGCGCTCATCATCGGCGCGTCGCAGATCCTGGCCCTGCTCGCGGGGATCAGCCGGGACGGCGTGACGATGGTCACCGGCATGGCCCGCGGACTGTCCCGGGAGGACGCGGCCCGTTTCGCGTTCCTCCTCGCCACCCCGGTGATCCTGGCCGCCGGGGCGCTCAAGGTGCCCGACCTGCTGGGCCCGCTCGGCCACGGGATCCACGGCCAGATCTTGTTCGGCAGCGTCCTGTCCGGGCTCGGCGCGTACGTCTCGGTCCGGTTCCTGGTCCGCTACTTCCAGACCCGGACCTTGTACCCGTTCGCGGCATACTGCTTGGGGTTGGGCCTGCTCAGCGTGATCTATCTCGGCGTGATCAAGTAACGCTTTTCCGGGCTTTGCTTGTACGTACGATGGGTCGTGCCCGCAGGGCGCCCGCACCCTGGCACCCCGCAGACTGAAAGGCTCCCATGACCCATCTGACCTACCTCGAGGCTGCCGTCGTCGGGCTCGTCCAGGGGGTATCCGAGCTCTTCCCGGTGTCCAGCCTGGGGCACAACGTGCTGATCCCGGCACTGGTCGGCGGCAGCTGGGCCAAGGACCTGAACGTCGCCGACACCAACTCGCCCTACCTGGCCTTCATCGTGGGCATGCACGTCGCGACCGCGATCGCCCTGCTGATCTACTTCTGGCGGGACTGGATCCGGATCGTCGGCGGCTTCTTCAGCTCGATCCGGCACCGCCAGGTGCAGACCCGTGACCAGCGGCTGGCCTGGATGATCATCCTGGCCACGATCCCGGTCGGCCTGGTCGGCGTGGTCGCGGACAAGCCCTTCCGGGAGGTCTTCGGCAAGCCCATCGTGGCCGGGGTGTTCCTGATCGTCAACGGCGTGATCCTGTACTGCGGCGAGCGATTCCGCCCGCGGTCCTCGGTGCGCGCCGACCAGGAGGTCGCCGCGCAGCGTGAGGAGGCACTGGTCTCCGCGGGCGCGCGCCGCCCGCCGGGACCCCCGGCGCCGGGAATGGCCCGGCAGGCCCGGCACGCTTCGGGCCAGCAGGCCGTGCGGCAGGAGGAACTGGTGCAGGCCATCCAGGCCGACGAGCGGCTGGCCGGGATGGGCTGGATGCGGGCCCTGTTCATCGGGGCGTCGCAGATCCTGGCGCTGCTGGCCGGGATCAGCCGGGACGGGGTATCCATGGTGGCCGGCATGAACCGGGGCCTGTCCCGGGAGGACGCGGCCCGGTTCGCGTTCCTGCTGGCCACTCCGGTCATCCTGGCCGCGGGCGTGCTCGAACTGCCCAAGCTGACCGGTCCCGAGGGCACCGGGATCCACGGCCAGATCCTGCTCGGCAGCGTCCTGTCCGGGGTTGGCGCGTACCTGTCGGTCCGGTTCCTGATGCGCTACTTCCAGACCCGCACCCTGACCCCGTTCGCGATCTACTGCTTCGTCTTCGGCCTGCTCAGCGTCATCTACCTGGGCGCGATCAAGTAGGAAGCCGCCGTCAGCCCCCCGCGGCTCAGTCCTGGCCCGGCAGCGCGCCCAGGACGCAGAACTCGTTGCCTTCCGGGTCAGCGAGCACGGCCCAGGGGGATGCTCCCTGCCCCACGTCCGCCCGCCGGGCTCCCAGGCCGATCAGCCGTTCCACTTCCGCCTCGTGCGAGCAGCCAGCCGGCCTGACGTCCAGGTGCAGGCGGTTCTTGGCCGCCTTGCCCTCGGGGACGGCCACGAATACCAGCGACGGGACGATGGGCGCTCTGCGCACCTGATCGGCCAGGTCTGGCGGCTCCCGTTCCCAGGCCGCGATCTCTACCTGGCCCTCCTCGACCCGCACCACGTGGTAGCCCAGGACTGCGGACCAGAACGCGGCCTGCGCGGCCGGGTCGAGGGAGTCAATCACGATCTCGGTGAGCCTGCCCATGATGAGCTCGCTTCCGGGCTACTCGCCGCGGGAGCGGCGGGCGCGGACCCGGAAGCGGTCCTTGGCGTCCAGCACGGTCTTGCGCATCCGGACCGCGGCCGGCGTGACCTCCGCGCACTCGTCGTCGGCGCAGAACTCGAGGGCCTGCTCGAGGTTGAGAACGCGCGGCGGGACCAGGCGCTCGAGTTCCTCGCCGGTGGACTGGCGCACGTTGGTGAGCTTGCGCTCCCGGGTGATGTTGACGTCCATGTCGTCCGAGCGCGAGTTCTCGCCGACGATCATGCCCTCGTACACCTCGGTACCCGGCGCGACGAACAGCGTGCCCCGTTCCTGGAGGGAGAACATGGCGTAGGCGCTGGCCGAACCGGTCCGGTCGGCGACCAGCGACCCGGTCGGGCGCATCCGCATGTCGCCGGACCACGGCTCGTATCCGTCGAACACATGATGCGCGATACCTGTGCCGCGCGTGTCGGTGAGGAACTGGGTGCGGAAGCCGATCAGGCCGCGGGCGGGCACGACGAAGTCGAGCCGGACCCACCCGGTGCCGTGGTTGGTCATGCGCTCCATCCGGCCCTTGCGCAGGGCCAGCAGGGTGGTGACCGCGCCCAGGTACTCCTCGGGCACGTCCACGGTGAGCCGCTCCACCGGCTCGTGCAGCTTGCCGTTGACCTCGCGGGTGACCACGGTGGGACGGCCGACGGTGAGCTCGTAGCCTTCCCGGCGCATGGTCTCCACCAGCACCGCCAGGGCCAGCTCGCCGCGGCCTTGCACTTCCCAGGTGTCCGGCCGGTCGGTGGGCAGGACCCGGAGTGACACGTTGCCGACCAGTTCCCGGTCCA
Organism: uncultured Actinomycetes bacterium; assembly: GCA_963782185.1. Classification (GTDB taxonomy): domain Bacteria; phylum Actinomycetota; class Actinomycetes; order Streptosporangiales; family Streptosporangiaceae; genus RYN-230. The sequence continues at coordinate 366,925 of CAWAJB010000019.1, forward strand.
GCCGGTCGCGCACCATCCGCGCGGTAACCTTCGAGCCCTTCTCCCGCCCGACCAGCGGGGAGGTGTTCACCCCGATGGTCATCGAGATGGCGGGCTCGTCCACGGTGATCAGCGGCAGCGGGCGCGGGTCATCGGGATCGGCCAGCGTCTCGCCGATCATGATCTCCGGGATGCCGGCCACCGCGATGATGTCACCGGGCCCGGCGCTCTGCGCGGGCACCCGGTCCAGCGCTTCAGTCCGGAATAGCTCGGTGATCTTGACCTGCTCGATGGAGCCGTCCCGGCGGCACCAGGCCGCCTGCTGGCCCCGGGTGATCTCCCCGGACTCCACCCGGCACAGCGCGATCCGGCCCAGGTAGGCAGACGCATCGAGGTTGGTGACATGCGCGCGCAGCGGCTCGGCCGGGTCGTAGGAGGGCGCGGGCACGGTGTTGCGCAGGACAGTGAACAGCGGCTCCAGGTCGCGGCGAGTCCGGCAAGGTGCCATCGGCCGGTCGAGTCAGTGACGCACGGCCGGCCCGCGCGGACGCGTAGACGATCGGGAACTCGATCTGCTCCTCGGTGGCGTCCAGGTCGAGGAACAGCTCGTAGCAGGCGTCCACCACCTCGGCGATCCGCGCGTCCGGCCGGTCCACCTTGTTGATGACCAGGATGACCGGCAGGTGCGCCTCCAGCGTCTTGCGGAGCACGAACCGGGTCTGCGGCAGCGGGCCCTCGCTGGCGTCCACCAGTAGCAGCACCCCGTCCACCATGGACAGCCCGCGCTCGACCTCGCCGCCGAAGTCGGCATGCCCCGGCGTGTCCACGATGTTGATGGTCAGGCCACCGTGTGCCACCGCGGTGTTCTTGGCCAGGATCGTGATGCCCTTTTCCCGTTCCAGGTCACCGGAGTCGAGGACCCGGTCCGCGACGTTGGCGCCGACCCGGAACGCACCGGACTGCCAGAGCATGGCGTCAACCAGCGTCGTCTTGCCGTGGTCGACGTGCGCGACGATCGCCACGTTGCGCAATTCATCACGCGTGGCGAGCTGGGCCTGGCGAACGGGCATACGGAATCTCATTTGCTTCGGAGGTGGGGAGCTGGCATGTACAACACGCAGCTCTTCCATTGTATTCGCCACTGATCACCGGAACCGACGGCGCCTATTCGCTGCTCCCCGCGGGAGCGGCCGGCGGCCCCGCGGGAGCGGCGGCGGCCGGCCGGCCCGGCGGCGGCTGACGTTGCCGGCCTGCGGGGTCGGGCGGTCCCGGCGGAGCACCGCGAGCAGTTCCTCGTAGGGGCCGATCAGGTAGGCCTGGTCCCCGGCCCCGAGCCGGGTACCGCGGCGCGGCGGATGCTCCAGGTAGGCCTGAGGGGGCACCCGGCTGATGGCCAGGATGCGGGTCCGCGCGCCCAGGTCGCCCATGGCCAGCCCGTCCAGGCCGCCCCCGCGGCTCACCGTCAGCCGGGCCACCAGCAGCGGCTCGTCACCCACGTAGAACGTGTTGAGCACGTCGAGGCCGAGCGCCGCGCCGACGAACCAGGGCGCGGCGAGGGCGGCGGTGGAGCGGACATTGCGGAACCCGAAGTTGTGCCGGACCGAGCGGGCCAGCTGCGGGTCGAACATGCGCAGCACCACGGGGTGGCTCCCAGCGCGTCCCGAGCTGATCGCGCACGGCCAGGCCGGTTTCCAGGTTGGCCAGGTCGTCGCTGGTGAGTACGGCTACGGCCGAGGCACTGGCCAGGCTGACCGACTCCAGGGTCTCGGGCAGGGTGGCGTCCGCGATAACCACCGGCACGCCGAGGGCCCGGGCCTGGCTGAGGTGCCGGTTAGCCTCGTGCTTCTCGACCACGACCACCTCGCTGCCCGCGGCGACCAGCCGGGAGGCGGCTTGCATGCCCACCGAGCCCAGGCCGATGACCAGCACATGGCCGCGCAGCCCGGTGATCCGCCGGCGGCCCAGCGATTCCTCGATGCGGCGGCTGACCAGCATGTCAGTGAGCATGGCGAAGAACACCGCGAGGAACATGGCACCGAGCAGCATCAGCACGACGGCCCCGCCCATCAGCCACGGGCTCTGGTTCATGTAGGAGAAGTCGCCGTAGTTCACCGTGGTGACCGTTTCCGCGGTGAAGTACACGGCGTCCAGCAGCGGGATATGGTGCCCGCCCATCCGGTAGTCCAGCCGCAGGATCGCCGTGGACGCGATGACCACGGTGAACAGCGCGAACAACGCGGCGACCAGGCGGCGGTCCACCGCTTGCAGCAGTGAGGCGGCGAGGTGCCGCGCGGAGCGCAGGCCCTGGGTAAGCCAGCCGGGCGGGCCGGGGGAGGTGGCCAGCGTGCTGGATCCGGTACCCGGAGAATGGCGGTGCGCGATCAGGCCCGGCGGTGTGCAGCTCGTCCGGGGTCCCGAACAGCGTCACGCCGTCCCCGGCCGCGACGAGGTGATCACGGCCGGGACAGATCACCACGTCGCCGCCGTCGGCGGGCAGCACCGCGATGGGGGCCAGTGCCCCGTACAGCTCGCGCAGCGTGGCGGGGACGGGGGCCACGGTCCGGGCGGCGGCGAACCGCTCGGTGGCCAGCCTGATCTCCTGGACGCCGGTCCGCAGGCAGGCTTCCGTGATCGACGGTGCGGACAGCCCGGCCACGTCGAGCACCGAGATCGCGATCCGGGACAGCGCGCGGCCCACGGCCGGGTTGCTGAGCTGGACCACGACCCGCACGTCGGCGCGCAGTTCCCGGGTCAGGAGGGCAGCCTCCAGTGTGGGGAGATCGTCCTCCTGGGCGCAGATCACCGCCTCGGCCCCGGCCAGCCCGGCTTCGGCCAGGGTCTCCGCCGACCGTGAACTGCCCGCGATGTGCGGGATGCCCCAGCCGGTCAGGTTGCGGGCCAGCCGCGGGTCCGGGTGGTCGTCGATGACAACGGTCGGCACGCCGGAGGCGTTGAGCAGCTCGACGATCCGCAGGCCTACCCCGTGCAGGCCGCAGACGATCACGTGCCCGTGCCACCCCGCATACGTGCTACTCACGTCGTGCATCCTCACCTGCGCAGCTGTCCTGGATGTTAACGACATGTCCCGCAGGAGGACAGCCTGGACGGCATGCATCCCGCGGATGGGGCCAGGGGAGTGTCGGCCCTGGCCGGCCCGGCCACCGGCGCCGGAAACGTGTCTTGAGCCATTCTTGGCGGGCTCTTAACCTGGCTTCGGGTGCAATGACGTCCCATGCGTGACAGATACCCGCCGCACCGGCCAGACCAGGAATGGCCTGGCAACAGCACGCCCCCGCCCGGGATCTCCCCGCCCGGTGATCCCACCCCGCGCCTGGACGACCCCGGCGGCAGCAGCCGGACCGAGGGCCTGCGCCGCATGTCCAGGCTGACCTGGCGCACGACCCAGCTCAGCGCCATCGCGGCAGCCGCTTTCGCCGTCCTGTTCGCGCGCAGCGCGCCTGCCCACACGGCCAGCAGCCAGACCGCGGTCAAGCCGTCCCCGGCCGCTTCCCCCACCCACACTCCCAGTCCCAGTCCCACGCACACGCACCGCGCCGCGGCCAGGAAGAAGAAGGCCCACAAGGCGCCGCCGAGCGCGCCGCCGCCCCCGGCCGCGGCCCAGCCGAGCGCCCCGCCACCGTCGCCCACGCTGGCCCCCCCGAGCGCGCCGCCCGCACCGGCTCCCGCACCGAGCCCGGTCCAGACCATCTCCAGCGGATCGACCGGCGGCGGATGAGGTACCCGCAGATGACCCACATCCTGACCGGCCGCGGGCTGAGGCCCGGCCGTGCACTGAAGCCCGGCCGTGATCGGCCGGGCCCGGACGAAGTTACCCCGCTCCCGTCCGGGCCCGGCACCGGGACGTCCCCGTCCGCTCCCCGGACGTCCTGGCCCGTTGTCACCCCGGCCGGGCACGACACCGGCCCGGCTGGGGTGATCTTTCCGGCGCTGGGTACCACAGCGTCGGTGCTGGTCACCGATCCGCGCGCCCGCGAGACCGCCGCAGCCATGCTGGCCGCCGAGCTGTCCGCCATCGACGCCGCCTGCTCCAGATTCCGGGCCGATTCCGAGCTGTCCCGGCTCAACCGGGCCGCCGGCCGCACGGTCGCGATCAGCCCGCTGCTCACCGAGGCCCTGGCCGTCGCGCTGGCCGCCGCCCGGGCCACGGACGGCGACGTGGACCCGACATGCGGCCAGTCCCTGATCGGGCTCGGCTACGACCGGGACTATGCGGAGGTCCGCCGGGGCACCGGGCCGCCCGGGATTACCGTGACACCCGCCGCGGGCTGGCAGTCCGTGGACCTCGATCCGCTGCGGCAGGCCGCCCGCGTCCCGGACGGCGTGGTGCTCGATCTCGGTGCTACCGCCAAGGCCCTGGCCGCGGACCGCGCCGCGGGGCACATCGCCGCGCAGGCCGGCTGCGGCGTCCTGGTGAACCTGGGCGGGGACATCCGGGTGGCCGGCCCGCCGCCCGCCGGCGGCTGGCACATCGGGATCGCCGACGACGCGGGCCCCGACGGCCTCCCCCCGGGCAGCAGGCCTGCCCATGCGGTCATCATCACCGCCGGCGGCCTCGCTACGTCCAGTCCCATGGTCCGCGCCTGGCGGCGGGGCACAGCTGACCTGCATCACATCGTGCGGCCCGGGACCGGCCTGCCCGCCCGGACGTGCTGGCAGGCGGTGAGCGTGGCCGCCGCGAGCTGCGTGGACGCGAACGCGGCCAGCACGGCGTCGATCATCCGCGGTGAGCGCGCCCCACGGTGGCTGGCCAGCCTGAGCCTCCCGGCCCGGCTGGTCCGCCAGGACGGCACCGTACTGACCGTGGGCGGCTGGGCGGCCGAGCCCAGACGCCCGGGGCCGGCCCCGGGCGGCGCGGACCGGACCGGGTCCCCGGCATGACGCTGGACTTCAGCGGCCCCGGGCTGTGGTACGCCACCCGGGCCGCAGGCCTCGTCGCCCTGCTGCTGCTGACCGCCACCGTGCTGCTCGGCGTGCTGACCGCCGGACGGTTCACCGGCAGCCGCTGGCCGCGGTTCCTCACCGCGGGCCTGCACCGCAACATCTCACTGCTCGTGCTGGCGTTCCTGGTCCTGCACGTCGGGACCACGGTGCTCGACTCGTACACCTCCATCCGGCTGAGCGCCGCGTTCATCCCGTTCGCCTCCGGTTACAAGCGGGTCTGGCTGGGGCTGGGCGCGGTGGCGCTGGACCTGCTCGTCGCCGTGCTGGCCACCAGCCTGATCCGGATCAGGCTGGGTCACCGGGCCTGGCGGCTGGTGCACTGGTGCGGGTACGCAAGCTGGCCGGTCGCGGTCGCGCACGGCGTGGGCGCAGGCACCGACTCCCGCACCTCGTGGGCGGCCGCGATGACCGCCGGCTGCGTGGCCGCGGTGGCCGCGGCGCTGGCCTGGCGGCTGGCGCAGCGCTGGCCGGAACGCCGGGTGCTCCGGCTCAGCCTGATGGCCGCGGCCGCCGTGGGCCTGCCCGCCGCGCTGTCGCTGAGCGGGTACCACTGGTGAGGGCACGGCTCAGCCGGCTCCCGGCGACGCAGGCCGCGACGCTGGCTATCTCACCGTACGGGCCGCCGCAGCAGCGGCTGCCCCGCCTGCTGGCCGGCATCCGCTATGACCAGCCGGTCAGCCTGCGCGACCACGAGCGGCGTTACGGCCGGGTCCCGCTGCGCGGGCACAGCGGCCGGGAACGGCCCGAACGGCTGATCGACATGGTGGAACGGTCCGGGCTCACCGGCCGGGGCGGGGCCGGTTTCCCGACCGGCCGGAAGATGCGCTCGGTGGCCGGCCGGCGGGGTCCCGCCGTGGTGCTGGCGAACGGCGCGGAGGGCGAGCCCGCCAGCGGCAAGGACCGGCTGCTGCTGACCCGCCTGCCGCACCTGGTCATGGACGGGATAACCCTGGCCGCGGACGCGGTCGGGGCCCGGGAGGCCATCCTCTGCGTGCACCGCCAGGAAACCGGCCTGCTGGCCAGCCTGCGGCAGGCGGCCGCGGAGCGGGACAGCGCCGGAACGGACCCGGTGCCGATCGAGATAGCCGGGATCCCTGGCCGGTACGTGTCCAGCGAGCAGACCGCGATCGCGGCGTTCCTGGGCGGTCGCCCCGGCAAGCCGGCTTTCACCCCGCCCCGGCTCGACGAACGGGGCCTGCGCGGCCGCCCCACGCTGGAGAACAACGTCGAGACGCTGGCCCACCTGGCGCTGATCGCCCGCTACGGGGATGGCTGGTTCCGCAGCATCGGGCTTCGCTCGGCGGTCGGCTCGGCCCTGGTCACCGTGAGCGGGGCCGTCACCCGCCCCGGTGTCTACGAGGTCGAGCTCGGCACCGCCCTGGGGGACGTCGTGTTGATGGCCGGCGGCCCGGCCGAGCGCCCGCAGGCGCTGCTCGTCGGCGGCTACTTCGGCGCCTGGCTGCCTGCCGAGTACGCATGGGAGATCCCGCTGAGCCACACGGCACTGCGGGCGGCGGGCGGTGCGATGGGGGCAGGCATCGTGATCTGCCTGCCGGCGACCGCCTGCGGCCTGGCCGAGAGCGCCCGCGTGCTGCGGTATCTCGCCGAGGAGAGCGCCGGCCAGTGCGGGCCCTGCGTGTTCGGGCTGCCCGCGCTGGCCGAGGCCCTGGCCGACCTGGCCTACCACGGCGGGCGCCGCCGGACCGTGGAGCAGATCAGCAGTCTCCTGCCGGTCGTCGAGGGCCGCGGCGCCTGCCGTCACCCGGATGGGGCCACCCAGCTGGTGCGCAGCACGCTGCGGACGTTCGCGGCCGATGCCCGGTGGCACGACGAGCACGGGCCCTGCTACGGGATACGGCGCGACCCGCTGCTGCCGGTGCCCGGCGACGACGAACGGGAATGGGACTGGGCATGAGCATCAGGCTGCGGGTCAACCCGATCGCCTGCACCGGGCACGGCATGTGCGCCGAGCTGCTTCCCGAGATGATCTCCCTGGATCAGTGGGGTTACCCGATACTGGCCGGTGACCCGGTCCCCCGGCCGCTGGCCGGCCACGCCAGGCGGGCCGCTGAGCTCTGCCCGACTCTGGCCCTGATGCTCGAGGAAACGCGGCACCGGCAGCGCTGACACCGTGCCGGGCTGATGGGCTGCCCGGGTGCCGGAGCCGGTCAGTTATCGCCCGGCTGCCCGCCGTCGTCGTCGCCCTGGACCTGGCTGACCATGGCGGTGGGGACCTGGCCGGCGCACGTGACGGTCAGGCGCACCCCGGCCCTCCCGGCCAGGAAGACCACCTGGGCCTGCGCGGCCGGCCCGCGCACCACGTCGTCTGCCCCGTAGCCCTGCTGCGGGCTCCAGGAGATCAGGTACGCGTCCGGCCCCGCGCAACCGGCCAGCACGCTCCCTCCGGAGGAGCTGAGCAGCGTGCCCCCGGAGGGACGGACGGGCGCGGAGGCCACCGGGGTGGCACCCGCCGTATGCTGGCGGCCGGACCCCGTGGACGGCTGGGCGGTGGCCGACGGCTCAGGTTCCCGCTTCCCGCTGGCCAGCGCGTGGTTGACCGCCGACACGGTCAGCTGCTGCGTCGGCGGGGCGGCGAGGCTCTGCCCGATCAGGGAGACCGCGGCGAGGCTGCCGCCGGTCGCCGCGGCCACGCCGAGCAGCCAGGCGCTGGCCGCGAGGAAGACACGGGTGTGCACGGTGGCCATCGTCGCGGACCGCACATTAAGAGTGGGTAAAGCCAGGCCCAAGAGACGAGCCGCGGGCCTGCTCTGCCAGCCGGACGTGCTGCGGCACTGCCGGCGTGGGGATAACGTCGTGATCATGGCCCAGCTGCTCCTGGTCGAGGACGACGCCGCCATCCGCGGCGCCCTGATCAGGTCGCTCACCGAGCGCGGGCACGCCGTGACGAGCACGGCGAGCGCCATGACCGCCCTGCAGCATGTGCACACCGCGCCGCCGGACCTGGTGCTGCTCGACCTGGGCCTGCCTGACCTGGGCGGATACGAGGCGCTGCGCATGCTCCGCGCGATCAGCAAGGTCCCGGTCGTGGTGATCACCGCCCGGGACGACGAGGCCGAGATCATCCGGGTGCTGGACGCCGGGGCTGACGACTACGTGGTCAAGCCGTTCGGCGGCGGCCAGATAGAGGCCCGGATCCGGGCCGTGCTGCGCCGGGGCGCGGATGAGCAGCGCAGCAGCATGGGCCCGGTGGTGGTGGGCGGGCTGTGCCTGGACGCCGACGCCCGGGAGGCCAGCCTCGACGGCGCCCCGCTCGACCTGAGCCGCCGGGAATTCGAGTTGCTGCACTACCTCGTCGCCCACGCGGGACAGGTGGTGACCCGCCGGGACCTGCTCACGCACGTCTGGCAGCTGCCCTATGGTGGCGCGGACAAGACGGTGGACGTGCACGTCTCGTGGCTGCGCCGCAAGCTGGGCGAGACGGCCCAGCAGCCCCGGTACCTGCATACCGTCCGCGGGGTCGGGATCAAGCTGACCACCCCCACCTGAGGATCGCCGTCATGAGGCTGCGGATCATCCTCCTGGTCGTCGCGATCAGCTCGATGGTGCTGATCGCGTTCCTGGTGCCGCTGGCCCTGGTCCTGCGCACCTCGGCGGCCGACCGGGCGGTGAGCGCGGCCACGGTGCGGGCCCAGTGGATGGCCCCGCTGGTGGCCACGCTCAGCGGCGCCGGCCTGAAGGTGGCCGTCGCGCAGGTCAACGCCCAGGACAAGGCCCAGGCCATCACGGTATTCCTGCCCGGCGGCCCGGTGCTCGGCCATCCCGCGGGCCGGTCGGCCGGGGTCCGGCTGGCGGCCAAGGGACGCAGCTTCTCGACTCCCTTCCAGGGCGGGGTGGAAGTCCTGGTGGCTGTCCAGGGCCTGCCGCGGGGGACGGCGGTGATCCGGGCGTTCGTGCCCGGCACGCAATTGCGGGCGGGGGTGGGCCGGTCCTGGCTGGTGCTGGGCGGGGTCGGGCTGGGCCTGCTGCTGCTCAGCGTGGCGGTCGCCGACCAGCTGGCGCGGTCCCTGGTGCGAACGCTGCGCGCCCTGGCCCGGGTGGCGGACCAGCTCGCGGCCGGGAACCTGGGAACCCGGGCCGAGGTGGCGGGGCCCCCGGAGATGCGCCAGGTGAGCACCGGGCTGAACCGCCTCGCGGCGCGCATCGGCGAACTGCTGGCCCACGAGCGGGAAACGGCCGCGGACCTGTCGCACCGGCTCCGCACCCCGCTGACCGCCTTGCGGATCGACGCCGAATCGCTGCAGGACGATGGCGAGCGGGCCCAGGTGCTCAGCAACGTGGACGGCTTGCAGCGCACCGTGAACGAGATCATCCGCGAGGCCCGGCGGCCGGCCGGCCAGGGCACCCGGGTCGCCTGCGACGCCGCCCAGGTGGTCGCCGGGCGGGCCGCATTCTGGCAACCGCTCGCCGAAGACCAGGACCGGCGGCTGGCCACGAAGATCGCCCCCGGCCCCGTGCTGGTGGGGGTGTCCCATGACGACCTCGCCGCCTGCACGGACATCCTGCTGGAGAACGTGTTCTCGCACACGCCGGAGGGGACGGCCTTCTCGGTGCGCGTCAGCCACCGGGCCGGCGGGGGCGGCTGGGTGGTGGTGTCCGACGGCGGGCCCGGATTCGCCGACCCGGATGCGGCCCGCCGCGGCCGCTCCAGTGCCGGCTCCACAGGCCTGGGCCTGGACATCGCCCGGCGCATCGCCGAGGCCTCGGGCGGGGCCCTGACCGTCGGCCGGTCAGCCTCGGGGGGCGGAGCGGTGGCGGCCGGCTTCGGGCCGCCTGGGGGGTACGCCGCGGACGGGCGGCGGGCCCGGCGGGTGCGGCCGCAGCTGCTGCGCCGCCGGCCGGGCGGCGAAGGCCCCGGCTGGCCGGACGATCCCCCGCCGTGGGCTGAACTCGCGGACCGGGGCCGCCGGCCACCGTACAGCTGAACGGGGTCCCCACCAGCCCGGCTTAGGAGGCCTGGCCCTGGCTTAGGCGGGGCGGGGACCTTAGGCGTCCTGGGCCACCGAGATAAGGCATCTTCCCGATGTGGAGCATGGGGCCTTACGACGAACCTCAAGGGTGTGCGGTCATGACCGTGGCCGCCTACCAAGGAGGATGTCGTGCATCCAGTGATCCAGTCGGCCGTGGCCGCCCAGCACGTCAAGGACATGCTCGACCAGGCCGCCGAAGACAGCCGGGTCCGTGAGGCCCGCCGTTCCCGTCCGGGCCGCCGCTGGCGGCGGCACGCCGGCGTGGCCGCCACTCCCGTGGCCGCTCCCGTGGCCGCCACGCCCGTGGCCGCCACGCCCGTGGCCGCCACGCCCGTGGCCGCCACGCCCGTGGCCGCCATGGCCGGAGCCGCCCACCGCGGCGCCGCGGCGACCCAGTGCTGCCCCGACTAGTGCCCTGCCCGGCCAGCCCGTTTCCGGCTCTCCGGTCCGCCCCTCTCCGGGCGGACCGGAGAGCCCCTAGCAGACCCCCAGCGGGGCAGTGGCCGGATCCCCATTTGGAACTCGTGTTCGATTATTTGCTATTGTCGAGGCATGCCAGCGTACGTTCCGCCAGGCTGGCCGACCGGGGTGCACCCGCCAGGCAGTGCCGACTTCGAAGCCACCGCCGTGGCATGGCTGCTCGATGTGGTCCCGCCCGACTACCGGCTGTACGGAGTGCTGCGGCGCCATCCGGTCGCGCTGGCCACCATGGCCCGCCATCACGTGGCAGCCTGCATCCAGGGCGCCCGGGAGGGGTACCGCACCGCCCGGACCGAGCTGGGCGGGGCACTGCCGCCGCACGGCGTCGACGCGGTCCTGGCCGCCTACCGCAGCGAGGGCCGCAGGCTCGTGGATACCGCGCGGGCCGTCGACCTGATCGGGCGGGCCCTGCGCGGTGAGGTGTTCAGCCCGCGGCTCCGCGCCGAGTAGCGACGTCCCCCGGCTGGGCCAGCGGGTCAGCTGAGGGCGCGGATGGCGAGCACGGCCATCCCGTCCACCGCCGGGTCACCGCCGAAAGTCCGGACCTCCTCGTGGACCTTGTCCGCGACCACGTCGGCAGTCAGCCCCGTGCAGGCGGCCAGCAACCGCGCCAGGCCATCGTCGTCATCGAGCAGCCGGTCGCCATCGCGCCGCCTGGTCACCCCGTCGGTGACGCAGAGCAGCAGGTCTCCCGGGCCGAGCGTGACCTGCTGCGCGGTGAAGCGCTGTCCCTCGATCACGCCGAGCACTGGCTGGGGGGCAGCGACGCTCGCGGGCCGCCCCTCGCCCCGCAAGGTCAGCGGCAGCGGCTGCCCGGCACAGGCGAGCGAGATCCGGGCCGGGACACCCGCCACGATCTCGCCGTGCTTGATCTCCCCGTGCTTGATCTCCCCGTGCTTGATCTCCCCGTGCTTGATCTCCCCGTGCTTGATCTCCCCGTGCTTGATCTCCCCGTGCACCAGGGTCAGGAAGGTTCCCGGCACGCGCTCGTCCAGGATCAGCTGATTCAGCCGGTCCAGCACGGCGGGGATGCCGAGCCCGGCTGCGCCGAGGATTCGCAGTGCGTTCCGGGCCAGCGAGGTCACCGCCAGCGTGGCGGGCCCCGTCCCGCACACCTCGCCGATGGCGAATCGCCAGCGTCCCCCGGCCACCGGGAACACGTCACAGAAGTCGCCGCCGCCCACGTCGGCCCGGGAAGGGCCGGCCCCGGAAAGGCCGGCCCCGGGCAGGTCATGCGCGAAGGCCAGCTCGACACCCGGGATCCGGGGCAGTTCGGGCGGCACCAGGGTGGCCCGCAGCGCCTCGCTGGCCTGCTGCTGCGCAGCGGCGAGCCGGATGTTCTCCAGGGCCAGCGCGATCCGGCCCGCCAGGTCTTCGGCCAGCCCCTGTACATCCCGGGAGGGTCGCCCGCCGTGGGGGCCGCCCAGGATGAGCAGCCCCAGCACACCGCTCTGGGCGATCAGCGGGAAGCACCAGGCACCGCGCGCCGCGAGGTCGGCCACGCCGGCCGGGGCATCCGGCGGGACCAGCGCGGCGAGTGGCCATGAGCGGGCGCTGCCGGTACCGGAGACGGCGGCTGGTGGCGCCCGGTCGCAGCCCAGGTTCAGGAGCCAGGTGAGCGTGCCGGCCTGTGACTCGTCGGCGTGGCGCGCCACGGTGAGTCTGAGGTCACCGCCGGGACCGGCGAGGAGTACCGCGCACCAGGCCGCGAGACGGGGCACGGCCACCTGCCCGGCCACGGCGAGGACGCGGTCCTGGTCCAGGGGGCCGGCCAGCAGCGCCCCGGCCTCGGCCAGCACACCGGCCCGGGCCCGGCGGGCCCGTTCGAGGTCCTCCAGCCGGGCGCGTTCAAGGGCCGGTCCCATCTGGTCCGCGAGCTGCTGGAGCCGCTGGACGTCAGCGTCCGCGAACCGGCCGGGACGGGCGGCCGCGACGGCCAGCACCCCGGTCACCCGGCCGTCCACTATGAACGGCACGGTCGAGACGGATGGCGCCGTACGCAGCCATGCGGCCGGGCCGAGACCACTGGCGGCGCGCACCCCGAAGTCCCCGTCCTCGTCCGCGACCAGGGCGTACGCACTGTCGGCGGACGTGATCACCCGGGCCGACGCCACGCACTGGCCCAGCAGCGTGTCATAGCCGCACTCGTCCGGGGCGCTGCTCCCGGTCACCGTGGCCGCAGGCCCGGCACTGACCGGCGGGACGGCGGAGGGCTCGGTGCTGGAGAGCACGCTGCCGACGCTCCACGGCCCGGCGGGCACCACGGCGTCCAGCGCCTCCGGGCCGCTCCCCGCCACAGGTGCGCCGGGCGGGCCGCCGGGAAGGCCCATCCGGAACCAGACAGCCTTGGCGTCAGTCCCGTAGCTGACTCCCCAGGCCGCGGCCAGGGCGGAGGGCAGCAGCAGCCCACGCCCGCCGGTGCGCTCGGCGGGAATGGTGTCGTCGCGCGCGGGACCGGGCACCATCCGGGCCGGGTGACTGTCCCTGACCACGACCTCCACCGCACCCGCGGCGAGCTTGCAGGTGACCTGGACCTGGGTGCCGGCGTGCACGACCGCGTTGGTCACCAGCTCGCTGGTCAGCAGGACCGCGTCATCGACCAGGGCGCCGTCCGCCGCCGCATCCGCGACCGCAGCGGGCCCGGCATCCAGCCAGGAACACAGCGTGTCCCGCACGAACTTGCGGGCCGCCGCGACCGCCGCAGGCTCAGGCAGATACGCCGCGCTCGCGACGAGGTCCTTGCGTCCCTTCACGTGGCCTCTTGGATTCCAGACATCAGGTTCGGTCGCCCACGATCGGCACCGGCCGTGACCAGCCATCACCGGCCACGTACTCCCGCACCATCTTCGCGGGTACACCGGCGATCACGCAGCGGTCAGGCACCAGCCCGCGGACCACCGAGCCCGCGGCCACCACCACATTACGGCCGATCTGCGCCCCGGGCAGCACGATCACGCCAGCTCCTAGCCATGTCCCCGCGCCGATGGAGACCGCGGTGTTGTGCGGCCACTGACGACCGATCGGGACCTCGGGGTCGGCGTAGCCGTGGTTCTGGTCGGTGATGTAGACGTAGGGGCCGGTGAACACGTCATCACCGACCACGATCGAATGGTGCGCGATGATGTGGCTGCCCCGGCCGATCACGCAGTGATTTCCGAGCCGGAGCACTGGCGAGTCACCAAGCTGGTGGCCGGGGACCATGCCCGCGCTCAGGCTGACCTCAGCCCCGATCAGCGTGCCGTCACCGACTTCGATCCAAGCCTCGCCGAAGAGCGCCCCGGTGGGGAACGCGATGACCGAGCCGGGGCCGAACGCGGCGAACCGGCGGCCCGCCGGGGTGGCCGCGGTAATCGCGCCCGCCTGCTGGGCCGTCTGCCAGACGCGGTGCACCATCCGCCACGCCAGCTTGCGGTAACCCCTGGCGAGAGCCTCCTTGGCCGGCATGGACGACTACGGTACCCGGGTGCTGATCTGGAGGGTCTCAGGCGCCTGGGACGGGGCGGCGAGCTGGCCGCAGGCCCCGTCGATCTGGCTGCCCCGGGTGTCGCGCATGGTGACCGGTATCCCGCGCGCCGCCAGCCGGGCCTCGAACTCAGCGCTGGAGCCCGGCTCGGATGCTGTCCAGCGGGAGCCGGGCGTGGGATTGAGCGGGATCAGGTTCACGTGCGCGAGACGGCCCGCCAGCAGCCCGGCCAGCGCGTCGGCTCGCCAGGCCTGGTCGTTGATGTCTTTGATCAGCGCGTATTCGATGGAAACCCGCCGGCCGGTGGCGGCCGCGTAATCCCACGCGGCCCCGAGGACCTCTGCCACCTTCCAGCGGCGGTTGACCGGCACCAGCTCGTCGCGCAGCCCGTCGTCGGGAGCGTGCAGCGAGACGGCCAGCCGCACGTGCAGGCCTTCCGCGGTGAGCCGGCGGATGGCGGGGACCAGGCCCACGGTGGAAACGGTCACCGACCGCTGGGAGATGCCCAGGCCGTCCGGCACCGGGTCGGTGATCCGCCGGACAGCCCGCAGCACGCTGGCGTAGTTGGCCAGGGGCTCGCCCATGCCCATGAAAACGATGTTGGAGACGCGCCCCGGGCCGCCGGGCACCTCACCGCGGGCCAGCGCCCGGGCCCCCGCGACCACCTGGGCGACAATCTCGGCCGCGGACAGGTTCCTGGTCAGCCCGGCCTGACCGGTCGCACAGAACGGGCAGGCCATTCCGCAGCCCGCCTGGGAGGACACGCACATCGTGACCCGCTGCGGGTAGCGCATCAGGACGGACTCGATGAGCGCGCCGTCAAAAGCCCGCCACAGCGTCTTGCGGGTCATCCCCCCGTCGCAGGTCAGCTCCTGCTGCGGGGTGAGCAGCCGGGGCAGCAGGCTGCCCGCCAGCTGATCGCGGGAGGTCGCCGGCAGGTCGGTCATGTCCGCGGGGTCATCGGTCAGCCGGGCGAAGTAATGCCGGGCCAGCTGATCGGCGCGGAACGCCGGGCCGCCCAGCTCAGCAGCGGCGGCGCGGCGCTCAGCCGGGTCCAGGTCAGCCAGGTGCCGGGGCGGTCGGGTGGGGGTTGCTCTGCCAGGCACCTGCGCTCCGTTGAGAAGGCCGTTTCGAACGCTTAACAATATCCCGGGTGCGGCCACGGTGACCTGCGGCGGATCAGTAGATTTCGGTTATGCCGACTTTGCGCAGGGGCGGGAGCCAGGGCAATCTCGCCGCCCGGCCGGGTCGGCCAGAGATCCTGCTCAGCAGCGACAGCCCGTACGGCAGCCGCCGGCTGGCCGTGGAGTACGACGGGTTCACCACCGCAGCGTACGTGTATGACCAGACGGCCGTGATCGCCGCGGTCTGGCTGGCCAACCACCAGGCTGCCCCGGCCGCCGCCGACCCGGCGCAGATCGAGGCCGGCCACGCCCCGGTGATGCCGGCCGGGCACACCAAGCATCCCGGCGGCGTCCCGCCGCTGGACCCGCGCATCCTCCGCCCGCTGTGGTTCGAGGAGGGAGACGGGGTGGCCCTGGTGGAGGGGGGCCGGCTGCTGGCGGTGATACCCGGCTGGTCGGACATGTCCCGCGGCATGCCCGGCTACAGCCGGGAGTGCATCGGCCAGACCCCGTTCGCGTGGTCCCTGGACGACGCGATGGAGGGGCTCGGCCCGCGGGCGGACCGGGCTGCGGCCTTCTGGCGGTGGCGGGCGAGTGAGGGCTCATGGGCCGGCTTCCAGAAGGCGGCCCTCGGGCACCTGCTGGGCCGGCTCGGGCCGGGCGCCCGGTACTGGGACGTGAGCGGCGGCCGCCAGCCGCCGACCGGGGTTTCGGAACGGCCGCCGACGCGAAGCCGCCCGTTCACCGTGCTGTCCACGCTCGGCATGAGCTGCCAGCGGATGCCGGTTGTCGAGCAGTTCGCCGAGGATCCCGCGTCCACCGGGCGGATCGAGCTGGCCCTGGCCACCACGATCCCGAGTCCCGAGGCGGCGCGCATCTTCCTGTGGCTCGCGCACTACCCCTGGCGCGCCGTGACCTGGTTCGGGCCCGGGCACACGATCAGGTGGTACCACGAGCCCGCCACGTTCCCGCTGGGCCGCGGGAACACCGCGGTGCTCCTGCTCGATGATCCGGCCCAGCTGCCCGGGCCGGAGGTGCCGGTCCTGTCCGGGTTCTCCTTCGGCGGCGACCCGGTGCGATGGCTGTGGGTCATGCCCATCAGCGAGCGGGAACGGCTGTTCGCCAAGGAACGCGGATCGGCCAGCCTGGTTACGCACCTGGCGGCGCAGCGCCGGGATTGGGTGGTCACGGCTTAGGGCGCGGCCCGGAGGCCGCGCCCTGAGAATGGTTCACCTGCGCGCTGGCCGGCCAGGCCGGGCGGTCAGTGGATATGCAGGCTGACTCCCAGGAGCGGCAGCCACCAGAGCAGGATTGCGAGCAGGGCGGACAGGAGCCCCTTGAGCAGGCTCACCGTTATGTAGTGCTTTTCCCAGGCGACCACGAGCCCGATGATGATGTAGACAAGGAAAACCAGGCCGAAACGACGTCTGAACATCCCGCTGCGCTCCGCATCTCCCCCGACTGATATGTACGAGTCGCCCGCAAGGTCCCCAAGACGGATGCGGCCAAACGTCAGTGCGAGAGGAAGATCACCAGCAGCAGCCAGACCACCGGCGCGGTGATCAGCAGGGAATCGATCCGGTCCAGGATCCCTCCATGACCGGGAAGCACCGTACCCATGTCCTTGATCTGGAGGTCCCTCTTGATCATGGATTCGGACAGGTCGCCGAGGGTCGCCGCGCCGACCGCGGCCACGCCCACGACCACGCCCTGCCACCAGGAACCGTGCAGGAGCAGAGTCAGCAGCAAGACACCGGCCACGATGCAGGCCACCGCCGACCCAGCGAACCCCTCCCAGGTCTTGTGCGGGCTGATGACCGCGGCCATCGGGTGCCGTCCCAGCAGGCTGCCGACGAAGTAGCCGCCGATGTCACTGCAGACCGTGACCACGAGCCAGGCCAGGATCCGCCGCGGACCGTCCGGTGCGGCCAGCATCAGGCTGACGAACGACGCCATCAGCGGCAGGTAGACGAGGGTGAACAGGCCAGCGGTGACGTCGCGCAGATAGCCGGCGCTGCCACCGGCCATGCGCCAGGCCAGGACGGCGATCACCGTCAGGGCCAGGGCGGCGACCAGGGCCCGCTCACCGCTGTAGTAGGCCAGGCCGAGCATGACCGCGCCGCCGGCGGCCACGGGGACCAGCGGCAGCCGGATGCCGCGGGCCTCCAGGACGCGCGCCAGTTCCCACATCCCGAGGGCCACGACGGCGGCCACGTAGATCAGGAACGTAACCTTCACGGTGAACAGGGCGACCAGCGCCACGGCGCCCAGGATCAGGCCGACAACTATCGCCGCGCGCAGATTACGGCCGGCCCGGGAGGGTTTGAGTATCTCGGTGGGCGGGGCCTCCGGGGCTGGCCCCGCGGCCGGGCTCTCCGGCCCGGCCGTGTCCGGTCCTAGCTGCTCTGAGCCGTTACTGTGCCCGGGCCCGCCGCCCTGCTCCGGCTGGCGCAGCTCGTCGGGACCCAAATCTCAGACCTCGAGGAGCTCGGCTTCCTTATGCCTCAGCAGTTCGTCCACCTGCCCCACGTAGGTGTGCGTGAGCTCGTCGAGTTCCCGCTCCGCGCGGTGCACCTCATCCTCGCCCGCCTCGCCGCCTTTGATCATCTTGTCCAGGGAGTCCTTGGCGTGCCGCCGGATGTTGCGGATGGAGACCCTGCTGTCCTCGGCCTTGTGCCGGGCCACCTTGATGAAGTCCTTGCGCCGGTCCTCGGAAAGCTCCGGGAAGACCACCCGGATGATCGAGCCATCGCTGCTCGGGTTGACCCCGAGATCACTGTTGCGGATCGCCTTCTCGATGGCGGCCACCGACGACTTGTCGAATGGCTGGACGATCACCATCCGGGGTTCGGGGATGTGAAACGAGGCGAGCTGATTGACCGGGGTCTGAGTTCCGTAGTACTCGGCTGTGATCTTGCCGAACATGGAGGGGTGTGCGCGTCCCGTCCGGATGGTGCCAAATTCTTCCTTGGCGACCACCACGGCCTTTTCCATTTTCTCCTCGGCTTCGAGGAGGGTGTCGTCTATCACGGCGGCTCCTGTGCGTTCCTGTGCCTTCACGCTTCGGTGGATGCGGGTCAGTAATCCCCCGACCGGCATATCAGGGTGCCGATCCTCTCACCGCGCACCGCCCGCGCGATGTTGCCCTCTTCCATCAGGTCGAACACGACGATCGGCAGGCCATTGTCCATGCACAGGCTCACCGCGGTCGCGTCCATGAACTTCAGCTCGCGGCGCAGCACCTCGCCGTAGTCGATCTGGGTGAACCGCGTCGCGCTGGCGATGGTGCGCGGATCGGCGTCATAGACCCCGTCCACCTGCGTGCCCTTGAGCACCGCTTCCGCGCCGATCTCGAGCGCACGCTGCACCGCGCAGGTATCGGTGGAGAAGAACGGGGCGCCCAGGCCGGCCCCGAAGATCACCACGCGGCCCTTCTCCAGGTGCCGGATCGCCTTCCGGGGGATGTAGGGCTCGGCCACCTGCCCCATGGTGATCGCGGTCTGCACCCGGGTTTCTACGCCCAGCTTCTCCAGCACGTCCTGGAGCGCCAGGCAGTTGATGACGGTGCCCAGCATGCCCATGTAGTCGGCCCGGGCCCGGTCGATCCCGCGCTCAGCCAGCTGCTTACCGCGGAACATGTTGCCGCCGCCGACGACGGCCGCCAGCTCCACCCCGTCCGCCACCACCGCCGCGATCTCCTTGGCCAGGTGGAAGACGACATCCGGCGAGATGCCCAGCGGCTCGTCACCGGAGAAAGCCTCGCCGGACAGCTTCACGACCACGCGGTTCCAGCGGCGGTGCGCCCTGGGGGCCTCCGGTGCGGGGAAGGTCTGCGCCTGGGCGGCCTCCTGCCCCGCGCCGGCTCCGGCGTCCACCCGCACGGCAGCGCCCGCGTGGTGCGTGGCGCTGCCGTCCACGGGATGTTCTCCCTCAGCCCCGTTCACCAGTTGGCTCCGGCCCTCATCCGGCCTGGCCGACCTGGAACCGCGCGAACGCGCGGACGGTAACTCCCTGATCGGCGAGCAACTGCTTGATGGACTTCTTCGGGTCCCGGACGAAGGGCTGCTCGGTCAGCACCACGTCCTTGAAGAACGCGTTGAGCCGGCCTTCGACGATCTTCGGGACCGCCTGCTCGGGCTTGCCCTCGTCCCGGGTGATCTGCTCCATGATGCCCCGCTCGTGCTCGACCACGTTCGCGGGCACCTCGTCACGGGTCAGGTACTGCGGCCGCATCGCGGCCACCTGGTGGGTCACGTCCTTCGCCGCCTCGGGCGCGGGCTTGTCCAGCTGGACGAGCACGCCCACGGTCGGCGGCAGCGCCGGGTCGGACTTGTGCAGGTAGGTAGCGACGTAGCCACCCTCAAGAAGGGTGTACCGGCCCAGCTCGATCTTCTCCTTGAGCGAGGCGCCGGCCTCCTCAATGTGCTGCTGGACGGTGGTGCCAGGCCGGAGCTCCAGCCCGAGCAGGGTCAGCCGGTCGGCGGGCCGCTGTTGCAGGGCCACGCTCGCGATCTGCGCCGCCAGGGCCTGGAACACATCGGTCTTGGCGACGAAGTCGGTCTCGCAGTTGAGCTCGAGGAGCACTCCGGCGTCCGTGCCGTCAAGCTCCGCAGTCACCAGCCCGTTCGCGGCGGTGCGGGAAGCCCGCTTGCTCACGTCCTTGGCGCCCTTGACGCGGAGCAGCTCCACGGCGACGTCGAAATCGCCGTCGGCCTCCTCAAGGGCCCTCTTGCAGTCCATCATGCCCGCGGCCGTCTGCTCACGCAGCCGCTTCACGTCCGCGGCGGTGAAGTTCGCCATTTCCTCATCTCTCGCTGTGTCTTGGTAGTGGGGGCGGGCTGGCCGCCCCGCTCCGCTGACCCGCTCCTCAGGCCTCGCTCGACTCACCGGAGCCGACGGACACGCCCGCGGCTTCCGGCTGGGCGGCCGGGGCCTCCTGCTCGGACGCCGTGCCGTTCGCCTGATCAGCCGCGGCAGGCTCGGTGCCCGCTGCCTCGGTGGCCGCCGCCTCGGAGCTCTGGGCCTCAGGGTTCTGGGCCGCGGCGTCGTCGCTGCCCTTGCCCTCCAGGACCGCCAGCTCCCATTCGGCGAGCGGCTCCTCGGCGCCAAGCTCCCCTGACGTCGGCGCCGCGGACGGCTTGGCCTCGCCGTCCGCCGCCCCGGCCCGCGCGATCAGGCCGTCGGCCACGGCATCGGCGACGACCCGGGTCAGCAGCGCAACGCTGCGGATGGCGTCGTCATTCCCGGGGATCGGGTAGGTGACCTCGTCCGGATCGCAGTTGGTGTCGAGGATGGCGATGACCGGGATACCCAGCTTGCGGGCCTCGCTGACGGCGATGTGCTCCTTCTTGGTGTCCACCACCCAGATCGCGCTCGGCACCCGGGCCATGTCGCGGATACCGCCCAGCGACCGCTCCAGCTTGTCGCGCTCCCGGCGCAGCTGGAGAAGCTCCTTCTTGGTCATCCCGGAGCCGGCCACGTCATCGAAGTCGATTTCCTCGAGCTCTTTGAGCCGCTGCAGCCGCTTGAAGACGGTGGAGAAGTTCGTCAGCATGCCGCCCAGCCAGCGCTGGTTGACGAAAGGCATGCCCACCCGGCGGGCCTGCTCGGCGACCGCCTCCTGAGCCTGCTTCTTGGTGCCGACGTAGAGGATGGAGCCGCCGTGGGCGACCGTCTCCTTGATGAACTCGTAAGCGGTATCGATGAAGTTGAGCGACTGCTGGAGGTCGATGATGTAGATACCGTTGCGCTCGGCCAGGATGAATCGCTTCATCTTGGGGTTCCAGCGCCGGGTCTGGTGCCCGAAGTGCACGCCGCTCTCGAGCAGCTGCCGCATAGTGACGACCGGAGCCATGCCCGCGGTCCCCTTCCTGTTGCGCGTCGTGCCTGATCGCACTGACGCTCTCGGTTGTTGCCTGGCGCCCGGGCGCACCCGCCGCGGTGTGGGAAACCGCGGACCGGTGGGATGCGTCCCGCCGGGGGCCGAGCCGGCACCTGGCGGCGAGCGGACGCGCGAATTAGCCGGGAGGCCGTCTGCATACCGCGGGCAGACTCCACGACCTGGATGCCAGTCTACTCGCTGCACTCAAGCCCGTGGATGCACTCTTGGCTGGCCCGCGAACGCCGCTCAGGCACGGCCCGCTCAGGCACGGCCCGCTCAGGCACGGCCCGCTCAGGCACGGCCCGCTCAGGCACGGGCCCGCTCAGGCACGGGCCCGCTCAGGCACGGGGATGAGCCTGCCGGAACGCGGACGTGAGCCGCTCCACCGAGACGTGCGTGTAGATCTGGGTGGTGGCCAGCGACGCGTGGCCGAGGATCTCCTGCACGCTGCGCAGGTCCGCACCCCCCTCCAGCAGATGGGTCGCGGCGGCGTGGCGCAGGCCGTGCGGGCCGGTGTCGGGGACCGCGGGCACCGCGGCCAGCCTCGTGTGCACCACTCGCCGTGCGGTCCGCGGGTCCAGCCGCCTGCCGCGGGCCCCGACGAACAGCGCGGCCGCGCTGCCCGGGGTCACCAGCACCGGGCGCCCGTCCCGGGCCCAGCGCGCCGTGGCCCGCTCGGCGGGCAGGCCGACGGGCACGGTGCGCTCCTTCCCACCCTTGCCGAGGACGCGCACGGTCCGCCGGTCGTGATCGAGGTCGCCGAGATCGAGCCCGCACAGCTCGCTGACCCGGATCCCGGTCGCGTACAGGAGCTCCATGATCGCGGTGTCACGCAGGATCAGCGCCCGCTCCCGGGGATCAGGCTCCCGGGGGTCAGGCTCCGGGGAATCAGGCTCCCGGGGATCGGCGGAGTCCCCGCCCGCCGCGGGCCGCGCACCCGGCTCACCCAGCACGGCCGCCATCTGGTCCTGCCGGATCACCTCGGGCAGCTTGCGGCGCAGCTTCGGGGTGCCCAGCAACGGCCCGGGGTCGGCGGCCAGCCAGCCGCGGGCATGGCCGAACGCGGTGAATGTCCGGGCCGACGCGGCCCGCCGGGCCAGCGTGGCGCGGGAAAGCCCGGCGGCGTGCTGGTCTGCGAGCCAGCCGCGGAGCACCGCGATGTCGAGGCCGTCGGGGCTGGTCACGCCCGCCCGGGCGGCGTACTCCAGCAGCGCACGGACATCACCCAGGTAGGCCCGGACAGTGTGGGCGGACATCCCGCGTTCGGCCGCCAGGTGACGCCGGAGAGCCTCCAGCGCGCCGGCCAGCCGGTCCGGCAGCGGTCCAGCAGCATCCTGCCCGGGCCCATCAGCCATGAGCCCAGTCTGGGGCAGGACCGGCGCTTACTCCACCGTGACACTCTTGGCCAGGTTGCGCGGCTTGTCCACGTCGTTGCCGAGCGCCACCGCCGCGTGGTACGCGAGCATCTGCAGCGGCACGGAGAGCAGGATCGGGTCCAGCTCCGGCTCGTTCTTCGGCACCCTGATCACGTGATCGGCCAGCTTGGGATCCAGGTCGGTGTGCGCGACGGCCACCACCGGGCCGCGGCGGGCGCGGATCTCGCCGAGCGTGGACAGGTTCTTGTCGAGCAGTTCGTCGTCGGGGACGATCGCGACCGTGGGCAGGTCCGGGTTGACCAGGGCGAGCGGCCCGTGCTTGAGCTCGCTGGCCGGGTAGGCCTCCGCATGCAGGTAGGAGACCTCCTTGAGCTTCTGGGCTCCCTCGCGGGCGACCGGGTAGCCGCGGACGCGGCCGATGAAGAACATGCTCGGGGCGCTCACCAGCTCGGCGGCGACGTCGGCCACGCGGTCCTCGCCGGCGAGTATCTCCTCGATCTGCCCGGGAATCGCCTGCAGGCCGGCGATGATCCGCTGGCCGTCGGCCGGGGACAGGTCGTGAATGCGGCCCAGGTGCAGGCCCAGGAGGGCGAATGCCACCACCGTGGCGGTGAACGTCTTCGTAGAGGTGACCGAGATTTCCGGGCCGGCGTGCAGGTACATGCCGCCGTCACATTGGCGCGCGATGGCGCTGCCGACCGAGTTGACCACGCCCAGCACGCGGCCGCCCTTGCGCTGCAGTTCCTGGATGGCCGCCAGCGTGTCATACGTCTCGCCGGACTGGCTGACCCCGACGTAGAGCGTGTCGGCCTCCACCGTGGGATTGCGGTAACGGAACTCCGAGGCCGGCTCGGCTGAGGCCGGGATGCGGGCCAGGTCCTCGATGAGCTGCGCGCCGACCTGGCCCGAGTAGTACGCCGATCCGCAGCCGAGCACCAGGACCCGGCGGAATTCGCGGAGCTCGCGCGCGTCCATGTTCAGCCCGCCGAGGTGTGCGGTGTGGAACCGGGTTTCCAGGCGGCCGCGCAGGGCCCGCTCGACCGCGCGTGGCTGCTCGTGGATCTCCTTCCGCATGAAGTGCGTGTAGCCCTCGGCGTCGTAGGAACCGGCCTCGGTGTCGATGGTGGACGGTTCCTTGATGGTGGTGCGCGCGTCGAGGGTGGAGGTCACGAAGCCGTCCGCGCGTACCGCCGCGACCTCACCGTCGTCGAGATGCACGACCTGGCGGGTGTAGCGGACGAGCGCAGCCACATCGGAGGCCACGAACATTTCCTTGTCGCCGAGGCCCAGGACCACGGGGCTGCCGTTGCGGGCCGCCACGATCACGTCCGGGTGGCGGGCGTCGAGGACGACGATCCCGTACGTGCCCACGATCGAGGTCAGCGCCTGGCGGACCGCCTCTTCCAGATCGTCGGCGCTACTGGCCGCGATCAGGTGGGCGAGCACCTCGCTGTCGGTCTCGGAGACGAACACGGACCCGTCCACGCCCAGCTTGGCCCGTAGCTCGTCGGCGTTCTCGATGATCCCGTTGTGCACGACCGCGATCGGCCCGCAGACGTGCGGGTGCGCGTTGACATCGCTCGGCTCGCCATGGGTGGCCCAGCGGGTGTGGCCGATGCCAGGGCTGCCCTTGAACCGTGCGGGCAGGCTCGCGGCCAGGTCGGCGACCCGGCCCTTGGCCTTGTGCACCCGGATCTCACCGGACCGGCTGAGGACTGCGATCCCAGCTGAGTCATAGCCCCGGTACTCCAGCCGGGCCAGGCCTTCCAGCAGGATGGGAACACAGTCGCGCCCACCGATATGAGCGACGATTCCGCACATGCTCTCCCCCTCAGCCGTAGATGATTCGGCGCAGCTGGCGCAGCGTGTACTGGGGCGGTGCCACCAGCCGCTGCCGCAGCTCGATCGCGATCTGATCGAACGCGCGGTCGTTGGTCAGACCCCGTGCCTTGAGTTCCCCGTGGCGCCTGCGGACGAATACGTCCGCGGGCTCGGAGAAATACCCGACCACGTCATCGATCATCCGCGCCGCCTCCCCGGGGCCCAGCGCGCTGCTCCGGGTCAGGTGGGCGATCAGGTCCTCGAACGGCCGTTGGGCGACTGCCACACGAGCCAGCATGCTCGATAATCCCGCCGGATGGCAACGAACTTGCCCGAAATCGGGCAGGATTTGGCTAGTGGACCGGCACATAAGGCCTCATTCCAGTCAGCCGGGCCGGCGGACCCGCCAACCCCGCTCGCATCGCTCGATGAATCCGCCCGCCGCCAGCTCACCCAGACAACGCAGTACGGTGTCGAAATCCACGCCCGCCGACACGGCGATCCGGGCCGGCCCCCGGCCACCGCGGGCGGGCAGGGCTTCCAGGACACTAAGGCTGACCGCGTCCAGCTCATCCCGGGGCAGGACCGGGCCCCGGAATGGATCCGCCACGTCGCCGGGGCTGAACGTGAGGCAGGCGAGCACGTCGTGCACGTCGGTCACGCATACCGCGCCCCAGTCCCGGATGGTCAGGTGGCAGCCGGCCGACGCCAGGGAGGTCACGGGTCCGGGCACCGCCATCAGCGGGCGGTTCTGGTCCCGGGCGTGCCGGGCGGTGTTCAGCGCCCCGCTGCGCAGAGCGGCCTCGACCAGGACGGTTCCCCGGCTGAGCGCGGCGATCAGCCGGTTGCGCACGAGGAAGCCGGGCCGGGTCGGCAGGCGGCCCGGTGGCTGCTCGCTGACCAGCGCCCCATGGGCGACGATGGCCTCGAACAGGTCGTGGTGGCCGCGCGGGTACGGGGCGTCGAGCCCGGAGGGCAGCACCGCGATGGTCACCCCCTCGGCGGCGAGCGCGCCGCGATGCGCCTGGCTGTCGATCCCGAACGCGCCGCCGGAGACCACCGTCCAGGCCCGCTCGGCCAGGGCGGCCGCGAGTTCGGTGGTCACGTGGGTGCCGTAGCCGGTGGCCGCCCGGGTCCCGACGATGGACACCGAGCGCAGGCAGGCGAACCGGAGGTCCACCTGGCCGCGTACCCACAGCCCCCACGGCCGGCTCTCGCCCAGCGCGTCCAGCTGGGTGGGCCACTCCGGATCGCCCGGGCAGACCAGGCGGATCCCATCCCGCTGCCATGCCTCCACCGTGGCCCCGGTGGGGGCGTCGCCGAGCCGGGCCGCCCACCGCTGCCAGGCCCGGTCCAGGCCCGGGACGGCCAGCCCGGTTCCCAGGGCCGTTCCCGTGGTGAGCGCGGCGACCAGCGCCGCCGGGGAGCTGTGCCGCAGCACGGCCCCGAGTTGCGCGTCGCCGGGCTCGGCGATCCAGGTCAGCACGGCCCGGGCCAGCCGGTCCCCCTGCTGCCCGTCCTGTTGCCGCCCGTGCTGCCGGTCAGTCATCGGGGCACCCCCAGCCACAGGCCGAGGGCGGCGCTGGTCTGGTCGGCGGCCGGGCGCGGCACTCCGGCCAGGTCGGCCAGCGTCCAGGCCACCCTGATCACCCGGTGCACACCCCGGGCACTGATCTGCCCCAAATCCATGGCCCGCTCCAAGGGCACGAGCGCACCGGGGGCCGGCGCGTAGCTGCGGCGCAGTTCGCTGCCCGGGACCTCGGCGTTGAGCCGCCAGGGTGTGTCCCGGAGCCGGGCCGCTGCCCGACAGCGGGCCGCCTCAACCCGTTCCGCCACCGTCGCGCTGGTTTCCGCGAAGGTCGCGTCGCTGAGCAACTCCGCCCGGCCGATCGGCA
Organism: uncultured Actinomycetes bacterium; assembly: GCA_963782185.1. Classification (GTDB taxonomy): domain Bacteria; phylum Actinomycetota; class Actinomycetes; order Streptosporangiales; family Streptosporangiaceae; genus RYN-230. Next base: position 392,894 of record CAWAJB010000019.1, read on the forward strand.
GGAACTCCACCTTCACATCCACACGGTCAAGCAGCGGCCCAGACAGCCTGGCTAAGTACCGGTGGCGGACCGCGGGCGTGCAGGTACAGGCCGCCTGCCGCCCTGGTCCCCTGGCGCAAGGGCACGGGTTCGCGGCTAGCACCAGCGTGAAGCGGGCTGGGAAGCGGGCGGTCACCCCCAACCGGGCCACCACGACCTCTCCCGACTCCAGCGGCTGGCGGAGCGCGTCGAGCACGTCCCGACCGAACTCGGGCGCCTCGTCCAGGAACAGGCAGCCGCGATGCGCCAGGGAGGCGGCCCCGGGGTGGATCACCCCGGTACCGCCGCCGACGATCGCGGCCTTGGTCGCCGTGTGGTGCGGGGCGCAGAACGGCGGCGCGATCAGGAGCGGGCTCCGGTCCGGGAGCACGCCCGCCACCGAGTGAATCGAGGTGACTTCGAGGGCCGCGGCGGGGTCGAGGCGGGGCAGCAGGGTGGGGATCCGCTCTGCCAGCATCGTCTTGCCCACGCCCGGCGGGCCGAGCAGGCAGAGGTGATGGCCGCCTGCGGCGCAGATCTCCGCGGCCCGGCGGGCCGTGGGCTGGCCCAGCACATCGGCCAGGTCGGGCTCGGTGCCCGTCCGCGGGCCGGACGGACCTCGAGCCGTCAGCGCCCGGGCGCTTTGGGCCAAGCCGCCCTCGACCAGCCGCACGGGGCCGTCGCGGCCGCTATGCTCTGCCAGGCCGTCCAGGCCGTCCAGGCCGTCCAGGCCGCCCAGGCCGCCCCAGCCCGCGGACTCCGCAGGCCGACCCAGGCTCTCCGATCCCGCCGGGCCATCCTGGTGGCCAGGCTCCGCCGCAACGGCCGGAGGGCGGCCGCGCAGCCAGCCGAGCAGCCCCGGCAAGGTCGCGGCGCTCAGTACGCGGAGATCGGGGACCAGCGCCGCCTCGGCCTCGTTGGCACTCGGCACCGCGACCCGCCGGAAACCGGCGGCCGCCGCGGCGGCGACCGCGGGCAGCACGCCCCGGACCGGGCGCAGCTGGCCGTCAAGCCCCAGCTCGCCGAGGAACGCGACCCCGTCGATCGCCGCCGCCGGAACCGAGCCCGCGGCACCGAGAATGGCGACGGCGATGCCCACGTCGAAGCCGCTGCCCCGCTTGGGCAGGCTGGCCGGGGACAGGCCGACCGTGATCCGGCGCTGCGGCCATTGCTCGCGGCTGTTCACGATCGCGGCCCGGATCCGGTCCCGTGCCTCACGCAGCGCTGTGTCGGGCAGGCCCACCAGGAGGAGTCCCGGGAGCCCGTTCTGGATGTCGGCCTCAATTTCGACCGGGTGACCCTCCACCCCGACCAGGGCGATCGAGTGGGTGCGGGCAACGGGCATTCAGCCCACCCCCCTCACATGCTCGAGGGTGAACTGTCCTGACCGGTCCCGGACGAGACCGATCACGTCGATCCGCACGTCGTCGAACCGCAGCTCCTGGGCGGCCAGCCACGCGGCCGCCAGCCGGCGCAGCCGGGCGCGCTTGCTGCGGCTGACGGCCTCCAGGGGGCTGCCGTACCTGACTCCCGACCGGGTCTTGACTTCGCAGACCACGAGCACCCGCTGATCCAGCGCCACGATGTCGAGCTCGCCGGTCTCGCACCGCCAGTTGCGGTCGAGGATCCGCAGCCCAGCCCGCTCCAGGTACTCCACTGCGAGCTGCTCGCCGCGGCGGCCCAGCTCGTCTTTGTCTTTCACCCGGCACCACCTCCAGTGACGACGGTGCCGGAACGGGGGGCGCGGCGCCGGAGCAGCTGCCGCGCTGTGGACGACGGGGAACGGAACGGGGTTCTGTGGACAGGGAGGGCCGTTTTGTCGCTGCCGCGTGCTTCAATCCCGCTGGGCCCACGTCAGCGCCGGATCACGTGGGCGCCGCGCGGAGGGTTCCCGGCCCCGCCCCGGGCGGATCACGGTTCCCGGCCCGCCCGGCCAGATCACGATTCCCGGGCCGGCCAGATCACGATTCCCGGGCCGGGCTGATCACGATTCCCGGGCCGGGCTGATCACGATTCCCGGGCCGGCCAGATCACGATTCCCGGGCCCGGCCAGGCGGATCATTTGGTGTCGTCGGGAACCTCGAGCTCGGCGCGCGCCAGCTCCTCGACGTTAACGTCCTTGAACGTCACGACCCGGACATTCTTCACAAAACGCGCAGGGCGGTACATGTCCCAAACCCAGGCGTCCGCCATGATGACCTCGAAGTAGACCTCACCGTTCTCGGAGGTGTGGACGTTCAGTTCCACGTCGTTGGTGAGGTAGAACCGCCTCTCGGTCTCGACCACGTGGGTGAACAGCCCCACGACGTCCCGGTACTCGCGGTAGAGCTGCAGCTCCATCTCGGTCTCGTACTTCTCGAGATCTTCTGCGCTCATGTCCTCCCCCTCCGATGACCCTGCGTTGGGAGGTCCGGTCCGGATGGCATCAACGATAGGCCAATTCTCCGCCGAGCAATTCTCCGGACCGCATCTGGCCCTCAGCCTCCGGGCCAGCCTCCGCCTGTGTCACTGCCTGGCCGCCCACCTCCGGGCCGCCCACCTCCGGGCCGCCCACCTCCGGGCCGGCTGCCTCCGGGCCGCCCACCTCCGGGCCGGCTGCCTCCCGCTCGTCGAACTCGGGGTCCACCACCGGGAGGTCGCGGACCAGTCCATTGACGTTAGCGAACGACGCCCGGTGCTCCGGGCACGGCCCGTGCTGGGCCAGCGCGCGCATGTGGCTCCGGGTGGAATACCCCTTGTGCCGCGCGAATCCGTACGCCGGGTACTGCTCGGCCAGGCCGGTCATGATGCGGTCCCTGGTGACCTTAGCCACGATCGACGCGGCCGCGACGCAGGCCGCTACCTCGTCACCCTTCCACATGGCGAGGGCGGGCACCCCCAGGCCGCGGACCGCGAAGCCGTCGGTGAGCACGTAGCCTGGCCGGCAGGACAGCCCGGCCAGCGCCCGCCGCATCCCGGCGATGTTGCAGACATGCAGGCCGCAGGCGTCGATCTCGGCGGCCGGGATGATGACCCGGTGCCAGCTGAGCGCGGTCCGCATCACCTCGGCGTACGCCTCTTCACGAGCCGCGGCCGTCAGCGTCTTGGAGTCCGCGACGCCGCTGAGCCCCGAGAACTTGCGGGGATCCAGGACCACGGCGGCGACCACCAGCGGGCCGGCGCAGGCCCCGCGGCCCGCCTCGTCGATCCCGGCCACCGGCGACAGGCCCGCCCGGACCAGGACGCGCTCGTATCCTGTCAGTCCTGCCGCACGCCGGGGGGTATAGCCGGGATGCCGCCACCAAGGCATCGCCACCTCGTTACCGGCACTTCCCCCGGCGGCCCGGCCACCGCCCGCCTGCGGATGGCGCCGCCAGCGGCGGCACCGCCAGCTTGGAGCCGGCGCGGCGGCGCCGGTCCAGCCAGGTCAGGGGCACGGCGACCGACCCGGCCAGGACGAACGGAGCGGCGGGCACGGCGAGCTCACCGATCGCCCGGGCGCCGAGCGCCTGCCCGGCGTTCAGCTTGGTGAACGTGGCCGGGATCGGCAGCACCCGGAACCGGCTGGGGGGCCACAGGATCAGGAACGCCCGGCCGACCACCTGGCTCTCCGGGATCGCGCCGCCACCCGGGTCACCGACGTGGCCGCGGGAGTCGTAGGAGACGTTCCGGTGATCGCCCATCACCCAGAGGTAGCCCGCGGGCACGGTGACGTGGAACTTGGTCGTGGACGGCGGGTTGCCCGGGTACAGGTAGGACTTCTCGTGGAGCGGGACGCCGTTCACCGTGACGCGACCCTGCGCGTCACAGCAGGCGACATGGTCACCGGGCAGCCCGACGACCCGCTTGATGTAGTCGTGCACGCCCGGGGAGATGCCGAACAGCCCGACGACGGCGTGCCCGAACTTGCTGGCCAGCCGGACCACCGGGTCGCTGGACGCCGCCGGGCTCGGCGGATCCCACGAGCCCTCGCCGTTGAACACGATCACGTCGCCGCGCTCGATCGAGCGGAAGTGGTAGACGAGCTTGTTGACGAGGACCTTGTCCCCGATGTCGAGAGTGCTCTCCATGGACGAGGACGGGATGTAGAACGCCTGCACGACGTAGGTCTTGATGACCAGCATGATCGACAGCGCGAGCGCGAACAGCAGGAGCAGCTCTGCCCACCAGGAGATGCGGCGCCGCTTGCGGGACCGGGCGGCTCCCGCCGCAGCCGTCCCGGCCTGGGCGCGGCCGGCGCTGCCCGGGCCGCTGGCACCACCAGGGCCGCCGCCGGTGCCGCCCGGGCCGCCGGCGCCCGGGTTGCCAGGGCCGCCGGCGCCCTCAGGCCCGCTGGCCTGGCCGCCGGTGTCGCCGGTCTGGGCCGTGGCGTCACGGCGCGGCGGAGGAGTCATCGTCCCGGTGCCCCCTGGCATCTCCGGCTCTGCGCTTGCTGCCCTGTCGCCGTCGTGGCCAGGCTGTTCAGCGCCAGGAGAGCCTGTCATCGCAGGCTCGCCCGTACCCCGGTCGTCGTTCATTGTGTCCGAGCCTAACGCTGGTCCGCGACCATGTGTGCGCTCCGCCGGCGGCACGCCCACGCCAGTGGCAGCATCCCGGCCAGTCTCACCACCGTCGGCAGGGGCCCGACCCCCTGGCGCGGCGGGGCGGCCAGCGCGCGCTGCGTGAACGTGGCGGGAATCGGGATATCCCTGAATTGCGCCGGAGGCCACACGACCAGGAACACCCGGCCGATCACGGCACTCTCCGGGATCGTCCCGGCCCCCGGATCGCCGCCGTGGTAGCGGGAATCGGAGGAATTCAGCCGGTGGTCTCCCATCACCCAGAGCCTGCCGGGCGGGACCCGCACACTGAACCGCTGGGCGGACGGCCGGTTCCCCGGGTAGAGGTATGACCCCTCGTCCAGGGGCACGCCGTTGACCGTGATCCGGCCCCGCGGGTCGCAGCAGGACACGCGGTCGCCGGGCAGGCCGATGACCCGTTTCACGTAGTCGGTCCCGCTGGGCATCATCCCGGTCAGCCCGAGCACGGCGCGGGCAGCCGCGGGCACCAGCCCGGAGGGCGCCGCCGACGGCGGATCCCAGGACCCCTGGCCGCTGAACACGATCACGTCACCGCGGTCGATGCCGCGGACCCGGTACACGAGCTTGTTCACCAGCACGCGGTCGCCGACGCGGAGCGTGTCCTCCATGGAGCCGGACGGGATCCGGAACGCCTCCACCGCCCAGGCCTTGACGCCGACCGTGAACCCGGCGGCCAGTAGGAGCAGGAACGCTAACCCCCGCCAGAATCGCATCCGCCGCAGGCGGGCACGCGGGCGGCCGGCCCGTGCCGTGCCCGGGTAACCGAGATCCTCCCCGGCCACCGGAGGACAGGCGCGGTCAGCGCGCGGGCTCGCGCCGCTCCTTGATGCGGGCGCGCTTGCCGCGCAGCTCGCGCAGGTAGTAGAGCTTCGCCCGGCGGACACGGCCGCGGCTCACCAGCTCGATCTTCTCGATCGAGGGGGTGTGCACCGGGAACGTGCGCTCCACCCCGACGCCATAACTGATCTTGCGGACGGTGAACGTCTCCCGCGCCCCGCCACCCTGGCGGCGGATCACCACACCCTGGAAAACCTGGATCCGGGACCGGGTGCCTTCTGTGACCCGCACATGGACTTTCAGCGTGTCCCCCGGCCGGAATTCGGGGATGTCAGAGCGGATCTGGGCCTGCTCCAGCTCGGCGATGGCGGTGTGCATGGCTGCGGTTCCTCAGTTGTCCTCACGCGCGCACAGGCCAGCGAACGCGTGGCATCGTCTCGTCGGTGTCAGTCATTCTTCCTGGGCGCTGAGGGCACCAGGACGCGCACCCGCAGGGTCGGCCTGGTGTGGGTGGCAGACTTCAGTGTGCCATATCTTCCGCACTGATCGGGAAACCAGCGTCAATGAGCACCTGCCGGTCCCGCGCGTCGAGAGGTGCTCCGGCCTGGCCCGCGGCCAGGCGGGCGGCCAGATCCGGGCGCAGCGCGGCGGTCCGGCGCAGCGCCTGGTCCCGCCGCCAGCGGGCGATGGCCGCGTGATCCCCGGACAGCAGGACCGGCGGGACCTCGCGACCGCGCCAGACCCGGGGCCGGGTGTACGCCGGCCCCTCGAGCAGGCCGGCCATCGGCCCCCCGCCGGCGCCGAATGAGTCGTCGGCCGCCGAAACCGCGTTGCCGAGGACGCCGGGCAGCAGCCGGCCGACCGCATCCACCATGACCAGCACCGCGGGTTCGCCGCCGGTCAGCACGTAGTCGCCGATCGATACCTCATCGACCGGCATCCGCTCCCGCGCGTCGTCCGCAACGCGCGCGTCGATCCCCTCGTACCGGCCACAAGCAAAAATCAAGGATCCGCAACGAGCCCATTCGGCCGCCATCACCTGCGTGAACGGGACCCCCGCGGGCGTAGGAACCACCAGCCGGGCTGGCGCCGGGGCAGATCCGGTCACTGTGTCCAGCGCCTCACCCCAGGGCTCCGGCGACATCACCATGCCCGGGCCGCCGCCGAACGGGGCGTCGTCCACGGCGCGGTGCACCCCGTGGGCCCAGGCCCGCAGGTCGTGCACCCGGAGCTCGATGTCCCCGCGCGAGGCTGCCTTGCCCAGCAGCGAGACGCTGAGCGGGGTGAAGTAGTCCGGGAAGATCGTGATGATGTCGATGCGCAGCCGGCTCACCTCAGCTTCCTGCTGGCTCGGTTCGCGCCGGGCCGGCTGCTTCCTGACCGGTTGCTGCCCGGGCGGTTTGTGCCGGACGGGTGCCTGGCGTGCGGGTGTCCGCCGCACTGGTTTCTGCCGCGCGGGTCTCTGCCGCGCGGGTCTCTGCCGCGCGGGTCTCTGCCGCGCGGGTCTCTGCCGCGCGGGTCTCTGCCGCGCGGGTCTCTGCCGCGCGGGTCTCTGCCGCGCGGGTCTCTGCCGCGCGGGTCTCTGCCGCGCGGGTCTCTGCCGCGCGGGTCTCTGCCGCGCGGGTCTCTGCCGCGCGGGTCTCTGCCGCGCGGGTCTCTGCCGCGCGGGTCTCTGCCGCGCGGGTCTCTGCCGCGCGGGTCTCTGCCGCGCGGGTCTCTGCCGCACGGGCCTGACCGGATTCCCCGGCCGCCAGCTCGAGCAGCCCGGGCGGGGGATCGATGACGAGCCGGCCCGTGGCCAGGTCCACCTCGGGCACGATCGCGGCCACGAACGGGACCAGCAGCTCGTTGTCCGGCGTGCTCCGGGCCGGGCCGCCGGGCGCCTGGGCGGGGCCGCCCGGGCCGCGGACGGCCTGGGCGGCCCCATCCTGGGCTCCCGGAGATGACGTGGCGGGCCCGGGCTCGATAACGAGCAGGTCCTGCCCGAAGTGGCGGACGTCCGTGACCCGCCCCACCGGCTCGCCCGAGCTCGTGACCACGGCCAGCCCGATCAGCTCGTGATCGTGGAACTCGTCCGGGTCGCCGGTCGGCCCGGCCTCGGCGGAGTCCAGCGTGAGCCAGATCCCGCGCAGGTCCTCGGCCTGGTTCCGGTCGCCGACCCCGGCGAACTGGATCAGGAGCCGGCCGGAATGCCAGCGCGCCGATTCGACCGTGAGCGGGCCGGCCGCGACCGGGTCGGTGGCCAGCACGCGGCCCACGGCAAACCGGCGGTCCGGCTCATCGGTGCGTACTTCCACCGAAACCTCGCCGCGGACCCCGTGCGGCCGCGTGATCCGGCCGACGACCAGTTGCATGGCGGGCTAGCGAACCTCGTCCACGTCCAGCAGGTCGACCCGGACGTACTTGCCGCCGGCCAGCGAGCCGATCACGGTTCGCAGCGCCTTGGCGGTCCGGCCGCCCCGGCCGATGACCTTGCCGAGGTCCTCGGGGTGGACCCGCACCTCAAGGACCCGGCCCCGGCGCAGACCGTGGCTGTCCACCCGGACCTCATCCGGGTGCTCCACGATGCCTTTCACCAGGTGCTCGAGCGCCTCTTCCAGCATCTCAGGCCCCGTCGCCCTGCTCCGCGGCCACCGGCTCGGCCTCAGCGGGGTCAGCCGCCTTGTCTGAGCCGGCCTCGTCCGTGCTGGCCTCATCCGTGCTGGCCTCGTCCGTGCTGGCCTCAGCCGTGCTGGCCTCGTCCGTGCTGGCCTCAGCCGTGCTGGCCTCGTCCGTGCTGGCCTCGTCCGTGCTGGCCTCAGCCGTGCTGGCCTCGTCCGTGCTGGCCTCGTCCGTGCTGGCCTCATCCGTGCTGGCCTCGTCCGTGCTGGCCTCGTCCGTGCTGGCCTCGTCCGTGCTGGCCTCGTCCGTGCTGGCCTCAGCCGTGCTGGCCTCAGCCGTGCTGGCCTCAGCCGTGCTGGCCTCGTCCGTGCTCGCCTTGGCCGTGCTGGCCTCGTCCGAGTCCGCGCTGGCCTCGGCCGGCTTCCCCTCCCCGGCCTCGTCCACCTGGGCCGAATCGGCCTTGGCGGAGTCAGCCTTCGCGGGCTCAGCCTTCGCGGGCTCAGCCTTCGCGGAGTCAGCCTTCGCGGAGTCAGCCTTGGCAGAGTCAGCCTTCGCCGTCTCGGGCTTGCCGCCCTTGCCCGCCGTGGCCGTCTTGCCACCGGAGCGTGGCTGGGACCGGCCGGAGCCGGCCTTCGCGCCGCTGGCGTCCGCGTCGGCCTGGTCGCCGTCGGCCTTGGCACCGGGCTTGCGCCCCTTGCCCTTGGCGCCGTCACCGACGCCGACGGCCTCCGCCACGGCGGCCGCGTAAGCGTCCTTCTTGTCGGCCTTGGGCGCCGCGGTCTTCAGCGTTCCCTCGGCACCAGGCAGGCCCTTGAACTTCTGCCAGTCGCCGGTGATCTCCAGGATCTTGCGGACCGGGTCGGTGGGCTGGGCGCCCACGGACAGCCAGTGCTGAGCCCGCTCCGAGTCGACCTCGATGAACGAGGGCTCACTCTTCGGGTGGTACTTGCCGATCTCCTCGATCGCGCGGCCGTCCCGCTTGGTCCGGGCGTCAGCCACGATGATCCGGTAAAACGGCGCATGGATCTTGCCCATGCGCTTCAGCTTGATCTTGACAGCCACGGGTGTGGTCTCTCCCAGTTAAAGCTCGGATTGCAGACTGCGCTCGCGCCGGGTGAGGACCACCGCGTCGGCCTGCTCGGTCCCGGGGCTGACGAGCGTGAGAGGGCGTCGCCGGATCCCGGGGTGACCGTCACATTGTGCCAGAGACCCGGGGGCAGGGCGTAATCGAAGCGAATCCCGCTCCCGGCGGGGCCGTTCCGGCGTCCCCGCTCCCCTCGCGCGGTCCCCCCGGGGCCGCGGCGAAAAGACCGTTAGGGAACGTCTTCCGTCGTGGTCACGAGAGGGAGCCAGGGGCTACTTCTCGTCGTCCTTCTTCTGGCGGTTGCGCCGGAGGAGGCCGAAGCCGGCGGGCAGGCTCGCCGGGCCGGACGTGCCGCCGGTCAGCGAGTCCGGCGGCGGCATCTTGCTGGCCACCTTGCCTGCTGCCCGCAGCGCGGCCGGGTTGGAGGTCAGCGCCTCCAGGCTCGCGGCCAGTTCCTCCTGCGAGCCGGGCATGCCGCCCAGCGCACCGGCGCCGCTCCCGCCCAGTCCCGGGCCGGGAAGGGCCGGGCCCGCACCGTTGCCGGCCTTGGGGGCGCCGCTCGCATTGGCGGGGGTCTTGCCCGCTGCCGGGTTGCCGCCGGGACGCCCGCCCTTGGGCTTCTTCTTGTTGTTCTTCTTGCCCTTGGCGCTCTTGGTCGCGGCCCGGCGCATGCCCGGGATGGCGGGCATGCCGGGCATCCCGCCGCCGCCCATCATCTGCCGCATCATCTTCTGGCCCTCGAGGAACCGGACGACGAGGTTGTTCACCTCACCGACCGTGACGCCCGAGCCGTTAGCGATCCGCGCCCGGCGGCCGCCGTTGAGGATCTTCGGGTTGCGGCGTTCCGCGGGGGTCATCGAGTTGACGATGGCCGCCGCGCGGTCCAGGTCCTTGTCGCTGATCTGGCTGAGCAGCTCACGGTTCTGCCCCGCGCCCGGCAGCATGCCGAGCAGGTTCCCGATGGGGCCGAGCTTGCGCACCATGGCCAGCTGCTCGACGAAGTCCTCGAGCGTGAAGCCCTCGCCGGAGGCGAGCTTGCTGGCCATCGAGGCGGCCTGATCCTCGTCGAAGGCCCGTTCCGCCTGCTCGATCAGGGTGAGCATGTCGCCCATGTCGAGGATCCGCGAGGCCATCCGGTCGGGGTGGAAGACGTCGAAGTCCTCGAGCTTCTCCCCGGACGACGCGAACATCACCGGGCGCCCGGTCAGCTCGGCGATGGACAGCGCCGCGCCACCGCGGGCGTCGCCGTCCAGTTTGGTCAGCACGACGCCGTCGTAGCCGACGCCGTCCAGGAACGCCTGCGCGGTGGCCACCGCGTCCTGGCCGATCATCGCGTCCACCACGAACAGGATCTCGTCCGGGTCGGTGGCGTCCCTGATCGACACAGCCTGGCGCATCATCTCCTCGTCGATGCCCAGCCGGCCGGCGGTGTCGATCACGACCACGTTGTGCTGGCGGCGCCGGGCTTCCTCGATCGAGTCGCGGGCCACCTGGACCGGGTCGCCCACCCCGTTGCCCGGCTGGGGGGCGTAGACCGCCGCCCCGGCCTGCTCGCCCACCACCTGGAGCTGCTGGACGGCGTTGGGGCGCTGCAGGTCCGCGGCGACCAGCATCGGCGTGTTGCCCTGATGCTGCAGCCAGAGGGCGAGCTTGCCCGCCAGCGTGGTCTTACCGGACCCCTGCAGGCCCGCGAGCATGATCACGGTCGGCGAGACCTTGGCGAACCGCAGCCTGCGGGCCTCGCCGCCGAGGATGGTGATCAGTTCCTCGTGAACGATCTTGATGACCTGCTGGGCCGGGTTGAGCGCCGTGGAGACCTCTTCCGACGACGCGCGCTCCTTGATGCGGGCGATGAACTCCCGCACCACAGGGAGGGCCACGTCTGCCTCGAGCAGGGCGATGCGGATCTCGCGGGCCGTCGCGTCGATGTCGGCCGCGGACAGCCGCCCACGCCCGCGCAGGGTGGAGAAGACCTGGGTCAGCCGATCGGAGAGTGTCTCGAACACGCATCCCAGGCTATCCGGTCATGACCACCGGGTCAGTGCTCCTGGCGGGGCGGACTGGGTCAGTTCGCCCGTGCTCAGCCAGCCCGTGCTCAGCCAGCCCCTGCTCAGCCAGTACGTGCTCAGCCAGTGAGGGCGGCGAGGACCTGGGCGGCAATCTTCCCCCGGATGCGGGACCCGCCGACCGGGCCGCCGGACGCGTCCACCACGTAGAACACGTCCACCGCCTCGGCGCCGAGCGTTTCCACCCGGGCCGCCTTCACGTCCAGGCCACAGTCACCGAGCGCGCGGCCGATCCGCCAGAGCAGCCCCGGGGCGTCGTGGGCCCGCACTTCCACCACCGTCGCCGTCCGCGAGGCGTCGTCCAGCAGGGTGACCTTGGGCGGCGCCACCGGCGTCGGGACCGGCGACTCCCGGTAGGCGCGCATCCGCCGCTCCAGCCGTTCCGCCACGTCGAGCCGCCCTTCCAGGGCCCGGCGCAAGTCGCTGGTGACCAGGTCCGCATCCGGCGGGTCACCGTACTCGGGGGCGACGGTGAACGCGGCCACGGCCATGTTCCCGTGCGAGGTGGCGTTCGCGGAGCGCACCGCCAGCCGGTGCGAGGCGAGCACCCCGGCGGCCTGCCACAGCAGCCCCGGGCGGTCCGGCGCGACGATGGTCACCTCGGAGCCCTTCAGCCGGGCGGCGGGTGCCCCCTCGTCGGCGAGCGCGGCCTGATCCGCGCGCAACGGCAGCGGCTCGGCGGGAACCTCCCCGGCCAGCCGGGACTCCACCCGCCGGACCAGGTCACCGACCAGGCCTTCCTTCCAGTCGTTCCAGGCGGCCGGCCCCGTCGCCTGGCCGTCCGCGATGGCCAGCATGTGCAGCAACTCAAGGAGGGACCGCCCGCCCACCACGGAGGCCACCTGGGTCACGGTGACCGGGTCGTCGAGATCGCGCCGCGTCGCCGTCTGCGGCAGCAGCAGGTGGTGCCGCACGGCCCCGGCGACCAGTTCCGCGTCGGACGGCCCGAGCCCCACGCGGCGGGCCGCGTCCCGGGCCACGACCTCGCCGGTGACCCGGTGATCGCCAGGCCATCCCTTGCCGATGTCGTGCAGCAGGGCGGAGAGCAGCAGCAGGTCGGGCCGGGCTACGTTCCGGGTGAGGACGGCCGCCCGCGCGGCGGTTTCCACCAGGTGCCGGTCCACCGTGTAGGTGTGCAGCGGGTTGCGCTGGGGCCGGTTGCGGACCCGGTCCCAGTCCGGCAGCAGGCTCGCGACCAGGCCTTCCTGGTCCAGCGCCTCCCAGACCGGGACGGCGGCCGGGCCCGCGCCGAGCAGCGCGACCAGGGCATCCCGGGCTTCCGGCGGCCAGGGCACCGGCAGCGGCGGGCACTCGGCCAGCCTGGTCAGCGTGCGCGGCGCGAGCGCCAGCGCGGCCTGGGCGGCCGCAGCCGCGGCGCGCAGCGGGAGCGCCGGGTCGGAGGCCGGGTCCGCGGCCCGGGCCAGCACCACCTCGCCGTCCTGTTCGACCAGCCCGTCCGCCAGCGGGCGGCGCTGGGCCTTGCCGCGCCGCCTGCCGCCCCGGCTGCGCTGGGCCTGGCGGAACGCCTGGTCCACCGAGTAGGCGACGGCGCGGCCGGCCCCGGCCAGGTGGCGCATGAGCACGTCCGCGTCCAGCAGCCCGAGCACCCGGGCCACCTCGTCCTGCTCCTGCAGGACGAGCCGGTCGGTGGGGCGGCCGGTGATTTCGTGCAGCGCGTGGCGTGCGTCCATGATCGACTCATACGCGGCCCGGACCCGGGGTCCGGGACCGGGCGCCACCCACGCGGCCGCGATGGCCTGGATCGCGTGCACGTCCCGCAGCCCGCCCCGTGCTTCCTTGAGATCAGGCTCGAGCAGGAAGGCCAGCTCGCCGCTGCGCTGGGCTCGTTCCACGTGCAGCGCCTGCAGTTCCGCCAGCCGGGTGCCGGCCGAGGCCCGCCAGTCCTCCAGGGCCCGCAGGCGCAGCGCGTTGGTGAGATCAGGGTCGCCCGCCACATGACGGGCGTACAGCAGCCCGAGGACGACCTTCAGGTCGGTCCTCGCCACCCGGCGGGCCTCCTTCATGGTGCGCACGGCGTGGTCCAGCCGGATGCCGGAATCCCAGATGGGGTACCAGATCCGGTCCGCCATCGCGGCGATGCCGTCCCGGCCGTCATGCAGCAGGAGCACATCGAGATCGCTGCCGGGCAGCAGCTCGCGCCGCCCGTAGCCTCCCACGGCGACCAGGGCGACCCCCGGTTCCGCGCCCAGCAGGGAGGCCAGCCAGCGGTCGGTTTCCGCGCTCCGCCGGGCGCGGTCGGCGGCGAACGACGTCAGGGGAGGCCCATCGGATTGCGGACGAGCGGAGGGTACGGACATCACGACTGCCCAACCCCCCGACCCGTACGGCGCACTCCGATCAGACCTCTATCGCTAGTAGGGGCTAGAGAGCGCCTGAACCGCGCTCACCAGTCCGGACCCGCACAACGGTTTCAACCGGGAGGGCCCAGACCTTCCCGTCCCCAATGCGTCCAGTCTGCGCTGCCTTAACGATCACCCCGATCAGGTCGTCGGTGTCCTCGTCGTCACAGAGCACTTCCAGTCTTACCTTGGGCACGAGGTCAACCTGGTACTCAGCGCCACGGTAGACCTCGGTGTGACCGCGCTGGCGGCCGTAGCCGCTCGCCTCGCTCACGGTCATCCCGTGGACACCAAAGGCCTGCAGCGCCGCCTTCACCTCGTCCAGCTTGAACGGTTTGATTACGGCAGTGATGAGCTTCATGCGACCACCTTCTCGGGGCACCCTGTCCTGTGCCGACCTTCCGCCAAAGGCGTTTCGCCCGCCATCACAGAGTGTTTCGGGGGAGTGAAAGACGTGTGTCACATGTTACGAGCAGGTTTCGCGCTCCGGCGGGACCGGGCGGACGGGAGTTTCCGGTGATGCCGGGCGTACTTCTGCGTCCGCGTGGTAGCGGCGGAACACCCCGGTGGCCGCGCACCTGGTGATCGGCGGGACCTATCCAGGTCCGGTCGGCCGGGCAGATCCGGCCCCGCCCGCTCCTCGCGGGCGCCTGCGGGTCCAGGCCTCATGCTCGCGCCTCCGGGGCCGGCGCCTCCCGGGGCCCCGCGCGTCCCCGGGCCCGCGCCTCGGGCTCCAGGCCTCAGGTCCGCGCCTCCGGGGCCCGCGCCTCGGGGTCCAGGCCTCAGGTCCGCGCCTCCGGGGCCCGGCGTCAGGCCCCGCACTCCGGAGGCGCCCCACCCTCTACGTGATCATGGGTTTGGTGTGGCTATAGCAACACCAAACCCATGATCACGAACCTGAAAGTGGTGCCAGTGGGAGGCTTGGGGGCTGTGGGGCCTGTGGGGTTTGGCTGAGAGTCAGGTGGCCAGCGCGAGCGGGGGATCCGCGGGCTCCGGCGGCGGGCCTGGCGGGGTTGGCCGGCGGTCGGTACCGCCGCGCCGGCGTTCAGGTGCCGATGATGGCGTCGACGAACGCTTCCGGCTCGAACGGCGCCAGGTCGTCCGGGCCCTCGCCCAACCCGACCAGCTTGACCGGGACCCCCAGCTCACGCTGGACCGCGATGACGATGCCGCCCTTGGCCGTGCCGTCCAGCTTGGTCAGCACGATCCCGGTCACGTCCACCACCTCCGCGAACACCCGGGCCTGGCGGAGCCCGTTCTGGCCCGTGGTGGCGTCGAGGACGAGCAGGACCTCATCCACGGTGGCCCGCTTCTCGATGACCCGCTTGATCTTGCCGAGCTCGTCCATCAGGCCGGTCTTGGTGTGCAGCCGCCCCGCGGTGTCCACGATCACGGTGCTCGCCCGCTCGTCGATGCCGACCCGGACCGCTTCGAAGGCCACGCTGGCTGGATCGGCTCCCTCCCGGTCGGACCGGACCACCTCGGCCCCCGTCCGGCGGCCCCACGTCTCGAGCTGGTCGGCGGCGGCAGCGCGGAACGTATCGGCCGCGCCGAGCACCACGGTCTGGCCCTCGCCGATGAGCGCCCGGCTGAGCTTCCCGACGACCGTGGTCTTGCCGGTCCCGTTGACCCCCACCACGAGCATGATGGAGGGCCGGTCCCCCCGGGACCCGGTGTGCAGGGTCCGGTCCATGTCCGGCCCGATCTGCTTGATGAGCTCGTTGCGCAGCATCGCGCGTACCTGGTCCGGGTCGCGGGTGCCGGTGACCTTCACCTGGGTCCGGAGTTCCTCGGTGATCTGGCGGGACGGCGCTACGCCCATATCCGCGGTGATCAGGGTGTCCTCGATGTCCTCCCAGGCCTGGTCGTCCAGAGCGTCGCGGGAGAGCAAGTTGAGCAGCGCGGAGCCGAACCCACCACGAGAGGCGGCCAGCCGCCCGCGGAGCCGGGTGAGGCGGCCGCGCATCGGGGCCGTGGGCGCCTCACGGGGGGCCGGCTCGGCGACGGGCGGGAGCACCGCCGACGGCGCGCCCTGTCCATCCTCCTCGGCCTGGTCCGCAGGTGGGGCCCTGGTCTGGCCCGCCGGCGGGGCCGCGGTCTGGCCAGCCTGCGGCCCGGGCACGGGCGGCCGGGGCGGCGCGCTGACGCGGCGGCGGCGCGGGAGGACCAGGAATGTGGTGCCGAGCCCCCCGACCACCAGGACGGCGACGACGATAAGAATGATCACAAGTTCCATAACGGCCCCAGTCTGGCAGACTCCCCGGGCTGCGCTGTGCGGGCGCTGGCGGGATGGGGCCCCTGGCAATGGTGGGGCGGTCTCGTACCCCCGCCGGTCGCCGGCGGGATGGGGCCCCTGGCAATGGTGGGACGGTCTCGCACTTCCCGCGGGCGCTGGCGGGATGGGGCCCGTGGCAATGGCAAGGCGGTCTCGTACCCCCGCCGGTCGCTGGCGGGATGGGAACCGGTGAGCTGGTAGCGCGCTCCCCCAGCCGCGGACGTGAAGGGGCTCCCGAAGCAGATGAGGTGGTCCCGCGCTCCCCCAACCCCGGCCTGGAGGGGCCGCCCGGCAGGTTGAGGCCGTCCCGCCGGTTCCGCCGCCCCGGGGGCGGCGGCCCTCCGGGTCAGGCGGTCTCGCGCTCCCGCAGCCGCTGGCTGACCACGGCCGAGACCCCGTCGCCGCGCATGCTGATCCCGTACAGCGCGTCAGCGATCTCCATGGTCCGCTTCTGGTGGGTGATGATCAGGAGCTGGGACACCGACCGCAGTTCCTCGAAGATGTGCAGCAGCCGCTGCATGTTCGTGTCATCGAGAGCGGCCTCGACCTCGTCGAGCACGTAGAACGGCGAAGGCCGGGCCTTGAAGATGGCCAGCAGGAAGGCGATCGCGGTCAGCGACCGCTCGCCGCCGGACAGCAGCGACATCCGCTTGACCTTCTTGCCCGGCGGCCGCGCCTCGAAGTCGATCCCGGTGGCCAGCATGTCGTCGGGCTCGGTGAGGATCAGCCGCCCCTCACCGCCGGGGAACAACCGGGAGAAGATCCCCTCGAACTCCCGGGCGGTGTCCTCGAAGGCCGACGCGAACACCTCCAGGACCCGGTCGTCCACCTCCTTGACGACGATCAGCAGGTCACGGCGGGTCTTCTTGAGGTCCTCGAGCTGGGTGGCCAGGAACGCGTGCCGTTCTTCCAGGGCCGCGAACTCTTCCAGGGCCAGCGGGTTCACCTTGCCAAGCTGGTCGAGCTGGCGCTGCGCGGCGGCGGCCCGGCGCTCCTGCTCGGCCCGGACGTACGGGATCGTCCCGGTGAGTACCTGCTGTTCCTCGCTGGGCGGAGCCGCCGGCACCAGAAGGCTTCCGTTGCCGGCGCCCTCAGCGCCCTCCTGCGCGTCGGGCGGGCCGTCCAGCGGGTCGGCGGCGAGCCCGGCGTCCGCAGGGCTCTCAGCGGCCGGTGCGGGGCTGGCCGGGGAATCGGGGCTGATAACCGGGACCGGGACGCCGGGGCCGTAGTCGGCGACCAGTTCTTCCGCCGAGACCGCGAACTCCTCGGCCGCCCGGGCCGCTAGCTGCTCCAGCCGCATCCGGTGCTCGGCGCGGGCCATCTCGGTGCCGTGTGCGGCGTCCACGACGCGGTCGAACTCGGCGGCCAGCTCGCGGACCTGGACGCGTACCTCCTTCAGCGCCACCGCCCGGCCCTTGCTGGCCTGCTCGGCGGCCTGCCGCTGCTCGCTGGCAGCGGCCAGGGAGCCGGCGAGCCGGGCCAGCGCGTGCGCGGCACCCTCGGCCACGGCGCGGGCCACGACGGCCTGGCGCTCACGCTGGATCCGGCGGGCCGCCGCGCGCTGCGCCGCCTGCCGTTCCGCCGCGGCCGTGGCGACGAGCGCGTCGGCCCGGCCCGCGATCGCCCGGAGCCGTTCCTCGGCGGTCCTGACCTCCAGCCGCGCTTCCATTTCGGCGTTCCGGGCCGCCGTCACCTGCCCGGCCAGGGCCTCCCGGTCGGGGGCGGGCTCCCCCTCGTCCCGCGGGCCGCTGCCCTCGGCGGCCCCCTGGATGGACGCCGGCTGGGCCGGCCGTCCGCGTCCGGCCCGGCCTCAGCCTCGGACTCGGCCAGCCTCTCTTCCAGCTGGACGACCGAGGCCTGGCTGGCCTCGTGGGCGCGGTGGGCCTGGTCGATCGAGGCTTCCAGCCGCTGCGCCTCGTCGCGGGCGGCCCGTGCCGCGCCCGCCAGCCGGCCGAGCCGGCCGGAGACCTCCGCGGCTGCCGCGTCCACCTCGCGCAGCGCCGCCTGGGCCTTGGCCACGGCCTGGCCCGCCTGGTCCTCGGCCTCGAGGGCCAGCGCGAGCTGCTCGGCGGCCTGATCGCAGCGTTCCTCGACGGCCTGCAGCCCGGCGGCGGCCTCGTCCGCCACGCTGCGGAGGGTGAACTCACTGGCTGGCCGGGCCGAGCCGCCCGAGGCCCAGTGGGCACCGAGCACGTCACCATGCCGGGTGACCACACGGAGCGCCGGGTACGTGCTGACCAGTTCCCGGGCCTGGGCCAGGTCGGCGGCCACGACGATGCCGGCCAGCAGCCCGGCCAGCGCCGGCGCCAGCCCGTCCGGGGCCTGGACCAGCGCGAGGGCGGGCTGGGCCCCGTCCGGGAGCTGGACACCCGGCGGCAGGCCGCCATCTGCCGGCGGCGCCGGAGCACCCGGTGACCCGGGAGCGATCATCAGGCCCGCGCTGCCCGCGTCCTCATCCCTGAGCACCTCGAGGATGGCCACGGCGGCGTCGAGGCCGGTGACCGCGACTGCGTCCGCCGCACCGCCCAGGGCGGCCGCGATGGCTTCCTGGGCCCCGGCGTCCACGCTCACCAGCGCCGCCACCCCGCCCAGCACCCCCGGGTACTTCTCCGGGTCGCTCAGCAGCATTCCCGAGGCGTCCTTGCCGGTGCGCAGCGCGTGCACGCCTTCCCGAAGCGCCTGGACCCGCGCCTGCAGCGCGGCCCGCTGGGCGCTCGACTCACGCTCGGCGGCGCGTCGCTCCGTGACCAGCGCGGAGGCTTCGGCCAGCACGGCGCCGGCCTGTTCGTGGTCCCCGGCCAGCCCGGCGCGGTCGTCGTCGCGCCCGGCGCACAGTTCCTGAAGCTCCTCGTACTCCTGCCGGGCCTGCTCGGCCCGGGTGCGGGCCTGCTCGACCGCGTCGGCCAGCCGGCCGGCCTCCTCCTGCGCGGCGGACGCCTTGCTCCGCGCGGCTCCCACCTGGGCACGCAGCCGGGACAGGCGCTCGGCTCGCACGGCCTCCGCGCGGACGCTGGCCGCGAGCCGCCGTTCTTCCTCGGCGAGCGCGGTTTCCGCCACAGTGCGCTGGCCGGTGGCGGCGGACAGCTGTTCCCGCGCCGTCTCCAGCCGCTCACCGAGGACGGCCTCCTGCTCGCGCAGGGTCTCCGCCTCGGCCTCCAGCTCCTGCGGGTCCCGGCCCGGGCGGGGCGCGTCCGGCTGGGCCACCAGGTGGCTGTGCCGCTCCTGGGCCAGGCTGGCCACGCCGCGGAGGCGCTCGGAGAGAGCCGACAGCGCGAACCAGGCTTCCTGCGCGGCGGCGAGGCGCGGAGCGTGCTGCTGCTCGTCGCTGTCGAGCTCGGCCTCACGCTGGCGCGCCTGGGCCAGGACACGCTCCAGCTCGGCGCGGCGGGCCTGTGCGGCAGCCTCGTCGGTCTGGTCACGCTCCAGCGCGGCGGACGCGGTCACATAATCATCGGCGAGCAGCCGCAGCCGGGCGTCGCGGAGATCGGCCTGGATAACGGCGGCCCGGCGGGCGATGGCCGCCTGGCGGCCGAGCGGCTTGAGGCGTCGTTTCAGCTCCGCGGTCAGGTCCACCAGCCTGGTCAGGTTGGCCTGCATCGCCTCGAGCTTGCGCAGCGCCTTCTCTTTGCGGCGCCGGTGCTTCAGTACCCCGGCCGCTTCCTCGATCAGGGCCCGCCTGGCCTCCGGGCCGGCGTGCAGCACCTGGTCGAGCTGGCCCTGGCCGACGATCACGTGCATCTCGCGGCCCAGGCCCGAGTCGGACAGGAGTTCCTGCACGTCGAGCAGGCGGCAGTGGTCGCCGTTGATCGAGTACTCGCTCTGCCCGGACCGGAAGAGCAGGCGGCTGATTGTCACCTCGGCGTAGTCGATGGGCAGGGCGCCGTCGCTGTTGTCGATGGTGAGCGTGACCTCGGCCCGGCCCAGAGGGGGGCGCGACGCGGTCCCGGCGAAGACCACGTCCTCCATCTTGCCGCCGCGCAGGGTCTTCACGCCCTGCTCGCCCATGACCCAGGAGAACGCGTCCACCACGTTGGATTTGCCTGACCCGTTGGGGCCGACGATGCAGGTGATTCCCGGCTCGAAGCGCAGGGTGGTGGCGGAGGCGAACGATTTGAAGCCGCGCAGGGTGAGGGTCTTCAGGTACACCTGCCGGCTCCCCTCCCCCTCTGGGTCCTAGCCACGTCCATGGGCCCTGCCATCTGAAGCCCTGTCATCTGGAAGCCCCTGTCACCTGAGGGCCCTGTCACCTGGGCGTCCGGCGCGGGCGCGCCGCCCCGCAGGCCCGGGTCCGCCGGAAACCCCGTGCAACGCTGCTCCGGCACCCGACTGACCGCACCTTACCGTGAGGAGCCGACGTTCCCGTGGATTCGCGGTAACCCCGCAGGTCCGGGGCGGGGCCGCATGTCGCCGGCACGGCGCCGCGGTAGCGGCGAGGACCTGGCCAGACCCGCCGCGCAAGCCGCGAGGACCTGGCCAGACCCGCCGCGGAACCCGCGAGGACCTGGCCAGACCCGCCGCGGAAGCCCGGACCCGTGAGACCGGCCGGACCCGCCGCGGAAGCCCGGACCCGTGAGACCGGCCGGACCCGCCGCGGAAGCCCGGACCCGTGAGACCGCCCGGACCCGCCGCGGAAGCCCGGACCCGTGAGACCGCCCGGACCCGCCGGGGTCACCGGAACGGCCGCCTGGCCCGTGGCAGCGGGCTCCGCCGCATGCGGGTGAAGGCAGCCCGACAGGCCGCCCAGGATCGTGCCCAGCCTGGGACGGCAAGAAAAATTACCGGGGGAACGCCAAGTCTTTACCGGCGTACCAGGAAATACCGGGAGACCAGCGAACAGGGACGCCTCAGCGTCCCTGGTTCGTCGTAACTGCAGCGGCGCCTCAGGTGAGGGCCGGCTCGCGCTCCCTATCAGCAACGAGCAGTTCGGGGCCGACTTCCGCAGCAAGCGCGTCGTTCATATCCTGGAGCCTGACGAGCTCAGCCTCCAGGTCGCGTACTCGCTGCTGAAGGCGGCGCATCTCAGAGACGATGCGGGGATCTGGCCCGCCGACGTGGCCGAGTAGAGCCTTCGCCATTGTAATGGGTCCTCCACACTGAGTGACCAGAGTGGGCGCACACGCGAAGATTCGCGATAGTGCGCGCAGGTGACACCACTAGGGTCCCACCCCGCGAGTATCCGGTCAAGTTGAGCGATCGTGCAGGTCACGATGATACCGCCGGGAGCGCGGTTGCGGTTGGCAACGCGGGCAGCTGTAGGCAGATCGATTCATGAACGCATCGCGGCGGATAGGTGTCCCGCACCTCAGACAGGGTTTCCCTTCCTGCCCGTATACGCAGAGTGACCGCGAGAAGTAGCCGCTCTCCCCGTTCACGTTCACGTAGAGACTGTCGAACGAGGTCCCCCCGGCCTGCAGCGCGTCCGCCAGGACCTCCCGGACCGCCGCGAGGACCTGGGCCGCCTCGGCCCGGCTCAGCGTGTCGGTGGCCCGGGCCCAGTGCAGCCGGGCCCGCCAGAGCGCCTCGTCAGCGTAAATGTTGCCGATCCCGCTGACCAGCGACTGGTCGAGCAGCGCCCGCTTGAGGCCGGTCCGCCGGGCGCGCAGTCGGTCGATGAACGCACCGTCGTCGAAGGCCGGCTCGAACGGGTCGGGCGCGATGTGAGCGATCAGGGCCGGCAGTTCCGCGCCGCCCCTGGCCCAGACCAGGTGGCCGAACGTGCGCTGGTCGGTGAAACGCAGGTCGGGACCGTGGTCGGTGAAGCTGAACCGGGCCCGGACATGCCCGGACACGGGACGCCCCGGATCGCCGACGAGCAACTGCCCGCTCATCCCCAGATGAGCGAGCAGGGCGTCCTCGCCGAGCGGCAGCCAGAGGTACTTGCCCCGGCGGCGTGCGCCGGTGAAGGTCCTGCCGCGCAGCACGGCCTCGAAGTCGGCCGGCCCGGGCAGGTGGCGCCGCACGGCGCGGGGGTGCAGCACCTCGACGGTGTCGATGGTGCGCCCGACCACGTGCTTGTCGAGGCCGCTGCGGACGGTTTCGACCTCGGGGAGCTCCGGCACGGTCAGTCGCCGGCTGGCTCGTCCCCGGGCGGGACGGAGGGAGGGGATGCGGGGCCCGCCCTATGACCGGTCGCGGGGTCTCCGGCCGCGGCATTCCCCGGCGTGGCATTTCCGGCCGCGGGGTCTCCGGCGCGCCTGCCGGCCCCCGTGTCCCCCGTAGCCGGATGGGCACCGTTGGCCTGCTGGGCGGGGGCTGCGCCCGGGCCGTTCCCGGCCGGGCCGTTCCCGGCCGGGCCGTGCCCCGCCGGGCCGTGCCCCGCCGGGCCGTTCCCCGCCGGGCCGTCCGGGGCGGTCTCTGCGGCACTCTCGGTCCCGTTGCTGATGGCTTTCCAGGCCGCCTCCGCCGCCTGCTGCTCAGCTTCCTTCTTCGAGCGCCCCGATCCGGATCCGTACGCGCGGCCGCCCACGCGGACCGTGGCCCGGAAGAACTTCTGGTGGTCGGGGCCGCTCTCCTCGACGTGGTACTCGGGGACCCCGAGGAAGCCCGAGGCGGTGAGCTCCTGCAGGGAGGTCTTCCAGTCCAGCCCGGCCCCGAGTCCCGCGGAGCGGTCGATGACCGGGTCGAACAGCCGGTGCACGAGATTGTGCGCGGCGACCAGGCCGCACTCGTGGTACACCGCGCCGATCAGGGCCTCGAGCGTGTCGGCCAGGATCGACGATTTGTCCCGGCCGCCGGTGCCTTCCTCGCCCCGGCCGAGCCGCACGTAGGACCCGAGCCGCAGGGACCTGGCCACGTCGGCGAGCGCCCGCATCTGGACCACGGCTGCCCGCAGCTTGGCCAGCTGGCCCTCGGGCAGGTCGGGATACCTGCGGAACAGGGTGTCGGTGACGATCAGGCCGAGGACCGCGTCCCCGAGGAACTCCAGCCGCTCGTTGGTGGGCAGGCCACCGTTCTCATACGCATAGGACCGGTGCGTGAGGGCGCGCTCCAGCAACCCCGGGCTCAGCCCGGTGTCGATGACCCGCAGCAGCTCCGAACCGTCAGGTCCGCCTGCCGCGCCGCCGTTTGAGCCGCCTCTCACGCCGTGCCCTTCCAGCGCATCAGTTGGGGGTGATCACCTGACGGCGGTTATAGGTCCCGCACGTCGGGCAGGCCGTGTGCGGAAGCTTCGGGTCCCGGCACTGTGGGCAGCGGACCAGGGCCGGCGCGGTCGCCTTCCACTGGGACCGGCGGGACCGCGTGTTGCTGCGGGACATCCGCCGCTTGGGAACAGCCACGTTCACTCTCCTTAGTTCTGAACTCAGTCGTCCGGTTCGCCCGCGGAGGCTGTCCGCCGGCCGTTCCCGTTCGTGTCCGTCTCACCCAGCCCGGAACCGCCTGCCCCGAGACCACCGGCTTCCCCGAGACCACCGGCTTCCCCGAAACCACCGGCTTCCCCGAAACCACCGGCTTCCCCGAGACCACCGGTCCGTGAGGCCGCCTGCTGCAGGCTGGCCCATCGCGGATCGATGGCCGGGTCGTGCCGGTGGCCGGGCCCGGCCTGGGCAAGCGGCACACCGCACTCCACGCACAGCCCCGGGCAGTCCTCCCGGCAGAGCGGCGCCAGGGGCAGCGCGAGCACGAGCGCGTCATGCAGGGCCGGCTCGAAATCGAGCAGGTCCCCTTGCAGAGAGTACCCTTCGGCGTCGCCGGGGCCGTCGGCCGCGGAGTAGGCGAACAATTCCTGGGCCCTGACCTCCACCGGCTGGCTGATCGGTTCCAGGCACCGGGCGCACTCCCCGGTGACCTCGGCCCGGGCCGTAACCGTGACCAGGACTCCCTCCGACACCGCCTCCATGCGCACATCAAGCTCGACGTCACTGCCCTCGGCCACGCCGGCGAGACCGGCGTGGGAGTATGCGGGAGCCGGGACAGTGCGCTGCTGCGTGTACTCCGATCCGGGGCTGCGGCCGAGGTCGAGGGTGCTGAAGACCAGGGGTTTGCGCGGATCGAGTCGCGCCGACGGGTTTTTTCGTGACTGTGGCATGGTAAGTACTGTGTCCGGCGAGGTTGGGCTGATCAGCCTACCCGGGTGCCAGCCTATTCCCAACTCAGGCCGCGTCACGCCTGGCAGCGGCTGGGTCAGGGTGACCCGAGGCGCTCCTGGAGGCGGACGAGCACCGTCTCCGGGACCAGGGACTTGATGTCGCCGCCGTACCGGCAGATCTCCTTGACCAGGCTGGACCGCAGGAAGCTGTACCCCGGGTTGGCCGCGATGAACAGCGTCTCGATCTCCGCGAGACGGTAGTTCATCTGGGCCATCTCCATCTCGTACTCGAAATCGCTGACCGCGCGCAGGCCCTTCACGATCGCCGACACCCCGTTGACCCGGCAGAAGTCGACCAGCAGGCCGCGGAACGTGCCGATCTCCACGTTCTTCAGCCCGGAAGTCACCTCGCGGAGCATCTCGACCCGCTCCTCCACCGTGAACAGGCCGTGTTTGGCCTGGTTGGCGCCCACGACGACGAGTACCTCGTCGTACAGCAGCGCCGCCCGGCTGATGATGTCGAGATGACCGTTGGTCACTGGGTCGAACGAGCCTGGACAGGCGACACGACGCACGCGGACACGCCCTTCCTCACTACATCGGCGCCGCCCATCACGGTTCTCCCGGTAACTGGGCGCCTGCGGCGAGACCGTACCAGAAGGTCGTATCGCCATAGCGCCGGGACCGCTCCGGGGCGTATCCGGGCGGCCAGCTGACTGGCCCCGAGCGGGTGGCCCGCTCCACCGCGACGACCGCCCCGGGGGCCAGCCAGCCGCCGGCCAGCGCGGCCAGCATCCCGGTCACCTCGTCATCGGTCACCGCGTACGGCGGGTCGGCGACGGCCAGGTCATAACGGTCCGGGCCGGCGGGCCCGCGCCTGAGCAGCCGGCCCACCCGGTCGGTGACCAGCTCGGCCCCGCTCAGGCCGACCGCCCCGATGTTGCCCCGGATGACCCGCGCGGCCCGCGCGTCCGCCTCCACGAGCAGCACCCGCCGCGCGCCGCGCGACAGGGCTTCCAGGCCCACGGCGCCCGACCCCGCGTACAGGTCGAGCACGCACGCCCCGTCCAGCGGGCCGTGCAGGGCGACAAGCGTGCCGAACAGCCCTTCCCGCGCCCGGTCGCTGGTGGGCCGGGTAAGCCGGCCCGCCGGGACGGCCAGCCGGCGGCCGCGCGCCGCGCCGGCGATGACCCGGGTCATGCCTTCTCCAGGAATTTGGCCTGTTCCTCGTCCAGCAGCCCCCGGATGGCGCCGACCAGGGCGGGGTGACCGGCCAGCCGGGGGTCGTCGTCCACGAGCGCCTGCGCCTCCGACCGGGCCGCCACGATCAGTTCCTCGTCCCGGAGCAGGGTCAGCATCTTCAGGCCGGACTTGCGGCCCGCCTGGGCGGCGCCCAGCACGTTCCCCTCGCGGCGCTGCTCGAGGTCGAGCCGGGACAGGGCGAACCCGTCCACCGTGGCCGCGACCGCCACCAGCCGCTCACGGGCCGGGCTGCCCGGCGGGGAGTCCGTGACCAGCAGGCACAGCCCGGGCTTGCCGCCCCGCCCGACCCGGCCGCGCAGCTGGTGCAGCTGCGAGACGCCGAACCGGTCCGCGTCCATGATCACCATGATCGTGGCGTTCGGCACGTCCACGCCGACCTCGACGACCGTGGTCGCCACCAGCACGTCCACCGACCCGTCGGCGAACGCGCGCATCGCCGCGTCCTTCTCCTCGGCGGGCATCCTTCCGTGCAGCATGCGCATCCGCAGACCCGCCAATGGCCCCTCGGCCAGCTCGGCCAGCACGTCCACGACCGACCGCGGCGGCCGCTGGGCGTCCTCCTCGTAGAGCTCGTACTCACCGTCGGTGTCGTCGTCAGGGCCGCCGGCCTGGCCCACCTCCCCGCCCGGCCCGGCCGCGTCCGTCCCGCCCGCGGCCGGGCCGGCCGCGGCGCCGTCCTCGGCGCCGATGCGCGGGCAGACCACGTAGGCCTGGCCACCGCCCGACACCTCCTCGCGCAGCCGTTCCCAGGTCCGGGCGAGATAGTGCGGCTTGTCGGCGGCGGGCACCATGTGCGTGGTGATGGGCGCCCGCCCGGCCGGCAGCTCGCTCAGCGTGCACACGTCCAGGTCGCCGTACACGGTCATGGCCACCGTGCGCGGGATCGGGGTGGCCGTCATCACCAGCACGTGCGGGCGGCGGCCCCGCGCCTTCTCACGCAGCGCGTCGCGCTGCTGGACCCCGAACCGGTGCTGCTCGTCGATCACCACCAGGCCCAGATCATCAAAAACGATCTGATCGTCGAGCCGGACCCGGTGATACAGCAGGGTGTGGGTGCCGATGACGATCCCCGCCGCCCCGGAAGCCACCTCGTCCAGCGCGGCCCGGCGCGCCTTGGCCCCCTGCGATCCCGTGAGCAGGGCCACCCGGGTGGCATGGTCCGCGCCGTCCAGTTCCCCGGCCCGGGCGAGCGGGCCGAGCAGTTGCGTTATGGAGCGGTAGTGCTGCTGGGCCAGGACCTCGGTGGGGGCGAGCAGCGCGGCCTGCCCGCCGTCGTCGATGACCTGGAGCATCGCCCGGACGGCCACGAGGGTCTTGCCGGAACCCACTTCGCCCTGCAGCAGGCGATGCATCGGGTGCTCGCGGCACAGCGCGGTGGTGATCTCCTCACCGGCGGCGATCTGGCCTTTGGTCAGCGTGAACGGCAGCCGCGCGTCGAACGCCTCGAGCAGCCCGCCGCGCCGCGGGATGCGCGGCGTGGCCGGCAAGGCGTCCTCGGCCCGCCGCCGCTGGGCCAGCACGGCCTGGAGCACGAACGCCTCGTCCCACTTCAGCCGGAGCCGGGCCTGCTCGACCTCCGCGAACTCCACCGGCCGGTGGATGCCGTGCCACGCGGCGAGCTGGCTCTGCAGCCCATAACGGGCACGCACCCCGGCGGGCAGCGGGTCGTCGTCGATGTCGAGCGTGTCCAGCACGGTCCGGATCGCCTTGGCGATCTTCCAGGACGCCATCTCCCGGGTCGCCGGGTACACCGGGATGATCTCGGCCGCGTGCTCGGCGGCCATCTCGGTGCCTGGGTCCGCTGTGCCCAGGAGCTCGCAGTCGGGGTGGATGAGCTGGCGCTTGCGGCCGTAGGAGGAGACCTGGCCGGCGAACAGGCCGTGCAGGCCGGGCTTCATCTCCTTCTCCCGCCACGGCTGCCTGAAGAAGGCGAGGGTCAGCGTGCCGTGGCCGTCGGTGACGGTCACCTCGGTCAGCTTCCCGCGCCGGTTCTTCATCATGCGGGTGGTGACCGCGGAGATCCGGGCCAGCACCGTCACGTGCTCGCCGTCGCGCAGGGAGGCCAGGTCGGTCAGCTCACCCCGCTGCTCGTAGCGGCGCGGGTAGTGCCGCAGCAGCTCGCCCACGGTGTGCACGTCCAGCGCGCGGCCCAGGGCCTTGGCCGTCCGCGGGTCGAACTCCCGGTCGAGCCGGTCATCAAGCCTCGCCATGGCCCCACAGGATAGGCTGCGGCTACGACATGAGCGCCCGGCCACGCTGGCCGTCCTGGCCGTGCCGGCCGTGCCGGCGCTGATTCGCCTTCCAGGCGGCTGGTCGGTTATCCTGGGCGCTGCCCGAGGGCACGGCGGCGGCGGAGCATGTCCGCCCGCTCTCTCCGACATGGGGGGCCTGAGCCCGGGCACATCGGCCGTCATCCGAGTTCATGCGAGGGAGCATCCCGTGTCTGCTGTCTGCGAGATCTGCGGCAAGGGGCCGGGATTCGGCAACAACGTCTCCCACTCCCACCGCCGCACGCCGCGCCGCTGGAACCCGAACATCCAGATCGTCCGGGCCACCACGGGCGGAACCCGCCGTCGCGTCCGCGTCTGCACGTCCTGCATCAAGGCCGGCAAGGTCATCCGCTAAGCCCGCAGCCGCCCTCCGCCCGGTACCCGGTCACGGGCCGCCGGAGCCGGAGAACGTGCAGGGCGCTCCGTTGAGGGCGCAGCCAGACGGCGGGACCGGCTGGCCCTCCACGATCACCATGAGCCGCACCGGCGCTCCCGCGGAGTTCTGCGGCTGGCCCCACCCTGGCCAGGTAACGCCCTGAGCGACCCCCGCACCGGGGCTCCCCGGCTCCCAGCGTGCGCCCTGGACGCCAGCGATACGGCCCCCCGGGTAACCCAGGGCCAGGGTCCAGGCGTGTGCCCTCGTCCCGCTGAGACCGCTGATCGTGATCCGGTCGGCGAACCCGCCCGGCCAGTGCCCGACCTGCTGATAGGTGATGCTCAGCGGCGGGGTGCCGGGGCTGGGCCGCGGGCCGCCGCCCCCGGACGCCGATGCGGCGCCACCCCGCTGGAGCCCGGCCCCCCCGGACGCGGCCGGGCTGCTGGGCGTGATGTGCACGCCGGGACGGGCTGACGCCAGCGTGCCGCCGTGAGGTTGCTGGACGTGGCAGCCGGTGGATGGGCACTGGTTCCCCGGGATGGGGGCGCTGAAATGCAGGACGGTCCGGGACATGTTGGCGGCCAGGAATGCGGCCACGACCACGCCGAGACCGGCGGCGAACGTGGGGGTGAGCACCAGCCTGCGCAGGGCGGGGGTGATCCGCGCGCCGCGCCGGCGCGCCCGGGCCGGCCGGCACTCAGCCTCCCCGCCGCCGCCTGCGGACACGCCGTCGGCACCACCGCGCACGCGGCTCGTGGCCGCCCGCACGCGGACGGCCACCGAGGGCGCCCGGTGCCGGGGCGCTGCTCTCCTGCCCGGTGATCGCATTGGGGGGTTTATACCTACGAAAAGGGCGGGCTAACTATAGTGACATGCTTGTAATTTGATGGATAGCCCGTGAATTGACGAATACAAGGAGCGACGGCTGTTCGGGCATCAAAAATGATTCCATCCGGACAACCTCTCAGATCGCCGCAAATCCACCCAGACCCCCTGACCTTCCCCCACGTGCCCCACCACTGTCCAGCGCCCGGTCAGGGCGGTTACCGGCGGGAACGTCGCGACCAGGGCATGGTCCTCACCCCCGGCCAGGATCCAGTCCAGCGGGTCTTGCTTACCTAGAGCATCTGCTGCGGCACGCAGAGTGTTACTTACGGGCAGCTGGGCGGAGCCCACGTCGATGCGCACCCCGCTCTGCTCGGCCAGGTGCCCCAGGTCCTGCGCGAGGCCGTCGCTCACGTCGATCATCGACGTCGCCCCCAGCCGCGCGGCGTCCGGCCCGGCGGCGTAGTCCGGGTGCGGCCAGCGGTGCGCAGCCACCAGCCCGGCGGGCTCGCTCAGCCCGGCCCGCAGCAGCGCCAGGCCGGCCGCGGAGTGGCCGAGCACGCCCGACACGGCCACCAGGTCGCCCGGGCGGGCCCCGGAGCGGGTCACGGGAGCCCGGCCCGCCAGGTCACCCAGCGCGGTCACCGCCAGCATGACCAGGGGTGCGCCGGACAGATCCCCGCCGGCCACTGTGGCGCCGGCGCGGGCACACTCCTCGGCCATCCCGGCCGCCATGTCCAGGGCCCACGCCACGGGCAGGTCGCCGGGTGCGGCCAGGCCCACGAGGAGGGCGGTCGGCACCGCGCCCATCGCCGCGATGTCGGCCATGTTCTGCGCCGCGGCCTTGCCGCCGATTTCCCGTGCGGACGACCACTCACGGCGGAAATGCCGGTCCTCGACCAGCAGATCGGTGCTGGCGACCACGCGGCCGTCCGGGGCGGGAAGCACCGCCGCGTCGTCACCGATGCCCACCAGCGTGTCCGGGGCCTGCGGCAGGCGGGCGGCCAGCGCCGCGATGAGCCCGAATTCGCCCAGATCCGAGACGGTGATGGGGCCCTCCCGGCTTCCGTCCTTGCGTTTAGGGTAGCGTGGCCATTCCGGCCGAAGGCAATGAGGCCCCCGGGGAGGACGCATGGTCCAGGCATACATCCTCGTGCAGACCGAGGTGGGAAAGGCCGCCGAGGTCGCTCGCCGCATCGGCGGCATCAAGGGGGTGACCCTGGCCGAGGACGTCACCGGACCTTACGATGTGATCGTCCGGGCCGAGGCGGGCAATGTGGATGATCTCGGGAAGCTCGTGGTCGCCCAGATCCAGGGCGTGAGCGGCATCACCAGGACCCTGACCTGCCCTATCGTGCACATCTAGCCTGAACCGCGCCGCCTGGCCGTCCCCGGGTCCCCGGGGCGTGCCGGGCTGCCCTCGCCATCGGTGCGGCCTCTCCGGATGAGCGGGGGGACCCTGGGTACAAGGGGGGCAGCGAGGACGGGAGGATCATGATGCTCGAGGCGGCGGATATCCGGGAATGGCGCGGCCACGATGTGGTCGACGACGGTGGCCACAAGATCGGGACACTCGAGTCCGTGTACGTGGACACCAGCAGTGACCAGCCTGCGTTCGCCACGGTCACGGTCGGCCTGCCGACCCGGCACCGGCTGGTGTTCGTGCCCCTCGACGCGGCGACCGTCGGGCCGGGCTACCTCAAGGTCAACCACTCCCGCAGCCAGGTCAAGGGCTCGCCGTCCATCGACACCGACGGGGAACTGCCGGCCGAGGACGAGGAAGCCGTCTTCAAGCACTACAACCTCGCCTACCAGCCCGGGGCGAGCGGCGAGCGCCGCCTCGCCCGCCGGTGATGCACTGAGCCGGTGATGCACTGAGCCGGTGATGCACTGGCCAGCTAGATCGGAGTCAACGGATGGTGCTGTTCCTGCTGCTGGTCATCGCGGCCATCGCGCTGGGTATCGTCGGCGTCGTCGTGAAGGGCCTGTTCTACCTGCTGATCATCGGGATCGTCGTGATCCTCGTGGACCTCGTCCTGCTCGGGGCCCGGATGAGCCGTAACCGCCGCCGGCCCGCCCGCTGAGCGCCTCCCCCAGCAAACCCGGCCCGCCGGGCACGCCGGGCTCAGCGGAACTGCACGGCCAACTCCGCGGTGCGCGGGCCAACTCCCAGGCTGATCGCGTTCCGCAGATCGGCGGGGGTATCGACGTCGCAGCGAAGGCTGGGCACATCGGACAGCACGATCTCGGCCGCGCCGCCGTCGCGGTGGCGGGCCGCCGACCCCGGGCCAAAACGCGGCCGGAACGCGGCCCCCGGCCGCGCGGCGTACAGCGTGGTCCCGCTGCCCTCCGCGTCGGCCACGAACGCCTCTGGCCACTGCGCCGCCGCGGCCAGCCCGCGGCCGAGTTCGGCGGGCCGCAGTGCGGGCAGGTCCGCGGCCAGCGCCGCCGTGCCGCAGGCCGGCCGGGAGGCGGCGGCCACGGCCGCCCCGTGGGCGAGGGCCGGGTTGAGCCCGGCGTCCGGCTCGTCGCCGACCACCATGGCGCCCAGCGCGCCCAGAGTGCCGGCCGCCGCCGGGTCGTCGGTCACCACGACGAGCACCGCCACCGCGGGACAGGCGGCGGCAGCGCGGACGGTGTCCGCCGCCATGGCCAGCGCCAGTTCCGACCGCGCGGGCCCCGCCAGGCCGGCCAGCCTCGATTTGGCGCGGGCAAGTACCTTGACGGGGATCACCACCGACCAGGTAAGCGGCATCTCGGTCACACCGGCGACCATACTGTGCTCAGCCCGGCGCACGTGATCAGGCAGGTGGGCAGCGCTGCCCGGGCAGTGCGGGCGCGCCCGGGCAGGGCGGGCCGGCCCGGCAGGGTGCGCCCCGGGCAGGGTGCCCCGGCAGGGTCTGCCCCGGCAGGGTCTGGCCCGGCCGGGTTTGCCTCGACAGGGCCCGGGCGGAACGGGAGACTGACTGCGATGATGAGCAGCCTGATGAGGGCGGGAGATCCCCGGTGAGCGGGCAGGACCGATGAGCGGGTGGCAACGATGAGCGGGCGGCAGGGTCGGAGTTACTCCCAGGCGTGGCGGAACGGCACCAAGGTCGTTCTCCCCCCGCTGATCAAGTCGGTGATGAAGCGGGACTGGGAGGGCTACCAGCACTTCCCCCGCGAGGGCGGGATGATCGTGGCCGCGAACCACCTGTCGTACGCGGACTGGCCCGCGATGTCCCTGTTCGTGCACGAGGCAGGCCGCTACCCGGCGTTCATGATCAAATCGTCGGCGTTCGACGTGAAGCTCGTCGGGCCGTTCCTGCGGGTCCTCGGCCAGCTGCCGGTGCGCCGGGGGGAAGCCGACGCGGCGAACGTGCTGAAGGTCGCCGAGCAGGCCCTGGCCGATGGCGAGTGCGTGATCATCTACCCTGAGGGCACCGCCACCCGCGACCCGGACAAGTGGCCGATGGTGGCCAAGACCGGGGTGGCGCGGCTGGCCCTGGCCTCGGGCGTGCCGGTGGTGCCGGTCGCCCAGTGGGGGGCGCAGGACATCCTCCCTTACGGCGAGTTCAAGCCCCATGCGGTGCCGCGCAAGCTGGTCCGGATGCTGGCCGGGCCGCCCGTGGACCTGAGTGACTACGAGGGGAAGCCCCTGACCCGGGACGTGCTGCGCGGGGCCACGAACGCCATCATGGGCGACATCGCGGACCTGCTCGCGGAGCTGCGCGGCGGGCAGCCGCCGGCCACCCCCTACCACCCGGCCGTGGCCCGCCGCGCCGCACGCCAGGCCGCCCGGGAAGAGGGCGCGCCCGCGGGGCAGGATCCCGCCACGCAGCCGGCGGCCGGCGGTGACCCCCGCGAGGCGACGCCGACGTGAGCGCGGCGGTCATGGGTGCCGGCATGTGGGGCACCACGTTCGCCAAGGTGCTATGCGACGCGGGCACCCCGGTGAGGCTGTGGGGCCGCCGGCCGGACCTGGTCGCGACGGTCAACTCGCGGCACGAGAACCCGGACTATCTCCCGGGCATCACGCTGCCGGCGGAGCTGACCGCCAGCGCCGAAGCGACGCGGGTGCTGGACGGCGCGGACCTGGTCGTGCTGGCCGTGCCCGCCCAGACGCTGCGCCATCATCTCGGTGCCTGGCGTGACCTGCTGCCTCCCGGCGCGGCCTTCGTCAGCCTGATGAAGGGGATCGAGCTCGGCACCCGTCAGCGGATGAGTGAGGTGATCGCGGAGGTGACGGGGGCGGGCCCGGACCGGATCGCGGTCATCTCCGGGCCGAACCTGGCCCGGGAGATCGCGGAGCGCCAGCACGCCGCCACCGTCGTGGCCTGCGCGGACGACACGCTGGCCAAGCGGCTCCAGCAGGACTGCCACACCGCATACTTCCGGCCCTACACCAATCCGGACGTGATCGGCTGCGAGCTGGGCGGTGCGGTCAAGAACGTGATCGCGCTCGGGGTCGGAATCGCGGTCGGCATGGGCTGCGGCGACAACACCCGGGCCACCCTGATCACCCGCGGGCTGGCCGAGATGACCCGCCTCGGCGCGGCTCTCGGCGCGGACCAGCACACGTTCGCGGGCCTGGCCGGCCTCGGTGACCTGGTCGCGACCTGCAGTTCCCCGCTGTCGCGGAACCGGACGTTCGGCGAACTGCTGGGCCGGGGCATGGCGCTGGCCGACGTGGCCGCGGTGACCACCCAGGTCGCCGAGGGCGCCAAGTCGGCGGAGCCGATCCTGGAGCTGGCCCGGGCCCACGGGGTGGAAATGCCCATCACCGAGGTGGTGGTGGGGGTGATCCACGGCCGGATCACCGTCGATCAGGCCGCGATGCTGCTCACCTCGCGCTCGGCTAAACCGGAGCGTTATGGCGTCTGACCAGCCGCAGCCCAGCGGGCCGCGAGGCGGGGACCAGCCACAGCCCAGCCCGCCGCGAGGCGAGAACACCCGCGCGGTACACCTGCCGCCGGCGCCGGTCCCGGCGCAGCAGCCACTGGGCACGCCGGTCTACCGGACCGCGGCCTTCGCCTTCTCCTCCAGCGCCGAGTACGCGGCGCTGCTGAACGGGCAGACAGCGGGCTACAGCTACAGCCGGATCGACAACCCCACCGCGGACGCGTTCGCCACCGCGGTGGCGACGCTGGAGGGCCAGCACGTGGCCGGGCCGGTCGTGGCCCAGGCTTTCTCCTCCGGGATGGCCGCGATCAGCGCCGTCTTCTGGACCTTCACCGGGGCGGGCGCCCACGTGGTCGCGCCGGCCGCCGTGTACGGGGGGACCTACGGGTTCCTGCGCGACGTGGCGGCCCGGTTCGGCGTGCGGGCCGATTTCGTGGACGTGACCGACCCCGGTCAGGTGCGCGCGGCGATGCGGCCGGAGACCCGGATCGTGTACGCGGAAACCCTGGCCAACCCGACGACGGCCGTGGCCGACCTGCCCGCCCTGGCCGGGATCGCGCACCGCCAGGGAGCGCTGCTCGTGGTGGACTCCACCCTGGCGCCCCCGGTGGTCTGCCGGCCGCTGGAGCACGGCGCGGATCTCGTGCTGCATTCGGCGACGAAGTACCTGGGCGGGCACTCGGACACGACCGGCGGGACCGGAGGGCACCCGGTTCGGCGCGATCGTCACCGTGACCCCGCATGGCGGCCGGCAGGCCGGGTACGAACTCGCGGACCGGCTCCGCGTCGGCCGGGTGGCGACCTCACTGGGCGGCACGCACACCCTGGTCAGCCATGTGGCGTCCACGACCCACCGGCAATTCGACGACGCCGCCCTCGCCGCTGCGGGGATAGACCCCGGAGCGGTACGGTTCTCCATCGGGCTGGAGGACGGCGAGGACCTGATCGCGGACGTGCACCAGGCCTTGGACGCGCTCAGCGGTGCTAGCCCGGGGGGACGACCCCCCGCTGTACCTCCCCGGGGGACTACCCCCGGAGCCCCCGGCCCCCGCGATTCGCCGGGTCGGCGAGGACACGCCTCCGGCGCGCCTCCCCTCCCCGGCGAGGGCCGGGCGGGAACAGAGACCTCGGCAAGACCAGAGAGGAGCGGGCGTGAACTCAGAACGCAAGATCCGCGTTGCGGTCGTGTTTGGCGGCCGGGGCCCGGAGCACGCGATCTCGTGCGCGAGCGGCGGGACGGTGCTGGCCTGCATCGACCGGGACCGCTACGACGTCGTCCCGATCGGGATCCTGCCCGACGGCCGGTGGGTGCTGACCGCGGACGAGCCCGGGCGGCTGGCCATCACCGGCGGCCAGCTGCCGTCGGTCGAGGCGGTCGCCGAGCCCGGCGGTCAGGTGCTGCCGTGGACCGCCGGGGGCGGCCAGGAAGCCGGCGCGCTGACCACCGCCGACCCCGGGGCCATCCCCGGGGAGCTGGGCGAGGTGGACGTGGTCCTGCCCATGCTGCACGGCCCGTTCGGTGAGGACGGCACGATGCAGGGCCTGCTGGAGATGGCGGGCGTCCGCTACGTCGGTGCGGGCGTCCTGGCCAGCGCGGTCAGCATGGACAAGGAGTACATGAAGCTGATCTTCAAGGCGAAGGGGCTCCCGGTGGGCCCGTTCGTCGTGGTCGGTGACCGGGACTGGCCCGAGGCGGAGATCAGCGGTGCCGCCGGGGTGGCCGCGGCCACCGCGGCGCCTGCGGAGGCTGAACGCAAGCGGGTGCTGGACGCGATCGCGGAGCTGGGCTGGCCGGTGTTCGTCAAGCCGGCCCGCGGCGGGTCCAGCATCGGCACGTCACGGGCGGATGACCTGGCCGGACTGTACGCGGCGATCGGGACCGCCCGGCGCTACGACCGCAAGATCCTGGTGGAGAAGGCCATCGCCGGGCGGGAGATCGAGTGCGCCGTGCTGGAGGGGCTGGACGGTGCGCCGCCCGACACCAGCATGCCCGGGCAGCTCATGGTGGACGGTGGCGAGGAGTTCTTCGACTTCGAGGCCAAGTACCTGGACGACGCGAACCAGATGGCGATCCCCGCCCCGATTCCCGCCGAGCGCCTGGAGGAGGTGCGGCGCCTGGCCGCCGCCGCGTTCGAGGCGGTGTCGTGCGAGGGGCTGGCCCGG
Source organism: uncultured Actinomycetes bacterium (assembly GCA_963782185.1). Lineage (GTDB taxonomy): Bacteria > Actinomycetota > Actinomycetes > Streptosporangiales > Streptosporangiaceae > RYN-230. The sequence continues at coordinate 428,438 of CAWAJB010000019.1, forward strand.
GTGGACTTCTTCTACACGCCGGACGGCGAGATCCTGCTCAACGAGATCAACACGATGCCCGGGATGACCGCGGCCTCGTACTTTCCGAAAATGTGGGCGGCCGGCGGGTTCTCGTTGCGGGAACTTATTGACCGCCTGATCACCACGGCCCTGAGCAAGCCGCCGGGCCTGCGGTAAGCGGGCGCGGCCGCCGGCGCTGCCCCAGACATGATCATGGGATCGGCGGAGCCGGAGCCACGCCAATCCCATGATCATCAACTCACGGCCGGATTCAGCGCTTCTTCGCGGCCGCGACCTTCTTCTCGCCGTTCACGACCGCCTTGAAGTCGGCGCCGGGCCGGAACTTGGGCACGGACGACTTGGCCACCTTGATGGTGGCTCCGGTGGCCGGGTTGCGGGCGGTGCGGGCCGGGCGGACGGCCTTTTCGAAGACGCCGAACCCGGTAATCGCGACTTTGTCACCCTTGGCGACGGTGTACTGAATGGTATCCAGCACCGCGTTAACGGCCTCGGTCGCGGTCTTCTTGTCCCCCAGCCGGCCGGAGATCGCATCGATCAGGTCACGCTTGTTCATGAATCACTCCTGCGGTTCCCCCACGGGAGGTCGCGCGGACAGGGAGCCGTAGCCGCGACCTCTGACCTGCCTGAAATTAGGCGATCCAGCGCTGGCGCACAATCACCCCAGCGTAAAATCCCGGCGTGTCGGCCTCGAGACGCCCGAATTTCCTGTCCTGCGGGGACTTTCAGGCCACCGCGTCGGCCATGGGCAGCCAGTGCGGCCGGAGCTCCTCGAAACTGGAGATCTCATCTGCATAACGCAGGGTGAGCGAGATGTCATCCAGTCCTTCTATCAGGCGCCACCGGGTGTAATCGTCGATATCGAATGGTGCACTGAGTTCCACCGGGCCGCCGGGAGCGGCTGCGCGCACTTCACGGGCAACCAGATCCACGGTGATCTCGGTATCCGGGGTTATCTCGAGAGCGTCCTGCAATGACTCAGCGAATTCCGGGGAAACGCGAACCGGGAGCAGGCCGGCTTTTGTCGCATTGTTGCGGAATATGTCGCCGAAGCGCGCGGAGACGACGGCCCGGAAACCGTAATCGCCGAGCGCCCAGACCGCGTGCTCGCGGGATGACCCGATCCCGAAATCGGGGCCGGCCACGAGGATCGTCGCGCCGTCGGCGGCGGGCTGGTTGAGGATGAACTCGGGATCTGCCCGCCAGGCCGCGAACAGGCCGTCGGCGAACCCGATGCGGCTGACCCGCTTCAGGTACTCAGCCGGGATGATCTGGTCGGTGTCGACATTGCTCCGGCGCAGCGGGATCGCGCGGCCGGTGTGCGTGGTGAAAGGCTCCATGGTCGGTTGTCCCTCCCGGTCAGAGGTCGGCGGGGGCGGTGAGGCGGCCGGTGACCGCGGTGGCCGCGGCCACCTGCGGTGACACCAGGTGGGTGCGCGAGCCCTTGCCCTGGCGGCCTTCGAAGTTGCGGTTGGAGGTGGACGCGCTGCGCTCCCCCGGCGCCATCGTGTCCGGGTTCATCCCCAGGCACATGGAACAGCCCGCGGAGCGCCACTGCGCGCCCGCGGCGGTGAAGACCTCGTCCAGGCCCTCCCGCTCGGCCGCCGCCTTGACGTCCATCGAGCCGGGCACGACCAGCATCCGCACCCCATCGGCGATCTTCTTGCCGCGGAGCACGCCGGCCGCGGCCCGCAGGTCCTCCAGCCGGCCGTTGGTGCACGAGCCGACGAACACCGTGTTGACCTCGATGTCGCGCAGCGGCGTGCCCGGGGTCAGCCCCATGTAGGTCAGCGCGCGCAGCGCCGAGGCCCGGGCCCCGGCGTCCTCCATCGCGTCCGGGTCGGGCACGGACGAGGTGAGCGGGGCGGCCTGGCCCGGGTTGGTGCCCCAGGTCACGAACGGGGTCAGGGCGGCCGCGTCCAGCGTGACCTCCTGGTCGAACGTGGCGCCGGCGTCGGTCGGCAGCGAGCGCCAGTAGTCCAGCGCCGCCTCCCAGTCGGCGCCGCGCGGCGCGTGCGCGCGGCCTTCGAGGTAGCTGAACGTCGTGTCGTCCGGGGCGATGAGCCCGGCCCGGGCGCCCGCCTCGATCGACATGTTGCAGACCGTCAGCCGGCCCGCCATGGACAGGTTGCGGACGGCGTCACCGCGGTACTCGATGACGTGGCCCACCCCGCCGCCGGTGCCGATCTTCGCTATCACGGCCAGGATCAGGTCCTTGGCGGTCACCCCGTAGGGCAGTTCACCGGCCACGTTCACCGCCATCTGGGCGGGGGGCTGCTGCGGCAGCGTCTGGGTGGCCAGCACATGCTCGACCTCGCTGGTGCCGATGCCGAAGGCGAGCGCGCCGAGGGCGCCGTGCGTGCTGGTGTGGGAATCACCGCAGACGATCGTCATGCCGGGCTGGGTCAGCCCCTGCTGCGGGCTGATCACGTGCACGATGCCCTGCCCGGCGTCGCCCATCGGGAACAGCCGGATGCCGAATTCGGCACAGTTCTTGCGCAGGGTCTCGACCTGGACCCGGGAGACCGGGTCGGTCACCGGGCTGCCCGGGCCGACGAGCGGCAGTCCCGGGCCGGATACGCCCAGCGTCGGGACGTTGTGGTCCTCGGTCGCGACGGTCAGGTCGGGCCGGCGCACGCCGCGCCCGGCCAGCCGGAGGCCGTCGAACGCCTGCGGGCTGGTGACCTCGTGGATGAGGTGGAGATCGATGTACAGCAGGTCGGGCTCACCGTCGGCGCGGTGCACGACGTGCGAATCCCAGATCTTCTGCGCGAGCGTACGTCCCATGCGTGAACCCCTTTCAGCGGGCGCCTCGTCGCGGTCCGTCCAGCTGGGGCCCCTCGTCCTGCGGGTGGACCCCGGGCACAGCCGCGAGTGCTGGCCCGAGTCTCACCCCCGTGTCATCCCGAGGGGCCCGATCCCGATTTGCGTCTCGCATTCCGAGACGGCAATATCGGACCATGGACAACTCTAGCGGAGTCGGCGTGCTGGACAAGACGGCGGCCGTGCTGACCGCCCTCGAGTCGGGGCCGGCCTCGCTCGCCCAGCTGGTCCAGGCCACCGGCCTGGCCCGGCCGACCGCGCACCGGATCGCGGTCGCCCTGGAACGGCACCGGCTGCTGGCCAGGGACGTCCAGGGCCGGTTCATCCTGGGCCCGCGGATCACCGAGCTGGCCACCGCCGCGGGCGAGGACCGGTTGCTGGCCGTGGCCCAGCCGGTCCTGATCGCGCTGCGCGATCTCACCGGGGAGAGCGCGCAGCTCTACCGGCGCCAGGCGGACAGCCGGATCTGCGTGGCCGCCGCGGAACGCGCCACCGGGCTCCGCGACACCGTCCCGGTCGGGACGCCGCTGCCGATGACCGCCGGGTCTGCCGCCCAGGTGCTGCTGGCCTGGGAGGAGCCCGAGCGGCTGCACCGCGGGCTGCGCGGCGCCAGGTTCAGCGCCGCCTCCCTGGCCCAGGTGCGCCGGCGGGGCTGGGCGGCCAGCGTGGCCGAACGCGAGCCCGGGGTCGCCTCGGTCTCCGCCCCGGTCCGGGGCCAGGGCGGCAAGGTCATCGCGGCGGTCTCGGTCTCGGGCCCGATCGAGCGGCTGACCCGCTCGCCGGGCCGGCTGCACGCCAATGCCGTGGTCACCGCGGGCGACCGCATCACCAACGCGCTCCGCCGGGCCAGCTAGCTCCCCGGCCGGGCCAGGCACCCCCGGCCGGGCCAGCCAACTCCCCGGCCGGGCCAGGCACCCCCCCGGGCCGGGCCAGCTGATCCCTCCGACCCACCGCCACCGCGCTCTCCAGGGAGGGGGAGTATGGAGGTCAGGTGTTCGGCTGATACTGGAGCCGGAGGGTGATCTTGTGCGATCATGCCCGAAGGTCCCCCGTGCGGCGGGACGGTGGCCTCTGACCGCCGAGTCGCATGCGGACGAGGCTGCTTTCTGACCACGCCACTACATCGTGAGGTCTCGTCCATGAAGGTAGCTGTCGTTAGGGAGTCAGCACCCGGAGAACGCCGGGTGGCGCTCGTCCCTGAGATGATCGCGCGGTTGCGCGGCGCCGGGCTCGAGATACTCGTGGAATCCGGAGCGGGGAACGGTGCGTGGTTCGCGGACAGCGTCTACGCGGAGGCCGGGGCAACCATCGTCAGCCGGGAGGAACTCCTCGCGGGCGCGGACCTGGTCCTGACCGTGGGCCGGGCGGACGAGCAGATCCTGGGCGGGCTCCGGTCCGGCCAGGCGATCATGGGCATGCTCAACCCGCTGGCCGACCCGGGACTGGCCGCCACCCTGGCGTCCCGCGGGATCACCGCGATCAGCCTGGACGGGCTGCCCAGGACGCTGTCCCGGGCGCAGGGCATGGACGCGCTGAGCTCGCAGGCCAACGTGGCCGGGTACAAGGCAGCCCTGGTCGGGGCGGCCGCGTTCGGCCGATTCTTCCCCATGCTGACCACCGCCGCGGGCACCGCGCGCCCGGCCAGGGTGCTCATCCTGGGGACCGGCGTGGCCGGGCTCCAGGCGATCGGCACGGCCCGGCGGCTCGGCGCGGTGGTGTCCGCCTACGACGTCCGGCCGCAGACCAGGACCGAGGTGGAATCGCTCGGCGGCACGTTCATCGAGCTGACCTCGGTGGGTAACGCGGCCGGTGAGGGCGGTTACGCGCGGGCGCTGACCGACGAGGAACGCCAGGCCCAGCAGGCCGAGCTGGCCGGCCACATCGCCCGGCACGACGTGGTCATCACCACGGCCCAGGTGCCGGGACGCAAGCCGCCGCTGCTGGTCACCGAGGACGCGCTGAAGGAGATGAGCGCAGGCTCGGTCATCGTGGACATGGGATCGGGCCCGCTCGGCGGCAACGTGGCCGGCTCGGTGCCGGACAAGACCATCGTCACCGGAAACGGGGTCACCATCATCGGGGCCGGGAACCTGGCCGCCAGCGTGCCCGGAGCCTCGTCCGCCTTCCTGGCCCGTAACTTCAGCGCCCTGCTGCTGCACATGGTGGCGGACGGCGCGCTCGTCATTGACCCCGCCGACGAGATCCAGGCCGGCGTCGTCATCACCCATGACGGCGCCGTGATCCAGCCCGCGACCGCCGCCCTGCTCGCCGAAGCCAGCCCCGGTGCTGGAAATCCCGGTGCTGGAAATCCCGGTGCTGGAAATCCCGGTGCCGTAAGTCCCGGCGCTGCTAATCCCGGTGCTGCACATCCCAGCGCTGACACGTCCGGAGGTACGACCCCGTGACCACGGTCCTGCTCACTGACATAGTGATCTTCGTGCTCGCCATCCTGGTGGGCTTCGAGGTGATCAGCAAGGTACCCGCCACCCTGCACACGCCGCTGATGTCGGCAGCCAACTCGATCCACGGCATCGTGCTGGCCGGCGCCATGCTCATCGCGGTGACCGCGCACGACGCGCTCGGGTACATCCTGGCCTTCATCGCCTGCGCCTTCGCGGCGATGAACGTGGTCGGCGGCTACGTGGTCACCGGCCGGATGCTCAAGATGTTCCGCCGGTCGCGCACCCCGGTGCCGGCCGCAGACACCCCGGCCGCGGTTACCGGCAACGGGCAGGTTCCCGCCGCAACGGTCAAGGGTGGCCAGGCATGAACGCCTTCGACTGGATTACCCAGCTGCTCTACGTGGCCGCCGCGACCTGCTTCGTGCTCGGCCTGCACCTGATGAACTCCCCCGCCACGGCGAGGCGCGGCAACCAGGTGTCCACCGCTGGCATGATCGTCGCCGTGGCGACCACGCTGGCCCTGGTCGCCCACGCGGGCACCGTCACCACCACCGGCTGGATCGTGATGATCGCCGGCACGCTGCTCGGCGCGGGGGCTGGCCTGTACGCGGCCCGCACGGTCGAGATGACCGCCATGCCGCAGCTGGTCAGCATCTTCAACACGGTCGGTGGTGGCGCGGCCGCCCTGGTCGGGATCGACGACTATGTCCGCCTCGCCTCGGGGGGCATCGGCGAGTCGACCACGCTCTTCACCATCCTTGACGTGCTCATCGGCGCGGTGACCTTCTCCGGGTCGATCATCGCGGCCGGGAAGCTGCAGGGCCTGATCGACGGGGCGCCCATCACGTTCCCCGGCTCGCGCGCCGCCAACATCGCGGCCGCGGTCATCGCGGTCGGCGGCGGGATCTACATGATCGCCACCCCGAGCGTTGTCGCGCTGATCATCATCATCCTGGCCGCGCTGGCGTTCGGGGTGACCATGGTGCTGCCCATCGGCGGCGCCGACATGCCGGTCGTCATCTCGCTGCTGAACGCGTTCACCGGCACCGCGGTCGCGATGGCCGGGTTCGTCATCGGCAACTGGGCGCTGATCATCGCCGGGGCGCTGGTCGGCGCGTCCGGTGGCATCCTCACCAAGCTGATGGCTGATGCGATGAACCGCTCGATCCGCAACATCATCGTGGGCGGGTTCGGCACCGGCGACAGCGGGCCGGCGATCGCCGGACCCGGCGGGGACGTGCGGGCCATCCAGGCCGACGACGCCGCCATCCAGCTCGCCTACGCGCAGAAGGTCATCATCGTGCCCGGCTACGGGCTGGCCGCCGCCCAGGCCCAGCATCAGTGCGCCGAGCTGGCCGCGGTGCTCGAAGAACGGGGCGTGGAGGTCAGCTATGCGATTCACCCGGTGGCGGGCCGGATGCCCGGGCACATGAACGTGCTGCTCGCCGAGGCCAACGTGCCCTACCCCCAGCTCAAGGAGATGGACGAGATCAACCCCGAGTTCCCGCGGACCGACGTCGCACTCGTCATCGGGGCCAACGACGTGACGAACCCGGCGGCCCGGCGGCCCGGGAACCCGGTCTCCGGGATGCCCATCCTGGACGTGGACCACGCCAAGAGCATCATCGTGATCAAGCGGTCCATGGGGCACGGCTACGCGGGCATTGACAACGAGCTGTATGTGGACCCGAAGACCAGCATGTTCTTCTCCGACGCGAAGTCCGCGCTGACCGACCTGACCGGCGCGGTCAAGACCCTGGTCGGCTGACCCCGCAGGGCCTGTCCCGCCATCACGGGCACAATGGGGACATGAGTACCGCCGATGCGGACGTGACCGTCCAGGACGCGGCCGGCCCGGACGGCCAGCCGGGCCAGCTGACCACCGGCCGGGTAGCCCGGGTGGGCGACATCGAGGTCCGCCGGCTGCTGCCGCTGCGGCACCGGCGCAGCGTCGGCGCCTGGTGCTTCGTGGACCACTACGGCCCGATGTCCGTGGATGGCGTCGCCGGGATGCAGGTGCCGCCCCACCCGCACATCGGGCTTCAGACCGTCACCTGGCTGCTGGACGGCAATGTGCTGCACCGCGACAGTCTGGGCAGCGAGCAGATGATCCGGCCCGGCCAGCTCAACCTGATGACCGCGGGCCGGGGGATCGCCCACTCGGAAGAATCGCCGGACGAGCACGACCCGCGCCTGCACGGCGTCCAGCTCTGGCTGGCCCTGCCCGGCTCCCAGCGGCAGGTCGCGCCCGAGTTCGAGCATCACGCCGCCCTGCCCGTGGCCGGCCTGGCCGGATTCGAGATCACCGTGTTCGCCGGCTCGCTGGCTGGTGCGCAGTCCCCGGCCACCGTCTTCTCCCCGGTCGTGGGAGCCCAGCTGCACGCGGGCCGGGATACCCGCGCCCGGCTGGGCCTGGAGCCGGGATCCGAGCACGTGATCTTCATGGCGGCCGGGACCGCGGAGGCGGGCGGGACCGCGATCAGCCCGGGAACCCTGCTGTACCTCCCGCCGGGACGGGATCAGGTGACGCTGGCGGCCACGGCGGGCGCCGAGCTGTTCCTGCTCGGCGGCACCCCGCTGGATCAGCCGGTGGTCATGTGGTGGAACTTCGTGGGGACGACCCCCCAGGACATCATCGATGCGGCACGCGACTGGAGCCAGGGCTCCCGGTTCGGCGAGATCCCCGGATACCGCGGGAAGCCGCTCCCGGCGCCCCCGCTCGACGCGGTCCGGCTCAGGGGCTGGCCGGGTTAGGGACCGGCGGGAGTGGGGGCCGCCCCGGACGCGGTTCGCCAGGCTCCCGGCGGCCGGTCCGGGAGCTGCGGAAATCCCCCGCATGTAGGAAAAATGCCCCTTCCTGACGACGTTCACGGGGAGGCGGCGGTGAGCAGAGGGTGAAGTTCCATTGCGTAACCGCCCAAGTGGGTGAGAGTAGCCAGCATTGGGTATTTGTACCTCCGGCTAGCAGGACACGGCGGTAACGCGTGGACGCCGGCCCTCCCCGACTGACCCTGCGAAGGAGGTGCGGCGCTGAACCAGAACATGGCGCTGCCACGCATTGTGGTGGGCGCAGACGGCTCATCGGCCTCGCTGGCTGCTCTGCACTGGGCGGTCCGCGAAGCCGGATTGCGGGAGACGAACCTGCACGTCGTGCGGGCCTGGGAGGACGCCGCGAAGCGGGTGGCACCCTACGCCTCGCACGCCTACACCCCGGGACGCCGGGACGATCTCCTGGACGCGAGGCAGCGGCTCGAAGCCGCGGTGACCACGGCGGTCGGGTGCACGCCCCTGGGCACAGTGACGGTGGAGATCGCGGAAGGACTGGCCGCGCGGGTGCTGCTCGATCACGCGGACGGCGCCGAGATGCTGGTCCTGGGCAATGCCGGATGCGCGCCGGACGCTATCGGCCCGGTGGCCCGGGCCTGCCTGCGGAACGCACCCTGCCCAGTCGTGGTGGTCAGCGCCGCGATGAGCGGCGTCCCGGTCCCGGCCTGATCCCTTCCGCCCGGGACCAGGCGGGTCCGGCCTAGCGCAGGCTGCTCCACCGCGGCCCGGTCCCCCGCCACTCGGCGCCCCAGGCCTCGAGCCTGCGCCGGTCCAGGGCCTGCAGACCCAGCGCGCCGGCGCCGAGCAGGAACCCGCCCAGCGCGAATGGGGCGAGGACCATGGCCAGCACCCTCTGGCCCGTCACCTGGTCGGGACGGAGCGGGGGCCCGGTCAGCCGGCCGGCCTGGTTTACCCAGATCAGGACGGTGCTGCCCGCCCGGGTACCGCTGGAAGCCTCCACGCGGCCCTGGCGCACTGTCCCATCCGGCGCGGTCCACCGGGCGCGCACTTCGGGCAGGGCCACGCCACCGTACCCGACATCCACCGACGCGGGTGCGTCGGCCAGCAGGACCGCCGGAACCTGGCGCCAACTCGCGTGCTGGGACTTAGCCAAACTGAACGCGGCCGCCTCGGCCCACCGGCCGGCGATCAGCGCGACGACCGGCGCACCGACCAGGAAAACGATCAGGGTCACTCCCACGATGGCCGCAGCCAGGCGGTCGGAGGTGCGCCGCAACGGGTTGCGGTCCGGCCACAACCCGCGCAGCCACAGCCCGCGCGGCAGGTGCGGCGCCGCCACAACTCGTCTCATGTCGTCTCGCCTCCCCCTCCACTGTCCGTTCAACGGAAGCACGCGGGCGTAGAGACCATCCGCCCGGCGCCGCGGGACCTTCGCCCGTTTCCGCCGCCACCTGCGCGCCCTTCCCGATCGAGCCGCCACCTGCGGTCCCTTCCCGATCGGTGTGCTCATCGACACCAGGCCCCGACGCGTGGGCCTACCCAGCCCCCAGGCGGGCCGCCCGGCGGCCGCGGAGCCGGAGAAGCAGGTGCGGAAAGCCCCGGCCAAGCGCCACACAATTGCGCGCCAATGCCTGGGGATGAGGGCAGATCGTGATTCAGACGAATATGCCAGCCTGCACGGCGCCGCTCTGGCCGCATCCGTGGCGGCGGGCTATTTTCCCGGACGCGCGGCCCGCAGCCGCCGCCCTCGTGACACCGCCGGGGTGATACCGCCGGGGTGATGCCGGCCCGAACCAGGCGGGACGGAGGCCGCCGACCAGCGTTACCAGCGCTGGCGTACGGCCTGCATGGCGACATGGCCAGAACAGCTTTGCGGCACGTCCCGCTGCTTATAGTCTGAGCCCGCGGAGCATATTCACAGTTTGTTTTCGCACCAGGAACAATATCCGTAACTTCTCCCGGATTCGGCCGAGTGGATGGCTATGAACAAGGGGGCGAATGTGACCAGTGGAGTGTGGCGTTTACCCGTCTCCCCGCCGGGGCGGCGGGCGCTGCGCCCAGCGGTCCGGCCCGCGATGGCGTCGCGTCCTCGAGCACAGGGAAAGCCATGACCAAGCCTGTCCATGTGAGCATTCGGGACGACCTGAGGGTGAGAATCGCCGCTGGCGAATGGGCAGCCGGTGACCGCCTGCCGTCCGAGACCGAACTCGCCGCACGGTACGGCGTAGCCCGGATGACGGTCCGCCAGGCTATCGGGGCACTGGCGGGTGAGGGCGTCGTCGTCCGGCGGCAGGGCCTGGGGACCTTCGCGGCCGAGCGGCTGCCCACCCGGCGGGTGGGCGCGCTGCTCAGCTTCACCGAGGAGATGCGCAGCCAGGGCCGGGAGGTGGAGACCAGGCTGATCAAGACCGCCGTGGAACAGCCGTCGGACCAGGCGCGGGAGGCGTTGCAGCTCACCACGTCCGCCGCGGCGGTCACCATCCAGCGGGTCCGCCTCGTGGACGACTGCCCCATTGTGGTCCAGTATTCGTGGCTGCCCTGCGCCCGCTTCGCCGGCCTGGATGCGGAACCCCTGGTCAAGGGCTCTCTGTACGCCACCATCGAAGGCCGCTACGGCGTCTGTATCGTGCGGGCCAGGCAGCTGTTCACGGCCGTCGCGGCCTGCGCGACAGAAGCCTCCCTGCTGGAGGTTGAGCCGGACAGCCCGGTGCTGCGGATCACCAGGACCACCTATGACGGGGCCAACTGCCCGATCGAGTTCGCGACGAGCGCGATGCGCACCGGGGCCCCGATCGAGACGATGATGGAACGCGCGTCCGTGCGGCAGCGCCGGGATCGGGTACCGGCCGGCCAGGTCGGCTGAGGACCCCGGCCGGCCTGGCGGCCGTAACTGGACTCCAGCGGGCTTTCGCTGGATCTCTCATTGACTGGCTGCTCCCGTTCCGCGGCCAGTCTCCTGGAGGGTCATCCCTCCCCAGTGCCGCAAGGCGATCCTGACGCGCCACTGCTGGGTCCCGTTCTCCGTGTGTGCCACGGTGCCCAGCGCCCCAGCGAGGTCGCGCAGCGCCTGCCCGTGCAGCCTCCAGGTCCCCCATCGGCTCGTCTCCGGACGCGGCCACCGTCAGCGTCAGCTCGATCAGCTGAGGTTCCCCGCGCACGGCGAGGTGGGCCCGCACCGGGCAGCACTCGGGTGCCGCCGCCAGCAGCATCAGCTCCGCCACGTCCACCACGGCGGGCACGTCACTGGGCACCATGTCCGCACAGCCCGGGTCGATGTCGAGGGCCAGCGGCTCAGTGAGCAGCCACGCGCAGCGCTGCCGCAGAGCACCGGCCAGCTGAACCTCCGGCTGCATGAACGGCCATTCGCCATCGACCAGCCAGCGCAACGCCCGCGCCGCCGCTTCGATCTGCCGCAGTACGGCGTCAACCCGGGACGCTGGCCCGGCTGGAGCCGACCTGCGCATCATCTCCGCTTCCAGGGTGCCCGCAGTGAGTTCCTGAATCGGCCCGTCGTGCAGGAAACCGACCAGGTCATACCGCTCCCGGGTGCGCAGCCGGCGGATGACCGCCAGCAGGCGCCCGATCTGGGCCGGGCTGGGTGACGGACTGTCCCAGGACGGCCCGGATGACGATCCCGGTCCCGCCCCCGGCTCCGGCCTCGCCCCGGATTCCGGCAGCCCTGGTTCCGGCGGCGGTGGTCCGGGCAGCGCTGGCTGGGGCTGGGACGGATCCGGCTGGGGCGGCCGGCTGCGGGGCGGGGCTGGGGCGGGCGGCTGGGGCGGGCTGGGGCGGGGCCGGGCGGGCCGGCTGCTGCAGGGCACGAACGGCGTCGAGCAGGTCAGCGGCCCGGAACGGCTTGGTCAGGACGGCGAGGCCAGCGGGACCTGCGTCAGCCGTGCCCCCGGTGATCACCAGGCACCGGCTGACCGCCGCGGGATCCGCCGATCGCAGCTCTTCGATCAGATCCGTGCCATGCTCGGTCCCCAGATGGGCGTCCACCAGGACCGCGGAGTATCCCGCCGGATCCAGGCCCCGTGCTTCCGCGAGAGTGGCCGCGACATCGACCTGATATCCGTCGGCGCTGAGTATCCGCCAGATCAGGGCGCGCATCTCGGCTACGTCATCGACTACCAGGACTCGTTTGGTCACCTTGATTCCCGTCACTGGGTCAGGTTGCAGGCAGCCTGCTGGGACGACGTCCTGAGCTTGAGCACTAAGAGTAGCATCTCAGTAACGTAAGGTGATAATCAGTTACAGCGTGCGACGTGCGGACTCACGCTCCCGCGATGCCCTGGCTCTGGCCGCATCAGCAGGAGGCACCGGAGGGAAGGCGCGGATGAACGACACCAGCCAGCAGCAGGACGGCACACAGGAGCAGCAGATCACGGTATTTCTCCTGGACGACCACGAGGTGGTCCGGCGGGGGCTACGGGATCTGCTGGCCGAGGAACGGGACATCACGGTGGTCGGGGAGGCCGGCACGGCGGCTTCGGCATTGGCCCGGGTCCCGGCTCTACGCCCGAGGGTGGCGGTGCTCGACGTCCGGCTGCCCGACGGCGACGGAGTGTCGGTATGCCGGGAGATCCGCTCGACCCTCTCCGGGACCGCCTGCCTGATGCTCACCTCTTATGGCGATGACCAGGCACTCTTCGGGGCGATCATGGCAGGGGCGGCGGGTTATGTGCTGAAGGAGACGGCCGGGTCTGACCTGGTCAGCGCCGTCCGCACCGTGGCCTCGGGCGGGTCCACGCTGGACGCGAGCATGGTGCAGCGAGTGATCGGGAGGTTGCGCGAGCAGCCCGCCCCTGACCCGTTGTCGGCCCTGTCCGACCAGGAGAAGAGAGTCCTGGAACTCGTCGGAGAAGGGCTCACCAACCGCCAGATCGCGGAGCGCATGTTCCTGGCCGAGAAGACCGTGAAGAACTATGTGTCGTCGCTTCTCACCAAGCTGGGCATGCATCGGCGCACGCAGGCTGCCGCGTTTGTTGCCCGGCTGGGCACGGATCAGGGTGAATTAAGGGCAGCAGCCTCGGCGTCCGTGCGGTAAAGAATCTTACGCCTGGCATTGTCGGGTTATTTTCCATGTGGCCAGTCATGCACCTGATCCAGCGCGGGCTGCCGCTCATGGCCGGAGCCGCGCCGATACTGCTTTCGTAAATTCTGACATGTGGCCGCCGCCTAATTGGCTACTATAACCGCCGCGGACACTCCGGCATTGATACTTCCAGACATCAGGGATCTGTCCGCCGGGCATTCCGAAAATTCGCGGAGGACAATGTGCCCCGCCACCATACTGACCCGTACGCACGGCTCAGATCGCAAACGTCTGGGCACCCGTCTCGGATCGCTGCACCCCTCCGCCTCCTGCGGCACCGGGTAGCTGCGGGTTGCGCGGGCACCTTCGTGATTGCCCGGGTGGGTTCGCAACTATGCACCCAGCCAGCCGGCGGCCGCCGCCCGCCCGTCCGTCAGCCGATACAGAGATCACGCTGGGATACACTCTCACCGGCCAGCGCCGGGAGGTGGGCTTCGACCGGGTGCTGCATCCGGAGATCACGCTGATGCCCGCTGACTGACCGACGCGAGGACCCTATGCTCCGCGATCTTTCCCTGCCCGAGCTGCGCCAGTACCGGCCCGCGGTGGAGGAGCCCCCGGACTTCGACGAGTTCTGGGCCAGCGAGCTGGCCGCCGCGGCCGCCCACCAGGCCGAGCCGGTATTCACCGGCGTGCCGACCCAGATCCGGCACGCCGATGTGGCCGACGTGACGTTCCCGGGCTACGGCGGCGACCCCGTCAAGGGCTGGCTGCTGCTGCCGCACGCCAGCCCGCCGGACCGCGCGTTCGTGGTCGAGTACATCGGCTACGGCGGCGGCCGCGGCGACCCGTTCGACTGGCTGACCTGGAGTTGCGCCGGCCACCCGCACCTGATCATGGACACCCGCGGCCAGGGGGGCGGATGGCAGACCGCCGACACCCCCGATCCCAGCGACCCGGGCGCCCCCAGTACCCCGGGATTCCTCACCCGCGGCGTCGCCGACCCGCGCACGCACTACTACACCCGCCTGTTCATCGACGCGGCGCAGGCGGTGGCCGCCGCCCGGCGCCATCCGGCCAGCACCGGACGGTCCGTTGTGACGACGGGGGGTAGCCAGGGCGGCGCCCTGGCCATCGTGGCGGCTCATCTGGCCGGGGCGGCAGGCGGGGCCGTGGCCGCGACGCTGCCCGAGGTCCCGTTCCTCGCTCACTTCCAGCGGGCCGTGGAGGTGACCGAGAGCCGTCCCTACCTGGAACTCATCGAGTACCTGAGCGTGCACCGGGGCGAGGTGGACCAGGTGTTCAGCACCCTGTCCTACCTGGACGTGGTCAATCATGCGAAACGGGCCACGGCGCCGGCCCTGTTCTCCGTGGGTCTGGTGGACGACATCACCCCGGCGTCCACGGTCTTCGCCGCGTTCAACCACTACGCCGGGCCGAAGCAGATCGAGGTCTACCCGTTCAACGGCCACGACGGCGGCGGTACCCAGCACTTCCTGGCCCAGCTCGCGTTCCTGGCCTCCCTCGGCGAGCCGGCCTGATCTGGCCTGAGCCGGACCGGCGAGCCGGCGTGAGCCGGGTCCGGCGAGCCGTGAGCCGGGACCGGCGAACCAGCGGGGCCGGGTCAGCTTACGGGAGGCGGCGTCCCGGCGGCGGTGGCGGCCAGCGACGGATCCCAGGAGCAGGCCACGCACGCGTGCTGGAACGCGGAACGGGCGAACTCCACCGCCGTCGCGTGCGGATCCCTGGCGGCCCGGACGTCGTCCCAGTCCAGCACGTACTCACCCAGCGCGCCGTCCCAGCGGGCAGCCGAAGGGGACACCGGCAGGCCGGCGAAACCCTCCGGCGCCGGGTGAGCGTAGGCATAGAACGCCGCCTTACCGTAGCGGCCGTCCCCGGGCCACCAGCCGACCGCGACCTCCTGGGCGTCCATCGCGTTGCGCATGATGAAATCCGCGGACGGCGGCTCGGCGGGCTGGCCGGAGAACAGGCTCACCGCGAGGTCGAACGAGCCCCACCAGGCGTTGACCGGCGTGGACCGGCCGCGGTAGGGCGCGCGGTAGTCGGCCAGCACCAGGGCCGCCTGGGTGGCCGCGGCGAAGTAGTCGCGAACCTGCGCCGGATCGTAGCTCGCGTGCTCGTGGTCCTCGTCGAGCGGCGCGCTCCAGGCGACCTCCTGTGGCGTCGGGTCGATCTCGACCGGCCCGCCCAGCCGGCGCACCGCGGCCAGCAGCTCACGGGTCACATCCCCGACGGGACGGTCCGGGGTCAGCGCGACCCGGGCCGCCTGCCCCCCGCTGTGCTCGACCACGGCCTCATGCGTCCGGAGGTCGAGCGCGGCGACCAGCGCCCCGGAGCCGTCCGGCGCGGGCAGCGGGGCGGTCTCCCACCCGCGCGCCGTCAGTCGCAGCGCCGCGTGCTGGAGCTGCGGCTCCGGCGGGGCGAGCCGGACCGCCAGCTTGCCGAGCACCTGGGTGTGCGCGTGCAGCGTGTCGCAGGTCGCGCGCCAGTCCTCGTAGGAGCAGGCCGGCCAGTTACTGGTCACTCTCGTCACCCTAGTACGCGGCGCCAGCACCGGGCGGGCAGCTCTCCCCCAGCCACCACCGGATGGGCACGGCGTCGCGAGGAAGAGCTGGCGCTGGGCGGGCGGACGGGCAGGATGAGAGGGCGAAGCGCGGCGTCTGGCTAAGTGCCTCTGGCTAAGTGCCTCTGGCTGCCACCCAGCGCGTGCGCGGTGACGAGGTCGGACAGGCCGGAAATGGCCAGGACCGGGGCGAGCAGCGGGCTGGCGATCAGCCGAGGCCCGGCGTGTACGCGAACAGGGCGGGGAGGCCGGCGCTGTCGAGGTACTCGACCGCCCGTCAGGTCGACGAACGGGCCGCCCTGTCCCTCCCCAGCGTGGCCCGGGCCTGGGCGAGGCAGCCGGCGAAGCCGCCGGCGTTGCTCATGTCGATCTCGCCCGCCGCGGTCACGACCGGGGTCCCGTCGGGGCGCTGGCGGGTGGACAGCTCAAGCGGGTGTGCTCATGGATTGATCCTCACGTACATGTCGACGGTAGTGCCGGTGACGCCGGCTCGATGGTGACTTGCTGCATCAGGGCCCGCATCAGCGCGATGCCGTGCCCGCGCAGCGGACGGTCGCCGGGCGGGCGGGCCGCCAGCGCCCCGGTCGGTGACGGTCACGCCGCAGCTGGTTCGCGGTCGAGCTGGCGCGGAGCCGGACCTGCCGCGCCGGGCGGGTGGCGGTGGCCGTGCTCGATCGCGTTGGCGATGGCCTCGCCCGCCGCGACCAGGACGTCCTGGGCCATCCGGTGGCGCAGCGCCGCAGCTGCGCAGCCAGCCGCGCAGCTGCGCGCGGACCGAGCGCGAGCTGGTCCTGGCTCGGCGGAGAAGGCAGACGTCGAGCGGGGTCGGGATGGCGGTACAGGACGAGGGCCACGTCGTCCTCGTACCCCCCGGCGGGGCGAGACCGGTCATGAGCTGCTGGCGAGATCCTCCAGCGAGGCCTGGTCGGCCTCCCGACGCCGCGCCCGCCGCGGCGATGCCCTCGGTGATCGGCCGGCCGCGCCGTTCGACCAGGCCGTCGGTGTAGAGCAGCAGCGTCGACCGGGGCGGCAGGACGCAGCTGGCCTCGGTCCGGCCGGCGTCGCGCGGCATGGCCAGCGGCAGCGAGCGGGCCCCTTCGAGCAGGTCGACGCGGCCGTCGGGATGGACCACGATGCCCGGCGGGTGGCCGGCGCTGGTGTAGGTCAGCCGGCCTCGGTCCCGGGTCGAGGATCCCGCAGAACACGGTGGCTGCACTCGCCGCCGGGGACGAACGACGCGAACCGGTCCATGGCGGTCAGGGCTGCGCCGGCGCTCGGCGTCCTGGAGCAGCAGCGCGCGGCAGGCGCTGCGCAGCTGGCCCATCACGGTGGCGGCGCCAGGCCGTGCCCGACGCAGTCGCCGACCATGATGCCGATCCGCCCGTCCGGCAGCTCGACGATGTCGTACCAGTCGCCGCCGACCTCGAGCGGGCGGGTGGCCGGCTCGTAGCGAGCGGCGAACCCGGCGGGCAGCCGGGACGGGCCGAGGATGGCGCGCTGCAGCGCCAGCGCCGTCTCGCGCTGCTGATCCGTCTGGTGGGCGCGGTGCAGCGCCTGGCCGAGGTAGCCGCACGAGCAGGCTGAACAGCGTACGGTCCTCGGCGGTGAACGGCCGGGCCGGGCCGAGCATCGATCCAGATCCCGAGCGTGCCCGCCGGGTGCTCGAGCCTGATGCCCGACGCCCGGCGGTGTCCCGTCGGTCGGGGTCAGCAGCGGGCTGCTCCCGCAGCGCGCCGAGCGCGTCGCGGAGCCCGGCGGGCAGCGTCCGCCCAGCTGCGCGCGGGACCGGTCGACGTCACCGCCGCCCGGTCGGCGCCGGTCCAGGTGGCGGCGATGACCGCGCCGGGCCCGCCACAGCCGGTGCAGTTCGCCCAGCGCCTCCTGCAGCACCTGGGCGACGCTGCCCGGCCCGGGACACCATCAGGCCCATCGCGGCCAGCGCCGCCTCCCGCTGCACGGCGTAGTGCTCGGCCGTGACGTCGCGGAAGGTGCCCACCACCATGCGGCGGCCGTTTTCCGGGTCGGTGACCTCGTTGAAGCTGGCCGTCACCCAGACCCGGTGCCCGTCGCGGTGGCGTGAGCGGGACGGTGAAGCTGCCCGTGCTGTCCGTCATCAGCCGCGCAAGGGCCTCGCTGGCCAGCCGGTGCCCTTCGGGGTCGGCCTGCTCGTCGGGCCACCACGGCTGCCGGGGCGGGTAGGGCAGGCCGTCCGGGCCGTAGCCGAGCATGTCGGTGAAGGCGGCGTTGATCTCGACGACGGCGCCGTCCTCGTCGAAGAGGAAGAAGGCCTCGTGCAGCGAGTCGAGCAGGGCCGCGCGCCAGCGGGCGTGCTGGGTGCGCAGCCGGGCCAGCTCCACGTTGGCCCGGACCCGGGCCAGCAGTTCGGCCGCGGCGAAGGGCTTGACCAGGTAGTCGTCCGCGCCGGCCTCCAGGCCCTCGATCGCGGCCTCCTGGCCGGCCCGCGCGGACAGCAGCAGCACCGGTACGCCGGCGGTGCGCGGGTCCGCGCGCAGCGCCGCGACCAGCTGCAGGCCGTCGAGGCCGGGCATCATCACGTCGCTGATGACGATGTCGGGCGGGCTGCGCCCGGACCGCCTCGAGCGCGGCCTGCCCGTCGGTGACCGCGGTGACCTGGTAGCCGGCCCGCAGCAGCCGCTGCAGGTACTCGCGCATGTCCGCGTTGTCGTCGGCGAGCAGCACCGGGCGGGCGCCGCGCCCGGCCTGGCCACGCGGCCGGGCGCCGGTCGCGGGCCGCGGCCGGCGCGGCCTCGTCCGGCTGGTCGCCGGGCAGCCAGCGCAGCGCCTCGACCAGGAAGGGTCGGCGCGCGGCCGGACGGCGCTCCGGGCCGGCGGCGGCCAGGTTCTCGTCCGGCAGGTGCCCGTGGCCGAACGGAAGCCGGACGGTGAACGGTGGTGCCCGGCCCCTTCGGTGCTGTCGGCGGTGATGCGTGCCCCCGTGCAGCCCGACCAGCTCGCGGACCAGCGCCAGCCCGATGCCGCTGCCCTCGTTGGACCGGGAGCGGGCGTTCGCGATGCGGTGGAAGCGGTCGAACAGGCGCGGCATCTCGGCGGCGGCGATCCCGGTGCCGGTGTCGCTGACCCGGAGCACCGCGCGGGACTCCTCGCCCGCAGGGACACGCCGATGGTGCCGTCGAAGGTGAACTTCAGCGCGTTGCTCAGCAGGTTGAGGACGACCTTCTCCCACATCTCGCGGTCGACGTAGACCGGCTCAGGACAGCGGCGGGCAGTCCACCTGGTAGGCCAGGCCGGCCCGCTCGATCGCCGAGCGGAAGACGCTGGCCAGCTCGGCGGTGAAGGCGGCGAGGTCGACCGGCTCGTAGCGGGCCTGCATGCGGCCGGCCTCGATCCGGGAGAAGTCCAGCAGCGTGTTGACCAGCTTGCCCAGGCGCAGCGCCGTTGCGGTGGATGACCTCGAGTTCCTCCCGCGCGGCCGGGTCCGCCGCGGCGGCCCCGGCCCGGAGCTCCTCCACCGGGCCCATGATCAGCGTGAGCGGGGTGCGGAACTCGTGGCTGACGTTGGAGAAGAACGTGGTCTTGGCCCGGTCGAGCTCGGCCAGCTCCTCGGCGCGCCGCTGCTGGGCCTGGTAGGCGATCGCGCCGTTGACCAGGGCGGCGGTCTGCTGGGCGACCAGGCTGAGGAACGACTCATAGGCTTCGTCCAGCGCGTGCCCGGCGCTGGCCGCGAGCACGATGACGCCGGTGGCCTGGCCGCCGGCCTCCCCCACCAGCGGGAGCACCCGGGCCTGGGCCGGCGGGGCCGGCCAGCCGCCGGACGGGCAGTTCCCCGAACCGGGCGGCGACGTCACTCACGGTCACCGGCTCGCCGCTGCGCAGCACCTCCGCGACCGGCCAGCCGCCCGGCCCGGCCGGAAGCGGGACGGGAACGGCCTCATGCGGGGCACTGGTCAGCAGGACCGGCTCATCGCCGCCGGGCCTGCGCAGGTAGATGGCGGCGAACGGGACATCCTGCCGGGCACGTTCCAGGGCCTTCACCACGAGCTGGCACGCCTCGGCCACGCTGCGCGCGCTGCCCGCCTGCGCGCCCAGGTCCTGCAGGGCGGCGAGCCGCCGCTCGCCGATGACCCGCTCGGTGGTGTCGCTGACCGCGGTGAACACCCCGCGCACCACGCCGTCGTCGTCGTGCAGCGGGCTGTAGGAATAGGTCCAGTACGTCTCTTCCCAGTAGTCGTGCCGGTTCATCGGCAGGAGCAGGTCCTCAGACCAGGTCGCCTGCCCGCTGCTCATCACCGAGTCCAGCATCGGGCCCGACGACGTCCCAGATCTCCGGCCACACCGTCTCGCCCGGCTTGCCGAGGGCCGGGTGCTTGGTGCCGAGAAGCGGGAGGTACGCGTCGTTGTAGAGGAACCAGAGGTCCTTGCCCCACCACACGATCATCGGGAACCGGGAGGTAAGGCAGATCCGCCAGGCGGTGCGCAGGCCCGCCGGCCAGCCGCGGGGATCCCCCATCGCCGAGTCGGCCCAGGGATATGCGCGCGCACGCCGCGCCATCTCGCCGTCTCCCGGGAAGATCACGTCCGCGGGTTCGGCGGGCTCCCTACTGCTCACGGTGCCCCTCCTGGCCGCCGCCGGTGAAGGCCGACAAATCTCCCGGAAGAGTACCTGCTCCGGCCCATGGTCTGGGGATACTGGCGGTCCCGGGGTACAGCGCCGCACGCTACGATCGGGAGGCGAGCGCTAGCCCGGTGCCGGGAACGCGGGGAGGTTCCATGACCGGGCAGGAACTGCAGGTCAGCTGGTCCGGCCGCCATGCCATCGTGACCATGCCCGAAGAGATCGACCTGGGCAATTCGGCGGAGGTCGGCGAGCAGCTGAAAACCGTGGCCGGGCAGTCCCCGGAGCTGGTCACGGCCGACCTGACCGGCACCGTCTTCTGCGACTCGGCCGGGGTTTACGTCCTCACCCGCGCGCACGAACTCGTGACCGCGGACGGCGGCGAGCTCCGTCTGGCCCTGGGCGACTCGCCCGTCGCCCGGATATTCCAGCTCACCGGCCTGGACAAGATCATGCCGGTCTACCGTGACGTGCAGCAGTCGCGGGATACCCCGCGGGCTGGGCCTGCCCCGGAAGCGGGTGGCTGAGGCTCCGGCTCAGGGTCACCGTCGTCCCTTCCGGGCCCGGGGCGATATCCAGTTCGTCGGCGGCCTGCCTGATGACCAGCAGCCCCTGCCCGCCCGGCCACCTCCGGCCGGTGTCCGGGGGTTGCGGCGCCCGCCACCGCCCGCGGTCGCTCACCTGGATCACCGCCCGGCCGGTATCGTCCAGCGCAGCGCGCACCGTGATCACGGCGGGTCCCGTCGCGGGCCGGCCGTGCACGACCGCGTTCACGGCGGCCTCCCAGACGGCCAGCTCGACGTCGGTGCGGTCCGACGCCGAGGCCCCGAGCTCGCGCAGCCAGCCGCGGAGCCGGGTCCGCAGCCCGCGCAGCGCCAGCGGGTCGGCGGGCAGGTCCATGGACCAGCCGCCGGCCGGGGCCTGGGGCCGGTAGGCGGCGAGCACGGTCGCTGGCCCGCCACCCTGGCCGGGGGTGAGCGCGGCCAGCACCTCCGGGCCCACCCGGTCGGCCAGCTCAGCGGCGCCCCCGGGGGCCGGGGCGGCCAGCAGGGACGAGGCCGTGGCAGCCGCCCGCGCGGCGGTTTCCGGGGAGGCGTCCCCGCCGCGGGGGCCGTCCCCGCCCGGGGAAACCTCACCGGCCGGGAATGCGGCCGGCCCGTAGTACAGCAGCAGCACCGCATCGGAGGGCAGCACGGCGGTCCCGGCCTCGCGCTGCCCGGCACCGGGACCGGGGGAACCGGGAGCAGGGGAACCGGGTGACCCGGGGCCGGGCGACCCGCGGGCGGGCGTGGCCAGGTGCCCGTTGGTCCCGGCGGCCGTGCACACCACCGGCCGTGGCTGGCCCATGGCGGCGTACCGCAGGTCCCCCGTCTCCGGGGTCAGCAGCGCGACACAGGCTGTGGCCCGGTGGACGGCCCGCGACCCGGCCGTGGCGGCAGCCAGCCAGTCCAGCGCCTCCGCCGGGGCCGCACCGCCACGCAGCAGTTCCCGGAGACTGGCCCGCAACCGCAGCGCGGCCGGCCCGATCAGCCCGCCCGGCCCGATCAGCCCGCCCGGCCCGACAGCGCGGGCGAGAACCAGCGCGCTCACGCCGCCCGGCAGTGCCAGCACGTCGAGCCAGTCACCTTCCGTCCCCGGTCCCCCGGCGGCGGGCAGGCGGCAGGCTGACACCCGCAGCCGCGGCAGTACCGGCAGCGCGCGCGGGAACAGTGGGTCGGGAAAGCGTGCTTCCGGCGACCGGGCAGCGGGATCCGGCGGCAAGGGTTCCCCGCCGGAGTCCTCTGGCATGCCTGCGCTCCCCGAGCGTCGCTCTTGAGCTTCCTGGCCGGTGGCTACCCCGAATCAGGGGCCCGAATCACGGGCCTTTCCCGGGCCCGCCCGCACCGCCGGCCCGGCGCAGGCCGCGGGCCGGCTGAACTGGCCGCCGGTCCCGCCCGTCATAAGGGGTAAAGCCGGGCTTTCCGGGGATCCGGACCGGCCCCCGCCACCCGGCGCCGCGAACGCGGTGGCGACCCCACCCGGGTGGCTCCCCTCTGCGGACGATAGGACACTGCCGATGTCGCTTGCTGCCCTGTTTTCCTGGCTGATCACCGCCGGCGGCGGACTCTACCTGCTGACGATCTGGCTCATCGAGTACGACCACGAGTTCCAGTCCGGCGCGGCCACCCGGCTCCCGGTGCCGGTCATCAGCGCGCACGCGCTGCTGGCCATCACCGGCCTCGGCCTGTGGGGCTACTTCCTGCTCAGCGACTCCACGCGGCTCGCCTGGGCCGCGGTAGCGCTCCTCGCCGTCGTCGCCACCCTGGGGCTGATCATGGCGTCCCGCTGGATCGTGGTGCACCGGACCCACCGCACCCCGCGGCTGGCCGTCGCCGCCACCGGCGCGCATAGTGCACCTGGCGGCCTCTTCAACACCTCCGCAACGGACCCGGCCGGTGCTGGCCGGGACGCCCGGGCGGGCGGCCACATCACGCTCGCCTGAGCACGGTGCCGCGGCCCGGCACCGTGCTCATGAGCCGTCCGGCGATCAGGTCATGCCGTAGCGCAGGTCCGGGGTGGTGGCGGCGATCTCGATCAGGCGGTTGTACTTGGCGGTCCGCTCGCCCCGGGCCGGCGCACCGGACTTGAGGCGACCGGAGCCGGTCCCGACGGCCAGGTCGGCGATGAAGGAATCCTCGGTCTCCCCGGAGCGGTGCGACACGAACTGCCGGTACCCCCCGCGGCGGCACACCGCCATAGCCTCCAGCGTCTCGGTGACCGTGCCGATCTGGTTGAGCTTGATCAAAGCCGAGTTCGCGATGCCGCGCTCGATGGCGCTGGCGATGATGGCCGGGTTGGTGCAGAAGTTGTCGTCACCGACCAGTTCCACGGTGTCGCCGAGCCGGGCGGTGAGCGCGATCCACCCCTCGTCGTCGTCCTCGCCGAGGCCGTCCTCGATCGAGGACACCGGGAACGCGTCGGTGATGGCGGCCAGCCGGTCGATGAGATCGCCCGTGCTCAGCGGGACCCCGGACACCAGGTAGGTGCCGTCGGCCTGGCGGAACTCCGACGCGGCCAGGTCCAGGGCGATGCTGACCCCACCCCGGCCGGCCTGGTACCCGGCGCGGCCGATGGCCCCGGCCAGCAGCCGCAGCACCTCTTCCGGCTCGCGGATCTCCGGGGCGAACCCGCCCTCATCCCCGAGTCCGGTGGACAGTTTGCGCTCGGTGAGCTCGCGGCGCAGGGCCGCGTACACCTCGGCGCCGGCCCGGACCGCCTCGGCCATGGACGGGGCGCCCAGCGGCGCGACCATGAACTCCTGGAAGTCGAGCTCGTTGGGCGCGTGGACCCCGCCGTTGAGCACGTTGAAGTGCGGCACCGGCAGGGACGGGGAGACCCCGTCCGGCTTCAGCCAGTGCCACAGCGGGACGCCCGCCGAGGCGGCCAGCGCCCGGGCCAGCGCCATCGACACGCCGACCAGCGCGTTGGCGCCGAGCCTGCTCTTGTCCGGGGTCCCGTCGAGATCGATCATGGCCTGGTCCGCCTCGGCCAGCCCGGCCCACGTCCGGCCCTGCAGCAGGCTGGCCAGGTCGGTGTTCACCGCGCTGACCGCGCCGAGCACTCCCTTGCCCTCGTAACGGGCCGGGTCACCGTCGCGGCGTTCCATGGCCTCCCCCGACCCGGTCGAGGCGCCCGACGGCACCCCCGCCCGGGCGATCGTCCCGTCCCCCAGCCGCACCGTCACGGCCACCGTGGGCCGCCCGCGCGAGTCCAGGATCTCCAGCGCAGACAGCTCTGCGACGTCAAAACCCGCCATCGTCTTCTCCTACGTGCCGATCGGGTGTGGTCCCGCGGCCTGACCCGGCCGCAGCCGCGCCGCGGCCGGGGATATCCGCTGTCTCCACTCTCGCCACCCGCACCACCCGGCATCAGGGCCAAAGGCCCCGGATCGGGGGGCCGATACCAGCCGCGGGCCCTCTTTTTTCCGCTGGG
Organism: uncultured Actinomycetes bacterium; assembly: GCA_963782185.1. GTDB lineage: Bacteria > Actinomycetota > Actinomycetes > Streptosporangiales > Streptosporangiaceae > RYN-230. Next base: position 452,653 of record CAWAJB010000019.1, read on the forward strand.
CGCGACACCCCGCCTTTCCGCTGGGCGCGACACCCCGCCTTTCCGCTGGGCGCGACACCCCGCGGCCTGGGGGGTGCGTGGCGGGGGACGGTTTTCGTTGCGGCGACTGAAGCGGGAGGTGCTGCCGCCGCGGCCGGGCGGCGGCGGGACCCTCGCGGGGCGCATCCGTCCCTGCTTAACTCAGGACATACGTCTCACAGCGGACGCGGTGGGCCCCGACCCCGAGGAGACTCATGAGCGACGACATCCGGTCCCTGGTGGCCACCGCGTCACGGATCCTGGCCGCGGCCGGTCAGGGCGACCTGATCTGGGGTCACGCATCGGCCCGCGATCCGGACGGCCACGGCGTGTGGCTGAAGTCCGCCCAATGGGGGCTGGAGGAGACAACCCCGGACCGGGTGCACCTGGTCAGCGAGGACGGGCAGGTCCTGGAGGGCGACGGGCAGCGGCACAGCGAATACCCCATCCACACCGAGGTCATGATCGCGCGGCCCGACGTCGGCGGCGTGGTGCACACCCATCCCCCGCACGCGGTCGCGCTGGCTGCGACGGGCCAGGCGCTCCGGCCGGTCAGCCACGCCGCGAACTTCTTCGTGCCGCCGGAGGTGCCGCGCTTCACCGGGACCGGCGACCTGATCCTGAGCCGGGACCTCGGCCGGGAGGTCGCGGCCGGCACTAGGGTCCGCGCCCGCGTTATTCCTGGTCAACCACGGCATCGTCACCGTCGGCCCGGATCTGCGGACCGCCACGGTCGCCGCTGTCCTGCTGGAGCGGGCTTGCGCCCAGCAGATGCTGACCCACGCGTTCGGCGGATGGCCCACCTGGTCCGGGCCCGGGGAGTCACGGTCCAAGCGGCGCAACATTTACCCCGACGGCTCGGTGCGGGCGGTCTGGGACTACCTGGAGCGGTCGCTCGGCCCGGTCCGCCCCGGTCCGCCAGCCGGTCCGTGATCCTGCCAGGCGGGCCCGCCGCGCCGCGCGGCGGGGCACGGCCCGGCGATGAGCGGGCTAGCCGCGGCCTGCCTGGTGCTCCGGCGCGCGCGGGTGCGGGAAATCGGGCGAACGATGCTGGAAGGACAGGATGCGCGGGTTGAGGATGACCCCGTCGCGGATCTCGATGGCCCGCCGGATCGTATGGTCCGCGTCCCACGCCGCGGGGCCGGTGAGCACCGGGCCCAGGTGCGGAAGCAGGGCCCCGCTTATCTCCCAGGTGGAGGAGTTCCACAGGTACGACGGGCTGTGGTCCACGGCGTAATAGAAAACGTTGTCGCCGGCCGTGATCATGGGCTCGGCGAAGCTGGTGGGGCGCGCCCAGCTGAAGCCCATGCCCTCGTCGCAGGACACGTCCACGATCAGGCTGCCGCGCGCGAAGGAGCCCAGCTCGGCGGCGGTAACGAACATCAGCGGCGCGTCGGTGTCCTGCAGCACGCAGTTGACCACGATGTCGTGCCCGGCGAGGAAGGCCGCCAGCGGTACCCGGCCGGTGTCAGGCAGGGCGTGGCAGCGGCTGGGGTCGCCGGCGTCCTGCTCGAAGCGCACCATGCGGGCCGAGTGGATCGGTGAGGCGACCGCGTTGATGTCGCGATGGGTCAGGACGTCAACGTCGTTCACGCCGTGCGCGTTGAGGGCGGTCACCGCCCCGCGGCCGGTGGCGCCGAAGCTGATGACCGCCGCCCGGAGCCGGCGGCCGTATTCACCCGTCGTCCCGATGAGCTCGAGGGCATGCAGCACCGAGCAGTAACCGGCCAGTTCGTTGTTCTTGTGAAAGACATGCAGGCCGAACGAGCCGTCGGCATTCCAGTAGTTCATCGCCTCAAAGGCAATCAGGGTCAGCCGCCGGTCGATGCCCAGCTGGGTGATCTCCTCGTCCTGAACACAGTGTGGCCAGCCCCACAGGACCTGCCCCTCCCGCATCTGCGCGAGGTCCGCGGGCTGCGGCTTGGGCAGCAGGACGACATCGCATTCCTCGAGGAGTTCGTCGCGGGTCCGGAACCCGCCCACGAACGGGGCCAGCTGATCGTCGGGCACGCCGAACCGCTCGCCGTAGCCACGCTCGAGGTAGAGACGGTCACGAAGTCCGGGATCGATCCGCTCGACGTGCAGCGGATGGATGGCGAGCCGCCGCTCGTTCTCCTTCCGTGACCGCGCTATCACTCCGAGGCTGAGCTGTTCCACGCGCGCTCCCTTACTCGAGGCCGGCCACGCTCAAGACCGGCCCCACTCGACGCCGGCCCCTCTCAAGGCCGGCCCCACTCAAGGCCGACCCCTGCGAGATTATGCGCGGTTCCCGTCCGGCGCGCGGTGCAGGCGCACCGCCCGCAAGCCCGCCCGGTGCACATCGAGGGTCGCGGCGCAGCGGTTTCAGGTGGTTGCTCCCGAGCGGGCCGGTTCCCGGGACAAGATGCAGAACTCGTTGCCCTCGGGATCGGCGAGCGTGATCCAGCCGCTGCCATCGGGCCGCCGGTGGTCGGCCAGCTGCGATGCGCCAAGCGCGAGGAGCCGCTCGGTCTCCTGCTCCCGGGTACGGTCCGCCGGCCGCAGGTCCAGGTGGACCCGGTTCTTCACCACCTTGCCGCCGTCGGGGACGGTGATGAAGAGCAGGAGCTGGCTCCGGTCACGCGACATGATCAGGCATTCCTCGTGCCCCGGCTCGTTCGGGTCGTCAGGGTCCTCCATGAAGTCCAGCACCTGGGACCAGAAGACCGACTGCGCGTAGGCGTCCACGGCGTCGAACGAGGTATGCGATATGCGGCTGGTCATGGCTGCAGCTTTGATGGCCACGGGGGTGACGTCAACCCGTTTTCACGGCCCGCCACGCCAGGCGTCCGTGACGTCGGCGGCTGCGCCGAAGACCCAGGGGCGGGTGTCGCGGATGAAGGTGGCGGGGAAGCCGAGGTCGGGCTCGGTTGCGCGGTTCAGCTGCGCGATCGCGTCGCCGGGGAGTTCCAGACCGGCGGCGCGGAGGTTGTCGAGCAACTGATCGGCGCGCCGTGCGCCGATGATGGGGTGGACAGCGGGTGACCGGGTCCGCGTCCAGGCCAGGGCGACCTGGGCCGGGGTGACGCCGATCTCGTCCGCGACCGTCTGCACGGTCGCCGCGACGTGGCGCTGATGCTCGGTGAGCGTGGCGGGGTCGATGCGCGTGCCCGGGCCGACCGGGCTGGGCCCGGTGAACTTGCCGGAGAGGATCCCGCCGGCCAGCGGGCTCCAGGCGGCCACGGTCATGCCCAGGGTCTCGGCCATGGGCAGCAATTCACGTTCGATATCGCGCTGCAGCAGGCTGTAGGGCACCTGGAGGCCCGTGAAAGCCGTCCAGCCGTGCCACTGCGCCAGCGTGTTCGCCCGGGTGGCGAGCCAGGCAGGGGTGTCGGAGATGCCCACGTACAGGATCTTGCCCGCCCGGACCTCATCATCGAGGGCACGCATGGTCTCCTCGGGCGGGGTGTGGCGATCCCACATGTGCACCCAGTAGATGTCGATGTAGCTGGTGCGCAGCCGGCGCAGGCTCGTCTCCAGCGACAGCCGCAAATTCTTGCGGTGATTGCCCGCGGCGTTGGGATCTTCCCGGTCCCGGGAGACGGTGTACTTGGTAGCCACCACGAAACGGTCCCGGCGCCCGGCGAGAAGCCCGCCGAGGATCTCCTCGCTGGCGCCGCCCCGGTAGTTGATCGCCGTGTCGATGACGTTCCCGCCCGCGTCGGCGTAGGCATCGAGGATCCGCCGGCATTCCTCGGGCCCGGCGCCCACGCCACCCTGCTCGCCGAAGGTCATCGCCCCGAGGAACAGCTCCGAGACGCGCAGCCCGCTCGACCCGAACAGCCGGTACCGCATCAGCCCTGCCCCTGGACGGAGGCGGCCGCGGCGGGCCGGGCCAGCCCGGCCCGCCCGGCCACCGCCGCCGCGGGATTCCGGTTCACCAGATGGCAAGTCAACGTGCTCACCCGAGTGACTATACATTCTGTTCAGACACAGTGTCTATACACTGATGTTGATAGTCTCCTGCGCATGCCCACGTCACCGTCTCCCGGTCAGCGCGCCCGCAGGCCGCAAGGGCGCCGCGCGGCGCCCCGCGGCGAAGGCGGGCCGGACCTGCGCGAGGCCATCCTGGCGGCGGCGGCCCGCCTGCTCACCGAGCATGACTTCGGCGATCTCGCCGTGGGAGACATCCTCACGGCGGCCGGGGTTTCCCGCGGCACGTTCTACTTCTACTTCGACAGCAAGCACGACGTGCTCGCCGAACTGGTCCGCCGCGCCGTGGCGCAAGGGCACGCCGCCGCGGCACCATGGCTGGCGAACCCGGCCGACCCGGCCGCCGCGCTGCGCGCGGGGATCACCGCCGGGGCGGAGCTCTGGCGGGCCAGCGCCCCCGTCCTGCGCGCCATCGTCGAGAACTGGCGCGCCGATCCGCGCCTGACGGCGCTGTGGCTCGAGCAGATGCAGAGCTTCACGGACGCGACCATCGCCCAGATCACCGCCGATCCGCGCGCCCGGCAAAGGCTCCGCGGCCAGGACATCCCGGCCCTCGCCAGCGCGCTCACCTGGCTCGGCGAGCGCCTCTACTACCTGGCCGCCACCGGGATCCCGCCGTTCGATGACCAGGACACGCTGGTCAGCACCCTCCTGCACATCTGGACGTCAGCGCTGTACGAGAGCTGACCGTCACGTTTTTGTCACCCTTGCGGGGTGGTTGCGTTCAGCGCGTGCCGTGCTTGCCTGGAGATCGGCACCGGGGCCGGCCGGGCCGCAGGAACTCCCAGGAGGAGGTTCACATGTCTGTCCTGAGCAGAGACCGCGCATCTGAGGCCGGGGATCCGGGCGGCCTGCGGCAGCTGGCCGTGGTGGTCGTGCCGGTCGCGAAGAGGGCCGGGATGACCGCGCGGGACGGCGCCCGGAGCGCCGCAACCTGGGCTGCGCCGCACGTCAACGGGGCCCGGGCCTGGACAGCACCCCGCATCGAGGGGAGCGGCCTCGCGATCAGGGACACCGTCGGGCCGAGGATCTACGAGGTGCTCGTCGCAACGGCCCGCCGCGTAGAGGTAACCCCGCCCGGCGCGGACGCCGCTGCCGCCCGGAAGCGCTGGCCGGCGGCTACGGCGGGAATCGTTCTGCTGGCGGCCGCCGGCGCGGCCATGGCCGCCGTGATCCAGCGCCGGAAAGCGGCCGTGGCCAGCGGGGCACCGCAGGACGCGGTGGCCGACGCCAGCCAGACCGCCCCGGACGGCCGGGCCGACGGCGACGGCCGGGCCGGCGCCGACGGCCGGGCCGGCGCGGACGGCCGGGCCGGCGCGGAGGACAGCAGGCCGTCCCCGGCCTGACCGGAGGCCGTCCCCGGCCTGACCGGGCCCGCCCCCGGGCGGTACCGCGGGAACGTCCGGCGAGCAGGCTGGCGCAGGAGCGGGCCGCGACGTCCCGGCCCTCGTATTCGAAGGGCATCGGTGGCATCGAGATACCAGCCGCTGTCAACGGCGGCTGGGCCGGGGCTGCACGCCCTCCGCCACCCGGCACCCGGCGGCCTGGCCGGCGTCAGGAACTCGTGAGGATGACGAGTTGCCGGGTCGCCCGGGTCATCGCGACGTAGCGGTCGACCGCTCCTTCGATGCCCGTGCCGAACGCCTCTGGGTCGATGAGGACGACCAGGTCGAACTCGAGCCCCTTCGACAGCTCGGGGGTCAGCGACCGGACGCGGGACGTCGCCCGGAACGTGGGATCGCCGATGACGCAGGCGATCCCCTCGGCATGCGCGGCGAGCCAGGTGTCGAGGACCGTGCCCAGATCCGCAGCAGGTCCGTGCGCGACGGGGACGCCGGTGCTGCGGATGGAGGTCGGCACGTTGGCGTCCGGGAGCACGGCCCGGATGACCGGCTCGGCTTCCACCATGACCTCTTGCGGCGTCCGGTAGTTGATGCTCAGGGAAGCCAGGCTGATCTGGTCCAGCCCGATCCGCTCAAGCCGTTCCTGCCACGACTCCGTGAACCCGTGCCGGGCCTGGGCGCGGTCCCCGACGATGGTGAAGCTCCGGGACGGGCAGCGGAGCAGCAGCATCTGCCACTCCGCGTCGGTCAGTTCCTGAGCCTCGTCCACCACGATGTGCGCGAACGGGCCGGCCAGCAGGTCCGGGTCGGTACCGGGCAGCGCGGCCTCATTGACCAGGGCGTCCTGGAAGTCCTCACCGCGCAGCATCGTCACCAGACCTACGCCGTATTCGTCGTCCGCGGCCTCGATCAGGTTGTCGACGACCCGGGCCATCTGCTCACGCTCGGCGGCGATCGCGGCGTCATGCCGGCGCTTACGTCGTGAAGCCTGCGGGTCACCGAGCCGCTGCCGTGCCGCGTCCAGGAGCGGCAGGTCGGACACCGTCCAGGCCTGGGCGTCCCGGCGCTGCAACTGCTGCACCTCATCAGGGCTGAGCCAGGGAGCGCACAGCCGCAGGTAGGCGGGTACCGACCACAGGTCTCCGACGAGGTCAGCCGGCTCGATCAGCGGCCACGCGCGGTTCAGGGCCGTGCGCAGCTCCCGGTTCTGCAGCAGCGACTTGCGGAGCAGGTCAGCCGGGACGTCGTCGTCGCGGGAGTCCATCAGGATCGCGAGCAGCTCCTCCCAGATCTGGTCGCGCGCCTCGTTGTGCGGAGTACCGGGATCTGGTGCTCCGAACGCCTCGGCCCAGTCGTCGGCGCTCAGCCAGATGTCGGACCAGTGGGTCTGCACCGTCATCCCCTTGGCGGGCGGCTTCTCGTAGAACCTGACGGCCGCCTCGATCGCCTTCACCAGGTCCGCGGACGACTTCAGGCGGGCCACGCCCGGGTCGGTCTCCCTCGCTGCTGCGGCTCCCTCCGCGACGAGGCCCCGCAGGGTGCAGGTCTGCACGCCCTCCTCCCCGAGGCTGGGCAGAACGTCGCCGACGTAGGCCAGGTAGGGCTGATGCGGACCGACGAACAACACGCCGCCCCGGCGGTGACCGAGGCGAGGGTCGGAGTAGAGGAGATAGGCGGAGCGGTGCAGGGCGACGACGGTCTTCCCCGTCCCCGGGCCGCCGTCGACGACGAGAGCGCCGCGAGATCCCGCGCGGATGATGGCGTCCTGGTCAGCCTGGATGGTGCCGAGCACGTCTCGCATCCGGGCCGACCGGCTGCTGCCCAGGCTGGCGATGAAGGCGGACTGGTCGTCGAGTGCGGCGCGCCCGTCAATTGCGTCCGGGGTGAACACCTCGTCCCAGTAGTCACTGATCCGGCCGCGGGTCCAGCGATACCTGCGGCGGCTGGCCAGGCCCATCGGGTTGGCGTGGGTCGCTCCGAAGAACGGCTCAGCCGCGGGGGAACGCCAGTCGACCAGCAGCCGGCGACCCGCACTGTCGGTGAGGCCAAGCCGTCCGACGTACACGGGCTCGGGGTTGCCTGCCCGGACGATGTGCCCGAGGCACAGGTCCAGGCCGAAGCGACGCAGGGTGCGCAGGCGGGCGGTCAGCCGGTGGATCTCCATGTCCCGGTCCATCGCCTCCTGGCCTATGCCGCCGGGCGACTTGCGCTCGGCATCGAGGCGGTCGGACAGGTCGGCGATCGACTGCTCGAGGCTCTCCGCGATGGCCGCGAAGTGCTGCTCGTCGCCGGCGATGAGCGCCGGGTCGGCCTTGGCGGTGAGGCGGTCGGGAAGGTTAAACGCGCTGGTCGTCAGGGTGTTCACCTCATCAGCTCCGATCTGGTCTTTTCGGGCAGGTCGAGTTGGCGGTGCAGCCCGGCGCCGGGCACTTCCTGGCTCGACGATCCCGTGTGGTTCATCCGGGCACTGGCGGCCTTTTCCCGGCTGGCCGCGTCGACCAGCAGCGTCGCGGCCATCGTCGTCCCGTCGGTCCGGATCGCGCCGGCCACGGCGCTCGCTCGTGCGCGGGTCTGGGGGGTCAGGGCCGTCCTGAGCGCGGCCGACAGGGACTCGGTGGTCAGAGCCGGGCCGTCGTGTGCCGCGCCGATGCCCAGGGCGGCCACCCGGCCGGCCCAGTACGGCTGGTCCACCATCTGGGGCACCACCACCTGAGGCGCGCCGGCCCGGGCGGCGGTCGTCGTGGTGCCCGCGCCGCCGTGGTGCACGACGGCGGCCACCCGGCCGAACAGTGCCTGCTGATTGACCTCGCCGACGCCGAAGCAATCCTCCCGGTCGTCGACCAGGGCCAGGCCGGCCCAGCCGCGGGAGACCAGTGCGCGGCGGCCCTGGGCGCGGATCGCCTCGGTGGCCACCCGGGCGACGTCCTTCGAGGCAGACATGGGCATGCTGCCGAAGCCCACGTACACCGGTGGTGTGCCAGGCGTCCAGGAACGCCACCAACTCGGCCGGGAGCGGGCGTTCATCCGGCAGGATCCACGCGCCGGTCTGGACGACGTCGAGGTCCGCAGGCGGCCAGGGGCTCAGGGTCGGGTCCGCCGGCCGCCAGGGGCTCAGGGTCGGGTCCGCCGCCAGCCACGGCCGGTCGGTGAAGACGTGGTCGCGGACGTTGTCCACCGGTGGCAGGCCGATCGACGCCCGGTGGGTGTTAACCGCCGCGCCGAACAGCGCATTCATGCTCTGGGCGTCCAGATCCCACAGCACCCGGTTGTCGGTCACGTCCGGTGGGAGCGGCCGTCCCGGCCGCGGGTGCGGCGGGTGGTGCGGCGACGGCAGGGTGGTCGGCTGGTAGCTCGCGTACACGTAGCGGATGCCCAGTTTCTCGGTCACCGACCGCGCGCCGGCCGCGGCCGGGAACAGGCCGGTCGCCACCAGCGCATCACACCCCTCGGCTGCCGCAGCGACCGCGCCGAACTGTGCGCCGACCAACTCGGCCGCACGCCGGGGCAGGTCCGCCACCGGCGGCGGCGTCGCCGCAGTCACCACCGGCTGCACCGACAGGCCGGCCGGCACCAGCGGCACGCCGGTACTGGCCAGCCGCTCCGCGAACTCCTCGTCCGGCGGCGCGCACACCCGCACCTCCGCGCCGAGTTGCCGCAACCGCACCGCGAGTCCCGCCATCGGTTCGACGTCGCCGCGCGACCCGTACGTCAACAACAGCACGCGCACTTTGCCGCCCTCATTTCCGTAGGTTCTGGCCTCGACCAGCGATTATGCGGCACGACCCGGGTCTTGCCGCAAGCCCCCCGGTGTGCTATAGATTGAAAATGGAGGGGAGTGTGTAGCCTCCTTTCTCCTGATCGTCCGAGAGCGCCGCCATTTCTCATCCGGGCGGGACTCGGCCGCCTTAAAGGCACTCTCACTTCCGCCCGGCATTCGCGGCCTCGCGCGCTGCTCGCCGTGCGGCTCATGGGCTTCTCCCCCGCAGAGGCTGGGAGACGAGGACCTGCAGCCCGCGGCGGACGCTAGCTCTCAGCGGACGGCCACCGAGGCAGCGAAGGTCCTCGGTGGGACCGCGAGCGTGCCGCCCAGCACGAACCTCTCACTGTCATGGGGGCGTGGGCACCTGCGGTTCGGGACCTTGGACCCTGACAGGCAGGCCCGTTGAAGCGACAATGACGGTGAGTGTGGCGCAGCCGCCTCGTGTCGGCAGGGGATTGAGAGACTGACAGATGAACGTAGCCTCGGCGTTGACCCTGTGGGCGCGCCACGATCCGGGACGACCCGCGATCATATTCGAAGGTAGGCAGCTGTCCTACGGTGAGCTCGACGACCTCGCTGGCCGGGTCTCGTCGGCCCTGCGGGCGCGCGGCATCGGCCGCGGCGACACGGTCGCGCTGCATCTGCCGAACATCCCTGAGTTCATCATCTGCTACCTCGGGATCATCCGGACTGGCGCGATCGCCGTCTCGGTCAATCCCTCGCTGACTCGGCCGGAGGTCACGTTCCTTCTGGAGGACTCAGGCTCTCGGGCCTGCTTCACAACTGAGCCCGGCCGGGAGCGGATCGATGACTCGGCCCTGCCAGCGCTGAAGCACGTGGTGATTTGTGAAGGGGCCGGGCGGCCTTCGTTGAACGACTGGCTTCGTGAGATGAAGCCCGCTGCCGCCGTCTTCATGGATCCCGGTGATCCAGCCGCGATCTTGTACACGTCGGGCACGACCGGAAAGCCAAAGGGCGCGACGCTCACGCACGGCAACGTGGTATCGAACACATGGTCGGTCGTCCACCATGCCGGCTTCCAGCCCGACGACCGGCTGATCCTGTTCCTGCCGCTGTTTCACGTCTTCGGGCAGAACTTCGTCACCAACGCTGGCCTCCGGGCCGGCGCCGCGATCGTCCTTCACCGCCGCTTCGAGCCAGGCAAGGTGCTCGAGTCGGTCCGAAGGGATGGGGTCACGAAGTTCTTCGCCGTGCCGATGATCTACATCAACTTGCTCGCGGCCGGGATCACGCCGGGCGACCTCGGACCCATCGGCTACGAGTTCTCGGCGGCATCGACCTTGCCGGATGAAATCGGCGCCCGCTGGCAGTCGCAATTCGGCCGCCCGATCTTCGAGGGTTACGGGCTGACGGAGACATCCCCGCTCGCCTCCTACAACCACGACTTCGCTCGCAGGCCCGGCACGGTAGGAACCGCTATCGAGAACTTCGAACTGCAGATCGTGGACGACTCCGACCAGCCGGTCGAGCCGGGCGCCTGGGGAGAGATCGTGATACGTGGACCAGGTGTGATGAAGGGGTACTGGAAGCGTGATGAAGAGACCGCGCAGGCGCTGCGCGGCGGGTGGTTCCACAGCGGCGACATGGGCGTCATGGACGATGACGGCTACGTCTCGATCGTCGACCGTGTCAAGGACATGATCAACGTCTCTGGCTTCAAGGTCTGGCCAGCAGAAGTGGAGGAGGCGTTCTACACGCACCCGTCAGTCCTCGAAGCGGCCGTCTACGGCATCCCCGACAACGTCCGCGGCGAGAGCGCCGCTGCGGCGGTCACACTGCGGCCGGGCCGCAGCGCATCTGCCGATGAGCTACTGGCTCACCTCCGGGCCAGGATCGCCCGGTACAAGCTTCCGGAGACGATCGACATCGTCGAGCAGCTACCTAAGGGAGCTACCGGGAAGATCCTCAAGCGCGAGCTGCGGGACGCCGCGGCCAACGCGCAGAAGCAGTAACGTCAGCGGCCACATCACATGCCGAGACGCAGCTGGGCGGAGCAAGCAGGCAGCGGACGCTGGCAGTAGCGGTGCAGCGGCGGTATGGTCCGTGGCCGTGGACAGCAACGACGTGAGCCGGTGGTTTGGCGAGTACCTCGACGCGTTCGCGGCGTGCGGGCGAGGCGAGACTGACACTGATTCGCTGCTCGGCTACTACGGCGTTCCGCTGCTGATCACCACCGGCGGCGGGTTCGTCGCGCTGACGAGCGGCGACCAGGTCGTCGCGGCGGTGCAGCAGCAGGTTGACGGGATGCGCGCGGCTGCCTATGACCGCAGCGAGATCCTCGACTCCGAGGTCACCGTGCTGAACTCCACGTCAGCTCTTTACCGGGGGACAGATCAGAAGGGGTTTCGGATCTTGGTCCGGGACCCCTTTTGGATCTTCGGGAGCCAGGCGGGGAGCCACCCCGGTTGGTGTTTCTTGGTGCCGTTCCGTGACGGGCTAGGCGGATCTGGTCCGCTTCCTGCTGAGGATCTTGTTCATGGCCGTGGCGCCGGTGGTGAGCGCGGGCCTGATCTCGTGGCGGTAGACGGACTCGGTGACCGTTGTGCCGCTGTGGCCCATCAGGTCGCTGATGTCCTCGATGCGGATACCGCTGGCGGACAGGATGGACACGAACGAGTGCCGTAGCTCCCGGGGTGCCCACTCCTCCCCCAGCCCGGCGGCCCTGGTGATGACGGCGAACTCGCGGCGGACCTGCCATCGGTCCAGCGGGGTGCCGTCCTCGCGGCAGAAGACCAGGTCGTGGTCCTGCCATTGTTCGCCTGCCTGGAGCCGTTCGGCGGCCTGCCGCTTGCGGTGCTCCCTGAGCGCCTCGACTGCCTTCCTGGGCGGCGGCGGACTTCCTCCATGGCACGCGCCGCGGAGCTGGGGACCACCTGGGGGACCACACGGCATGCATCCGGCCGGACAACGCGCATGTCTGCACACCCACCGCTCCCCCGCTGTGACCGGACTGATCAGCGGAAACGCCTAGCCCGTATTCCTGGGGGTCAAGAGGTCGCCGGTCCCTGCTGGGGATAAGCCCAGGTGAATCAGCTTGCGGCGCTGCGGGGCTGTATCTCGTCGAGCGTCGTTCCCAGGCGGTCCTTCTCGATTTCCAGGTCGTATCGGGCCTGCAGGTTCATCCAGAAACGCTCCGACGTGCCGAAGTAGCGGGCGAGGCGCAGGGCCGTGTCGGCACTGATGCGGCGTTGGCCGTGGACGATCTCGTTGATCCGCCTGGCCGGCACGTCCACCGCCTTGGCCAGCTGGTACTGGCTCACGCCGAGCGGCTCCAGGAACTCGGTCAGCAGGATCTCGCCCGGGTGTACCGGCGGCATGATCGTGTCGGTCACCATCGATCCCTCCTAGTGGTAGTCAACGATCTCCACGTCCTCCGGACCAGCATCCGTCCAGAAGAAGCAGATCCGCCACTGCCGGTTGATCCGGATGCTGTACTGCCCAGCCCGGTTGCCGGTCAGCTTCTCCAGCCGGTTGCCCGGTGGCACGCGCAGGTCGGCTAACACCTCCGCGGCGTCGAGCATGGCCAGCTTCCGCCACGCGACACGCTGGGCGGGGCCGTCCAGCCTGCGGGACCGCTGCCGGTGCCAGACGACCTCGGTGTCCCGGTCCTTGAAGGATCGCAGCACACCCTCAATAGTAACGCACCACGTTATTAACGCAACGCGTTACTAGGGAGTACGCAGGCTGAGCCGCCAGGTCCATCAGGCCTGGCGGCTGCGCGCAACGCGGATCAAGGCCGGCGGCGTCTGGAACCCTGGCCACGGGGACTGTGACACTGAGCCTGGTCAGCGGGCCCATTAAGCAGCTCCTGCCGGAGTGCCGTCACGAGCGGGTCATTGCTGTCGCGTCCACTCTCCAGCAGCTCGGTGACCGTCAGCGCGGTGATGGCCTGGTTGCGGTCGAAGAACCGAGGCCAATGGGTGACCTCCCACCAGCCGCCGACCCGCTCGGTGGCCGTTGCTACCACCCGGCCGTCGATCTCCAGGTGCATGATGCCTTCGCCGATCCTGATCGGCATGAGGAGCCCTCTCCCGCCCCGGGGTGCCATACGGGAGCCACCAGGCCGCCGGAAACCCAGCAAGGAGATTGGCACGCCCGCCTTCTCCATCAGGCTCAGGGTCGTGTACCGCGAGTCGTGCAGCCTGATCTTGCGAGGGCCGGCGGTCGGCTACTGCGTCGTGGCGACCTTGCAGGACCCGCGCAAAGAAGTCCTGAGCATGCCGCCGGGAGGTGTCTTCGGGGTAGGCGGTGACCACCGGGTCGGTGTCGAAGACCTGGGTCAGGCGCTGGTGGGGGTCGTAGGCGGGCCAGCCGGGGTCGCCGGTGGTGGCGAAGGCGGTCCAGGCGGTCCGGAAGCGGTCCCCCAGCGCCAGGGCGTCGGGCGGCGGCTTGGGGCCGAGGAACGCGGGGTTGGGGTTGCCGAACAGGAGCGTCACCTCGAGCGTGTGGCAGGCGCGGTAGACGTCGCCGCTGCCTGGGGCGGGCCAGGTCAGCTCGTACAGGTGGACGCGGCCGCCGCCCGCGGCCTGGGCGTCGGCCAGGTGCAGGGTGGGCATGCGGTACTGCCAGTCGGACTGGACCAGCTGAAACAGCTGTTCGGCCGAGACGCCCGGGTAGGCGTGCCGATAGGCGTGTTCGCCGTCTGGGCCGGGGGCGAGCGCGCCCAGGGCCTGTGTGGCCTGCTCGTCGCTGATCTTCCCGACCTGTCCGCCCAGGACCATGAAGAACCGGTACTCCTCCCGGTTGTGCCCGACGATCAGCTCCACCTCCCGCGCCGCGCCGCCCGCCAGCGCCTGCCACGGGGTGGTGGGCAGCACCTCGCCGTCGATGACGGGGGCGAAGATCCGGTTCGCCTGCGCGAGCGGCCCCCAGCGGTCTGCGTACTGGCTGATCTTGGCGGCCAGGTCTGCCCCAGCCGCAGGCAGCTGGCGCGGGTCCACAACGGACAGGTCGGCCGCGGTCGGGCGCCGGCCCACCTCGGCGGCCATTGTGACCGCGATGTCGGCGGCCAGCTCATCGGAGAAGAAGGTACCCGGCAGGCTCTCGATGATGCCCCGGCTGAACAGCCCCACCGCACTCGGCGTGGCCAGCAGCGTGGCGACCGCCCCGGCTCCGGCCGACTGGCCGAAGGCGGTGACCTGGTGCGGGTCGCCGCCGAAGGCCGCGATGTTGTCTTGTACCCAGTGCAGGGCGGCGACCTGGTCGAGCAGGCCGCGGTTGGCCGGCGCCCCCTCGATCCGGGCGTACCCCTCGACGCCCTCCCGGTAGTTGAAGGAGACCACCACCACGCCGCCGGCGCGGGCGATCTTGCTGGCGTCGTAGCCGCCCGAGAAGCCGAGCTCGTAGCCGCCACCGTAGATCCACACCATCACCGGGCGGCGGGCGGCAGGGCCGGGGTCGGGTGTCCAGACGTTGACTGTCAGCCAGTCATCGCCCTTCGGCAGGTCCGCCGCCCCCTTGGCAAGGACCGGGTCCTGCGGGGGCGGCGGGCCGAAGGACAACGCCTTCCGTACCCCGTCCCAGGCGCGCACCGGCCGCGGCGCCGCAAACCGTGCCTCGCCCACCGGCGGCTCGGCAAACGGAATGCCGCGAAAGACTGCCAGGCCGTCTTCCCAGCTGCCACGCACCGCACCGGCGGTGGTACGGACCTCGGGCCCGGCCGACCCGGTGGGCTGAGACGACTGCGTTGCGTTCATCGCTGCTCCTCACGGGCGGGCTGCTGGTGTGACGGGACAATCCACGGCCCGGCGTTCTCGCTCCCCATCTGTGCGGGAGTTCCCGCGCGCGGGGGTAGCACCCCCGCCTGGCTGGGCATGCCCGGTCGGGATGGTGATCGCGGCGTTCATGTCACCGGATCGCGCGGATTGGGCCGGGCGACGATCAGCGGATCGACGGGGGTGAACGGGAACTGCGGGAGATTGCGTTCGGGGATGTTGAAGCTGGCCGCGAGGACCTCGCGGGAGAATGCCGATGCGGTTGCCCGGTAGCCGATGTCCCCGGGCGTGGGCTGGTCGAAGAAGATCAGGAAGTTGATGTCATCCTCACCGAGGACCTCGATATGGTGCGGGAAGGCGCGTGGCACGAAGTAGAGGTCGCCTGGGCTGAGCTCGTACTCATCGAGCGTGCCGTCAGGATCAAGGACACGCATCCGGGCATGGCCCTGGTCAACGTAGCCCATCTCGGCGGTGATGGGGTGCCAGTGCGGCTCGCGCATCCCGTTTTCCTTGATGCGCAGGCAGTACATGGAGATGTCCTCCAGTGCTGCCCAGTACTCCTTGCGGGCCAGGCGGGCATCGCCGTAGGCGTAGGACAGCGGCGGATGCTGCCCCTCGGCGTCGAACAGGTGCGCGTTGGGCAGCCCGGCCGTGGACGGGATGTCTGCCGCACCCGCGCGGCGCACGATCGGCGTGGCCGGTGACCTGTCGAAGGCGGCCCACGCGGAGGAGGGCAGGTCGTAGGTGTTGCCGAGCACCGCGTTGGTCATGGCGTTGAAGCTGGCGTGCAGCGAGAAGTGCTGTGGGCGTTCGCTGCGCAGCGCGAGGATCAGCTCCGCTTTCTCCTCGCCGATGTTCTCGATGTGGTACACCGCGCCCGACTCGACGTGGTACATCTGCCCGGCGGTGACGACGAAGGAGGAGAACGCGTCGGCGTTCCCCAGAATCGACACCAGAACCGTGCCAGCGGTGCAGTAGGCGAGCTGGTTGGCGTTGACGTTCCATTGCGGTTCGCGGATGGTGCCGGGTTCCAGGACAACCCGCTTGATCGACAGGCCCTGGAGAATCGGCAGCGAGGCAGCGTCGATGACGGTGACCGACCCCAGCTCGCTCTCGAACGCTGGTTGCGCGGCCGCGACGGACGCGACGTGAGGCGAGTTAGTGGTCACAGTGCCATCACCTTGTCGTCAGCCATGGCATCTCCCCGGTCGAGTTGCCCGATGAACGAGCGCGTCCATCACCATGTGCGGTTTACCCGCAGTATCTGTTTGCTTGAGCTAAGACTGCGAGAGATAACGTACCGTATCTTCGCCTGTCAAAGAATGAAGATACGCAGCAAATTTACCTACTGCTTAGGTGGCTGTAGCCTTAAGACGTAATAGCGGCATCTATTATGTAACTCAGCCCAGAGAGCAGAGAGCTATCAGCCTTTTTAGACAACATTGTGGGTGGCGACTCGGTTGCGGCGACATTGAAGGCTGGAGAAATTACGTGATACCACAATTCGCCCTGGGCGCTCAGCCATCTTCCAGGTTGACCAGTCTGATGCCTACCCAATATCGAGTCGTCGTTGATACGTACAGCCATGGGTCAGACCTCCACCGGTCCAACCCCGGTCCAACCCCGGCAGAGCCGGGCCTCTCACGGCCGTCTCACAGACTGTGCGGACAGCACCGGACGGGGTCGTGCTCACGGGACGCCCGGTGGACCCTGACGTCCGGATACGGATTTGTCAGCACCGGCCGGACTCCCAGCATGCGTCTGGGGTCAAGGGGTCGCCGGCGGTCCCATGGCGCGGCGCAGTTCCCCAGCACCGGGCAGCAGTTCAGCCAAGCCGCAACGCCGCGCTGCCGTGGCTGATGGCTTCGTCCAGATGGCCGCGCCTGGCCGCAAGCAGCCCGAGGTTGAGCCGCATCGCGCCAAGCCGGGTCGGCCATCCGCCAACCTCGCCGCACTGGCGGACGACCTCTCGCACCTGCGCCTCAGCGGCGGCGTCATTACTCCCGAGCCAGGCGAGGATGGTCGCCACGTAGAATTCGTACTTCGTGCCGTCGAACACGAAGTGGTCCCCGTGTTGCTCTGCGGGTGGCAGCCGGTCCAGCCGAGTGCGGCTGGCCTGGAGCGATAGCTGTACCCGGGCACCCGCGCGCTCAAGCCCCGCTTCCGGCAAGGCCACCGTCTCGGGGTAGCCGCCCTCGACGAGAGCGAACCAGGCCGCAATCTCGAACGACCATGCCACGAGCACGGCGTGGGCCGCCTGGCTGCCGAACTGCCGCGTCATCCGGCACGCTGTGCGCGCGGTCACTGTGTCGCCAGTGTCGTAGCAGGTGCAAGCGATCAGCGCCGAGAGCCACCCGGAGATCACGAGCAGTTCCCGATGCTGGTCCAACGTGACCCGGCCGCCTAGCAGCCGCATGACGTACCGCAGATGCCGCCCAGCCCGCGCCGACAATGCTGCTGCGTCAGTGCCGGGGTAGTCCCCGCACATCCCGTCCACGGCGACATTAAGCAGGTCCAGGGTGCCGCTGCCGAGGTCGGAGGCTTCGGCCCGGCGGGCCAACTCGATCAGGTCAAGGTCAGTGACCAGCACGCCGGGTGCCACGGCAGGCGCGAGTGCCGCAAGCCCACCTCCGGCGCCGAGGACTTCGTCAAGGCGCGCTGCCAGTTCAGGCGAAGGCCGTTTCTGACCGCGGGCGATCTTCGAGAGGTTCCCGGAATCGCAGGGCACGTGCCGGGCCAGATCGCGCAAGGACATGCCTCGCTCCGCCAGCAGGCGCCGCAGCTCACTGCCTAAGTCGGACATCGCCTGCACCAACTTCGCGTGACTGCTGCCTGCTGCCTCCCTCAGCGGGCAGCGGGCATCGCCTTCCAAGCTACGCCTTGCGGCTGTTAACTGCCAGTAAGCTCGTAATCACACATAGGGGGGACGCGATGCTGCACGCGCCCGGAAATGACACCGCCGCATTAGAAAAGCTCGCCGCCGAACTCAGCGCGCGTGGCTACGAGACCCGGCTCACCGTCCCCGACGGCCGGCCGCCTGGGTTATCGGTCATCAACCCGGCCGCACCGATGCTCGCGGAGACGGTCATGGCGTACGCGGAATGGTTCTGGTGGCCGTGGGCGGACCGGATCGCGCCCGCGGCCGACGTGGCGACCGCGGCCGACGCAATCGCCCGGGTACTGGCGCTCGCGCCGGCAGGCGACGGCGGGTGAACGGTGGCAACGCGGAAGAGGAGCCACTGCGGGCGCTCTCCGACATCCGCCAGCGGTTCCCTCAGTGGCACATCAGGCAGTTGGGGGACGGCTGGCAGGCAACCCCCCGAGCCACATGGTCCGTCGCCGCGTCCACCCTGGAGGATCTCTACAGGCGCCTGGAGCGCGAGGAGGACCGACGGGAAAGCGCGTCCCAGGATGGACCCGGACGATGCGAGGCCCGCCCGCCCGGGATCCTGCCCAGACCCCGGGAGGCTCCCCAATGACAGCCCGGCCGGGGTCCCCCCACAGGGCAGAACGGCCCCCCTGCGACCCCGGCCGGTACCGGGCGCTCAGCGAGCGTGAGCGCCGTGATTGCCTCGTTGCGGGTCAGGAGCCTGGGCCAGCCCCTCACGCGCCATAAGTGGTCGAGGCGGATCGCGGCGGTGATCTGCGCGCCGTTGATCTCCCGCTAGAGGAAGTCTTCGTGGATCTTGATTGACATGGGGGACCCCTCCCGCCGCAGGAGTCACGGGAGCCAATCAGGGGAGCCAATGCCGTCAGACCCCCCGGACCCGCCGCGACCGCCCTTGGGGCGTTATTGCTGGTGAAGGGGCTCCCTGTCCGACTCCGTTCGACCTGCTCAGACCCCGGTTCGCGCCTGGGGGTCACACGATTCCCTCACCCGGGTCACCGTGTCCGTCCGTCGTCCAGGGCCGGAGCTTCTCGGGGTTGCGTACTGCCCAGATGTGCTTGATCCGGTCGCCTACGACGTTGAACGCGAACACCGTGACGGTAACCCCGTCTTGCTGAGCCACCAGCCCGGGCTGACCGTTGACAGTGCGTTCCAGGAACGCCCTGTTGTTGGGCGCGCGGTTGGCGATTTCGACCCAGGCGCGTGCGATCTGCTCGCCGCCTTCGATGGGGCGCAAGAAGGTAGTGGCGAGGCCGCCGCCGTCGGCGATTGCCGTGGCGTCGGGGTCGAGCAGCCCGATCAGGGCATCGATGTCCTTGGCTTCCCATGCCTGTTTGAAGGCCCTGATGATGCCGGCCTGCTGGGCAGTCGGGGTCGCCGGAGGCTGCGAGGCGCGGATGCGGCGGCGGGCTGAGGAGGCCAGCTGGCGACAGGCCGCCGGCGAACGGCCGACGATCTCGGCCACTTCGGTGAAGGAGTAGCGGAAGACATCGTGCAGGATGAACGCGACTCGTTCGGCTGGGGTCATCGATTCGAGCACGACGAGGAAGGCCATGTTGACCGACTCATCGAGGGTGACCCGGTCGGCTGGGTCGATGGTGGCTCCGCCCGGCCGCCCGGTGACCCAGTCCGTGGGTCCGGGGAGCGGCTCCGGGATCCATTCGCCTACGTAGGTCTCCCGCCGGGCCCGTGCCGAACCGAGCAGGTTGAGGCAGATGCGGCTGGCGACCGTCGTCAGCCAGGCGCCGGGGGATTCGATGGCATCCCGCTCCTGCCGGGTCATTGCGTACCAGCGGGCGTATGTCTCCTGGACGGCATCCTCAGCCTCGGCCAGGGAGCCAAGAAGCCGGTACGTGAGATTAGTCAGCTGACGCCGCTCGCTCATGATCACGCTCAGGCCCGGATCGGGCCGGCCGTCTCCTGGCCCGGATTGGGTGGTCATGGTGCCGGCTCCCTCGGTCGCATCTGCCCTCACCAGTTCGACAAGGCAGCGAACCGGAATGTGAGGCTGACGCGTCGCCTCACATTCCGGGGGGTTGTCTTGTCGGACTGCTTAGACGAACACATCACCCGTGCCACAGCAACCCGATGCCACTGCACCGCGCTCGATGTGACCAGGAGGAAAGGAAACCGATGAGTGACTTTCAGGCTATCGCTGACCGCGTCGAGATCGAGGCGCTGCGCGGCGAGTTCACCGACGCGGCGATGATGCGCGACCGCGCGCGCCTCGCGTCGCTGTTCACGCCAGACGGCGCGCTGCGGATGCCCAACATCCCCGCCGAGCTGGTCGGCCGCGAAGAGATCCGCGCCGGGGGAGAGCGGCTGCAGGCGCAGTGGGACTTCTTCGTGCAGACCACGCACCCCGGCACGATCCAGCTCGACGGCGACACCGCGACCGGCCGGGCCTACATCCAGGAGCTCGCGCGCACCCGCGACGGCCGCCAGGGACTGAACTTCGCCATCTACCACGACCGCTACCGGCGCACCGGCGACGGCTGGAAGTTCACCGAGCGGGTCTACGAGGTCAGGTACCTCGACACCACTCCCCTGGCAGGCTCGGCGCCCAGCGCAGCGCCGGCACCGGCTAACCCGCCGGCCGGGAACACGGCTGCGGCGGAACGAGCTTCGGGCTGACCTCCCAAGCTGCCGTCACCGCACCGCAGGCCGGGCAAGGCCAATCCGGCGCACCTGCGCCCCACTACTCACTCCGCACCACGACCAGCCCAGGAGGCATCATGACCACCCCCATGCCGGCCACACTGTTCGCCGATCCGGCGCCCGAAGAGCGCCTGGAGCGGGCGGCCGCTGCGCTGACGGCCCACGGTTTCAGCCCCGAAATCCTCGATGACGCCGCCGCCGCGCGTACCCGCGTCAAAGACCTGATACCCGAGGGTGCCAGCGTGTTCACGGGGGCCAGCGAGACCCTCCGCCTGTCCGGCATCGACGCCGACATCAACACCAGCGGGCGATACGACGCGGTCAAGACACGTAGCGTGGCCCTGGACCGCGTCAGGGACGTTGACGAGATCTGGCGGCTGATATCCACGCCCGACGTCATCGTGGGCAGCGTCCACGCGGTCACCGAAACCGGCTCCCTGGTGATCGCCTCGGCCAGCGGCAGCCAGCTGCCCGGCTACGCCGGCGGCGCCGCCCGCGCGATCTGGATCGTCGGCGCGCAGAAGGTGGTACCCGACCTGGACACCGCGCTGCGCCGCGTCGAAGAGCACTGCCTCCCGCTGGAAAACGCCCGCGCCCAGCAGGTCTACGGGCAGCCCAGCGCCATCAACCGCCTTCTCATACTCAACGCGGAATCCCGCCCCGGGCGCGGCGCCGTCCTGCTGCTCCGCGAAGCCATCGGATTCTGAACCACCAGAAGTCGCGATCTCCGCCACATGTATTCGCTATCAGCTCGCGGTGGGCAAGCAGCAAGGAGGCATGACATGGCCAGGATCAGCTATGACGAGCAGACCGCTGCAGCGTTCAAGGCGGTCCGCGAGGTCCCACGCGACGGGCTCTCGGAGTGGCGTGAGGCGGTACGACGTCACCTGCGCCCGTCGCAGGGAATGATCCTGGTGGACATCGGCGCGGGGACCGGTGCGTTCGCCGCTGCATTCAGCGACTGGTTCGACCTCAGCGTCCTGGCAGTCGAGCCGTCGGCTGCGATGCGGGATCAGATCCCGCGGACGCCGGCCATTCAGGTATTTGAGGGAAATGCGAGCGCCCTACCGCTGCCAGATGAATCGGCAGACGCAGCATGGCTCTCCCTGGTCATTCACCACATCCCAGACCTGGGAGCCGCTGCACACGAGATCCGCCGCGTTCTCCGCCCCGGTGCCCCCGTCCTCATCCGGCAGGGCTTCCCGGACAGATACGAGCCCTCGGGGAACCTGAGGCTCGACACGATCGAACTCGTCCGATGGTTCCCTGAGACCGCTCGGGCGATCGATACCTTTCCTTCCGTCACGGATACGTGCACGGCGTTCGCGGCGGCAGGATTCCGCCAGGACGCTCTTGAGCAGGTTCGTGAGACGTACCCGACCAGCCTCGCGGGCTTCCTCGGCCAGGTGGACACTTTCCGCCACGCCGACACCACGATGCGCAATCTCACTGAGGACGAGTTCCTCCGCGGTAAAGAACGTCTCCGCCGTGCCGTACGACATGCCGAGGACGCAGCGAACCCGGAGACCAGAAGCAACTGGCTTGACCTCTTGGTTCTGCGCTGACTGGAGCATGGCGGCCGGACCGCGGCACGCAGATGATCCGGCGGCGCCACGTTGCACCTTTCTGCTGGCAAGCGAGATGCCGCACGAACGCGGAGGCCGCCTCCACCGTGACCCCGCTACCGGCCGCTGGCACGTCAGCGGGGTCATGACAACAGAGTCTGCCGCACCAGCGCGGCGACTTGCTCTTCCAGCGTCCTGACCGAGCTGAGCCGGTTGTCGATCTCGGCGTGCGGCGCGGCGGGCGTCACACCGAGCCGCATGCTCGCGGTGAACCGGCCGAAGTTGGCCAGCTTCCCGGAATCCCGGGCCGACTCGCGCGCGATCAGCCGGTGCCGCAGGGTGCTCACGTCCGACCGGATCCAGACCAGCCGCACCGTCCCGCCACCGAGTTCGGCCGCCCACGCCTGCCAGCGGAGGGCGTCGTGGATCTGCTGGGTGAACGGGCCGGACAACAGGACCGGGCAGCCGTGCGCGCGGATCTCCCGGGCGGTG
Organism: uncultured Actinomycetes bacterium; assembly: GCA_963782185.1. Lineage (GTDB taxonomy): Bacteria > Actinomycetota > Actinomycetes > Streptosporangiales > Streptosporangiaceae > RYN-230. Next base: position 475,062 of record CAWAJB010000019.1, read on the forward strand.
GCGGTCATCCCCGCGTACTCGTGCACCTTGACGTGCTCGTCGTACCACGGCCCCTCGCGCTCACCGGCCGGGCGGCCGGCCGCGGCCAGTGCCGCCGCCACGAACGGCCCGTACATGGTGTCCTTGTCGAGCAGGGCCGGGGTGGGCTCCAGCGCGGCGAGCAGCAGCCGGGCGACCGTGCTCTTGCCGGAACCAGGCGGCCCGGCCACCACCCAGGCCGGTGCGCGGGCATCCATGCGTCCGAGGATAAAGAGTCCCGCCGGGCGCCAGGTCAGGGGGCAGGGCAGGTGGCCGCCAGCCGCCGGCCGCCCGGCGACCCGTGGATCACCGCGAGCTGCTTTTGACTGCCGAACGCCAGCCACCGGGCGGTCAGCCACACCGGCGCGGCGCCGTCCGGGTGCACAGTCAGCCGGGCGGTCACCCAGCCGGATGACTGGTCCCAGACCGCGCTGCCGTCGATGGTGGCGTCACTGACCCAGCGCACGCCACGCAGGGTGATACGCAGATCGTTGCCGCCGGAGAAGGTGATCCGGCCGCCGCGCAGCCCGAGGTCGTGGTCGTCGCTGAGCAGCGGCCAGCGGCTCACTTCATCGGGTCGTAGCCGCCCGGCATTTGTGACGTCGCATCGCTGGATCATCCCGGGTGACAGATCGATCCCCTGGGGGGACAGGCCCCTCGCTGCCAGATAGGGCGCGAGCCGGCCCGTACCACAGCCGATGTCCCCCACCGCGGTGCCCAGGCCTGCGGCCAGTGTCAGGTCGCAGAACAGGCCCAGCACCGCCCGCTCAACGAGCATCTGGTCCAAAGCGCCAGCCAGGCGGTCAGCGTAAAACTCGGCCAGGACATCATGCGCAGCCCTGACCGCGACGACATGCCGCCCGGACTTAACGATCCACGTGCCGGGGCCCGGCGGACCGAGGCAGTGCCCGGCCCGTCAGCGGCCGGTGTCCGTGCACGAGGCCGCCGGGCAGCGGGACGCGGTCAGCCGCGCAGTCGCACGCGGCAAACCCGGTGACGTCGGTGGTCATCCCCGCGATGATGGCCAGTGTGGAGGAGGTCGAGGTCGTCGTCGCCCATCACGAGCGCGCGACCCTGCGCGTCGGCGACGTGTTCCTGAAGATCGACGCTGATCAGACCCGCACCGACGTCGAGGTCGAGGCGATGGCTATCGCGCCGGTCCCGACCCCGGAGATCCTGTGGCGGAAGCCGCCCGCGCTCGCGCTCGCCGCCCTGCCAGGGACGGCACTCGGCCGCCTCGGCGAGCCATCTACCGCGTCGCCGGCCGCGTGGGCCGCGGCGGGTGCCGCCGCACGGACGCTGCACGACGCGCCGCTGCCGCCATGGCCCGGCCCGAGCCCCGGCGAGCTCGCATCGCACCTCGACGGCGAATGCGAGTGGCTCGTCGCCAACGACGTCCTTCCCGCCGACGTGGTCAGGCGCAACCGCCGGGTCGCCGAGACTGCGCTCCGGCCGTGGACACCGGTGTTCATCCACGGCGACCTGCAGGTCGACCACGTCTTCGTCGCCGGTGACGAGGTCACCGGCGTCGTCGACTGGTCCGAGGCGTCCCAGGGCGACGCGCTCTTCGACCTCGCCACCCTCACGCTCGGACACCAGGAGCACCTTGGCGACGTCGTCGCCGGCTACGGCACCGACGTTGACCGCGACCTCATCCGCGCATGGTGGTCATGGCGATGCCTGACTAACGTCCGCTGGCTGGCCGAGCACGGCTACGGCTCGCCCGAGGAGTTCCCCGAGGTCGCCGTGCTGCGATCCCGGCCGTGAGGCTGCACGAGCCCGCCTGCTACGGGCGCCCGTTCTGCCGCGATCGCCGGGCCGTCTCCGAAGATGCGCCTCAGCCGAGGACCAGCAGTGCGTATGGCTCTCATCCGGGCTTGCGGCCGGACTCGAGCATGCGACTTCCGGCGAGCTTGTCGCGTCACTTCGTCAGATCAACGGCCAGCGCGCAAGGGAAAGCACCCGGTCATAGCCGCAAGTAGCGCGCGTCGGATCCGACAGAGCCCGCCGACACCGACCTCTGCACCCGCTACCTGGCCGCGTCGGCAGCTGATACCGGCCAGACCGAGAGATGGCATCACGATGCGTGACACCGAGGGTCGGCGAGAACGCACGCCGATCCGCCGTTTGAACGGGTGTGGCCGCCTAGCGAGTTCTTGTCTGTGCAGCACCGAAAAGGTTGATCGGCGATCTCGACGCGGAAGGAGGAGGTTCTCTCATTCCTTTTTAAACAGGGTGACCTTCTACGGTGGCTGAATAAGTGTTTCCGGTGTCGGCGCGTTCGTGCCGGACAGCCTGGATCCCGTTCAGGATCCTGGCCAACCGGGGCAGCAGCCCTGGGATTGATCACCGCGCCGGTCCCAGGGCTGCCACCCTCGTCTGGCCTAGTGGAACAGCGGGTCGAGCGAAGCCACCTGGACGGTGTCGCCAGCGTTGCCCAGCAGTGGGAGGCCGAAGTTCTGCTCGATGGTCTGCAGCAGGGAGTAGTGGTCGGCGAAGACGGAGTCGACGCGGCGCCCGACGCCGTTGGCTACCACGATCATCGGAACGTGGCCACCGCCGTAGACGGTGCCGCCGACCAGGTCGCCTCCGCCGCCGCTGGTGGGGTCGGCGGGCGTCGTGGGCAGGATCGGGGAGTCCGGCCCGGGCCGGATGTCGGTGGGCCCGAACGGGCTCTGGTCCTCGAAACCGCCTTCATCCCAGGTGATGAAGATGGCCGAATGGCGAGTCCAGGCGCGGCTGTGGGTGATGGCCCCGACCCAGGTGCGCAGGAAGGTGTCGCCGTCTTTGTACAGGGCGGCCTGGTTAGCGTCGGTGGGTGAATCGGGATACGGGCAGGTAGGTGCGCCACCGTGCATGTCGTTGCAAATGTTTGGGCTGACCCAGACGAACTGCGGCACCTTGCCGCTCGACAGGTCGGTGCTCAGCTGGGTCAGCGGGACCACGTTGTCGGCCCGCGCGGGGTTGTTGTAGACGTCGGGGTACATCAGGAACGGGTCGTGCTTGCGCACATACAGCCCATCCGGGGTCGTGTCCACCAGGTCACCGGCGAAGGGCAGCGACTCCATGTAGGCCTTCCAGCTCACATGCGCGGCCACAAGCTGGTTGACCAGGTTCTGGTGGTCGAACAGCGGGGCCTGGGCGGTGTCGTCGCTGTTGGAACCCCAGGTCTGCCCGCTGGTCGCGGCGATGTAATTGGGCAGGCTGTCGTGGGTGACACCGAAATAGTTGTCCGCCAGCCCATCGGTCGCCGCCAGATGCCGGATGAAGGTCGTGTTCGTGTTGTTAGGTGACAAAAGGTCGTCATAGGACGTGTTCTCCATCATGATCACGAAGACGTGATCCAGATGGAACCGGCCTCCCAGCGAACCCACAGACTGGCCAGCCCGGCTGGAACTCCCAGACTGGGCGCTCACCGCGATCGGCCCCACCACCATGCCAACCACAAAAGCTACTGCCACGGCCGCGACCCAGGACGGCAGCCGTATCAGCCGCCCTGCCCAAGACCATGACCACACCCGTCGCGTCACTGCGGTACCTCCTCATCGCCGTGGAACCAGCCGCCGCCGGGACACATCGGCCGACAGGGCGATGACCAGGCAACCGGCTCGGCTGGAATGGGACCGGTCCGGCGGTCAGCGCTAGCGCAAACGACTATTAAAACAACCCAGAACGCGTTCGTCCTGCTCGAAACGAACTCCTCTGCTCTAAGGCGCGGCAATGCCGCGGCCCCGGCCCATCGCGCCAGTCTGGCCTCGCGAAATCACCAAGTCAACACAAAGCGCCGCAGTTCACGCGTCTGAGCTGCGGCACAGGAGGACTAGCAAACTCTCCGGCCGCACCGCGGGCCCGGCCCAGCCCCGACCCCACGTTCCAGGGCATGACCAAGAACGCGGCCGGTGGCCGCCCAGCGCATGCGGAACACCGCTCATCCGCACCGACCGAGGCCGCTACATAATGGCCGAATAGCCGACCACTCAGACCCGCCGCTCTGGACGTTGGTTCCGCCCGTGGGGATCCGGCGGGCGCCGTCCTAGGCAACGGCCATCCACAAGATCGGGTTATACGGGACGTTCCTGAGCGGGCATGGCCTCACATCTGAAGATTCCCGTCGATGGTTCGGTCAATGGAACCGCAGCGCTGGGATGTGCTCGCTGCTGGAGCCGGGTGGCTTACGTGTGGGTACGGGTACCGTCGGAGGATGCTGATCTCCGAGGAATTCCTGCTGCTGGTGACCTCGCCGGAGGGAAAGTGGCTGGCCGCCAGCGACGCCGTGCCGCTGGCTTTGGCCGGAGGGCTCCTGGCCGAGCTGGCCCTGCAGGGCAAGGTGACCGTGGATCCCCGGGACCGCATTGTCGTCGTGGACCGCTCGTCGCCGGGCGATCTAGTGCTTGCGGATGCCCTTTCCACCTTCGTCGACGAGGAGGGCAAGAAGCCCAAGGACGTCTTGGGCACGGTGGCCAAGGGTCTGGGCGACCGGCTCTACGACCGGTTGGTCGAGGCCGGCGTCGTGGAGGTACACAAGGTGCGGCTGCTGCCGGTCCGGCACTTTCCGCTGCGTGATCCCGCAGTGCGCCAGCGGACGTGGGATGACGTGGCCGCCGTTCTGCGTGGGGACCGGTCACCGGAATCCCGGACCGGGACGCTTCTCGGGCTAACGGTGGCAAGCGGGGCTCTGACCCGGGTGTTCCCGCCCGCAGGTTTCGGGCTGTCCAAACGTGACCTGGAAAACCGCGCGCGCCAGCTTGCTGAGAGCGACTGGGCAACGGATGCGGTCGGTCGCGCTGTGCGCGACGCCCAAGCGGCCACCATGGCCGCGGCCACCGCTACCGTAGCGGCCACGATCGCCACGGGCGGGTCAAGCTAGCTGGGCGACTCCAAAGGAATCGTCACTGCGCCGTAACCGGTCAAGGATCCCGGTGAGACACAGCCTGGCCGGGTCCGCCAGTCGGGGGCTGGCCGCCACCCCCGGCGGCGGCCGCGTGGCCGCGTTGGAAGCTCGCGTGGGCGAACTCGCCCGGGAGGCTCGGGCCGCTCGTGAGGATGCTGCCGCTGCCCGGCACCTGGCCGCCTCCAACGACCGGGACGTGGCCGAAGTCCGCCGCGAGATACGCGACTTCCGGCAGGCCACGGCCGCCAGTTTCAACGCGATGCGCTCCGGCCTGACCGATTTGCAGACCGAGACGCGCACCGGACTCACCCAGGTACGCGGGCAACTGGACCGCACCGCTGCGGGCCTCGAACAGATCACCAGCCCGTTGAGCACGCTGATAGCCCAGCAGGGCGACCAGTCCGGCGAGACAACCTGATCGTCGCCGTCTCGATAGGGGATCCGCTCACGACACACTCCGGGCGATGATCGGCAGAGCGCAGAGAGAACAGAACTGGTCTATCGGGCGCGTCGGCCACGGCATAGAAGTTGCCAGCGGAAACGCGCCGAGTTGACGCTCGGCTGCGGTCGGCCTGGGCACGGGATGACAGATCTCATTAGGCTGGTCGCCGTGACAGAGCAACACACCGGGCACGCGGTACCCGGACGCTGGAACGCGGTTGGCCCGAAGTCCAACATGTGGATGGATCCGGCGCAGGACCCGAGGTTCGCGGCAGGCGCAGAGCTGGACGGCGAGCGGGCGACGCTGCTGGACTACCTACGCGCCTACCGGCTGGCGCTGGAACTGAAGTGCGCCGGCCTCGACGCAGAGCAGTTGGCCCGGCGCTCGGTGCCGCCCTCCACCATGTCTCTGCTCGGCCTGGTCCGACATATGGCCGACGTGGAACGCAACTGGTTCCGGCGGGTGATGGCCCGGGCCGACGCGTCGCCGCTGTACTGGTCTGATGATGCCGAGGACGCTGACTGGGCGGGGGCGGTGGCTGATCCGGCGGTGGTGGCCAGCGCCTGGCGGGCCTGGCGTGAGGAGGTCGCTTTCGCGGTGCAGTTCGTCGCCGACGCGCCTGACCTCGCCATCCGCAGCCCCATGCAAGACGGCACCACCGTCGCGCTGCGCGAGGTGATACTCCACATGGTCGAGGAGTACGCCCGCCACCTCGGCCACGCCGACCTGCTCCGCGAGCGGATCGACGGCCGCGTCGGCCAGTAACCCCGGACAGGCCGGGCGCCTGCCCGGCGCACCGCCAGAGCAGGGGACGCGAACAGCGCGTCCCTGGCAGGCCACGCCGGCAAAGAGGGCCCTGCAAAGCAGGCTAAGCGCAAGAGTCGGCGAGCGGCGCGCTGGGTAAGGGCCCTGGGCGCCGGCCCGGATCTGTTGCCGGCCGCTGCGCCTGCCTAGGCTGTAGAGCGATGGCCGAGACGGATCTGATCCGCACGCCCGATCAGCGGTTGCGGGTCTTTGTGAGTTCCACGCTGCAGGAACTGGCCGCTGAGCGGCAGGCAGTGCGGGACGCGGTGACCCGTGTGCGGCTGGTGCCGGTGATGTTCGAGCTGGGCGCCCGGCCGCATCCGCCGCGCCAGGTGTACCGCTCTTACCTGGCGCAGAGCCAGGTGTTCGTGGGCGTGTACTGGCAGAGCTATGGCTGGGTCGCGCCGGGGGAACAGGTTTCCGGGCTGGAGGATGAGTACCTGCTGTCGGCGGGGCTGCCCAGGCTGATCTATGTGAAGTCGCCGGCGCCGGATCGTGAGTCGCGGCTGGCGGGGATGCTGACCCGGATCAGGGATGACGGTGACGTGTCCTACCAGCACTTTTCTGCTGCCGCCGAGCTGCGGCGCCTGGTCGAGAACGACCTGGCGGTGCTGCTGAGCGAGCGGTTCGAGAGGGCGTCATCGGGGGACGGCGCCGCGGGTGGGGCCTCGCTGGCCGGGGCGGTGCCGGTGCCGGTGACGCCGCTTGTGGGCCGCGACGGTGACGCTGCGGCGGTGAGCGACCTGGTGCGTGCCGAGGGTGTGCGCCTGGTGACCCTTACCGGCCCGGGCGGGGTCGGGAAAAGCAGGCTGGCGGTGGAGGTCGCGCGGCGGCTGGGTCCGGGTTTCCAGGACGGGGTGCGGTTCGTTGAGCTCGGCTCGGTCCGGGCGGCCGAGCTGGTGACGGCAGCGATCGCCGCCGCGCTGGGGCTGAACACCTCGGGTGGCAGGCTGATTACCGACCTGAAGTCGTACCTGCGCGCCCGGCGGCTGGTGCTGGTGCTGGACAACTTCGAGCAGGTGGTGGGGGCGGCTCCGCTGGTGGCTGAGCTGCTGGGCGCCGCTCCGGGCGTGGTGGCGCTGGTGACCAGCCGGATGGTGTTGCGGCTCAGCGGTGAGCACGAGTTCCCGGTGCCGCCGCTCGCGGTGCCGCCGATCGGGGCCGGCGGGGACGCCGCGGACGTGCAGCGGTGCGCCTCGGTGCGCCTGTTCGTGCAGCGGGCGCAAGCCGCGTCCGCGGGTTTTGAGCTGACCAGCGGGAACGCCGGGGCGGTCGCTGAGATCTGCCGGCGGCTGGACGGGCTGCCGCTGGCCATCGAGCTGGCCGCCACCAGGGTCAGGCTGCTGCCACCGCAGGCCCTGCTGGCCCGGCTTGGCGACAGGATGGGGCTGCTGACGGGCGGGGCGCGCGACCTGCCCGAGCGGCAGCGGGCACTGCGCAGCACCCTGGACTGGAGCTTCGATCTGCTGTCTGGCGGCGAGCAGTCGCTGTTCGCCCGCCTAGGGGTGTTTGCAGGAACCTTTGACCTGCCTGCCGCTGAGGCTGTTGGCGCCGCCGCCGGGCCGGCGGTCCCGGGCCAGGCCGGGCAGGTCATGGACACGCTGGGCTCGCTGGTGGACAGCAGCCTGGTGACGCCGCAGACCCGCGACGGCGAGCCGCGCTTCGGGCTGCTGGAGACCATCCGGGAGTACGCGCTGGAGCGCCTGCGCGACGGCACTGACTGGCGGGAGGCGCACGACCGGCACGCGGCCTACTTCCGGGCGCTCGCCGAGCCGGCTCCAGCCGAGTTGCAGGGTTCCGGGCAGCTGGCGTGGCTGGACCGGCTCGAGACCGAGCACGGCAACCTCGGCGCCGCGATGTCCTGGCTGGCGGAACAGGACCAGCTCGAGCCGGCGATACAGCTGTCCTGGGCGACATGGAGGTTCTGGTGGCTGCGCGGCTACGCCGAGGAACTCGCCTCCTACGTGGACATCCTGGCCAAGAGCGAGCACCTGCCGCCGCGGCAGCGTGCCCTGGCGCTGAGCGGCACCGGCTTCGGCCTTTTCGCGTCCGGGGACCAGGCCACAGCGCGGCCGCTGCTGGAGCAGAGCCTGCCGCTGTACCGGCAGGCCGGGGACATGCTGGGCGCAGCCACGACGGCAGCCATGCTGGGTCACCTCCTGGCATTGCAGCACCAGGACGCGCGGGCCAGCGAGCTGCTCGAACAGACGCTCGCCCCGCTGCAGGAGGCCGGCAACGACCGGCTCACCGGACCCGAGCGTGCACAGCACCTGCTGGACGTGGCGCTCGTGTGCAATTTCCTCGGCCAGATCCGGCTCAGCCAGGCAGATCACGACCGCGCAGCGCAGCTGTTCACCGAGGCCCTGAACGCGGCCCGCCACGCGCAGGACCGGTTCACCATCCTCGTCTCGCTCTACGACCTGGCGCTCAGCAGCCAGGCACAGGGCGATCTGACCGGCGCGGCGGAACGCCTGCAGGAAGGGGTGTCGCAGTCAGCCGAGGCCAGGGACGAACCAAGCGTCGCCTACTACCTCGAGGCGCTCGCCGCGGTCGCCATCCGGCAGGACAACCCCGAGCGCGCCGTGCATCTGCTCGCCGCCGCAGGCGCGCTCCTGCAAGCCAAGGGCAGCGGCTGGCTGCACGCACTCGTGCCCCGCGCCGCCCACGACGATAGTCTCCTGGCCGCGCTGCGCTCCCGCATGGGAGATGCGGCATTCGAGCAGGCCTGGACACGGGGCCAGTCCCTTGGAGGCAGCCGCGCCGTTGAATACGCGCTAGCGGAAGCATCCCCTGAACCCACCCGCCCAGCCGGCTCGCCGGGAGCCGGCGATACCGGAGCCATCAGCTAGGCGCCCAAACCCGCCCGCCAAGCGCGTCCCCGGGACTGCCAGGCAGGATCGCCACCAGAAGGCCGAACTGCTGGTCTCCGAGACCGTCACGAACGCGGTCCGAGCCTCTGCGGAATACGTCCGCCATCGGCAAGACCCCGGGCAGGCACTCGGCGTCCCCACGGTCAGGCTCTGGCTCACGTCTAACGGCCACCACGTTCTGATCCAGGTGTGGGACCCCGATGACCGCGCCTCTGCACCGGAGACGGTCGGATTGGACGCGGAGAGCGGACGCGGACTTCTCCTCGTCGATACCCTCAGCACCCAGTGGGGGTGCTTCGCCCCACACGACAAGGACGGCAAGATCGTCTGGGCCATGTGCGTAGCAGACACCCAAAATCCATACTGACGGCGAACGCACCACACTGAACTCGACCGAATCTGCCGAAATGAGCGCGTGGCACGCGCGCATGATGATGCCAGGCAGCGAATACAGATGCAGAATTTCATGATCGTAAGCTGAATCTGACGCCAGGCTCCGAGGCGCCGACGGCTGAGCCGGAAGTTGTTGACGCGGCCAGATCGATGACTATGCGTGGCAGGAAGAGCGAGCCGAGGTGATCGTTTTGTGCGCTGCGTATCAGGGCGACTTGCCCGGGTTGGTAGGCAGACGTTCGTGGGCACCGCGCACGTCATCATGGGCTCGCCCGGCCGATATGGCCGTCGTTTTGCGGGGAGCCCGTAACTGCCCGGGGGCCTCATCAGCTGACGATGCAGACGGTTGTCGTCGACCGCTCGTTGGACACGAACGGCATGGCAGCCGAGCCAACGGTCAGATCCGCACGGCCGACGCCGAGCAGAATCCTGACCTGTACTGGGCGCTGCGAGGCGGGGGCGGGAACTTCGGCGTGGCAGCGTCGTTCGAGTACGACGCCCATCCCGTGTCGATGATCTACGGCGGACTGATCGCCTTCGCCCTGCCCGACGCGCCCAAGGTGTGGGAGTTCCTCGGTGACTTCGCCGCGGAGAGCCCTGACGAGCTGGTGCTGATGATGGCGCTCGTGCACGCTCCCGACGGGTCGGGACACAAGATCGCCGCTGTCGCCATGTGCCATTGCGGCGACCTGGCGAAGGGGGAGGAGGCGGCGGCCGCCATCCGGGGGGCCGCGACCCCGCTGATGGACATGCTCGGGCCGCTCCCGTACCCCGTACAGAACACTTTGCTCGACCCGGGGTTCCCCGAGGGTGCCCGCAACTACTGGAAGTCCGCCTACCTCAAGGAGATCACGGCCGACACCGTGTCCGTCATGGTGGAGCGGTTCGCCCAGACCCCGTCGATCATGACGGCAATGGTCATCGAGCACTTCCACGGCGCTGTCACCCGCGTCCCCCCGACGGCCACCGCGTTCCCGCACCGGGAACCGGGCTACAACCTCGTCATCCCCGGCGTGTGGCCCGACGCCAGAGACGACGACGCCAACATCGCCTGGGTCAAAGACACCTTCGGCGCCCTCGCTCCGTACACGGCCGACTCGGTCTACGTGAACTACCTGGCCGACGACGACACCGCGCGGGTGCAGGCCGCGTACGGGCCCTGCTGGGATCGGCTGCGACAGGTCAAGCGCACGTACGACCCCGAGAACGTCTTCCACCTCAACCAAAACGTCACGCCGGCATAGCCGCACGTCCATTTCGACGGTCGCCTGCGCCGACGTCACGGCAGGATCCGTGAACCGCCCGGGTTCTCTCAACACCTCCTGACCGCAGGGCGAGGATGGAGAAATTCGCCGGAGATGTGGCCTGCGAGGCCGACCGCGCGCCGGTGCAGCGAGGCAAAGAAGGCGAGCGGTGGAAAGGCGTGCCAGTTCCGCAAGACGCTGACGGCCGAGCCGGGTACCGCATGGCGGCCAGAACGACGGGGAGGCGCGCGGTTATCACGAGCTCAGGACACCTTTGACTGCGTAGCGATCCCCGCCACAGTTGGTAGGCGGACGGTCAGCGGAACTGCCTTTTTATACATCGCCGCCAAGGTCGAGAACTCACTGTTCTGCCGCCGACGGCTTGCGCCGTCATTCCCTGCGCGCGGCGTTGAGACGCGAGATGACCTCAACGATCGCACCCTCCCGATCGCCTCCGCTCACTGCACCGCCACCTTGACGGGCACTAGACCGAAGTTCCCCCCAAGTCGATTGGTCGATGCGTTTGACCAGGTGGTAGAGCCCTTGATCACGGAAATTACATGTCTACGTAGTCATGAGCTGAGGCTGTTTCACCTGGTCAGCGCCTATATCGGTCCGCTGCCGGGGGGAACTACGGGCTAGATAGCGCCCGTCCTTGGGGAACACCGCAGTGCTGAACTCGGTGTCGCCGATCGTGACGTGGACCGGCACCTGGCCCCAGTAGATCCAGGCCGCGGGCTGCCTCCTTGAGATCCTGGCTTTCCTCCGGTGTCATGGCCACGAAAAGGTACGGCGCCGGTCCGCGCCACTCGATCACCTCGCCGGTGAAGGTCCACTCCAAACGCCCGGAGATGTGCCCATGCGTCGGGGACGCGGCTCCATACCGGAAGTGTGCCAGTCTCACGGCAGGACACGCATTGTCATAGCCGCGGACAGGGGGCCACGGGTATGGCGCGAGACTTTGCCGCAGCCCGAGCTGATCGTGCTGATCGTGCTGATCGTCAGCGGGCTTATCGCCAGCCGAGCGCAGGTGCCACGTGGGTGAGGATGCTGTCGATGACGTGCGCGTTGTAGTCAACGCCGAGCTGGTTGGGCACGGTGAGCAGCAGCGTGTCGGCGGCTGCGATCGCCTCGTCCTCCTTGAGCTGCTGGATCAGCACATCCGGCTCGGCAGCGTACGTGCGGCCGAAGATCGCCTGGGTCTTCGCGTCGATGAACCCGATCTGGTCGCTGCCGGGGTTCCGGCGGCCAAAGTAGGCCAGGTCCCGGTCATCGACGAGAGCGAAGATGCTCCTGCTGACCGACACTCGCGGCTCCCACTCGTGGCTCGCCTTGTGCCATGCGTCGCGGAATGCCTGGATCTGCTCAGCCTGCTGCCGGTAAAAGGGCTTATCCGACTCGTTAGTGATCAGCGTGGAACTCTGCAGATTCATGCCCAGCCCGGCTGCCCACGCGGCGGTCTGCTGGGAGGCGGCACCCCACCAGATGCGCTCCCGCAGCCCGGGTGAGTGCGGCTCAAGGCGCAGCAGGCCGGGCGGGTTCGGAAACATCGGGCTGGGACTGGGCTGCGCGAAACCCTCGCCGCCCAGGACCTCGAGCAGCTCCTGGGCGTGCCCGCGGGCCAGGTCGGCGTCCGTCTGACCCTCGGGCGGCTGGTAGCCGAAGTATCGCCAGCCGTCGATCACCTGCTCCGGCGAGCCGCGGCTGATCCCCAGCTGGAGGCGGCCGCCGGCGATAAGGTCAGCCGCGCCGGCGTCCTCTGCCATGTACAGCGGGTTCTCATAGCGCATGTCGATGACTGCCGTGCCGATCTCGATCCGGCTGGTCCGCGCGCCAACCGCCGCCAGCAGCGGGAACGGAGACCCCAGCTGCCTCGCGAAGTGGTGCACCCGGAAGTACGCGCCGTCCGCGCCCAGCTCTTCGGCGGCCACGGCCAGGTCGATCGACTGCAGCAACGCGTCCGACGCCGACCGCGTATGCGAACCCGGTGACGACGACCAGTGCCCGAACGACAGGAAGCCAACCTTCTTCACCAGCGCGTCAACGCGAGCCGCCCGGGCGGCATTCCTCGCCGGCGAAGCACCCGCGGTGTCCTGCGTTCTGATTGCCGGTCTGCCCGGCCCGGAGCATGGACCTCCTCAGCGCTCTGCCCGGCTAGCCAGAACCCGGACCGCCACCCGAACTACATCCTCGCCGCTTACATAGCCCTCCGATACGGACCGCACGCGCATCCCGTTGAGGCCCCCAGCCGCAGAGGACATCCAGCTCGCCGAAAAGCGGACGTTGCGCGCCTGCATACCTATCCGCCGACCTGCATGTCGCTAACGGTGCGGCGATCGTCAGCCTGGTCGTGCCGTCCATCGAGGGCCGCGCTAAACGCCGAATATTTGCCGAGCCAATGCTCGGCATCTAGTGTTCGGATGCGCGCAGATCACCTGATAGGTGCATCTCCGATCAAGTCCATGGGTCTAGCTCAATAGCAGCCGCCGGACAGTCAGCGCCGCGGCGCTGGGCGTTCTGGCCGCCCCAGTGGACGAGCATGTCCGGATCGGCCACCGGCACGGGGTAGACGCCGGACTGAGGGTTCCCTGCCAGGCTGCTGGACAATCGCGGGTGCGAACTGCCGCCCGAGAAACTCGGCCCTTCGAGTCTCGGGGTTCGCCCGCCCCAAGGTCTCAGGATCCGTACCGAGTGCGATCAGCTCGAAGCTCGATGGCGCAGGGTCCCTTCCCTTCCCTGCCCTGGAGCAGCTCTTCGGGGTGAACGAATGGTGGAATGACCTGCATGGATAGGTTTCCGGCATCTGACGCGTCAAGCTGGGTCGATCCTGGCAATGAATCCTGGCGGCCCCGACCGTCTAACCCGGGCCACTCCACTCCCTGCTGGACCGGTCCGCCAACGCTAGGGGGAGGGTGTGGGACGGGACGGCCGACGGTCCCGTGCTCCCCCCGTCGGCCCGGCGGTGAGGCTCACGGCGTCGCGGTCCGGCATCGGTGGTCGGCCACCGTGGCCGGTCGGTCCGGCGCCGAGTTGCGCGCGTGCCTGTGAGAGGGTGCACAAGAGAGGCGCATGAAACGGCCGTTGGCGCCCAGGTGGCACCTGTCGGCGCCCGGACACCTTTGCGGCCCTTCCTGCGCAGGATTCGCGGGGAAAAGGCGGGGGCAAAATGCGTGGTGGCGGGAGCCGCCGAGTGCTCGATACCACGGTCCGTGCCGTTCGACACCGCGATGGTCAGCGCCGTCAAGACCGTCCGGGCGAAGGCCCGGCCGAAGAGGTGCCCCCGGTCAGGGCGGCGAAGCGATCAGGCCCCGCCGGTCAATGACCGAGCCTCGGCGGGGCCGACGACGAGACCGTGAAGGTCGCCGCCCACCTCGAGCCGACCCGACTGCTCGAGGCCGCCGGCCTTCACCGGCTCGAAGCCGGCCGTCCGGATCAACCGCTCGACTTCCTGGCCGGCACGGTCGTCCTCGTTCGCGTAGAAGAGGACCGCCCGCTCTGGTGACCGGTTGCTGGAGGACTCGAGGAGATCGGCCGGCAGGGTTCCGAACGCCATGGCCAAGCGCGCCCCCGCCGGCAACCACCCGGCCACGACCTCGCCAGAGGATTGCCCTTCCGGCAGGAGACGCCAGACGTTACCTTGTGCGTCGGTGCTGAGCGGGTTGCTCGGAACGACCACGAGCTTGCCGGCGAGCGGGCCGACGATGTCGTCTATGACGGCCTTCAGCACGGTAAACCGCAGCGCGAGGACGACGGCATCGGCGCCTTGCAACGCGTCGCGGTTGCCGGCGGCGGCGACCGCAGCCCGGCCGATCTCGGCAGCCAGCGTCCGTGCCGACTCGTTGTCGGCGCTCGACAGCCGCAGGGTCTCGCCGCCCGAGGCAAGCTCTCGGGCGATGACCGACCCGATCACTCCGGTGCCGATGACCGCGGTGGTCATGACCGGAACCTCCTCAGCGTCACGGTGCTAACTACGGCGGCCGGAGCATCGGCCCGAGCGGTCTCGCAGCGGCTCGCTGAGCGGGGGAACGGCGGGGAAGTGCGGCCGTGCCGGAAATGGCTGGCAGGGATCTCAGCGTCCGGGGCACCGGCCACCGCCGGTGCGAAGGATCTCGCCGGTGACCTAGGCATTCACCCGGGCTCCCCGCCAGACGTACGCAACGGCCAGTATGACCAGTCCCCTTCTGGGTCGGTGGTTTGTCCACTTCGATCAGATGACCGTCGGGATCGCGGATGTAGCAACGCTTCTCGTACTGGTGCTGTTTCGGCGGCGTCAGGAAATTGGCACCGCGGGCGCTCCATTCGGCGTACACGGCCTCGATGTCTTTGACCCGGATGTTGAGGAAGCTGCTGACCCGGTCGGGATCGCGGGGCGTCTCCAGGGTGACCGTCGGCTTGTCGTCGGTCGGGCCTCCGCCGGCATTGATGACGATCCAGCTGTTGGCTAGCGCAACATTGACCGGGTCTCCGGGACGTTCCACCCGGCCGCCGAGTACTTCGGTGTAGAAGCGCCGAGAGCGCTCGACATCGTCCGAGACGATGAAGTGGGTCAGCAAAATTCCCTCTGGGAGCGGTGGGAAGTTGGCCATCTGGCGCCTCCAATGGTTGGGTCTCACACCCCGCTTACGACGGGCCTGCAGTGCGCAGGAGTTGTCCCGCCGCTGCATGCCAGGGAGTCTAATGCTGTCTGAACCTCGGTCCACGTGCGTGAATGGGGGTTCATCAGGGCGTGTCGTGCCGGCGCGCAATGTGCCCTCTGATCTGGGGACGATAGGAGTTGCTGAAGCTACCGTCGCCGGGCTGGAGAGGACACCGCGCAAGTGCGGTTGTTACCCGAGCTGGCGAAGATTCATGCCCCCGGCGTCGTGCACGGCCTCGACGTAGCCGCCGGGATCACCCAAGAAAAACGAGACGACCCGCAAGCCGGCCTCGAGGGCCTGATCAAGGTGATGGTGATGATCTGAGGTGAGAACGAAGTTGCCGCCGAACGGCCGCGCGGTCAGCGCCGCCGTCTCCCGGACGACAGCCCCGATGTCAGCAGACTTCGAGTAGTCGCCGGCGTCCCAGGCCTCGCGCAGCCCCGGCGTGCTCAGATCCCAGTCCGGCCGATCTCGGCCGTGGCCGCGCAGGTCGCGCAGATCCTTTTGGACAATCCGGCCGGGGTCGGACAGGAAAGGCCACTGGGCGCCGACCGAGGCGCGGAACTCCTGCAGCGTGTGATGGTCGTCGGTGGCGATCGTGGCGACCTGGGTATAAGCCACCGCGATCTCCGGGTAGTGCCCAGCCAGCTCCAGGTGCTGCCGGTGCTCTTTCGGGCAGTAGTTGCCGCGCGCGAGCGTCAGGATCAACGGGTCCCGCCCGCCGGGTGGTTACAGGTCGAGGACCAGGTCGTCGCGTGGCTGTGAGCAGCAGATCAGTACGTCGCCTTCGGTGGGGTCATCGACGGGGTCGGGGGAATAGCTGACGGTGCCGGACATGATGGCTGTCTCGCAGGTGTGGCACACGCCGGTGCGGCACGACCAGCGCACCGGCACGTCGCAGGCTTCGGCGAACTCGAGCAGGCTGGCGTAGCCGGGGCCCCAGCGAACGCTAAGGTCGCTGCGCGCGAACGAGACCATGGGGCCGCTGCCCTGCTCGCCGGCGGGCTGGTGCGGCCGGCGGGAGGCCGTGGGCGCGATGCCCGGCGTGATCGCGGGGTCAGGGCCGAAGACCTCGGTGCGGATGTGGCCGGCCGGGATGCCGGCCGCGGCCAGGGCAGCGGACATATCGGCCATGAACGCGGGGGGTCCGCACAGGTAGGCATCGGCGTGGCTGGGCAGGTCCAGGGCGGCGAGGACCGGCGCCGACAGGCGTCCCGCCGTGTCGTAGTCGCGGCCCTGGACGTCGTCAGGGCCCGGGCTGCTGTAGCAGATGTCCCAGTGCGCACTGGGGAGCGCGGCCAGCAGGGCGCGGGATTCGGCCGCGAACGGCTCATCGGCGCGGCGGCGCGAGCCGTGCAGCCACCAGATATCCCGGGTGGACCGGGCAGCGGCCAGCGCGTGCAGCATGGCCAGCACCGGTGTCGCGCCGACACCCGCGCTGACCAGCAGGACCGGCGCCTGGCCAGAGCGCAGGGTAAAGGCGCCGCGCGGCGCGGCCGCCTCCAGCAGGTCACCCGCCCGCACCCGGGTGTGCAGGAACTGGCTGCCGGCGCCGTGTTCCTCCCGCTTGACACTGATGCGGTAGTCGCGGGCGCCCGGGGGTCCCGACAGCGAATAGCTGCGCAGCAGCGGCCGCCCGGCGGGGTCAGGGTGCAGGCGCAGGGTCAGGAACTGCCCGGGCAGGGCGGCCGGCACGCTCCCGCCCCCGGGATCGGCCAGGTGCACCGAGATCACCGTGTCGCTCTCCCGGCCGATTCCGGTCACGGCAAGCTTCCGGAACCCGGGCCACGCCGGCGGCGGGCTCGCTTCGGTCAGGCCCGCGTTGCCGGCGGACTGCCCGGGCTGGCCGAGCATCTCCTGGAACGAGGTCTTCCACCCGCCGCTGAGTGCCGGGATTCTCAGCGCGCGCAGGAGCTGCTGCCGGGGATGCCCCGGCAGGTAGAGCAGGGCGTCCATCTCCGCGACCGTCATGCCTTCCGGGCCGGAGGCAAGCTTGATGATCTCCTGGCCGGCCTCTACCGTGCCCTCGGTCAGCACGCGGAAATAGAACCCGGGCCGGTGATGGGAAACCAGCAGCGCGGGCAGCTGCGGATCATCCATCCGGATACCCACCCGGAAGCAGGTGACCCGCGGCTGGGTGACCTCGAAAACCGCGCCGCCGATCCGGTACCGGTCGCCGATGCACACCTGATCGTCGGCCAGCCCCTGGATGGTGAGGTTCTCCCCGAACTGCCCGTAGGTGAAGTCATCCCGGCCCAGCTGGTCCTGCCAGTACCGGTAGGACTCGATCTGGTAGACGAACACCGCCCGCTGCTCGCCCCCGTGCCCGGCCAGATCACCCTGCCCGTCACCGTCGATATTGAGCCGCCGCACCATCCGCGGACCGGCGGCCGGCTTCTTCCACACCGCCGTGTGCACCGTCCGGCCCTGCCAGGTCACATCCCGCGGCATCCCCACATTGACCGACAGCAGCACGCCGACCCGCCGCCCCGAAGTCACCACCAGCTCACCTTCTCACGCAAGCGCCCGCCCGACCGCACCGCACCGTGTTCGGCCGCAGCGTGCTGCAGGCGGCCGGGGTTGCGCTCGGCGAGGATGATGGTTTGCCAGCTCAGGTGAACAGGACAATGGATCGTGACGCCAGGACCCGGGCCCGGCTAGAGCAGCACTGGAAAGCCCGGCCGCGGCGACATCGACCCGAGCGGCCGATCTACGCTGCCGACGCGATTCTGGACTACCGTGAGCCGCAGCACCCCGGGCCGCCGGACCGCGGACCAGCGAACCGGCCACGGTCTTCACCGGCGCGTCCGGCCACCCTAGGCATGACCGTAGATGCCAGACCAAGCCCGGCGGCACCGGCACCGGCCAGTGGCACCAGGAGAGGAGCCGGGGGCATGGACATGGACATGAAACTCGAGGTCGTGGTGGTGCCCGTCTCCGACGTGGACCGGGCCAAGGACTTCTCCCAGGCGCTGGGCTGGCGGCTGGGCGCCGACTTCGTCACCGCCCCGGACTTCCGGGTGATACAGATGACCCCGCCCGGCTCGGCCTGCGAGGGCAACAGCTGGTCCGTCCAGGAGATCACCAACCGCCTGCCCGGCCGGGCGAGGTCCGCGCTCGCAGCCCGCGACTCCGTGGCCGGGCTGTCCGGTGCGCTGCGCCGCGCGGCGGCCGCGCACGGCAAACGCGAGGAGGAGACCGGGCTGCCCGACCCGGACTGGCCCGACTGGTATGCCCAGTACCTGGCGGACGAGTCCGCCGGGCAGATGAGGGGGGAAGGGGAGGCGGGTGGGGCATGAACGGTTATGACTACGACGTGATCGTGGTGGGCGCCGGCTCGCCGGGTGAGCATTGCGCCGGCGAGCTGGCCGACGGCGGGCTGCGGGTGGCGGTGGTGGAGCGGGAGCTGGCCGGAGGCGAGTGCTCGTACTGGGCGTGCATCCCGTCCAAGACGCTGCTGCGCCCCGGCGAGGCGGTGCATGACGCGCGGGAAGCGGCGGCCACCGCGCAGGTCGATGCCGAGGCCGCGCTGGCCTACCGGGACTTCATGGTCGCCGGCTACTCCGACGCCGGGCAGGTGCAGTGGCTGGCGGGCAAGGGCATTGACCTGATCCGCGGTGCCGGCAAGCTGGCCGGGCCGGGCGTGGTCGAAGTCAACGGCGTCCGGTACACCGCCCGGCACGTGGTGGTGGCGACCGGCTCGGACCCGGTCATACCGCCCGTCCCGGGCCTGCGCGAGCTGGACGGCGTGTGGACCAACCGCGAGGTGACCGGCATGAAGGCCGTCCCGCGCCGGCTGCTGATCCTGGGCGGCGGGCCGGTAGGCGCCGAGATGGCCCAGGCCGTGCGCCGGCTGGGCGGCGAGGTCACCCTGGTCGAGGCGGCCGGGCACGTGCTGGCCCGCGAGCCCGCGCCACTGGGCCACGCACTGGGCGAGGTGCTGCGCGCCGACGGCATCGAGCTGATCCTGGGCGTGACCGCGACCGCCGCGCGGCGCGACGGCCCGGACTACGTCCTGACCCTCGAAGACGGCCGTGAGCTGCGCGGCGACCACCTGCTTGCCGCCACCGGCAGGCGCCCGCGGCTGCCCGCCGGCCTGGACACGGTCGGCGTCACCGCCGGCCCGCACGGCATCGCAGTTGACGCGCACCTGCATGCGGGCGAGCGGCTGTGGGCGATCGGCGACGTCACCGGCGTCCGGCTGCTGACCCACGTGGGCAAGTACCAGGGCGAGGTGGTCGCGGCGAACATCCTCGGCGAGCCGCGCGAGGCCCACTATGAGGCCATCCCAGACGTGGTCTACACCGACCCGCAAGCCGCCGCGGTCGGCGCCACCGAAGCCCCGTTCAGCGTGACCGCTCCGGTGTCCGAGGTGGCCAAGACGGCCACCTACACGCACGCCTACGCCACCTCCAGCGGCTTCGTGACCCTGCTGTCCGACGGCGAGCACCTGACCGGCGCCTACGCGCTCGGCCCCGAGGCCGGGGAATGGATGCAGCAGGCCACCCTGGCCATCCGTGCCCGTGTCCCGCTGCCGGTGCTGCGCGATGTCATCCAGCCCTTCCCCACCTTCTCCGAGATCTACGTGACCGCGCTCAAGTCGCTGCACAGCCAGATCACCGCCGCCAGCCCGCCAACCGGGGCGGCATCGCCATGAACCAAGACCGCTCCGCGACCCGCGCCCAGAACGCCGGCGAACGGCTGCGCCGTGCCGGGCCTCCCCAGGCCCGGCGGCACCGTGACCGGCCGCCGAGATCGGCCACCGGGAGGAATCATGACACCGACTGCGGGATGCTCAGGTTCACCGACAGTGAGATGCAGGCGCGGCTCCGCAAAGAGACAGGGCGGACGCCGGTTGCGCCGGCCAGGTTCTACGGCTTCACCGACGCCGATGAGAACGCCAAGGAGCAGATTCAGAAGGCCAGGTCGCATCCGTGGATCTCGCCGGAGGTCCCGATCAGGGGGTTCGTTTTTGACGTGAGCACCGGGCGGCTCAGCGAAGTGTTCCAGGACGGGGAGACCGTCACTGGCTAGTAATGGCGGCGCCGCCTCGCTGGTACTGCCACCGGGCGTCGTGCTCATCGGCGTGAGCGCGCTGATACTCGTGTTATGACTGACACCGAGTACCTGATCGCCGAGGTCCGCCAACTGCGCACCGACGTCGCCCGGCTGCACGCCGGAGTGCTCGTCCGGCACCTGGACGAAGATGTTCTTCAAAGACCTGTCCACCAACCCGCGCACCCAGTACAAGGTCCACAAGTGGGGCGCGATCTACTGGCTGATCAATTTCCCTCTGATCTGCTGCCTGTTCTTCTTCGCGCCCACGCTGTGGCTCAAGGTTGGCATCTTCATCACGCTTATCTACTCGGTCTACGCCAACTTTGCGACCGACTACGGCGGCATGTCAGCGGCCGAGGCAGCGTTCGAGGAGCCGCAGCCGCAGCCGCCGCCGATCTCACTTGAGCCGCCGGTGCCTCCGGTATGAGACGGCGCAAGCCTCCCGGCGTTGCCGGTCGCCCCTGGGTGCGAGGCGGCGCATCAGAGGCTCCGCAAGGAGTGGGAACTGGTCGTGGAGGCCAGGCAGGCGGCGTATCCGCGAACGGATGGCCCACATCGGCCCGTACGGGCTGGCCCGGTCGCCGAAGCGCCATCCCCGCCAAATCAGACGGGCAGCCCAGGCCAAAGGAGATGCCGACATGCCGAGCCAGGCCATGCAGGACCTGATCGACGCCTTCAGGGACCGGCAGAAGGCCAGTGCCAGCCAGGCCCCGCCCACTCTGGAAGAGCGCCGCGCCGCCTTCGCCCCCGCCGGCCGCGTTCATCCGGTGCCTGACGACGTGCTGGTAAGTGAGGTGACCGCGGGCGGGGTGCCCGCCCACTGGCTTGCCGCCCCGGGAACGGACACCGGCCGGGTGCTGCTGTTCCTGCACGGCGGAGGTTACGAGCTCGGTCGCTGCGCAGCGACGGCCAGCTGGCCGCCCGGCTAGGCTGGGCCAGCGGGATGCGGCTCCTGTTCTTTCCTCGCTGCCGATGGGCGGCGGCTGGACCGGCACAGCGCTGCCCGGGTCGTGCGCCGGGTGGCCCGCCGTGCCGGGATCGCCAAGCCCATAGGGCATCCCTGGCCTTACCCTGGTCTGCGATATGGCGGACAGGGAGGCCAGGTCAGGCTCAGAGCCTTGCCCACGGCGAGTCGGGTCAGATAGCCAAACCGGGTCCTGCTAGCCGAGGTCAGGCGGTCTCGTGCTCCCCGGACCCGCTGGAGGTCCCGTCCGACGGCCAGGTGCTCATCTGCTGCTCCGGCCCCGGTCCGACATTGGCCTGGGGGCATGTAATCGGGAACGGCACCCCGCCGCGCGACACACAGCCGCAGTAGCCCGCCATGGGCAGCGCCAATTCGGCTGGCGTCGGGCGGCTCAGAGTCGGCCGCCGTCGATGTGCAGGACCTCTCCGGTGACGTACGGCGCTGACTCGAGGTACAGGATGCCTTCCACGATGTCGCTGACCTGGCCCGCGCGGCCGAGCGGCGGCAGTTTCCCCGCCAGCGCCTCGGGGGTGTAGGATCGGCTGGGTGCATGGGGGTCTGGATGATCCCGGGCGCGACGGCGTTGACGCGGATGCCGCGGGAGGCGTACTCGACGGCCAGCGACCTGGTGACCGCGGCCAGGCCGCCCTTGGTCAGCGCGGTCAGCGCGGTTGGCTCCACGGAGTCGGCGCGGTCCGCGATGCTGGCGCTGATGTTGACGACATGGCCGCTGCCGCGCTTGAGCATCTGGCCGATGGCGCGCTGGGTCAGCCAGAAGAACCCGGCCAGGTTGACGCCGGTGACCAGCGCGTAGTCGTCGGCGGTGTAGTCGGTGAATGGCTTGGAGACGAAGACGCCTGCGTTGTTGACCAGGGTGTCGACCCGCCCGAAGCGGTCGATTGCCTGGCTGATGATCTGGTCGGCGGTGGCCTGCTCGGAGATGTCGCCCTCGACCGTGAGGACCCCCGGGTCGCTCGACGGCTTGATGTGCAGAGCATTCGCCACGACCGCCCAGCGCCGCTGCCGGTATCCCTCGACCAGGCCGGCGCCGATCCCCTGCGAGCCGCCGGTCACGATGGCCACCTTCTGCCCGGTCTCGCTCACTGGCTTCTCCGTTCTCATGTGGTACTCATGTGTCCGCTCACGGGCGACGGAGGCTCAGTCGGGAAGGTCCTCCGGGCGCGGCATCAGGCCTGCAGCGGGAGGTGAGCTCGGCGACGATGTCCGCTGCTGATTGTCGCTGCGTCACTAGTGCGACGCCCTGTCCGGCCCACATCGAGAGCGCCTCGATGTCACCGGTCGTCCCGGCCATCGGCGGCGCTCCCTCGTAACGAACGATTGCCTCGCCGGAGGCAAGATGCGCGATCACGTCGCCTATTCCGGGCCGCTGGTCGTCTGGGGGGCAGCCCGCGGCTTCCCACGCCTTGGCCGTTGAGTTGCGGAGGGCGCGGTGGGGAGAGTCGGGCCACCCGACGTCGTACAGGTTGGGATACCACTGCGGATCGGTCTCGGCCGCGGCTATCAGCCGGCGCCGGTAGTCCTCGTGGATCGGCATCTCCTCGGCCAGCAGGAACCGCGTGCCTACCCACGCGGCCTGCGCGCCGAGGGCGAACACCGCGGCGACTCCGCGAGCGTCACTGATGCCGCCGGCCGCGATCACCGGTACCGGCGCTACCGCGTCCACCACGGCGGGCACCAGCGGCAGCGTCGCGACGGTACTCCCCACGTGCCCGCCGGCCTCCCAGCCCTGCGCGACGATCACATCCACGCCAGACGCGACTGCCCGCCGTGCCTCCTCGGCACTGCCGACCGTGTGCATGACAATGCCCCCGGCGTCGTGCACGGCCTCGACGTAGCCGCCGGGATCACCCAAGAAAAACGAGACGACCCGCAAGCCGGCCTCGAGGGCCTGATCAAGGTGATGGTGATGATCTGAGGTGAGAACGAAGTTGCCGCCGAACGGCCGCGCGGTCAGCGCCGCCGTCTCCCGGACGACAGCCCCGATGTCAGCAGACCAGGTAAGCGTCACCATGCCCAGCGCGTCGGCGTTCGAGACCGCCGCAGCCGCCTGGGGAATGTCAGACCATGGGTGCCTGGACGATCGGCTGTTCGATCCCAAGCAACTCGCACACCGGTGTGCGCATCGCGCTCACCCCTTGCCCGGCCCGACATACGAGGTCGGCATTGACCCGGGGGACCGCCGGTCCCAGCCGTGAAACTTCGAGTAGTCGCCGGCGTCCCAGGCCTGGCGCAGCCCCGGGCGTGCTCAGATCCCAGTCCGGCCGGATCTCGGCCATTGCGGTGCGCAGGTCGCGCCACAGGTCGTAGAACGACGGGCGGCCCCAGAACCAGTAACCGTTGTAGACACTGTGGATGACCAGCCCTGGCTTGAGCACCAGCGTGTGCGGGATCATCGGGTTGTGCTCGGGGTCGGTGTACTCCGCGATGCCCAGATCCTGCTGGACGGTCCGGCCGGGGTCGGACAGGAAAGGCCACTGGGCGCCGACCGAGGCGCGGAACTCCTGCAGCGTGTGATGGTCGTCGGTGGCGATCGTGGCGACCTGGGTATAAGCTACCGCGATCTCCGGGTAGTGCCCGGCCAGCTCCAGGTGCTGCCGGTGCTCTTTCGGGCAGTAGTTGCCGCGCGCGAGCGTCAGGATCAACGGGTCCCGGCCCTGGATCTCGCTCAGCGCGCGGACCGTGCCGGTCTGGTCGGGCAGCGAATAATCGGGGAAGGTCCCACCGGGGACGATGTCGGAACGCACGGGATGACCGCCTCTCCTTTAATGCCGCGGGTGCGACTAATGCCGCGGGTGCGACGCAGACCGTGCACATGTCTGTTTGCTGTAAGGACGTGGCTGTACCTGGAGGCACATGCGTGCCTGCCGGTAGGCGTGCCCGCCGGTGCTCTGCCCACACTTCCGCCTCGCCAGCAAGCCTCAATCGCCGTGCCATCTTCGGGCAGCTCGCGGCCCGGTCGCCCCGCCATGAAGCTTCGGACGGGAACGGCGCCTTCTACCTGGGCTCGGACGTTGGCAGGGCATTCAGCCAGCTGACTCCGGAAGACGGGCAATGGTAGGCACTTGCGCCGAGCCAGGGAGGTCACGCTGATCCTGGCCGAGAGCTCACCGCCTCCGGCAGGAGTCGAACACGGCGACCTTCGGGACAGCCAGGCACTCCGCCAGCTGAGCTACAGCCTCATGCGGAATGTCTGGCATGGCCGCGCCACGGCGTGCGCCAAAGGCTCCAGCGAGCGATGCGCGCCGTTGGAGCCCGCAGCTGACGACGGGCGCTGACGACGGGCGAAGCAAACATGGGCACGGCACACACCGGTCAACGGCCTAGCTACAGCTAGGTCCCGAAGCGGGTGAATGGCTACAGCAGGCCATGCCATCCGGGCCACCTCCCCGCTCGTCTCGCTGCGCGACGTCAGCCGGCCGTTCCCCCCTTACCTGTTGCGATTCCGTCAGTTCAACGCTTGCAGTTCCCCTCATCCCGTCCGCTAGCTGCCAGATTCCGGCCGGGTGAGCCGCTGGAGTCAAGACTGGCCGGAGGCCACCCCGCAGGGGCGTGGTCTTGACGCTGGCGGCGGCCGGCGCACACTGGGCGGCCGGCACGGGTTGAGGGCGCCTGGGTCAGGTCATGGGTTCCTCCGGGATGAGCTCGGGGATCAGCGTGCGCGGGTGGCGCGGGCGCCCAGCCTTACCTCGGTCCGCGGGACCGGTGCTGCCTGGTCCCGGCGACATGATGATCGATGGGGTGGTCCCGCTGGTGTGTGGCCGCGCCTGTCTCTCGAGGCCGTCCGGCCGTGGATAGCACGGTGCGGCGGCAGGGGGGCTGGAGGGCGCCGGCCACGGGGGGTGGCCACGGTGCATCGGTTGCGTGAGGGCTGCCGCGTCCATCCGCATGCGCCTCACCGTCCAGCTGGCACGGGGGCGTAGGCCTGGTCGCCGAGGCGGCGCAGGATGTGGTGCGAGCGGCGGGTGAGCTTGCGGGCGACCGAGAGCGCGGCCCGGTTAGCGTCAATCCGCGCGGCCACGTCTGCGTAATACAGGTGGTCAGGGGAGGTGGTGCGTGATCCCTGGTGTCCGGCCTCGAATAGCGCCCAGCGCAGGATCGGCGGGCCCTGGTGCGAGAGGTGGCCGGGGGTGCGCTTGTCATCGGAGGAGTACACGGTGATGTCCAGGCCAGTGTGCCGCACGGCCTGGGCGGAGGAGGAGAACCGGCGGGCATCGCCCAGGAACGCCCACACGATCGCCGCGACCAGCGGCCCGACCCCGTACAGTTCCGCGGCCAGGGTCTTGCAGGCGGGCTGGCGGCGGGCGAACGCGGCGATCTGCGCGTGCACCGGCGCCAGCGCAGCCTCCAGGTCATCCATCCGCCGCAGCGCCGCCGCGACAGCCTGCGCGCCGGCCGGGGACAAGCCGATGTCTTCACCGCGTTCCAGCAGGGTGCGCGCGTGCGGGTCTGAGAGCCGCCCGGCCAGGCTGGGCACGCCCTGGTGGAACAGCGTGGCGTGGATCCGCTGCGCCCACGCGGTGCGCTCCTCACGCAGGTCCCGGTACAGCTGCAGCAGCACCCGCAGCTCGCACACCTGCTCCGGCGGGATCCACGACACCGGCACCCGGCCCTCCGCCACCAGCATCCGCAAATGCCGGGCATCGGTCTTGTCAGTTTCCGCCCGCTTCTTCGGGCCCCGCTGGTGTGCGGTCTCGGCCGGCTCGGCCAGCAGCGCAGTGATCCCCGCCCGCTGCAGCTCCTCCACCACGAACCGCCACCCGGTACAGCCCTCCACCGCGAACGTAACATCCTCCCGCCCGGCGAACCGCCCCAGCCATGTCCGCAGCTCCATACGGCACGCCGGATCGATCCGGCCCCGCCGCACCTGCCCGGACACGGTGTCCAGATAGTCGAAGGTGACCTGTCAACGGTGGATGTCAAACCCTCCTACGATGGCCATTACAGGGACCTCCTCACGCTCCTGAAATTGCTGACGCACCTAGCGTGCGCTGAGCTGAGGAGGTCCCGCATTCATGTCATCTCTCTTGGGGTCCACGTCGCCGGCCTGAAGGCGCTGCACAACGTGATCATGGCCGAGCGACGCCCGGCCGGTGCTGGTGCTCGGTGACTTGCGGCGGCGGCCCGCACTTGTGCCCGGGGTGTGACGCCGGTGAATGACGTGCCACTTGGATGGGCACGCTACCACTGGCGCTGAGTCCCCGATGATCGCAACATCGCCTGCATACCCTGTCGTAAGCGGGGTGTGAGACCCACCAGTGGAGGTGGCAGATGGCCGAGCCCACACCGCCCGCAGAGGGAATTGTGCTGGCCCACTTCATCGTCTCGGACGATGTCGAGCGCTCTCGGCGCTTCTACACCGAAGTACTCGGCGGCAGGGTGGCCTTCTCCGGCCCCGGCGGGCTGACCTATGTCGCGCTATCCAACAGCTGGATCATCATCAATGCCGGCGGAGGCCCGACCGACGACAAGCCGACGGTCACCCTGGAGACGCCCCGCGATCCCGACCGGGTCAGCAGCTTCCTCAACATCCGGGTCAAAGACATCCACGCCGTGTACGCCGAATGGAGCGCCCGCGGTGCTCAATTCCTGACCCCGCCGAAACAGCACCAGTACGAGAAGCGCTGCTACATCCGCGATCCCGACGGTCATCTGATCGAAGTGGGACAAACCACCAACCCAGAGGGGGACTGGTCGCCGTGGTTGCCGTCTCCTTCGGCGCCATGAAAACGGCGATGGCCGGCGCCGCGCGCTCAGCGTCGCCGCCTGCCAGGCCGGGCACAAGGTCCGCTGCTTCACCGCCGCAGGCCTGGTCGAGACCCTCCTTCGGGCAGTCGCCGACAATAGCGTCGGCAAGACCATCGAAGCCCTGCTGCGCCACGACCTGATCATCGTCGGCCTGCCGACCCTGCAACTATGCCGACGCTGGCAGAACCCGCCTGAGGGCGGGGCCTGGTCAGGGCGGGCTCCTTGACCCGTGGCTGGTCTCGGCAACCGGCATAGTTACAGGCTTTTGATGTGAACGGAGATAACCATGGATCGCACGGCGTACCGCACCGTTGACGTCAACGGCTTGTCTGTCTTCTATCGCGAGGCCGACCCGCAGGATGCGCCCACGATCTTGCTCCTGCACGGATTCCCCTCCTCGTCCCGCATGTGGCAGCCGCTGCTGGACCGGCTCGCCGGCCGGTTCCGCCTCGTCGCGCCGGACTATCCCGGGTTCGGGCACAGCGACGCACCCAGCCACACGGAGTTCGCGTACACCTTCGACCACCTGGCCGCGGTCGTCGGCCATTTCACCCAGGCTCTCGGGCTGGCCAGGTACACCCTGGTCATGCAGGACTACGGCGGCCCGCTGGGATTCCGGCTCGCGATCGCGCATCCCGAGCGGCTCGACGCGCTCATCGTCCACAACGCCGTCGCCCACGAGGACGGTCTGGGCCCGCTGTGGAAGACCCGGCGAGAGTTCTGGGCTGACCGCCAGACCCACGAGGCCGCGCTGCGGGAGAACTTCTTCTCCTACGCCGCGACGCGGCAGCGCCACGTCGGAACCAGCCCGAACACCGAGAACTACGACCCGGACCTGTGGACCGACGAGCTCGCCTTCCTCAGCAGGCCCGGCCAGCAGGACATCCAGACCGACCTGTTCTACGACTACCGCACCAACGTCGCGAGCTACCCCGCCTGGCAGGACTGGCTCCGCAAACACCAGCCACCCCTGCAGGTCGTATGGGGCCGCTACGACCCCTCGTTCCAGGTCCAGGAGGCCGAGGCATACCGCAGGGACGTGCCAGACGCCCAGGTGCATGTCATCGACGCCGGCCACTTCGCTCTCGACGAACAGCCCGACCTGATCGCGAACCTGACCAGGAGATTCCTGCAGCGTCGGCAGGCGCACACCGATGGCTGACAAGCACACGGACACCCGGACGTCACCGAGACAGCAAACACAGAAACCCCGTGAAAACCGAGGAAAACGACCCTGCCAGCAGACAGATCCGGCACTCCTGCCAGGCCTGGACTGGCCAATCGGCTGCCGACGGCAGAACACTCCGTTATGCACAGCCCGCTCCGCAGGCGGTCGGCGCCCCATTACCGCACCGAACGGCGGTTATCTTAACCCCTCCCGCAAAACTCCCTGCCTGACCAGGCCCTCTGCGTCGTAGACATGTCGCCCACAGAGCCGCCCCGGGCGAGACATGGAACAAAAGCGGCGTCGGGATGCGGGGCGTGTCCCTGGTGTTCCTGGCCGGCTTAGCTCTAAGGGCTCGCAGAGGATTAACCCGTAGCTTCGCGGTCTGGCTGTCATTGTTGTGGTATGCGAGTTGCGGAGGGGTTCGAGGAATCGCTGGCGGCGAAGTTCACGGTGCTGTTCCCGCACCTGGACGAGCGGCAGCGCCGTCTGCTGATGGGAGCCGAGGCCCGGGTGCTGGGTCATGGCGGGATCCGCCTGGTGGCCCGGGCCGCCGGGGTCCGCGAGGCGACGGTGGCGCTTGGCGCGGCCGAGCTGGACTCCGGCGAGGAGCCGCTGGGCCGGGCCCGCCGGCCAGGCGGGGGCCGCAAGCGGGTGGCCGAGGTGGACCCGGGGCTGCGGCCGGCGCTGCTGGCCCTGGTCGAGCCGGATATGCGGGGTGATCCGATGTCGCCGCTGCGGTGGACGACGAAGTCAACCCGCAAGCTGGCCGCCGAGCTCACCGGGCAGGGGCACCGGATATCGGCGGACAGCGTCGCGGACGTGCTGCGGGAGGAGGGCTTCAGCCTGCAGGGCAACGCCAAGACCATCGAGGGAAAGCAGAGCCCGGACCGCGATGCCCAGTTCCGCTATATCGGCGGCCAGGTGGCCGGGCACCTCGCCGCCGGGCAGCCGGTGATCAGCGTCAACACGAAGAAGAAGGAGAAGGTCGGCAACTTCGCGAATAGCGGAGCGGAGTGGGAGCCCGGGGGCCGTCCGGTCCGGGTGCGCGACCATGACTTCCCTGACAAGGAAACAGGTAAGGCCGTCCCGTACGGGATCTACGACGTGGCGGCCAATGCCGGCTGGGTGAACGTGGGCACCGACGGGGACACCGCGGCGTTCGCGGTCGAGTCGGTCCGCCGCTGGTGGCAGGCAGTCGGCAAGCCCGGCTACCCCGGCGCCACCCGCCTGCTGATCACCGCCGATGCCGGCGGATCCAACGGATACCGCACCCGCGCCTGGAAGGCCGGGCTCGCGGCACTAGCCGCCCAGACCGAACTGGACATCACGGTGTGCCACTTCCCGCCCGGCACCAGCAAATGGAACAAAATCGAGCACCGGCTCTTCTCCGCGATCTCGATGAACTGGCGGGGCAGGCCGCTGACCAGCCACGAAGTCATCGTCCAGACGATCGCCGCGACCACCACCCGCACCGGCCTCACCGTGCAAGCTGAGCTGGACACCGGCTTATACCCGACCGGCGTCAAGGTCAGCGACCAGCAGATGGCCGCCCTGCCGATCACCCGCCACCACTTCCATCACGACTGGAACTACACCCTGCACCCGCACGCCGGCCAGGCCCGCGGGCCCGCGGAACCGGGGCCGCAAGCCCCCAGCGGATGGGACCGCACCACGCTGGCCCACCCCGCGCTGACCGGGCTGCCCGGCAAAGAGCTGGACGACCTGGTCGCCGCGCTGGCAGGCCCATGGAGCGAACAGCGGGAGCAGGACCTGCACCAGCGGCGGGGCAGCGACCGGCAACGGGCACCCGGAGCCGGGCCCCCGCCCAGGCTGACGATCGCCGACCGGGTCCTGGCCACCCTCCTCCACCAGCACCTCGCCCTTCCATACCCCCTGCTGGCTCAGCTGCTCGGGGTGAACCGGACCACCATCAGCCGGGCAGTCCAACAGACCCGGCCGCTACTGGCCCGGCGCGGGCTCGCCGCCGGACAGCCAGCAGCCCGCCTCTACACACTGGCCGACATTTCCGCGTACGCCGCACGCCAGGGCATCATGCCCCGACCGGAATTGAAATCAGCGTGTTAATCCTCTGCGAGCCCTAACGACTTGGTGCGCGATAGGACTTCTGGGACGTAGCGGGTCGTTGCGGCGTGTCGGTCCCGCGAACGTGAGCGGCCGCGCGGAACGATCTTGATGTGTCGTCAGGATGGGCCCGCGCGGCCTTGTCGCATCGTATCTGCACCGGCCTGCCCCGCCGGAAGCTCGGCAAGCTGATCGAAGAGCTCGCCCAGCCGTGGCTGGCGCAGCAGGACTCGCGACTGCGGGACCGCCGCGGCCGTGGCCGGCTGCGCGCCGAAGGCGCAGGTCCCGGCCATGAGCTGCCGTTCGCGGACCGGGTGATCACCACCTTGGTCATCATGCGGTTCCAGCTGCCGCACGCCGCGCTGGCGGTGTTCTACGGCGTGGACCGCTCCACCATCACCCGCGCCGTCGGGGAGATCCGGCCGCTGCTGGCCGCCCGCGGGTTCGCGGTGCCGGGCAAGCCCGGGCTGCGGCTGAAGACGCTGGCCGACGTGTTCGCCTACGCCGCTTCCGAGGGCGTGGAACTGCGGCTGGACGGCACGGAAGTCCAGGTCCGCCGCCCGCGGGCGGGCAGGCCCGGCCGCCGCGCCTTCGTCTCGGGGAAGAAGAAGATGAACACGAAGAAGGCCGCCGTCGTCACCGACGAGAAGGGACGCACCCTGTGGGCGGGGGCGTTCCGGCCCGGCCGCATGCACGACCAGACCGCCGTGCGGACCGAGGGAATCGCCGGCCTCTTCAGGCAGTACCCCCAGGTAAAAGGCAAGGTCGATGCGAGGTACCGGGGGCTGGCGAAAGAATTTCCCGGCCAGGTCCAGGCCCCGCCGCTGAAGCCGAAGAAGGGCGCGGCACCTGAGGAAACCGCCGCCTGGGACGCGGAGCGTCACCAGCAGTCATCGGAACGGATCTGCGTGGAGCACGCCAACGCCGAGCACAAGCAATGGCGGGTCCTCCAGCGCTACCTCGGACGACGCGAGGACTTCGACGAGACCTACCTGGCCGTCGCCGGACTGGTCTCCGACCGCGCCGCCGAGCGGTAAACACCAGCAAGACAACCCGCCAGGCAAGCACGCCCCGACCCTAATCGTGCACCACGCCCGCCGTAAGGCTACAGCGAGGGGAAGTGGGTGGAGACCTGGCCGAGGGCCGCCTGCGCCTGCTCCCAGAGGTCGCGGACGAGGTCGGCGGCGGGGGCGGCGGCCGTCAGCGGGTAGGCCTGCCCGGCCCACAGGTTCACGAAGTCGGCAAGGCCGGCCTGGCGGGCTGCCTTCCGCATCGGCGAGGTGAGGTGGTGCACCTCAGGGTAGGCCGCCGGGGCCGATTCCGAGTGGGCGCGCAGGAAGCCGTTCTCGATCCCGCGGGCGGTCCGGCCGCTGAACGCCCGGGTGAGCCTCGTCGGGGCGTCATCGTGCAGCGCCGAGCGGTGCACCGGCGCGGTCGCCGCCTCCGGGCAGTCGAGGAACGCCGTCCCGAGGGCGGCGCCCCGGGCGCCCAGGCACAGCACCGCGGCGACCGCCCTGCCGGTCGCGATGCCGCCGGCGGCCACGACGGGCGTGGCCACGCGCGCGGTGACGAGTTGCAGCAGCGCGATGAGCCCGGCCGCCTCTTCGGGGGCGTCGCTCGTCCCGCCCCGGTGCCCGCCCGCCTCGTACCCCTGGACGACCAGCAGGTCCGCGCCTGCCGCGGCCGCGCGGCGGGCCTCGTCCAGGCTGGTGACCGTCACCCAGACTTCGGTTCCCCTGGCGCGCAGCCCGGCGATGACGTCCGCGCCCGGGATCCCGAACGTGAACGACACCACGGCCGCCGGGGCGCTCATCAGGTACCCGATCTTGGCGTCCCAGTCGTCATCGTCGTGCCGCGCCTCCCCTAGCCGCGCCCCGGCGCCGGACACGTCGGCCTCGATCTCCGCCGCGAACTGGCGCACCCGGGCCGGGTCCCCGGCCGGACCCGGGGCGAACAGGTTCACGCCGACCGGCCGGCTGGTGAGCTCGCCCGTCCGGCGGGACCGGGCCGCCAGCTCGGCGGCGGACAGGTAGCCGGAGGCGAGGAAGCCCAGCCCGCCCGCGTTGCTCACCGCGGCGGCCAGCTCCGGCGTCGACGGCCCGCCCGCCAGCGGGGCCAGCACTATCGGGATGTCGCAGCTGTCGAGGATCATGCTCCCATCCTCCGCCAGCACGGCAGGCGCGCACCGTGACGTTGATCACGGCGGCTGGCTGTCACGGGCCGGCCACGCCTGGTATCCGCGGCCCCGAGGTGCATCGCCACTGTGCCGCGGCGGGACGTGCCGTCGCCAACAGCGCCATTGACCGCCCTCGCATAGAAGGTCACATTTCCAGTGTCCCGTCCTGCCGAAGCCGCCTCCCTGCCGATAGGGCGTTCAGGCTTCTACCTTCTGAATTGAGGAGAGCGGCGCAGAGCAGGTTGATCTGCATGCGCCTTCGCCGGGGCCGGGGGCGTTGGGCGGGGGATCAATCTTGCCGGGGGGGCAACCGAACGGAACGCCGCGCGCCTCTAGTAGGTGTGAAGCATGTGATGAGGCATGGCGGTCGGCGGTGAGCCGCAGCCGGGACGCCGAATACACCGAGTACGCCGCGGCCAGGCTGCCGTCGCTGCGGGAGTTGGCTGCGGTGCTGTGCGGTGACTGGCAGCGCGCCGATGACCTGGTGCAGGCCACGCTGACCACGCTGTATGTGAACTGGGTCCGGGTCCGGGCCGCCACCCACCCCGACGCCTATGCCAGGGCCGTGCTGGTCCGTGAGCTCATCCATGAGCGGCGCTCGGTCTGGGTGAGGCGGGTGAGCCTGGGCGGCCGGGTGGCCGACTCGCCGGCTGCTGAGGTCAACCACGATGCCGTGCTTGACCTGCGGGCGGCGGTCGCGGCGCTGCCGGCCCGGCAGCGCGCCACGCTGGTGTTGCGCTTTTACTGCGACCTGAACGTGGACCAGGCCGCGGAGATCCTCGGCTGCTCCCCGGGGACGGTGAAGAGCCAGACGGCCAAGGCCCTGGCCGCGGTACGCCGCGCGCTCGGGCCTGCGCCTGCCGCCGGTTCGGGCGGCCAGCCCGCCGCGGCGGCGGAGCACCAGATCTACCCAGGAGGGCGCGGCCATGATTGAGTCCCAGATCCGTGCGCTGTTTACGGAGATAGCCGACGGCGAGCCGGCCCCTTCACAGGTGGATATCCAGCTCGCCCGCCGCCGGGGCCGGGCCCGCCTGCGCTGGCGCCGGGCCTGCGTGGCCGGCACCTCGGTGCTGGCCGCGGTCGCGGTCGGGATCCTTGCCATGGGGGTAGGGCCGGTCCGGCTCGGTTCCGGCCAGCCCGCCGGCGGGCCGGCGGCGCCGCGCCAGTTCAACCCGCTGGTTCCCTACCTGTCGTTCGGCTGGCTGCCCGCGGGTAACCGGCTGCTGGCAGGCGGCGCGCGCCCGGAACTGACGTACCTGACCGCGGGGCGCAACATAGATTCCCCGTCCACGTGGAACCTCGAGGTCTACGCGGCCGGCCAGTGCCACCTCAGTTCCTCGGCCGGGGAACTGAAATGCTCTACCCAGGCCTTGGAGGGCCTCACCGCACGGATCACCGCCCGCGCGCCGGCCGTGCGGGGCCACCGCGCATTCTGGGCCGGCCCGTATCTGGTCTGGCAATACGCCCGCGGCGGCTGGGCGGGGCTGCTCCTCCCAACTTCGTATATCAGCCCGAAACTCAGCAACGCGGCCAAACGCGAGGCGGTCAAACGTGAGGCGGTCAAGATAGCCGGCCATGTCCACTACGGTGCGGCCACGCCGCCGCTGGTGTTCCCGGCCCAGCTGACCCGCCTGCCAAGCCGATGGACGGTGAGCAGCGTGTACTACCTGCCGGACGGCGGGGTGCTGCGGGCGAGCCGGTTTGCGCTGGGCACGGGTACCCCCGACCTTGGCGCCGACGGCGGCCTGGAATACCAGACCAACCTTCCCTACGTCCTCATCGACCCGTCCACCCCGCGCAACAACTCGTGCGGAAAGTCGGCCTCCGAGATCATCAACGGCTACCGGGTGGTCGTGACCCACCGGGTGCTCCGCAGTGTCACCGGCCGGGACACCCTCACCAGCCAGGACCTGTGCGCCGGCAACGCCGACGGCCTGGCGCTATACATCGGCCAGCACGGCGCACACCCCCCTATCAACGTGGCCAGCCTGTTCAGGGACCACCTGCGGCTGCTCGGCGCCAACCCGGCGAACTGGACCACGAAACCGATCGGATGAGCAAGAGCGGCGTCCCCGCGCGGGGGCCGGGGACGCCGCTCGCTCCTGCCACGCCTACATGCGGCGAGGCGCGGGCTCGCCTCATCCCCCAGACTCCCGGTTAGCGCACAGCTCGCATGTTCGGCGCGGACCTGACGACGCTCCGGCAGACCGGGAGTTGCTCAAGGCGGCTCGGCGAGCATCCCCGCCCTGCCCTCCAGCTACCGTCTGTAACGACGGTGGGCACCACCGGGCTTTGAGGGTGAGAGCTTGCCTGCGGCGCCGGGATGCACGCGGGGCCGACGCTGAGCGGTCGGCCTTAGCTGGCCCGGGCGCCGGTGACCGCGAACCGCTCCACCGCCGCGACGTGGCCGCCGGTGTGTACCACGATGGTGATCACCTGGCCGGATGCGGCGTGGAATGGAACAGTGAGTGACCAGGGGGTGGCCTGGCCGCCGGCCGGCTGGCAGCAGTAGCTGCCCACCGGGCTGCTCGAGCCGAGTTGGTGGACCTCGGCCCGCAGGCTCTCGTCCACGCCGGTGATCTTTCCCCCGATCCGCACCGGCGAGGTGGCCGTGCCGCCATAAGCCGGGATGTCGAGGGTGAGGGTGGTGTCGTCGGTGCCGACCACCTCCCACGGCGCGTACTTGCCCGGGCCGAACTTCACGAGGTGGATGGTTGCGGCGTGGTTCACCTGGCCGTTCGGCAGCGTGAGCCCCACGGTCACGCGGGCGTCGCCGCCGCTGATCGTGTGTGCTGCCACCTTGCTGATCTGGCTGAAGCCGAGGTATCCCTGCGTGAAGGCGAGCGCGGTCTGGTCCGCGTTGAGGTGCCAGGGCTGGTGCCCGCCCGAGGCGTAGCTGGCCTGCCATGCCTGTGCGTCAGCCAGGTTCCCGAACGGGAACAGCGGCTGGTAGCCGGACGGCACCGGCGTTGGAGCCGGGCTCGGTGCGGCCGTCGTCGCGGGCGCCGATGCCGGGGTGGAGGTCTGGGGCGGGGCCGGGTGTGAGGCCGGCGGCGGCCCGGGCGCCGTGCCGCAGCCAGCAGCCAGCACCCCGGCGGCGGCTGCGGCGGCGAGTCGGATGGTGAGGTTCATCTGGTTCTCCCGCGGAGGGACGGCGCGCGCGGTCAATCTTGAGTCTCGGCCTGCCGCGCCGGGCCGTGGACGGGCCGAATGTCCCGCCGGAGACGGCAATGGTCACTCGCCAGGCCGGGCCGGCCGCGCAGAGAGCCCCGGCGATGACCAAGCCCAGGCAAGCCACGGCCGGGGGACGACCAGCTGGCCAAATGGGCGGGCTGGCGACCGGCTTCAGCGGAGGTAAGCGGGATGCCGACCGCTACCGGCAGATCGCCGGACAGGGCATCGCTGTCAGAGCAGAGCCCCGCCAGATCGGCAATTCGGGCGCACTTCCTGCACCCAGCCCAACGCCCGTCAAGGCCACTTGAGATAACGGCGGGTAGGCGCGCAGTTATCCAGCGGGCCTCGCGTCGTTGGCAGCCCGGTCAGAGCCGAGGGCACGAC